>NZ_JAPSKE010000039.1 GCF_031177825.1 Paenibacillus sp. | reverse complement strand
CGACGGCGAGCAACGTGACGGTGAGCGGGACGGCGCAAGTAGGGTCGCAGCTGACCGGCGCGTATGACTATGCCGACGCGAACGGCGACGAGGAGTCGGGGACGACGTACCGCTGGCTGCGGTATGACGCGGCGACGGGCGGAACGGGCGAAGCGATCGAAGGAGCGACAAACCCGACCTACACGTTGACGCAGGCGGACGTCGGCAAGTACATCGCGTTCGAGGTGACGCCGAAGAACGCGGCAACGCCGACGACGGGCGCCGCGGTAGAGAGCGCGAACCGTTCGGGCCCGGTAGCTTCGGCAGGCGCGGCGCCGACGGCGAGCAACGTGACGGTGAGCGGGACGGCGCAAGTAGGGTCGCAGCTGACCGGCGCGTATGACTATGCCGACGCGAACGGCGACGAGGAGTCGGGGACGACGTACCGCTGGCTGCGGTATGACGCGGCGACGGGCGGAACGGGCGAAGCGATCGAAGGAGCGACAAACCCGACCTACACGTTGACGCAGGCGGACGTCGGCAAGTACATCGCGTTCGAGGTGACGCCGAAGAACGCGGCAACGCCGACGACGGGCGCCGCGGTAGAGAGCGCGAACCGTTCGGGCCCGGTAGCTTCGGCAGGCGCGGCGCCGACGGCGAGCAACGTGACGGTGAGCGGGACGGCGCAAGTAGGGTCGCAGCTGACCGGCGCGTATGACTATGCCGACGCGAACGGCGACGAGGAGTCGGGGACGACGTACCGCTGGCTGCGGTATGATGCGGCGACGGGCGGAACGGGCGAAGCGATCGAGGGAGCGACAAGCCCGACCTACACGTTGACGCAGGCGGACGTCGGCAAGTACATCGCGTTCGAGGTGACGCCGAAGAACGCGGCAACGCCGACGACGGGCGCCGCGGTAGAGAGCGGGAATCGCTCGGGTCCGGTCACCGTGCCGACGACGCCTCCCGTTACGGCGGTCGGAAGCGTAGACGGAGCGGGAACCGTAACGGTAAGCGCAGCTTCCCCGAACGCGGCGCTCGCGTTGTACGATAAGTTCGGGGTACCGGTCGCAACCGGAACGGCAGACGCCGAAGGGCGGTTCACGTTCACAGGAGTGGCGTTCGGGGCGGATTATGCAGCGACCCAATCCGTGAACGGCGTGGAGAGCGCCTTGTCGAACAAAGTCGCGGTCGGCCCCGGCGCCGTCGTCGCGGTCGGAAGTGTCGGCGGCGAAGGAACGGTCACGGTAACCGGCGCGGTATACGATACGGTGGTTACACTTTATGACAAGCTGGGGAACGTCGTCGGAAGCGGAATCGCCGACGGAACCGGAAGCTACACGTTCCAAGGGGTGCTTCCGGGAACCGACTACGCGGCCACGCAAACCGTCGACGGCATCGAAAGCGCCGTATCCAACAAAGTGTCGGTTGGCACGGGCTTGGTAACGATAACGGGCAGCCGAAACGGGGCGGGCACGATCACCGTGACCGGGGCCGTATACGGCGCCACATTGACGCTGTATGACAAGAACGGGGGCGTAACGTCGACCGGGATAGCGAACCCCGACGGGACGTACACGTTCGTCGGCGTGCCTGTCGCCACGGACTACACGGTGACCCAAACGGTGGACGGCTTGGAGAGCGGCCGCTCTTCCAAAGTTGACGTCGGGCCGGGAATCGTTGCGGCCGTCGGCAGCTCCAATGGCGAGGGGACGGTAACCGCAACCGGCGGGAACCCGAACGCGACGCTCAAGCTGTACGATAAGGACGGTCGACTCGTAGCGACGGGGATCGCGGACGGGAACGGTGCATTCGTCTTCGCCGGCGTTCCGACGGGTACCGATTATTCGGTAACGCAGACAGTGGGAGGCTTGGAAAGCGAACCCTCGGCGAAAGTTCGGGTCGGCGACGACGTCGCGGACGCGTTAAAGCAAGTCAAAGTGCGATTCTCGCAAGGGGATATCTGGGAGAGCGTGACGCTGCCGGTCTTCTTGATTGCGGATGGCGCCTACGAAACGGTCGTCGGTTGGAAGTCGAGCAAGCCGGCCGTCATCAACATCGAACCGGAAGCGCAAATGCAGGGCGGCGAAGTGCCGGAATATAAGACGAGGGTGAATCGTCAAGCGGAAGACGTCAACGTCATATTAACCGCGATCGTCGAAAAAGACGGCCGAAAACTGGAAAGAACGTTCCTGCTCATCGTAAAAAGCAATCAACTCGAAGAAGAGAAGGTAACGACGCCCGCGACGAACGCGGTCAAGGTCGGAGATACGGTAGTCGATCAAGGCGTCAGGGTGACGAGAACGACGCTGAGCACGGACGGCGCGCCGGTGCAAACCGTCGATAAATTAGTAATGTCGGACACGGCGATGCAGGCGATCGTAAATTCGGTGACGGGAAATATTCGAATCGACTTCGACGACAAGCCGAACGCGTCTTCGGACGCGCGGGCGGATGAAATCGCCGTCGAGATCGCGAACGCGGCGCTGCAGGTCATCGAACGAAACGGGGGAGCCCGCGCGCTGAACGTCACGACGCCGGAAGGCGCCATCCAACTGCAGCCGAATTCCATCTCGCAGTTGACCGAAGCCGGCATCGACTTGTTCTTCCGCATCGTTCCGATTCGGGACGCGGGGGAGAAACAGGTCGTCGTGAACCGAACGGCGCAGACGATGCAGGCCGAGGCCGGAAGCGGGAAAACCGCGGAAGTGCTAGGCATCCCAAGGGAAATCGTCACGAACTATGTCGGGTACGAAACGGAAGTCATTTTCCCATTGACGGGACTTGGGATTACATCCGAACAGATCGATTCGATTCGGCTGCTCATCGAGCATGACGACGAAACTAGAATCGTGAAAGTCGGAGACGGTCCGTTGGACGGAACGATCGTTACCGACGAAGGGAACGTTCCCGTAGGATTTAAGTTCAAGCTGCAAAAATTCAGTACGTTCACGTTCTTCCGGGTTTCCGACGCGCCGACGGCGACTGCGCCCGTCGATTCCGTCGAATCCGTAGACGTTCCGAAGCAAGAAGTGTCCATTACGCCTCCGAAGGGGAACGAAGTCGTAACGGATCGGGAAGTCACCATCGTTGGGAAGGCGACGCCGAATGTGCAAGTGGACGTATACTTGAACGGTCGGAAGGTCGGGACCGCGAAGAGCGACGCGCAAGGGACGTGGACGTTCCTCGCGGGAGAATTGGCGGAAGGCGAGTATGAGGTACAGGCGGCGATCGCAGGTTCGGGCGGCGCCAAGAGCCAAGCTTTCAAATTCGTCGTCGCGAAACCGTTCGTTCATTACAAATACATTAACGGGTATCCCGACGGCGAGTTCAAACCGGAGAACTCCATTACGAGAGCGGAGATGGCGATGATGCTCGCGCGGATCCTGCAGCGGAGCGAAGAATTCACGGCGTCTCCGGGAATCGGCGCCGCGTCGTATCCCGACGTGCCGACGTCGCACTGGGCGTTCGGGGCCATCGAACGGATGAAGGAAACGGGAATCATGAAGGGATACGAGAACGGCGAGTTCCACCCCGACAAACGGATCACGAGAGCCGAAATGGCGGCGACCATGCTGCGCTTCCTCGATCTCGAGCCGCTGACCGGTACGACTACCGTCTACACCGACCTGGAGGGGCATTGGGCGATCGATCATGTCGAAACGCTTCGTCAGAAGGGGATCATGAACGGGTATCCGGAAGGGAACTTCTACCCGAATCGGGATCTGACGAGAGCCGAAGCGGTGACGATGATCAACCGGGCCGTCGGACGCGGGCCGTTAACGGGCAATTACGCTTCGTTGTGGCCGGACGTATCGAAGACGTACTGGGCATACGCCGACGTCGGAGAAGCTTCGAAATCGCATGAAGCGATTTGGACGCAGGACGGCAAGGAACAGTGGATTCGTTTCGTAGAAGGGGAATAAATGAAAAGGCGGTCGCACCTCGGAATGAACCGAGGGACGGCCGCCTTTTTCGTCGTGGGGGAGAAAGCGGATGTCGATCAGAGGAGCGCTTCGCGGCCGTGCAAGCGCCGTATGTAAGCGATTTGACCCGCGTGGAACGCTTCGTGATGAAGAATCTGCTGGACGAGGTCATACGGCGCAGGGCGGTTCGCGTCGGCGGCCTCCAGCGCGGCGTCGCCGAGCTTGAAGGCAGCGTCGCGGAACGCGCGTCGCGTATCGTCGTAACGTCCGATCGTCGCCTGCCATTCCTCCGCGGTCAATGCGGCCGGCGTCTCGACCCAGCTTCTCGCTTCGTCCCATTGGCTAGGACGTCCGCCCAACCGATGCGTCGCTTCTTCCGCGCTGTACAACAGATGATGGACGATTTCGTAAATGGTATGCCCGCCTTGAACGGGGCGGCGAATCGCCTCGTCAGGGGTGACGGCTGCGAGCAAGTCGCGCAGCGGCGCGTACCAGTGGTTTCTTTCGTAAATCATCTCGAATTGTTTCGCTAGCGAAAGCTCGGGGGTAAAATCCATGCTATAACCTCCTAAATATACTTTGATGGTTAGATTGTAACTGTAGGACATTGCCAATGTCAATACGGCATGGTACGGTGGACATAGTATCGCTCGGCGGGGGTGGAAGACTTGAATGACAAGGAAGCGGGGCCGGCGTTCAGCTTTCTCGGGGGATCGTTGCCCCTCGATTATTGCAATACGGTAGATTGGCATTCCAGCGCCGCGCCGGTCGATCGACTTCACGGTTATGCGGATGTCGTGGCATGGGCGATAGCCGCCGAAACCTTGAGTCCGGAGTCCGGTGCAGCGCTGCTGAACGCGGCGAAGACGCGAGAGCCGGAAGCCGAAGCGGCGTTCAGGAAAGCTTTGGACGTGAGGGAAGGGTTATTTCGCATCTTCAGCGCGGTCGCGCACGGGGAGCCTCCCGCCAGGGGAGACGTCGAGATGCTGAACGGGATGTGGCGAGAGGTCGGAGCCAACCTGTCGTTGGATTTCGTTAACGACGCATTCGTTTGGCAATGGCAGCCCGGATCCGAAAGCGCGTGGCTGAGGCCCTTGTATCCGGTCATCCGGGCCGCCGTCGAGCTGCTAACCTCGACGCAGGCGGCCGACGTGCGCAGATGCGAAGGGCCGCCCGGCTGCGGATGGCTGTTCCTGGATCATACGAAAAATCATAGCCGCCGTTGGTGCAGCATGCGAGACTGCGGGAACCGGGCGAAGATGCGAAGGTTCCAAGAGCGCAAAAAAGGAAAGCCTGGCAGCAACGGTTAGAAAACCGGCTCGAGTGAAAGACTGGGAGTTGGGTAAGGGAGAGTTTAGCCGTTAGAAATCGCGAGTCGCCATGGAACGGTTCGATCCGATTTCGCAACAAAAACGACCGTTGCATATACTCCGATTGGAGTTTTTGTTATAATGGTAACGTTTTATAGCCAATCTTTGTTAATTCCATAAGTACGCCTGATGCGACGACAAGGAGGAATCGAGAACTTGGAACATTACATGAACAATTACGTGCTGGTGGCGATTTTCGTGGCGCTCGGCGTGTTTTTGCCGGTCGCCGCGCTGACGCTCGGCCGCTTGCTGAGGCCCCATAAGCCGACGGCGCAGAAGCAGACCACCTACGAGAGCGGCAACGATCCGGTAGGGTCCGGGCAAGTTCGGTTTAACGTGCGGTATTATTTGTTCGCGCTGATGTTCGTCGTTTTCGACGTGGAGGCGGTTTTCTTGTACCCGTGGGCGGTCGCCTACGATAAGCTCGGCTTGTTCGCCGTCGTGGAAATGTTGATATTCGTATTGCTGCTCGTCATCGGACTCATCTACGCTTGGAAGAAGAAGGTGTTGAAATGGACCTCGATTTAAGCAAGATTTCGCCGGAGGAACACGAGGAGCTGCAGCGCAACGTCTTCATGACGACGCTCGAACAGCTGAAGGCCTGGGCTCGCAGCAACTCGCTGTGGCCGATGACGTTCGGTCTCGCTTGCTGCGCGATCGAGATGATGGGGACGGGCGGGTCCCATTACGACTTGGACCGCTTCGGCGTCATCTTCCGGACGTCGCCGCGCCAGTCGGACGTAATGATCGTTGCGGGTACGGTTACGAAAAAGATGGGACCGCTCCTTCGCAAGCTGTACGATCAGATGCCCGAGCCGAAGTGGGTCATCGCGATGGGCTCTTGCGCGACCGCGGGCGGCCCGTACGTAAAGTCTTACGCCGTCGTGAAGGGCGTCGATCAGATCGTCCCGGTAGACGTGTATATTCCAGGCTGCCCTCCGAATCCTGCCGCGCTCATCTATGGCATCAATAAGCTGCAAGAGAAGATCCGGTACGAAGCGAAGACCGGGAAGCGGGTGACGAGTCAGTGACGGAAGACGATAAGATCAAGAAGGCGGCGGAAGAGCTGGCGAAGGAAGCCGGCGGCAACCCGCCCGAGCCGGCGCCGGAAGGCACCGACGTATCGATGCCGCAGAACGAGGCGGAGGTTCAGAAGTATAAACCGGAGCCCGATAAGGACGGAGAAATCCATACGAATCATGTCGGCGCGGAAGTGAAGGTCGAAGACGGGAAGGCGACGCCGACCGAGGAGACGGTGAAGCGGGCGGAAGCGCTGCAGGCGACGGGCGACGAGGTCGCCAAGGAGCAAGCGCGCGACGCGGAAGCGGCCAGCGAAGGCAAGAAGGAGCTCGCGGAGACAAGCGGCGCGGATTCGCAAGGCGAGACCGTCGAGAATCCTTCCGCGAAAGCGGTTACCGACGAGGATCGCGAGGCGAAGATCCGTCGCGCCCAGGAAGCGCGGGCGGCTCGAGCCGCGGCGGCGGGCGGCGGAGCACCCGCGGCGGAAGGCGCTGCGGCCGAACGGCCGGCGCGCGCCCCGAGAGCGGAAGGCGCCGGCGAGCGGCCGGCTAGAGCGCCGCGCGCGGCGAAGGCGGAGGACGGCGATGCCGAGCCGCCGAAGCCGAAGGAGCCGTCGAAGAACCAGCCGCTGCTCGACCGTATCGCGGCGATCGTGGCGGAGAGCGTCGGTCCGGAAGCGGTCGAATCGGCGACGATTAACGAGAAGGGCCTAGAGATCCCGACGCTGACCGTGAAGGGAGAACAGTGGTTCAAGACGGCGGAGACGCTCAAGACGCATCCCGAGACGGGGATGAATTACTTGCGCAATCTGTCCGGCGTCGACCACGAGACGCATCTGGAAGTCGTCTATCACCTGGTGAGCCTGACCACGAAGCATGAGGTGTGCGTGAAGGTGAAAGCCGACCGGGAAGCGCCGGTCGTCCCTTCCGTCACGCCGCTCTGGTCGACGGCCAATTGGAACGAGCGCGAAGTATTCGATCTGCTCGGCGTCGACTTCCCGGGTCATCCCGACCTCAGGCGCATTATGATGTCCGACGACTGGGTCGGCCACCCGCTGCGCAAAGACTACGAACCGCTCGACCCGGAGGTGTAAGGACAGATGGCCTTAAGAACCGAAGAACTGCTGCTGAACGTAGGCCCGCAGCATCCAAGCACGCACGGCGTCTTCCGGATCGTCGTCAAGCTGGACGGCGAAATTATTAAGGAAGCGATGCCGGTGATGGGGTATCTGCATCGCGGCACGGAGAAGCTGGCCGAAAACCTGACCTACACGCAGATCATCCCGTATACGGACCGCATGGATTACGTATCGGCGATGACGAACAACTATGTACTGTGCAATACGGTCGAAAAGCTGATGGAGCTGGAAATACCGGAACGGGCGGAATATTTGCGCCTGGTCGTCATGGAGCTGCAGCGCATCGCTTCCCATCTCGTGTGGTGGGGGACGTATTTGCTCGACATCGGCGCGATGAGCCCGTTCCTGTACGCGTTCCGCGACCGAGAGAAGATCATCGACATGTTCAACGAGCTGTGCGGCGCGCGGTTAACCTACTTCTATATGCGCGTCGGCGGCGTCAAATGGGACGCGCCGGAGGGCTGGCTCCAGAAGGTGCGCGATTTCGTGCCGTACATGCGCGAGAAGCTGAAGGAGTACGACGACCTCGTCAGCGGGAACGAAATTTTCTTGTCTCGGATCAAGGGCGTAGGGAAGTACGACGCGCAAACCGCGATCGACTACGGTCTGAGCGGCGCCAATCTGCGCTGCACCGGCGTCAAGTGGGATTTGCGCAAGGATCAACCTTACAGCTTATACGAAAAGTTCGACTTCGACGTTCCGGTAGGGACGAACGGAGATTGCTACGACCGGTACCTATGCCGTCTGGCGGAGATCGAGCAGAGCCTTCGGATTCTCGAGCAAGCGTTGGACAACTTCCCGGGGGACGGCCCGGTCATCGGCAAGGTGCCGCGCGTCATCCGGCCGCCGGAGGGCGAGATTTATTCGGCGATCGAATCGCCTCGGGGCGAGATCGGCTGTTACCTCGTCTCCCGCGGGAAGGATAAGCCGTTCCGCTTGAAGTTCCGTCGCCCGTCGTTCGTAAATCTGCAAATATTGCCGAAGCTGCTCGTCGGCGAGACGATGACCAACTTAGTTACGATTCTTGGAGCGACCGATATCGTCGTCGGGGAGGTGGATGGCTGATGCAAACCTACTTCGAAAACCCGCTCTCTTGGACCGGGTTTTTCACCATGTTGGCCGTGGGCGTGCTCATGCTGCTCATCGTGCTCGGCTTCGTGACGTACGCGATATACTTCGAGCGCAAGGTCATCGGCTACATGCAGCTCCGTCCGGGCCCGAACCGTACGGGACCATGGGGACTCTTGCAGTCGGTCGCCGACGTAACGAAGCTGCTGATCAAGGAAGACACGATCCCCTCGAAGGCGGACCGGGCGTTGTTCATCCTGGCGCCGGCGATCGCGTTCGTGCCGTCGTTCGCGGTCATCGCGACGCTGCCGTACACGAGCAACCTATACGCGGCGGACTTGAACGTCGGATTGCTCTATTATGGGGCGCTGACGAGCATCTCGACGCTCGGCATCGTGCTCGGGGGCTGGGCTTCCAATAATAAGTACTCGCTGCTCGGCGGGATGCGGTCCGCGGCGCAGATGATCTCCTACGAGGTGCCGCTCATCCTGTCGATGGTCGGCGTCATCATGCTGTCCGGCAGCTTGAACCTTCGCACGATCGTCGAAGGGCAAGCAGGCTGGATCTGGAATTGGAACATCTTCCCGCAAATTATCGCGTTCGGCGTGTTCGTCATCGCGGCCATCTCCGAGCTGAACCGGACGCCGTTCGACTTGCCCGAGGCGGAATCGGAGCTCGTCGCCGGCTATCACGTCGAGTACAGCGGCTTCCGCTTCGCGTTTTTCATGCTCGCGGAGTACGTCTACGTGTACGCGATCGCGGCGTTGACGACGGTGTTGTTCTTGGGCGGCTGGCATGCGCCGGCGCCGTTCCTGACGTTCATCCCGGAACTGATCTGGTTCCTGCTCAAATTTTCGGCGGTCGTCTTCGTCTTGTTCTGGCTGCGGGCGACGATGCCGCGCATTCGGATCGACCAGCTGATGGGTCTCGCGTGGAAATACTTGCTGCCGATCGCGTTGATCAACATTTTCCTAACGGCGCTCGTCAAAGAATTGCTGTAAAAACCGCTGGATGGAGGGGTAAACATGAAAGGGATCGCGAAAGGTCTAGGCGTCACGCTCAAGAGCTTCACGAAAGAGAAAGTGACGTACGCTTATCCCGACGTGCCGTTGAACATGCCCGACCGGTTCCGCGGCGTGCAGCATTTCGACCCGGACAAGTGCATCGTGTGCAATCAGTGCGCGCGCGTCTGCCCGACCGAATGCATTACGCTGACCGGGAAGCCGAATCCGGACCCGGAGAAGAAGGGCAAGGTCATCGACACGTACGACATCAATTTCGAAATTTGCATCCTGTGCGATCTATGCACGGAGGTATGTCCAACCGAAGCGATCGTCATGACGAACAACTTCGAGCTCGCGACGTACAGCCGAGACGATCTGTTCAAAAACATGGAATGGCTGAGCGACAACAACACGAACGTTCGCAGCGAGAACAGCAAAAACTTGACGCCTGCCGCCAAAGGAGGGGCCAGCTAGATGTCGTTCCTGACAGGCGAATTGGTCGCCTTCTTCGTGTTCGCCTTGCTCATCATCGGCGGCGCGATCTTTATGATCAGCTTTACGAAGGTCGTACACATGGTCGTCTCGCTTGCGTTCGCGTTCTTGAGCTTGGGCGGCCTGTACGTGCTGCTGGAGGCGGAGTTCGTCGCGTTCGTGCAAATCTTGATTTACGCGGGCGCGGTCTCGATTCTGATGATCTTCGGCATTATGCTCACCAAGCATGAGGAGAACGAGGAAGCGCCGCCGTGGACGACGCAAGAGACGGTAACGGCGATCGGCTGCGTCGCGTTGTTCGGCGCCTTGTTCTTCGCGATCCAGAACGCGGAGCTTCCGAGCGGGGCGGGCTTCGACCCCGGCGCCGACAATACGGCCGCGATCGGTCAAATCATCTTTACGGAGCGGGTGCTGCCGTTCGAGCTCGTATCGGTGCTGCTTACCGTCGCCTTCATCGGCGCGATCGTGCTCGCGAGAAGGGAGGAAGGGCAATGACGGTCGATTTAGCCTCTTCCTACCTGACGCTGGCGGCGATCTTGTTTTGCATCGGATTGTTCGGGGCGCTGACGAAGCGCAACGCCGTCATCGTGCTGCTGTCGATCGAACTGATGCTGAACGCGGTGAACTTGAACCTGGTCGCCTTATCCAAGTACGGCGTCGTCCCTTCGCTGACCGGCCAAATTTTCTCCTTGTTCACCATTACGGTAGCGGCCGCGGAAGCGGCCATCGGCGTCGCGATCTTGATCGCGCTGTTCCGCAACCGGGGCACCAGCGACGTGAAAGACATGAACGAGATGAAGCGATAAGGAGGGGGAAGACAAGTGGATTATACTTTCGTGAATTACGCCTGGCTCATTCCGGTCTTTCCGCTCCTGAGCTTCTTGATACTTACGGCTCTGGGCAAGGGCGCAAGGAAAGTCGGCCCGGCGATCGGCGTCGTCGCCGCATTCGTATCGCTCGGTCTCGCGCTGCTCGTCTTCTTCGAACGGATGGACGGTGCGGCGGCGGCGTATACGTGGGAAGAGTGGCGCTGGCTCGATATCGGCAGCTTCTCGCTGCATATGGGCTTCGAAGTGACGAACCTGAACGCGCTGATGCTCGTCGTCGTCACGCTCGTCAGCGCATTGGTCAATCTGTATTCGCTCGGATACATGGCGGAGGACGAACGGATCTCGACGTTTTTCGCGTATGTGTCGCTGTTTACGTTCTCGATGCTGGGGCTCGTCCTCTCGTCGAACATCGTGATGCTGTACATCTTCTGGGAGCTCGTCGGCGCATGTTCGTTCCTGCTGATCGGCTTCTGGTATCACAAGCCGGAAGCGAAGGCCGCCGCGAAAAAGGCGTTCATCGTCACGCGCATCGGCGACGTCGGGCTGTTTATCGGCATCCTGCTGCTGTTCTGGGCGATGCCGGGGCACCAACTCGATTTCAGCGCCATCCATAACGCCTTCGAGGGCGGCGAAATCGACGGCGGCCTCGCGACGTGGATTGCCTTGCTGATTTTCGTCGGCGCGGTCGGCAAGTCCGGTCAGTTCCCGCTGCATACGTGGCTTCCCGACGCGATGGAAGGCCCGACGCCGATCTCGGCGCTCATCCACGCGGCGACGATGGTCGCGGCGGGCGTCTATCTCGTCGCGCGCACGTACGACATCTTCCTCGCGTCCTCGGCCGCGCTGGAGGTCGTCGCATATGTCGGCGCGTTCACCGCGTTATTCGCGGCGACGATCGCCGTCGCCCAGAACGACATTAAGCGGGTGCTCGCATATTCGACCGTCAGCCAGCTCGGATACATGATGCTGGCGCTCGGCATGGGCTCGGATTTGGGCATGGCGGCGGGCATCTTCCATCTGTTCACCCACGCGTTCTTCAAGGCGCTCTTGTTCCTCGGGGCGGGCAGCGTCATCCATGGCGTACATAACCAAGACATTCGCGAGATGGGCGGACTATTCGGGAAAATGAAAATCACCGCCGTCACGTTCGCGATCGGCACGCTGGCGCTGTCGGGCCTCGTTCCGTTCGCGGGCTTCTGGTCGAAGGACGCGATTCTCTCGGAGACGCTGCACCATGGGCATACGATTCTGTTCGCGGTCGGCTTGCTCGCCGCGTTCTTCACGGCGTTTTACATGACCCGACTGTACGTCCTAGTATTTCTCGGGAAATCGCGCGCGAAGGATCCGCATGCGTATCAACGCGCGCACGAATCTCCGTTCGTCATGACGCTGCCGCTCATCGTGCTGGCCGTGCTCGCCGTCGTCGCCGGCTTCGTCAACGTTCCGGGCGAGCCGTGGCTCGCGGGTTGGCTTGCGGGCAAGACGCTCGTAGAGCATGCGAACTGGATCGTGATCATTCTGTCCAACGTCGCGGCGATCGCCGGCATCTTGATCGGATACATCGTCTTCCGCAAGCCGAATGCGGCCGAGCCGTCCGTGGAAACCGGCCCGGCGGTGTTGCGCAACAAGTATTACATCGACGAAATCTACCAGGCCGTTATCGTAGCGCCGTATCGCGCGATCGGGCAGCTGCTCCATCTCTTCGATACGTACGTGGTGGACGGCGCCGTGAAGCTCGTGACGGCGGCGACGAACGGCATCGGCCGCGTCGGCACCCGATTGCAAAACGGTCAGATGCAGACGTACGGCTTGATCATGCTGTTAGGGTGCCTCGTCTTCATCGCGGCGCTTGCCGGAAGGAGGTTCCTCTAGATGCTGGATAACATCCCGATCTTATCGCTGATCGTCTTCGCTCCGTTGCTCGGCGTATTGGCGCTCTTGTTCGTCCCGAAGGAGAACGGCCGTCTCATCCGTTGGATCGGCATCGGAACGACGTTCCTGCCGCTCCTTCTCGCGGGATGGCTGTACGCGTCGTTCGATCTCGCGGGCGAAGGCACGCAGTTCGCGGAGACGATGCGATGGATCGCCGTCTCGTTGAATTCCGAGTTGCTCGAGCAGCTCGGTTCGGTAGAAACGTATAGAGTGCAGTTCGATTACGCGTTGGCCGCGGACGGCATCTCGCTGCCGCTCGTGTTTCTGACGGCGTTCGTGGCGACGATGGCCGCATTCGCATCCGTTCATATCAAGAAGCGGTTCAAGACGTATTTCATCTTGTTTCTGTTGTTGGAGACGGGCATGCTCGGCGTCTTTCTCGCGAGAGATTTGTTTCTCTTCTTCCTCTTCTTCGAAATTACGCTCGTTCCGATGTTCTTCTTAATCGGAATCTACGGGCTGTACGAGAGGGAAAAGGCGGCCAACCGGTTTCTCGTTTACAACGGATTAGGTTCGGCGCTTATGCTGGTCGCGTTCCTGATCTTGATCGCGACGGCCGGCATGTCCGTCGACGGAGCTTCCTTCATTTATTCCGGGAGCTACGACGTCGTTTTCAAGAACATGCACGATGCCGCGTCCTTCTCCAACATGGGGCCGGAATTCGCGCAAAACTTCCCGAACCCGTTCTTCCTGACGGAAGGGAATCGAACGTTCGTGTTCTTCCTGCTGCTGATCGCGTTCGGCATCAAGCTGCCGATTTTCCCGTTCCATACGTGGATGCTGCGCGTGCACACGGAAGCGCCGCCGTCGATCGTCATGATTCATTCCGGCGTATTGCTGAAGATGGGAGCGTACGGCTTACTGAAGTTCGGCGTCTTCCTGTTCCCGAACGAAGCGAAGCAATGGGCGGTCTTGATCGCGATCCTCGGCGTGGTGAACATCCTGTACGGAGCGGCGCTCGCCTTCGTGCAGAAGGAGTTCAAGCTCGTCCTGGCGTACTCTTCGATCAGCCATATGGGCATCGTGCTGCTGGCCGTCGCGGCGATGAACGGCATCGGCGTACAGGGCGCCGTCTTCCAGATGATCTCGCACGGTCTCATCTCGGCGTTGATGTTCCTCATCGTCGGCAGTTTGTACGAACGGACGTCGTCGACGCTTCTGTCCTCGATGGGGGGCTTCGCCAAGTCGATGCCGTTCATGAGCGGCATGCTGCTCGTGGCGGGCATGGCGTCGCTCGGTCTGCCCGGCTTGTCCGGGTTCGTTAGCGAGTTCCTAGCGTTCGTGTCCTTGTTCGACGCGATGCCGATCCTTACGGCCGTCGGCTGCCTCGGCATCATCCTGGCCGCCGTCTACGTCCTGCGAGGGGTGCTCGGCATTACGTTCGGCGCGGCTTCCGAAGCGTCTTTAACGTATAAAGACGCGCGTTGGGTCGAGGCGGTGCCGATGATCGCCTTGGCGGCGTTCATCTTCTTGATCGGCATCTATCCCGCGGTTTTGAGCGAGCCGCTGCAAACGACGATCGGCGGCTTCGAGCAACTGCTCACGGGCTCCGAAGCGAACGGGGGAGGTTAATCGATGTCACCGGACACATTACTACGACTGCAAGTATCGGACCTCGCCTTCCTGGCGCCGGAGCTGACGCTCGTGATCGCGGCGGTCGTCTTCTCGCTCGTGGATCTTCTGATGCCGCGAAACTTCGATCGGTCGGCGATCGGATGGCTGACGATCGTCGCGCTCGCCGGGTCCGCCGCGTTCGTCGCGCTTCAGCTCGGCGTCGACCAGCCGGTCTCGCTGCTGAACCAATCGTACCGCGTGGACGACTTCGCCTTGGTGCTGAAGCTGCTGTTCCTGGTCGGTACGGCGATGGCGGTGCTGATCAGCCTTGGGATGAAGAAGGAAGATCTCGGCGGCGAAGACATCGGCGAATACTACTACTTCTATCTGCCGGCTACGCTCGGAGCGATGGTCGTCGCTTCGTCGGCCGACCTGATCATGTTGTTCGTCGGACTGGAGCTGCTCAGCATTACGACCTACGTCATGGTCGGCATGCGCAAGCGCGTATCCGTCTCCAGCGAAGGGGCGTTCAAGTACATCGTCATGGGCGGGATTTCGTCCGCGTTCATCTTGTACGGCATGTCCTTCTTGTACGGCTTGACCGGATCGACGAACTTGCTAGAAATCAACGCGGCGCTCCGCGAAAGCGGAATCGACCCGTTCGCGGCGCTGCTCTATGTCGCTTTCTTCCTGATGCTGACGGGCATCGGCTTCAAGATCGCGGCGGCGCCGTTCCATTCGTGGGCGCCGGACGTGTACCAAGGCGCGGCGACGCCGGTCGCGGCCTATCTGGCCGTCGTGTCGAAGGCGGCCGGGTTCGCGCTGCTGTTCCGGTTGTTCTACACCGGCTTCTTCCAAGTCGGTTCGACGAAGTATCCGCTGCATGACGACGTGTTCTTGACGCTCGCCGTGCTTGCGGCGGCCGCGATGATCGTCGGCAACGCGATGGCGCTCCGCCAGCAGAACGTCAAGCGGCTGCTCGCGCTGTCCGGCGTGGCGAACGCGGGCTATCTGCTCGTGCCCATCGTGGCGCAAGTCGGCTTGTTCCACGTGAGCGGGTATGCGGAGCTCGTCTACTATATGATCGCTTACCTGTTCATGAACATGGGGGCGTTCGCGGCGCTTGCGATCGTCTCGCGGGCGTCGGGTCACGACGACATGCGCGGCTTCGCCGGGTTATATCACCGGGCGCCGGCGACGGCGTTCGCGATCGTGCTGATCGTGCTCTCGTTGGCCGGCATTCCGGTGACGGGCGGATTTTTCGGCAAGCTGTTCATCCTGCTCGGCGCGGTCGAGATGAAGCTGTTCTGGCTGGCGCTCGTCATGATCGTCACCAGCGTCGTGTCGTTCTATTATTACTTCGGCCTCATCCGCCAAATGTTCATGCGATCGGGCTCCGAAGAATCGCCGATTCGCGTGACGCCGGCGCTCGGCGTCGCGCTGTGGGTGTCGGCTGCGGCCGGCGTGCTCTTGGGCTTCTTCCCGGGGCCGGTGCTGAACGGACTGGAGCGGCTGTTCCGGTTCTCCACGGACTTCTTCGCGTAAGCGAATGACGAACTTGCCAGACCTTGAGGCTTGCCTCGATCGCAGAGAAATCTGCTTCGGGGCAAGTCTTTTTATTTTCTGTTACAATTTACCGAACATGAAGGCAGGGCAGGGTTTAGGGCGCGAACGGCGAATAGTATATAGTTATGGAATTCTACTGCATGGGCTTTGCAAAGCGGGGAATGAAAATGAACCTATCATTCGCTATCACATCGTGGTTTGCGGCGGCATTGGTAGCGGCCGTAACGGCGGTCGGCGCGGGAACGCCCGCGGCCGCGGCGGCCGATGCGCCGAACGATCCGCATTACAATAAACAACGGTATTTGGAACAGACGGGCGTGCCCGCGGCGTGGGAGGCGATCCAGGCGAGCGGGAAGACGCTCGCCGACGTGACCGTGGCGGTCGTCGACACGGGCGTGGACTTGAAGCATCCGGATTTGGCGGGGCGGCTCGTCGACGGAACGAACATCCTTCAAGCGAAGCAGGCGCCGCAGGACGACAACGGGCACGGCACCGCGGTCGCCGGCGTCATCGCGGCCGTGACCGGCAACGGCCAAGGGATCGCCGGCATCGCGCCGAACGCGCGGATCATGCCGATCAAAGCGGTCGGCGCCAACGGGAAGGGCGACGAGGAGCAGCTCGGCCAAGGGATCCGATATGCCGTGGATAACGGGGCCGACATCGTCGTGCTTTCGCTTGGATTGCACCTGTATTCGCCCTACCTGGCGGAGATCGTGGCCTACGCCGAGAGCAAAGGCGTCTTGCTCGTCGCGGCGACCGGCAACGAAGGGAAGACGGTGCGTTACCCTGCGGCGTACCCGACCGTCGTCGCCGTCGGCGGCGCGTCGGTGACCAACGAATATAAGCCGTTGTCCAACTTCGGTCCCGAGGTCGATCTGATCGCGCCGTGGTTCGTGTTCACGACCGGCAACGGGGGCGCCTACGTCTCGAAAGAAGGCACCTCCATGGCGGCGCCGCAGGTGGCCGGGGCGGTCGCGCTTATGCTGGGGCTCGATCCCGAGCTGACGCCCGGCGACGTGCGCGAGCGGCTGCGGCAATCGGCGCTGCCGCTCGAAGCGGGTTGGAACGTGCGCACCGGCTACGGCTTGCTGCGCACGGATGCGGCGCTCTTGATTCAGCCGAAGGCGGATATGCACGAGCCGGACGACCGCAAGGACCAGGCGAAGCCGACTTCGGTTTCGACGGTCGTACGCGGGGAGTTCGCCTCGAAGAGCGACGTCGATTGGTTCGCCTTCGACCCGCCGTATCAAGGGGAAGTCAGCGTCCGCGTGAAGGGCTGGGACGGCCGGTCGGTCGCCGCCGAGCTCGTGCTCGATCAAGGCGGGGGCTCGTCGAAGACGTTCGACCTGTCGGGCGGCAAGGAAGCGCGTCTGCCGTCCTCGGACGGCGAGCGGCTGTACGCGATGCTTCGGTTGAAATCCGACGCGGGAGCCGGTCCGACGCCGTACCGGATCGAAACCGATTTCCACATCTATTCGGACCCGTACGAACCGAACGACAAAGCGTACCAATCGTACCGCTTGCCGACGAAGGCGACGAACGTCGTAGAAGGCACGTTCAGCAAGATCGACGATCAAGATTGGTACTCGATGAAATTCGATTCGCCGGGCACGATATCCGCGCGGCTCGAGACGGACACGTGGCGGATCGACCCGGAGCTGTACATCGTCCGCGAAGGCGATGCGCCTACGAAGCCCTTCGATGAAAACGGAGAAGGCTTGCCCGAATTTTCCGGAGACATCGAAGTCAAACCAGGAATCTACTATATCCGGGTGAGAAACGTCAAAGCGTTGTTCCCGCTGCCCGTCGTCGGGGAGTACACGCTAACGGTGAAGTTCGAGAAGAAGTTCTTCGACGACTTCGAGCCGAACGACCGCTCGTACCAGGCGACGACCATGGCGCAGGACCGAACGTACCGGGGCGTATTCGATTCGGCGAAGGACGAGGACTGGTTCCAAATTCGACTCAGCCGCAAAAGCTTGGTGACGATCGAAATTACCGACATTCCGCTCGACCGCTACATGTATTACACGCTGTTCACCTCCGGCACCCAGCAAAAGTACGGCCGCACGAGCCCGTTCGGCACGACGTCCATGAAGCTGACGCATGAGCTGGAAGCGGGCGTCTATTACATTCGGTTAATGACGGACGCCGCATACCAAGACAAACAATACGGCGTCGCGTACCGCAGAGCGCCGCTCGTGGCGGGCTTCACCGACCTCGACGAGCATTGGGCGCGGGACAGCGTGAAAGAGTTAGTGGAGAAGGGGATCGTCAAAGGGTACGACGATTACCGCTTCGATCCGAACGGCACGCTGACGAGAGCCGAAGCGGCCGCATTCATCGCGAGAGCCTATGGCTTGAAGCCGAGCGCATCGGCGCGCGCGTTCCCGGACGTCGCCGAAACGCATTGGGCGAAGGATGCGGTGGCGGCGGCCGCGACCAGAGGCGTCATTCAAGGGTACCCGGACGGCACGTTCCGACCGAACGATCCGGTGACGCGCGCCGAGATGACGGTCATGGCGGCGCTTGCGTCGAGTACCGTCAGGAAATCGTCGTCGAGGTCCGCCTTCACGGACGTATCGCCGGATCATTGGGCGGCCTCGTACATTCACGCGTTCGTCGACGGCGGGAAGCTGCAGGGCTTTAAAGACGGCACGTTCCGGCCGAACGGCCGAGCGACCCGCGCCGAATTCGCGACGCTGCTCGCGCATCTTCTGAAATAACGGAACACGAGAGGGGCCAGCTCGATGGATTCGATTCTTAGTCTCGTCATGCTGCGCATGATCATCTTGCTCTTCTGCGTCGCCGTCGCCTGGTGGGCGCTGTCGGGCCTCAAATTCGAGAGGTTCGTCAGCGCTCCCGGCAGCCGGCAGGCGAAGCTGCTTCATCTGTTGCTGGCGATCGTGCTGGGCCATCAATGCTCGGCGTTCGTCTTCTCTTATATCGGTTGGTCGATCCCCTGAAGAGGCGGTTTTCGCTCCCGACGGAATAGGATAGGAACAGTTTGTTAACAATGAGTAGTACAACCGTCATAAATCGAAAGACCCTTTCGAATACTGTAGAAACTTAACAGTTGTTTCGGACGTTGGCTGGTGCTACACTGGAAAGCAGCGTGCAGAAACACGTCGAAATTTGTCATGGTTTCCGATAAATTTCGGCATTTACGATTTCTACAGAGCGGAAAGCGCGGAGGGAACGAACGTATGGACAAAATTTTGATCCGCGGGGGCAATCGTCTTCAGGGCAAAGTGAAAGTAAGCGGCGCGAAGAACGCCGTATTGCCGATTATCGCTGCCTCGATTTTGGCATCGGAAGGCGAGTGCCGCATTCATGAAGCGCCGCCTCTGGACGATGTCATCACGATTAGCCAAGTGCTGCACGCCCTTGGAGTCAACATTCGCTACAAAGACGAAACGATTTACATAACCGCGTCGCAGCTGGAGAAGAGCGAGGCGCCGTACGAGCTGGTTCGGAAAATGAGAGCCTCTTTCCTCGTGATGGGGCCCTTGCTCGCCCGCACGGGCTATGCGCGCATCGCGCTTCCCGGCGGCTGCGCCATCGGGACGCGTCCGATCGATCAGCATCTGAAGGGGTTCGAGGCGATGGGCGCCGAGATCGAGATCGGTCAGGGCTTCATCGAAGCGCGGACGAACGGCCGCAAGCTGCAAGGCGCCAAGATTTATTTGGACGTCGCCAGCGTCGGCGCGACGGAGAACATCATGATGGCGGCCGCGCTCGCCGACGGCGTGACGACGATCGAGAACGCGGCGAAGGAGCCGGAGATCGTAGACCTCGCCAACTTCATGAACGCGATGGGCGCGAAGGTTCGCGGCGCCGGTACCGGCATCATCCGCATCGAAGGCGTCGACAAGCTCGTAGGCGTTCGCCATACGGTCATTCCGGACCGCGTAGAAGCGGGAACGTACATGATCGCTGCGGCGATCACGAAGAGCGACGTTTACATCGAAGGGGCCATCGCGGATCACTTGACGCCGGTCATCTCGAAGCTGCAGGAGATGGGCGTCGCCATCGAGGAGGACGAGAACGGCATTCGCGTCCGCCCCGGCGGCAACCTGAAAGCGGTCGACATTAAGACGCTGCCGTACCCCGGCTTCCCGACCGATATGCAAGCGCAAATGATGGCGCTCTTGCTCGTATCGGACGGCACGAGCATCATAACGGAGACCGTGTTCGAGAATCGGTTCATGCACGTCGACGAATTCAAGAGCATGAACGCGCAAATCAAGGTGGACGGGCGCTCGGCGGTCATTAAGGGCAACGCCGCCCTGAAGGGCGCCAAGGTGTGCGCGACCGACCTGCGGGCCGGCGCGGCGCTCATTCTCGCGGCGCTCGCAGCGGACGGAGAGACGGAAGTGACGGGGCTGCATCATCTGGATCGAGGCTACGTCGACATCGCAGGCAAGCTCCGCCGACTCGGCGCCGACGTAGAACGCGTGGTCGCGGGCGCTCTCGTCGAGGAAGAGCAGGAGCAAGGCCTGACGTTCTTCTCCACGCATGTATCGCCCTCCATGGCGTAACGACGGGATCCGACAGCCAACTGAATATTTTAGAAATCGAAGCGAGCCCTCGGGCTCGCTTTTTTTGCGTCTCTTTCGGCTCGACGGCGTTCTACCAACGGCCCCTCGTTCATAGAATAGTAGCGTACGAACGGGAGGCTAGAAGCATGCGCAGCAAACATCGTCGTTCGCGGCGAACGCGACGAAATCTCGTGATCGGAGCGGCGGGCGTCGCGTCGTTCATGGCCGTCGTTTTCCTCATTCCCAGTATTCTAGTAAATCGGTTCGAGGCGTGGGAGCCGACGCAGCTGCTCCCGCTGCAGCCCAGGGAAGAGTTGGTCGCGCAGGAGCAGCAAATCATGGTGCCGGTATATTTGACGGATCGGAAGGAGACGGTGTCCGTGCCGCTCGAAGCGTACGTTCGCGGCGTGCTGGCGGCGGAGATGCCGGCGGACTTCGAGCTGGAGGCGCTCAAGGCGCAGGCGATCGCGGCGCGGACGTATTTGGCCCGGCGGCTGGCGTCGGGGGAGACGTCCGGTCTGCCGCCCGACGCCGCGGGCGCGCTCGTGACGGACACCGTGGCGCATCAAGCGTACGCGACGGAAGAAGAGCTGCGCGAGCGGTGGGGGTTTTTCAAGTACGCCCGAAACCTCGACAAATTGACGCGGGCGGTGAACGATACCGAGGGGCTCGTACTAACCTACGAGGGGGAGCCGATCGAAGCGACGTTCTTTTCTACCAGCAACGGGTTTACGGAAAACTCGGAGCTGTATTGGCAGGCGGCGATCCCGTATTTACGAAGCGTAGAGTCGCCCTGGGACGAACGCTACGCGCCGAACTACGAACGGGAGGCGTCCTTCGCCTATAAGGATTTCTATACGAAACTAGGACTGAAGGCGTCGAACAAGATGCCGGAGCTCGTCGTCGAGCGAACCTCGGACAGCGGCCGCGTCCTCTCCGTGCGGATCGCGGGGACGTCGTTCGCAGGGCGGGAGGTGCGCGAGAAGCTGGGACTGGCCTCCACGGATTTTACCTGGTCGGCCGCGGACGGCCGCATTACGTTTCATACAGAAGGGTATGGACACGGCGTCGGCATGAGCCAATGGGGCGCGAACGGCATGGCGAAGGAAGGGCGGACGGCGGAGGAAATTCTGCTCCATTACTATCAAGGGGTGCGGCTCGAGCCGCTGCGGAACGTTCTAGCAAAAGCGTAAAATTTTTTTCTATCACCTTACAGGGCCACGTATAAAAGAGTCCGCGCTGGCAACACTGGCTACTGAGGTGATAGATATGAAAGAAGAAAACAAGATTCAATCTTCGCAGGGGGAGCAAAATCACACTTCCCGTCCTGTCGAAGGACCAAGAGCGTCGGGTTCGGTAGGGAAACGGCTGCTCGGCAAGAAATGGGTGTTCCCGGCTACTTACATCGCAGCTGCGGCAATCATCCTAACCCTGATGTGGGCGTATCAAGACAACGCCTCGACTCCGGTCGACGAGACCGACTTGAATCTGTCCGTCACCGGCGACGTGACCGGCGAAGAGCAAGGTCCGGACGCGGTCGCGGTCACGGCGGAAGCGGAGACGCTCGGATGGCCGGTGCAAGACCATAACAGCTTGGAAGTCATCTTGGGCTTCTTCGACGTCAACAACACGAACGAAGACAACCAAGCGGCGATGGTCGAGTACGGCGACACGTTCACGCCTCATTACGGCATCGACCTCGCCAGCCCGAACAACGAAGCGTTCGACGTCTTGGCGGCGATGAGCGGCACGGTCACCCGCGTCGAGCAAGTTCCGGTCGTCGGTCATCTGATCGAGATTACGCACGCGAACGGATTGAGCACGATCTACTCCAGCGTCGAGTCGGTGCAAGTCGCGCAAGGCGACGAAGTCAAGAAGGGCGACATGATCGCGAGGTCGGGCCGCAACGAGCTCGAGAAGGATCTCGGCAACCATGTGCACTTCGAAATTTGGGAAAACAAACAGCCGGTCAATCCGGAGGATTACATCGAGCAATAAGCTCGGCTGAGCGCGGTGTCGGAGACGACGCCGCGCTTTTTTCGCGCGCCGAGGCGAATCGATTCGAGGCGCTCGGCGAGCGTGAAGCGGGCGGCAAGCGGGAAAATGTGAAAATATATCGTCGGAAAAGGCTCGTCAGGCTTGGCTACAAAGAATAAGTGCGTCTACCCCTCAATATACTGTACCAAACATCTCGATCACAGGGAGGCGAGGGGTGTGCACGATTATATTAAGGAGCGAACGATTAAAATCGGGCGCAGCATTGTGGAAACGAAGAATACGGTTCGCACGATCGCGAAAGAATTCGGCGTATCGAAGAGCACGGTGCACAAGGATCTCACCGAGCGGCTGCCGGAAATCAATCCGGAATTGGCCAATCAAGTGAAGACCATCCTGGAGTATCACAAGTCCATCCGCCACCTGCGCGGCGGCGAAGCAACGAAGATCAAATACAAGAAGACGAAGTCGAAACCAGCTCCCGTATTGTCAGGACGTTCTTAGCGCCCGTAAGAACGTTCGCTCCGGCACCGAGTATCTAAGATTTCCCTTCTCCCAAAAAAGGATTTTGCCTTTTTACAGCGAATTATCTTATAGTTAACGTGCTTAATATGGTGCATCGGTTGTTCGGCCCGCCCTCTTCGGCGGGAACGCCGTGAGGAGGATTCTTGGATGTTTGGCAAAGATATCGGTATTGACTTGGGGACGGCCAACGTTCTCATTCACGTTAAGGGACGCGGCGTCGTCCTTGACGAACCTTCCGTCGTCGCGATCGAGAGCGAGACGAAACGAGTTCTTGCCGTGGGCGAGGAAGCTAGGCGAATGGTCGGTCGTACCCCTGGCAATATCGTCGCGGTGCGTCCCCTGAAGGACGGCGTGATCGCGGATTTCGAAATTACGGAGATGATGTTGAAGCACTTCATCAGCCGAGTGGGCGGCAAGCGGTGGTACAGCCACCCTCGGATTTTGATTTGCGCGCCGACCAACATCACCTCCGTAGAAAAGAAAGCGATTCAGGAGGCTGCCGAGCGCAGCGGGGCGAAGGAAGTATTTTTGGAGGAAGAACCGAAAGCGGCGGCGGTCGGCGCCGGCATGGACATTTTCCAGCCTAGCGGCAACATGGTGGTCGACATCGGCGGCGGCACGACGGACGTGGCCGTCTTGTCGATGGGCGACATCGTGACGGCCTCTTCGATCAAGGTCGCAGGAGACAAGTTCGACTCCGCCATCATGAAGTATATCAAGGACAAGTACAAGCTGCTGATCGGCGAACGGACGAGCGAGGACATCAAGGTGAAAATCGGATCGGTCGATCCGCACGGGCGCCAAGAGGAAATCGACATTCGCGGCCGAGACATGGTGAGCGGCCTGCCGCTCACCATTACGATTCAATCCCGGGAAGTGCGCGAAGCGCTGTGGGAGCCGGTCGCTTCGATCGTCGCTTCCGCGAAGACGGTGCTGGAGCGGACCCCGCCGGAGCTGTCCGCGGACATCATCGATCGCGGCGTCATCTTGACCGGCGGCGGCGCGATGCTGCACGGCCTCGATCAATTGATGATGGACGAGCTTCGGGTGCCGGTGTTGATCGCGGAAGACCCGATGCATTGCGTCGTCAAAGGGACGGGCGTCATGCTGGACAACCTGGATAAAGTTTCCCGCAGACCGCGCTAATCGAGCGGACGTCTTCGTCCGATAAACGTAGGACAAGCTTCGCTAGCAAGCACTCCAGGAGGGATTACCGATGTTGCGTGGACTCAATACGGCCGCGGCCGGCATGATCGCCAATCAGCGAAGGCACGATACGGTGACGAACAATATCGCCAACTTGAACACGCCGGGATATAAGGCGAACTTCGCGGTGCAGCGTTCGTTCCCGGAGATGCTGATCGCGCTGGTCGGCGGCGGCGACGGCACGAACGCGCATGTGTCGGGCGTCGGACGCCTCAACACCGGGGTGTTCGCGGAGGAGGCGCCGGCGGTTTATCTGCAGGGCGATCTGATGGAAACCCGAGACCTGTCGGACTTCGCCATCGTTTCGAACATTCAGCTTCCGGGCATCGCCTTCGACGCCTCCGGCAAGTACGTCTCGCCGGAAGGGGAGAAGACGTTCCAGCCGCAAGCGATGTTCGCGGTGCGGACAAGCGCGGGCGAAGAGCAATATACGCGGAACGGAAAGTTCACGATCGACGCGGCGGGCCAACTCGTCACGTCCGACGGGTACCTGGTGCTCGATTCCGAGCGCCGGCCGATTCAGTTCGATCGGAACGTCTCCGAGATCAAGATGACGCCGCAAGGCACGCTGATCGACGGTGTCTCGGGCTTGCCGCTGACGGACGAGAACGGAGCCCCGATCTCGTTCATGGTCGTGCGCATCGACAATCCGAACCGACTGATCCGCGAGGGGAACGGCAACTTCCGCTTGCCGCCGGGCGACGACGAGCCGGGAGCGATCCAGCAGGGCGACGAGGTGGAGCTGTTCCAAGGCTTCATCGAACGTTCGAACGTCGACCCGACGCAAGCGACGATCGACTTGATGGCCGCCGCGCGCGCCTACGAGACGAATCAACGCATGGTGCAGTTTTACGATAAGAGCTTGGAGAAAGCCGTGAACGAGGTAGGTCGCGTATGAACCATTCCATGATTAATGCGTTCGTCTCGATGCAGTCGATGCAGCAGAAGCTGGACGTCATCGCGCACAATATCGCGAACGTGAACACGACGGGATACAAGCGCCGGGAGGCGTCGTTCCAGGACATCCTGACGAACGTATACCAACAGCCTGCGGGCTTCGAACAAGCGGGCCGCTTGACGCCGCTCGGGTTCCCGCAAGGCTGGGGCGCCAAGATCGGCCAGATCGAGCTGGCGATGGAACAGGCGGCGCTCCATTCGACGGGCAACCCGTTCGACCTGGGCATCGAAGGCAACGGCTTGTTCGAGGTGCAGCGGAATAGCGTCGATGCGAACGGCGATCCGGTCGTCGCTTGGACGCGAGACGGATCGTTCCAGCTCATGCAAGATCCTGCGAACCCGGGCTCGATGATTCTCGCGACGCAGCAAGGGGATCGAGTGCGCGGCGTCGACGGCGGCCCGATCGTCGTTCCGACGAACTATTCGATTCGGATCGACGAGGCCGGCCGCGTCTTCGCCACGAACCATTCGAATCCGGAGGCGGAGCCGATCGAGACGGGCCAGCTGGCGCTCATGCGCGCGGTGCGTCCGCAAGTGCTCGTCAACGACGGATCGAACTTGTTCACGTTGCCTCCGGGCGTCGCTGCGGAGGGTGTGCTGGAGCGAGTGGATCCGACGACGAACGATGCGAACGAGCGGCAGAAGGTCGCGGTGCGCCAAGGCTTCTTGGAGCAGTCGAATGTCAGTCTGACGGACGAGATGACCGAGCTCATGACCGTACAGCGAGCGTACCAGCTGAATGCGAGAGCGATCACGTCGAGCGACACGTTAATGAACCTTACGAATAACTTGCGTGCATAAGATGCAAGCCCAAGGTGTGAATCGCATGTCTAACGGAAAGCAAACGAAGACGACGAAGAAGCGCCCCCTTCCCAAGGGATGGCGTATCGCGTTACGGATCTGCCGGTCGCTGATCTTCCCCTTATTGCTGATCATCGGCCTCTATGCGGGGCTTCGCATCGGGTATGTGCGATTCGGCGGCGGGGATCCGACCGACGTCTTACAGTGGGAAACATGGAAGCATATGTTGGATTTGGTATTCGCTGAAAATTGAAGCGCGTTCGCTCCCTCCGACCGGAGGGAGTTTTTTTTTCCTCGGCGGAACGGTATAATGGTGGGGTTATGATGAGAAAAGGGCGCCAGCCGCCGCTTCAGGACGGATCTGGCGCCCTCTTATATGAACCTTCGCCGCTGCAGACGATCGAAGGGACATTGGTTATTGTATCCGAAGGAGGATGGATTATGCTCGACGCCAAACAAATCCAGGACATTATTCCGCACCGTCCGCCGTTCTTATTGGTGGATCGCATTCTTGAAGTCGAAGCGGGCGTTCGCGCCGTCGGCCTTAAGAACGTCTCGATGAACGAGCCGTATTTCGTCGGCCACTTCCCGCAATTTCCGGTGATGCCCGGCGTACTTATTATTGAAGCGTTGGCGCAGGTCGGCACGGTGGCGCTCCTTAGCGTGGAAGAAAACAAGGAGAAGATCGGGTTTTTCGCCGGGATCGACGGGGCACGGTTCCGCGGCATGGTCACGCCGGGAGATACGCTTCGCCTCGAGGTGAATATTACGCGTTGGAAAGGTTCCATCGGGAAGGGCACGGGCGTAGCGACGGTGGACGGCAAGACGGTCGCCGAAGCGGAACTCATGTTTTCTTTGCAGAAAGTTTAAAGACAACGGATTTCGGAAGGGGCGCGGATGATGACGAACAACGGAAATGCGGTGGAGACGGCGTATCGGCTGTGGCTGACGGACGATAGCATCGACGAGGCGACGAAAGCGGAGCTCCGGGCATTGGAAGGACGAGAGAAGGAGATCGAGGACCGCTTCTACCGGGAGCTGGAATTCGGGACGGGCGGCCTGCGCGGCGTCATCGGCGCGGGGACGAATCGGATGAACCGGTACACGGTCGGCCGGGCGACGCAAGGGCTCGCCGCCTATATTCGTTCGGTCGCGGGAGACGCCGGTTCGGTCGCGATCGCGTACGATTCTCGGTTCATGTCGCCGGAATTCGCCTTGGAGGCGGCGCTCGTGCTGGCGGGCAACGGCGTGAAGGCATACGTGTTCGAAAGCCTGCGGCCGACGCCGGAGCTGTCGTTCGCGGTGCGCCGTCTCGGCGCGACGGGCGGCATCGTCGTCACCGCGTCGCATAATCCCCCGGAATATAACGGCTATAAGGTGTACGGCAGCGACGGCGGGCAGTTGGTGCCGGACGCGGCCGAGCGCGTCATGGCGGAGATCGCCCGCGTGGCGTCGTTCCGCGACGTCGTCCGCATGGAGCGGGAGGCGGCGGAAGCGGCGGGTCTGCTCGTCTGGCTCGGCGCGGACATCGACGAGGCGTACGTGGCCGCGGTCGTCGGGGCGAGCCCGAATCCGGGGTTAGGCGCGGCCGCCGCGGCGGAAGGCGTGGGCGTCAGCGTCGTGTATACGCCGCTTCACGGCTCCGGCAACATGCCGGTTCGAGCGGTGCTGGCCGCGGCGGGCTTCGACGACGTGACGGTCGTGCCCGAGCAGGAGAAGCCGGATTCGCAATTTTCCACGGTGAAGTCACCGAACCCGGAGGAGCGGGACGCTTTCGCATTGGCGATTGCGCTCGGGGAGAAGACCGGCGCGGAGCTGCTGCTCGGCACCGATCCGGATTGCGACCGCGTCGGCGCCGTCGTAAAGGATCCTTCCGGCGCGTACGTGGTCCTGAACGGCAACCAGACCGGCGCGATTCTGGCGGAGTACTTGCTCGAGAGTTTGACGGCTCGCGGCGCGATGCCGGCGAACCCGGTCGTCGTCAAGACGATCGTAACAAGCGAGCTCGGCGCCGTCGTCGCCCGCCATTACGGGGCGGACGTGCTGAACACGCTGACGGGTTTCAAATACATAGGCGAGAAAATGACGGAGTTCGAGCGGACCGGCGAGCGGTCGTTCGTGTTCGGGTACGAGGAAAGCTACGGTTATTTGGCTGGCACGTACGCGCGGGATAAGGACGCCGTCGTCGCCTCGTTGTTGATCGCCGAAGCGGCATTGTATTATAAGCGCCAGGGACTGACGCTTTATGACGTGCTGCAGCGATTGTACGAGCGGCATGGGCATTATTTGGAAGGGCTGCAATCCCGAACGCTGAAGGGCAAGGACGGGCTCGAGAAGATGCGGGGGCTGATGGACGCATGGCGCGGCTCGTCGCCTTCGACGGTCGCGGGTCTCGCGGTCGCGCAGCGGCTCGACTATATGGAAGACGTGCACGGCTTGCCTTTGGAAAATGTCCTGAAATACGTGCTCGAAGACGGCTCGTGGTTTTGCTTGCGCCCGTCCGGCACGGAGCCGAAGATTAAAATGTATTTCGCGGTGCAGGGCGCGAACGCGAACGACGCGCGGGCGAAGCTCGACGCGCTGACGGCGGACGTGATGGGCCGCGTCGACGCGGCGATCTAACCGTTCCAACCGATGTATCGATCGATAATTTAGCTTTCGTTAGGGAGTGTTATTTTTGCTAGCTTTGTATGACAGATGGAACCGCGGTGCGAAGCTTGCCCTGTGGACGTTGACGATCGTCGGTCTGCTCGCGTCTTTGCCGTTCGCCTTCTTGAGGCACGGCGTGGAGCAGTCGGCGGACCGCGTGGAATTCGTGTTCGATTACCGAGACTTGCTGGAGGTTTCTTCGTATCGCAGCAAGCCGTCGGAGTACATGCTGGAGCGGCTGCTCGAGCTGAAGTCCGCCGGCATCCATTCGATGGCTGTCTACGAGAGCAACCTGCGCGAGCTCGAGCTGAGCGGCCGCGTACAGACGCTGTCTTCTTCGGAAGCGGCGATGTTGACGGATTTCCGGTTGCCCGCCAACGAGAAGAGCACGTACGTGCTCTTCCTCGGCGACGCGTCGGAAAACATTATTCAGCCGCTCGTCGTCGACGCGTTCGCCCGGCTCGGCGTCGAAGCCTCCCCTTGGAGCTACGAAGGCATCCCGGGCATCGAGCTGGCGATGCCGAAGGACGAGGCGCTCCTGCAGGCGATGGATCCGGATCCGATCACCATGGCGGAGCTGCAATCGCTAGGGTTCCATCTCGTCGTACGGCTTAGCGACCAGCGCCAGCCGTTCGACGCCGAACGCGCGGACGCGCTCTTGGCGGATCTCGCCTCGCACGGCGTGACCCGCATCGTGTTCGAAGGCGATTCGGTGACCGGCGCCGCGGACGACGCCGCGTCGAAGTCGTTGACGGTCATGGCGGAGCTCATGAACCAATACGGAATCGGTCTCGCGACGATCGAGATGTCGAAGCCGCAGAAGGGCTTCGGCAAGTTGGCGCATCTGACGGATTACAACGTCGTCCGGCTTCATTCGCTGCCGGCCAACATGTCCAATATGGCGCCGGAGGATTTGGCCGATCGGTTCGCGCTGGCGACCCAAGATCGAAATATCCGAATGATCTTCCTTAACACGGCCGCTTCGTTCGATACGTCGCTCGGCCTTCGCAAAGATACGGTCGGCAACCTAGTGAAGAGCCTGGAAGGGGAAAACGGGGCGCTTGCGCGTATCCAAGATAACGGATTTACACTAGGCGTGGCGGAGCCGTTCGAGGCGAACGGCTGGTCCGGCGCCGTGTCGCTCGTACTGAAGGCGCTCGTTACGATCGGCGCGGTGGCGCTGATCGCCATTCTGATCGGCGCCTTCTTCCCGAGCCTGGCGCTGTCGGCGTTCGTCGTCGGACTCGCCGGTTCGGCGGCGCTGTACGTCCTGTCGACGACGCTGCTGTCGCAAGGACTCGCGCTCGGCGCCGGCATCGCCGCGGCGACGCTGGCGACGCTGTTCGCCGTGCGCCGCGCCGACGCGGCTTCCGGCGGCTCGGCGGCGCTGCGGACCGTGAAGCTGCTTGCGGGCGCATCGCTTCTTTCGTTCATCGGCATTGCGTACATCGTCGGCTTGCTCGATCACATCACGTATCTCTACGTGCTGCGCCAATACCGCGGCGTCAGCCTGCTGCACCTCGCGCCGATCGCGCTCGCGTTCGCGTACGTGCTGTTCTTCCACGGGGAGACAAGCCTTCGCGGCGTCGCGCTGCGCATTCGTTCGTTCCTCATGACGAACATTACGGTGCTATGGGTCGCGCTGGCGGCCGTCGCCGGCGTCGGGGCGCTGTATTATATGTCCCGAACGGGCAACGCGGGAACGACGACCGGCTTGGAGCGCGCATTCCGAGACGCGCTTCAGGACACGCTCGGCGTTCGGCCGCGCACGAAGGAGTTTCTGCTCGCCCATCCGCTGTTCGTCTTGGGCGTCTATTTGGCCGCGACGACGCGCCGGAAGCTCGGGCTCTTCCTGATCGCGGTCGGCTCGATCGGGCAGCTGTCGATCGTCGATACGTTCGCGCATCTGCACACGCCGCTCGTCATCTCGCTGATCCGGGTGTTCTACGGCCTCGCGTTCGGTCTCGTCATCGGGCTGATCTTGATCGCGATCTGGCGGTTGCTTGAGAGAGGGTGGAGCCGATGGGCAAGATGGCTCGAACCATAGTCGTATCGGGATATTACGGCTTTAATAACAGCGGCGACGAGGCGGTGCTGCACGCGATCGTGACCGCGCTTCGAGACGAAGCGCGGGCGGCGGGCGCGGAGGCGCGCATCGTCGTTCTGTCGGGCGACCCGGCGGGAACGGCGCGCCTGCACGGCGTCGAGGCGGCGCATCGGATGCGGCCGCTGGCGCTGCTTGGCGCGCTGCGCCGCGCCGACGCGCTGATCAGCGGCGGAGGAAGCCTGCTGCAGGACGTCACCAGCGCCAAGTCGGTGCTGTATTACTTGGCCGTCTTGAAGCTTGCTCGTTGGATGCGCGTGCCGACGTTCATCTATGCGCAGGGCGTCGGCCCGATTCGCGACCGCGGCCGATTCGGGCCGACGATTCGCTCGGCCTTCGAGGCGAGCCGGTACGTCTCGGTGCGCGACGAGGAATCGAAGGAGCTCGTCGCTTCCTTCGGCGTCGCCCCGGAGCGGATCGACGTCGTGCCCGACCCCGTGATGGGCATGGGCTTGTCGCTGTCGCAAACCGAGGCCGCAACAACTGCTGCAGGGCTTCGTATTGGGGTATCGGTCCGATTTTGGCGGGACGACCGCCAGGAGCTGGAGCGGCTTGCGGCGGGACTCGCATTGGTACTGGAGGAGCGGGAGGACGCGAAGGTCGCGCTGCTACCTTTTCACCTGCCGTCGGACAAGCTTGCCTCGGAATTCGTGGCGGATCGAATGGCTGCGGCCGGCTTCGGGCCGGAGCGCGTCGAGGTACACGAAGGCGCTTCGCATCCGAAGGACATGCTGCGCGAGGTCGCGGGCTGCGACGCGCTGATCGGGATGCGTCTGCACTCGCTCATCTACGCCGCTACCGCAGGGGTGCCGCCGATCGCCGTCTCGTACGATCCGAAGATCGATCAGTTCATGAGACGTCTGGGGGAGTCGCCGGTCGGCGATACGGATTCGTTAGATGCGGATGCGTTGGCGGCGGCGGTATTAGGGCGGCTGAAACTCGGGAAGACTGCTTGGTACGGGGAAAAACGCGCAGCAATCGAGGAAATGCAACAAAATTCTCGCGCTCCGGCGCAACAAATCTTTCGCGAACTGCGTATATAAGGTTGGTCGATAATGGAAACGACTGTAGGGAAGGCGAAGGCGGAGACGGTCACGCTGTTCGGCGTGGAGGTCTCTAAGATGGGGATGCGTCAGACGGTCGAATATTTAGCGGACGCGGTGGGGCGGCGCCGCGCGACGCACGTGGTTACGGCGAATCCGATCATGTTCATGACCGGATTCGAAAACGAAAGCTTTATGCGAATGCTGCGGGAGGCCGATCTGGTCGTTCCCGACGGCGCGGGGCTCGTCTGGGCCGCTCGCCGGTTAGGGAAGCCCGTCGCGGAACGCGTCGCGGGGTTCGACCTCGTGCAGGAGCTGTTCCGCGTAGGGACGCGCGAAGGTTGGAGCGTCTACCTGCTCGGCACGTCGCAGGAGTTGATCGAGGCGGCGCGGGATCGGATCGCGGAGAAGTATCCGGGCCTTCGGATCGTCGGGTGCCGGAACGGATTTTTCGGACCGGACGAAGACGACGAAGTCGTTCGGGATATCGCCGAGGCGAAGCCGGACCTGCTGCTGGTCGGAAGATCGACGTATACGCAAGATCCGTGGATCGCGCAATACCATCAACGGCTGAACGTGCCCATTATGATCGGCGTCGGAGGCAGCTTCGACGTCATGTCCGGCAAGCTGAAGCGCGCGCCGCGGTGGATGCAGAAGGCGGGCCTCGAATGGGCGCATCGCCTGATGCTCGAGCCTACCCGTTGGAGACGCATGCTGGTGTTGCCTAAATTCGCATTGAAAGTGATGGTTTTCGGCGAAAAGCAACGCGCGCGTTGAATCCGACGTGAAATCTTTCTGAAAATGGCCTGAAAACAGGCGAAAACGAGTAAAAACCGTCTTCATCCGCGCTAGCTTACGGAATACGGCAGGAGTATAATGGGCACTGTCAGCTTTCGAAGGGGTGGAATGTAAAGAAAGATGGAAATCGCATATATCGTAGGATTCGCCGTCGCGCTCGCGATGGCGTTGGGAATGACTCCGCTTGTGAAGAGGTTCGCTATCCGGGTAGGCGCCGTCGACGCGCCGAATCAACGCAAGGTACATACGCGGATCATGCCGCGTCTCGGCGGTCTCGCGATCTACTTGGCGTTCATGGCCGCGATCATGATCGCATTGCCGCTCGTCAGCGGCGAGAAGCCGCACGTCATCTGGGGACTGTTGCTCGGCGGGACGATCGTTACGATCGTCGGCGCGCTCGACGACCGATTCGATTTATCGCCGAAGGTGAAGCTGCTCGGCCAGATCGCCGCCGCTAGCGTCGTCGTCTCGTTCGGCGTCAAGGTCGACTTCGTCACGCTTCCGTTCGGCGACGGCACGCAGATGGGATGGCTTAGTATTCCGATTACGATCTTCTGGATCGTCGGAGTGACGAACGCCATTAACTTGATCGACGGCCTCGACGGTTTGGCCGCCGGCGTATCGGCGATCGCGACGGGTACGATCTTCGTCCTTGCGTTGATTATGGGCAATGTCACGGTAGCCGTCTTAAGCGCCGTATTGCTCGGCAGCATTCTCGGTTTCCTTTTCTTCAACTTTCATCCGGCGAAGATCTTTATGGGCGATTCCGGGGCATTGTTCCTCGGATTCAGCTTGGCGGCCTTGTCGGTGTTAGGGTTTAAGCAAGCGACGCTCGTATCGTTCGTCGTTCCGATCTTCATCTTGGGCGTGCCGCTGTCCGATACGTTCTTCGCGATCGTGCGCCGTACGTTGAACAAGACGCCGATCTCGGCCGCGGATAAGAACCACTTGCATCACTGCATTCTGGCGTTGGGCTTAAGCCATCGCAATTCGGTGCTCGTGATCTACGCCATCGCCGCGATGTTCGCGCTAAGCGCCATTCTGCTCTCCACGGTCGCGCAGTGGGTCGCGCTGATCGTGATCGCCGTGACGTTGCTCGTGCTGCAGGTCGGCGCGGAGCTGATCGGCATCGTGCAGAAGGGTCGGCGCCCGGTCATCAACTTCGTGCAACGACTGCTTTCGTTGAAATAGCAATTTCTTGCGTACCGACGCTCGCCATCCGGCGGGCGTTTTTATTTTCGGGAGTTGGGGGAAATAGGCTTATTTTACTAAGGCGTTTATATTAAGTTTGTGTCGGATTTTGCCGATATATTGGAATACATGAAACTTTTTGCACTGGGAAGAAGTCTAACTTAAGCAGAGGTTTCTTCCAAACATTTGAAGGAGGGGCTGTTAGATCGGGCTGGACCGCGACAGGCATGGAGAACCGCTCACAAGAGACGACAATGCATGAATAAGGAGGAATTAAGCTTGAAACGGTTTTTTCGACCTTGGCTTCAATTTACGCTCATATTTTCAATTCTAGCTGCACTGCTTCCCTTACCTATACATACGGCTTCCGCAGCATCCCGAATCTCGATCAATAGCTTGTACGTGACGGAATCGGCGAACGATATCGTCAACAACCGTCCGAAGGACGACAACAAGGTTCCGAGGGTCGTGACGAAGAACATCAATATTACCGCTACGGTCGAAGGGGTCAGCGACGCGCAAATCTCTTCCTTATATATTCAGCTTACGAATGTGGCGTCCGGGGTGACGCAGTCGGATACGGGAATTAAAGCGCAGAAAATTCCCAATACGTTCGACGTCGTGTTTTCGAACGTCCCCTTGACGGAAGGGCTGAACAAAGTCGTAGTGAAATTAGGCGGTACGAGCGTCGTCGAATCGGCGCCGGGCTGGGTGTATTACACCGCGACGACGAACATTACGGACCTGAAGGTAAACGCCAAGCCGTTCGTGGAGACGCAATTTTACCCGGAAAATCCGTTGCAATCGACGGCCGTTTCCATTACGGGTAAGGCGGCCAACGCGGCCGAGGTGCGTGCCAGCTTGAACAACGGTACGCCGATTACGGGGTTTATCGATCAAGCGACGGGCGAATTTTTCTTCTCGGGCGACGATGCCGGGAACTCGACTTCGGTCGCCAGCCTGAAGCTGACGCCGGGCGATAACCCGCTGACGCTGTTGTCCGTCAACAGCACCAAGACGTTCCAGGTCGACCGGAACTTAATCTACGACAACGGCAAGCCGTTCGCCTTCGATGCGAAGATTTCGCAGGACGTTCCGGAAACGCCGGCGGATAATCCTACAACGAAGGTGTACGGCAATCCGATGAAGCTGTTGACGAAGCCGACGGTGCAAAATCCGTTCGTGAAGATCGACTCGAAGCTTAAGGTCGATCTCGATACGAACGGCGTTCCGCAATACCGTTACGTGGAAGTGTCCGCGGGCGGGAGCAAGTTCGGCCCGTACGATTTGATTTCGAACGCGCTTCCGGCGGAGCGCGCTGTCGACGTGTACCCGAAGTCTATTATTACGGAGCATAGTCAGTATGATTTTACGCTGCATGGTGCGGCTTTGGATGGCGTACGGTTGTTCTATAAAAATAAGGACGGTACCGTTACGGGCGAGTTGTCTCAACTGGACGAAGAAAACAAGATCAGAATCTCGCCGGATAAGACGATGAAGATCTTTACGCTGCCTGCAAACACCTTCACGACGACAGGCTCGCCGTATACGTTGACGGCGTACAAAGCGGACGGCACGACCGTCTTGAACGTGTTCGACAATATTACGGTATTCGGGAAGACCGTCACGACGGCGGTGCCGCGGGTGAGCGATGGGTTTACGATCACGAACTTGAAGGCGAAGTATCCGAATAACACGATGATTACGGTTCCTCTGGCGAGCGCGGTGGCGGATACGACCAAGAACATGCGGATGGAAATCGTCCGCATGGCCGGCACGTTGTCTTCCGGCGTCGGTTTCTCGAATGGAAGCACGTCGTATCAGACATCGCCGGACCGAATCGAACTGAACATGCCGCAAGATCTTCCCGCGGGCGAATATAAAGCGCGTATTTATTACAACGACCAAGTGATTTCGGAGCGTTATTTCAAGATCGCGCCGGCCGATCCGGAGACGCCTGTCATTACGAAGGTGACGACGTCGTCCATCGTGCCATACAACAGCAAGACGTATCTGGTTGTGTCCGGCACGAACTTCGGCAATGCGCCGGATACGACGATCATCAATGCGAATTTGGGCGGCGAACCACTCTCTCTATATGATCATCGCGATTCCCAAGTGATCTTCCGTTTGGATGACCCTGACGATCTTGCTCTGGGGACTCATAAACTTACTTTCCAAGTTCGTCACACATCGCCGGCAATGGATATCTCGGCGACGGCTATGCCTTCGACGGCCAACGATGTGGCGGTGGCTGCGAGCGCTCCGGACTATCAGAACATGACGGTGACGGACGCGACGCCGCTGCAGCTGCAGCGGACGGCCGCCAATCGTCAGATTACGGTGACCGGTACGAATTTGCGCAATGACGGCAACAATAACCTGATCGCCCGCTTATACAACAGCTCGGAAGTGCTCTTGGATCAACCGTCAGTAACAGTGACGAACTCTTCCAATACGGAAGGGAGCTTTAACTTCCCGCCCGTTGCAACCGCGGGAGACTATTACGTTCAGTTCGTAAACGTTACGGCTGGACACGAGCGCGTCTTGGCACAGTATCCGTTCACCATCGTCGAACCGCTGCCTACGGCGATCTCGCCGAGTTCGGCTCCGTCGACCCCTTCCCAGAAGTTGAAAATATTAGGCACGAACTTCGGCAGAGTACCTGGCTTGCTTTCCGTCCGGTTCACGTCGGATGCCGACACGAACCTTCGGACGACGATGCCGGTTACCGCTCTCCACACCGGAGGGACGGCCGTGCTGGACTCGCCGTCGGGCTTGGCCCCGGGGTCTTACACGGTCAATCTGTTGTACAACGGCGAAGCGGTCGGGAACGCTATGAAGTACACGGTCACGTCCGCCTCTTCGGCGACGCTGCGGGAGAACGGAACCTGGTCGAAGGCGAACCGGTATATGGTGTACGACTTTTCGGCTGAAATTCAAATCCCCACCGATCAACAGCAGAACTTGGTGTTCCGCTTCTACAACTCGGAATCGGATCAGAATCAACCGAACTCGCTCTTCACGTATTATTATTGGAACGCAAGCCTTCCATACATCGATCATGCGGCGATCGACAACGCGGGAGCTTCGATCCGTCTGATGGAAGGCGTCGAAAACCAAGTGACGGAGCTTCCGGCGAAGTTCTACGTGTACACGAATACGAATGCAGACCGAGTGAACTATTACCTCGGCGAGTATCGTCCAAGCTCGGCGCCGACCGGAGGCAGCAACACGTACGTCATCGATCCGGTGACGGGACTTCGGAAGTTTACGATCACGATCCCGTCGCTCCCGAGCGGGTTCAACGAGATGACGTTTATTCCTAGCCGAGGCGGCATAGAAAACTTGTCGGCGAAGAAGACGTACCAATTGAACGTATCAAGCACGCCTTACGTGATCGTCAGCAATATTTATAACGGCATGGTGATTAAAAGCATCGGCGAGATCGCTTGTTCCACGGGTACGGGGAATGTGACGCAATGTTTGCAGGGGCGTCTCGTGAACGTCTCCGATCCGAACCTGGATCCGGCGAAGACGCGCGTGGAAGTATTGATTAACGACGTGTCGTTCAATCTGTCCCGGAATACCGATTTCAAGGATTCTACGAATCCGGATAAGTTCACGTTCTGGTTCGGGCCGGGCAGCGATCACCCGACGTCGGGAGATTTGAAGGAAGGCAAGAACGTCATTAAGTTTTTGATCTACGAAAATGGTTCGACCGTTCCGATTACGCAGGCGACGTTCGAAATTTTCAAATTCAGCACGAACGCTCCGGAATTTATCGCGATTAAGCCGGTAGAGAGCGGGGATGTTCCGAAGTTTTTCCAAAGCGAAAACCAAGCGAACCCGGATGCTTACGCGACTAGCGAAACCTCCGTCGTACTGGAAGGCCAATTCGCTAACGCAACAGAAATCAAGTTGACGGTAACGAAGAAAGACCCTGTAACGAATCAGTTGATTACGTTATACGACCGCAGATACGGCGGCAGCTTCAATCAAGCGGAGCCGACGACGGGCAACCCGAACTATTTCTCGCGGATCAACACGCCGCAGGCGGGCCAGTTCCTTACGGTTCCGATCGCGCTGAGCCCGATCGGGGATACGACTTTCGAATTTTCGATCACGAACTCGTCGAACATCGTCGTCGTTCGAACGATCACGATTACGAGAGAGCCGCTGCCGTATGTGGTCATTAGTCCGAAGCTGTCCAAAAATTCGGCAGGTCAGGATCAAGCGAACATTAACGGAAACTTCATTGAGATCGAGTTGGAGGCTGAAAATGCAGACGCAGTCTTCGTAGGAAAGAATCAGGCAACGCCAAGACAAGTTGTGGATCCGGTCACCCGATTGGCTGAAACGCACTATTTCTACGAAGTAAGAGATTTAAAGAACGGCAAAAACGAAATCGAGTTCACCGTCGTAAGAGGGGACGAGGAAGAAGAGGGCAGTATTATCGTCTTCAACGTCAACACGCCGATCGAAGGGGCGCAGTACAAGACGTTGCTCAAGAACAAGATTTCGGCTTTCGAGAAGCAGCTGGAGTTGTCGTTCCCAAGAGGTACGGTGTTGCGCCGCAACGATCCGTCGGGGATCAATCAATTCATCTCGAACGAGCGCCAAATCTTGTTCGGGATCGCAGGCTCGGACGGACGCGTAGATAAGTATAAGTTCCCGTTCGCAAACGACGGGCAAATCGGAAATCCGAACCCGATCGTCAACGACGCAAGGCTCATGCTGATGGAGCCGACGGGCCGATTCGATGCGATCAGTCCGCTGTATTGGATCGACGCCGGCACGATCGCGGCGAACGAGACGGACATGCGCAAAGCGCTGACGGGAAGCGGCGAACTGCCATATGCAGGAACTCAATTCTACAATCGCAACCTGAAGGATCTTGTCATCCCGTCGCAACCGGGACAATTAACGTTGAAGTACGACCCGATCATCCGGAACGAAGGCTGGAAGTACGTCACCGTATATCACTACGATATTTATGAAGATCATCGAGGCGTCGTCGCTCCGAGATGGCGCAATGTCGGCGGGGTCGTCGACCCGGGCAAGAACACGATCACGGTGCCGCTCGAGCGGTTCGGCTATTATCAGGTCATGTACATGGATCAGAGCTATGACGACGTTATTGCGCATGCATGGGCGCGGGACGACTTGGACATCTTATATTCCAAAGGGGTCATGATCAACAAAGGGACGACAAGCTTCATGCCGAACGATGCGATCACTCGCGGCGAGTTCGCCACGATGCTGGTCAAGATTTTCGATATTCCGTTGACCTATACGGAAAACCCGACGTTTACCGACGTGCTTCGCATCAATCCGTTGGCTAATGGCCTGTACGATTATAAGTACATTGAGACGGCTGCGAAGGCAGGCATCGTGCGCGGCGCAGGCGGCGGACGATTCCAACCGGACGGCGCGATCACGAGACAAGACGCTTCGGTCATGATCGCCCGGGCCGCGAACTTGAAGCTGGAGTCGGACAGCGAGAAATCGCTCAAGTCGCTTCAGAAGGAGTTTACCGACGCAAACGGCATCGATGTGTACGCCAGGGCTGCCGTCGAAGCGGTTTTTGACGAAGAGTTTATTCTCGGCAAAGAGAACGTGATGCTCCAAGGTCAAAAGAAACCGACGTATCGCTTCGATCCGACGGCGACGTTCACCCGCGCGGAGGCCGCCGCGGTGGCGATCCGAGTCATGAAATCGAATAAGAAAATTCCAAAGTAATCACGCGAAAAGCCGCCCGGTCCCGGGCGGCTTTTCTTTGGATTCGCCAGGTGCAGTTGCAACGCAAGATGGAAAGCATTAGTGATAGACGATAATGATAGATCAAGATATACTAAGTTTCGTAGCCGGCAAGCAACACGCGGTTGCAACGCAGAGAAGAAAGAAAAAAGTTTTCGAATGATCGCAACTTTTTTCGAAACCCTGCGTTTAATATGATGAACCCGAGGCGAGAGGCCACTGGACATTGGAGAAAGCGACAAGCGAAATTGGAGTTTGGAACAATTTCTCAAAATCCTCTTTACGCTTATTGCCTACCAATGTATAATTGTAAAGTGGTTTTAGTGTCTAGCAAGTTGGTTGGTTTACTAGTTTCTGCAGCTTGTACAAACAAGTAATAAGCTGTAGACTTCCTAAATAGGAAATCAACGCTCAACCTTGGAAAGGGGGTGAATCGGCGATGAGGGATAAGAGCTACACAATTAAGAGAAATTCTCACACACCGAACGATATTCGAGGAGGAGAAAAAAAGGTTATGAAAAAAGGTTTATCTTTGCTTCTCGCAGCATCCGTAGCATTCTCTGCATTCTCCGCTACAGCATTCGCTGCTGAACCGCAAACAGCACAAGAGAAATACGACGCACTTGTTGAAGCAGGCATCTTCGAAGGCTTCCCGGACGGCGAAGCTCACCTCGACGAGAACATGACTCGTGCGCAAGCAGCGAAGATCGTTGCTATGGTACTCGGTCTTGAAGAAGACGCAGCAGCAGCATCGATCTACACCGACCTGAAGGACGCTGAGTGGGCAGCTGGTTTCATCGGCGCAGCTACGGAAGCAGGCGTACTCGAAGGCCGCGGCAACGGCGTATTCGATCCGTCCGCAAACGTAACGGTCCAAGAGCTTGCTAAGATCATGGTTGAAGCTCTCGACATCGAAGTCGACGCAGAAGCTACGGTTGAAGGCGCAGACGAATGGGCAGCAGCTTACGTTGCAGCAGCAGTAGCAGCTGGCTTGATCCCTGAGCAAGACGACTACACTGCACCGGCTTCCCGTACGATCTTGGTAGAAGCTAGCTACTCCGCATACGCACAAACGAACGTACCGGACGTAGCAAGCGTTAAAGAAGCTAAAGCAACTGGCGTATACAAAGTTCAAGTAACTTTGGATAAAGAAGTTGACACGGCGAAAGCAACGTTGACGTTGAAGAAGGGTGCATCGACAGTTACTACTAAGACAGTTTGGGGCGAAGATAAGAAGTCCGCAACGTTGGAACTCAGCACGCGCATTACGGCTGGCGAGTACTCGGTAACGTTGGGCGGTCTTGATTCCTCCGCAGTAGGAACTACGGTTGCTTCCTTCACGGCTGAAGACGAGAAGGTAACGAAGATCGACTTCGTGAACTCGAACGATACGCTTCCGTACAGCGACCATGCAGCAATCGAACTCGTTGCAGAGAACCAATACGAAGAAGCGGTTTCGCTTGCTCCATCGAACTTCACTGCACTTGTTTCCGGCACGGCGGTAACGATGACGAAGAACGACGACGGCACGTTCACGCTTCCGGTTGATACGAAGCGCGACGGCGTATCGCAAGGCAACGGCTTGATTCCGGTAACGGTTTATTACAATGCAAGCACGGTAACGGTTTCGAAGAACTTCAAAGTCGGCACAGTTCCATTGCTGTCGAAGGTTGAAGCTGGAGAAGTGAAATACTCCAACACAACTACGAAGAAGTTGAGCGTTGCTAACGACGTCGCTACGATTCCGTTGACTTTGTATGATCAGTACGGCAACAAGCTAGTTAAAGCGCAACTTGACGGAGCAACTCCGGAAGTGGTAACGAACATTAACCCGGTTGTAACACCGTTCGACCAGAAGTTTGAATTCAACAAGAATGCTGACGACAAAGTATTGTTGTTCGACGACAACGGCAATGCGAAGTTGGAACTGAAGGTCACTGCGAAGATGGATAAGAACGGAGAGTACACTGTCAACATCTACGGTGGCGCATCTTCGGCGACAGCAACGGTTTCGGTCGGCGCAGCGAAAGTTGCAACGAAGTTTGAGTTCGACGTCTCCGGTGTTACGTTGGCAGCGAACGACGACAAAGTCATTGTTCCGATCATTGCATATGATGCTAACGGCGAGCAATTGACTGCACAGGAAATCGCAGATAGCGCAGCGGATAACCGCTTCAGCCTGACGGCGCCAAGCAACGCTACTGTGAAGGTCCTTCAAACGGGCACGGACAAGGGTAAGCTGGAAGTTAAATTCACGGGTACTGGACCGGTTTACAATCAAGTAAACACTAAAGTATTCCTTTCCGGTCAAATCAACAATGCACAAACGAACACGTTCGTTCAAACGAATATCACAGTGTCCGACTTCAGAACGCCGGAAAGCTTCAAAGTCGACAATGATCTTACTCCTAAGGCAATCTTGGGCGCAGGTGACGACTTCGTTCTGAAACTGCAAGATGCGCATGGTCAGGAAGTTAAGAACATTCCGGCAACGATCGAAGGTGCGAACGGTCAAACGTCGTCCTACCGCGTATTTGTAGAAGTAACGGCGAGCGGCGATCTTACAGTTGCAAATGTTACTCCGAAAGGCACTGGCATTACTGCTGATGCTGGCGCAACTGCAACCAAGAAGACCTTCACGTTCACGAATGGCCAATTCGAAGAGTTCAACAAAGGCTTCGCTGTGACATCGAGCGTAGGCGACGAAGGTAAAGTGACGATCAAGGCGACGGTTCAGAAGAAGGGTAGCACGGGCGACTTCTCGAACTACTCCTCGTCGGTATCCCGCACGTTCGAAGCTATCAAGAGCGACGCTGACCTGACGTACTCGCTTAAGACGATCGGCGATCTCTACGCTGCTATCGACAAGCTTGATGCACCGATCGAAGGCTCGGTAGGCGCTAGCCAATTCGATAAGAAAATCGAAGTAGTCGCTAAGGATTCGGCAGGTAACGAAGTGAAGTTGCCGGAAAACTTCGTGAAGGACATTTCCTCTTCGAACCCGTCGGTCGTAGTGGCTGGTCCTGACGTTGGCACACCTCCTAAACAAGATGGATATGTCCTTGGTAACAAAGCAGGTACGGCTACGGTAACTGCTATCGTCTACACGAACAAGGGCAACACCGTTAACCTTACTCAAGAAGTGACGGTTAAAGCTGATCAGATCGTAGTCGAGAAGTTGGAAGCCGACAAGAAGAGCAAGGCGTTCGATGCAGCGATCGTTAACGCAATTGGTTACTTCGAGAAGATCAAGGTGACGGATCAATACGGAATCGCATACGAGAGCAATAACAAGTCCGGTAGCGACGCTAAATCGGAAATCTCGACGTATGATTCTGTCCTTGGTCTCCGTTACACAGTCAAAGTTGTCAATGGTACAGGGGCTGTGACAGTTGATCCTAAGTCCGGCGCAATCGATGTAGGTGCTATCCCGACAACTGTTAAAGAATTCGAAATCACTGCAACTGCACCGAACGGCAAGTCGGTAACGGTTCTCGTAAGCCGTCCGTAATCATCTTTAATGTAGTCTGCTAAGAGAGGACCCTTCGGGGTCCTCTTTTATTGTTATCCTTAAGGTATAAATTATACCAACCCGAAAAATATCAATTCTAGAAACTTTTCGTTCTCGATTTGCGTTTAATGTAGCAGGAGGGATTACATGATGAACGCATATCGGAAGAAGGCAGTTGCCCTTGCAACTGTGATGGCATTAGCGGTCAGTTTTGGACAAGTACATGCGGCCGGAAGCACGCCAACCGCAGCCGCTCAAACGACGCCATACACGGCACCGTCTTTAGGTAAGGTCAATATTTCCAACACTGCGAACTTTGAAGTATTCAACGTTCAGGAACTGGAACAGACTACGAATAAGATCGTCTCGTTTACGTTGCGCTTAACGAACAAGAGCACGCAGGGCTCGGTTAATTTTAACGATTATTGGGTCCGGTTGAAATCCAAGGGTGGGACTAACTTTACTGTGAGCTTAGTCTCCGAGAACAAGGATCAACAAAATGTAGCAGCTGGGACGCATCAAGATTATCGATTCTACGCAATCGTAAATAAAACAACGAAATTATCGGATCTTCAGTTTAATCTGATCGCCTGGGATTTCTCCCAGTCAAACTTCGAGCGTTTGCTCGGAACGATTAACATACCGGCTACATACACGAAAAGCGTGCCGGTGAATCGCTCTTATACCGTGGTTTCGGACAAAGGCAGCTTTAATACTTCTGTGAAACGAGTAGCGACAGGGAAGAACGATAAAAATTTCTTGCCGAACATTACGATCGTCATGGAGAATGCAGGCGCCCAAGCGATCACGGGGATGAATCTGCAGTTCCAGCTTCGTAGTAAGTCGGGGTTGTTCTATCCGTTAAAAAGCACGGTAACAGAGACAACCGTCTTCAATCCTTTGGAAAAGAAAGAACTTACCCTTACAGGCGCAGTACCGGTCGAAGCCGGCGGGGAAGGATGGCAGTTGGTATTAACCCAAACCGTAACGAACGATAAGGGAGCAGTCACGTTCCCACTCGCTTCATACGACCTCCCAGCAACGACGGCAGAGGATGTCTCGATCGGTTCGGAGCAGACCTTTTCTACGGAAAATGGAACTTATACGGCCGTTCTGACGAACTTAACCCGGGTTCCATGGGAAGACCAGGATTTGCTCGTATCCAATGTCTCGATAAAAAATAAAGGGACTACTCCATTACCTGTTCCCAACCTGGCAGGAAGCTACAAATTGGATGAAGTCGTCGACTCCGACGCAGAACTCGTGCAATTCGATAAAGTACTCACGATTGCACCGGGCTCCGAAATGAACGTACAATTCGTGAGCAAGGTCCCTTATACGTATTCTTTCCAGAAGATCGCCTTAGCATTGGAGGAAAAGGCTGGCGAAGGCACCGAAGCGACAACGACGGAACTTCTCCGCTTCCAGCATAGCTCGGAATTGATGTCGATTCCGTCGGTCGCGGTCGGTAAGCAGCACACGGTAGAAGCGATCGGGAAGCGCGCAGCCGTTACGGTCCGGACCACGGACACGTTCGGGAGCTCTTCGGCAAAGCTTGTCAACGCGGTCGTGGACGTTACGAACCTAGAGAAGCGATATACTCCAACAGGGACCTTCGTCGGGCAATTCCAGACGGCGGACGGGGCCGTATATCCGGCAACGATTGTCAAGCCGGATACGAAAATCGCTCCGAACGGAAAAGCGTTAGTTTCGTTCCAAGCGAGCATTCCGAATCAAGTTGACCTGAAGGGGCTTAAACTGTTACTAGGTGAGGCGGTCGAAACGACAACCCAACCGACGAATGGGGAAGCGGGAACGGTTACGAGCGCATACGTCAATCCTGTGCTGCTCGATCTACCCAAAGAAATCACGGAGCCTAAGAAGGATACTAAAGAGATCAACGTGTATCCTTATAAAATCTCTTTCGAGAAATTCGGTACGCAAATTAACTTTGTGGAAAACAAAGTCCAACTCGAATTCGACTATACGCTGGAACGTGACTTCACGGTCGAAGCGAACACGACGGATCGGAAGGTCATTGTAGAAATTCAAGATCCCAAGACGAAGTTCAGCTTAACTTACGAACTGAAATTGGATGATGGCAAGGTCAAGTCGGATAATGGCGAGGCGCCGACAACCGACATGCTGATGCTTGGAACGCATAGCATGGAATTGACGAAGGTAGACGAAAACTTCATGTACCAACTCGACAACCTGCAAAACTATACCCTGAACATCTACGATCAGGTGAAACCAGGGTATAAGAAGTTGATTGCTACGAAGTCGATTCGGTGGTTTACGATTTCGGATTAACAATGATATAGAAGCCTGTAGTTAGGGGAGAGGATCCCCTGGTCAAGCCCCATTTTAATGGACATCGAAGAAAGCCCTAGGCTGCAAGCTGACGTCGGTACTCTACTGGCGTCAGCTTGCTTAGCTTTCTTTGTGGTCTGTGATGGTTGTAAAAATGGATATATT
>NZ_JAPSKE010000011.1 GCF_031177825.1 Paenibacillus sp. | reverse complement strand
CTGTCCCCGAAGGAACAACTCCGCTCGACTTGCATGTATTAGGCACGCCGCCAGCGTTCGTCCTGAGCCAGGATCAAACTCTCCAAAAAGGGTAGTTCAAACTGCTGCGCTCATTACAAGCTAGCTTTACTTCTTTAAAAAAAGCATATGCGCTCATGTTCAGTTTTCAAGGTGCAAGCTTTATTTCATTGTCGCCTTATTTTTAGCGGCGACTTTTATATACTACCACATCCGCCTATCCGATTGCAACCATTATTTTTTTACCAAATGATCGCTGGCTCTCGGGGTCGTCCTTTCGAACAACCGTTTTTGGCGTGCAGGAGATAATTTATCACATGACAAAACCAAAAGTCAAGGGATTTGCCGGAGGCAAATCCCATCTGATCTTCCGTATGTTAACTGGTGTATTTCATTTCCAACACGTCCAGGCTCGGATCGGAAGCGACGAACACTTCCTGAATGAGCGAACGGCGCACCAGCTTCTTGAGCACGAGATGGAGCTCGGTCCGGACGGCGTGCAGATCGGGATGCCGCTCCAGCTCCGCGGCGCTCCACGGCTCGGAGCGGCTGGACAAGATGCGCAGTAGCGGTCGGCAGCAATCCTTCAGTTTGGACATCACCGAGAAATCGCATGCCAGATGCGCGAGTCGAACGCGTTGCTCCAACGTCTCCGTATTCGTGGACAGTTCTTCGTAGAGCTTAAAGATACCCGGATTAATGCTTCTTACCTGCTTCCAGACGGTAAGCTCCGGTACATGCCCGCTCTCGACGACGGAAATCTTGGCCCAGTGATGGACCGCCGTCAGAATATGGCTGTGCGCATCCAGCAGGTCGCCAGCCTCCAAGTCATTCTTGCTCAATAGGAAATGACGCAAAAACAACGAGAATTCCTGAAACAGCCGCTCGTCCCGCTTCTCGGGCGTCACCGCGAGCAGCGTCTCCCGCTTTTCCTCGAGGAACCCTTGTTTATCCAATACGATCTCTCCCGCTAACAGCCATTGTTGCACGTCGCGATTGCCGGTCGGAGCTAACAGCGCCCCCAACGTCCCACGGTCGTACCATCTTTCTTGTATGTAGGTCTTGTCTTTACTATAATGATGGGTGAAGCATTGCTGACGATCGCTGTCGGTAACGACGATAATCAGCGCGTCGAAGCCGTCGATCAATGCGGAAAACTGCATCGTTTTCTCGATGTACGCAGCCGCGATCACATCCGGTCTGTCCGCGTAATGCCGCTCGACGAACGATTTGATCATAACCCACAAGCCCCCATGTCTTTATCCGATACGCTTCGTGCATTTTGAGATAGAACATATATTCTACGGCGATGGGCGGTTTCCTGCCGAACGGCGAGCATTTTTTCAACCGAAAGAGGAGAAGATACGAATGCGCTTGAAATCAAGCAAGGTGAACGAGTTCCGGTTATGGGGCTTGGTATTGATGCTGGCGGGCATGGGCTTCATGATCGCCGGAACGGCGGCGATCGTCTTTAAGTTTCCCGGTTCGAGCATCATTACCGGCATCGGGCTCGTCCTCGGACTGATTACGATGTTGGGCAGCATGGCGATTTACTTTTGGGCCGGCATGCTGTCGACTAGCGCGGTACAACTGCAATGCCCGGAATGCGGCGAGATGACGAAGATGCTCGGCAAGACCGACCGCTGCATGTACTGCAAGACGATTCTTACGCTGGACCCTTCCCAAGCGCGGAACTCTTAATGAATAAGGAAAAAGATGAGAAGAACCTCGAACTTCGGGGCTCCGCTCATCTTTTTTTATTTTCCGTGGAACGAAGTTATTTATGATGCAATGTTTCGTCTATCGTGCTCCAGATCGTATCGTTCGCGAAGTTGCGGCTCCACGCCGCGACGCCGGCGAGCCCAAGCTCCCTTGCGAGCTCGGCTCGCGCCTTCATCGAGATTTCGTCTTCGATCCAAATCTTCTTCACGGCGCCGTCCTCTTCATACTGAACGTATCGTTGTCCGGTTTTCTCGTCCAATTCTGGCTGTAAACCCTTCTCATTGATCAAATCCGCTACGGCCTTCATGCCCACCGCTTTCGAAGACACCTTCTTCTTCCCGTCCACGGTCTCTTCGGTCCAGATTCTCGTGTAAAACGGTACTCCGAGCAGCAGCTTCTCCGCGGGAACGCCGTGTTCTTCGATAATGACGCGCATCCCGTTCTCCACCCATGGCAGCGAAGCGACGGAGCCGGCGACGGGACTCGACGCCCAATGCTCGTCGTATGCCATCACCATCATATAATCGACGATGCCCCCTAGCGCCTTCCGGTCGAGGAACTTCGACCACGTATCGCTGCCTCCGGCGAACGTCACGTCGATCGATACGGTCAACCCCGCCTCGTGCAGCAGAGGCGTTAACTCGCGCATAAACTGCGTAAGGTTCGGACCGTCCTTCACGTGCACATTTTCGAAATCGACGTTCACCCCGTCCAGCTTGTACAGCTGCGCCCAGCTGACGAGCTGCCTCGCCATCGACATTCGCCGATCGTACGTGGACAACGCCTCTGCCGTCATATCCGGGTCGAAGTTGTTGCTGAAGAGCGCCCACACCTGATAGCCGCGGTCATGCGCCCAACGGACGTAGGCGGCGTCGGCTCGATTCTCGAGGGCGCCTTCGCCGTCGATGACGTGGAACCACGTCGGCGAGACGACGTTCAGCCCCGGCATCGGTCCGAACTTCGTCGCGTCCGGATTTCGTTCGTACACTTGCTCCCAAGCGAGCACGATCTTCTTCCCCATCGGGCGATCGGGAACATATGGGGCCGCTTGGGGAGCGTCTGGACCGGATACGACCTCCGCGCCGGCCCAACGAACGGATCGTTCGTCCGCGAATCCGACGAAGCCTTGGTCCGTCTGCACCTTATACCATCCCTCCGCTTCGCCCCAGACGACCGCCCGTTCGCCGGGCGCCAAGTCGTCGACGATCGGGGCGCGCACCGTCGGCTCGGACCGGACGGCGACGTCCCGCCGCCGCTCTTCGCCGCCGGCGGCCGCCGGCGCTTCGATGCGGGCCAACGTATCGCCGGCGCGAGCGAGCGTCACGATCCCCGTATTCGCGGCTTCGGAGACGACCAGGCCGTAGATCGTCAGGATCGGATCGATAGGGACGTAGACGACGCCGTCATCCCCGTGCTCGACCGGGAAGCGCAACTCGAACGGCTTATCGTTCGACCACGCGGTCAGCTGGTCGCTCACCATCCGCAGTACGCGATGCTCCGTCGCGATAATGACGGACTTGGTCGCGTCCTCGTAACGAATGTTCGGATCGACGACCTCCTGCAGCAGCGACAAGGGAAGCTTCAAGCCTTCCCCCGTGCCGACCGCGCTTCCGTCCATCGCGGCGCCTTGATAAAACACCGGCTTGTCCGAGCCGTAATCGGGGATGATTCGCGTATCGACGGGACCGTAATTGCGAAAGAACCAAACCAAAGCGACGCCGAGCAGCGCGATCGTCATCATAAGAAAGAAAAGGAAGGACCAACCTCGGCCGCGGCGCTTGCGTCTCGGCGGCGGTACGGTCGCTGTATGCACGATGTCTCACCTCCGGAAGGAATAGAAATTTTATCGTACTCGAAAAATAAAAACGTGCCGAACCCTACCCGGGAATACGGCACGCGCGAAATCGATCATGTAACTGTTCTTCCAATCTCAGTGCGATACGCGCTTAGCGCACGCGCTGCAAATCCCGTACACTTCCATGCGGTGGCCGTGCACTTGGAATCCCGTATGCGTCGCGGCGGCGACCTCGATCTCCGTCAACGGCGGAAACTCGAAATCGGCGATCGTGCCGCAGTGCTCGCAGATCGCATGGTAATGCTCCGACATATCCGCGTCGAACCGGCTGGAATCGTCGCCGTACGTCAGCTCCCGCACGAGCCCCGCTTCGATAAACACCTTCAAATTATTATATACGGTCGCTACGCTCATGCTGGGAAAACGGTCTGCAAGCGCCCGATAAATTTCGTCCGCGGTCGGATGGGTCATCGATTGCAGCAGGAAGGATAAGATGGCATACCGCTGAGGCGTCATGCGTACCCCGGTCGATTTCAGTTTATCCAACGCCATATCTAGCTCCATCGCCATAAACGCTCCCCCCATCCTCATTCCTGTTTATAGTCATTCTAAAAAGTCTTAGTTTATTGTACGTCGCTTTCTCGCCGTTTGTCAACGAATGCGCCCGCCCCCGGCGCCTTTCACTTTTTCCCGGCGCCCGACAAAAACACGAAGACGCCGATCAAAATAAGCGCACCGGCGACGATCAACGGGCCGTTGTCTCCCGCGATGGAATCGAGCCCTTCGCCGCCGGTCGTCGCCCAGTACGCCGCGAACAGCAGTCCGCCTCCGATGAAGGCGTATTGCGCGAGCGACGAGCGTCCGCGCTGCGGCGACGCCGCGCCCGAGGCATCGCCGTCGAAGCGGTTCATTCGATCCGTCGTCTGCAGCGCATCGAAGAGCGTATAGAAGTAGACGACCGGAATCAAAATGCCGAGCAGCACGATGAGCGGCACGATCCCTTCAATAGAGACGAGGACGACGCCGAAAATGTTGCCGACGAGGATCAACATAAAAAACAACCCTCGCTGCATCGCCCCCGCATACAGATGCCCGATGCCGGGGAACAGCGCCGATAACAGGCCGGCGACCCACTTCTTCTTCTTCGGTGTATCGATCTCGGTCGCCCCCTCCGTCGCTCGCGCGAACCGCACAGAAACCGAGCGGCGCTCGGCAGTCTAGCGCCGGTCCGATCGGTTTCCAAGACGAATCGCGTACGTTATCCGTTCAACCTCTCCAAAATCAGCTTGTTGACCAAGCCCGGATTCGCCTTGCCTTTCGTTTCCTTCATGATTTGGCCGACGAGGAAGCCGATTGCCTTCTCTTTCCCCGCTTTGTAATCCGCGACGGATTGCGGGTTGGCGTCGACGATGCGATCGACGACCTGCTTAATCTCGCCTTCGTCGCTGATTTGCACGAGGCCTTGCTCCTGCACGATCGTCTGCGGCGACTTGCCCGTCTCGATCATGTCCTTGAACACCGACTTGGCGATTTTCGTGGAGATCGTACCGTTTTCGATGAGACCGATCATCTCGCCGAGCCCGCGGCCGGTGATCTTCACGTCCTTCAGCTCGAGATTGTTCGCGTTCAAGTACCCGAGCAGGTCGCCCATGATCCAGTTCGCCGCGGCTTTCGCGTCCTTCGTGAATTGAAGGCTTTCCTCGAAGAAGCGCGCGAGCGGCAGCGACGCCGTAATGACGTCCGCGTCGTACGTCGACAAGCCGTATTCGGCGGCGTAACGCGCCTTCTTCGCATCCGGCAGCTCCGGAATCGTCGCCCGGATGCTCGACTTCCACGCGTCGTCGATATACAGCTTCACGAGATCCGGGTCCGGGAAGTAGCGATAGTCGTGCGCTTCTTCCTTGCCGCGCATCGAGAACGTCTTGCCTTGTCCTTCGTCCCATCGGCGCGTCTCCTGCACGACCTGACCGCCGCCGTCGAGAATGTCGGCTTGGCGCAGCTCTTCGTATTCCAATCCGCGCTGCACGCCGCGGAACGAGTTCATGTTCTTCAGCTCGGCGCGGGTGCCGAATTCCTTCTGTCCCCACGGACGGATCGAGATGTTGGCGTCGCATCGGAGCGACCCCTCTTCCATCTTTACGTCCGAGACCTCGCAATATTGCATGATCGCCTTCAATTTTTCGAGATACGCTCTCGCTTCCTCCGGACTGCGAATGTCCGGCTCCGAGACGATCTCGACGAGCGGCGTGCCTACGCGGTTGAAGTCGACGAGCGAGCCGACGCCGGCCGGAAGATGCGTCAGCTTGCCCGCGTCTTCTTCGAGATGCAGCCGCGTCACGCCGATGCGCTTCGTCTGTCCGTTCACTTCGATGTCGATCCACCCGTTCTTGCCGATCGGCTGGTCGTATTGAGAAATCTGATACGCCTTCGGGGAGTCGGGATAGAAATAGTTTTTCCGGTCGAACTTGCTCTCCGTCGCGATCTCGCAGTTCAGCGCCATCGCCGCCTTAATGGCGTATTCGACGGCCCGCTTGTTCAGCACCGGCAGGACGCCGGGATGTCCGAGGCAGATCGGGCACGTATGCGAGTTCGGCGGCGCGCCGAAAGCGGTCGAGCAGCCGCAGAAAATCTTTGAGTTCGTGTGCAGCTCTACGTGCACTTCGAGTCCGACGACCGTTTCGTATTTTCGTTCGGTGGCTTGCGTCATGGGGGTTCCTCCTTCCTCAGCTTCGCTTATAGGTTCGGTCTTTGCTTATGATGGTCCGTCGCTTGCTCGAACGCGTGAGCCGCGCGAAGCACGGTCGATTCGTCGAACGCGCGTCCGATCAGCTGCAGGCCGATCGGCAAACCTTCCGCGTTCGTGCCGCACGGCACCGAGATCGCCGGCACGCCGGCCAAGTTGACGGGAATCGAAAAGATGTCGTTCAGGTACATCGTCAGCGGGTCGTCCACCTGCGCGCCGAGCTTGAACGCCGGCGTCGGCGCCGTCGGCCCGAGCACGAGATCGAACTTCTCGAAGACCTCGTCGAAGTCGCGCTTAATGAGCGTGCGCACCTTCTGCGCTTTCAAGTAATACGCATCGTAATATCCCGAGCTCAGCGCGTACGTACCGAGCATAATGCGGCGCTTCACTTCGTCGCCGAAGCCTTCGCTGCGCGACTTCACGAATACGTCCAAGAGCGATTCCGCCTCGGAGGAACGAACGCCGTACCGGACGCCGTCGAAGCGGGCCAGGTTGGAGGACGCCTCGGACGACGCAAGCAAGTAATACGTCGCGACCGCGTATTCGTTATGCGGCATCGACACTTCCTCCCAGACGGCGCCTTGCGACTCGAGCGCCTTGAGCGCCGTGAGAACGGCGTCCTTCACGGCCGAGTCGATGCCTTCGCCGAAGTACTCCTTCGGCACGGCGATGCGGAGGCCTCGGACGTCGCCCGTAAGCGCGCTTAGGTAATCCGGGATGTCCACGTTCGCCGAGGTCGAGTCGAGCGGGTCGTGGCCGGCGATCGCCTGCAGCACGTACGCCGCGTCCTCGACGGAGCGCGTCACCGGGCCGATCTGATCGAGCGACGAAGCGAACGCCACGAGACCGAAGCGCGACACGAGGCCGTACGTCGGCTTCAAGCCGACGACGCCGCAATATGCGGCGGGCTGGCGGATCGAACCGCCGGTGTCGGAGCCGAGCGCGAAGAACACCTCGCCCGCCGCCACCGCCGCGGCCGAGCCGCCGCTGGAGCCGCCCGGGACGTGTTCCAGATTCCACGGATTGCGGGTGACGTGGTAGGCGGAATTTTCGTTCGAGCCGCCCATCGCGAATTCGTCCATGTTCAGCTTGCCGATCGTGATCGACTGCGCCGCATCCAGCTTGTCCATGACGGTCGCATGATGCACGGGTTTGAAGTTGTCGAGAAACTTGCTCGCGCACGTCGTGCGCAGCCCTCTCGTAACGATATTGTCCTTGATGCCGGCAGGCAATCCGAACAGAAGCCCCTTCGCTTCGCCGTCGCCGAGCCGACCGTCGAGCTCGGCCGCGCGGCGGCGGGCCCCTTCTTCGTTCAGCGTCAGGAACGCCTGGACCCGATCCTCTACCTCGCCGATTCGACGGTAGCTCTCGTCGACCAGATCGGTGACCGACAGCTCCTTCTTATGAAGCCGGTCTTGAATGTCTCGCAGTTTCGATTGGAATAAAGACAACGGGAACAACCCTTTCCTTCATATATGTAACGCATGCTTCCATGGGTATCGCAAGCTTCATGCATGGTCGAAGTCGTTATTCGAGTACGGCCGGCACCCGGTATTGCCCGTCTTCTTCGTCCGGCGCGCCCGCCAGCGTCTCTTCGACCGGCCACGACGGTCTCGCTTCGTCTTCTCGCAGGACGTTCTTCACCGGAAGCACGTGCGTGGTCGGCTCGACGCCTTCCGTGTCCAGCTCCTTCAGCTTCTCCGCATATTTCAAGATCGCGTTCAGCTGCTCCGTGAACCGTTCCTTCTCCGCGTCGGTCAAGGCCAAGCGGGCCAGCTTCGCGACATGCTCTACATCTTTCAACGTTACGCTCACTTTCGGGGCACCTCCGATATCTAAATACAAGTTCTCTCATTATATATTATAAAATTCGCGCCATGCAAAAAAAGCCTGAACGACGATCCCGCGGTCAGGCTTTCTCCATATTAGGCGAGCTTCCTCTTAAATCCACGCCCGCAAATTCACTTGTTTCACGAAATCCGACGCGTTCGGCGTCTCTTTCGGCTTCTCCTGCGCCGGCTCCTCTTCCCCGTTCAACAACCGCTTGAACAACGCTTCGTTCCGGGTCGCCAGGGCGAAGTCGATCAGCGACTCCTTCTCGACGCGTTCCGCTTCGCGCTGCAGCAGCGTCTCTTCCAATTCGACGTCGTCCTTCGGTACGAAGACGTGCTTATTCATCGTCGGCACGCGCACGACATAGTCGAAAGCGTTGTCGGGGTTGCGGTCGTACGCAATAATGAAGCCGTGCTCCCCGATCGGCAAGCCTTGTTCGAACTTGTCGCCCATGAGAATCACCTTCTGTCCCAATCGCAGCATTGCGGTACCCCCCTTATGCAATTTATCGAAATTGTCGTTCTCGTTATCCATTCTTGCCTTTTATCCTACTAAAAAACGCGGCAGGTGTCTACTTTCGCGAGATCGGTTATGATATAGCTAGCAAAGTTTAGGAAAAGGAGCGAATCCGCTTGCAAAGCTTCTACCGAAAATATTGGAGAACCGCGTTCGACATCGGGTTGATCGCGCTGACCGTATACTTGCTCATGTATGCGTTCAGCTTCGTCTACCGCATCGCCACGCCGATTCTGCTCGCGTTCGTTATTTTCTATCTTATGGAGCCGATGGCTCGCTTCATGCACAAACGCGGCATGAAGAAGTCGATCGCCGCCGCGATCGCCATCATCGTCCTGATGCTGATCATCCTGCTCGTCTTTGTCGGTCTCGGCGCCATCGTCGCGACGCAGGTCATCGGACTCGTCTCGGCGATCGAACGCAATTCCGCGATGTTGCAGGACCATATTTTGCAAGGCGTCCGATACGCGCAGGAGCAGTACAACGCGCTTCCCGTCGGCGCCGTGGAACAAATCCAGAGCGCGCTCGCCGGGCTCAGCGATTGGGCGACCGGCTTCGCGGGTACGGTGCTCAACTATTTCGTCGGCATCATTACGTCGTTCTCTACGTTTCTATTTAATTTCTCGATCGCGGTCGTGCTCGCCTACTTCCTCAGCATCGAGATCCCGTTCTGGCGGCGGACCGCCGAGACGAAGACGCCGAAGACGTTCAAGAATGCGTTCGTCTTTCTCCGCGACAACGTTCTGCTCGGCCTGATGGCGTACATCAAGGCGCAGCTGAAGCTGATCGGCTTCACCTTCGCGATCGTCTTCATCGGACTGCTCGCGCTTCGAATCGACAACGCGTTCTCCCTCGCGCTGCTCGCCGGGCTGTTCGATGTACTGCCGCTGCTCGGCGTGTCGGCCGTCTTCCTGCCGTGGATCGCCTACTGCTTCATTACGGGCGACCTCTTCCTCGGCATCTGCTTATCGGTGCTGCTGGCCATCGTGCTCACGTTCCGGCAAATCATGGAGCCGAAGATTACCGGCGACTCGCTCGGCGTCTCGGCGTTCACCGTACTGTCGGCCATGATGATTTCGATGTCGCTGTTCGGCGTGGCGGGCCTCATCCTGTCGCCGATCCTGATCATTCTATTGAAGGCGCTGTACGAGCAGGGTTATTTGAAAAAGTGGATCCGAATGCCGCCCGAAGAATACGAGCGCACGGACGTATAAACCTCGCGCAATCCCAAAAATCCCCCGTTCCGGCTAGAGCCGAGGACGGGGGATTTCGCGTTGCGTTAACGGAGCGAGATCGCGTAGACGCCGCCGGGCGCCGTGGCGAAGCCGCCGTCGGCATCCGGCGCGACGGCGACGCCGGACGCGTCGCGGACGACGTAGCCCGCGCCGTCCGCAAGGCGCAAGCGGGCGCCGGCGTTCGAGCGCACGGTCGCGCCGGCGAGGCGGCCGTCCGCCCAGACGACGTCGACGACGAAGCCGCCGCGCGCCTTCAGGCCGCGGACGCTGCCCGCCGGCCACGCCGCGGGCAGCGCCGGCAGCAGCCGCAGCGCGCCGCCGTGGCTCTGCAGCAGCATCTCCGCCATGCCGGCCGCGCCGCCGAAGTTGCCGTCGATCTGGAACGGCGGATGGTTGTCGAACAAGTTCGGCAGCGTCGAGCGGCGGAGCAGCGTGAACACGTATTCGTACGCCGATTCCCCGTCGCGCAGCCGCGCGTATAAGTTAACGAGCCAGGCCGCGCTCCAGCCGGTATGGCCGCCGCCGTGCGCGAGCCGGCTCGCGAGCGTGGCGCGGCACGCCTCGGCGAGCGCCGGCGCCGCGTCGGGCGTCATGTCCTCGCCCGGATACAAGCCGTACAGATGCGACACGTGCCGATGCCCCGGCTCGCTCTCCGGGAACGGCTCCAGCCATTCCTGCAGGCGCCCCTGCGCGTCGACGCGGTACGGCGGCAGGCGGCGGAGCGCGGCGCGGAGCTCTTCCGCGAACGCGGCGTCGTCCGCAGCCTCGATCGTCAACACGCGGGACGCTTCGAGGCAATTCGCAAACAGGTCGCGGATGAGCGCGAGGTCCATCGTCGTCGCCGCCGAGACGCTGCACGGCTCGCCGTTCGGCAGCAGGAAGCGATTCTCCGGCGACGTGGACGGACTCGTGACGAGCATGCCGTCCGGCCCCTCGACGAGCCAATCGAGCGCGAACCGCGCGGCGCCCTTCATGAGCGGATAGGCCGTCTCGCGAAGGAACCGTTCGTCCAGGTTGAAGGCGTAATGCTCCCAGAGGTGACGGGACAGCCAGACGCCGCCCATCGGCCAGAACGCCCAACTCGGGTCGCCGCCCGTCGGCGTCGACGCTCGCCACAGGTCGACGTTATGATGCGTCGTCCAGCCGCGCGCGCCGTAATGGACCGCCGCCGTCCGGGCGCCCGTCCGGCTCAGGTCGGCGATCATTCCGAACAGCGGCTCATGGCACTCGCTCAGGTTGCACAGCTCCGCGGGCCAATAGTTCATCTGCGTATTGATGTTCGTCGTGTAATCGGAGCACCATGGCGGCTGCACCCGGTCGTTCCAGATGCCCTGCAGATTCGCGGGCTGCGTGCCCGGACGCGACGACGCGATGAGCAAATACCGCCCATACTGAAAATACAGCTCCTCGAGCCGATCGTCCCGAACGCCTTCCCGGTACCGCGCGAGCCGCTCGTCCGTCGGCGTCTCGTCCGCCGTCTCGCGGGCTTCGCCGTTCCCGAGCGTCAGCTCCACCCGCTCGAACAGCGCGCGGTGCTCCGCCTCGTGTCGCGCCCGAAGCGTGCCGTAGGGCATCGAACGCATCGCGTCGAGCGCGGAGGCGCACGTCGCCGCGAGCGGAGCGGCGCCCGGCTTCGGCATGACGTCGTACCGCTCGAAGTCGGTCGCCGCCGTCAGCAGGAACGTCACGGACCGCGCTCCGCGCACGCGAAGCGTTCCGTCGGCCGCAGCGGCAGCGCCGCCGTCCGCGATCGCCCGCAGCCGGATCGCGAATGACAGCCCGGCATCGTCCTCGTATTGGATCGAATACGGGTGATCGCCGCGGTAGTTGTCCGCGATATGCGTCGGCGCCCGGCCCTGCAGCAGCAAGTCGTCCCCGGCCGCGGCGACGGCGTGCTTCAGCGGCGAATCCAGCGCCGCGTCGACGTCGAACGGCGCGCCTTCTTCGGTCGAGAGGCGCACGATCATTGCTTGATCCGGCGCGCTGACGAACGCCTCCCGCACATACGTAACGCCGCCGAGCTTGTATCGGACCGTCGAGACGGCCGAGTCGAGCTCGAGCTCCCGGACGTACGCCTCCGGTTCGCCGTCCGCCGCGTGCAGCGTCAAGCGCAGGTCTCCCAGCGGTTCGTACGACTGCACGTTGGCGCCGAGCATCTTGTCGCGAACGAGCGTCTCCGCCGCGCCGTAATCGCCGTTCGCGATCAGCTCCCGCGCGGTCTTCAAATACCGCATCGCTTCGTAATTGTTCGTATCCCGCGGGAAGCCCGACCATAACGTGTCCTCGTTCAACGCGTACCGCTCCTCGCGGACGCCTCCGAACGCCATCGCGCCGAGGCGGCCGTTGCCGAGCGGCAACGCTTCCTCCCACGCCGCGGCGGGCTGCTTGTACCATAATCGTTGCTTCTTCATCCGAGCGCTTCCTCTCCTTCTCCGCTATGCCAAGGATCAACGGCTTCTCCGTCCTCCGAAGGACGGCATCCGTTTCCCGAGACGATTCAGGTGTTATATCCGCAGGAAATACTTTCTGAATCGTGGAAAAAGGGAGCCGGCCTCGCGGCCCGCCCCCTTCCGCTATGCATTTTCCCGAAAATTACTGAATGACGCCCTTCTTCTGCAGATCGAGGATATGGCGCTCGTACATGACCTTCTCGACCTTCGCCGCGCCGACTTTATCCATGTCCTTGACGAAGTCCGCGTAGATGTCGTCGAACTCCGCGTCGCTCTTCGCAAGCACGAGCTTCGGAATCGTCTTGTTCCACAGATCCTTGATCTTCGCGTTGATGACGCCTTCCGGCGTCGACCCTTCCGGCTCGATGTTGTCGAGGCCGAGCGCGTTGCCGTCGAAATTGTATTGAGCGATCATTTCTTTAGCCGCGTATTGCTCCGGTTGGTTCTTCATGAAGTCGCGCTTCTCCGCGTCGTCCCACAGCTGGCCCGCGCGCCACATGAGCGTGGAAGCGGTCAGTCCGTACTTATTATACCATGCCGCGTTGTCGGACAGCTCGAGCTGCTTCACTTCTTCCTTGTATTGCGGCAAGCCGTCGACCATGTCGTACGTCTCGCCTTCCTTGCCGTAACGCAAATCCATCTGACCTTCGTCCGACCAAGCGTACTCCAAGAACTTGATGATCCGGTCCGGGTTTTTCGCGTTCTTCGTAATGAAGAAGCCCTGCCAGCCCATGAGCCGCTGCGCCGGATAACGCGGCTCTTGCCCGTCCACCTTCAGCGGGTTCAGGATGACGTATTTCTTGTCCGCCCCGATCGTGCTTTCGATCTTCGGATTGTACATCGTATAGATGTTGTTCATGAACGCGCTCGATACGATGTATTGGCCGCCGTAAATTTTCTCCTCGTATTGCTCCTGCTTCGCGATCAATTGCTGCGAGTCGAACAGACCTTCCTTCTGCAGTCGGTTCACGAAGCGGAACGCCTCGATGAAGCCCGGATCGCGCATCGGGTAGGTAAGCAGCTTCTCGTCGTCCTTGATGCGGTTCTCCTGGTGATTCGGCGAGAACGAGTAGATGAGGGAATCCATCGACAAGCTGCCTTGGAAGCCCCACATGGAGACGTCGAACGATTCCATGCCGAGCGGGCTCAGGTCCGGATACTTCGCCTTCGCGTCCTTAAGGAACGCGATGAGATCTTCTTCCGTCTCGATCGCCGGCTTCCCGAGCGCTTCGTAGATATCGCTGCGGACGAAGTACGGGCGGATCGGCGTAATCGGCACGCCGTTCACGAGACGGTCTTTCGTCTCGTAGAAGTTCGGAAGGTACCAAAGCTTGCCGTTCACGGAATGGTACTTCACCAACTCTTCGTCGAGCAGGCCGCGGAAGTTCGGCGCGTACTGGTCGATCAGCTCGTCGAGCGAGTACACCATGCCGCTGTTGATCAGCTTCGTCACCTGCGGATGGTTCCAATCGAGCATGAGCGTATCCGGCAGATCGTTGGAGGCGATCATCGTGTTCAGGAAGTCGTTGTCGTTGCCCGTCGCGAGGAATCGGTCGATCGTCGCGCCCGTCTTCTCCGTCACGAGCTTCATCGCGTATTGGTCTTTCCACAAGTAGTTCGAAGCCCATGTGCCATAGAAGTATTGACGGAACGTGAACGGAGACGTGTCGGACTTGTATTCCAGCTCGTTCGGATCCGCCGGCGCCGCGTCGGTCCCTCCCGCCGTCTGCGTACCGCCCTCGGCTTCGGCCGGCGTCGTCGGCGCGGCTTCTTCCTTCGCGCCGCAGGCGGCCAATACGACGGATAACGCGAGAAGCGAGAATAAGCCTTTCTTCATTCGGTTCATGCGATGAATCCTCCCTTTTCTGTGTTTCCCCTAGTCTTGTATGCTTAACGGTTTCCCGCGCAAGCCTCGCTTATCCTTTGACGGACCCGATCATAATGCCCTTCACGAAGTATTTCTGAAGGAACGGATACGAGAAGACGATCGGCAGCGTCGTTATGACCATCGTCGCCAGCTTCACCGACTCGGCGGTGACCGTCTTCATCCCAAGGTTGCTGGCGATCAAGCTGACATTGCTGTTCGAGCTGATGATCTGCATCAAGATTTGCTGCAGCGTTCTCAGATCCGGTCCGCCGTACAGCATCGCGTCGAACCAGGAGTTCCAATGGAACACCGCGTTGAACAGCGCGACCGTCGCGAGCACCGGCTTCGAGACGGGCAGGACGAGCCGGAAGAAGACGATCAGATCGTTCGCGCCGTCCACCTTGGCCGACTCCTCCATCTCCTTCGGGATGCCGCGGAAGAACGTCAAGATGATGATGGCGTTGAACACGTTGAACAGCGTCGGCAGGACGTACACCAAGAAGTTGCCCTTCAGGTGCAAATATTTCGCGATAAGCAGGTACTCGGGGATGAGGCCCCCGTGGAAGTACATGGTCACGATCGCCATCATAAGGAACAGCTTGCGCCCGAGCAGGTCCGGCTTCGAAACGCCGTAAGCGAACGCCGAGGTGAACAGGACGGCGCAGGCGGTGCCGACGAGCGTCCGGGCGACGGTGACGAAGAACGCGGACAAGATGCTCTCGTCGCGGAACACCATCTTATAGTTCTCGAGCGAGAAGACGCGGGGCCAGAACGTGACGCCCCCGCGGGCCGCGTCGATCGGATCGTTGAGCGACGTGATCAAGATGTTGTAGAACGGATACAGCGTAGCGAACGCGACTAAGGCCAGCAGCGCCACGTTAGCGGCGTCGAACAGCTTCTCCCCGGGCGTGCGATGGAACGTATGCATGTTGCGCGATTCCTCCTTCCGTTAGAACAGGCTCTCGCCCGTCAGCTTGCGCGACGTAAAGTTCGCCGTGAACATGAGCGCGAACGCGACGATCGATTGGAACAGCCCGACCGCGGTGCCGTACGAAAACCTGCCGAGCACGATGCCCATATCGTAGGCGTAAATTTGCAGCACGTTCGCTTCGTCCTGCGTCATCGAGTTTTGCATCAGGAACAGCTGGTCGAAGTTCGTGTTGACGAGGCCGCCGACCGCCAGGATGAACAGGATGACGATCGTAGGCTTGAGCGCCGGCAGCGTGATGTGCCAGATGCGCTTGAAGCGGCCCGCGCCGTCGACGACCGCCGCTTCATACAGCTGCGGATCGATGCCGGCGATCGCGGCGAGGAAGATGATCGAGTTCCAGCCGATGTTCTTCCAAATTTCCGAGACGACGACGAGCGTCAAGAACGTATCCGGGTCGCCCATGAGGATGCGCTCCGCATCGACGAGGCCGAGCGTCTGCAGCAGCGAGCTTAACGCGCCGGTCCGGGGATCGAGCAGCGTGTACATAAAGCCGACGACGAATACCCAAGAGATAAAGTACGGAAGGTACGACAGCGACTGCACGACGCGCTTGAACTTCTGGCTGCGCAGCTCGTTCAACAGAATCGCCAGCAGGATCGGCGCCGGGAAGCCGAAGATCAGCTTCGCGATGCTGATTTTGAACGTGTTCCCGAGCGCGTCCAAGAACGTCGGATCGATGAACAGCTCCTCGAAGTTCGCGAGTCCGAGCCATGGACTGCCCGCGAAGCCTTGAACGGGGTTATACTCTTGGAATGCGATAATGATGCCGTACATCGGCGCGTAATTGAACACGATCATCCAGAGGACGGCCGGCAGCGTCAAGATCATGAGGTAGCGCTGCGACCAGAACAATCTCGCCAGTCGAGATTTGTTCGTTACGGCGGCAGCGGGGGTAACGGCGGCGTTGCGCATCGGCGATTCTCCTTTCGACGAAAACCCTTACATCGTTCTTTCGATGTTCTCATTGTACGGGGTGCGCCCGGGGCGGAACTATAATAAAAACCAATGATCGTTTCGAAATCCAACGGGATTGTTGAAAAGTCGCGGCGATGCCCGGGGCGTATCGCCGAAGCCGGCGATGGATGCGCGGAGGCGGGCTTCCTTCCGGAGGATTCTCCGGATTCTGCGAAGTAAGCGCAGATGTGGGCATATTTCCGGGAGACACGCTCCAACGATCGGGTACCCTCGAGCCGAACCGCAGAAAAAAGGAGCGACATTCGTCGCCCCGTTGCTGATAACGCCAAATATTCGCTTATCCCAGCAAATAACGTCACTTTTGGCACTATCGCACGCCCGCGATCGCCGAAATCCCGTCAAACCTGTTCGTCCTTGCCGACCGCCAAGCTCGATAACGCCAAATATTCGCTTATCCCCGCCAATAGAGCCAAATTTGGCACTATCGCACGCCCGCGTCCACCCAAGTCCCGTCACGCCTGTTCGCCCTTGCCGACCGCCGAACTCGATAATGTCAACTATGCGCTTATCTCCGCAAATAAAGCCAAAGTTGACGTTATCGCCCGCTCGTTACCTATGCGCTAGCTCCTGATATTCGCCCGGCGTCATGCCGACCGCGTTCTTGAAGACGGTGCAGAAATACGACGTGTTCGGGATGCCGACCTCCTTCGCGACGCGCGACACCTTGTACTCGGACCGGCCGAGCAGCTCCTTCGCCTTGTCCATCCGGCATTCCGTCAGACGCTCGTGGAACGTGCGGCCCGTCGCCTTCTTATACAGCGCGCCCAAGTAGTTCGGCGACAGAAACACTTCGGCCGCCGCCGCCGTCAAGCTCAGGTCGGTGGACATATAACTCGTCTCGATCAGCCGGTTCACCTTGCTGACGATGTAATCGTCCTTGCCCTCCCGCTTGTTCGCCAGGAACGCGATCATGCTCTTCGCCACGGCGAGGCCGTGCGCGCGGAACTGCCGCAGCGTCGACAGCCGGTCGAACCGAGCCGCCGCTTCCCCTTCGTTCGCCTCGGGATCGCCGGCGAGCATCGACAGCTCGAAATACAAGCCGGTCAAGTAATTGCGAACGTATTCCCGCTCCGCCCCGCGCTGCGACGAGATCGCGTCGAACATGCCGCTCGCGGCGTCGACCGCCTTCTTCTCGTCGAGCGCGCTGACGCCGTACACGACTTGCTTCGCGTACGCGCCGACCTTCGCCAGAAACTCGTTCGCCTCCGCGTAGAACGCCGCCTTCTCCCGCTCGACGGCTTCGGGCAGCGCCACGCCGGACAATCCCCAGAATACCGCGTACTCGAGCGCGCTTCTCGCGGCGCGGACGGACTTCCACGCCTCCGTCAGTCCGTCCGCCGCGCCGCCGACCGCGACGACCGCGTCCTCCGGCCGGGCGAAGCCGCCGGGCTTCGCGAGCCGCGCCGCGAGGCCGTTCGCGACCGCGCGCGCCCCGGCGTCGTCCGCCGCCAGGACGACGGTCCACGCGTGCTCGACGGCGCCGCCCGCGTCCGGCAGCGCGAGGCAGGGCGCGCCGACCGCGCGGCGCACGTCGTCCTCGGCGAGTCCCGGCACGCCCGCGAAGAGAATCGCCGCGAACGCGCCGGACGCCGACGCGAAGCCCGCCGCCTTGCGCAGCTCGGGGGCGCGCTCCTTCGGCAGGCGCCCCTCCATCGCGTCCGCCGCGAGCTTCGCGATCGCCAGCGCGCGATGCTCCAGAGCCGCGGCCTTGAGCTCCGCTTCGTCGCGGCGGCGCCGCCGCACGCGCGCGCATTCCTCCACCGCTTCCGACACGGCGCGCTGCAGCTCCTCCTCCTCGATCGGCTTCAGCACGTATTGATTCACCTGCGTCTGCAGCGCCCGTCGCGCGTACTCGAAATCGCTGAAGCCGGTCAAGACGACGATGACCGTCTCCGGCATCGCGTCCTTGATCTTCTTGGCCATCTCGAGACCGTCCATGCCGGGCATCCGGATATCGGTAATGATGAGATCCGGCTCGAGCTCGAGCGCTCGCTCCCAGCCGTCGATGCCGTCGCGCGCGGCGCCGACGATCTCGATGCCGAGACTCGCCCAATCCAAGAAATCGAGCAGCCCTTCCCGCTCCCATCGTTCGTCCTCCACGATCAGCAGCTTGTACGTCGTCATCCCCGTTTCTCCTTCCCGAACATGATCGTCACGGCCGTCCCGATGCCGGGTCCGCTGTGCAGCTCAAAGCGATATTTGTCGCCGTAGTACGCCTGTAGCCGTTCCATAATATTTTTGACCGCATAGCCGCTGCCGCTCCCGCCGGAGCGGATGCTGCGGCCTTCCCGAATGTCCTGCAGCCGGTCCTTCCGCATGCCGACGCCGTCGTCGATCACTTGGTAATACAGCATGTCGCCCGCGACGCCCGCTTTGATGATCAACGTGCCGTGATCTCGCTTCGGCTCGATGCCGTGCACGAGCGCGTTCTCGACGACCGGCTGAAGCAAGTTTTTGGCGGCGGTATACGCATAAACCGACTCGTCGATTTCGTATATCACGTCGAAGACGTCCTCGTAACGGAACTTCTGAATTTCCAAGTACGCCTTCACCATCGCGACTTCGTCTTTGATCAAGATTTCGCGGCGCCCTTTGTTCAACATCAAGCGGTAAAACTTGGCGAGCGCATTCGAGATGTCCACGATTTCCTTCGACTGCGCCTTGCGGGCGACCCATGAAATCGTAGCGAGCGAGTTATACAGAAAATGAGGATTGACCTGCGATTCCAGCGCCCGCAGCTCCGCCTCCCGCTCCATCAGCTGGATCTTGTACACCGTCTCGACGAGCTCGTGAATGCGCCCCGTCATCAGATTGAAGCTCGAAGCGATTTGCGAAAATTCGTCGTTGCCGAACGCCGGAACGTTCGCGGTCAGCGAGCCTTCCTTCACCTGCTTCATCGCCCGCAGCAGCAGCTTCAGGCGCGAAAGAAGCGCGCTGGTGATGAAATAAACGAAGGCGCCGAGCACGAGCAGCGCGAAAAACAACACGATCGCGATCTGCCTCGCGGACTGCTGCACCGCCTCGGTGAACGCCGACACCGGGAACAGTCCGACGATGCGAAGTCCGATGCGGTCGATCGGCACCCCGATGACGATCGACCGCTCGCCGCCGATCGTGCGCACCTCGTTGAAGGCGCCCGACGGGAGCTCGCCGATGCCGAGGTCGGCGACGTTCCGCCCGGCCCCCGCCGGATCGCCGCCCGTCACGACGTTGCCCTGCCCGTCCGCCACGAATACGCTCCCGAGCTGGACGGAGCCTTGGCCGTCCAGCATATCGAACATGACGTCCTCCTTCACGTCGATCTCGAGCACGCCGACCTCTCCGGAGTAACGGAACGATTGAATGATTTCGTAATACGAGAAGACGTTCGGAATGTCTCCCCCTCGTAACGGCACGTTCAAGTGCACGAGCTGCGGATGCAAGCCTCGCCAGCCGGTCGTCGGGCGCGTCGGACGGAACAAACCCGCGTATTCCGGCAGCCCTTCCAGCCGATCGATCCGGTAGAAGCTGTCGTACAGCTCGGGAATCGAGGCGTTGAACATGTAAATGCGCAGCGACGCGATGTACGGATTTTGGCGGAGCACGTTTTCGACGAAAGGGGAAATCTCCGAGCGGTATTCCTCGTATTGGTACGATTCCCCCGTGAACGTCGTGCCGAGGAACGACTGCAGCTTGATGTCGGAGGCGATGAGCTGCGAGACGTTCTCGATCAAGCCGACCTTCTCGAGCACGCTGTCCCGCGTCTGAATCAAGTTATGCTCCATCACCTGCTGCGCTTGTTCGACCGCCGAATTCGCGAGCTGCGTGTACAAATAAACCCCCGACCCGGCCAGGGAGACGGCCAGAATGCAGGAGTAAGCGATGACGAACTTCCATGTGACGCTAAGGTTGCGGAACGAAAATTTGTACGGCCCCATAACGGCGCCTCCCTTCGAATCGAAGTATATCAGAAAAAACCGCCCCCATCTCGAGTAAACTGTCCCCTGTACTTGGGGGCAGCCTACTTGCGATGGGAACGGTTCTCTCGCATTACTTCAAGGCGAAGCGGCTGTTCTGCACGGCGTTCAGCCATTCGCGGGCGACCAGCTCGTGGCCGGCATACGTCGGGTGGACGCCGTCCCAGAGCCAATACGCGGCCGGCGCTCGCTCGCAGGCGCGCTCGAACGGCTCCTGCAGCGGCACGAAGACGGCGTCGAACCGCTCCGCGAGCTTCCGCACCGTCGCTTGGTACTCGGCGAGCTTCGCGCGCCAAGCGTCCCACTTCAGAGCGGGCGCGCCGACGTTTAGGATGAACGGCTCCATCAGCACGAGGCCGGTGTGCGGCGATTTCTCCCGCGTCTCCTCCAGCACGTGCGTATACGCGCGTTCGAACCGGTCGGTGACGCCCTCCGGCAGCTCGTTCATAATACGCCAAGCGTCGTTGACGCCGATCAAGATCGACAACAAATCCGGGTTAATATGGAAGAAGTCCTCGTTCCATCTCGCGTACAAGTCCGAAATCCGGTTGCCGCTAATGCCGCGGTTGACGAACCGCGGCGCCTTCTCGGCGAGCTCGAAGCCGAGCTTCGACGAAATAATGTACGGATAACTGTGCCCGAGAATATGGTTCTGATCCTCGCCGCGCCCGCGGGCGCCGTCGGTGATCGAGTCGCCTTGGAACAAGACGACGGTACGTTCGTTATTGGACATGGGAAGCATCCCCCTCCATCAAAATCACAACGCCGTGCGCCGGCACTTCGACGGCGCCGCGGCGAGTTTCGCCGGTCAGCGCGTCGGTCCAGACGCTCTCCCCCATGTCGGCGCCGGTCGCCGTCTTGTTGTGATTGAGGAGGAATAAGATGCGCTTGCCGTCTTTCGTGCGTACGGCCGCTTCCAGCCCTTCCGGCGTGTCGAGAATCGGCCGGATGCCCGCTTTGTCGCACAGATTTTTCAAGAAGCCTTGCATGAACGCCTTGTCCGGCGACGTCGCGACGTACCACGCCTCGCCTTCGCCGTACTTGTTGACCGTGACGGCCGGCATGCCCTTGTAGAAGTCTTCGCCGTACGTCGCGATCGCTTCGGCGCCCTCGAGATGAATCAGGTCGCACAGAATCGACCCGTCGTATTGGCCGGACAGCGCGCCGACCGTGCCGTTCATGACGATCTTATTCGTCTGACCCGGCAGCAGCGCGTCGATCTCCTCGGCCCAGATGCCGAGCACCTTGCGCAGCTCGCCCGGGTACCCGCCGCACGTGACGAGATCGCTCTCGTTCACGATGCCGCTGAAGAACGTCGTCACGAACGTGCCGCCGCGCTTCACGAACGCTTCGACCTTCGCGGCGAAGCCCGGCTTCAACATGTACATGACCGGGGCGATGACGAGGTCGTACTTCTCCAGGCTCTCTTCGACGCCGATCATATCCGTCTGCACGTTCATCCGGAACAACGCGTCATAATATTTATGCACTTCGTCGACGTAGTTCAACGCGACCGACGGACCGCTCGACAGGTCGACCGCCCAACGGTTTTCCCAATCGTAGACGATCGCGGCCTTGGACTCGACCCTCGCGTCGAGAATCGAATCGCCGAGTACCCCGAGCTCGCGGCCGAGCTCCGCGCACTCGCGGAATACGCGCGTATGCTCGTGACCGACGTGCTCGATGACGGCGCCGTGGTACTTCTCGCAAGCCCCGATCGAGCGGCGCAGCTGGAAGAACATGACCGTATCCGCGCCGCGCGCCACCGCTTGATAACTCCACAGCCGCATGACGCCGGGACGCTTCAGCGCGTTGTACGGCTGCCAGTTTTGCTGGCTCGGCGTTTGCTCCATGAGCATGAACGGCTGGCCGCTCTTCAAACCGCGCATCAGATCGTGCGTCATCGCCGTGAAGCTCGCCGGCGTATCGATCGACGGGTAGTTGTCCCAAGAGACGACGTCCATATGCTTCGCCCAAGCGAAATAGTCGAGCTCCGGGTAGAAGCCCATCAAGTTCGTGGTGACGGGAACGTCGGGGGTGACCTTTTTCAACTCGTCGTATTCGATCTTGTAGCATTCCAATAGGCTGTCGGACTGGAACCGTCGGTAATCCAGCGAGATGCCCTGGAAGTTCGTCCGATTGCCCCATTCCTCGCTCAGCTCGTTCGGCGGCACGATCTCGTCGAAGTCGTAGAACGTGTGGCCCCAAAAGCGCGTGTTCCAAGCGCGGTTGACCGCGTCCAGACTGCCGTAGCGCCGCTTCAACCAGACGCGGAACGCCGCCGCGCAGTTGTCGCAGTAGCAATAGCCGCCATACTCGTTCGACACGTGCCAGATGAGCAGTCCCGGGTGATCCTTGTACCGCTCCGCGAGCTTCGCCGCGAGACGCGCCGCGTACTTGCGGAACGTCGGGCTGTTCGGGCAGGAGTTGTGTCTTCCGCCGAACTTCCGCTTGCGGCCCTGCTTGTCGACGCGCAGCACATCGGGGTATCTCTTCGCCATCCAAGCCGGATGCGCGCCGGTGCTCGTCGCGAGACACGCATAGACGCCGTCCTTGTACAGCCGGTCCATCGTTGCGTCGAGCGCGGCGAAATCGTACGTTTCCTCGTCGGGCTGTATAAGCGCCCACGAGAAGACGTTGACCGTCGCCACGTCGATGCCCGCGAGCTTGAACATGCGGTTGTCCTCCGCCCACGTCTCCGCATCCCACTGCTCGGGATTGTAGTCGCCCCCGTACCAAATCTTCGGCAGTTTCTCGTTAATCACGTTTCCAACCCGCCTCCCCTGATTTCATGCGCATGCGCGGCGGCGAAAATTTCGCCGCCGCGCAACGCGCTGGCCGATTTACAGCGTAATCGTTACCGTATTTTCGCCCGCATTAGGCTTGTACGTATTGCCGCCGATCACGACGCTCCACGGCTTATTCGAGCCTTCCGTTTCGACGCGCACGACGCTGCCGGTTCTCGTCGCGCGAGCGGTCATCGCCGGCTCCCCTTTAAGATCGTACACGACCGCCGTCGCTTCCCCGCCGTCCGCGAGCTCGAACGCGTGGAACGCCACGCCGTCCGTATAATCGTAGTCCGGGCGCTGGTCGTTCGCGCCGACCGCGATGAGCGAGTTTTCGCGAACGAGGAACGGCAGAGACAGGTAATCGTGCTTCTCTTCGCGCCAGCCGCCGCCTTCGATGACTTCGCCGGACATCCAGTTCGTCCAGCGGCCCTTCGGCACGTAGTACTTCGCGATGCCTTGCTCGTTGAAGATCGGCGCTACAAGCAGCCTGTCTCCGAGCATGTACTGGCGGTCCAGGTAATGGCATGTCGGATCCTCCGGGAATTCGAGCACCATCGCCCGCATCATCGGAATGCCCTTGTCGCGCGCTTCGACCGCATGCGAGAACAGATGCGGCATCAGCTTTGATTTAAGCTCCGTGAAGTAGCGGAGGACGTCGACCGACTCCTCGTCGAACAACCACGGCACCCGGTACGATTCGTTCCCGTGGAGCCGGCTATGGGACGACAGCAAGCCGAAGGCGACCCAACGCTTATAGATGTCCGCCGGCGCCGTCTTCTCGAAGCCGCTGATGTCGTGGCTCCAAAACCCGAAGCCGGAAAGTCCGAGGGACAAGCCGCCGCGCAGCGATTCGGCCATCGAGTCGTAGTTCGCGGAGCAGTCGCCGCCCCAGTGTACCGGGAACATCTGGCCGCCGGCCGTCGCCGAACGCGCGAACAGCATCGCTTCGCCTTTGCCGCGGCGCTCCTCGAGCACCTCGAATACGGCTTTATTATATAACTGCGTATAGTAGTTGTGCATCTTTACCGGGTCCGACCCGTCGAAGTAGACGACGTTCTCGGTCGGAATGCGCTCGCCGAAGTCGGTCTTGAAGCAGTCGACGCCCATGTCCATCAGACGGCGCAGATGGCCTTGGTACCATGCCACCGCGTCCGGGTTCGTGAAGTCGACGAGGCCCATGCCCGCCTGCCACAAGTCCCATTGCCAGACGTCGCCTTCGGTCGTCTTGACGAGGTAGCCCTTTTCCATCCCTTCCTTGAAAAGAGGAGATTTCTGCGCGATATACGAGTTGATCCACACGCAGATGCGAAGGCCGCGATCCTTAAGACGCTTCAGCATGCCTTCCGGATCCGGGAACATCGCCGGGTCCCATTCGAAGTCGCACCACTGATATTCCTTCATCCAGAAGCAGTCGAAGTGGAACACGTGCAGCGGAATGTTGCGCTCCGCCATCCCTTCGATGAACGAATTGACCGTCTTCTCGTCGTAGTCGGTCGTGAACGACGTCGTCAGCCACAGGCCGAACGACCAAGCCGGCGGCAGCGCGGGCTTGCCCGTCAGCTTCGTATAGTTGTCGAGCACGTCCTTCAACGTGTCGCCGCCGATGACGAAATATTCGAGCGCCTCGCCCGCCACGCTGAAGCCGACCTTCGAGACGACCTCGGAGCCGACCTCGAACTCGACGCGCTCGGGGTGGTTGACGAACACGCCGTAGCCGTTGCTGGACAAGTAGAACGGAATGTTCTTATAGGCTTGTTCGCTGCTCGTGCCGCCGTCTTCGTTCCAAATCTCGACCGTCTGGCCGTTCTTGACGAAGTTGGTGAACCGCTCGCCGAGACCGTAGATTTGTTCGCCGACGCCGAGGTCGAGCAACTCGCGGAAGTACTGCTTTCCGTTGTCGTCGATGTGGCCGACGCCGCGCGTCGCCGAGCCGGTGAGGCGCTTGCCGTTCTGCGCGAATTCCAATCCCCAGTTCGGAGCCGTCCGGATGTTGGCCGTGAGGCCGCCGGTCGTGAACGCGAGGCCATCCTCGCTTCGCTCGATGTGCACCGGATGGTTCGCCACGCTGTTGATCTGGAACGCCGGGCCGGTCTTGCGCTTCCCTTCGTGGTGCGACCAGCGCACGCGGACGACGTCCGGCAGCGGGGAGCTGATCTCCGCCTTGAGAAGCGCCGCGTTCAGCGTGTCGCCCTTGGTGCGCACTTTCTTCGTTGCATTGTAAACGGTTACGCTATTCTGCGTCGTGTCCACGTCGCGTACGTCGACGGGCTGTTCGATATTCACGCCTTTGCGGAGCATCCAATATCCGTTATTAAATTTCATTAGAATCCCTCCCGTTCTTCATCTATAATGATATTGTCGTTTCGGAATCAATTCCGCATCAATTTTGCCCAATATTATACCGATTTTGACATTTCAGGCGGTGAAGACCATGAATAAAGCGACTTTGAAGGAAAATCGCGTCCACGGCGAACCCGTCTACCCCGTCAGCACGTACCGCTTCTCCTGCGGGCCGGAAGAGCCGCTGATGGACTTGCATTGGCACGACGAGCTGGAATTTCTGCTTCTCGTCGAAGGGGCCGCGGCGTTCCGCGTCGATACGACGGACTTCGAGCTTCGCGCCGGAGAAGCGATGTTCGTCAATAGCGGCGAATTGCATTCCGGCCGCGTCCTCGGCGACGAGCCGGTCACCTTCCTCGCCGTCGTCTTCGGCGCCGATCTGTTCGGCGACGTCCGCGAGAAAGTGTACGACCGGTATATTTTCCCGTTAGTCCAGCGAAATTATGTCGTCCCTACGAAAATCGGCCGGGAGACGGCGGCGGAACGCGACATCGCCCGGCTGCTGCGCGAGCTGTTCGAAGCGAACGAGTCGGAGGCGCCGATGCGCGAGCTGACGACGAAGGGCTTGCTTCACCTATGCGTCTCCAAGCTGCTCGCGCTCGGCGGGGAACACCGCCGAGACGAACCGGCGGACGGACGGATCGAACGGCTGAAAACCGTGATCGAATACATCGAGGCGCGATGCGAAGAGACGATCGCCCTGAGGGATTTGGCGGGGCTGGCGGGGATGAGCGAGTCGTACTTTTGTCGGTTTTTTAAAAAAATAACGGCGAAGACGCCGGTGGAATACGTCAACTCCGTGCGCATCCAACGCGCGGCCGAGCTGCTGCGCCGCACCGACCGAAAAATCATGACGATCGCGCTCGAGGTCGGCTTCAGCAACCTGAATCATTTCAACGGAGAATTCAAACGCCGCTTCGGCTGCACGCCGTCGGACTATCGCAAGGCTCGAACCTGACGATGTTATCCTCCCAGCCGCTTCTTATATTCCAAGGGATTCAAGCCGTATTGCTCCTTGAACAACTTAGAGAAGTGGATACTGTCTTCGTACCCTACGCGAGCGGCGACTTCATACACCTTCAACGGGGAAGTCACCAGCAGCCTCTTAGCCTCTTCCATGCGAACCGTCACGATATAATGCAGGATGGTCATCCCGGTCTCTTGCTTAAATAAGCTGGCTAAGTACGTACGGCTCATCGATACGGCATCGGCCACTTCCTGCAGCGTAATCCGATCGGCGTAGCGGTCGTGAATGTACGATTTGACCAACGAGATCATGCGAGTGCCTTGTTTATTTCTCTGCGCCAGCATAAACTCGGCAAGCGCGCGCGCCCCCGTCTCCAGGCGATGGACCGCCGACAGTCGATAGTACCTTCGCGCGTCCTCCCTTACGAGATCCGCCAGCTCGATTGCGGCATCCTCTCCTTGAATCGACGTAACGCTCCCTTGCGCCAGCGATTCGTTCATCGCGCGAAGCCATTGCACCGCCAGATGAGGCAGTAAATAGTAATGGTTGCCGGCCGCTTCCTCCAGCATCTCAAGGGTGTCTACGACAAGCAAGGGGTTCTGCTCCGTCTGCAAGCTTCTCATCTGTTCGCTCCAGCGATCGATCATTCCCTTGGATTGAGGCAGGTGGTTCACCATCAAGCGCGACGCTCTCAGGTCGCGGCTCTGGCGCAGCTCCGAGATCGTCTTGTCCAGCACAAGCTTCAGATCGTCCGTGTCCACGGGCTTCAGGACGTAATCGATCACCCCGAGCCGCAAGCTCTGTTGAACGTAACCGAAGTCCTCATAGCTCGACACCACGATCGAGGTCATCCACGGATATAACTCTTTCATCCGGCCGATCAGCTTCAGCCCGTCCATATTCGGCATTCTAACGTCGGTGACGCACACGTCCGCATAATGTCCTTCCAGCCATGCCAGAGCTTCCAGCCCGTCGGCGGCGGTACCGACGACCGCCGCCGTCGCCGAGCATTCCTCGATTTTCTTAGTCAGACTCATCCGTATTAAAGGTTCGTCGTCGACGACCAGGAAGGAAATCATGCCCCTGCCTCCTTCTCGCGGTATTGTAATGGAAATACGACCGAGACGAGAGCGCCGGTCCCGTTCGATGGATTGGATACGAATACGCCCGTGTTCGGATTCGCCGCGTAATAAACGCGCAGCCGGGAATGAACGTTGAGCAAGCCGATCCGGCTGGAATGCTCCTTCAGCCGGGGCGAATTCAATAGATGGATCTGGCGTTCCAACATCTTCAGTCGCTCTTCCGAAAAGCCGACGCCATTGTCGGAAATCGCGATTTGCACGTATTCCCGCTGCAGGCATCTCACCTTCACCTCGATCCGGAGAGGCTTGCCGTTCCGCTCCAGGTTATGCTTGATGCAGTTTTCCACGACCGGCTGGATGACGGCTTTCAAGCATAATGCCCCCGCGCACTCCGCTTCGAGCCGGATCCGAAAGCTGAGCTTCTCGCCGAATCGAATCCGATTGATTTGCAAGTAATTTTGAAGGTGACGAAGCTCGTCTTCCACCGTAACGATCGTGCTTTTGTAATCGGACGTATAGCGCAGCATTCTCGACAGCGCGACGGTCATTTGTTCGATCTCCTTGTGATCCGCCAGATTCGCCATAGAATTAATCGCCTCGAGACTGTTGTAGAGAAAGTGCGAGTCGATCTGCGACTGCAAGGCCGACATCGTCGCTTCCTGCCGCTGCAGCTTCGACTCCGCCAATTGATGGATCGACGTCTCCAATTCGTTCAGCATGGAATTGTACGTATGGCCGAGATCGGCGATTTCGTCGATGCCCTCGACCGGAATCCGATCGTGGAAGTTGCCGATCTTCGCCTTCGTCATGATTTTCTTCATAACGCCGATCCGCCTCGTGAAGGAAGAGAGGATCGCAATGATGGTGATCAGCAATAACGCAAGACCGACCAATACCGCGGCGATGGTGATGCCGCGAATATAGAGCACGCTTTCCGCGAATTCGTAATAAGGGATTAAAGAAATCACCTTCCAGCTCGTGAGGGGAACCGTCTGGAAAATCATGATTTCATCGCTGGCTTCGCGGTAGAACGACCCGCTCCCCGCCGACAATCGTTCGATCAAATCCTGCTCGAGGAAAGAGGTCACGAGCTGCAAGTCGGGATGCGCGATAATGCGCCCCTCCGCATCGCTGATCAACGTCAAACCCGACGACTCGGGCCGATTCTCGTTGACGATGCCGACGACCGGACGAAGATCGATATCCAGTTTAATGTACCCGACCTCCTGTCCGACGGTCACTTGCTTCACCATCGTCATGACGGGGAGGTTCTTCTGGACGTAATTGTCCGAGAACGTCACGTCGAAGTAGATGCCGTGCTGGCCCTCCAGCTTGTCCATGTATCGTTCGTTTTCGAAATCATAGGACTCTACAAGCTCGAATCCGTTCGTGAAGTGCATTTCGTTGCCGTTCGTATTGGAGAAGGTGATCGACAACACCTCGGGATGCTGATAAATAAATACCTGAAGATAGTTGTTAATGATTTCTTGGAAAATGATGTAGGAGGACAAGTCGTCCCCCGCCTCCACCCTCAGCCATCGCTCGGTGTCGCTGTTCGAAGCGATCGAAAGAAAACCTAACTGGAAGCCTCGCAAGTACCGGTCGACGTTCATGTTGACTTGATTCAAGATTTGGTTACTGAATTGTCGCGCGTCTTTCTCGATAATTCCCTTCGTCTGATAGTAGGTGAAATACACGACGGAGACGACCACGGAAAGCAATACCAAAGTGATCATTGCGATCATTTTCCACTTAATGGATCTCCGAATCGATTCAATGAAAACCATCGTATGCGCCTCTCTCCGCTGCAGTCGTATTTTCATAGTACCATGTGAAAAAAAGAAAGGGCGACAGGCCCTTTCCTCCATTGTTTTCCAGCCCAGCAGGCTATTTATTAGCGTTGTAATAGTCCGTCATGATTTTGATCAGCTCGTTCCCGCCCTGCGAACGCCACTTCTCGACGAATGCGTCCCACGTCTCGTCTACCGGCAGGTTGTTTACGACGACCTCCGCAGCCGTCTCTTGGAACGAATTCAGCAATAGGTTCTGCATCTCCTCGTCGAGCGGAGGCATGCCGGCCACCGCGCTGGTGAACCCTTCCCGATGGGAAATCTCGTACGCGCGACGAAGCTTCTCGCCCGCTTCGCCCGGATATCTCGCTTCGAACGCAGTGTCGTTGATGCCGTGCATCTTGAACGAAGCGCGCCACAGCGTCTGCGCGGCCTCCTCCGAAGCCTCGTCGTACACGATCTTGCCGTTCTCGATTTTATAATTGAGCCCTTCTAATCCGAGCTCGGAGAACACTTGCCCCTCCTCGCTGAGCAGCCAATTCAAAAACTTGATGGCGGCGACGGGGTTTTGGGAGGATTCCAAAACATGGTATGTCGTTCCGACCGTCGCAATATCCGACCCGACCGGTCCGTCCCAGCCCGAGCCGCGCGGCGTCGGCATCGTCATCATATTCACGCCTTGATCCGGCGTCGCGTCGACGATCCGCTTATGGAACGCCCATCCGCCGTCCGGCATGTAGCCGAAGGAGCCTACGCGACCGGATTCGAACTTCTGCGCCCAGATCGAAGAGGAATTCGTCAGGAACTCGGAGTCCAGCAGGCCTTCTTTATACATCGTCTGCAGGAACGCCAGCGGCTGTTTGAATCTCGGATGCGCGAAGCCCGGGACGATCTCCCCCTCGTTCTCGAAGCCGCTGTACGGCGTCAAGCCCCACATGCCGAAGATCGGATGCATCACCCAGTTGAAGCCTTGACGCGTCGTGAACGGAATTTCGTCCTTCTCGCCGTTGCCGTTCAAGTCATTGTCCCGGAACGCCCGCAGCACGTCAAGGTATTCGTCCGACGTCGTCGGATAGTCCAAATTCAGCTTCTTCAGCCAATCCTCGCGAATAAATAGAATTCGGCTGGAGCCCGCCTTCGCCGGCGCAGGAACGCCGAGGATTTCGCCGTTGACGGTGACGCCGTCCCATGCGCTCTGCGGAATGTTCGCCTTCAAATTCGGTCCATGCTCTTCGATCAGGTCGTTCAGCGGAAGCAGCAAGTCCTTCGCGATCGCGCCGGCCCCCGCTTCCAGACCCGTTCCTTGGAACAGATCCGGGAAATCGCTCGCCGCGAATTTCAACCTCATCTGATCGTTATAATTCGCTTGCGCGACGAACGTAATGTCCAAATTCACGCCCGATTTCTCCATCATATATTGTACGGACGGATCGCTTGCCGGATCGGACGGCGTTACCTTCGCCAGATCGCTGGTATACACCTTAATCGTCGGCGTCGGTTCCGCCGCGGGCTGCTCTTGGCCGCCGTTCGTCGCCGGGGACGGCTCCGTTGCCGTGCCGTTCCCTCCTCCGCAGGCGGCGAGGAACGCCAAGATCGGTACACAAGTCAAACTCGTCCATCTTTTGATTTGTTTCATGCGCATCTTCCCCTTTTTCGATAATAGTTATAGTAGATGGCGTTATCCGCCGGAGACCCGAACCTGGAACTACTCTTTCAGGGACCCGAGCATGGCTCCCTTGATGAAGTGCTTCTGAATGAACGGATAGATCATGACGATCGGAGCCGTCGCTACGACGATGGTGGCCATCTGCAAGCCTTGCGGCGAGGTGTCCATGACCGCCTCCGCGCTGATGCCGCGGAAGTTGTCGATCGCGTTCGCGTCCGCAAGAAGGTTGTACATATACAACTGAAGCGGGTATAAATCCCGATCGGTAATATAGATCAATGCCGAGAAATAGCTGTTCCAATGCTGCACCGCGTAAAACAAGAGCAGCGTGACCGTAATAGGCAAGGACAATGGAAGAACGATCTTCCACAGGATGCCGTATTCGGACATCCCGTCGATTCTAGCGGCTTCGAACAGCTCTTCGGGAAGCGACCGGAAGAACGTAATGCATAGAATCAGGTTGAATGCATTCAATGCCGCCGGAATAATGAGCGACCAAATGCTGTTGATCAATCCAAGGTCGTTGACCAGAAGATAGTTGGGAACCATCGGCGCTTGGAAGATCATCGTGAAGACGATCAACAAGAGGATGTAGCGCCGTCCCATCAAATATTTCCTCGAGAGCGGGTACGAGGTCAGCATCGTGAGGCCCATGTTGACGGCCGTGCCGACGATCACGAGAAAGACGGACACTCGGAATGACTTCCAGAACGTCTCGTTCTGTATGACCAACGCGAAGTTGTCCAAGTTGAAATCCACCGGCCATATGAATACCTTGGAGTGAATCAACGCATTCGTCGAGCTGAACGAGCCGGCGATCACGTGCAGAATCGGGATGACGACGAGCGCCGACATCGCCAGCAAGAAGGCGACATTGCTAACGTCGAACAAGCGTTCCAATTTCGTGGATTTTATTTTCATGCGCCGCCCCCCTTAATACAAACTCTCGCCGGTAGTAGACCTACTGACCTTATTGGCGATAAGCAGGAGAACGAAGCCGATGACCGATTTGAACAGCCCGATCGCCGTCGTTAAGCTGTACTGTCCTCCGATGATGCCCATTCGATACGAATACGTATCCAGCACGTCCCCCGTCTTGTAAGTGAGCTCATTCAAGAAAACATTGATGTGCTCGACGCCCATGTCGAGAATGTTCCCGATTTTCAGCAGCAGCAAGATCATGATCGCGGGCGTCAATCCGGGCAAAGTGATGTGCTGGAACTGCTTGAACCGTCCCGCGCCGTCGATTTTCGCCGCCTCGTACAGCGACGGATTGACGCCGGCCAATGCGGCCAAGAAGATGATGGCGTTCCACCCCATCTCTTTCCACATCCCGCTGGCGACGATAATCGTGCGGAAGTATTCCGCCTTTTGCAAAAAGTTGATTCTCTCGAACCCGAACGCTTCAACCAGCGTATTGAGCATTCCCGTCTGAACCGACAAGATCATGTATACGAAACCGTACACCATCGCCCAGGACAGGAAGTGAGGCAAATACACGATCGTCTGTACGCTGCGTTTGAACGCCATACTCCGCAATTCGTTCAACAGAACGGCAAGGAGAATCGGAGCCGGGAAGGCGAATATAATCTGATACAGGCTGATAATCAACGTGTTGCCGAGCAATCGCTGCAGGTCGGGATAAGTAAGGAATCTCTCGAACCATTTGAACCCCACCCATTCGCTTCCCGCGATCCCTTTGAAAATGTTAAAGTCTTGGAACGCGATCACGCTGCCGAGCAGCGGGTAATACTTGAACACAAGAAAGTAAACGATGCCCGGAATCAGCATAATGTATAAGGCGCGATGTTGGATCAAGAATCGCAAGACCTTGTTTCTTGGCGTCTTCTCGGCTGCAGCTCTTGCGCGTACGGCTTCCATTCACTCACCTTTTCTATTTCTAAATAATTACCCCTTGCAAATAAAATTGTAACCGCTTGAATCGGTACCAACAATTAGCCGATGTTATGATTCACTCCGTCGATCGTTCGAATCGAACGTTTCCGCTACGCAAACTCTTACAATCTCTTCCTTCCCATCAAACGCGATTCGTCGCAGTAGTACACATGCCCGTCCGTCCCCAGCGTCATCAATGACAACGGCCGGTCGTCCAACACTTGATGATCGAGCGTGTCCGGATCGACGACGACCATTCGGCGCCCGACCATCGTAAACAGCAGCCCGTCCGCGCTCCAGCGCAAATAATACGGGCGGAATTTACTGTACCGATACTCGCTGGGGAAGATCGTCTTGGATTTCACGATCGTCTGCGTGCCGGGCGCCATCGCGAAGATCGTTCCGTCGACGACTCCCCATACGTTCCCGTCGGGTCCGACCGACAGCTCGCCGATCATCCGCGGCGCCGTATCGATCCCCGGAATGGCCGGCGTAAAGCATGCGATCAGCTTCCTGTCCTTCGCATCCCAGACGAACAGCTTCGCTTCCGTCTCCGTCGGCTCGATTCCCAGCCCGCCCCAGTTGGACGTGCCGCCGTACAACAGCCCGCCTTCATATGCCAATCCGATAATACTCTGATTCGGAACCAGGTTCGGGTATACGTCCCATCGATCCTCGGCCTCGTCATATACCGTCAAGGCGCCGGTCAACGAGCCGTAATCCGGAGTCGTTCCAATGAACAGCTTCCCGTCGCCGGAAGCGAAGCTGAAGGGCCGGTCCTGCCCATGACCGATATGCTTCGCGAGCGACGGGTTGGCTTCGGCCGTCATCGAAGGATCTAACGGCAGACTAGGGTCGTATCGGTAAATATTCGCTTTCGTATACGTCCCGAAGTAGACCTTGCCGTTCAGAAAACCGATGCCCTCGATTTGCGGAAACTTCGGAAGGCTCGCCTCTACCCGATCGAGTTCGGGGTCGTAAATCGTCAAACTGCGATGATAGCCGCCTAAGTACAATTTCCCGGCTCCGTCCGATTCCAGGGACTGCAGCAACAGCGGCTTCGTCGGCAAAGAGACGCGGCTCGCTTCCGCCGTATTCGTGGAAGGATCGTAGAACACTACGTCGGCATTCGAGGTAACCACCGCGAGAACGCGTTCCGGTTTCCCCTTCAAGGCGACCCATTGCATGCACTTGATTTTCGGGTTGTCCTCTACGTTCGGAAGCTCCGTATGGATCGTCGTCCCATGCGTGTTCGTCGAGTAGGAATGAATGTTCCCGTCGGCAACGAAGTAGAACGCTCCGTCCGTCGGCGAAGGCGGGCTTACGAAGTTGTCGGCGCGAAACCGGCTGACGACGCGTTGCGACACAGGTTCGTAAACCACCGCTTCCCTGCCGCCGATCGAGAGAAACAGCAGCTCCCCGTACGGCCAGATGCGATCGATAAACCCTTGCGTTCCGGTGCACCCCTCCACATGCAGTTCCTCTCTGACGCCGCTCGCCCGATGGATCCGCTGCAGCGCCGCAACGCTGCCGACGCCCCCATAGACGTATTCTTCCGTTGCCGCTACGCCCCTGGCGTAATGCTCCTTGTCCGAGACGGGACCGACATCGCGAAACCGCCTGCTATTAGGGTCGTACTCGAACACCTTGGCGTGCGGATAGGTCGCCCCGTAGATGTTCCCGTCCGGCGAGCTTGCAAGATCCCACACGAAGGGATCCGCCGGATGGACGCCGACGCATTCCACGACCCGTTCCGCGGGATCGTATCGGTACAACCGGCCGGTCCCCCCCGTACCCGAGAAGTATACGTTCCCGTCGGGCGCGGCGGCCATGCCCCACACGGCGTCCGCGTCGGGCACGTTATATTCGAACCGCACGCCGCCCGTTTCCAAATCTGCGACGTAGAACGTCGCGGGAGAGCCGTTCACGACAAAATAAAGCTCCGCTCTCCCCTCCTTACCCGTTCCGATCGAAGCCGCTTGCCCGACTCTCCCTCGCACGACTTCGCCGAGCGCCTCCGGACGATCCAACTGCAGAGCTTCCAATCTGTTTCCCATAGCGGCCAACTCCTATTCGACATAGGTGAATTCTTCATCTTAGCGATTCAGTGTCATCATTATAGGTTTGTTAACCTAGTGAAACAATTAGGGAAATGTCAGATTTGCTTACCCAATGTTACGATGTTTTCGGGAATGAAAAAGAAGCCTCCCCGGCAATCGCCGGAGAAGCTTCCGTTGTGGCCGCCATTTCGGTAACAGCGGCAATTGTTTACGATTCGGACCGAGACCGATCGCCGGGATCGGCGGCGATGCATCGCCGTCCGGCCACCTTCATACGCGCAATACGATCTTCCCGATGTTGACGTTGGATTCCATGCGGCGATGCGCCTCCGCGGCTTCCTCGAACGGGAAGACGGCATCGACGATCGGACGCAGCCGGCCGTCGGCGAAGCGCGGCAGCGCGAAAGCTGCGAAATCTTGCGTGAGCGAAATTTTATCCGCGACGGGACGCGAACGCAGCGTCGTGCCGATAATGTGGAGCCGACGCGCGAGCAGCGTCCCGAGCGAGAAGCCGCCGGGAATCGCGGCGCCGCCGAGCGTGCCGATGACGACGAGACGGCCGTCGACCGCGAGCGTCGCGAGATGATCGGCGAAATACGGCGCCCCGACGAAGTCGAGCGCGACGTCGACGCCGGCGCCGTTCGTGCGCTCGAGCAGCCAGTCGCGGAACGAGCCGTCGCGATAGTTCCACGCGGCGGCGGCGCCGAGCGACAGCGCCGCCTCGAGCTTCGCCGCCGTTCCGGCGGTGGCGTAAGACGCCGCGCCGGCTTCGCGGACGAGCTGTATGGCGGCGGTGCCGACGCCGCTCGCGGCCGCGTGCACGAGCACGCGATGCCCCGGCTGCAGCCCGCCGAGCCGCCATAGGTTGAGGTAAGCGGTCAAGAACGCTTCCGGGATCGCCGCCGCCTCCTCGAAGGAGAGCGGCTCGGGAATGGCCATCGCCATGCCTGCGGGGATGACCGCGTACTCGGCGTAGCCGCCGCCAGGCAGCAGCGCGCACACCCGGTCGCCGACGCGCCAGCCGTCGACGCCGGCGCCGACCGCCTCGACGATTCCAGCCATCTCGAGGCCGAGAATGTCCGTTACGCCCTGAGGCGGCGGGTACTTCCCCATGCGCTGGAGCAGATCCGCCCGATTGAGGGCGGTCGCCCGCACGCGCACGAGCAGCTCCCCGGCGCCCGCGGCGGGCGTCGGCCGATCGACGAGGCGGAGCGTCTCCGGTCCGCCGAACGGTTCCGCGACGATCGCTCTCATGTCGCCGCCCCCCTTTCGCCCGGCGCCGCGGCGCCGAGCGCGCCGTAAACGTAGCGGATCGTATCCGCGATGACGTCTTCCGAACGCTGCGGCCCCTCGAGAAACAGCGGCTGGAAGTAATACGCCCGCTTATGGAACATCATGGATCCGAGCACCATCAGCAGCGTCGTATCGAGGCACCGGAAGCGGAAGACGCCCTCCTCCCGCCCCCGCTGCAGCATATCGCGCAGGGCGCTCCAGATCGGGAACGCCCGCGCTTGAATGATCGAGATGCGAGGAGAACGCATCATGATCTCCTGCTCCATGATCGTCGACAAATCCGGGTCTCTGAGCACATAAAGCATCACCTGCTCGATCATGGTCGCTACGCCTTCCGCAGGCCGCTTGAACGTTTCGCGGAACGGCTCCATCGCCTCCTCGGCCGGGAAAAACTGGTCGAACAACGCCTTAAACAAATTGTCTTTCCCGCCGAAATGATACGACACGAGCGCCACGTTCGCGCCTGCGGCGTCGCACACTTGGCGCACCGTCGTGCCCTCGAAGCCTTGCTTCGCGAAGAGCGTCTTCGCCGCGAGCAAGATCTTGGTCCGGACGTCCGGCTCGTTCGCCGCCGTCATGCGGCCGCCGCCCGCGGCGAGGTTTTCATTCGCCGAATCGCCGTCGCCCCGACGCCCGCCGCGAGACAAATCGCGATCAGCGTAAGGAGCGAAACCGAGACGCCCGCGACGCTCGGCCCGCCGAACAGCAAATCCATAAGCCCCTCCACCGCATACGTAGCCGGCATAAAGTCGCCGAGCGAGCGGTAGAAGCCGGAGAGCAGCTCCCGCGGCACCATCGCGCCGGAGGACACAAGCTGCGCGGACAGCAGAATGATGTTGAACACCATGCCGCCCGGGCCGAACAACAGCAAGAAAATTTGGGCCAAACTCATGAAAGCGAACAGGAAGAGCGACTGGAAGCCCCACAGCTCAAGGAAGACGCTTGCCGGCGAGCCCCCGAACAACGTGACGAAGGAGACGCCGAACAGACCGACGACGATCGCCGTGCCCACGTTGATCATCTGTCTTGCGCCGAACCGCTCCCACTTGCCGAAGCGCGACGCCAGCGCCATCGACGACTGTTCGAGATTCATCGCGAGCAGCATCGAGCCGACGTAAGACGCGAGCACCATCATCATCGGCACCATCTGGCTGGCGAGGCTCGCGACGGGATTCGAGTAGACGACGTCGCTCTCGACTCGCGTCGTCAGCCCTTCCGCCATCGCGACCGCCTGCGCCTCGGGAAGCTGCAGCCGGACGAGCGCCGCCTTCACGCCGTTCGCGGCGGCCATCGCGTTCACCGTCGTCGTCACCTGCGACGCCGCGCCCGCCATCATGTTCTTGATCGTAACGGGGTTCGACTCGTTAATGTAATAATGCAGCGTCGCCCGGGACTCCGGCGCGGATACGGCCGCGCTGAAGTCGGCCGGGATATGCACGACCATCTGCACGTCGCGTTCGTTCAGCCTCGACTGGGCGTTCGCCAAGTCGCCGACCGCTTCCACTTGGAACGGCAGCTGCGCCGCCAAAGCGTCCGCCACCGCGGCGCCGAAGCCGGCGTCCTCGTTCACGACCGCCACGCGCAATTGATCCGCGTGGTCGTTCACGCCGTCATACCCCGTCATCCATACAACGCTGAAAATCAATTGAAACAATACCGCCGTCGCGATGCCGACTTTCGTCATCGGCAGCGCGAAGAACGCTTTAAGCACTTGACCCATTCAAACCGCTCCCCATCAATTAAATAATCGTTTAAATTAAACGTTTGTTTAATAAATTACCAAAAAAAACCGCGGCCGTCAAGCGCCGAAGCGCCGACTATCCGCGGAACAAACGAATGACATACAGGATCAACGATCCGACGACGCTGATCACGATGCAAGTGACGATCGGGAAGTAGAACCTAACGTTCTCCCGCTCCACCGCGATATCGCCGGGCAGGCGGCCGAGAAACTGCAAGTACTTCCCGCCGAACTGCCAGACGACGCCCAGCGCGATCAAGACGATCCCGCCGATAATCAATAGCTTCGCTGTCGGATTCACTTGACCGCGCCCTCCTCGCTAAACGTATGGATTGTGTTCCTTCTCGTATCCGATCGTCGTCCTCGGCCCGTGGCCCGGATGAAGAATCGTCTCGTCCGGCAGACGGAACAACCGGTCATGGATCGAGTTGTACAGCTCCTTCGAGCTGCCGCCGCGCAAGTCCGTCCTCCCGACGCCCATCTTGAACAGCACGTCGCCGCAAAACGCGTGCGTCCCCCAGACGAGGCTCACGCTTCCCGGGGAATGGCCCGGCGTGTGGTACACCCGGAACGTCTCGCCAAGCAACTTCAGCGACATCCCCTCGTCGAGAGCGTATTCCGCCGGCTCGGTGACGACGGGGCCGCCGATGTCCGGCCAGTTGAGCGAGCCGTTCAGCTTCGGATCCGTCAGCCAATCCGCCTCGGCGTCATGCAAATACACGGGGCAGCCCTTCGCCTTGCGGACCGCGTCCACCCCGCCGATATGGTCGAAGTGCGCATGCGTCAGCACGATCGCCTCGATCTCGAGGCTCTCGATGCGCCGCAGCAGCGCTTCCGGCCGTTGGCCGGGATCGATGACGACGCCGGTGCCCTTTTCCGAATCCGACAACAAATACGCGTTCGTCGATAGCGGCCCCAACGCGAACGTCTCGATGCGAATCGTCATAATGCGACCCGCTCCCTTAGAAGCTCGAGATGAGCTCGCGGAGCTCCTTCACGATCAACTGCTGGTAGTCCGTGCCTTCGCCGTACCGCGCCATGATTTCCTTGCGCGTCTCCGCCAAGTTCGCTTGATAGTCCGGCGCTTCCCGATCCGGGTTTTCCTTCTTGAACTTGACCATCGGCTCTTGCACGTACGTCGGGCGCGGCCCCCAGGTGCCGAGCACGAAGCCGCCGGTGTCGACGAAGATCACGACCGGGATCGACCGGCCGCCGAGCGTCAAGAACTGGTCCTGTACGTCCATATGCTCTTCTTGAATGAGAAATTCAACCGGCACCCCGCTGTTCTCCAATGCTTTCAAGACGACCGGCACGTTCCGCACGACGTCGCCGCACCAATCCGCCGCGAGAATGACGCATCGCAGATCGTCGCGGTTGTTCAAGCTTTCGAAAAATTCCTTATCGTCCTCGTCCGCCCAAGCGAACTTGTCCCCCCAGGAGAGGAACGCCTCCTGGTTCTTAGTCATAGCGTCGATGAAGCCCTGCGGGGTCAAGCCTTGCCCCAGCTTATGCGCGAGCGATTTCGTCATGGTCGTCGTCCTCCGTATTCGATCTCGAAAAATAATAACGCTCCCTTATTGTACCAAAGCGAGCCGCGCTCCATCCAGTTATCCGCGCGCCTTGCCGCGTCTCCATATGAAGAGCAGGTACGCCGCCAGTCCCAGCGCGGCGATGACCACCGCCGGCTTCGCGTACGGCCCCGCCGCTTCGTCGATCGTCTCCCACCGTTCGCCGAGCGTCAGGCCGAGCCAGATGAAGAGAATCGACCAAGGAATGACGGCCAGCGTCGTCAGCAGCGTGAATCGACCGAGCGGCATGTTCGCGATGCCGGCCGGGATCGAGATCGCGTGCCGGACGACCGGGATGAACCGCGCCGTGAAGATGACGCCCGCGCCGTAGCGATCGAACCATCGTTCGGCGATGTCGATGTGCTTTTTCTTAATGAGAAGGTATTTGCCGTACCGCTCGAGGAACGGTCTTCCGCCGTATTTCCCGATCCAGTACACGAACAGCTGCGCGACCACGCCGCCGACCGTTCCGAAGACGACCGCGCCCGCGAACGAGATGCGCCCTTGCGACACTAAGTATCCGCCGTACGACAGGACGATTTCGCTCGGAATGACCTCCAGCATCAACCCGATCATGATGCCCCAGTAGCCGAGCTGCTCCAGCCACGCCAGCACGGACTGCACCGCTTCATGCAACATCGCTTCCGCTCCTACCTTATTTTCGTTGATAGAGACGTTCTTCATTGTAATGTATTCCATTCGGGAAAGGAACATGTCCCCCGCCGACATAATCAAGGACGAGTCACATACACTTGTACAAAAAAGCGGAAAGAAGGTCGGACGGATGAACTCACGAATCGTAGTAGTCCGCAAGTGGCAGCTGCTCGCGCTGGCCGTCGGCATTTGCTTGGTGACGGCGACGACCCTCCTCTGGGAACGCGGCGAGTCGGAGACGGCGGACGCGATGCCGGTCGGCGAACGCGTCATCCATATGGTGACGGGGGAGTACAAGACGACGACGAAGGACGGCAAGGAAATCGAAGCGTACCGCTGGGACCCGGGCACCGTGTTCGTCAACAAGGGCGAGAACGTCAAGCTGAAAATTCTCGGCGTCAACGGCGAGCATCACCCGTTCGTCATCGAAGGGATGAACATCCAGGGCGTCGTGAAAAAGGGCGAGGAGACGACCGTCAGCTTCCACGCATCCAAAGAAGGCATCTACCGGATCATCTGCTTCACGCATCCCGACAGCGTCAACAACGGACCGATGATCGGATATATCGTCGTAGACTAACGTCTCCCCCTCCTCTTGCATATGGTGGGAGGAGAGGTGATCAATCTCATGATGAAGCATAACGAAAAGCATACCGCGCAGCTGCCTTCGCCGCGGAACATTCGGCGCGCCTGCGGCAGGGAGCTGTACCGGACGCTCAAGCGGTTAAACGTATACGTCGCGCCGGAGAAGGTCGAGGAGGCCGAGACGCTCTATTTCAAGAAGGTCGTCGGCAACCTGCTGTGGATTTTCGAGCATCGCTCGAACAAGAAGAAGCAAGCCGAGTGGTGGGCGGAAGCGGTCGCTCCCGACATCGCGAAGCTGTGGGGCGTCGACGAGGAGGCGCTCGTCCGCGCGTTCAAGGAAGGCTTCGCGGGCGCATAGGGCGCGATGGCGTCCCGGCGCATCAGCTGCGCATCCCCAGCGATTGTTGAGGTAGATAGTCGCGGCGATTGTTGCAACGATCTCGGACCGTCGGGCGGGTCGTTCCCTCATAGGGGACGGCCCGATTTTTTGCGTTTTCTATCGGCTTGCGTCGATATAGGGAACACCGTTTCTCCCTATTTTCGCATGCACTCCCGAAAACGACCGAATAGGGAACATCGAAGTTCCCTATTGCCGCGTCGAACGCCCAAAACCGGGAGTTTCAACGGAAATAGAGAACATTCCTGTTCCCTATTTCCCCTGAATCGCGCCAAATCGAGAAAATAGGGAACATTCGATTTCCTTATTGCTGCGGTCTCATGCGGCATGCGCCTCTCTTCCAGCCGCGAAACAAAAAAAGGTACGATCGAAACATCCGATCGTACCGGTTCGCTTACGGCTTCTGGAACAGCTCCAGCTTCTCGCCGTTCGGTCCGTAGAAGAACGCGATTTGAATCCCGTTCAGGATGACGCGGGGCGCCGTGTCGATCATCGACACGCCCGCCGCCTGCAGCCGCGCGATCTCCGCTTCGATGTCGTCGACGGTGAAGGCGAGGTGATTCACGATGCCATCCGCGGACAGCTTGCCGTCGAACCGTCCGACGAGCTCCACTTCGACGCTCTCCTGCCCCGGGAACGTCAGGAACGCGAGCTCCACTTCCTCGTTCAACGCGACGCGGCGGTCCAGGTTCATGCCGATCACTTCCGTGTAAAACCGAATCGATTCGTCCATGTTCTTTACCATAATTCCGATGTGTTCCAGCTTCTTCACAGATAACGCCCCTTCCAGTATACTAGTCCGTATTGTTCTGCCTGACGCGCCATTACACCATGATTGTACCGAAAGGGGCACCCGCTTGGAAACCTTGCTTCCGGAAACGCTGCTATTTTTAATCGCTGCCGGCTTCGTCGCCGCGTTCGTCGACTCCGTCGTCGGAGGCGGCGGCCTCATCTCGATGCCGGCGCTGCTGCTGGCGGGCCTCCCGCCCGGCGTCGTGCTCGGCACGAACAAGCTCGGCGGCACCGCCTCGTCCCTGACGAGCGCAGCGCAGTTTCTACGCTCCGGCCACATCGAGAAGAAGCTCGCCTTCGCGCTGTTCCCGCTGTCGTTCGCCGGCTCGGCGCTCGGCTCGTATACGGTGACGCTGCTGCCGTCCGCCTTCCTCAAGCCGCTCGTCATCGTCCTGCTCATCGCCGTGACGATCTATACGATCTTCAAGAAAAGCTGGGGCAAGGACGCCGTGTACCGCGGACTCACCGACGCGAAGCGCGTCCTCGTCGCGGTCGCCGCGTTCGTCATCGGCTACTACGACGGCTTCTTCGGCCCCGGCACCGGCTCCTTCCTGCTATTCGCCTTCTTGCTGCTCGGCTTCGACTTCGTGCGCGCCGCAGGCAACGCGCGGCTGCTCAACTTCGCCAGCAACGTCGCGAGCCTCGCGACGTTCCTGTACTTCGGACTCGTCAACTTCGCGTACGGCATCCCGATGGCGCTCGCGATGATCGTCGGCGCGTATGCCGGCTCGCGCTTCGCGATCAAGCGCGGCTCCGCGTTCGTGAAGCCGCTGTTCGTCGCGGTCACGTCGCTCCTCATCGGTAAGCAGCTGTGGGACTTATGGCTTCCGTAAATCCGGCAGCTTGAACGTCACGAGCCCGAGAAGCGGCAGCGCGCTCGCGGCGACGAAGACCGGCTTCAAGCCGAACGTATCGATGCAGGCGCCGAGCGCGACCGCGCCCAGCGCGCCCATGCCGAACGCCAGGCCGACGATGAGCCCCGAAGCCGTCCCGATATGGTTCGGCATCAGGAGCTGCGCGTACACGACGACGACGGAGAAGCCCGTCATCAGAATGAAGCCCATCGCGATAAAGACCGGAATGACCAACGGCTGCGGCAGGTACGGCAGCACCGCCGCGAACGGCACGGCGCCCGCCATCGAGCCGAAGATGACCCGCTTCGGGCCGATCCGGTCGGCGAGCGGTCCGCCGAAGAACGTGCCGGCGACGCCGACGAGGCCGAACAGGAACAACGGCAGCTGCGCCCATTCGATCGTAGACGCGTACTGCTCGGCGTAGAAGTACTGATAATAATTCAGGATCGCCGTATGATACGTCGAACGCGCGAACGTGAGCAGCACGAGCAGGCTCATGCCGAGCCAGACGACCTTCGCGGTATTCCCGCTTTCCCCTTCGCGCGACGCATCGGCCTTCAGGGTGCGGTCCACGGTCTTCGCCGGCTTCGGCCGACGCAGATGCAAATTCCCCTTATACCACCTCGACACGAACCACGAGATCGCGACGGCGACGGCCGCTACGCCCATGAACCAGAACGCCGCCAGCTGCCCGAACGGAAGAAACAAATACTTCGTCATCAGCGGCTGCGCGGAGCTGCCCCCGTTGCCACCGACCTGGTAGATCGATTGCGCGAGACCGCGGCGCTCGCCCGCCGCCAAGTAGACGACCTTCGACCCTTCCGGATGAAACACCGCCGAGCCGAGCCCGACGAGCATGACGGCGGCGAGCAGGGCGGCGTAGTTCGGCGCGAGCGCGATCCCTCCCATGCCGGCGAGGCTCATGACCATGCCGAGCGGCAGCATGAACGGCGACGGCTTGCGGTCGGAGTACATGCCGATGAGCGGCTGCAGCAGCGAAGACGTAATATTCAATGCGAAAATGACGAAGCCGATCTGCGTATACGACAAGTCGAGCGGCTTCTGCAGCGACGGCAAAATCGCGGGCACGACCGCCTGCATCGAGTCGTTCAACATATGGATCGCGCTGACGCCCAGCACGACCGGGAACACGGTGCGCGCGGCCCCGTTGGCGAACGTAACATCCGGCGCCGGCTTCGCGAGGGTCGGATCCGCCGTTCCGTTGGCGTTAGTCATGTGATGTGCCTTCCTCTCCCTATCGATCTATGACTGCGATATCTCTCCAGTCTAGGAATCGGTCGGCGGCGCGTCAAGCGTTTTTATGCTCGGCGCGGTACGCCGCCGGCGTCGTACCGACATGCCTGCGGAACAGCCTGCCGAAGTAAGCGCCGTTCGGCTGCCCGACGCGCTCCCCGATGCGCTGCACGGGCAAATCCGTCCGCAGCAGCAGCGCCTTCGCCTGCTCGATCTGCAGCCGGTGCAAATAGCGCAGCGGGCTCATCCCCGTATGCCGCTTCAAGCAGCGCGCCAAGTAATCGAAGTGGAAATGCAGCGCCCGCTCCATCGCCCCCGCGTCGAACGGCTCGGCCACCCGCTCCTGCAAGTAGCGGATGACGCTGTCCGCGATGCGCATCGTCCGCGCGCTCCCCTTCGCCGCCGGCTCCGGCTGCAGCCGGACGAGCAGCTCTCCGAGCTTCGCCTGCAGCCGGAGCGACGACTGCAGCGTAAGCGAGCGGTGCAGCCGCACCATCTCGTCCAGCAGCGGGACGATCGACTCCGTCGGCAGGTTCGCGCGCTTGGGCACATACATCGTCTGCGGAACCGGCGCGAGATGGGCGTCGGTGCCCCGCTCGACCGTTCGCTGCCACGGGATGCGTTCCCGCTCCACGTAGCGGATCGGCGGTACGTGGGCGAAGTGCACCCAATACACCTCCGTCTCCTCCTCGACCGCCCGATGGCCCCAATGCGTCTTGCCGGGCTCGAGCACGAGGACATCCCCCTCCGACATCGTATACTCGACGCCCTCCTCGCAAATATAGAACGTCCCGTTCCGGACGAAAATCAAGTCGTATACCGCGAAATTGCGGACGAAATGCGACATCCCCGGCGTCCATACCGCATGCCCGACCGTGATCAGCTGCGGCAGCGGCGGGAACGACAGCTCCAAGCAATCCATTCGGGCCACGCTCCGTTCACTAGTAGAAATCGTATGGAAAATGGTCGAAATCGTCCCTATCTCCGCACGACGATAATCGCTTACATTTAGGAGTGAGAATATAGTCATTTTCCCATAGGAGCTGAACATTTGCCATGAGATTTCGTCAGGTCCATCTCGATTTCCACACGTCGGAGGCCATTCGCGGCATCGGGTCTCGCTTTTCCAAACAACAATTCCAGTCGATGCTGCGCAAAGGTCACGTCGATTCCATCACCGTCTTCTCCAAGTGCCATCACGGGTGGGCGTATCATCCGTCGGTAGCGAACGAAATCCATCCCGAGCTCGATTTCGACCTGCTCGGCGCGATGATCGAGGCGGCGCACGAGATCGGCGTGAATACGCCCGTCTACCTGTCGGCGGGACTCGACGAGAAATTGGCGCGCCGCCGCCCCGAGTGGCTCGTCCGCAAGAAGGACGAGAGCCTCACGTGGGCGAAGGATTTCATGACCCCGGGCTATCACGTGTTCTGTATGAATACGCCGTATTTGGACGTGCTCGTCGCGCAGATCGAAGAAGTCGCCTCGCGATACGACGCGGACGGCATCTTCCTCGACATCGTCGGCGTGCACGAATGCTACTGCCAATCCTGCGTCGCCTCGATTCGCGCGGAAGGCGGCGATCCTCGCGACCTCGCGGCGATGAAGCGGCTCTGGGAGCGAACGTACGCGCGGTACGCCGAGGCGACGAACGCGGCCGTATGGAAGCATAAACCGGGCCTTCCCGTGTTTCACAACGGCGGGCACATCACAAGAGGTCGGCGCGATCTCGCGTTCAAGAACACGCATCTCGAATTGGAATCGCTGCCGACCGGAGGCTGGGGCTACGACCACTTCCCGTTGTCCGCGCGGTACGCGCAGACGCTCGGGCTCCCGTATCTCGGCATGACCGGCAAATTCCATACGTCGTGGGGCGAGTTCGGCGGTTACAAGCATCCGAACGCGCTGCGGTACGAAACCGCGCTCAGCCTCGCGAACGGCGCGCGCATCTCCATCGGCGACCAGCTCCACCCGGAGGGGCTTATGGACGAAGCGACGTACGCGCTGATCGGCGCGGCGTACGCGGAGGTCGAAGCGAAGGAGCCGTGGTGCGTCGATGTCGAGAGCGTCGCGGATATCGCCCTCCTGTCCCTCGAGGCCCAGCAATCGTACGCTTCCGGCGGAACGGGCACGCGAGACCTGCATGCGGTCGCCGACGCGGGCGCCGTTCGGATGCTGCTGGAGGGCAAGCTGCTGTTCGACGTCGTCGACCGCGAAGCGGATTTCGCGCGGTACAAGGTCGTCATCCTGCCGGACGCCGTACCGGTCGACGACGACCTGCTGCAGCGTCTTACGCCGTTCCTCGCCGCCGGCGGCAAAGTGCTCGCGACGGGGACGTCCGGTTTGACGCCGGCCGGCGACGCCTTCGCGCTGAAGCTCGGCGCCGCGTACGTCGAGCCGAATCCGTACGCGCCGAGCTACTTCCGCCCGAACTTCGAGGTGGCCGGCTTGCCTTCGGCGTCTTACGTCATGTATGCGCAGGGCCAGCGCGTCGAGCTGGCGGACGGCGGAATCGCGCACGGATCGCGGGAAAACTCGTACTTCAACCGCGACGTCTTCGCGTTCTGCTCGCACCAGCACACGCCGAGCACGCTCGAGGCCGACGGCCCCGGGATGACCGAAGGCGAGCATGGCATCTACCTTGCGTGGAACGTATTCGAGGACTACGCCAAGAAGGGCAGCCTCGTCTTGCGGGAGAGCGTGCTGTACGCGCTGGACCGGCTGCTGCCGAAGAAGACGCTGCGAACGAACTTGCCGGCGCAAGGCGTCGTCACGGTACAGCGGCAGACGACGGAGAACCGATGGGTGGCGCATCTGCTGTATGCCTCGCCGGTTCGCCGCGGTACGAGCGTCGAGGTGATCGAGGATCTCGTGCCGATGCGGGACGTGGCGGTCGAGATCGCGGCGCCGGCCGCGGCGAAGGACGTCTACCTCGCGCCGAGCGGGGAGAAACTGACGTTCGCGCAGGACGGCGGCGTCGTGCGAACGACGGTCCCTGAATTTACGTCGCACGCGATGGTCGTTTTGCAATTCTAGATTTGTATGAAGTCGTCCGTGCATGCGAAAATAGATCCCAAGGAGGGATCCGTCGCATGTGCGGACGTTTTACGTTGACGGCCGATTGGGGGCTCGTCAGGGAATGGTTTTTCATCGAGATGGCGGAACAGATGGAGCGCATCGCGCCTCGATATAACGTCGGACCCGGACAGGACGTGCTCGCGGTCATCGCCCACGAGGGGAAGCGCCGGGCCGGCTGGCTGCGTTGGGGGCTGAAGCCGTCGTGGACCGGTGCCGACGGGAAGGCGCCCGCGCCGCTGATGAACGCGCGCGCGGAATCGCTCGCCTCGCGGCCGACGTTCAAGACGCTGCTGGCGCGCCGGCGCTGCCTCGTGCCCGCGGACGGCTTCTACGAATGGAAGAAAGCCGCGGACGGGAAGAAGCAGCCGATGCGCGTCGTCTTGACGGATCGGCCGCTCTTCTCGTTCGCGGCCCTATATGATACGTATGTGGCGGAGGACGGCACGCGACATCATTCCTGCGTCATCGTGACGACCGAGCCGAATCGGACGATGTCCGCGATCCACGACCGGATGCCGGCGATCCTCCGCCGCGAGGACGAGACGCTCTGGCTCGATCGATCCGTCTCGGCGCCGGACCGGCTGCTGCCGCTGCTTCGGCCGTACGACGACGCGGCGATGCGCGCCTACCCGGTGTCGGCGGCCGTCGGCAACGTCCGCTGGGACGCGCCCGCCTGCATCGAGGAGGTCGCCCCCCCGGAGCCGCCGCCTACCTTGGGAACGCTGCTGTAATCGCGTGTACGATCGTGTCGGCCATCGTCATGACGCGATGCAGCGACGTGTTCTGCAGAATCGCGTACGACTTGATGCCGTTCCCGTTCACGATGCCGGCGATGCCGTAATCGCCCACGGGCGGCAGATTGCGCCCCATCGACGCGCCCGGCAGCATCGGCACGTGCGTCACTTGGAAGCGGCCGACCGATTCCGGACGGCCGAGCGCCGCGTCGATCGCGACGACCGCCTCGGTGCCCGCGGGAATCGCTGCGAGCTCCGTCATCCACGCGGGCAGCGTGTTCGCGTCGCACGGCGACGCCAGCGTGCCGATGACGCGCTCGTACCCGGCGTTCGACAGCGCCGTGCCGACGAGCGGCCCGAGCGCGTCGCCGGTCGAGCGGTCCGTTCCGATGCACAGGAACGTGATCGGCCTTCCATTGATCTTGCCGCGCAGGTCGAGCAGCTCGCGCTTCAATCCTTCGCCATCCACCGTCGTCCATCGCTCCATGCTCGTTCCTCCGTTCGCGGCTTCGTTTTCGAAGCATTTTCCTAGCAACCATGATACAATGAATCCAACCAAGACGAAAGGACGGGACCTCATGGACCTCACGAAGGCGACGCCGGAGAACGTCGATTACATGGTCGAGCAGATTAAGACGCGGCTCCGGATGGCGACGGGAGCGGCGATCAAGTCGACGCAGTTCAACGAAGAGATGTACGAGGATTTGAAAGACCTCTACGATATGGTCATGAGCAAGGAGCGGTTCAGCATCAGCGAAATCGAGGCGATCGTCTCCGAGCTCGGCAATTTGCGCAAGGGGTAACGCGCGCCTGCCCGCGAACGGGAAATCCTCCCTCTTATTCGGTTCGGGCGCGGGGAATTTTAAAGATGAAAGGGAAAACCTCCCTCTTACTGCCCGGTTTTTCACGTTTACGGCCCAGGGAGGTTTTCCCTTTCGTACTAAAACTAAAGAGCCGAAGTCGGATACTCGACTTCGGCTCTTTAGTTTTAGTTTTATGTTTTACACCAACGGCGGGGTCAGCGCCCAGGATCTTGGTTCGAGGAGCCGCAGCAGGAACTGAACGTCTTCCTTCCCGAACCCATCGGGACCCGCGAAATTCGGCAATCGGCGCCTGCCATTCATGTACTGGAATACATGAACGAGCGACAACGGCTCCGCGGTCGTTGGATTGACGAGCATGCGCGCATTCGCCTCCAGTTGCCATTCGGACCGATGGTCCGTCAGCGGCAGGAGCGCCTTGCCGCTGCCCGTTGCATAGTTCGACCGAACGAGGATTTGCGTAGCTCCGGAAGGAACGACGACGCCTTCGGTCGGCAGCGGGAATCGATACGCCCCCGTCTTCGCCGTCACCGTGCCGATCGGACTACCTACAGGTGTACCGTGGCTGTCGGCGAAGAGAATATCGTAACTCTCAAGACCCGCCTCGCTTTCGGCAGGGCTCCACATGACGGTGCCCGCGATCCGATCCGCCTGCGGATCGATATCGAAAAGTCCGACGTCAACCGCATGCGGCAGTGCCGGCATCGGCGGAATTTCCGCCAGATCGACGATCGCGGCCGATGCGCTCTCCTCATAGTCGGAGTTTACCGCGTAGATGCCGATTTTCGTCGCGCCCGTCGGGATGAGGATATTGTCCGGAACTGTGATGTAAGTAGCCGGACTGCTCTTATCCCAATACCTCAGGAAGATGTAGGAACGGACCTTCTCTTCGTTTTCGTTTAGGAAGTACAGTTGGTACCCGAAGACTGAATTAATGTCCCCGTTCTCTTGTTTCCAAGAAAGTTGAACGTCAAGCATAGAGCCGTTCCGATAACCGTTGAAAGCCGCATCGTTGGGCGCTTGCAGCGCAGCGTTGACAGTCGCTTCGACGCTCTCCCCGGTCGTATTGTCGACGATTTCGATATTCCTCCAGGCGGGAGCCTGCGCCTGACCTTCTCTCCCCACCGTAATCAAGAATTTACGATAGGTAGACGTAGAGAACGGCTCCGTCAGTTCGACTTCGTAGGAATTGGTAGATTCCGTAGGTTTTCGCACCAATGCCGTCCCGACGTTCCCATTTTCCAAGTGAGGCTGCACGACATACTCGTCGTAATATTCCTCCCCGGGCGCCTTGTTCCAATGCAGCGTAGCTTCGACGTTGCCCCGGGTTCCATCGGCGTCCGTCAACATTACACCGTCCGGGAGATAAGGCGCGTCAAACAACGGAATGGAATCGTCCCTCACCTCGCCCGATGCGAGCAGCGTCCGAACCACCAACGTGTGTCTTCCAGCTGAAATTTCCGTATTCAACGGGACGACGGTTTCGGAGGCGGAGGCTGCGGCGGTGGCGATCGCACCCCCGACCGGTTGGCCTTCCTCGTCTCCGAGGTAAACCTCGTACCCGCTGATCGCGCTCGCTTCCGCGGCGCTGGAGAAGCCCCAATAGACCCTTCCTCCGATTTCATGCAGCTCATAATCCTCATCGTCGAAGCGGAGATACCCGATTCCTGGTTGTTGCCCTTCCATAGCGACTGTCGCGAGACTGACGCTTGCGATATTATCGACGTTGACCTTCTCGACGCCGAAGTATTTCGCGCCCGCCGGGAACGTCGCCCCGGGCTCCAGCGTGAATGTATGCCGCGGACCGACGCGCTTTACTTGGCCGAGCCATTTCAGCTTCGTCAGATTCCCGTCAAGGACGTAAATGTTGTATTTGCTATTATTAACGTTCTCGTAAGAATCTTCGTTATAAAAATCGTACCCGGAGAAGTCGAACCATTCCAGCTCGCCGCCCGAAACGTTCGAGGTCGGATCGCCTGGACGATACTGAACGCGATTCACCGGGAGCACATCGGGAGATGTCATCAACGACGGAATCGTCGTTTCGGCGATCGCGTTGTCAGCGATATTCGTCTCTAAGCTCCGGTCGACCGGCTCGTAACCCTCATGGTCCCTCACGGTCAACTCCACATAAGATTCCAATTGGTCGAAGTCCGTCCAAGGAAGCGTTAACGCATACCAACCTTTTGCATCGGCTTCGCCAGGCAATTGTTCGCCATATTCCGCATCTGTCAAATACTGATATGTAGAGATGCCGCTTTCGTCCGGCGCCATGCGCCACACCAGCTTAGGCGAGATTTCCCCCGCATCCGGATCGGTATCGATGAAAGACAAGCTGGTGGGAAGCAGCCGGTCGTCCCATAAACGGATCACCCGCATCTTGCCAGCGGCGCCGTCGGCGCCCACGGCACGCACGCCGAGAAAAGTCGCGCCTGCAGGTATGTCGACGGGCGCAATTCCGTTCTCTCCGCCGATCATAATGGTATATTCCGTATGATAAGCCTTGTAATTGTTCGGCTCTACTGCAGCGATCGGAACAGGATCGCCTTCGACGTCGTCGATGATATTCCCCGACGCGTCGGTGAAGAACACCTCGTGACGATCGATTCCGCTCGTTTTCGAAAGGCCTTGGAAATACAACGGCCCTGCGATCGAATGCGGTCGTCCGTCGGTGTCGAAGAAGGAAACGTAATTTGGTGCGCTGGGAGTAGATGCGACCTCTCCCCAATAAGCGACACCTCCGTTGTCTTCCGGGAATACGGCCAATCGCGCCCCGGGAACGGGAAGCGCCGTGTTCATCGGGATATCCAATACATATTGATCGTTGGATCCGATATGCGCGTACGGTTCGATCTTTTCCCCGTCACCGTCCGCGCTGACGAAGTAGACGACGTATCCGTCGGCATTCCCTGACGGCCTCCATACGAGACGGCCGCCGACTTCGTCCGGATCCGAGTCCATATCCGTAAACATTACATCTTCGATATCTCCGACATCTTCCGTCTCGTAATAGATGTCATTCGTTTCATCGACGACGCTGTCGAAGATCGGGGCGTAGAACAACTCCGAATAGTTGCCTTCGGCATCCACCATGCGAACGGCGAATTGCTGAGAGTCGCGGAAATCGTTCTCTCCAGTTACTGTGTAATTATACGTTCCCTGCCCGATCGGATACGTCTTGAGCAGCGTCTTCTGCTCAGACCCGAAGGAATAACGTTCCTCCGTCGTCGGGCTCTCGCCTTCGCCCGGCGGCACGAGCCAGGGAAGGTAAGAAGTTCCTTGGATCAGATACAACTCGTATTCGACGAATCGATCCGTAGAAGCCGGATCCGTCCATTCGACATGGGGCTCGATGTAATATTCTCCGCCGTTCGTATCTTGGAACTTGAGCTGCAGAACGTCTACCGGGTCATCCGTGAATAATAACCAGTTTTCGGTCGTCAACCGCGCGCCCGCCCCCGCTAACGTCGTATACACGCGCAGTCCTTCCGCCTCGGTCGGAACCGCCTTCTCGTCTATGTAGAAATTGCCGCCGAAGCTCTCTCTTACGACGAGCGGCGACCCGATCGGACTGCCTAAAGAGTCGACGAAGAATACCTCGAACTTCATTCCCGGAGCGGAATACGACGCGTCGGTATATAAAATTCCTTGAATGTAATGTTCGCGAGGATCTAGGTCGACGAATTCCATCTCCTCGGGGTACCACTCGGGAACGAGTTTCACTTCGAGCGGAGCGGCTTCCGCCGTATCAGGCAGTTCGGATAAGAGCAATTCGACGTCTTTATAGCCCAAATCATACTCCGAATTCACGTACAGGGTATGGGCTTCATCCGAAATATTATGGAAGCTATAGATCCCAGTGCCCTCGTCCAACTCCGAATATCCCGCCGTAATCTCGGAATTTCGTTCGACCTCCAGCCATATATCCTCTCGTTCGATCGGTAGGCCTGTTACGCCGTCCACAAGGCGCACGTACAGCGATTTGCCCATCTCTTGGACGACCGTCACCTGCGGCGAATCGTTCTGCTCTCGCATACTGCCCCGATATCCGTAACCCCAAGTATAGAGCGCGCCGTCGGCGTTCGCCGCATAAGCGTTTTCGATCCCGGCCGCGACCGAAACGGTATGGGACAAAGGCAGCAAGGCGGGAACGGCGGTCCCGGCCGAAGAGACCGCATCCGTTAATTCCTTGTTTTCGTTATCCCCGATCCCCCATACTTGACCGTCCGCATCGAGGAACAATGCAAAGTCGTCGCCCGCGGAGACGCTTTTCACTTCGACATCGGCGACCGGGAAAGACAGCGGCGTCGGGCTGTCCGGAAGATATCCCATGTCTCCCCAGCCGTACACGGCGCCGGAGACGGTCACCACGTACGCTTGATTGGCGTTCCAGCCCGAGTATAACTTACCGGAGGAGAACGCCCCGTTCTCCGAGATCGGTATCGCGACCGGACTCGACAGCTCGTCGAAGTTCCGCCCCCAGCCGTACACCGTCCCGTCGCGAGTAATCGCGTAAGACGATTCATAGCCCGCCGCAATGTCGACTACGTCGGTCAACACGCCGGTCCCCGTAATCACCGCGACCGGAGTGTCCGTACTCGTGGACAGACCGTCTCCGAGCTGACCGTCGGCACCGGTGCCCCATGCGTAAACTCGACCGCCCTTCAAGGCCAGCGCATGATACCGTCCCGCGGCGATCTTTTCAACGCCGCTCATGACGAAGACGGGGGATTCGGAGTTGCTGTAGTAATTTCCGACGCCGAAGTACCCTTCCCCCCAGGCGTACAAATCGTTGGTTTCGGTTAATGCGAACACCATCGATTGCGTCGTCGCGATTTCCTTAATGGATGGTAATCCTCGCTTGCGCGTCGGCGAAGGATGCTCGTAATAACCGGTAACGTCGCTCGGATTTCCCCAGGTCCATACCGTGCCGTCCGATTTCCGAGCGGCCATGAAATCCTCGCCCGCCGCAGCCTGCGTCACCTTCGCGGAACCGGAATCCTCGGCAAGCGCCCGCGGTTGAGTCCACGGCAACGCCGTCCCGAAGGATATCGCGACGGCCAAACACAGACTCATCGACTTCTTGAATCCTCTCATATCCATCGTTCCTACTCTCTTATGACATTGGATAAATAATACTAGATTTTATCATGCGACCGTCATAAAAAATAGGAACTGCGTTACAATTTGACACGAAATTTCATGCGATTACTATTTATTTCGCGCTCGTGGATTACGCTTGACCGTAATACCCCCGGTACCACTCCACGAACCGGCCGAGCCCCTCCCGCAGCGGCGTGCTCGGGCGGAAGCCGACGTCGCGCTCGAGCTCCGAGATGTCCGCGTACGTCGCGTACACGTCCCCCGGCTGCATCGGCGCGTACTCGACGACCGCCTTGACGCCCAGCAAGTCCTCCAGCGTCGCCACGAATTCGCCGAGCGCGACGGGCTCGTTGTTGCCGATGTTGTACACCTTGTAAGGCGCATAGCTGCCGCTCGGGTTCGGATGCTCGCGGTCCCACGCCGGGTTCGGCGCCGGCACGCGGCGCATGACGCGCACGACGCCTTCGACGATATCGTCGACGTACGTGAAGTCGCGCCGCATGTCGCCGTGGTTGAACAGTCGGATCGTCTTGCCCGCGAGGATGTCGCGCGTGAACGAGAAATACGCCATGTCCGGTCGGCCCCAAGGGCCGTAAACGGTGAAGAACCGCAGCCCCGTCGTCGGCAATCCGAACAAGTGGCTGTACGTATGCGCCATCAGCTCGTTCGACTTCTTCGTCGCGGCGTACAAGCTCACCGGATGGTCGACCGGGTCCGTCGTGCGGAACGGCATCGTCACGTTCGCCCCGTACACCGAGCTCGACGAGGCGTAGACGAGATGCTTCACCCCGCGGTGCCGGCACGCCTCAAGCATATTGGCGAAGCCGACCAGATTGGAGGCCACGTATTTGTCCGGCCGCTCCAGACTGTATCGGACGCCCGCCTGCGCGCCGAGATGGACGACATAATCGAACGCGTTGACTTGGAAGAGCCGATCCACGACCCCCTTGTCCGCGAACGAACCCTCCACGAACGAGAACCGTTCCGAAGCGCCCAGCCGCTCCAGCCGCGAGCGCTTCAGCCCCACGTCGTAATAATCGTTCATGTCGTCGATGCCGACGACGCGGACCCCTTCCCGCAGAAGCCTCTCCGCCGTATGGTATCCGATAAACCCGGCCGCGCCGGTAATAAGCACCGTCTCCATCTGTTCCTCCTGACGGCGACCCGGTCCGCTAAGACGGGGCGCCTTTGTTTTTTCGATGAAATCATCATATCATGGGAAGCAATAAGCATAAACCGAGGTGTTTTACAGTGACGACGACGGAGAAGCTGCCGGAAGCGTTCGTATCGAAAATGGAAAATCTTCTCGGCCCCGAAGCCGCCGCGCTCTTCGCAAGCTACGAGGAGCCGAAGGCCGTCGGGCTGCGGGCGAATCCGCTGAAGACGGATCCCGAGACGCTCGCGCGGGCGCTGCCGTTCGAGACGACGCCCGTACCGTGGTGCGAGACGGGCCTGTCCTGCGACGCGGAGACGGCCGCGAATGTATCCCCCGGCAAGCACCCGTACCATGCGGCAGGGCTGTACTATATGCAAGAGCCGAGCGCGATGTATCCGGCGGCGCAGCTCGGCGCGGAGCCGGGCGAGCGCGTGCTCGACCTATGCGCCGCCCCCGGCGGCAAGACGACGCATCTCGGCGGCGCGATGGCGGGCCTCGGATTGCTCGTCGCGAACGAATACGAAGCGAAGCGGGCCAAGGCGTTATCGGAAAACGTCGAACGGCTCGGCCTAACGAACTGCCTCGTGCTGAACGAAACGCCGGAGCGGCTCGCGGCGCGGCTGCCGGGCTTCTTCGACCGGATCTTGGTCGACGCGCCATGCTCCGGCGAAGGGATGTTCCGCAAGGATCCGGAGGCGGCTTCGTATTGGAGCGAGTCGCATGTCGCCGCCTGCGCGCGAACGCAAGGAGCGGTGCTCGACGCCGCGTACGCGATGCTGAAGGAAGGCGGCACGCTCGTTTACTCGACCTGCACGTTCTCCCCCGAGGAGAACGAGCGGGCGATCGAGGCGCTGTTGTCGCGCTTCCCGGACCTCGAGCCGCTGCCGATGCCGCACGCGTTCGGCGTCGCCGCCGGCGTGCCCGCGTGGTCCGCGTCCGGCGACGAGCGGCTCGCGCGGACGGCGCGGCTGTGGCCGCATCGCGTGCGGGGCGAGGGGCACTTCGCCGCGAAGCTCGTCAAGCGCGGCGAAGCGCCGGCGCCGGCCGCGGCGAGACGCGGCCCCTCCCCCGGCAGCGGCCCATCGCGCCAGCAGCTGGCGCTGTTCCGCGCCTTCGAGGCGCAGGCGCTCGCCGGGACGATCGACGGCGACTTCCTGCTGTTGGGCGCCCAGCTGTACCGGCTGCCGGACGAATGTCCGGATCTCGCCGGCCTGCGCGTCGTCCGGTCGGGGTTCCATCTCGGCGAGCTGAAGAAGGACCGGTTCGAGCCGAACCATGCGTTGGCGCTCGCCCTGCCGGCGGAGCGGTTCCGTCACCGGTACGAGCTGCGAGACGCCGGCGAACGCGCCGTCGACGCGTACCTGCGCGGGGAGACGCTGCCGAGCGAAGGCGATCGGGGCTGGCTCGCCGTCACGTACGACGGCTATCCCCTCGGCTGGGGCAAGGAATCGAAGGGAACGATTAAGAATTTCTACCCGAAGGGGCTTCGCCGCATTAGAGCTTGATAAGGAGTAAGGAGGCGACACGGCGAATGGTGAAATTAAGCGTACTGGATCAATCGCACATCGGGGAAGGCCGAACCGCGAGGGACGCGCTCGACGAGACGACGCGGCTCGCGCAGGAGGCCGAACGGCTCGGATATACGCGGTTCTGGGTGTCGGAGCATCACGGCATGCCGATGCTCGCCCACTCGAGCCCGGAGGTGCTGCTCGCGCATCTCGGCGCGCATACGTCGAGCATCCGCCTCGGCTCGGGCGGCGTCATGCTGCCGCACTACAGCGCTTATAAGGTCGCGGAAAACTTCCGCCTGCTCGAAGCGCTCCACCCGGGGCGCATCGACGTCGGCCTCGGCCGCGCGCCCGGCGGCATGCCGATCGCGTCGCGGGCGCTGCAGCAGGACAAGCGCGTCGACATCGACCGTTATCCGGAGCAGGTCGCCGACTTAGTCGGCTATCTGCACGACGCGCTGCCGGCGGATCATCCGTTCGCGCGGCTCGCCGCGATGCCTGCGATCCCGACGGCCCCAAGCGTCTGGCTGCTCGGCTCGAGCGACGAGAGCGCCCGGATCGCCGCGCGGCAAGGGCTCGCGTTCGGTTTCGCGCAGTTTTTCGGCGTGACGGAGGGCGAACGCGCCATGCGGCTATACCGCGAATCGTTCCGGCCGTCGGCGTACTTGAAAGAGCCGATGTCGCTCGCCGCGGTGCTCGTCATCTGCGCCGAGACGGAGGAGGAGGCGAACCGTCTTGCGTTCAGCTCCGACCTCTTGTTCCTCAAGCTCGAGCTCGGACAGGAGCTTCGGGAGCTGCCGTCCGTCGCGACGGCGGAGGATTACCCGTACACGGAGTACGACCTGCAGCGCATCCGGTTCGGCCGTCAGCGCCGGTTCGTCGGCACCCCCGAGCGGGTGAAGGCGGAGCTGCTCGCCGCCGGCGAGCGATACGGGACCGACGAGTTCATGGTTGTCACGCCCGTATACGATCAGGCCGCCCGCATTCGCTCGTACGAGCTGCTGGCCGACGCGTTCGGCGTTCGGCCGTAATCGAGGAAGGCCCCTCGTCCGCGTTGTTCCGCCGCGAACGAGGGGCCTTCTCTCATGTTCCGAATACCCTCTTTACCGCTTCCAAATATCCCATCCCGTGCTTCGTGTCCGGTTCTAAATAACTTCCCTCCGTCCACTCGTTCCATGCGTTGATCGTAACGATCGGCAAGCCTTCGCCGCGTTCGGCCGCCGTCTCCGCAAGCCGCTTCGTCCGGCGCAGCGCCTCCTCGAATCGCTCCGGCGTATTGCCCGAGACGGTCGCCATGTATTGATAACCGATCGGCTCGTACGTATCCGATTGCACCGTTCTCGGACTCGTATCCCAACCCATCGTCACATTCGGGAAGTATGGCACCGGATAGTCGGCGGCGAGCGACTCCATCTTCGCGAGCGACCGCTCCGTCCACCATCCGTAATCGGTGACCGGAAATTCCGGCAGGCCGACATGGTGCAGCCATACGTACGAGGTGACGGAATCGATGCCGAGCTCGGTCAGCAGCTCGTTCGGACGCTCGATCTTCTCTTCGCCGGGCAAGATTTGCACGCCCCACACGACCGCGTTCAGATGCAACTCCCCGAGCCCCGCTTCCCGGACGCGCGAGCGGAACCCCCGGAAGATGCGCTTCGTCGCCTCGAGGCCGCCGAGCCCTCCGACCAGATTCATCAGCTCGTAGATCGAGAAGTACAAGCCCCCGTTCACGCGCCAATAAGACGGGTGCGAGAAGTAAGCGCGGATCATATGGTCCGTCGCCTCGACGAACGCCTTCTCGGACACGGCGCCCGGCGCCAGCGTCGGCGGCTGGAGCGCGCGGGTCAGCGGATGAATGTCGATCCAATCGTGATTGGCCCACATGAGCGCGAATTGCAACCGATCCGCATTCGGCGCTCGGAGAAAGCCTTCCTCGAGGCCGCGCTGCAAGTACGGGCCGTCTTCGTACCAATACCAATCGAAGAGGAACGCGTCGATGCCGTGGTCGGCCGCCGCGTCGATTTTCCGAGCCATGACGGCCGGATCGGCTTCGTCCTCGTATCCCCATAACGGGATCTTAGGCTGTTCATGCCCTTCGAACCGCGGCTCCGCGCGCTTCATTAATTCCCATTCCGTCCAGCCCTTCCCGTGCCATCGATCGTTCCTTGCGTCCTGATGATAGTTCGGGAAGTAGTAGGCGGCCGTTTGCACCTTTTTCGTCATGATCGCATTCGCTCCTCACTCTTTCACGCTGCCCAGCGTGATGCCTTGAATGAAATACTTCTGAAGAAACGGGTACACCATCAAGATCGGCAGCGACGCCAAGAAAATTTGAGCCGCCTTCGTCGTCTTGTCCGAAATTTGAGATAAAGCCTTCAGTTCCTCCGGCGTCGTCATGAGGCTCGGATCGCGGTTGATGACGACGGTTTGCAAATACGTCTGCAGCGGGTACCCGCTCGGACGGTTCATATAAATCAGGCCGTCGAACCACGCGTTCCAGTGGCCGACGCACGTGAACAGCAGCAACGTGGCCAGCGCCGGCTTAGCGAGCGGAACGACGATGGTCCACAGCACGCTCCAATGTCCCGCCCCATCCACGAAGGCCGCTTCGAACAGTTCTTTCGGCTGCGAGCGGATGAAGTTCAACAGCAGGATGACGTTGAACACCGGCACCGCCCCCGGCAGGATGAGCGACCACAACGTATCCAACAGCCCCACCTGTTTAACTACCATGAAGCTCGGGATGAGTCCGCCGGAGAACAAGATCGTCACCACGAAAAACCAAACATATACCGTTCGCCACCGGAATTGACGCGTCTCCTTCGACAGCGGATAGGCGACGATGACCGTCATGAACATGTTTATGACGGCGCCAAGCGCGACACGCTGCAGCGAAACGGAGAAGCTTTGCAAAAATTCCGGCTTGCCCAGGGCGAACTCATAGGAAGCTAGCGTGAAGCCGACCGGCCACAGCGTCACGTAGCCGGCCGTCGCCGCGGAGCTCGAGCTGAACGACAGCGCCAGTACATGGACGAGCGGCAGCAAGCAGAGAACGGCCGTTACGGTTAGGAAGGCGTTGTTGGATAACAAGAACGCCTTCCGGCCGAGCGATGGTCTATGGAGCAAGGGGCGTCACCTCCGTCAGAAAATCCGATAGTTCGCCAAGCGATAGGCCAAGAAATACGAGACGGAGATCAGAACGAGCGAGACGATCGACTTGAATAATCCGACCGCCGTGGCGAGGCTGTACTGCGCGTCGACGAGGCCGATCCGATAGACGAGCGTGTCGATAATATCCCCGGTGCTGTACACTTGAGGACTGTACAGGTTGAACACCTGGTCGAAGCCCGCGTTCAAGACGTTGCCGAGGCTCAGCGTCGACATGAGCACGATGATCGGCAGCATGCCCGGCAGCGTGACGTGCCAAGTTTGCTTCCACCGGTTCGCCCCGTCCATGAGGGCCGCCTCGTACAAGGTCGGGTTGATGGACGTGATCGCGGCCAGGAAGACGATCGTGGAGAAGCCGAATTCCTTCCACACGTCCGAGACGACGAGGACGAACGGGAACCATCGTTCATGGCCGAGGAAGAAGATCGGATCCGCGCCGAACAGCTTCAACGCCGCATTGACGATGCCCGTCGAGGGCGACAGGATGTCGATCAGCACCCCGCCCAGAATGACCCACGACAGAAAATGCGGCAAATAGACGACCGTCTGGATCGTCCGCTTGAACAGCGCTTTGCGCACTTCGTTCAACAGCAGCGCGAAGACGACCGGAACGAGCAGCCCGAGAACGATCTTCATGGAAGCGATGAATACCGTGTTCCATAACACCTGCGAGAAGTTGGGAAGCTGGAACAAAAATTCGAAATGCGCCCAGCCGACGAAGTCGGACCGGAAGAACCCTTTGGTCGGGACGAAGTTTTGGAACGCGATGACGATGCCGATCATCGGGTAATAACTGAAGAGAAGCATGACGAGGACGCCCGGCAGCAGCATCCAATGAAGCGGCGCTTCGCTCAGATGATTTTTCGGTTTATGCAAGCGGTCCACCTCCGTTCATCGATCCTCCGCTCCCGTCGCGAGAAGGGAACGGGGCTGCCCCGCGTCAAGCTCGGGCAGCCCCGACCGGAGGGGAATCGATCGTGTTATTTCGCCGACGCCCAATCGTTCACTTCTTTCGTGATTTCATCTCCGCCGAGCTTCTTCCAATTTTCGACGAACGTATCGAACTCATCCAGCGGGACCGTATTCATGATGATTTTCGTGAACGTCTCGAGTTCCAGCGTGTCGAGCGTCGTCCCTTTCGTCAACATCGTGGCGGTCGGCGCGCCGAGGAACGCGTTCGAAACCGTCAAGTTTTGCTGGTCGTAGTAATCCTCGACGCTCAGCGCTCCGCCCGGGCCGGACCACTTAAAGCTGCCCCAGAACGCCTTGTCGCCGTTCATGTATTTCTTGATCGACTCGAAGTTGTCTTTGCCGTCGAAGGAGAGCCCCTCCCCGCTGTCGGCTGCAAACCCTTTGACCACGTCGCGGTAAATATTGATGTTCTGCTGCGGATGCTGCGCGTAGACGGCGGCGTACATATACGCCGGGATGACGTTATCCCCGTGAAACTCCATGTCGCGTCCGTTCGGACCGTATTGCTTCTCAAGATTGTAGTTCAGCAGCTTGATAAGCGCCTCAGGGTGTTTCATCCCCTTCTTCGCTACATAGAAGACGGCCGGTCCGTTGCCGAGCATGCTCTTGGCCGGCCCGCCGTCCTTCGAGACGAGCGGATAAGGCGTCCAGTCCGCGTTGTTGTCGTTATTGAAGCTGTCCGGCAGCGGCCAGAACGCGTTCCAGTGTTGTCCGTACACGAGGCCGACTTGGCCGGACGCGACCATCTCGTTCACCTTGTTCGCATCCTGAACCCCGAATTCCGGGTCGATCAATCCCGCCTTGAACATCTCCTGCAGCATGCCGAGCGCTTCTTTCATCTCCGGTTGGATGGAGCCATAGACGAGTTCGCCGGACGCGTTCTCCAACCAAGCCTCCGGGTAAGCGCCGTAGCCGGCCGCAAGGCCCCCGATGCCGGCGTACCCCGAGAAGATGTTCTTCTCGATCGCGATGCCGAACGTCCGCTCGTGACCCGACGGTTTCTTCTCCGCGAAGGTCTTCGCGATGGTCTGAATGTCGGAGAGCGACTTCGGCTCCGGCAGCCCGACCGCGTCGAGCCAATCCTTGCGGATCCAAATCAAGCTCGTGCCGTCCAGCGTCGACACCGTCGACGGCATCGCCATGATTTTGCCGTCGAACGTGGCGGCCGTCAGACCGTTGCCTCCGTCCCCCTCGATGATCGACTTCGTCAGCTCGGACGCGTAATCGTCGTAGACGGAGGTCAACTCCTCGATCATATCCGCGTCGACCAGCTTCTGCAGCTGGGCGAGATCGACCGGCGTAATGTCGGGAATCGCTCCCGAGGCGACTGAAACGTTCAGCTTCTGAACGAATTGCGTGTCCGGCACGCTCCACTCGTTCTTCACTTCGATGCCGAGGTCGTCTTTATAACCGCGATACCAAATATTGTTGTCGATCGACTCGCCTTCCGCGAACTTGATCGAGCTGTTCAAGCTTCGAACCGTCGACACGACGATCGGCGGATCGTATTTGCCGAGCGGATCCGTATTCGACTCCGCAGCCGGTTCGGCCGTCCCCGGTTCGCTTGCGCCCGTCGGGTCGTTCGAGGCGCCGCCGGTCTCGCCGCCTTCTCCGCTGCATGCGCTTACGAGCAACGATAAAACGAGTGCCGCCATCCACAGTATCTTTTTCATTGGCCGTCCCCTTCGCTCATTCAGAAATTAGGAAGCAGATGATCATCTGTCTTCATCCTACCGCCCGTGCGGAAGGAGCGAAATCATAATCTCTCTACATCCTTGCCTTCTGTCTACTTGTTGAGCAACCTCATCTCGACGCGCAGGCCGCCGCCGGCTCCCCGGTCGACCGCAAGGCCCGCGCCTTCGCCGTAACGGGCGCGGAGACGGCGGTGCACGTTCGCGAGCCCCGTCGTTTCCCCTTCCGCCCGCCCCGACTCGAGCTTGGCACGCAGCTCGTCGAGCGCCGCTTCGGTCAGACCGGCGCCGTTGTCTTCCACGACGACGACCAAGCCGCTCCCCCGTTCCAGGAATTCGACCAGCAGCAACCCGTCCTGTGCCTTATTCTCGAGCGCGTGGATGAACGCGTTCTCGATGATCGGTTGCAATATGAGCCTCGGCACGAGCCGCTCGGCGAACGAGTCCGGAATGGCGTCGAATCGTACCGCGATGCGATCCCCGAAGCGGACCAGTTGAATGTCGACGTACGTCTTCGCGTGGGCGGCTTCCTCCGACAGGCGGATCAGCTCTCTGGAATCGCGCGTAATGAACTTATAATACTCGGCCAAATATTGCGTGAACCGCTGAATGAGCTCCGTGTCTCCGAGCTTCGCCATCCGGAATATCGTAAAGAAGCTGTTGTATAGAAAATGCGGATTGATCTGCGATTGAAGCTGCTTCAACTCCGCATGCTGCGTTCGGTATTTTTGTTCGAACACTTCGTACACGAGCTCTTGCAGCTTCCGGACGGTTTGGTTGAAATGCCGGTATAAATATGCGAATTCGTCGCGTTCGGTTCGTTCGATGACGGTGTTGAATTGGCCGTTCCCGACGTCGCGGAACGCCACCATCAGCTTGCGCAGCGGGCGATGGATCAGCCGATATACGACGGCGGAGATGGCTGCGATCAACAGCAGCGAGAAGATCGACAAATACCAAATGCGCCGCCGATTTCGCTCCAAGGGGCCGAACACCTCGTCTTCCGGCACGTATACGACGAAGTTGGCTCCGATCTGATCCGACGGCTCGTAATAATACAAATAGTTCGACCGGTCCAAGACGAGCGTGCCCATGCCGGACGGCTCCGCCGCGCCGCCTTGCACAAGCTCGATCAAGCGAGCCATGACCGGATCGTCCGCCTCGTTTGCGAACGCCCACTCGCCCTTGAAGCTCGCGAGCGCGGCGCCTCCGGCGCCATTGTATTTAAACTGATTGAGCGTCTCCTTGATTTTCCCGATGTTGATTTCGACGCTGAGCAGGAACGGCGGCTCGGTCCCTTCGAGAAGCAGAGGATTCATGTAACTGATAAATAACCGGCCGCGCCAATAAATGAACGGGGAGACGAACGAGTCCGACACCGCGCGCATCGCCGCGTATTCCTCCTCCGACATGTCGAAGTACGGCTGATTCGCCGCGATCATGCTGCCGAGCGAGGGGATGTACGCTTTCGTATTTTCGATGAACCGGTTGGAGAACTTGAGTTGGATCAGCTGCTGCTGCACGGACAAGATCGCGCTTCGCTTGCCCTCGTTGGATAAAATCTCCGACGCGTTGCTAAGCGTGTCCAGGTCCTTGTTCATGCCGAGCTCCTGCTGGAACCGGATCGTCTGGTCGAACTCTTGCTCCAAGCTGCTCAAGTAGAAATGCGCCTGCGACCGAATCGATTCGCTGATCCCCTCCCGTACGCTCTCGGCGTCGGAGTGATTGATCTGCAAGCTGACGATGTAGAGCGGCATAACGACGCATAGCAGCGTGACGAGAAGCTTCGTATAGGTCGATTGCAGCAGCGAGCCTGCTTCCATGGTTGCTCCTCCTTATCCGGACAGCGCGGACTCTCGGTACTCCTGAGGCGACATATTGTTCAGCCGCTTGAACAGCCGCGCGAAGTACGAGGGCGAGTCGAGGCCGACCGCCGTCGCGATGTCTTGGATTTTCAGGTCCGTCGATCGCAGCAGTTCCTTCGCCTTATGAATCCTCTTCTCGGTGACGCGTTCGGATACGCCGATGCCGCTGACTCGCTTATACAAACGAGACAAATAGGCCGGATTTAAGTATACGATCCGAGCTAACGCCCCGAGCGACAGGTCGCCGGCGAGATGGTGCTCGATATAATGGTTCAACGTCTCGACGATTTCCAGTCCGCGGTTATCCTGCCTCCGCTTCCTCGCGAGAAACAGCTCCCTCGCCAGCCGCTCGAAATAATGATGCGCATCCGCCCAAGAGGCGTGCCGGTCGAACCGAGTCAACGGCTCGAACGGTTCGAACGCGAGAGCGACGTCGGAACCCCCGCTCTCGCCTTCGAACCGATTCAAATAAGACAGAAATAAGGAGGATAGCTTCTGGAATACCTCGTATTGCAAGGGCAGCGGCGTCTTGCCCTCGTCCACCGCGCCCATCAAGTCGTGAAGCGATTCCATGAATTCGCTCTCCTGCCCGTTGTCCAAATACGTCTCGAGGAAGACGAACCGCTTCAGCCGGGACCGAATGTCGAACGCGTGATCTTCCGCTTGACCGTCGGCGCACCGTTCGCCGCTCAAATACGAAATTTCTTCCCCGATGCCGGCTCCCCGGCGGCGCAGCCGCGTCAAGCGGTCGTAGACGCGTTCGATCTCCACCCATTCGAACCGGCCGCTGCCGACGAAGCTGAGCTCCAGCCGGAGGAACTGCTTCGCGGCCCGTTGGGTCGATTCCAGCGCGTCCTGCAGCTGTCTCTCGGAAGCGTCCGGCTCCCCGGGCGGCGTCCCGGTTTCGACGGCGGGTTGAATAAGCCACAGCAGCGTCGCATCGTCGAGGGAGACGGCCAGCAGCGCGTCCCACGGCAGGAACTCCTGCGCGATGTTTCGGATCGCATACGAGAGAAGCGCGCGGTCCGTAGGACGGACCGCTTTGGCCTGCGGCGCCTCCTCCGTCTCCGGCTCGCTCCCCGTCGAGGCCGTCCACCGGTCGACCCGGCCGATCACCATAAACAAGGAACCGTGCGCCGATAACGGAATTTCGAGCTCCTCGAACCGCTGCCGCAGCCGCTCCGGCGTCGCCGGCTCGCCTAAGAGCAGCTGATGGACATATTCCCGCTGCCTTACCGGCAGCATTGCGCGGATTTGCCGACGCGCCTCCTCGATGAAGCGCTCGTGCTCCAGATCCCGATGAAGCGCTTCCATCGCATTCGCCACGGCGCGGATAATTTCGTCGTCGCCATCCATCTTTAGGACGTAGTCGACGCCGCCCTTGCGAAGCACCTCTTGGATATAATGGAAATCGTCGTAGCCCGTCAGGAACACGACCTTGCAGCGCGGCCATCGGACGCGGATGCGATCGAACAGCTCCAAGCCGCTCATCTCGGGCATTCGAATATCGGTTAAGACGATGTCGATCTTGTCTTGTTCCATCGTTCTCAGCGCCTGCATGGCCGAACTCGCCCTGTACACTTCTAGCTCCAGCGTATTCAGGGATTGAAACAATTCGACCAGCCCGTCCAGCAATATCGCTTCGTCGTCCACGATCAACAGTCGAAGCATGGGACCCCTCCGTACGCGATGGTTTATTTACATATAAAGACAGGGCCGCCCGAGTGTCGGCAACACTCTGGACGGCCCCGGCAGTCTTTCCCAATTATCGGGGATGCGGGGAGTACGGTCAACGCCGGTTACGGATTTTCCTCATTGCCGCGATTTCCATGGCCGTAGCCGTTCCCGTTTCCGTTCTCGTCGCCATGGCCCTTGTCGTGACCTTGCCCGTTCCCGTGGCCGTGGCCGTTGCCGGTGACGGTCACGACCGCCTCGGCCCGGATGCCGGTACCCGGTACGGCGCCGTACGCGGTGAAGCTGCCCGGCGTCTTATACGCTTCTGGATCGATGTCCTCCCAGACGACCGGGACCGGCTGCTCGCTGCCGTCCGCGAAGGACGCGGTCACCGTATCGGGCAGCGCCGGCGCGGTCTTAAGCGTCGTCGTTGCGTAAACGGGCGAGACGCCGACGACGGGAGCTTCGATTCGAACGTAATCGAGCAGGAAGGCGCCTTCCGTCGCCCCATCGACCGGGTCGAAGCGAATTTGCTTCAGCACCCCGGTCCATCCCGGAACGGTCGACAGATCCAGCACGTATTCCGTCACGCCGGCATCGTTCGCGACGAGAGGTATCGCCTTGCTCTTCGCGGCGTCGAACGACGGACTGTCGTTCGTCGCGAAGAAGAAGGTGCCCTGCGAGCTCGGCGTCCCGTTCCGAAGACCGATCCTCACGATCGTCTTCCCTGCCAGCGGCAGCTGAAGGCCGTCGGGCGAGAAAAATTGCGCGTCGCCGTACCATACATGGTCTCCCCGTAAATAACCGCCTTCTTTCCAGCCGAAGCCGCTGATGCCGAACGCGTTGCCCCAGCCCTCCGCGCTGTCGGTAAACTCCCAGCTCGACGCCAGATTCAGCACCGTTACCGAAGCGTGCACTTCGTACGGCTCCGTCCCCGCGACCATGCCCTTAACCGTGAAGAAGCCGGCGGAGGCGTACTTCGACGGGTCGATGGGTTCCCAGGCGACCGGCACTTCCGCTTGACGTCCGTCCGCATAGGTTTCGACGACGGTCGTCGGCAGCGAGGGCGCGACGCCTGCCGTCGTCGTCGCGGAGACCGGCAGAACCGTAAAATCGACGATCCGGATATAATCGAGCAGGAACGACCCGCTGTCGATCCCTTCCGCCGGGTCGAAGCGCAGCTGCTTCAACACGCCGTTCCAGCCGGATACGCCGGACATATCGAGCGTATACTCCGCGAACTCGCCGCCGTTCCCGGCGATCGCGAACGCTTTGCTGTTCCCTTCGCTGAAGCCGGTGCCGTTCAGCGTCGTGAAATACAATTTTCCGGTCGTACCGGCCGGCGCATCGGTTTGCATCCGGAAGCGAACGCTCTTCTTGCCCGTAAGATCGAGCCACAGGCCGTCCGGCGAGTAGAACTGCGGGTCGGGGTGGTTGATTTGCCCGCCCACGTATCCGCCTTCCCGCCAGCCGAAGCCGCTCATGCCGCCGGCCTGCCCCCAGCCTTCCGACCCCTCGGAGAACTCCCACGCCGACTTCGTGCCCAGCTCCGTCAGCTCGAACGGCTGCACGCGGAGCTCATCCAGCGCGATGGAGCCGCCGGTTTCCGTTCCGTCCCAGCGCAGCTTCAGCTGCTTCAGCACGCCGTTCCAGCCCGGGACCGCGCTCATCTCCACGCGGTATTCCCTGAACCGGTCGTCTTGCGCGACGAGGTCGAAGCGCTTGCTGCGCGATTCGTCGAACGCCGGGTTCGCGTCCGTCGCGAAATACAGCGTCGCCGACGACGCCGGCGTCCCGTTCCGAAGTTTCAGTTTCACGGTCGAATGGTTGTTGATATCCGCCTTCACCGAATCAGGCGACGACACCTCGCCCCCTGCGGCTCCCAACGTGCCTTCCACATACCCGGCAGGGTTCCAACCGAAACCGGACACGCCTTCGGAGGAATGCCAGCTTTCGGCGTCCGCGTCGAAGCTCCACGAAGCGATCGCCCTCGAAGGCAGCAGCCGCACATAATCCAAGCCTGCCGTTCCGCCGCCCGCTTCGTTGGACAGCTCCACGGCCAGCTGCCGAATCGTTCCGCTCCAGGCCGGCGCGGCGCTCAAATCGACCGTGTATTCGCTGTAGCCCGCATCGTTCGGCTTCAAGGCGATCGGGACGCTCTTCGCTTCGTTCCATGCGGCGTCCGCCGTCGTAATAAAGTACAACCGCCCGCTCCCGGCCGGCGTCCCGTTCCGCAGCTTCATCCGTACGACCCGATAGTCGTCGGCCGAAACGTTCAGCGCATCCGGCGAGACGAGCCGCGCGCTTGCGCCGGTAACGCCGCCCGCGATCGCTCCGCCGCTCTTCCAACCGATCGCTTCGAGCCCTCCCGCGCCGCTCCAGCCTTCCGCGTTCGTCTTAAACTCCCAGTTCGTGCGCGGTCCGGCGGGCTCTCCGCCCGGGGAGGCGCTGTGCGACACCCGGAATTCATACAACTCGGGCGCTCCTCCGACGCTGGACGGAATATGCAGTCTGACCCGATCCGTCGCGACGGCCGCGATCGAGAGCGTCGTCCGCTCCGTCAATGTGCCGCCGAAGGCTGCGGCCGACCACCCCGAGCCGTCCCACACTTGAACCTCGTACTCGGCGATCGTCGACCGATCCATTTTCGGCAGCAGCTCGACGGTATCGAACGATACGGCTCTGCCGAACCGAAGCTCCAGCCATTCCCCGGCCGTCCCGCCGGCGCGCCAATAGGTGCTCGGGTCGCCGTCGTTCGCCTGCGCGGCGTTCGCCGCGAAAAACTTCTCCGGCTCGAACGAAGACGCCTCGGCGTACGCTTGCAGCGCGATGTTCCCTGCCGGCTGGGGCGGCGCTTCGACGCTTCCGCGGCCGTATTCGAAATAATCGTGGGAATACGTGCCGCTTTGCGGAAGCCAAACGACCATGATTTCGTGGCGACCTTCCGGCAGTCCGTACTTTTCGAAAGCGACCGCCTGCTTTTCGACCGTCGGACTATACAGGTTTACGACCCCTTGCGACAGTCCGTCGATGAAAATTTCGGCCTCCGCGCCGTCCGGCGCTTTGACCGTGCCCCATCGAACGCTGTGCCCGTCGAAGCCCGCGCGGACGAAGTTGCGGAAATGATTGTCCGCCCTCGCCTCCGGGTTGTGCACGTAGGAATAAGAGCCCCCCGAGCTGGCCGCATCCGGTACGGTCACCCACCCGCTCGGGTTCGGATGAACGAATGCTTTGTATTCCGGCGAATGGTCGTGGTCCTCGATCCGGAAAAACCCGTCGCTTGCGGCCGGGATCTCCGATACCGCCTGCGGCGCCTGCTCGACCCGAGCCGGGTGAACCCCCGCGTCAAACACGAAGTTGAATCGGCCCTCCGGCGCCGCGTCGCCATACTGATAGAAGTCAAGGACGCTGTCGTCGTTCCGCCAATGATCGGCCCACTTAAACTCCAGCCGCAGCGGATCGGATAAGCCGCTTAAAGCCGCCTTCGGAATCGCCGCCATCAGCTCGTTCCCCGCGGCGCGATATCGGATTCGATCCGACGCCGTCTGCCAGCTCCAACCGCCGCCGCTCCGCTCCAGCGTCGTTACGCCGTCCCCGACGCCGGTCCGATTCAACGCGTAGTCGTATCCGTTCCATCCGGTCCTTCCGTCGCCGTCCGCATTGAGGAGCAGCGTCATCCAATTCGGATCGGTCGAAGGAGTCAGCTCCTCGACGGTTCGGACGTAGAAGTATAGATTTGCGTCGTCCGCCGTCACTTTCATGACGTCGATATCGTTCCGTCCCGTTTCGTTGCGGTAAATCAGGCGGTCCGTCCCGACATGATGTCTGGCCGCCGTATCGCCCGTATAGTCTTTGTACGCGGGGCCGACGTCGCTCCATTGTCCGAAGTCGCCGTCGATGTCGATCGTCTTCCCCGGCGTAGGCGCGGCGGGCGGCTGTACCCCTTTATACCGTCTGATGTTTTGCACGAGCTGCATATAATAATGGTCCTCATAGCCGCCGGCCATCGGTTCCATGTCGCGGCTCCAGCGCTGATCCACGACGTCGTAGAAGACGAGGGGATCGCTGGCGCGGGCCGCCCAGTTCCCGGCGATCCATTCGTTCCACTCCAGCACGAGAATCGTCTTCGGATCTTGTTCGATCGCATAATCCCATTGCTCTTGAATGTTATGACCGTAATCGACCGCGCCAGGCGTCTCATCCTCGGCGCCGTCATGATAGTTCCGGCTCTTGGACGGCGGATCGTCCCGGTTATACCAAGCCGTATAACTGAATATCGCGGATTCGCCCGAGTTTTGCGCGACGGATACGGAGATTTGCTCCTTCTCCCCTCGATCGTTGTAATTGATGCGCTGCGGGCGGTCGAAGCTGATCCAGTCCCACCCGTTCGCGGGTTGCTTCGGTTCGTTCGGCCACTGCGCGTACCGGAACGTGAAGAACTCGCTCGCTTTCGCGGAAGGCGCCTCCCCCATAATGAGGGGCTTGCCGTCCCAATAAAACCAGGTGCTTGGAAAACGATACGGCGCATCGTCCGCATAAAACGTCTCGTAAATTTCGTCCATCGTCGCGGAAGAATTCGTATGCGTCATGAAAGCCACCTGCGGGGCGTCTCCCCCCTGCAGCTGAAACTCCGCGATCGTCCGCATGATCAATTCCGCTTGAGGCTTGTAAATTTCATTGTTGGAGGTATCGAGCAGCAGGTAATCGACGTCCGCGTCGGACAGCATCTGAATATGCTTCCTTACGACCCAAGCGTCGTCGGACCGGTAATAACCGAACAACGGCTCTCCCCAATACGCGAAATGTCCCGGCCCCGGCCACGCCCCGCTGTCGGGACGGTCCGGCGCCGTCGGATCCGCCGCCAGCACCTCCGAATTGTTATAGATGTTCTTGTACTCCCGATGATCGTTCGAGCCGTGCCACAGGACGTAGAACACCCCGACGGATCGTTCCTCCCGGGGCAGCGAAGTCGCCCGGTAGTCGGGGAGCGTCCGTCCCAAGCCGTCCGTCCCCGCAAGCGGGCCTCTCGTCGCCGCGACTTCCGACGCCGCCATCGTCATCCCACCCCCTTCCGCCGTATCGATCGCCGCGACCGCCGATTCATCCGGCGCCGCCGTCCCCGATGCCAGCGCCGTCGACTGCGACACCTTCCCGGATGCCTGCGCCGGCGCCGGGGCCGCCGTCCCCGTCGCCAACACGCACGCCGCCAACGCAGCCGCCATCCATGCCTTCCGCTCGAAGCCCATTCGCCCGATTCCCCCTACGCCCAAATATGAAGCGCTTTCTTCAATGTAAATACTAAAGGGTCGACCGAGCAAACTCTATCGTAGAAAATATACTTTCTGTACCTTTGTCTACTTGTTCGACGAAATGCGGGTTTCGCGCCCGCCGCCTGCATAAGTGCAGTTATATATGCTTCAACAACCGCGAAACGCCACGCTGCCTGCAAAACTGCAGCTATTCTCACCTACCGAGAAGCGAACCGGCCGAATGAACTGTATTTTTGCAGGCATTCGGCCGTCGCGCGTTTTTTCCCGCCCGAATACCTGCACTTTTACATTCGCCGCCGACAACGCCAAAAGAAAAAGAACCGTCCGAATTCACGGACGGTCCTCCTTGCTCCTGAGCGGTAAGAAACCAGCTTAGGAAAGCCCCGCCGACGCGGACGCCCCCCGCTTCCGGATCGCGAGCGCCAGCCAGAGCGATGCGCCCGCGGTTACGAGCGTAACCGCGAAGCTGCCCTCCAAGCCGAAGGCGCCGCCGGACACGAAGTCGTTCAGCGACTCGACCCGCAAAATCGAAGGCGTCTCCACGCCGGACACCGCCATGCCGAGCACGTCGCCCTGCACGAAGTTCCACGTCAGATGGGCGCCGATCGGCGCCCACAGCCCGCCGCTCCACTCGCGAAGCAGCGCCAGCATGACGCCGGCGAGCACGAGGTTGAGCATCGGGAACGCGTTCGACAGGACGGCCGGGTTGTTCATATGGAACAGCGCGAACAGCGCCGACGACGCGACCACCGCGGCGACGACGCCGCCCGACCGGCGGACGACTCCGTACACGTACCCTCGGCTGAACACCTCTTCCCCGACGGCGACGGAAGCGAACAGAACGACGTCGAACAGCAGCGCGACGACGACGTCCGACGTCAGAACGGCGTCGACGACGGCGATGCCGCCCGCGATCCACGCGATCAGGAACGCCAGCACGATCAACAGCGCGCCGAGCGCCAACCCGAGCAGCCCCTTCGGCAGCCAATCGCGCTGCCTCCACCCGAGCGTCCACGTCCGCTCCCGCTCCATAGCGTAATACAAAATCGCCGCCGTCGCGACGCCGCTTGCGGCGCTCAAAGCGAAGGACGCGGTTCGGAGCCATGGATTCGACTGCAGCAGCTCCGTAATGCTTTCGGGCGTCACGTTTCCGGCGTTCCGCGCCGCGTCCGCGATCGCGGCGACGAGGCCGATCCCCGCGCTGACGAGTAGATTCAGAACAAGAAACAGAACCGCGGCGAGCAGCACTTTGCCCGTTGTTTTCCACATCGAAGAAACCCCCGTTCGATATCGATTAGGTAAGAAAGCTTCCTAATCATACCAAACGGGGGCTTCGAATTCACTCCGGCGGGTCCAGCTTCTCCGGCCGGACGCGCACCGTCTCGACCTCGGAGACGGCGATTTCGACTTCGTCGTCTTCGCCGCCGACGATCGTGCCTTCGCCGAAGCCGTCGATCTCGACGCGCCGGCCCGGAATGACGTCTTGCGGATCCATTCGCTCCACCCTCCAACTTTTCCCTTAGCATCTCGCGAGGGAGGGCGGATCATGCATGCCGTTTACCGGTTGTCGCGATATCCCATCGACGCGAGGAACGCGGCGAACGCCGCCTGTCCCTTCTCGTCTTGCTTATACACCCCCGCGTCCGTCAAGACGCGAAGGAAGATGCCGCCGACCTCGTCCTGCAGTAGCCGCTCCGCGTCCGATGCGGACAGCGCCGTTCCGTGCGCGTCGAGCAGCCGATCGATCCAAGCCGCATGCTTGTGCAGCGCATGATCGGCGTCCGCCCTCCAGGCTTCGTCAGAGGACTGCCCCGTAAGCAGCGCGGCGATCGCTTCGAGCTCTTCCTTCAGCCGCCCCGGCAGCACCGCGAGTCCCATGACCTCGATCAGGCCGATGTTTTCCTTCTTCACGTGGTGCAACTCGCGATGCGGGTGGAAGAGCCCTTCCGGATGCTCCTCGGTCGTACGGTTGTTACGCAGCACGAGATCGAGCTCGTATTCGCCGTTCGCCGTCAGCCGAGCGATCGGGGTAATCGTATTGTGCGGCGTCTCGCCGGTGAAGGCGCGAATGTCTGCCGACTCGTCGCTGTACGCCCGCCATGCGGCCAGCATCGTAACGGCGGCTTTGCGCAGCTGCACCCGGTTGAACGAGACGAGCCGCACGACGGACATCGGCCACTTCACGATACCCGCCCGCACGTCCGGCAGCTCCGGATGCGCGAACGTCCGCGCGATCGGCGCCTTCTCCTCGGGGAACGCATGGCGTCCGCCCTGGAAGTGATCGTGGTTCAAGATCGATCCGCCGACGATCGGCAAATCCGCGTTCGAGCCGATGAAGTAATGCGGGAACTGGTCGAGGAAGTCGAGCAGCCGATCGAACGTCCGATCCGATATTTGCATGGGCACATGACCGCTATGGAAAATGATGCTGTGCTCGTTGTAATACACGTACGGCGAATATTGGAAAAACCAATCCTCCCCGTCCAGCTTCAGCGGGATGACGCGCAGGTTTTGCCGGGCCGGATGATTGAGCCGTCCCGCGTAGCCGACGTTGTCCGCGCACAGAAGACACTTCGGATACGCGACCGACGGCGCGTTCTTCAGTAGCGCGATTTCCCGCGGATCCTTCTCCGGCTTGGACAGGTTCACCGTAATTTCGAGCTCGCCGAAGTCCGTCGGCGTCCGCCAGTACAGATTGCGGCGGATGCGGTCCATCCGAATGTACGCCGCGTCGATCGACATCGCGTAGAAGCGGTCGGTCGCCGCCTGCACGTCGGCGCTGCCGGCGATACTCCGGAACTCCCGGACGACCTCGGACGGCCGCGGCATGAGGCAGCCCATCAGCCGCGTGTCGAACAGGTCGCGATGCGTCAGCGTATTTTCCTCGAGGATGCCCGCTTCGGCCGCGTAATCGAGCAGCCGCTCGAGCGGCTCGACGGGCGAGTCGAGCGCCTCCTCCGGCGCGGCGCCGGCGTACGGCTCGACGAGTCGGAGCAGCTCGAGCAGCGCGTTGCGCGAATACGCGAGGTCGAGCGGCTCGATGAGCCGCTTCTGCAGCGCGTACTGCAGCAGCCGCTCGACCTCGTAGGCGGCGTCGATGCCGCCGCGCGCGTCCGCCGTCATGAGCGCTCGCCTCCGTCGCCGTAGCCGTTCGGATGCGCCTGATGCCAGCTCCACGCGCTCGCGATAATGTCCTCGAGCGACTCGCGCTTCGGCTGCCAGCCGAGCTCCGCTACGGTGCGCGCCGACGAAGCGACGAGAATGGCCGGGTCGCCCGCGCGGCGCGGCTCGACCTTCGCCGGGATCGGGCGGCCCGTGACGCGGCGCGCGACCTCGACGACCTCGCGCACGGAGTAGCCGCGTCCGCTTCCAAGATTATACACGCCGCTCTCGCCGCCCTCGCGCAGCTTCTTCACCGCGAGCACATGCGCGTCGGCGAGGTCCTGCACGTGGATATAATCGCGGATGCACGTGCCGTCCGGCGTCGGGTAGTCGTCGCCGAACATCGAGATCGCTTCGCGTGTCCCAAGCGCGACCTGCAGCACGACCGGCACGAGATGCGTCTCGGGCTGATGGTCTTCGCCGATCTTGCCGCTTTCGTGCGCGCCCGCCGCGTTGAAGTACCGCAGCGACACGTACTTCATGCCGTGCGCCGTGTCGAACCATCGCATCATGCGCTCCATCGCGAGCTTCGTCTCGCCGTACGCGTTCGTCGGCTCCGTCCGGTCGCTCTCTTCGATCGGCACCCGCTCCGGATTGCCGTACGTCGCCGCCGTCGACGAGAAGACGATGCGCTTCACGCCGGCTTCCTGCATCCGCTCGAGCAGACACAACGTGCCGTATACGTTGTTATGATAATATTTGCCCGGATTCGTCATGCTCTCGCCGACGAGCGAATTCGCGGCGAAGTGGATGACGGCGTCGATATCGTTTTCCGCGAACACCTTCTTCATGGCCGCCTCGTCGCGAAGATCGCAGACGTACAGCTTGCCTCCGAGCACCGCTTCCCGATGTCCCGTCTCCAGGCTGTCGACGACGACGACGTCCTCGCCGAGCGCCAGCAGCTCCGCCACCGTATGCGAGCCGATGTATCCGGCTCCTCCCGTTACTAAGACCGCCATGCTTTCACCCCGTCTCCGATATCCGCGACGTAGAACGCCGCCGCGAGTCCCGTACGCTCCGTATAGTTCTTTCCGACCTGCGCCTTAAATTTCTCGATCGAATCCTCATGCACGAGCGACACCGTGCAGCCGCCGAAGCCGGCGCCCGTCATGCGGGAGCCGAGCGTGCCTTCGATGGCGCGCGCCTCTTCCACGAGCACGTCGAGTTCCTTGCAGCTGACCTCGTACAAGTCGCGCAGACTCTCGTGCGAGCCGTTCATCAAGGCGCCGAAGCCGATCAGATCGTCTTCGCGCAGCGCGGCCACCGCCCGCTTCACGCGGTCGATCTCTTCGACGACGTGGCGCGCCCGCTTGCGCACTTCCGCGTCGACGATCGCGTCCTCGTTCGCTTCGAATTGCGCGAGCGTCAGCTCGCCGAGTAATTTGAGGCCCGGAATGCGCGATTGCAGCGCCTGGACCGCTTGCTCGCATTGCGAACGGCGCGTGTTGTACTCGGAGTCGACGAGGCCTCGGCGCTTGTTCGTGTTCGAGATGACGAGCTTGTAAGCGCCGCTGTTGAACGGCACGAGGTCGTATTCGAGCGTGTCGCACATGAGCAGGATCGCGTGGTCCTTCTTGCCGTTCGCGACGGCGAACTGATCCATGATGCCGCAGTTGACGCCGACGAATCGGTTTTCGACCTTCTGGGCGAGCAGCGCGAGCTTCACGGTGTCGATCGGGTCGACGCCTTCCATCGCCATCAGGCCGAAGCCGGTCACGACTTCGATCGACGCCGAGGAGGAGAGGCCCGCTCCGTTCGGAATCGCCCCGGAGAACAGGACGTCGTAGCCGCGGGAGAAGGATAAGCCTTCTTGCTGCAGGAACGCCGCCATCCCCTTCGGGTAGTTCATCCAGTCGTCCGCTTCGTCATAGACCAGTTCGTCTATGGAAAAATGTTTCACCGATCCCGGGAAGTTCGTCGATGCAAGGCCGAGCGAGCGATCGCCGCGCGGCCGCGCGAGCATCGCGGTGCCGAACGTGAGCGCCGCCGGAAACACATATCCGCCGTTGTAATCCGTGTGCTCGCCGATCAGATTGACGCGACCCGGCGCGTGGAAGCCTTGGATGCCTTCCGCCGGTCCGCCGAACAGACGCAGGAACTCTTCTTTCAATTGCTGGAAATCCGCCATGGGAAGATCCGTCCTTTGCTTCGGTTTTGGTTTCTCTTATCCCCAGTATAAGAAACTTCTTCGCCCCGCGCCATGGAGCGATGTTATCGACGTATGGAATAATGTGATATGATCGTTGGAAAAGGAGGCCGTCCGCCATGACGCAAACGCAGAAGCCTAAGCCCACGTACGCCGTCGTGTCCCATCCGGACCCCGACGCGGCGAACCGTTCGCTCCAGGTGCTGTTCACCGGCCGAAGCCAGACGAAACCGGGTCACCGGCTCGGGCCGAAGGTGTTCGATCATTTCCTGATTCATTACGTGGAAAGCGGGAGAGGGGTGTATACGGCCGAAGGCCGGGAGTATGCGCTGGGTGCCGGGGACAGCTTCGTCATCTACCCGGAGGCGCTCGTCAGCTATGCCGCCGACGAGGAGGAGCCATGGCAATACCGCTGGATCGCGTTCAAGGGCGAAGAGGCGGAGCGGCTCGTCGCAGCCGGCGGCGTGTCGCCGGAGACGCCGACGGCGCGAACGCGCGAAGGCGCGCGCGCGGCGAAGTGGTTCGAACGGGTGATGAAAACGTTCCGGGACAAGGAGGCCGGCGCCCACCTGCGCGCGAACGGCTGCCTGCAGCTGCTGCTCGCGGAATACGCGGACGCGCGACGCGCGGGCGAGGCGGCGGACGCCGCCGCGAAGGGCGCCGACGACGACGGGCCCGCCGCGGCGCTGACGCGGCAGGCGATCCACTACATGACGACGCAATACGCCGAGCCGATCACGATCGAGCTGATGGCGGAGAGCCTCGGGTACAACCGCGCGTACTTGTCGCGCGTCTTCCGCGAGCGCACCGGAGCGACGCCCGTCGCGTTCCTCGTCCGGCTCCGGCTCGATCGCGCCCGACGGCTCTTGCGCGAGCGGCCCCTTCTGACGGTCGAGCAGGTGGCGTCGTCCGTCGGCTTCGCGGACGCGCTCTACTTCTCGAAGCAGTTCCGCCGCGCGTACGGGCAATCTCCGACCGAGTACCGTCGGTCGGTCAAGCAGTATTAAGGCAGCTCGAAGCGGAGCAGCCGGTCGTCCGTCGCGCCGGGCGTCCCGCGGCCGTCGGTGTTGTTCGTCAGGACGTAGGCGTAGCCGTCCCGCACGGCGACGTCGCGCAGCCGGCCGTAGCCCCGGGCGACCCCGTCGAGCGATTCGCCCGCGGGCGTCGGCCGCGCCGGGTCGAAGCGCAGCAGCGCTTCGCCGCGCAGCGTCGCGACGAGCAGCGCGCCGTCCTCTGCGACGGCGATGCCCGACGGCGCGATCGCCGGCGGCTCGCCGGAATGGTACAACGGCGGGATCATGCCGTTCTTCTTGGCGTCGCCGTAGACGTCCGGCCAGCCGTAGTTGCCGCCCGCCTCGACGGCGTTGATTTCGTCGTGGCCGCCGGGGTCGCCGGACGGACCGTGCTCCGAGGCGTACATGACGCCTTCGGCGGTCCATGCGACGCCTTGTACGTTGCGGTGTCCGTACGAGTATACGTAGGACCCCGGGAACGGGTTGTCCGCGGGCACGCCGCCGTCCGTCGTCAAACGCAGGATTTTCCCCGCAAGGTTGTTCAGGTCTTGCGCGTACGCTTCTTCGCCCGCGTCGCCGGTCGTCGCGTACAGATGCCCGTCCGGTCCGATCGCGAGGCGCCCGCCGTCATGGATGCGCGAGCCGGGGATGCCCGAGAGCAGCTCCCCCTTCTCGACCCACGCCTCCTCCTGCTCCTCCAGCGCGACGATGCGGTTCCACATCCGTCCGTTCGCCTCGTACGTGTGATACGCGAACGCCGTCTTCGTCTCGGCGAAATCCGGCGCGAGCGCGAAGCCGAGGAAGCCCGATTCGCCGCTCGCGGCGACGCCCGGCTTCACGACGACCGGCTTGCGTACGATGCTGCCGTCCGGTCCGATCCGCACGACGCTTCCTTCCCGCTCGCTGACGAGCATCGTCTCGCCGTCGAACGCGATCGCCCACGGCGTCCGCAGCTTCTCGGCGAGCACGGCGTAAGGCGCCTCGCCCTCCGCCTCGGGCGGCTCCCGCTCCGCGGCTTCGTCCGCCGGCGCCGTCGCCGCCGGCGGCGGGGCCGCTCCCGGCTCCTCCCGCGCGAAGCAGCCGCCCGCGAGGCCGGCCGCCGCGAGCAGCGCGAGCATTTTCCAAACGAACATCAAATCCTCCCCCTTAGGGCTTTACTTCCATCCTCTCCCATTCCGGAGGACGAGTCAATATGCAAAAAAGGCGACCCCCGAACGGCCGGGAGTCACCTTGCATCGCTCTTTTCCTTGATCAGCCGCTTGATCTCGTGAAGCTCCTTGATCATCTTTTTATACGTTAAGTACCCGACGAACGACTTCGCCGCGAAAAAGAGCACCGCCGCCGTCCCGACCAGCAAATAATTGCCCTTCACCCAATCGACAATCCCGTTGATTCGGTCCATTGGTTGATTACACCGCTCTCATGAGGATACCTCTAAGATGCGCGGAGCGTCTCCCAAGTATACCTAATTCTTATTTCACCGCGACCTTGCGCTCTACCGCGCCGATAAAGCGGCGCAGCGCCTCTTCGAGAATCGACCGCGGGCATGCGCAGTTGATGCGCACGTACCCCACGCCCTCGTCGCCGTAAGACGAGCCTTCGTTGAAGGCGACCTTCGCCTCCGCGTTCATGAATTGCGACATGCCCTTCGCGTTCAGTCCGAGCTCGCGCGCGTCGACCCACAGCAAGTAGGTGCCCTCCGGCGGCATGACCTTCAGCATCGGCGTTCGCTCCCGCAGCGTGGCGATCGCGTAATCGACGTTGCCCTTAATGTACGGCAGCAGCTGATCGAGCCACTCGTCGCCCTCGTTGTACGCCGCGATCGTAGCGAAGTGAGAGAAGTGGTTTTGCATATGAATCGACAGCTTCTTGATGTGATTGTTCAGCTTCGCGCGCTTCGCCGGATCGTTCAAGGCGATGATCGACGACCCGATGCCCGGAAGATTGAACGTCTTCGTCGGGGCGAGCAGCGAGAGAGACGTGGCGGCCGCCGATTCGCTGACCGTCGCATACGGCGTATAGGCGTTCGGCGCGAAGACGAGATCGCCGTGGATTTCGTCGGATACGACGGTGACGTCGTATTGCTCGGCGAGCGCCGCCAGCTTCGCCAGCTCCTCGCGCGTCCAGACGCGGCCGCCCGGATTGTGCGGATTGCACAGAAGCAGCAGCTTGGCGCCGGATCGCATATGCGCTTCCAAGCCTTCGAAGTCCATCTCGTACAGGCCCGTCGCTTCGGAAATCCGGAGCTCGTTCTTTAGCACCTGGCGCCCGTTCGAGCGGATGACGTCGTAGAACGGATAATACACGGGCGATTGCAGGATGACGCCGGCCCCCGGCTCGGAGAACAGGTCGACCGCCAGCGACAAGCTCGTCACGACGCTCGGGCTCGCCACGATCGCTTCTTTCGCGATGTCCCAGCGGTGCCTGCGGCGGTACCAGCCTTGGATCGCCTCGATCCACTCGTCGGTCCGGATCGTGTAGCCGTAGATGCCGGCCTGCGCGCGCTGCGTCATCGCGTCGACGATCGGCTGCGCGGTGACGAAGTCCATGTCCGCCACCCACAGCGGCAGCACGTCCTCGCCGCCGAACAGCGTCGTCAGTTGGTCCCATTTATAAGAGGCGGTGCCTCTTCGGTCATGCAATCGGTCGAAATCGTATTTCATCGCGGGCGTCCACCCTTTCCTTGGCATTTCTTCGATTGTAACAAAAATCCCCCGAGCCTGTCGAAGACTCGAGGGATTCGCTCTATTTTATTGGAAAACGGCCGTCCCCGTCGTATCGTCCCACGACTTCGCGAGGCCGAACGCTTCCGCGACGAAGCTGAGCGGAATGTACGTCCTTCCGTTCGCCGAGAACGGCGCCGCTTCCAGCGCGACCGCCTCGCCGTTCTTCCGCGCCGACTTGCTGCCGAGCGCGAGCGACACGGACAGCTTCTTCGCCTCGTCCGTCAGCGTAATCGATTGCTCGGCGGCGTTCCAGACGGCGTTCGCCTGCAGCGCGTCCGCGATTTGCTTGATCGGCACGAACATGCGGCCGTCCACGATCTTCGGCTGCGCATCGAAGTCGAGGCGCTTGCCTTTCAGCGTCACGAGCGCGTCGCCGACCGTCGCCTTCACCTGCTGCGTCGTTACGAGCTTCCCTTCGGCGCTGAACGCCTTCACCTCGATCGTCGCCGTCTGCCCGCGGTACGGCGCGAAGTCGTGCGTGATCGTCCACGGGGCCGCGGTCGCCGTGCCGATCGTCCTGCCGTGAAGCGCATATTCGACCTTGCCGAGCATCGGCTCGACCGTCTGGACATAGGCGCTCAGTTCGACGACGCGCGGCGGCAGTCCCGCTTCGGCGGCGTCGATATACGCCTTCTTGCTCTCTTGCCCGATCGTATCGAGGTAAAACGGATGTTTGATCGCTTGCTTATACGCGTCCAGCAGCGGTTCGTTCGCAGACAGCATGAAGTGCTTCTCGCGCGCCGCCTCCGTCTTCGTCGCGTCGAACCAGAAGACGGCCTTCACGCCGGGATACAGCATCGGCAGCGTCGCGTAAAACTCCTTCGTCCGGTACGCGGCCCATGCCTCCACCAACCGGTCTTCTTCCGGGTAGACATACGAAATCGCGCCTTCCGAAATAAACAGCGGCTTCTTCTTCGCGTACAAGTCATAGATGTGTTCGAACTTCTGCAAGTGGTTCGAACGGTCTACGCCCGCCTTGAGCGGATCGAGCGCCGGGTTATAGATGCTGTACAAGCTGACGCCGATCCAATCGACGTACGCGTCCCCCGGGTAGTATTGCGTAATCGTGTCGACCGGAATATCGTTCGGCGACCACGCCATGACGACGTTGTCCGGCGCTTCCTCGTGGAAGACGTCGGCGACGAGCCGGAACTTCTCGATATACGCCGCCGGATCGCCGGACCACGGCACCCAATCGCCGTTCATCTCGTTGGCGAAGCGAAGGAAGATCGGCACGCCGGATGCGCCCGCCGCCCGCGCGTATTCGCGGATGTATGCGCCGTCCGTCACCTCCGCGAGACCGTTCATCGGCTGCAGCGCGATCTGCAGCGCGGTGCCGTGCGCCTTCGCCTCCTCGACGTGGGCGGACAGCTCATCGAACGACCGCCCCCAGGTTGTATATAACATGTAGGCGGCGTGCTTGCGCCCGGTCAGCTCCGGGAACTTGTCCGTGTAGAAGTATTTCCACTGCTTCGTATCGTGCGCCTTCGGATCCGATTCCGCGTACGCGCCGAGGTACGCGCCTACCCTCGGCTCGAACAAGGCGCCGCGATCGTATGTATCGGCGAGCGCCTGCGGTTCGACGGCCGCGAACAGCCTCACGGCGCTGCGCACGTAGTCCGCCCGCCGCTTGGAAGCGGCCGTCTCCGCCGCCTTGCCCGCCGCGCTCCAATTCGCCGACTCGTTGTCCCACGCCGCCGCCGCGAGATCGTATAAGCCTTGGCTAGCGTAATTTTGGCCGATTCGCCGGTAAATGTTCGCCGCGTTCGTGTAATCCTTGTCCGCGGCCAGCGTCGGAATCATGCCGTTCAGCTTCGCGATCGCCGCCGCGTAGTCGCCCTTCGCTTCCGCCTCGACCGCTTGCTTGTTCAGTCCCCAAATATTGACGGCGCTCGCCGTCGGCCCCGCCGCGCCGGACGCGAGCAGCGCCGCGACGAGCGCCGTCGCGATCGTTTTCCAGAAATTCATGACGCTCCCCCTGTTGGACCTCGTTCTCGTCTCCAGAAGGTATTATAGCACGGGCCTTACGTCCCGGCTGCGGATTTTCGGGCGCGCCAATGCTCCAACGCAAGCGAGATGTGGTACATGTACAGCGATGCGCCCGCGCCGATCGCGAGGAACGTGCCAAGGTCGCTGGACGTATGCACCTGAAGCCCGTTCAGCACGGTGGCGAGATAGGCGTACATCGCCGCCGCGCCGGCGAGCGCGAAGACGAGCAGGTTGACGGCGTACGATCTTCCGGCCGTTCGGATGACGGCGGCGATCGGCGCCCCGAGCGCGAGGAACGCCGGCGCCGTAATTACAAGGTAAAAGAAATAAGCTTGCGGGAAGCTCGTATTCTGCATCGCAAGCAACGCGAACGCGACCGATGCCGTCAACGCCGATACGACCGCAGCCAACAATTCGAACAGCAACATTTTGCCGAAGCTTCTCTTCATAGGGAATACCCTCCCGGAACGTTGTACCTATTAAACGCTGCGCCCCGTCGAAAGGTTTCGCGCGTCCGCAAGCGCGTAGCCATATACTTTGGCGCCGCGGCGCCTTTAACTACATGCTGCGCCCCGTCGTAAGTTCGCGCGTATCCGCAAGCGTAAAGCCGCATACTTTGGTGCCTCGTCGCAAAGGGTCAGCGGCTTTTACTCGTTGCAGCCCGTCGAACGTTTTCGCATGTCCGCTAGCATGCAGCCGAACATCTTGGTGCCGCGGCGAAGGGGGGCAGCAGACTTTACTCATTGCGCCCCGCCGAAAGTTTTCGCATGTCCGCTAGCATGTAGCCATACACTTTGTTGCCGCGGCGAAGGGGGGGCAGCAGCCATTACTCGTTGCGCCCCGTCGAAAGTTTTCTCATGTCCGCTAGCATGTAGCCATACACTTTGTTGCCGCGACGCAAAGAAGTCAGCAACCCTTCTTCGGCCGCCCGCTCGAACCATCGCTGCGCCGTCGTGCGACCGATTCCGTGCTCGTACGCGAAATTCGTCGGGTGGATGCTGCGATCGCCCTGCTGAACCGCGTATAACTCTATAGCTTTCTTCCGGTACGCCCACAGATCGCCGGCGCTCAACGGCAAGGCGCCTGCGCCGGCCGACGTCGTCCAGCAATACCCGATCGCCTTCAGCAGCTCCGCCTGGCAGTACCCTTCTTCGGTCTCCACCTCGTCGGCGGTAAAACGAAGGAGGAACCACCCGGAATACATCAGCCGGTTTTGCCTGCGGACATGATCTCGAAACTTGGACTTCGAGATTTCTTTCGCATGCGTCGTGTAGCCGTCGATTTCGATGATGAGCTTCACCGGTCCCTTGGAGTAAAAGAAATCGACGAAGCGCTGCCCCCCTTCGAAATCGAGGAACGGGTACTCCGGCTTCAGACCGTCGAAATTGAAGTTCATGAACGGCCCCCAAACGCGTTCCAGGAACCGGGTTTCGGCGTATCCGAGCGTATGTCGGAGACGGCCCTCCCCCCGCGCTTCCTGCTCGAACGCATCGATGAACCGCCGCAGCTCCGGATGCATAAACCATCCCCCCTAACGAAACAAAGCACACCTCGAATGATCATTCGAAGTGTGCTTCACCTGTCGTTATTATACTCGTCCGCCCCGCCCGGGGCAAGGAGAACATGACCGGCGGAGGTGTGGACGGTTCGTGTGGCCCGGTTCGGGTCACCACGGCTCGCCGCGCAGCCGCCATGCCCGGTTCGGGTCACCACGGCACATCGCGCGCCGTCTCCTGACCCGAATCGGGCTACGGCACTCGTCCGCGCAGCCGCCATGCCCGGTTCGGGTCACCACGGCACATCGCGCGCCGTCTCCTGACCCGAATCGGGCTACGGCACTCGTCCGCGCGGCCGCGCTGCCCGTTTCGGGTCACCACGGCACATCGCGCGCCGCACCCTGACCCGAAACGGGTCAACGCCCTCGGCCGGGCGGCCGCGCAGCCCGTTCCGGGTCACCACGGCACATCGCGCGCCGCACCCTGACCCGAAACGGGCCAAGGCCATCGACCAGCAGGCCGCGCGGCCCGTTCCGGGTCACCACGGCACGCCGCGGGCCGCGCCCTGACCCGAAACGGGTCAGCGCCCTCGGCCGGGCGCCGTCAGCCCGCCTCGGCGATGCCGAGCTGCCGCATGTACGCCCGTTCCGTGACGACGTAGTACAGCAGCTGCAGCGCCGCGAACGCCGCCACGACGGACAACGCGCTCGCCCATACGTTCGTCTGCATGACGTTCCCGAGCATCTTGTACGCGAATAACGCATGTACCGCGCCGACGACGAACGGAATGCCGAACACCGAACCGATCTGCACGCGGATGACGCTGCGCAGCTCCTTCGGCGACACGCCGATCCGCAGCAGCTGACGGTACGTCTGCCGATCCTCTTCCAGCTCGGTGAATTGCTTGAAGTAGAGCAAGCTCCCCGCCGCGAAGAAGAACAAGATCCCGACGAACAAGCCGATGAAAAACGTAAGCGAAGTGAATTGCCGGATATCTTGGTACCCGGTGATCCGCTCCCTTACGAGGGATCGCGGTATCTCCGGCGCAACGAGCTCCAGCGCCTCCCGCACGAAGGCGGCGTCCGACTCCCAGCCGCTCCAATCGTAAGCGTACAGCACCGTCCGCTCCGCGTCGGGCACAAGGCGCAGCGCATCTTCGAAGTCCGCGTCGTCTAAGATCCACAGCCGCTTGCCGTGGTTCGTGGCGGCTGCATAGATCGTCCCGTCCGAGACGAACGTCAACGTCCGGCCCGCGACGGCGAAAGCGACGCTTTGCCCGCTCGTCTCTTCGCCGGACTTCCGCTCGAACGGGTACGCGAACATCGTACGCCCCGGCTCGACGTCCGCCGTCGGCAGCTTCAACTCCGCCGCAAGCGCGTTCCAGGACGATTCCCCGATCAAGGCCGCCTCCGGCTCCCCGGTCGCCGTAACGTCCACGAGCGGCGTGCGCGTCTCGATTTCCGGCTCGATGCCGTGCTTCGCGAACAACGCCTTCAGCGCCTCCGGATCCACGACCTTGCGCGTATCGAGCCCCTGCTCCTCGATGCTGAGCGCGAACGGCGTATTGACCAGCAATTTGTCTTGAATGTCCTGATGGAAGACGTACACCGCCCCGATCGCCGTGAAGACGACCGCGAACAGCACCGCCACGGAAAACATCATCCGCGCCGTGTCCTTCAACCGGTACGACAGCTGGGACAGCGCCAGCAGCCGCACGCCCTTCCAATAGTAACCCCGGCTTCGCATCAACCGGCCTAAGGCGGCGATGCAGCCTTGGGTGAACAAGAAATACGTCCCGAGCACGACGAGGCCGGTGATCGGCGTCATCAGCAAGATGACCGACCGCAGGTTGGTCGTGTACGCGAGGATATAGCCGCCGCCGAGCGCGACGACCGCGAGCGCCGTCAGCCACGCCGAGGCGAGGGGCGGCCGCTTCGGCTTGCGCGAGGCGCGCAGCAGCTCGATGACGGGCTTCCGACCGATGCCGAACAGCGAAGCCGCGGCGACCGCGGCGAACAACGCGGCGAACCCGACCGCCGTCCACGCCGCCGCGGACCCGACGATCAAGAAGCGAACCGGCGCTTCGGTCCGGAGCAGCTCTCCGATGCCCATGTAGAACAGCTTGGAAAACAAAATCCCGAGCCCGAGCCCGCAGACGATCGCGCAAGCCGCGACGATCATCTGCTCCGCGAACGCAAGTCTTCGAATTTGCCACGGCGTCATGCCGAGCAGCTGCAGCAGACCGAACTCCTTCTGCCGAGTTTTGTAGAACGACGAGCTCGAGTACAACACGAAGAAGAACGAGAAGACGGCGATCAAGTACACGCAAGCGAGCAGCCCTTGCGCGACGGCGGCGCCGCCGATGATGTGCCCGGAGCGGACGTCCGGGTGCGCGACGAACGAGGCGAATAAATACGCGATCATGACGGCGGCCGTGCTGCTGAGCAGGAACGCTGCGTACCGCCGCCACCCGCCTCGAACGTTACGGATGGCGAGAGCGCGAAACGTCATGCGCACGACCTCCCAACACGCTCAGCATATCGAGAATTTCCTGGAAGAAGGCTTGCCGCCCGGCGACCCCGACGCCCCCGCCGCGCAGCTCCGCGAACCGCCGCCCGTCCTTAATGAACAAGATGCGCTTGCAGAAGCTCGCGGCGAACGGATCGTGCGTCACCATGAGCACCGTCGCCCGGCGCCGCTCGTTCATGTCGCGCAGCGCCTCCATCACGTCGCCCGCCGCCTTGGAGTCGAGGTTCCCGGTCAATTCGTCCGCCAGCACGATGTCCGGCTCGTGGATGAACGCCCGCGCGATCGCGGCCCGCTGCAGCTGCCCCCCGGACACCTCGTACGTCCGCTTGTCCAACGTATGCGCGATGCCCAGCGTCTCCGCCAGCTCGACGACCCGCCGTTCGATCTCCTTCGGCTTCGTCTTGTCGAGCGCCAGCGGCAGAATGATGTTTTCCTTCATCGAGAGCGTGTCGAGCAGATTGAAGTCTTGGAAAATGAACCCGAGCTTTCTCCGCCGAAACAACGCAAGCTCGCTCGCCGACATGCGCGACGGATCGACCCCGCCCACGCGAATCGTTCCCGCCGTCGGCTTGTCGATCGTGGCGAGCAGGTTCAGCAGCGTCGTCTTGCCGCTTCCCGACGGCCCCATGACGCCGACGAATTCCCCTTCCTCCACCGTCAGATCGAAATCCTCCAGCGCTTGATACGTCACCGCTCCGCGGCCGTAAGTTTTCGATAACCGTTCCGCTTGCAGTACAACCATCGAGGTCCCTCCTAAAGAAGTAATGTATGTTTCAAGTATAGGAGGGTTCCCGTCAGGCCGCCATGCGCCAACCTTTCAATCCGCTCGGGTTTCCTTACAATATTGTCACCTGCCGAGCGGCTCCCGAAACAGCGCCCCCGTGTCGGCGAACAGGACCGTCGCCGTCGTCCCGGCCCCGGGGCGCGAGGAAATCGACAGCCGATGTCCGAGCCTGTCGCACGCCTCCTTCGCCACGTACAGCCCCATGCCGGTCGATTCGGCGACGAGCCGCCCGTTCGCGCCCGTAAAGAACGGCTCGAATACGCGGGGCGCATCCTCCGGCGGAATGCCGATTCCTTCGTCCGCGACCTCGAGGCGCACCCCTTCCGGTGTCCGCGCAAGCCGGACTTCGACGCGCGTCGCGCCCGCCGCGGCGGAATATTTCAGCGCGTTGCCGAGCAGCTGCTTGCATACGAAAGTCGCCCACTTCTCGTCGGTCTCGACCCAATACGGCGCCTCCTCCGCCGCCAGCCTCGGGAAGACGCCGTATCGAATCCAAGCGCTGCGGAATTCGTTGATCGCTCCCCGGGCGATGCTCGCGGCGTCGACCCGTCGCACGCGGACGTCCGTCTCGAACCGTTCGAGCCTGGCCGCCTCGAGCATCATCGACACGTAGCCGTTCAGCCGCTCGGCCTCCTCCCGGACGCTGGCCATCGCCTCCGGCCGTTCGCCGCCGAGCTCCCCTTCGGACTGCGCGATCAGGTCGAGAACGGCGATCGGCGTCTTCATCTGGTGCGCCCATTGCTGCAGCTGGTGAAGCTGCCGCTCTTGGGCGCGCTTCGAAAGCGACAGCGCATCGGCGTACGACCGGTACGCGCGTTCCAACGCATCGCGCACAAGCCGCTGCTCCGTCGTGCCGCGCGAACGCACCAGCAGCGCGCGTTCCAGCCCGCCGTCGTCCCCCCGAGAAGCGGCCTCGAGCTCGCGATAGTAGGTTCGGTTTCGCGCATAGTCGTACGCCAAGAACGCCGCCAATCCGCAAGCCGACAAGACGGCAAGATACGCCACATTCCCTAGAAGCAAAGACGCTCCTTGACGGGCGAGATCGAGTTGCACGACCAGCGCGACAAGAAGCGTATTCAGGAAGAAGAGAACGATATACCCGAGACGATCCGCCAGGAAGTGCTTCAGCCTCATGGCGTCTCCCCCCGCGCCGCGAGCCGATACCCGACGCCGCGCACCGTCTCGATGGCGTGCGGCGTGCCGAGCGATTCCAGCTTCTTGCGCACCCGCGTCACGTTGACCGTCAGCGTGTTGTCGTCGACGAAATGAACGTCGTCCCAGAGCCGCTCGAGCAGCGTCTCCCTCGCGACCGGCTCCCCGGGGCGCGCCATCAGCGAGCCGAGCAGCTGCAACTCCTTCGGCGTCAGCTCCGTCTTGCGCCCCTCGTATTCGACCGTCAGCTTCGATCGGTCCAAGAACAACCCCTGGAACTCGGCGACGTCCTCGCGCGACGGCGCCTCGGGCGCCGTCGCGGCGTATTCGCCGTACGTCCGGCGCAGCAGCCCCCGGATTTTCGCGAGCAGCACCTCGAGATGGAACGGCTTCGTCACATAGTCGTCGCCGCCGTGCTCGATCGCCATGACTTGATCCATCTCCCCGGCGCGCGCGGACAAGAACAAGATCGGAACGTTGCTGACGCTCCGGATTTGCCGACATAAATAAAACCCGTCGTATTTCGGCAGATTGATATCGAGCACGACGAGATGAGGCGGCTTCTCGCTTCCCGCGATCCGCCGCTTCACCTCGTCGTATGCCTCGATTCTCTGCGCTTCGTATCCGTACTTCGACAGATGCGCCGCGACGAGCGCCGCGATCTTCGCATCGTCCTCGATGATCCATATCCGATACATGCGCGTACCCTCTTTATTCGTTCTTCCCCGTCGATTCGTTCGCACCCGCCGACTCGTTCGTCCCCGCGCCCGGCGCCCGCGGGCCGGGCAGCCGGCCCGCCCGCCGGAGCGCGTCCCTGAGCACGAATTCGATATGCGCGTTGACGCTGCGGAACTCGTCGGCCGCCCACTTCTCCAACGCGTCGTAGATCGCCGCGTCCACGCGCAACGGATATTGCTTCTTCCCCGCCATAAATCAGTACAAGCTGCTCGTATTGATGACCGGTTGGGCGGAACGGTCCGAGACGATCGCGACCATCAAATTGTTCGCCATCGCCGCCTTGCGTTCGGGATCCAGCGCGACCCCGCTGTCTCGCTCCAGCTGCTCGAGCGCGTCCTTCACCATGCCGACCGCGCCTTCCACGATCTTCTGCCGCGCCGCGATGATGGCGGACGCTTGCTGCCGCTGCAGCATGGCGCCGGCGATCTCCGTCGAGTACGCCAGATGCGTCAGCCGCGCCTCGAGCACGTCGACGCCGGCGACCGAGAGGCGGCTCTGCAGCTCGCGCGCCAGCTCCGCGGACACCTCGTCGGCGTTGCCGCGAAGCGACATGCCGTCTTCCGCGAAGTTGTCGTACGGATACTTGCTGGCGACGTGCCGAAGCGCCGTCTCGCTCTGGATCTCGACGAATTGCTCGTACTTGTCGACCTCGAAGCTCGCCTTCGCCGTCTCGACGACCTTGAAGACGATGACCGCCGCGATCTCGATCGGGTTCCCTTCGATGTCGTTCACCTTCAGCTTCGCGCTGTTGAAGTTCCGGACCCGCAGCGACAGCTTCTGACGCGCCGCGAACGGAAGCACCATCCAGAAGCCGTCCTCGCGAACCGTACCCTTATATTCCCCGAAGAACGTCAACACCGTCGCTTGATTCGGCTGTACGATCGTGATCGAGCAGAACGTCAGGAATGCGATCAAGAGCAGCAGGACGCCGACGACCGGCAAGAACGACGACAACGTCAGCGCGAACGCGCCGACGGCGGCGACGACCAAGCCTAGCAGCACCGCCAGAAACCCATTGATCTTCCATGCGCCGAATTCTTTCATGGATCATATCCCCTTTACATCATTTTGATACTTATATGATATCACCTTTTCAAAAATGTGTAAATCCCGACATGCCCCCGAAAAGAGGAATAAAACAACTCGGCTTCGCTATGGGAAGAAGATTAGGAAAGACCCGCGAATGCGAACGCGAGGCGATACACGCGGTTCGACGGCAGCAAATACTCCGGATGCGGGAGCTCCCCAGCTGTCGTCCCCTCCGACGCCCATCTGATGCGCATTGATCCGAACGAACCCCAGCAGCTGGTTGACGACCCCGTTGTACGAGTTGAAGATGACGTAAAACACCACCGACATGACGGATGCGCTGATGATGGTCGGCAAGAAGTACACCGCCCGCAGCAGCTGCCTGCCCTTGATCGCCTGGTTTAAAATGACGGCCAAGATCAACGAAACGGGCGGCGTCACGATCAGCTTGCCGCCGGCGTAAACGAACGTATTTACGACCGAACTCCAAAATTGATCGTCCCTCAGAATCCGTTCGAAGTTGTCCAGCCCGATGAAGATCGGCGTTCCGAAGCCCTGATAATCGTAGAACATGTATTTCAGCGCCCAGGTAATCGGATATACGCCGAAAATTAACGTCAACACAAACTCGGCAATACAAAAATCCAAGCGTTGATTTGGCGTTTCGCCTCGTTCATTTTCTGTTCCTCCTGCCTCCGGTGTCTTATGTTTTACATCATAAGGCTTCCCGACCGAACCGAGTTATGGAGAATTCGACTGAACGAAGGGGGAGAAATTCACTTTTTACGCGAAAAAAAAGCAGCTTCGTCCGCTTCCGGCGGATGAAGCTGCTCGACCGATTTTAAGATTGTTCCACGCTTAGCCGCTCCAACTTCTCGTAGAGCAGCTCCCGTTCGGCCGCGAGGACGGAGCGTTCCGCATAGAGCCGCTCTAACCGTTCCGCGTCGAGCTCGCGCTCCATCGCTTCGTCGAGCAGCGCGAGCTTGCGCTCCGCCGCCTCGATGTCCGCCTCGAGCCGCCCGAACGATGCGGACGACGGTTTCGCCGGCTTCGCCGCGCCGCCGGAAGCCGACTTCTTCGGCGCGGCCGGCGCGGGCGGGGGGACGGGGGCGGAAGCCCCGGCCCTTGCGGCCAGCTCCGCCCGCTTGCGCTTCGCTTCGTCGTAGCCGCCTTCGTAGCGGATCAGGCGGCCCTGTTCCATCCAATAGGTCACGGGGAACAGCTTGTTCAGGAAGTACCGGTCGTGCGACACGCAGATGACCGTGCCCCCGAACGAAGCGAGCGTCTCCTCGAGCGCCTCGCGGGCGTCGATGTCGAGATGGTTCGTCGGCTCGTCGAGCACCAGCAGATTCAAGTCCTGATGCATGAGCTGCGCGAGACGGAGGCGCATCTTCTCGCCGCCGGACAGGTTCTTCACCTTGCGGAACACGGACGCGCCGTAGAACAAAAACTTCGCGAGCAGATGCCTCGCCTTGCCTTCTTCGACCGGGGCGGCGTCGCGGAACGCGTCGAGGATGGTGAGCTCGTCGTTCGGGAACAGGTCGTGCTGCGCCAAGTAACCGATCTTCACGCCGCTGCCGACGCGAACGACGCCGTCCGTCGGCGGTTGCCCCTCGGCGATCATGCGGAGCAGCGTCGACTTCCCGCAGCCGTTCTCGCCGACGATCGCGGCCGTCTCGCGGAAGCGGACGAGCAGGTCGACGTCCGAGAACAAGCGCCGTTCGCCGAAGCGGACGCCGACCTTCTCCATGACGACGACGTCTTTGCCGCTCCGCTCCGACAAGTCGAGCGACAGCCCCATCTTGACGCGCTCCAGCACCGGCTTGTCGATCCGATCGATGCGATCGAGCGCCTTCTGCATCGCCGCCGCGCGCTTGAACATCTTCGGATTGTCCGCCTGCGCCGCCCACACCCGCAGCCGCTTGATCGCCTCTTCCATCTTCTTGATCCGCTTCTGCTGTTCTTGATACGCCGTAAACTCGGCGAGCAGCCGGCGCTCCTTCTCTTCGACGAAGTAGGAATAGTTGCCGTGATACGTCTCCGCGACGCCGCCTTCCAAATCGACGATCTTCGTCGCGACGCGGTCGAGGAAGTACCGATCGTGAGACACGATCAGCACGCTGCCCTCGTAGTCCTGCAAATACGACTCCAACCACTCGACGGAGGACAGGTCGAGATGGTTCGTCGGCTCGTCGAGCAGGAGCAGATCCGGCTTCAGCAACAGGATGCGCCCGAGGCCGACCTTCGTCCGCTCCCCGCCGCTCAGCCGCCCGAACGGCCGGTCGAGCAGCCGCGTAATGCCGAGACCCTCCGCCACGCGCGAGAGCGCGGCTTCCATCTCGTACCCGCCTTGGGCGCCGAACGTCTCGAGCAGCGGTCCGTACGCTTTCATCGCCTTCTCCATGAGAGCTGGATCCGCCATATCCCGTTCGAGCTCCGTCAGCCGCCGCTTCATCGCGAGCAGCGACTCGAACGCTTCCGCCAGCACGTCTCCGGCCGTCCGGGTCGGCCCGAAGTCCGGAATTTGCGCGAGCAGCGACACCCGGCTCCCCCGCCGGCGATGGATCGCTCCCGCGTCCGGGACGTCCGCGCCGGCGAGCAGCGTCAGCAGCGTCGTCTTGCCGCAACCGTTCGGCCCGACGAGCCCGATTCGTTCCCCTTCGCGTATTTCCAAAGACAGCTCCGATAACACCGGCGCGCCGCCCCAATTTTTCGTCACTTTCTCCGCTGCGCATAATACCATATCGATCACCCGTAGTTTGTCAAATTTTGGAATTCAAGGCATACAAAAAAGCCGCAGGCGAAGAAGACAACTTCGCCCGCGGCTTCAAGCCGAACGTCGGAAACCGATCCCGACGTCTAGAGGGTCAACGCGTTGTCATCGCCGGATTTGGACATACCTCTCCCGTTGGCAGCGGAACGGAATACGATGGTAGCTTGGCGGACCCACGTTTGGGCACCTTTGCTACGAGCGGCGATCGACAACATGTTGACACCTCCTTTAGGTTCCGAATTACAAACTTATGGATCAGCTTATCATACGTCCGCCGTTTTCCGCAAGATCATCGATTGAAAATGCGGCTGGCGCCCCGTATCGCTCAACTTCGCGACGCCGAAGTACGACACGTCGAAGACGCGCTCGACCGCTTCCCGCATCGCGTCGTCCTCGTACATGGCGAAGAACCGCTTCGGCTCGTATTCGTCTTGCTCCCAGACGCCTTCGGAGTCGACGCCGCCGTAGACGCCCATATAAAACAATCCTCCGGGCTTCAGCACCCGGCGGATGCCGCGCAGCGTGTCTTCCAGCTCGGCCTTCGGGATGTGAAGCAGGCAATTGAGCGCATAGACGGCGTCGAACGACGCATCCGGGAAGCGAAGATCGGACATATCCATCTCATGGGCGTCTAACGCTTTCTCCCGGCACAGCCGCACCATCTCCGGAGACAGGTCGACCGACGTCACGCGGAACCCGGCGTCCTTGAAGAAGAGGCTGTCGCGTCCCGGACCCGCGCCGACCTCCAGCAGCGTCTCCGCACCCGCCTCCCGGAGGGCGCGGACGAAGCGGTCGCGTTCGATCGTCTTCCAGTCCTGCAGCTTGCCCGTATCCCGTTCCTCGGCGTGTCGATCGTACGACCGCTTCAGCCTCTCCCGAAGGAACGCGCCGCGCTCCAGCGCCGACAGTCCCGCCTCCAGCTCGTCCTTCGGGAATTGCTCCCCGAGGAAGACGACGACGTCGTTCACCTCGCCCTGCGGCGCGATCCGGATGAACTCCAGCTCGCGGTACGCGTATTGGAACAAAAACCGGCTGGCCGTATCCGTGAACGTGACGATGCCCTTGCCCCGGTAGACGCTCGCCGGCAGCGACTTGACGAACGCCTCGAACGCGCGGCTGTCGATCGGCCCGGCGAGAAATCGAGTATATACGGACACGTGCTCGTGGGAGGCATGATGCTTATGCTCATGCGCGGCATGGCCGTCGTCGTCCGGACAGCCTTCTCCGCGCCTCGACTCCGGATCGGCGGCGCTCGGCTTCGCCGGCAGCCCGTTCGTCCGGAACCAGACCCCGGGATCGATGTCCCCGCGCTCCGAGCGGACGATGCTCGCATACGGGTTCCACTCCCGCAGCGACGCCTCCGCGCGGTCCGCGCCTTCCGGCGTCAGCCGATCGAGCTTGTTCAAGACGACGAGCGACGCGCACGATACCTGCTCCCGGAGCAGCCGCTTCGTCTTCGCCGACGGCGGCTCGGGCTCGCCGAGCAGCAGCGCGCCGTCGACCACCGTGACGATGCCCGCGAGCGCGATCGGCAAATACAGCGACGTCTCCGTCACCGCATCCATGATTTCCAGCGGATTCGCGACGCCCGTCGATTCGATGAAGACGGCGTCGGGGTCGTACGTCGTCGCAAGCTCGTGCAGCTGCACGCCGACGTCGCCGCGAATCGAGCAGCAAATACAGCCGCTCAGCAGCTCCGCCATCGGCACGCCGCCTCCGGCTTCGACCGCGACCCCGTCGAGATTGACGTCGCCCAGCTCGTTCATCAAGACGACGGGACGAAGCCCTTTGCGCTGATAGGCGTCGATCGCGCGACGCAGCAGCGTCGTCTTCCCGCTGCCCAAAAAACCGGCGATGACGTACACCGGAATCGTTCTTTCCATCTCTAAGCACCTCGATATGTTGATAAGATTTTCTACGGATGCGGCCGCGCCTGGAACGCTCCCCGCATGAACGAGGACGGCGGCACGCCGTACCTGCGCTTGAACTGCTTGCTGAATTGGAAGACAGAGGAGTATCCGACCGAATCGGAAACCTGGGAGACGTTCATCGATGTCTCCGCCAGCAGGACGACGGCGCGCTCCAAGCGCGCTTGCGTAATATATTCCTTCAACGACACGCCGACCGAAGCTTTGAACACGCGGCTCAAGTATTCGGGAGAGAGCGCCGCCTGTCGCGCAAGCTCCTCGCGCGTCAGGCGTTGACCTGCGTGCTCCCGGATGTATTGAACGACCCGCCGGACGGCGCTCTCTTCCTTCCTCGAGGGCGAAGCCTCCGTCCGGTCCCGGGAAGCGCGCAGCAGCGAGAGCAGCGCCAGCTTCATCAGTCCGTCGAACTCGTCCTCCCCCCAAAGCCGCGGCTGGTACAAACAATCCAACATGCGATGCAGCAGCCATTCGAACTCGTAAGTTTCTTTAAGGTACACCGCCCGCTCCGGGAGCGCCTCTTCGCCGTGCGGAAGTGCCGGTTCCAGTCGAAAATGGATAAACACGACGGTCAACCGGTCGTCCGGATCCTGCACCGCCTGCGGACGATCCTGCGGATGGAGAAGGACACAGGCTCCCTTGCGCAGCGGGTACGCGCGCTCGCCGAGCCGAAGCTCTCCCCGGCCGGTGACGACGTACCACAGATCGTAGTCCGGGAGCGGCGCCGGGCTCCAGTCCCAGCCGATCTCGCACCGCGCCTTGCCCCAATTCGGCGCCGCCGCGACCGCCCGCACGCCGCGCAGCGGGAACGGTTCCTCGCAAGATATACGGGTAAGGATAAACAATCCCCTCCTCGATCCATTCTTCGCCGACTTCACCTCGTGATACGCTTACATTGAACGAAACGTCGGGAGGGTGTCAAGCATGAGCAAGAAGGAACCAGGAAGTTTGTTCGCTTACGAAAGCGAAGAAGACCTTCGATCGGCGAGGCGCGTCGCGGACGCGTTATACCGGTTCGATTCGATCGCCGGGGATCGTCTGCCCGCTCTTGAGGCGTGGGGAGACGACGTCGTGCGCCGGTTTTGGGAGCAAGGGTACCTCGTCGTCGAGAACGTGCTGTCGGAGGACGAGGTGCGCGACGCGTCCGGGGCGATCGACGATATTTTATCCGGCGCCTCGCAGGGCTCCAAGATTCAATTCGTGAAGCCTCGCGGCGAGCTGCATACGATGGACGACATCATTCGAGCCGCCCGAAAAATCTACGACTATGCGGAGCATGAGCCGAGATTGCGCAGCATCGTGCTCCACGCCAAGCTGCTCGCCGCGTTGGAGCGGCTGTTCGGCGAAGCGCCCAAGCCCGTACAGGATCAGGCGCTGTTGAAGCCGCCTTCCGGCGGTGCGGAGAAGCCTTGGCACCAAGATATGGCTTACGGTCCGCTCGCCTACGACAAGTCGGTCGTCGGCGTATGGATCGCGCTCGATCCCGCGGAGCTGGACAACGGCTGCATGCACATCATTCCGTATTCGCACCGGGAAGGCGGCGCGCCGCACTACGCCGTCCGCGACTGGCAGCTATGCGACGCCAGCGTCCGCGTCGACCGCGACGTCGCCGTGCCGCTCGCGCCCGGCGGCGCGCTCTTCTTCTCGGGACTGCTGCATCACGGGACGCCGCCGAACTTCTCGAGCAAGCGTCGGCGCGCGCTGCAAATCCATTATGCGCCGGAGTCGGCGCGGAAGCTGAGTCCGCAGGAGTACAAGCGGATGTTTACGAACGAGATGACCGGCGCCGAATGTTGAGCGTCGCCAAACGAAAGGGCCGTCCAGAGGTCGTACGACGACGACCTCTGGCGGCCCTTATGCTGTAGTTGCGATTAAGCGGTAACGGACGCGAGCGCCTTCTGGATGCGCGTCGTGTTCATGCCGAGAATGTTGTATTCGCCGATGACCGTCACCGGCAGCGACATCATGCCGATCTTCTGCAGCTCCTCGAAATACGCTTCGTTCTCGTCTACGTTGCGCTCTTCGAACGAGACGTTCTGTTCCGTCAAATACGACTTCAATTGCTTGCAGTAAACGCAGTTCGTGCTTGTGTATACGATCGCTTGAGCCATGGTTCTCTCTCCTCCGATATCCTCTATCTATAGTTAATTAAACATAAGAATAAGTATAAACAATCGCGTTCCGCCGATCAAGTGGCGGCCCGGATCCGTTCGTACGTCGGCCCGTCGCAGATGATGAACAACCGCGCTTCCCGCGGCATCGGATCTTGAAGCCGACGGTTGATCGTCATGTCGCTCCGATCCGCGATGAGCGTGGCGCCTAGAGATAACAGACCTTGGAACGCGTCGCCGTACGTCTTCCATTCCGGGCGCGGTCGAATCTCGAAGACGTCCTCCCCGACCTTGCTGCTGAGCAGCTGGGTGAAGATGGAGACGCTGCCCGCATGCAGCGCCGACCGCGCGGCCAACCGCGACACCGCCTCGTGGGACAAGATGAATTCGTTCACCTGCACATGGCGGAAATTCTGAATGTGCTGCTCCAAGACGATCTCGACCGTCGTGTGAATGTGCGGCGCCAGCCGCTCCAGGCTCGAGGCGACGAGCAGCGACTTGCCGTCGGCGAGCGCCGCGTCGTCGATGCTGCGATCGGAGAAGACGATCGCGGAACGCGCGCGCGTCAGCCCCGCCGTCTCGAGCGTCGATTCCGCCGACGGATCGCCGCCGACGAAATAGACGCGGTCTCGATCCACCGGAGACCGCTCCAAGTCGTCGATGACGACGACGTCCAGCGACGGATCCGCGTGCAGCAATTCCTCCATCGCGGATTGCGCCCTTCGGCTCCAGCCGATCAAGATGACGTGACCGCTTCCGTGATATTTCAACTTGCCCGCCTCCTTTCGCTTCTTGAGCGTGCCGAACGCGTCGATGATTTTCCCGATCACGAGACTGAGCAAGCCGATGCCGAATAAATACAGCAGCATGGCGTACAGCTTGCCGGGGACGGTCTTCGGGAAGTAATCGCCGTAACCGACCGTCGTCACCGTCGTCATGACGTACCAGAACGCATTGAACCACATGCCGAACGTATCCGGTTCGAGCAAGTACATGACAGTCGCGCTCCCGAGCGCGAATACCGCTGTGAAGAGGACGAGGAAGCCGTTGTTCAGCTTCAGTATTTTCTGCGAAATCCGAATAAGGTAAAACAAAGGGGCACCTCCCCGACTGATAATTCCAGTATATCGGTCCGAGCGTCGGCATACCAGCCGTTTATGACGCGCTACAGCGCGCCTTGCAGCATGGGAGTCAACTCGTCCCAGTGGTACGCCTCCAGCCGGTGAAGCGCCCTCGTGCACGCGACGTAGAGCAGCTTGACGTCCTCGGGAACGGCCGGGTCGTACGCCGCTTCCGACGGATTGACGAGCAGCACCGCGTCGAATTCCATGCCTTTGCTTAAGTATACCGGCACGACGCTGACGCCGCCCTCGTACTTGCCCGCCTTCCCTTCGATCAAGTGAACGCCTTCGACGCCGAGGGCGGTCAGCCGCTTATGCACGGCTCGGCACCGAGCCGTCGTCTTGTCGATGACGGCCAGGTTATGCATGCCCTGCGCCCGCAGCGCGGCCAGCCGATCGGCGATGGTCCGCAGCCCTTCCTCCTCGTTCGGCAAGCGCGCCGCGAACGGCGCTTCGCCGTGGCGGAGCACCGGCTCCGCCTGCGTGACGTGGGGGTTGTCCCAATGGGACAGCACGGCGTTCGCGACCGTCATAATTTCGACGGTCGACCGGTAGCTCTTCTTCAGCCGCTCGATCGACACTTTCCCGGGGAATACGCCTTCCTTCAAGACGTTCCAATCGGTCAATCCGCGGTACGGGTAGATCGACTGGGCGAGATCGCCCAGAATCGACATGGAGCCGGCGGCCGACAATGCGCTCAACGCATGAAGCTGGAACGGGGAGAAGTCCTGCGCTTCGTCGACGATAATATGGCTGTATGCGCGCGTCTTGCCCAAGCCGTAAAACCGGTACGCCAAATAAAAGAGCGGCGCGAGGTCGTCCCACTCCAGCTCTTGCTTATGCTTCTCCTTCCGTTCCGCGAAATACGCGGCGACCCGCTCCGCGTCTACGCCCTCGCCCGCGAGGCCGGCTTCCCTCATCCACCTCGCGACGTTGGCCGGCTTCGTCACGATGTTGCGGTAGAACGAGACGAGTTCGACGCTCTTCACCGTCTCGACGTACTCCGCCAGCTTGCGATCGTATTGCGCCCGCACCTCCGCGACGCGCTTCTCGGTCGCCGCGTATTGCCCGGACTTCACGCGCGACTCGAGGACGCGGGCGGCTTCTCTCGCGCAATCGTCCTTCCACTGCGTCAGCGCCTGAATCAGCCGCTTGCGCCGCTGCATGTACGGATAATGCCGGAAGTCGACGTGAAACTTCCGCCGCACCTCCTCGGCCGTCATCTTATGCGTCTTGCTGAGCGAGAGGTCCGCGTCGGGAACGGTCGATTCGATGCGCCGTTCGACGTACCGGTCGAGCAGCGCCTTCGTCGCCATCGACCCGCGCAGCCGGGAGGCGAGCTTCACCGTCGCGAGCCGTGCGGCGTCCGCGCCCCGCTCCGCCTCGAGGAACAGCGCCGTCTTCCCGGCCGCGTCTTCGAATTTGTAGCCCTTCGGCAGCGGGATAAAGCCGCGAAGCGCTTCCTCCCACGTCGTCTGTACGACGCCTTCGATGCCGAGATCCGGCAGAACGTCGGAAATATAATCGATGAAGAGGCGGTTCGGCGCGATGATGAGGAAGTTGTCGAACGCGCCGCGATCCCGGTACGCGTAGGCGAGGAACGCGAGACGGTGAAGCGCGATCGTCGTCTTCCCGCTGCCCGCGGCGCCCTGCACGATAAGCGCTTGTCCCGCTTCGGCGCGCAGCACGGCGTTCTGCTCGGCCTGGATCGTCTCGACGATATCCTTCAGCTTCTGCTCGCCGCGCTGCTCCAGCCGCTCGATGAGAAGCCGGTTCGTCCCCGTTTCGGCGGACATGTCGTAGAATCGGGTCAGCTCGTCCTTCTCCATCTCGAACTGCCGCTTGTTGCTCACGTCGAACAGCAGCCGCTTGCCGAGCTTCACGTCCACCGGCACCTCGCGGAACGAATGCTCGTAGTATAAATTCGCCATCGGCGAACGCCAATCGAGCACGATCGGCTCCATCGTGGCGCGGTCGAACAAGCCGAACCGCCCGATGTACGCCCGCTCCCGGTCCGGCTGCTCGCGCTCTTGGAAGTCGACCTTCGCGAAGAACGGCCGCGTTCTGGACTTAAACAGCTGGTCCAATTCCTTCTGCCGGATCGCGTTGAGCGCCAGCTCCGTGAAGTCGTCGGTCAGCTTTATGCCGGCCGACCCGCTTTCGATCTGCCGTTCGATGTGACGCCGTACCCGATCCAGAAACTCCCGCTCCGTCGACAACTGCTCCTCGTACGTCATGCCGCTCGTTTCGCTCCTTCGTTCCGAATACGATCCGTTACTGAGCATTATATATTAATATAAGCTCGCTATTTTTTCCAGATTCCGGTTGAAAAAGTTTATGTTACAATATCGAAAGAAAGATCGACCGACCGAAGATCGAGGAGGCCCCATGGCGCGCAACCGACGTTTAATCACGGATCAAGACCTGCAGGAAGCGATGGAAAGGGAGACGCGGATCCGGGTGTTCCGGGACGACGCGATCGTCGATTCCGGCGGCGTCGTCACCCGCTTCGACGATTCTATCGTCGTGCTCCAAGCCGGAGTCGGCGACGTCTCGTACCATCGCCGCGACGAGAGCGAATTTTACGAAATGCCCTCAAGGTAAACCGAAAGCCGAATCGCGTTCTCATTAGGAGACGCGGGTCGGCTTTTTTCGTTATCCGAACGATTCGCCTCTTGACATCTGTATCCATTGGTTATATGGTTAGTTACATGAGTAATTAACCGGTTAGGTGGTGAACGAATGGCTAACTTGATCGACGAGGGGAAACCCATATTCCAACAAATCGCCGAGCGCATCGAAGACGACATTATCAACGAGTCGCTGCCGGAAGAAACGCAGGTGCCGTCGACGAACCAGTTCGCGGCGTTCTATCAAATCAACCCGGCCACCGCGGCCAAAGGCGTCAACCTGCTAGTCGAGCAAGGCATTCTATACAAGAAGCGAGGGATCGGCATGTTCGTGGCTGCCGGCGCGAGAGAAACATTAATCGAAAAACGAAAAGAACAATTTTACGAGCAGTTCGTGGTCACGATGCTGACGGAAGCGAGCAAGCTGCAAATCGGACGCGAGGAACTCATTCGCATGATTCGACGGGAGGGCGACGAGGAATGACCGGAGTCGTGGTGGAAGCGGTAGAAATTACGAAAGCGTACGGCACGATGAGAGCGCTCGACCGCGTGTCGTTCCGGCTGGAAGCCGACAAAATATACGGGTTGCTCGGGCGCAACGGCGCGGGCAAGACGACGCTGATGCACATCCTGACGGCGCAGCTGTTCGCCACGAGCGGCGAGGTCCGCCTATTCGGCGAAGCGCCGTACGAGAACGACGCCGCGCTGCGGCGCGTCTGCTTCATCAAGGAAAGCCAAGTGTATCCGAAGACGCTGCGCGTGAGCGATGTGCTGGAAGTGTCGGCTTCTTTCTTTCCGAACTGGGACCGGGAGTTCGCGATGCAGCTCGTCCGCGACTTCGAGCTGCCGCCGAACCGGCGCATGAACAAGCTGTCCCGAGGGATGCTGTCGTCGGTCGGGATCATTATCGGGCTTGCGAGTCGGGCGCCGGTGACCATTTTCGACGAACCGTACTTGGGGCTGGACGCCGTCGCGCGCGGCATGTTCTACGATAAGCTGCTTCAGGACTACGCGGAGCACCCGCGGACGATTCTGCTGTCCACGCATCTGATCGACGAGGTGAGCCGCATGCTGGAGCATGTGCTGCTCGTCGACCGCGGCCGACTGCTGCTCGACGAGGATGCGGAATCGCTCCGGAGCAAGGCGTATACGGTCACCGGGCCGAAGGCGAAAGCCGATTCGTTCGCGAACGGACGAAGCGTCATTCACGCGGAGTCGATCGGCGGCTTGGCGTCGCTGACGATACAAGGCGCGATGTCGCCCGAGCTGAAGCGGCAAGCGGAAAGCCTCGGCCTCGAGATCGGTCCCGTCTCGCTGCAGCAGCTGTTCATCCATCTTACGAATCACGCTTCGGCGGAAGGAAAGGAGCTTGTCGGACGATGAACCGTTCCAGCGCAGGCGTATTTAAGATGTACCTGAAGGACGCGCGTCTTTCCGTCATTATTTTTTGGTCGATTTTATTCGCGATCTACTTCCTGATGGCAACGGTCATGACCGCCGTCGGCGAAGGCGAAGTCAACTCCGCGGGCGTCTCCCCCATGTACGTGTATATGTTCGTTTCGGGTATCGTCGGCCTCCGGGAGTCGCTGCCTTACGCGCTCGGCATGAACGTGCGGCGGAAAGATTATTTCTATGGCGTGATGATCGCCGCCTTCTCGATCGCCGCATGCTTCGGCGCCTTCGCGACGCTGCTGGCGGTCATCGAAGAAGCCGTCACCGGCGCCTTCGACGTGCGGACGATCTCGTTCTTCCGCGTCGCATGGTTCGAACGCGTAAGCTTCGTCGGCGAATTCGCCGCGCATCTCGTGTTCCTTTGCTTCTTCTTTACGCTAGGCTTCTTCTTTTCTTTGCTTCAGAAACGATTCGGGGCGATCAGCCTGTACGCGCTCGGCGCCTTGTCGATCGTCGCGATTTTCCTCATGCATCTGCTCGGAGCGTGGCCGTCCGTATTCCGGTGGCTCCTCTCGCTGGACAGCGTCCTTACGTTCTCCTTATGGCTCGTTCCCGCCGTGGCCGTCGTCGCGGGAGCTTCCTTCCTGCTGATGCGCAGGGTGACGCCGTAACCGGAACGAAATCCGCGACAAACGAAGAAAGCCTGCCTGAGACGACGTCTCGGGTAGGCTTTTTTACCTAACTTTAATATTCGGGAAAATGGTGCGACTTCCGTACGAAAGCCCTAGTTTTCAGGCTGCAACCATGTCATAATAGTAGTACTAAAATCATCCAACTCAACGACGAAAGAAGGGATTTTACGTGCCTGCCACTCCATATGTGCGTTCGATTTCGTTCGGCGACGCCCCGTTGGAAGACGTCGCGCTGCAATATTTGCCGACGCAGCGACAGCTTGTCATTACGTTCTATTACCAAGGCATCCAATTCGCCTGCATGTGCCTGAAGACAGACGAAGAATTGCAGCCGATTCGCGTCGTGAATCACCTGAAGAAGGACGATCACAACATGAGGGCGAGGTTTCTGGTCAGCGTTCTGAACGATCGATTGACGGAGCTGTTCCGCGCCGTCTCGACCGCCAGCGCCTCCTTCCGCACTTACGTCCGGAGAGAGATCGGCGAGATCAACTACGCCTGATCTCCGCCGGCGCCCCCTCCCAGGATCGTCTTCACGCGCCCGACCTGTCCGTCCTGCAAGCGCACCTTAATCCCATGCGGATGATCCGCCGATTTCGTCAAGATGTCTTTCACGACGCCTCTCGTCGTCTTGCCCGTCCGCTGATCCTGCTTCAACACGATGTCCACCTCGAGCCCCGGTCGAATCGCGCTCCGCTGTCGTCCGCTACCGTTCATCGTCGTTCATCCCCTTGTTCCGTCATAGCTCTAGCATGCGCGAAGTCCCTCCCGTCTATTTGACGACGGAAGGGACTTCGTTCTTTCCGCTGCGGCGAACTCCGCCATGATTCTAATAAAAGTTCATCCTCGCCCTCGGCGGATCAGTCTTTCTTCAAGCGCTCGTATAGGAAGTCCACGACGTGGACGGCCGCCATCCGACCCGGATCGCCGTGCTTCTCGATACCGAGCTTCATCTGCAGCAGGCAGCCGGGATTGCTCGTCAAGATGTACTCCGCCTTCGTCGCTTCCGCGTGCTCCATCTTGTGTTCCAGGATTCGCCCCGACATCTCCGGCTGCGTTACGTTGTAGATGCCTGCCGAGCCGCAGCACCGGTCCGCTTCCTTCATCTCGCAAAACTCCGCCCCGGCGACGCGGTTCATCAACGTCCTCGGCGCGCCGGACGACTTCATGACGTTCCGCAGATGGCACGAGTCCTGATAGGTGAAACGGGCGGGCTCCTTCGACTCGAAGGCGAGCGGCCGCCCTTTGCGGACGAGTAGCTCGGAGACGTCGACGACGCGCTCGGCGAACCAAGCGGCCGCCTGCTTCCATTCCGGATCGTCCTGGAGCAAGTGATCGTATTCGACGAGCAGCGCGCCGCAGCCTCCGGCGTTCGTCGCGATATAGTCGACGCCCGCGCCCTGGAAGGCGCGGATGTTGCGGCGCGCGAGCTCCCGCGCGTCGTCGGCTTCGCCGCTGTGCGCGTGCAGCGCGCCGCAGCAGTTCTGAACGTCGGGAATGACGACGTCGAAGCCCGCTTCGCCCAGAAGCTTCACCGTGTTGACGTTCGTCTCCGTGAACAGGACGTCCATGATGCAGCCGCGGAACAGGCCGACCTTGGCGACCGCGGCGCCGCCCTTCGCCTTGTGCTCGGCGCCGATGCGCGCGACGACGCCGTCCTCGGATGCATCCGGCAGGATGCGCTCCATCTGCTGCAGATGCTCCGGGAACAGCTTCATGACGCCGGATTGCCGCGTCCACTGTCGCAGGCGGGTCCCTTGGTACAGCTTCAGCGCCTTGCCGAGCAAGCGCATGCGGCTCTGATGCGGGAAGACGCCCTTGAAGGCGGTCTTGCGAACGGCGCGAATCCACCAGCGATGGCTCTCCGTGTGATCCTCGACCGCGTCCCGCGCCTGTTCGATCAACTGCCCGTATTTCACGTCGGCGGGGCATGCCGGCTCGCACGCCCGGCATGCGAGGCAATGGTTCATCTGGTCCTCGAACGCCTGATCGGGCTTTAGAATGCCGTCGGCGACCGCCTTCATCAAGGCGATGCGGCCGCGCGGCGACTCCGCCTCCACGCCGGTCTCCCGGAACGTCGGACAAGCCGGCAGACAGAAACCGCAGCGCATGCAGTTCGTCAGCTGGTCGTAATCGAGCTTCAGCTTGAGCGTCGCCGCCATCGCCTCCTGCGCCGGGGTCGGCTGCCGGGCGAGCTCGCCGAGGCCCGTGCGCACTTGAATTTGGTTAGCCACGGTCGATCACCACCCTCTTGCGGGTCGCTTTGGCGAACATTTTCCCCGGATTCAGAAGGTTATGCGGGTCGAATGCCTGTTTGATGCCGCGCATCATCTCCATCCCGGCCGCGCCGACCTTCCATTCGAGGAACGGCGCTTTCACGAGACCGACCCCGTGCTCGCCCGTGATCGTGCCGCCGAGCCGAATCGCCGCTTCGAAAATTTCCTCGAACGCCGCCTCCACCCGATGCACCTCGTCTTGGTCCCTCGCGTCGGTCGTCGCCGTCGGGTGCAGGTTGCCGTCCCCGGCGTGGCCGAAGGTAGCGATCTGGACGTTGTGCTTCGCGGCGATGCGATTGATCTCGAGCACCATCTCGGCGATCTTCGACCGCGGCACCGTCGCGTCCTCGAGAATCGTCGTCGGCCGGAGGCGCGCCAGCGCCGTGAACGCGCTGCGCCGCGCCGTCATCAGCTTCAGCGCCTCCTCCGGCGTCGCCGCCACCTCGACGCGGTCGGCCGCTTCGCCGCGGCAGATCGCTTCGATCCGCTCGATGTCGCGTTCGACCGCCGCCGGGTCGCCGTCCTGCTCGATGAGCAGGATCGCCTCCATGTCGCGCGGCAGCCCGAGCTTCGCGAAGTCGTCGACGACCCGAATCGTCGGGTTGTCCATAATCTCCAGCGTCGCCGGAATGATGCGCGCCTCGATAATCTTGGACACCGTGCGCGCGGCGCCGTGCAGATCCTTGTACATGGCGATCATCGTCTTCTTGAATTTCGGCGGCGGGATCAGCTTCAGCGTCGCCTCCGTTATGACGGCGAGCGTTCCCTCGGAGCCGACGAGCAGCTTCGTAAGGTCGTAGCCGGCCACGTCCTTCATTAGCTTCCCGCCCGTCCGGAGGATGTCGCCGTTCGCGAGCACCGCCTCCAACCCGATGACGTAATCCTTCGTCGTGCCGTATTTGAGGCCTCTGAGGCCCCCGGAGCATTCGGCGATGTTGCCGCCGATCGTGGAGACGGCCATCGAGCTCGGGTCCGGCGGGTAGAAGAGGCCCAGTTCTTCCACGTGCGCGATGAACTGTTTCGTGTTGAGGCCCGGCTGTACGGTGGCGGTCAAATTTTCGAGATCGACCTCCAGAATGCGGTTCATCCGGTGCATGACCATGACGACGCCGCCTTGGACCGGCACCGTGCCGCCGCACAAGTTCGTGCCCGACCCGCGGGAGACGAGCGGGATCCGGTATTTATGAAGCACCTTCAGCGTCTGCGATACTTGTTCGGTATTTTCCGGATAGACGACGGCGTCGGGCAGCGACTGCAGCATCGGCGTCCCGTCGTACGAATGGGTCACGAGCGTCTGCGGGTCGTCCTTCACATAATCCGGCCCTAACGCGGCGGCTAATTCTTGTTTGGCTTGTTCCGAAATCACGGCTTCGGATCCCTCCGTTTTTCGAGTAAGTCGTCAGGTCATCTGATGACTTTTGGTTGATTCTAGCATACAATAAAATGGATGAAATGAATATCGTTAATTTTCTATAGAAAAGAGGGGTCCCCCATGGCGCCGCCACCTCGCGGTCCGAACGAAACGCAAGACTCGGCCTCCCCTACCGCCCCCGCCCGCCCGCTCAAGAGCTCGGACTGGGTGCGAGCCGATCTGGAGCGGCAGCTCGAAGACGGCACGTTCGCCCCGGGCGCGAAGCTGCCGTCGGTGGACGAGCTGTGCCGCCGGTACGGCGTCGGCCGCTCCACCGTGCGCGAAGCGATGAGCGCCTTGAAGGCGATGGGCCGCGTGTCGATCCGGCAAGGCGGCGGCACGTACGCGCTCGCTTCGGAGGCGCCGCGCCATCCTGCCGCGCGCGAGCCCGACGCGTGGCACAACCGCGCGGCGACGCTGCGGCGCATCCTCGAGGTGCGCCGCGTGCTCGAGACCGGCTGCGCGGCGCTCGCCGCCTCGAATCGAACCGCGTCCGACGTCGCGGCGCTGGAGTCGCTGCTCGCGGACATGGAACGCGGTCTCGACGACGACGGCGCGCTCGGCGAACAGGCGGACGTCCGGTTCCATCTCGGCATCGCCGAAGCGACGCATAACCCGATGCTGGTCGACATGATGCGCTCCATCACGGAGCGGCTGCACGACAGCATGAAGGACACCCGCGCGCTGTGGCTGTACGCCGAGAAGACGTCGGCCGAGCGGCTCGCGCGGGAGCACCGTTCCATCTTCGAAGCGGTGAAGAGCGGCGATGCCGCCGAAGCCCTCCGCCGGATGGAGGCGCATCTCGCCAAGGTCGAGCAGGTGCTGAACGAACCGACGTAACGTCGAAAAAAAACGGTTGAGCGGAACCGCATCTCCGCTCAACCGTCGCTCGTCGTTATTCCTCGTCCTCCGGCTCGCAGATGACTTCCGTGAACAAATTTAAAGGAAACAGAGACGGGACGCGCCTTCCGGGGATGCGCACGAACTCGACGAAATCTCTTCCGACGCGGATGAGCTTGCCGCTAAACCTTCCCATGCCTTCGGCGGTAGCCGTCAACTCCCGCGGCCGAACCCGCTTCGCCGGCGAATGGAGCTCGACGATGAACGAGGTTTTGTAAAATACCTTCGTCGCCCCTACTTTGAAAGAAGTTAACGTGACGTCTCTGAGAACTCCCCTCGTCTTCGTCAATTGCGGCATGCCCGGCTGGTACAACGTCACGGTCCGGCCGACAAGCGGTTTCAACCGTTGAATCAACGTCATATTCACGGGCGCCGGACAGTCTCGAATGGATATATCGCTCATGAAATTCCCCTCCCTAATCAAATAGACCCTACCATCATAAATCTATGCACTTCCTCGTAGACGGGTTGGGTGCGGCCGATAAATAGGTTTCAGAACAGGCTCGCATCGCGCACCCCTGTCGCCGACTTCCTCCCTCTTCGCCGACTCCCGAAAAATGATGTCATCGGCAATGATGACGCGACCTCATTTTCCTTCCGTTGAAGGTGATACCGCTTTCCCTTACGATTTGATTATCGGAACTTGAAACATACTAACCCAATACAGTTGGTAAACGAGGAGGATAGACCCATGAACGCAACGACGCAAGACGGGGCGGCGAACGGCGGGGCTCGCGTCGCCGTCCAGAAGTTCGGCCGATTCCTAAGCGGCATGGTCATGCCGAATATCGGCGCATTTATCGCATGGGGATTGATTACGGCTTTATTCATCCCGACCGGATGGATTCCGAACGAATATCTCGGCGCGCTCGTCGGCCCGATGATCACGTACCTGCTCCCGGTCCTGATCGGATACACGGGCGGCACGATGATTCACGGCACGCGCGGCGGCGTCATCGGCGCCGTGGCGACGATGGGCGTCGTCGTCGGAGCGGACATTCCGATGTTCCTCGGCGCGATGATCGTCGGCCCGCTCTCGGCTTGGGTGCTGAAGCGATTCGACAAATCGATCGAAGGCAAGGTCAAAGCGGGCTTCGAGATGTTAGTCAACAACTTCTCGTCCGGCATCATCGGCGGGGCGCTCGCGATTCTCGCGTACGTCGGCATCGGCCCGGTCGTGCAAGCGATCAGTCAAGCGCTCGCGGAGGGCGTCCAAGCGCTCGTCGACACCGGCCTGCTTCCGCTCGCGAACGTTCTGATCGAGCCCGGCAAGGTGCTGTTCCTGAACAACGCGATCAACCACGGGGTGCTGAGCCCGATCGCGCTCGATCAAGCGTCCACCGCCGGCAAGTCGATCATCTTCCTGCTGGAAGCGAATCCGGGCCCCGGTCTCGGCATCCTGCTCGCGTACTGGCTCGTCGGCCGCGGCATGGCGAAGCAATCGGCGCCGGGCGCGACGATCATTCACTTCCTCGGCGGGATTCACGAAATTTACTTCCCGTACATCTTGATGAACCCGCGTCTCATCCTCGGCGCGATCGCGGGCGGCATCGTCGGCACGTTCACGTTCCTCCTGACGGGCGCGGGTCTCGTGGCGACGCCGTCGCCGGGCAGCATCTTCGCCCTCGCCGCGATGTCGCCTAGAGGCGGCCTGCTGCCGGTGCTGACCGGCGTCGTTACGTCCGCCGCCGCTTCCTTCGCCGTCTCGGCGCTGCTGCTGAAGACGGGCAAACCAGCGGATGACGATCTGGAGCAAGCTCAATCGAAAATGAAAGAGATGAAGAGCGCCGGTACGAACGGCTCCGTATCGGCAACGGCTACGACGGCCAGAGGGCCGCAGAAGGCGAAAGGCGAAGTGAACAAAATCGTCTTCTCCTGCGACGCGGGTATGGGTTCGAGCGCGATGGGCGCCTCCATCCTGCGCAAGAAGGTGAAGGCGGCGGGCTTGCCGCTGACCGTCACGAATACGGCGATCAACGATATTCCGCAGGACGCGGACATCGTCATCACGCACAAGACGCTTACGGACCGCGCGCGGCTGAAGGCGCCGAACGCGGAACATATTTCGATCGACGACTTCCTGAAGAGTCCGGAATACGACGAGCTCGTCAAGCGGCTCCAATAATCGAAAATGCCGGATAAACCGTAACGCTGACGACGCTGTATTGTCGTCGGCGTTGCGTCCATTGTAGCGACGAGGGGGGCGGGCGCGATGAAGGTGTCTCAACGTCAAAAGAAAATCGTCGAGGCGCTGCTCCGCGCGCCGGGCGATCTATCCGCCGGCGAGCTGGCCAAGGCGGCCGACGTCAGCGCGCGCACCGTGCACCGGGAGCTCGCGGACGTAGAATCGCTGCTCGCGGACGTCGGCGTCGGCCTGCAGAAGAAGGCGGGCGCCGGCATCCGGCTCGACGCCGACCCGGGGCGGCTCGAAGCGCTCGAGCGGATTCTCCGCCACGCGGAATCCGACGAGCTGTCGGCGACGGATCGCCGGACGCTGCTGCTCTGCGCGCTGCTCGAGGCGGACGAACCGGTGAAGCTGTTCGCGCTCGCCCACGAGCTGCAAGTGACGACGCCGACCGTGACGAGCGATCTGGACGAGGTCGAGCGATGGGCGGCGCGGGACGGATTGACGCTCGTCCGAAGGCGCGGGTACGGGGTGCAGCTGGAAGGCGACGAAGCCGGAAAACGCAGCGCGATCCGGCGTCTCGCCTGGGAGACGCTGGACGACTCCGATCTGTTCGGCCGGCCGGAAACGGACGGTCGCCCGCTCCACCCCGTCACCGCGAAGCTGCTCGAGTCGATCGGCAAGCCGCACTTCTTCCGGCTGGAACGTGCGCTGTGGGCGAACGAAGCGGCGGGAGCGAAGGAGCTCTCCGAGACGGCGTACACCCGCAAGCTCGTGCGGCTGTCCGTCGCGCTCGCCCGCTTCGGCGCCGGCCATCGGATCGGCGCGTCCGGGGGCGCCGCCCCGCCGCCGGACGCGGCGGCCGCGCTCGCGGGCGCGCTCGGCCGGGAGCTCGGGCTCGACCTGCCTCCCGAGGAGATCGCCTACGTCGCCGGCGTGCTGACGGAGGACGAGACGGACGACGACGGCGTCGGCGTCGCGGGAGCGGATCCGCGGCTGCTCGAGACGACGAGCGCGCTCATCGCCGCCGTGGAGCGCCGGATGCACGCGTCGCTCGCCGGCGACCGGCAGCTCCGAGAGGGGCTGCTGCAGCATCTGGAGCCGGCCATCGCGCGGCTCCGCGAAGGCGGCTCGATCCGCAACCCGCTGCTGCAGCAAATTAAGAAAGATTACGAGACGCTCTTCCTGAGCGTCAAGGAAGCCGCGAAGGAAACGCTGCGGCAACGGGAGCCCGGGCTTACGGTGCCGGACGAGGAGATCGGGTTTCTCGCGATGCATTTCGGCGCGGCGCTCGAGCGGGCCAAGCAGCTGCCGGACGCCGTACGCGCCCTGCTCGTGTGCACGAGCGGCATCGGCTCCTCGAAGATGCTGGCCGTCCGACTCGCGAAGGAATTCCCGCAGCTGAACGTCGTCGGCAACGTCTCGTGGTACGAAGCGGCGCACAGCCCGAAGGACCGTTACGACCTGATCGTGTCGACCGTCGACCTGCCGCTGCCGCCCGAGCAGTACATTAAGCTGTCTCCTCTGTTGAACGAGGAGGAGACGGATCGGCTGCGGCGCTTCCTTCGCGGCGCGGCCGAACGCAAGCGGGCGCAAGGCGCCGCGCCGACGGGAGCCGGGCCGCCGGCGGGAGCCTCGGTCCCGAACGAAGACGCGCTCGAGCGGCTCCGCGCGCTGAAGCAATACGCCGACGGCGCGGTCCGGCTGCTCGACTCGTTCGTCGTCGGCCGGCTGGCGACGTTCGGCCGCGGCATCCGCGAGCTGCTGCTCGAAGCGTGCGGGCGGACCGCCTCGGCGGACGTCGCGAAAGCGGTGACCGACCGGCTGCTCGAACGCGAGCGCCAAGGCTCCGTGCTGATCCCGGACACCGATTTGGCCTTATTCCATACGCGCAGCGACGCGATCGAGGCGCCGACGCTCGCGCTGTTCCGCCTCGACGAGAAGATTGAGACGGGCGCGGACCGCCCCGTCTCCCGCTTCCTGCTCATGCTCGCGCCGAAACGCCTTCCGAAGCGCGAGCTCGAGCTGCTGAGCGAAATCAGCGCGATGCTGCTGCAAGAAGACTTCATCGACGCGCTGCAAACCGATGACGAAGCGTGCATCAAGCAATACCTATCGTATCAACTAGAAGCTTATATAAAGAACAATATCGAATGGAGCGAGTGACGATGACCATCCTATCTACGAACAAAGTGAAGCTGGGCGCGAAAGCCGCGGACAAAAACGAGGCGATCCGCATGGCCGGCCGACTGCTCGTCGACGCGGGGCACGTGCCGGAGGAATATATCGAGAAGATGATCGAGCGCGACGCCCTCTCCTCGACGTACATGGGCGGCGGCCTCGCCATCCCGCACGGCACCAACGAGGCGAAGCCGCTCGTGAAATCCACCGGCATGTCGATCCTCGTCTTCCCGGACGGCGTCTCCTTCGGCGACGGGCAAGTCGCGAAGCTCGTCGTCGGCATCGCCGCCGTCGGCGACGACCATCTCGACATTCTGACGAACGTCGCCATGATTTGCTCCGACGAAGACAGCTTCGATAGCATTCTAACCGCCGACTCGGAAGAGCGGCTGATCGCCATCTTCGAAAGCGGGATGGACGAATGATCGCCGTTCATTTCGGCGCGGGCAACATCGGGCGCGGCTTCATCGGCCTCATGCTGTCGCAAGCCGGCTACGACGTCGTCTTCGTCGACGTCAACGAAGCGCTCGTCGCGGCGCTGCAGGAGCGCAAGCGATACGAGGTCGAATTCGCGGACGGACGGGGCGAAGCCGTCGTCGTGCGGAACGTCGACGCGGTCGACGGGAAGCGCGTCGATCTCGTGGCGGAACGCATCGCCGGCGCGGATCTCGTCACGACGGCGGTCGGCGTGAACGCGTTGAAGTTCATCGCGGGCGGAATCGCTCGGGGCATCGAACGCCGCCTCGCCGCGGCGGCCGGCGGCTCCCCCGCCCCGCTGCACGTGATCGCCTGCGAGAACGCGATCGGCGGCAGCACGCAGCTCAAGGAACACGTCTACGCCCGCCTGCCCGCGGAGGCGCGCGACGCGGCCAACCGCAGCGTCGCGTTCCCGGACGCCGCGGTCGACCGGATCGTGCCGCTGCAGAAGCATGACGATCCGCTGCGCGTCACCGTCGAGCCGTTCGCCGAATGGATCGTCGACCGCTCCGCCATGCTGCCGGGCGGCCTCCCGCCGATCGAAGGCGTCCATTACGTCGACCGGCTGCAGCCGTACATCGAGCGGAAGCTGTTCACGGTCAACACCGGCCATTGCTGCGCCGCCTACCACGGCTACCTGCGCGGTCACGAGACGATCCAGTCGGCGATGGCGGACGACGCGGTGCGCGCCGAAGTCGTCAGCATTCTTGAAGAGACCGGCGCGATGCTCGTCCGCAACTACGGCTTCCCCGAAGCGGAGCACCGGCGCTACCTCGAGACGACCGTCGAACGGTTCGCCAACCCGCATCTGACCGATGAGGTCGCGCGGGTCGGCCGCTCGCCGATTCGCAAGCTGTCGCCGAACGATCGCCTCGTGCGGCCGGCGACGCTCGCGCACGAGCTCGGCATCCCGGTGCCGCATCTCGCCAAGGCGATGGGCGCCGCCCTCCGCTTCGACGTCCCGGACGATCCGGAGTCGGCGGAGCTGCAGCAGGCGCTGCGGCGCGACGGCGTGCATGCCGTGTTGACGAAGGCGACCGGTCTGCCGGAGGACCATCCGATCCATAAACAAGCGGCCGCGGCGTACGAAGACCTCGCCGCCGAGGCTTCCCGAACCGACGACCCGAAAGGAGCGATCCGATCATGACGACGAAACAACCGATTCCCGGCATCGCCGCCTCCCCCGGCATCGTCATCGCGAAGGCGTACGTGGCCAAGGCCGAATCGTTCGTGCCCGAGCTCGCCAGCGCGGCGAATCCCGCCGCGGAGGAAGCCCGGCTCGACGCCGCGATCGCGAAAGCCCGCGCGGAGCTCGAGACGATCAAGAACGATGCGGCCGCGCGCATCGGCGCGGACAAGGCGGAAATTTTCGAAGGCCATCTCCTCCTGCTCGAAGATCCGGACCTGATCGACGGCATCCGCGAGAAGCTGACGTCCGACGGCGTCACCGCCGAATATGCGCTCTACGAGACGGCGCAAGGCTTCGTCGACATGCTGCTCGCCATGGACAACGAGCTGCTCCGCGGGCGGGCGGTCGACGTCAAAGACGTCTCCGGCCGCGTCATGAGCCATCTGCGCGGCGTGCCGCACGCCAGCCTTAGCTCGATCGCCGAGCCGTGCATCGTCGTCGCCCGCGACCTGACGCCGTCGGATACGGCGCAGCTCGATCTCGCCTACGTGCAGGGCTTCGTGACGGAAATCGGCAGCCGCACGTCCCACTCGGCCATCATGGCGCGGTCGCTCGAAATTCCGGCCGTCGTCGGCGCGGGCGAAGCGGTGCTGGTCATACGGCCCGGTACGACCGTCATTCTCGACGCCGTCGAAGGCCGCGTTCACGTCGACCCGTCTCCCGAGCGGCTCGCCGAATACGAAGCGAAGAAGGCGGCGTACGACAAGAACAAAGCGGAGCTCGCGCTGCTGAAGGACCGTCCGACCGTCTCGAAGGACGGCCATCGCGTCGAGCTGGCCGCGAACATCGGCAGCGTGAAGGATTTGGAGAAGGTGCTGGACAACGGCGCCGAAGCGATCGGCCTATTCCGAACGGAATTCTTATATATGGGACGTTCCTCTCTCCCGACCGAAGAAGAACAATACCAAACCTATAAGCATGTCTTGGAAAAGATGAACGGCAAACCGGTCGTCATCCGCACGATCGACATCGGCGGCGACAAGGAGCTGCCGTATCTCGGCCTCCCGAAGGAATCGAACCCGTTCCTCGGCGAGCGGGCGCTCCGATTCGCGCTGCGTCGCGAGGACGTGTTCCGCCCGCAGCTCCGCGCCTTGCTCCGAGCCAGCGCGCACGGCAACTTGAAAATCATGTTCCCGATGGTCGCGGTGCGGGAGGAATGGCTCGCCGCGAAGCGGCTGCTGGACGAAGAGCGAGAGAAGCTGAAGGCGGAAGGCGCGAAGGTCGCGGACCGAATCGAAACCGGCATCATGATCGAAATTCCGGCCGCCGCCATCGCCGCGGATACGTTCGCGAAGGACGTCGATTTCTTCAGCATCGGCACGAACGACCTCATTCAATATACGATGGCCGCCGACCGCATGAACGAGACGGTGTCCTACCTGTACCAGCCGTGCCACCCGTCGATCTTGCGGCTCGTGCAGATGGTCATTCAGGCGGCGGAACGAGCGGGCAAGTGGGTCGGCATGTGCGGCGAGATGGCCGGGGACGAGACGGCGATCCCGCTTTTGCTGGGCCTCGGGCTGGATGAATTCAGCATGAGCGCGGGCTCCGTCCTGCCGGCGCGGAGACAGATCGCCTCTCTCTCCCGCGAGGAGTGGAAGGCGCACGCGGAACAGGCGCTTCGCATGAGCGGCCATGCGGAAGTGAAGCAATTCGTCCAACAACAACGAAGGAGCGTGACCGTATGATCCGTCAAACATTCACCGTCGCGAACCCTCAAGGGTTCCACGTCCGTCCGACGAAGACGTTCGTCGAGAAGGCGAGCGCCTTCCCTTGCAAGATCAACGTGATCAACAAAGGCAAAAAAGTGAACGGCAAGAGCTCGCTCAGCATGCTCACGCTCGGCATCGCCCAAGGCGACGAGGTGACGCTTGAAATCGACGGCGAGCGGGAACAAGAAGCTATGGAAGCGTTAGGACCGCTCTTCGGACAAATCCACGAGTAGATGTAACATGTAACATTTTGTAAAGTTAGACTGTTCCGAGACAATTGTCCGGTCAGTCTAATTTTTTTTGCCAAAATCTAATAAATTTATGATATTATTACGGATGCGAAAACGTTTAGATTCGATAGAGACAAGAGAGGCTGAGTCATTTGCCGAACCCGCCGTTTACTACAACTCCTCTATTTTCGCTTGAACAACATAGATTTCTCCTCGAACAACTGCCGGATCCCGTAACGGTGTATACCGGGCTTTGCATCGTCTACGCGAATCCGGCCGCCGCGGCCGTCGTCGGCGCCCGCTCTTCCGGGCAGCTGATCGGCCGGTCGATCCTCGACTTCGTTCCGCCGGAATACCGCACTCCGGAAGCGCCGGGCATTCCTTCCCAGCTCGAGCCGTCCGGCGAGCCCGTCATCGGACATTGGCTTCGCCTTGACGGCTATCGCGTCACCGTACAGACGAAATCTTTCCCTATTTTGTATGATGGCGAACCGTCCGTGTTAATGATTTGCAAAGACATGACCGCCGAAATCGGATACGAGCAATCGCTGCGCCGCAACGAGCAGCTCTTGCTGAACGTCGTGCAATATTCGCCGGAGGCGATCGTGCTGCACGCCGACGAAATCGTGTATTACGCGAACGACGCGACGGTCCGCATGTTCCGCGCCTTCAGCGCGTCCGAGCTCATCGGACGAAACATCTATGATTTCATACATAAGGATTTCCATGAAGCGGGGAAGCGGCGCCTGTCCGAGGCGCAAGACCGCATCGGCGCGAGGCTCGATTTCACCGTGCATAAGTTTATCCGGCTCGACGGCGAAACGTTCGATGCGGAAGTGTCCAGCGTCGTGATCGAAAATACGGACGACCGCTTCGGTGGACGTTACGTGCAGACGGTGCTTCGCGACGTGACGGAGCGCATCGCCCGCGAGAAGGAACTGCTCGACCATTCCCAACGGTTCGAACGGCTGTTGAAGTTTTTGCCCGAGCCGATCGTGATCACCGACCGCGGCGCCATTATATACTGCAATAAGTCGACGGCGAAGCTCGTCCGCGCCTCGAGCAAAGACGAAATTATCGGCAAGAGCATCTTCGACTTCATTCATTCCGATCATCACCAGAACTCCGCTCAAGTCGTGCGCGACGTCATGCAGACTTACGATGCTACGCCCTTCCAAGAGCGCCAAATCATCTGCTGCGACGGAAGCGTCATCTCGGTCGAAATTTCGAGCATTCGGATCGATCACTATAACGGAAAGTCGGTCACCCTCAGCGTCATGCGGGACCTCACCGAACGCAAGGAAGCCGAAGAGCTCTTGATCCGCTCCGAGAAGCTGTCCGTCATCGGGCAGTTGGCGGCCGGCGTCGCGCATGAAATTCGCAACCCGTTGACGTCGCTCCGCGGATTCACGCAGCTGCTCCGCCGGGAACTGGATCCCGCCCGCTTCTATTACATCGAGACGATGCTTAGCGAGCTCGATCGCATGACCTATATCGTCAACGATTTCATGAGCTTGTCGAAGCCGCAGCTCGTCGCGTACCGCAATCACGACCTCGCCGATACGCTTCGCGCCGTCCTGCTCGTGATCGAGAGCGAAGCGCTCCTGCACAACATTACCGTGCACTGGGACCATCGCGGCGGCCTGCCGCCGGTACGCTGCGACGAGCATCGCATGAAGCAGGTGTTCCTCAACGTGCTGAAGAACGCGATCGACGCCATGCCGGACGGCGGCGCGATTCACTTGAAGATGGAAGCCGTCGACGACGAGCTGCTCGTCCGCATCCGCGACGAGGGACCCGGCATGCCGAAGGAGCTGATCGATCGTATCGGCGATCCGTTCTTCACGACGAAGTCGGACGGCACGGGGCTCGGGCTTATGATTTGCCACCGGATCGTCGAGGCGCATCGCGGGTCGATCCGGTTTACGAGCGCGCCGGGCGCCGGAACGACCGTAGACATCTTCCTGCCGATCGCAACCGAATCCTAAAAAAAGGGCGAGTCGTCAGCCGTTCGGCTGCGACTCGCCCTTTTCCCTCGGGAAAACCTTATTGCTCCGGCTTCACCGTAAATTTCGGAGCCACCTTGTCGAAGTGCGGGTTCTCGCCCGCGATCATGAGACCTGCGCCCCAATCGATATGCGTGATCTCCGTCGGGAAGTCCGACGGGTCCTTATATTGAAACAGCACGTTACGGCGCGTGCGCTCGCTCCGGTTCGGACCCGAGCCGTGAATCGTCAAGTAGTTGAAGAACAGGACGTCCCCCGCTTCCGCCGGGCAAGGCGTCCCCATCGAAATCGGGTACTCGACATGATTCAAGTAATGCCGACCGACATGCGGAATCGGGCCTTGCTTATGCGAGCCCGGGATGACGTGCAGGCACCCGTTCGCCTCGTCGGCGTCGTCCAGATGTAGGCTCGCCGCCAGCATCGTATGATTCGCGTGCGGGAAGTACGGGTGATCCTGATGCATCGGGAAGGCGGCGCCGTTCTCCGGCGGCTTCACCAGCATCTTGGAGTGATGGACCTGCACGTTCGGTCCGATCAACTGCGTCAGCACCGCCGCCATATTCGGATGCGTCATCGCGCGCATGAACGACGCGTCGTGATAATGCACGTCATGGAACCCTTTGAGCACCAGCTTCTTCAGTTCGTCGGCCGGCAAGTAATCGCCTTGCCACGCATGATTCGCATCCTTCTTCGCCTTCGCCGCGCGCTGGATGATGCGCTCCACGCCTTCCCGCATGACCTCGATGTCCGCCTTCGGGATGACTCCTTTTACCAGCAGATACCCGTTCTCTCGATAAAACTCCGCTTCCTTCGCTCCGATCATCGTTCGCGTCCCCTTCGTGTAAGTGTAATAAATCATTGCGATTTGTGACTTTATTATATTTCGAGTACCATGGAATCGTATTTGTTCGGGGGAGACAGGTTTTTACCCGATTCGGACATCAGAGGGGGATTCGCGGTGGAACGCATGCGAGAAAGCGAAGAGCTGTTGAACCGAACGGCATTGACGCTGCCGGGGGCGGACGTCTCGTTCCGGGTGCACTTCTGGGGGAACAACCCGAATCATTACGACAACCCGGTGCATAAACATTCCTTCTTCGAGATCTGTTACGTATGGGACGGCGTCGGGGAATACTGCGAATTCGAAGGGGAAGAGCGGGTATACCGGCTGCGCCAAGGGACGTTGTTTTGCTCTCGGCCCGGCGTCGTTCATCAAATCCGGAGCGCTTCCGGCTTATCGCTGTCGTTCGTCTCTTTCGACGTCGACGAAAGCCGTTCGTCCGCGGAAGAGGTCGAACGATTCCGAAGGCTCGCCTTGGACGCGGAGGTGTGCCTGCACGACGCGGGCGGCGCGCCGACGGTGTCGCTCTGGCGGGCGCTGTCGCTGCCGCCGGAACCGCATCTGCGGCTGTCCGGCGCCTCGGCTTCCGGCGTCGCGCATGCGCTGCTTCGTTCGTTCGCGGACGTCTTCTCTCCGCGCCGACCGCCGAACGACGTCCGGCGCACCCACTCGACGGAACACTTGCTCCGGCGGGCGAAGCTGTTCGTCCGCGACAACCTCGACGCGCCGCTGACGCTCGCGCGCGTCGCGGAATATTTGAACGTGTCCGAGCGGCACGTCTCGCGCATCTTCGCCGGCGGCATCCACGAGTCGTTCAACGGGTACGTGCGGGAGGAACGCATTCGCCAAGCCGAATACTTATTGGCGCATACCGACCAAGCGATCAAGGACATCGCCGAGCGGACCGGCTTCGGCACCGTTCATTCGTTCACGCGCGCCTTCGCCCGAAAGACCGGCCTCCCGCCCGGGCGCTACCGGGAGGAGCGGGGCGGGGACCGGTTGTAACGTCTTCCGGCTTTTCGTTAGTTTCGATAAGTCCTGTACAACGTCTGGCCGATGTCCAGCAGCAGGAACAACGCGACGACCGGAGCGATCCACTTCGTCGCATATCGACTCCAGAGCCGGAAACCGTCCCCGTCGATCGGGAAGAAGCCTGCTTGCACGAGCTCGTCGACGAAGTTTGGATTGTATACCGAGCCGTCCGTGAACGCGAAGACGACGAAGACGGCGGAGAGCGCTTGGAGCGCGATGTACGTCCAAGCGAGCGGCGGCGTCCAGCGGCGCAGCCGCAGCTTCCAAGCGCTGAGCAGCACCGTGGCCGCGGCGATGGCGAGAAAGCCCCAAGCGTAAGGCCGAATGCCCGCCTCCGAGAAAAACGGGACGATCGTTCTCCCTCCTCCGTCGGACGGGATCACGACCCCGAAGACGTTCGGGAAAAACACGACCAGCGCCGTAAAGAACACCGTGAACGCGATGCCCGCGATCGGATCGCTCTTCGGGATGCGCCGTTTCGCGTCGGGCACTTCGGGCAACTGCCGCGGCGTCCAAGGTTCCTTATGCGCGTGCAGCTCCAACGACTTCCCGTCCGCTCCGACGAAGCTCCATGCGATGAAGATCGCCGTCACCCATCCGAAGCCATGCGGAATCGCGAAGGTGAAGATCGACACGATCGCATCGACGAAGTACTCCAGCATGTTCATCGGATCGATCGCGGACCGGATCGCGAAGACGACCATGAGCGCGATCCCGATCGACGCGCCGACGACCTTCAGCACGGCGATATAGGCATCCGTCAGCTCCGGCGCGATCACGTATCGCGGACGCCCTCGATACTTCTCCGCAAGCGCGGCCGGGTCGCCCAGCTCCGTCAGCACCTCTTCCACCGCCGCGCGCTCGTCTCGCTGCGTCCTTCCGCTCGCGACGCGCTCTTCGAGCATGTCTTCGATCAATCCTCGCAGCTCCTTGTCGATATCCTTCCGCTGCCGTTCCGGCAGCCGCTGCGTCACCGCGTACGCATAACGATCGATGATTTCCATATAAGCATCCTCCCTACGATTTCTGATTCGGCTCGACTAACGCCTGTATGCCTTCCGCCATCCGCGACCATTCCGCGCATAATTCCTCGTACACCCGCTTGCCCGTCTCGCTGAGCAAATAATATTTGCGGGGGCGCGCCTCGTTCGTGTCCCATTGGCTTTCGAGCAGTCCCTGCTTCTCCAGCCTGCGAAGCAACGGGTACAACGTGCCCGGGTCGATCTGAATCCCCTTCTCCTCGAGCACGCCGACCAACGAGTATCCGTACTGCGCCTTCTTCAACTGGCTGAGCACCCCGAGGATGATCGTTCCTCTCCGCAGTTCTTGCACGAACCCGTTTACGAGGTCCTGCGTATCCTTTTCGCTCATTTCATCAGCTCCTGGTTTTAATATACTGTATGACACACACTATTGTAAAGTGACTATTATTTATTAATTCACATTGATATTCGATTATTTATGATGTATCTTCGCGCTTGCGCCTCCCCTGTGCTTCCTTTCAAACTTGATTTCTTCCCCTCGGGTGCGGGCGTTGCCCTTTCCAACGCACAGATTAGAAAGAAGAGCGAAGAGAGACTCCTCCGCCGGGATCCCCGAGGATACATGGAGCAGCTGGCATTCGTATAGAAAATGCAAGGCGGCGCCGTCCGCATCCGCGGGGAAGTTTGTCTTCGTACGACCGGTTCGATATAGTTAGTTACATAATGTGTCTACCTCGAACGAAGCCAAAGGAGTTGTCAGCCGCATGAACGAACCTACCGCCTCGCAGGGCCGGATCCTGATCGTTACGGCCGTCGACGCCGAGCGGGACGCGGTGCTCCGCGGCATCGGCGACGATCCGCGCTTCGTCGTCGCCGCGGCCGGCGTCGGGCCGGCGTTCGCCGCGGCGGGCGCGGCGTTCGCGCTGGCCGAAGGCGGCTACGCGCTGGCGATCAGCGCCGGCATCGGCGGCGGCTTCGCCGGCCGCGCCGGCGTCGGCGAGCTCGTCGTCGCCGACGCGATCCATGCCGCGGACCTCGGCGCCGAGACGCCGGAGGGCTTCCGCGACGTGGAAGCGCTCGGCTTCGGCTCCGCGCGGTTCGCGGTCGAAGCCAAGCTCGCGGCGCGCTGGGCCGAAGCGCTGCGGGAAGCCGGCCGCGCCGCGGCGGTCGGACCGATCGCGACCGTGTCGACGACGACCGGCACCGCGGTCACCGCGGCCGCGCTCGCGGCGCGCATTCCCGGCGTCGCCGCCGAAGCGATGGAAGGCGCCGGCGTCGCCGCCGCGGCTTACAAAGCCGGCGTGCCGGCGCTCGAAATTCGCGCGATCTCCAACGCCGTCGGTCCGCGGGACCGCGCGGCTTGGCGGATCGGCGACGCGCTCGCGGCGCTCGAAGCCGCGTTCGCTCTATTTCCGGAGGTGTTACGAAACCGATGAACGCGATGAAGATCGCCTTTTCCCCATGTCCCAACGACACGTTCGTCTTTCACGCTTGGGTGCACGGCCTCATTCCCGGAGCGCCGCCGCTCGACGTCATGTACGCGGATATCGACGTAACGAACCATCTGGCCGCCGGGCCGAACGGACTCGACGTCATGAAGATTTCTTACGCCGCCTTGCCGTGGGTGCTGAAGGATTACGCCCTCGTGCCGTGCGGCGGCGCGCTCGGCCGGGGCAACGGCCCGCTGGTGCTCAGCCGGCAGAGCGAAGACCCCGCGACGCTTGCGGGCAAGCGGATCGCCGTGCCGAGCGAGCGCTCGACCGCGTACCTCCTGTTCCGCCTTTGGGCGGCGCAGCACGCGAAGGGCGCGCTCGACATCGTCGTGATGCCGTTCCACGAAATCATGCCGGCCGTGCGGGACGGGAGCATCGACGCCGGCCTCGTCATTCACGAAGCCCGCTTCACCTACCCGTCCTACGGCTTGACCAAGCTGGCGGACCTCGGCGAATGGTGGGAAGCGGACACGGGCCTTCCGATTCCGCTCGGCGCCATCGTCGCCCGACGCTCCCTCGATCGCGACGCGATCGCCGGCTGGGCGCGCGCGTCCGTCGAATACGCCTGGGCGCATCCGGAAGCGTCCCGCGCTTACGTCGCGGAGCATGCGCAAGAGATGGATCCGGACGTCGCGAAGTCGCATATCGACTTATACGTCAACGACTTCACCGCGAATCTCGGCGAAGAAGGGTTCGCCGCGGTCGATTCGCTGCTCGGCCGCGCCGCGAAGGAAGGGCTCGTTCCCGCGTTCGATCTGGCAGCGCTTCGATAAGCAATACCTGTCGCGAAATTATAGCATCCATGTCGCAATCGTCGAATGTACCCGCGGCTTGGCTGTGATACAGTGTAGCCGAGCAGGGGATATTTTCGAATAAAGGCGGGAGATCCGGAATGGACAAACGAATCAAGATCGGCATCATCGGCAGCGGCGGCATCGCCGGCGCGCACGTGAAAGCTTACAAAGAATTGGATTACGTCGACATCGTCGCGGTCGCGGACGTCGTGCCGGGCCGCGCGGAGCAATTCATCGCGAGGTGGGAGCTCGGCTTCGCGGCGGCGTACGACGACCACCGGAAGCTGCTCGAGCTCGACCTCGACGGCGTCAGCATTTGTACGCCGAACGTGGCGCACTATCAGACGACGATCGATGCGCTAAATGCCGGCAAGCAGGTCATGTTGGAGAAGCCGATGTCCGTAACGCTCGAGCAAGCGGTCGAGATGGTGCAGACGGCGAAGAAAACCGGCAACATGCTGAACGTCGGCTTCCAGCCGCGATATGACCCGAATATGGCGCTGCTGAAGGACTTGGTGCAATCGGGACAGCTCGGCGACGTGTATTACGTGGAGACGGGCGGCGGCAGACGCCGGGGCATGCCGGGCGGCACGTTCATTCGCGAGGACTTGGCCGGCGCCGGCGCGATCGCGGATATCGGCTGCTATTCGCTCGACATGGCGATGAACACGCTCGGGAACCCGAAGCCGGTGACGGTGTCGGCGTATACGTCGAATCATTTCGGCACGAATCGAAAATATCACCCGGAAGCCGACCGGTTCCAGGTCGAGGATTTCGGCGCGGCGCTCGTCCGATTCGACAACGGCCTCGTCATGAACTTCAAAATTTCGTGGGCGATGCACATGGACACGCTCGGCGCGACGATGTTTCTCGGCACGGACGCCGGGCTGAAGGTGACGCCGGCCGGCAAAGGTCCGTGGAGCGGCGTCTGGGACGGCAGCGTCGGTTCGATCACGATGTTCCACGACATTGCCGGCCACCACACGGAGAGCCCGATCCCGACGGTCGAGCATAAGAAAAACTTGTTCCACGAGAAGGTGCGCGACTTCGTCGAAGCGGTGCGCGACGGACGCCCGGCGCCGATCCCCGGCGAACAGATCGTCCGCAATCAGGCGGTCATCGACGGCATCCTGCGCTCCGCGAAGGCGAAACGCGAGGTCGAAGTGTTCATACCGGAGTTCTAGAAAAGAAAAGAGGGGCTGTTGCGATCTGCGCAACAGCCCCTCTTTTGTACTTATCGCTCCCCCAACGCTTCCATCGCGACGCAGGCCAAGACGAAAGCGCCGACGCCGTGCAGGTCGTTGTCGCTGACCGGACGCGTGACGTAGTTCCGGTAATCCCCCGCCGACGTCCCGATGCAGATGTCCGGCACGACGAGACGCCCCTCGCCGTCCGTGCGCAGCCGCTCGATCAAGCCGCGGTAACCGCGGCGCGCCGCTTCCAGCCGCTCTTCCCCCGCGCAGCCGTGCCTCGCGGCGCCGGCGATCGCGTAGACGAACAGGCTCGTGCACGACGTCTCCAGCCAATTGTCGGCCCGATCGCCCTTGTCCACGACTTGGTACCAGAGGCCGCTCTCGTCCTGGAACCGTACGAGCCCGTCGACGAAGCGGCCGAGCGCCGCCGCGATCTCCGGGCGGCCCGGGTGCTCCGCCGGCAGCGCGTCGAGGAAATCCGCGAGCGCCATGCCGTACCAGCCGAGCGACCGCCCCCAAAATTCCGGAGAATTGCCGGTGTCCGGATCGGACCACGGCGCCTTCCGGCTTTCGTCCCACGCGTGATACAAGAGACCCGTCGCCTCGTCGGACATATGCCTGCGCATCAGCTTCTCCCACTCCAGCACCATCGGCACGAGCTCGGGTTCACCGTACTTCGCAGCGTACTGCAGCGCGAAGACGCCGCCCATATACAAGCCGTCGAGCCACATCTGGTACGGATACTTATCCTTGTGCCAGTACGCGCCCTCCGACGTCGCGTTCAGCGTGCGGAACAAGCCGCGCAGCTTGTCGGCCGCCATGCGGTATCGCCGGTCGCCGGTATGTTCGTCCAATGCGAGCAGCAGCAGCCCCGGCATGATCGAATCGAGCTCGTCGCGGGCGAAGAGCAGGTTGCCGTCTTCGTCCACGAGATGGTCGACGTATCGCTTCGGATATTCGAAATACGAATCGTTCCCCGCGCGCTTCCAAACCTGCAGCATCCCTTGAAGGAAAATCCCTTGATGGTAATGCCACCGTCCCGCGGGCGGCAGCGCCTCCGGCGCGAACGTCTTCATCAACGAATCGCAAGCGGCTTTCGCGTAATCGAGCGGGGCGCGCAGCGCGAGCGCGGCGCGTTCTTCAGTGTTCATGGGCGGATGATCTCCTCTCGGAAAACGAAGTGTGTTTCTCGGCGCCGAACCGACCGTCCGGCACCGCCAAATGCCGGTGCGGCAGTCCCGCCAGCTCGCGCAGCGTATAACGGATCAAGACGGCCTGCGTGCCTGCGTTCATATCGCCTTCGACGAGGCCGAGACCGAGCGGCACCGCGACCGGCATGTCGGGGTACGACTCGCCCGGCTTCACCTGCGCGACGTTCGGCGCCGGCGGGGAGCCGTGGAGCTCCCGCGAGAAGCCGCCGTCGGCCCGCTTCAGCTTCGCCATATTCGCGAGCGTCGTCTCGGCGATCTCCGTCATCTCGTCCGCCGCGATGGCCGGCCTCATGGACGACAACAGGCTGATCGGGTTGCGGATATAACACATATCGAAGGCGGTTTCCGTCCGGAGCGCGTCGAGGATGGATCGGTAGATCCGGTCCTGCCGCGGCATCGGCACGCCGAACCGCCGATAGAACAGATGCAGCTTGAACGTGCCGGACAGCCGAACGTACGGCGCGCCCTCGCCCCAGAAGCCGGTGTCTTGATCCTGAATGCCGTTCAAGTAGTCGAACGCCTCGCGTACGTAAAGCTCCCGCCGCTCCGGCGCGAGCGCGGCGAGATGCGCGCCGCAATGCGACAGCTTGTCGCAGCCCCGCCAGCTGTTCGCGAGGCTGATCGAGCGCAGCCATTCGCCGAACGACTGGGGCGAAGCCATATACGCCGGCGTCGCGCCGCTCTCCGCCGGCCGCGAATCGAGCGGCGCCGCGCCGAGCTTGTCGAGCGCGTGCAAGCCGTACCCGAGCGCGCGGCCGACCATGACGTCGTCTAGGCGCATATTCGGGTCGTCGTCGTAAAACCAACCGGTGCCGGGATCCTGCTTCGATCGGAAAAACCGGATCATTCCCTCGCGCATCCGTTCGTCCAAGCGGTCCAGCAAGCCGCATCGCTCGACGATGTTGAGCGCCTGCGCCGTCGACTCGATGTCGGGCGAGAAGCGGCCGGACGCCCTGGAGCTCCGGGCGTAATAAAATCCTCCCGACGCCTTGTCGTACTGCCCCTCCAGCCAGTCGAAAAAACCGTCGAACAGCGCGTCGCCGTCCGCGAGGAGCGCCTCCATCCGTCGATTCATGCCTGCACTCCCCTCTCCCTTTCTTCGGCAAGCGGACGGTACGAGAATCGGCGGAACGTCGCCCGTCCGTTCCCGACGGCGTCCAATCCGACGCGAAGGCTTAAGAACCCTCCGAACGTATTATGGTGCAGACCGGAGGCGTCGATCGTCTTGTCGTACCTCGCCCACGTCGCGCCGTCGTCGAAGCTGTAGTAGAACGTGACGATATGCCGGTCGTTCCGAATGCGGATGCGCGCTTTGCGGCCGAGGTCCGGCATCGTGGCGTAGCTCTTGAACGATCGGAAATGCCGCACGCCCCCCGCATGCAAGCCGATGCCCAAGTATGCCGAATCGTTGTAATACAGCAACAATCTCGCCTCCGCGTCCCCCTCGACGACCGCCTCGACTTCGGCTTCGTACCGCTCGTGCTTCGGCATGAACAGCAGCGGCGAAGCGCCCTCCGCTCCGGCGACGGCGAGTCCGTCCGGGCTTAGCGCGAACCGGTCCGCCGGACGCCGCCCTTCGCATTGCCAGTGCAGCGCGAGCGACGCCCCTCCGAAGTCGTCCTCGAACGTTCCCGCGTCGATGGAGGCTTCGATCGGGTTCGGCGCCGTGCGAAACCAGCCGTCGTCCGTCCACTCGATCCGCTCGACGAGCGTCTGCCGCCCGAGCGTGTGGAAGCCGTTCAAGTACGCATGGTACACGATCCTCCACGTGCCGTCCGGCGCGTCGATGAGCGAGCCGTGCCCCTTCGACCACCAACGCTCCGCGCTCGACGCCGTCCGCACGATCGGGTTGTATGGGGAATGTTCCCACGGTCCCCAAGGCGTTCGGGATCGGGAGGACGCCGCCATATGGCTCGTCGGGGGACCGGCCGTGCCGCCGACCGCCACGGTGAGGTAATAATACCCATTATGGTACGTGATCTTCGGTCCTTCCAAGCTGTACGCTTCGACGACCCAGTCGTCGGGGTACCGCCAGCCGTCGTACACATGGCGGGGCTCCGAGACGACGGACAGCCCGTCCTTCGCCAGTTCGACGAACTCGCCCCCGGACATGTGCAAGTATCGCTTGCCGTCCGGCCCGGCGACGTGTCCGGGGTCGATGCCCTTGATGCCGAGATCGATCGGGCGGCTCCACGGGCCGGTCGGATGCGGGGCCGTGACGACCCAATTCGACCGATTCGCCGGGAAGTAAATATAATAGGTTCCCTCGTACTCCGCGAAGTCCGGCGCCCATACGTCGCCCAGATATTCCTGGAGCGCAGCGGCGACGGGCTTCCAGCTCTGCAGGTCCCGGGAATGCCAGATGACGAGCCCGGGCGTCAGCTTATACGAGGAATGCGTCATATAATAGTCCTCGCCGACGCGGATGACGGCAGGGTCGGCGTAGTTGCCCGCGACGATCGGGGCGTAGATCGTAGGTTCCTTTTCCAACACGGCGTTCTCCCCCTCTTATCCTTTGATCGATCCGAGCAGCGCGCCCTTGGCGAAATGCTTCTGCAGGAACGGATACACGAGCAAGATCGGCAGCGTCGCCACGACGATGACCGCCATCTTCACCGTCTGCTCCGGCGGGCGCACGAAGTCTTCCATGCCGGACGTATCGGCGGTCAGGCCGCTGGCCAAGATGACGATCTGACGCAGGATGACCTGCACCGGCCATTTCGCCGCGTCGTTCAAGTACAAGATCGCCGTCATATACGTGTTCCAGTACGTTACCGCGTAGAACAGAGAAATCGTCGCGATCGCCGGCATCGACAGCGGAATGACGATGCGGAACAGGATGCCCCAGTCGTTGCAGCCGTCGATCTTCGCGGACTCCTCCAGCCCGTCCGGCAAGTTCTGGAAGAAGTTGCGCATAATGATCAAGTTGAAGGCGTTGATCGCCGTCGGCACGACGAGCGCCGCCAGCGAATCGATAAGGCCCATCTCCTTCACGACGAGGAACGTCGGAATCATCCCGCCGCTGAACAGCATCGTGAACACGACCAGAAACATGATGCCGCTCCGTCCGTCCAAGTCTCTGCGCGACAAGCCGTACGCCATCAGCGCCGTCAGGAACATGCTGAACAGCGTGCCGAACAGCGTCACGACGACGGAGACGCCTAGCGCCCGAAACAACGTGTTCGTCGAGAAAATATATTTGTACGCGTCGAGCGACCATACGGTCGGAATGATGACGAACTGCTTCGTCGCAAGCTCCGTAACGGTCGTGAACGAGCCCGCGATCACGTGGATGAACGGAAGAATCGTCACGAGACCGATGAGCGACAACAGCGTGTAATTGACGATATCGAACAGCCGGCTTCCCAGCGTTTTGTCTTGGACCATGGCTTTTTCGCCTCTCCCTCTTAGTAGATGCCTTCCTCGCCGACCTTCTTCGACAGCCAGTTCGCGCCCATGACCAAGACCAAGCCGACGATCGACTTGAAAAATCCGACCGCGGTGCTGAAGCTGAACTGCCCTTGGCGAAGGCCCGCCGTATAGACGTACGTATCGAATATCTCCGCCACCTCGCGATTCATCGAGTTGAGCAAGAGATAAATATGTTCGAAGCCGAGTTCCAACACGTCTCCGATCTTCAGGATGAGCAGCACGACGATGACGCTGCGGATCGAAGGCAACGTAATGTGCCAAATTTGGCGAAACCGGTTGGCGCCGTCCATCCGAGCCGCTTCGTACAGCCCCGGATCGATCGCGGCCATGGCCGCCAAGTAGATGATCGTCCCCCATCCGGCTTCCCGCCAGACGATCTGCAGGACGTACATCGGGCGAAACCACTCGTTGCTCATGAGGAAGTTGATCTTTTCGAAACCCATCATGACCAGCAGCTCGTTGATGATGCCGCGGTCCATGGACAGCATGACGAAGGAAATGGATACGATAATGACCCAAGACATGAAGTGCGGAATGTAGACGAGCGTCTGAATGAACCGCTTGAACATCTCCCGCCGCACCTCGTTCAACATGAGCGCGAGGACGATCGGCACCGGGAAGTAAAACAACAGGTTCATGAAGAACAACAGCAGCGTATTTCTTAGAATCGTAAAAAACATCGGTTCGGCGAACAATCGCTCGAAATGTTTGAGTCCGACCCACGGGCTGTTCATGATGCCCAGGTACGGCTGATAATCCTGCAGAGCGATGACGAGCCCGCCCATCGGGATGTACTTAAAAATAACGAAGAACAGAAAGCCGGGGAGAATCATCAGATACAAGGCCCGGTTTTTCACGAGTCTCCTCAGCAGCTCCGAATTCCTTCTAGTCTTGGCGAGCGTCGCGTTGCCTACGGCCGTATCTCGCATGATTTCTCTTCCTTTCTATAGTGGGAAAATGGGAGGCCGCGCGGCTGCGGCTTGCGTTCCGCCGCGCGCGGCCTCCGCCGTTCGGAACGACCGGTTATTTCGCCTGCGCGTAAGAAGCGTTGAACTCGTCGATGATCTTCTGTCCGCCCTGCTTCAGCCACGTGTCGATCGCCGCTTGGAAGCCGGCCTCGTCGATGTCGCCGAGCATGAACTTGTACGTCGCGTCCTTGATCAGCTCTTGCAAGCGTACGCCGTCCTGCGTGAACGTCGCGGAATCGAGCGGCGCCGTCGGGTCGTGGATGAGGTACTTGTTGTTATCCACGATCAGCTGCTCCGCCTTCTCCTTCGCCGGCAGCAGATGCTTCGCCTCGAAGAAGCCGTCGATCGTGCTGATGCCGCCGATCTGCAGCGCTTGGTACGGCTTCACGTCGCGATCGGTAATCTTCGTATCTTCGATCGGCACGACCTTGTCGCCTTCCATCGCGTAGTGCTCTCCTTCGACGCCCCAGTAAATCAGGTTCGCCAGCTCGGGGCTCATCAGCTTGTCGTAGAAGGCGAGGATGTTCTTCAGCTCGTCTTCGGATTTGACCGCCGACTTCGGGAACAGCACGACGGAGCCGTAGCCCGGGATCGCCCAGATGCCGAACTTGCCGTCCGGACCGCTGATTTGGTTCTGTACGTCGAGGAGCGCGTTCGGATTGACATCCGTAATTTTCGAATCGAGGCTGACGACGTCGGCCATGGAGCCGATGTACGCGCCGGCCTTGCCCGTGATGAGCAGGTTTTGCTGGTCCGTCTTGCTCGTCACCGGGAAATCCTGGTTGATGAGGCCTTCCTCGTGCAGCTTCTTGATGTACTTCATCGTCTCCATGTACTGCGGGAACATGAATTCCGGCGCCAGCTTGCCTTCCGATTCGCCCCAGCCGTTCGGCGTGCCGAACCAAGAGCTGACCGATTTGAACGCGCCGTAGACGAGATCGCTGCGGTCCGTCAATCCGATCGTATCCTTCGCGCCGTTGCCGTCCGGGTCGTTCTCCGCGAACGCCTTCAGCATCGCGTACAGCTCGTCGACGTTCGTCGGCGCGGACAAGCCGAGCTTGTCGGCCCAATCCTTCCGATAGATGAGGCCCTGACGGGAGAGCGGACGCTCTTGGTACAAGGCGTAGATCTTCCCGTCGACCGACGTGTTCTTGAGCACTTCGGGGTTCAGCTTGCTCAGGTTCGGGTACTGCTCGAGCAGCGGCCCGATTTCCCAAAATTGATTGTTCCGAATCGCGTCGCGCAGCATGATGAGCGAGGTTTGGTTTTTAATGTACGTCGCCTGCGGGAGCGTGCCCGTCGCGAACGAGGCGTTCATCTTCTCGTCGTACGTGCCGTCCGGCACCCATTGGATGTCCAGCTCGGTGTTCGTCGCTTCCTCTACGAGCTTCTCGATTTTATCCGAGGGAACCTCCGGCGTGTGCAGGTTCGCCATAATGGAAAGCTTGAACGGCTCCTTCGGCGCTTCCGGCTCCGTCTTCGTTTCGGCCTGGGCGCCCGCCCCCGCGTTGTTCGCCGGCTGCTCCGGCGCTTCCGATCCGCCGGTCGAGGCGCTTCCGCAGCCGGCCGTAACCGCCAGCGCGGTCAATGCCGCCAATAGCATGCTGGCTCTCTTGTTTGCCATGATTATGACCTCCAATGGGTAAGATGATGTTTCCTACCCCTCTACCGTAAATCGATCGCGGCCGTTACGTACATAATCCCGGGATTTGCGGGAGGCGCGCCGAGAGCCGCAACGCCGCGCCGCGCGGACGAATCCAATCTAATGATTATCCGCAACGCGCGCGATTACGAACATATGATCCTATAGATAAGCGAAAAAAAACGGCATGCGGAGAACGAATCTCCTACATGCCGTCCGAATCGTTAAACTCTTGGATGATGCGCTCGCCGCCCTCCCGCAGCCACCGCTGCACTTCGGCCTCGAAGCCCGTTTCGTCGATCATCCCCAAAATATAATGGTACGTCGCGTCTCTGACGATTTCCTGCAGCCGCATGCCGCGTTCGTCGAACGTGCGGGAATGCAATCCCGCCGTCGGATCGAGCACCAGCATCGAATCGTTATCCTTCGTCAGCCGATCGGCCTTGCCCTTGACCGGCATCCGGAAGTCGGATTCCAGGAAGCCTTCGATCGTACTCGGTCCCCCGATCTCGATACCTTGGTACGGTTTCACGTCTTTATATTTCAAGTCGAAGTCGTCGGACGGGACGGCTTTACCGTTTTCCACCGTGTAATGCACGCCTTCCACGCCCCAATGCAGCAGGTTCGCCAGCTCGGGCGTCATCAGCTCGTCGAAAAACCCGAGCACCCGGCGAAGCTCCTCTTCCGAGCGGACGGCGGACTTCGGGAACAGCACCACCGTGCCGAAGCCCGGCGTCGCCCATACGCGCTCGCCCTTCGGTCCCGCGATCCGGTTGTGCACGTCGAGAACCGCGTTCGGATTCGACTGCGCCGCCTTCGTCTGCAGGCTGATCACGTCGCCCATCGCTCCGATGTACACGCCCGCCTTGCCCATCGTCAGCAAGTCCTGTTGATCCGCCTTCGCCGTCACCGGGAAGTCGCGGTTGATGAGCCCCTCCTCGTGCAGCTTGCGGAAGAAGTTCATCGTCTCCCGATATTCCGGGAACATAAACTCCGGCGCGAGCCGCCCGTCCTTCTCGCCCCAGCCGTTCGGCGCGCCGAAATAGGACAGTACCGTCTTGAACGCGCCGTAGACGAGATCGCTGCGGTCCGTTAAGCCGATCGTATCGTCGACCCCGTTGCCGTCCGGATCGTTATAAGTGAATTGGTACAACATGGTATACAGCTCGTCGATCGTCGCCGGCGCTTGCAAGCCGAGACGGTCCGCCCAATCTTTTCGGAAAATGACGCCCTGCCGCGACGACGGCCGCTCCTGATACAGTCCGTACACCTTGCCTTCGACGGCCGTATTGCGCAGCACCTCGGTCTGCAGCCGGTCGAGGTTCGGGAACTCCTCGAGATACGGCCCGATCTCCCAAAACAACCCGCTCTGCATCGGTTCCCGCAGGAACGTCAGCATGGACGCGTTCTTCAAATAGACCGCGTCGGGCATCGTTCCCGTCGCCATGGACGCGTTGAACTTCTCTTCGTAGCTGCCGTCCGGCGTCCACTGGAACGTCAGCTCTACCCCGGTCGCCTCCTCCAGCATCGTCTCGATCAAGGGAGACGGCACCTCCGGCGTATGCAGGTTCGCCATGATCGAGATGCGCGCGACGTCGGCGCCGCCGCCTTCCGCGGTTCGCTCCGCCGCTGCGCCGCCGAAGCCGGATATCGAACCGGCGCAGCCCGAGAGCGACAGGAGCGCGAACGACGCGGCCGACGCGACATAGATCCATCTCGGGTTCATATTCTCGACCTCCGCTCGATTTTCTGTATAATTAGGGCGTGGCATCGTTTTTCTTGTATGATAACATTAAAGCGTTTTCAACGGGTTTTGTAAAATATTCTACGCGATAGGCGGCGAATCGATTGAAGAGGTCTAGCCTGTATAAGAATATGATATTGTTCGGATTCGCCATCAGCATTTTCCCGATCTTGACGCTCGGCTTGTTCTCTTACATGAAATCGTCGGACGCGATCCAGACGCATGTGAACCGCAGCAACATCCAAATGATGAATCAGATGAACGGCAATATGGAGCAGGTGCTTCGGACGGTCGATTACACGCTGAATTACGTCATTAATACGAATAAGGTGCAAGACGCGCTGTTTCGGACGTTGAACTTTACGGATTTCCAGCTATATAACCAGCTGAAGGAAGAGCTGAACCTGCTGCAGTCCCCGGACACGTACGTCACCGACGTCATCCTGGCGAATCCCGCTTCCGATTGGGTGATCAACAACCGCGGTCTGTACACGTTCGACGAATACGCGTCCAAGACGACGCTGCTCGAGCTGATGGAGCTGGAGCACAGCACGAGCTGGGTCATGCTCGACACCGCCGCGCTCGGCTCCAGCGACACCGAAAGCTATGGCTGTCCGACGACCGTGACGCTCGTCAAGAAGATGCCGCTGCACACGTCGAACAAGCGCGGCGTCGCCTTGGCGACGATCCCGAGCTGCAGCCTCGGCGCGATGCTCGACAACCCGCCGGCGGCCAGCGAGGTCATGGTGCTCGACGCGCGGCTTCGCATCGTCGCCCATCCCGACGCGTCGAAGATCGGCGCTCCGCTCGCGGAGACGGGCTCGATCGCCGAAGCGGACCTCCCGAAGTTCGGCGGCGCCTCCGGCCAGTTCGAGACGATCGTCGGCGGCGAGCCGATCTCGGTTACGTACGTCCGTTCCGACTTCAACGGATGGACGTACGCCTCGTTCACGACGATGTCCGAGTTTACGAAGGAAGCGCGCTCGATCGGATGGTTCACCGCCTCCGTCTGCTTGCTGATCCTATGCCTGTGCGTGTTGTTCGTCTGGCTCGGCAGCCGCAGGGTGTACACGCCGATCCGCGAGATGTTCCGCTTGATCGCCGAGCGGCTGCCGGAGTCGACGGCCTCCAAGAAGAACGAGCTGCAGATCATCGACGAGCATATTCGCGACTTGTTCGCCTCCAACGAGAAGATGCGGCACGAGCTGCACCAGAACAGTCTGCAGGTGCGCACCTTCTTCCTGCACAAGCTGTTCCAAGGCCAGCTCGGCGCATCGGAAATCGAGGAGAAGCTCGAGCTGTTCGGCTATCGGGAGGTGATCCGGAACTGGAATCACTTGGCCGTGCTCACGCTGCAGATCGACATTCTGGTCGAGACGCGCTACGATCAGAAGGATTTGGACCTGCTGCTGTTCGCAGCCGGCAACATCGTCGAAGAGATGGTGCCGAAGTCCGATCGGCTGCCTCCCGTCATCTTGGATCAGACGCTCGTGACGCTTATCGGCGGCGCCGGCATGTCGCATGACGACTTCAACCTGTACATCTACAAGGTAACGGAAGCCGTGCAGCAAAACATGCGCCGCTACCTCGATCTCGACGTCAGCATCGGCATCAGCCTTCCGTTCGCCGGCGTCCATCGCGCGTCGCGCGGCTATCAGGAAGGGCTCGAAGCGCTGAAGCATCGGATGAAGCTGGGCAAGGGCGTCATCGTTCCCTACTCGAGCCTCAACTCCGGGAAGCACACGCAGGTGTACTTCTATCCGACGCAGATCGAGAATCAGCTCATCGACGCCATCAAGCTGGCCGACGAGGAGCTCGCCTCGAAGCTGCTGAAGCAATGGCTGGGAGAAGTGTTTTTGAAGGATCGCACGCCTCATGAATACCAGATCTCGCTCATCCGCCTGTTGAACAGCCTGATGGTCGTCATGCAGGAGGCCGGGATCGGGCTGGACCAGCTGGACGCCAAGGAGAGTTCCTTATACGAAGAGCTGTTGCAGCTGTACGTCAGCGCAGAGATCGAGAACTGGTACAACACTCGCATCGTCGGCCGTCTGATCCGCGTCTTTCAAGATCGGCAGGCGTCGCAATACCAGAACATCTCGGAGCAGATCATCGATATCATCCGCAGCGAATTCGACCGCGATTTGACGTTGGAGGAATGCGCCTCCCGATTGCATTATAACGTCTTTTATTTAAGCAGCGTCTTCAAGAAGGAGACGGATATGTCGTTCAGCGATTACTTATCGCAGTACCGGATGAACATGTCGAAGAAGTGGCTCGTCGAAACCGACATGTCCGTGAAGGACATCGCCGAACGGTTGACGTACACGAACCCGCAAAATTTCATTCGCTCCTTCAAAAAGCAGGAGGACATGACGCCCGGCCAGTACCGGGCCAAGTACGGCAAGCCCGGCGTATGACCGCGGCCTCGGCGAGCGCGCCGGCGGCAAGAGCGCGGGTACGCGCTTAGGGAACAGGAATGTTCCCTATTCCGGTCGGCAAGTTCGAATATAGCGAAATAAGGAATACGAATGTTCCCTAATTCGCCGGATCAGCTCGACTTCAGCCGATTTTCCGGAAATAGCGAACATTGCTGTTCCCTATTCGGCTCTTTTCGGCGTCTGCCTCGGAAATAAGGAACATCCGTGTTCTCTATTGGTCTTGGTCTCGACGCCTGGCTAAAACCAAGGGCTGCCCCAATCCCCGGGGACAGCCCTTGGTTTTATTCCGCCGCTTCTTTCGGATTCCAGCCCTTCAGCACGTTCTCGATCGTCCACAACGCCGCTTCCCCTTCGGTCAGCTGCGGACGCGTGTCCGCGACGACGGCGCCGGGTCCGTAGCTGCCGTACTCGGCGAAGCGCGCGTCCTTCGCAAGGAAGCCGGACATATCGGTCCACCCGATCGGGTTGATGTGCGCGCCCATCTCGACGTTCATGTACAGCACGCTCGCGATCGCGTCCGGATTGCCGCTCGGATGCCACGGGCGGCCGAGCCAGACGGTGCCCGGCGCCGCGTCGCTCGTCAGCTTGCTGTTCACGATCAAGTAGCCGTACGGCTCCGTAATCATCGTGCTCGCGGCGGTGATATAGCCGTTATTCGTAGCGGAACCGCGGTCCAGCGAATGGATGACGCACTCCTCGAAGACGGCGCTCGATCCGCCGAAGATGAAGTCGACGTCGCCCTCGATGTAGCACCGATAGAAATATTGCGTGCCGCCGTTCGTCAGCAGCGTGTCTTGATTGCCGAGAAGTCGGACGCCGATGAACCGATGGCGCTCGCCGCGCACGTTCAGCGCCACGGCCTGCTTATTCGTCGCTGTAACGGACGACTCGTCGAACGAATTGGCGATCGTCAGATTCCGCGCGGTAAAGTCGGTGCCGTTCACGAACATGCTCGCGCTGCCGCTCGTGCCGTACGTGCCACCGGTCGGGCGCTCCTTGCCCGAGTAGTTGTCGTACGTAAGGACCGTGCCCTCGGCGCTCTCCCCGATCATCGTGATGAACGGCTTGTTCGCGGGAATCGTCACGACCTCTTCGTACACGCCGTTATGAATGTAAATCTCCACCGGCTCCGCATTGTTCGCCGGCACGGCGTCGACGGCCGCTTGCACGGATACGTAGTCGCCCGAGCCGTCCTGCGCCACGACGATTCGGCTCGGGAGCGCGCTCAGCGCCTCTCGAACGTCCCCGGCCCGCAGCAGGTCGCCCGCCCGGAGCGTTCTGCCTTCCGCATCGACGGAATTCGTATCGATCACCCTCCCATACACGCGTCCGACGAAGTAACCGGTCGACTTCGCCGTCTCGAGCAGCGCCTTCGCGTAACTGCCGCCCCACGAATAGCCGTTCCTGCGCTCCTGCTCGATCTCTTGAATGCTGTACTTGATCACCCCGTCCCTCCCCGAGAAGATGCCTCGGTTCGTGCCGATTTCATAGAACCGGTACCAGGACACCGCGTTCGGATCCTCCACGAAGTACACGCCGTTCGGGTCCGCGCTGACGTAGCGGACGCCCTCCAGCTTCGCCTGATCGAACCACTCCAGGGCGGCCTTGACGGCGCGCTGAATGTCCGGCGTCTGCGGCTGCGACAGCAAATAACGCACGATGCCGACCGACTCGGAGCCCGAGATCGACGGATGCTCGTAAGCGCGGGCGCCTCTCGGCTCGTAGGTGAACGGGTCGTGCTGCGCGCACCAGGCCGTTAGGACGCCGTTCGCTTCGATCTGGGCGTTCAGAATGAATTCGATGCCCTTCGCTTTCGCCGCCCGGATGCGTTCGATCGTCCCCTCGTCGAGCAGGTCCGTATCGAACGGGTACGCCCCGCCGAGCGCGTCGTCGAACAGATCGAGCACGTTGATCATCGCATTGTCGTTGAACGTGACGTAATTCGAATAGTAGACGCCGTCTCCGGGCGTCCCCCGCTCCGGATACACCTGCGGCCATCCGCCCGTCTCGTACTGCATCCCGAGCAAGAAGTCGATGCCCTTCCTCACGCTCTCCTTGAATGCCGCTTCGTTCGTCTCGCGGTACACTTGAGAGAGGAAGCGGATTTCCTTCACGGTCGCATCGTTGTCGATCGCTCCGAGCTCGATGCCCGTCGAGCCGAACTGCGTCGACTTCTTCTCCGTGCCGTTCCACGGTCGGTCGTACGGCATCGCCTTCGTCCAACCGCCGTGATCCATCTGCCAGGACACTAGATTGTTCGCCTGCCGCACCGCTTGCGTCAAATCGCCGGAATCAGGCGGGTTCCCCGGTGCAGGCGCGTAGGTCGCTCCCGGCCCGAGCGACTCGGTCAACTCGTAAAACAGGACCGTGTTGCCGAACCGGTTCACGCCCGCCGCCGCCCTCGTCGCCGGTACGTCGCGGAACGCCGGGTTGAGCGTCTTCCAAGCGCCTTCGGGCACGCTGATCGCGACATCGCCGAAGTCGACGTCGGCGAGCGGGGCGTTCAGCGTCACCGCCGCGATGCGTTCCGCGACGGCATGGACGCCGACGACGCGCACGTCGTTCGGACGCGCCGAGAAGGAGCGAAGACGCTGCAGGATCGTCGCCGCCTCCGACGCCTTCAGCATGCTTTTCGAACCGAAGTCGTTACCGCCGCCAGCGGACATGATGCCTTCCCGGACGACGGCGCCGACGGCGCCGTTGCCGCCTCCGGCCTTCAGCTTCAGCGCCTTCGCGAGCATGCCGGCCGCTTCCGCGCGGGTAATGCCTTCGTACGGTCGGACAGCCTCGCCTTGGGACGATTCGACGTATCCGGCCTCCTTCGCCGCTTGGAGCACGTAGGCGTCCCACTGCGCCAGCGGCACGTCCCAGACCCGGTCTTCCGCCGACAAGTACGGGAACGTCTCCTCGTCGACGAAGCCCAGCGCATCGTTCAGCATGGACATCCATTCGATCCGCGCGACGACCCGGTCCGCCGGACGCTCGCGATCCGCCAGCATGCCGAGCGATTCCAGTTTCTTCGCGAGCAGCCCGCCCAAGAGCGCCTCGACCTCGACCTCCTCCGTCACGATCGGAGGCGGTCCCCCGTCGTCCGGATCGTTGTGCACGCGCAGGCGGTCGATGTTCGCCCCGCCGTTCGCGCCCGTCGCCGTCGCGCGGATGACGTTGACGCCCGCCGCCAGCGACGCTTTCCCGGACGTCGTCTTCCACGCCGTGAAGTCGCCCGTGGACGGGAACGACAGCTGCGGAATCGCGACGGCGCCGTTTACGAGAATGTCCGCCGGCCGGTCTTCCGCCGCTCCGGACGCGTACCGGAATTCGATCGTGTACTCGCCCGCCGCGGGTACGTTGACCGTCCATTCGATCCACCCGCCCGGCGCATTCGGGTTGTAGTCGACGAAGCCCGTACCGCTGTAGCCGGGGTGCTTATTGTCGATCACGGCGCCCGAGAACGCCGCATCCTCCGCTTCGTAGATTCCGTCCGCAGGCGGCGTTGGCGCCTCGCCGCCGTCGCCGGGCTCCTCCGGGTCGGCGTAAGGGGTACCGGAGACGATGATGTCGTCCACGTAATGCGAGCCCGTGCTGCCGTTCGGCGTGAACGTCTCCAGAAAGTCGACCGTGTCCGCGGCGCTGTAGAAAGGCGCGCCGTCGATTTTCAATTCGCCGTTCACGTACACGTCGGCCGTATCGCGAACCGTATCCGCTACGATCTTGAAGTCGATCCATTCGTTCGCCGCGACGGGCGCGATCGGCTCGTACGTGTCCCCGGCATGCCGGTACGTAACGCTGTCGCTCTTCGTCTCCAAGACGACCGGAGTTCCCCCGCTCCCCTTGAGGCGCACGACCTTGGTGGAGCTGACGTACGCCGGCATCATAAACTTCATCTCGACCGTAACCTCGCCGGCCAACGCGTCGAACGACTTGCCGGCGAGCACGTTCGTAGATGCGCTCGTATCCTCGAGGTATAAGCTCTTGTTCGCCGCATCCGGTATTTCGGCGACGCGAACCGTGCCTCCGCCCTCGGATACGGAAAATCCGGCGGGCGTCTCCCCCGTCGTCATGTCGTCGAATCGTTCTTCGACGACCGTCTGCGCGGCGGAGGCGACCGCCGATGCTTCGGCCGCCGGATCCGCCGACGCCGATGCCGAGCCGAAAGGCGCGAACGTCATGACCAGCGCCAAGGGAACGACGACCCGCTTGCTTGCCAGCTTCCTTCGTTTCACATCCATTCCCCTTCCATGTGATGGGATCTGTCTTGCGACACCCCCGATTATATGGAAGCTCCCCTCGTTACGCATACAATCTCTGAATATGCCGGAAGGGCTGCCCGGGAACCGGACAACCCTTCCTAATCTAATGATTATGTTGCGGACATTTGATTATTTGCTTGATTAACCTCTTGCAGCGCCTGCTCCAAAACTTCGCGCCACTCCTCCGCCGTCGCGTCCCGCGCTGCGATCCACGCCTTGCCGCCGTTGTTCCGACGTCCGCGCGTCCTTCAGCTTGCGATCATCGACCGGCCGCGCGTCCGGCGACCCGTGTTCCGGATCATATGCGACGCCCGGCTTCATCCCGCCGCCTCCTCTTCCGTACGCGCGATCGCGCACGAAACCTCGATGCCGGCGCCGTCCATCCGGTCGAACGCGCGCGTCTCGCCGTTCGGCAGGACGACGACGACCGGCGTGTCCGCCGGACCGCTCGCGCGCAACGCGAACTCGCCGCCGGCGATCGACCAAGCGACCGCTACGCGCCCGCGCGGCGTCGCGACGACGCCTTCCGCGGACGTCAGCGGCCCCGGCGTCGGGGACAGCTCGATCGCGGCGAAGCCCGGCTCGCGCGGCTTCACGCCGAGCAGCTCCGCGGGAAACTCGTGCAGCGGCATGGCGCCCCAAGCGTGGCAGTCGCTGCGAACCGACACCGGGTCCTCGACCCACGCGGTCAGGTGCAGCTCGACCTGCTCGCGCCACGCGTCCCACATCGAGAACGAATCCGCGTACAAGCCGGCCGACGCGAGCGCGCGGAACGCGTAATACGTGTTCGCGTAAGACGCTTTCGCGAGCGACGCGTCGGCGAACGTCGTCCGCAGCAGCCGCGCCGCTTCTTCGCCGGCGACGGTTCCGCTCAGCACCGCCCAGATTTGGGCGTGCTGGCTGTACTGCTCCGCCTCCGGACCGTCGCGGAACAGCCCCCGCTCCGCCGACCGGCAGCGGAGCCGCACCGCGTCGCGCACCGATGCCGCGCGTTCGCGGTATTCCGCGGCCGTATCGCGCCGGCCCGTCCGCTCGTTCAGCTCCGCCGCCATGTCGAGCGACGCCGCGTACATGAGGTTGTACACCGTCAGCGGGCCGCCCTTCCCGGCCGGCGGCGCGCCTGCGGTGTCCCTCCAATCGAACGTCCAGTCGACGAACGACCAATACGCCTCCGGCATCGCGCCGACGAGACCGTCCGGTCCGCGGCGCCCCTCGAACCAGCCGAGCACCGCGTCCATCGTCGGCCGGTACATGCGCACGAGCGACTCGTCGGCGAAGAAGCGATAATGATCGTGCACCATCATGATCCAGAACAAGGCGAAGCCCGGGATCACTTGCGGGCTGACGGACGGATACCGGCTCTGCAGCATGCCGGACGGCAGGAGCGAGCTGTGGAAATCGTACATCGCCTTGCGGGCGAGCCGGTCGTCGGCGCTGACGTAATACGTGAACAACGCCTGCAGCCGCGTGTCGAGCTCGTATTGCATCTGCTCGTAATACGGCGTATCCTCGTACGTTTCGTGCATGCAGTTGCGCAGCGTATTCAGGCTGATGTCCCAGAGCGGCCGCAGCGAGGCGTCCGAGCTGGAGAACGATGCCGAGACGTCAAGAGGGTAGCCGGTGCGCCGGATCGAAAACCGCCGGACGCAGACCGCCTCCTCGCCCGCCTCGACGGTCAGAGCGATGAACCGGAACGCGCGCCGATGCAGCGGCTCGTACGTCTCCGGACGCCGCTCCGTGCCGAGGCCGAGGGCGACGTAGACGTCCTCGAAGCCGTATAGCGCCTTCCCCTCGGGATCGTCGCGGACCGCCTTGCGCCGTTCGCCGTGCGGACCCGGCGGGTACTCGTAGCATTCCGAGTAGAGCATGCGCACGGTCGCGCCCGCGCCGCCGGTCAGCTCGAGCCGGACGTGGCCCGACATGAACTCGCCGGCGTCGAGCTCGAACCGCGCGACGTCGCCCGCCGCGACCGTCGACGCCTCGAGCGGGCCGCCGATCGCCGTCTTCGCCAGCGCGCCGGCGCCGTTCCGGCCTTGCACGATCTCGCGGAACGGCGCTTCGTCGTCGCGCATCGGCGGAATCGTCCGCTCCGTCAGCTGCCACGGGGTCAGCTGGCCGTACATCCGGTCGTGCGTCGCCGACACGATGCTAGCCGCCGGCCAGTCGGCGCCGTCGAACTCCGGCCGCTCCCAGCCGTGCGGCAGCAGCCGGCCGTCGACCGTCTCGCCGCCGCCGACGAACAGCGTGAACGTCTCCCGCTGCAACGCGAACGCCCCGCGCGGCGCCCGGTACGCCGTCCAGGCCGCATCGGTATCGATCGTACCGACGGTTCCTTCCCCGTCCAGAATGTCCCCTTCGAGCAGGAACGCCCCGCGCGGCGAACGCCATACGGACAATGGCCCCCGCCCCGTGCCGTAATGGACGGCGATCGCCGCGATGACGTTCCGCCCCGGCCGCAAATACGACGACGCCTCGACGGTATCGTAATAATGCGTGTATGGATCGCCCTTGGCCGGACCGAACGAGACGAGCGCGCCGTTCACGTACAGCCGGTACCGGCTGTCCGCGGACACGCGGACGTTCAACCGATACGTACCGTCCTCCGGCAGATGGAACGCGCGCCGGAACCGCACGACGTCGACGTCCTCGCCCGGTCCGTCCGCCCAGATCCAGGATGCGCGCCATTTTCGGTTATTTTCCATATCTCCGTTCCCCTCCGCTCCGAAATTCGCTTGCGCTGATGCCCGTATACGCCTTGAATCGCTTATAAAACCAATCCAGCTCTCCGTAGCCGACGGCCTCGGAGATTTCGTACACCTTCAGGTCGCTGTGCAGCAGCAGCTCCTTCGCCTTCTCCATTCGAACCTGAAGCAAGTAATCGTTGAACGACATGCCGGTATTCGCCTTGAACAGCTTCCCCAGGTAGTTCGGGTTCATGTAGAGGCGCTGGGCGACGCTGCGCAGGCTGACATTGTCCATATACCTCGCCCGCACGATGCTCTTCAGTTCCTCGATCACCTTGTTCGGGCGCAGCTCGCCGAGCGACGCGAGCGCGGCGAGCACCGCCTCGCACTTCCGCTCGGTCAGCCGGCGCAGCTCCTCCGTCGTCTTCGCCCGCAGGATCGACTCGTAGTCGCCGAACGCGCGGTCGAACAGCAGCTCCTGACTCGCGCCCGTCTCCCGCGCGATGCGCGCCAGCTGCACGAACAGCTCGATGACGACCGGCTTCGCCCGCTGCGCCGTCGCGCCTGAAGCGCGGAAGCCGTCCCACAGCCGCGCGAGCGAACCCTCGGCGTCCTCGCGGCGGAAGTGGCGCACCGCGTCCAGCAGTTGGGCCGTGATCGAGCGAAACCGCTCGTCGTCCGCCCCGTCGGCTTCGCCCGCCCCGGTCAGAAACTTCCGGTCGAGCGCCTCCTCCGCCGCGCGGAACGACTCGCGCACCGCCGCGAAGCCGCGCGCGCACGCGCCGACCCCGACGCTGACCGTCTCCTTCGCGTACAGCGCCGTCGACGCGGCGATGCGCTCGGCCCGCGCCCGGAGCGCGGCGGGCTCCGTCGACGCGGCGCCCGCATAAAACAAGACGCCGTATCGGTCCTCCGTATCTTCGAACACGAACCCTTCGCCCGCCGCGAGCTCCTCGCAGATGTTGCGGACGGCGTAGCGCTTGAGTTCGGTGTCCTTTTCCGAGAGGCCCTCGCCTTCCTTCCCGCCGCCGTAGACGAAATCCATCTCGACGACGAGGCAGGCGAACGTCTCCTCGATCCGCGGCGGGAAGCCGACGAGCGCGCGCTGTTCTTCGAACTCCTTGCGCCCGACCGCCCCGTGCGCCAACCGGCGCAGCAGCTGGTCGCGCATCGCCGACAGTCCGAGCCGGTGCCGCCGCTCCGCGAAGCGCCGCTCCTCGAGCTCCTCGGCCGTCCGCCGCAGCGTCGCGATCAGCTCGTCTTCGTCGACGGGCTTGAGCAAATACTCCCTCGCCCCGAGCTTCAGCCCTTGCCGCGCGTATTCGAAGTCGTCGTAGCCGCTCAAGATGACGACGGGGCAATCCGTCACCTCCTTCATCCGGGCGATCAAGTCGAGGCCGTTCATCGTCGGCATCCGGATGTCGGTCAGCACCAGCGCGTAATGGCGCTCCTTCAGCAGCTCGAGCGCCTGAAGCCCGTTCGCCGCCTCCGAGCGGATCGCGAAGCCTTGTTCCTCCCAGTCGATCAAGTAGCGGAGGGACTCCCTTGCGACCGGCTCGTCGTCCACGATCAATACGTCGTACATGTCAGGAAATGTCCTCCTTTCGGGTCGCCGTCGCCCTCGTTGTCGGAATAATCATCGTGACCTGCGTGCCGCGGCCTTCTTCGCTGTCGACGACGAGCCCGTATTCGTCCCCGTACAGCTGCCGGAGCCGAAGATGCACGTTGCGCAGGCCGATATGCGCGTCGAGCTCGAGACTGTCCGCCTGGCGAAGCCAGCTTCGCACCTCGGCCAGCCGCTCCGCCGGCATGCCGAGCCCGTCGTCGGCGACCGTAATATGCAGCCGGCCGTCCTTCGTCTCCTCGCGGATGCGGATATGCGAACGGACCGGGTTCAGCTCGACGCCGTGCGACAGCGCGTTCTCGACGAGAGGCTGCACGCACAGCTTCGGCACGTCCGCCCCGCCGGACGATTCGTCCAGCTCGATCGAATACGAGAATTTATCTCCGAATCGGTACTGCTGGATTTGCAGGTAGATGTCGACGAACTCCATCTCCTCGGACAACGGGATCGTCTGGCCGCCTTTCTTCAGCATCATGCGGAACGACTTCGCGAGCAGCCCGACGACCTTCGCGTTCTCCCGCTCGCCGGAGATGAGCAGCTTGCCGCGGATCATGTTGAGCACGTTGAATAAGAAGTGAGGGTTGATCTGCGTCTGGAGCGCGTACAGCTCGACCTCCTTCGTGCGAAGCTCATGCTCCCGGCGATCCAGCTCCGATTGGTACACCTCCCGAATCAACTCCCGCAGGCGGCGCACCATCATGTTGAACATCTCGCCGAGCTGCGCGACCTCGTCCTTGCCCTTCACGACGACGAAGCTTTCGAAGTTGTCGCGGCTCAGCGTCCGCATCTTGCCCGACAGCTCCGACAGCCGTCTCGTCAGGCCGACGGAGATGATCGAGATGAGCAGCGCCGAGACGAGGAACGCGACGAGCAGCAGCGCGACGGCCAGCGACTTCAGCTGATCGATCTTCGGCATAATCTCGGTGAGCGGAACGTAGCTGACGACCTTCATGCCTTTAATCGTGTTGCGCGAATCGAGCGTCTGGAAAAAAATTTGATACGTCTCCCCCGAGTTGCGGTACGTGAAGTTGCCGCTCGGCGCGCCGGAGGCGAGCTGCTCCCGGAAGGGCAGCGCGTCGATCGAGGCGTACGGCTCCTCGGCCGCGGTGTCCAACAGCACGTCTCCGTTCGGCAAAATAAACAGGAACCGCTTGCTCTTGCTCTCCTCGTTAATAAGATCGAGCAAGACGTCGATCTTGATCTCGAGCGAGACGACCCGCACCGAATCGCGATCGAAGTTGTTCAGGCGCTTGTGGAAGCTGAATACCGGACGGTTGTCGCCCGCCGCGACGTACGGCATCGTCCAGATGCCGCCGTTCCGCGTCTCGAGCGTTCGGCGGTACCAGTCGCTGTCGCGCACCGTCTCGTCGATCGCGAACACGTTGGCGAACCGGAACGTCGGATTGTCGCTGTACTGATGGAAGTTATAAATATCCTTCGAAATTTGAATCGCCGAGACGAACGGCTGATAGTAGTCGAAGTACATCCGGTACGCCTCCCGGTCGTCCGCGTACTCCTTCGTCGCGGCTAAGTCCAGCGCGTTGTTCAGGAAGATCGCATTCGCGATCTCCTCGTACGATTGCAGCTTGTTATCCAAGTTGGAGGCGACCTGCGACAGCGACAGCTCGTTATTTTCGGTGATCGTCTCGAAGACGAGGTCGGTGCTCCGCTTCATGAAGACGTACGTAAGCGAGCCGAGCAGAAACAGGACGAGAAACAGATTCGTCAATATAAGCTTCGTTCGTATTTTCATCTCAATCGCCGCCTAAGCTTTCGCTGTACGTCGTCATGAATCGGCGCCAGAGCCGCGTGTAGGCGGCGTTCGCCTTCCGGACGCCCGCTTCCTCTTCCTCGGCGACGAACGCGGCCCACGCCGCTTCGAACTCGGCTTCGGTCGGCGCCATAACGATGTTCGGCACATGCTTGCGCCACGTATCGTCCATCCGCTGCTCCTCGATCTTCGTCTCCTCCGGCGGCGTCAGCTGCCACAGGAAGGCCGGCACCTTCTCGACCGGCGGCAGGAAATCCGCCCACACCCGCTTCCCATAGGCGTCGAGCACCGCTTTCGTCGTCTCGTCGTAGCTCGCCCGGACGTAGTCCTTCGTCAGCGGCGTCGCGTAATCGCCGTCGGCGAGAAGCGCGCCGTGTCCGACGCCGAACCACATATAGTCGCCGGTCGCCACGCTCTTGAAGCCGCGCTCGTAGTCGATGTCCACGTCCGTCTGCCGGCGTCGCAGCAGCTCCGGGTCGATCGTCCGTTTGCCGTCCTCCACCGTGTAGTCTTCGCCCTCGATCCCCCATTGCGTCAAAATTTGCCCTTCGTCGGAAAACAAAAAGTCGATCATCTTCACGATCCGCTCGGGCTCCTTCGCCTTGCTCGAGATCGTCCATTGGAAGCTGCCGGCGCTCGTCGGCGTAATCGCATTGGAGCGGTCGACCGTCTCCGCGTCGAAATACAGCGGAAGATGGGCATACGCCCGCTCGGGCTTGCCGGCCGCGCGCAGCGCTTTCTCCGCTTCGCCGACCATCCAGCTCGGCGCGTACGCCGCGAGCACCCGCCCTTGGGCGATCTTCGCCTTCAACGTCGTTTCGTCCATGGAAAACGCTTCGCGATCGAACAGCCCCTCCACATACAGCTTGTTTAGAAACTTGTAATATGCCTTCGTATCGTCGGACACGGGATTGTAGCGAACGTCGCCGTCGGAGTCGATCGTGTAGTTGCCGTGGTCGGGGTACCCTTTTCCGAAAATGACCGGATTGTTGAACGCATGCTTCATCGTCCACCCGTTCATGTACGCGCCGAAGCCGATCGTCTCGTTCCCGTCGACGGTCGGATGCTTGTCGGCGTACGCGCGGATGAGCTCGTACAGCTGGTCGAACGTCCGGAGCTCCGGGTAGCCGGCTTCCCGCAGCGCGTCGTACTGCACGATGAAGTTGCCGCTGCTGTCGGCCGGGGCCTCCTGCGCGTTCTTGACGGAGTAGAGCGAGTAGATGTCGCCGTTCTCGTCCTTGAGCAGATTGTAGTACTCGCCGTATTTCTGCTTGATGTGGGGGCCGTACGCGTCGATGAGGTCGTTCAGCGGAATGATCGCTCCCGCTTCCTTGTAGCGCGCCGTATATTTCGGATCGAGCACGATGATGTCCGGGTAGTCGTTGCCGGCGAGCCACAGATCCCAGCGCTGGAACTGCTCGCCGATCGTCAGCTCGTATTCGAGCGCGACGCCGGTCTTCGCCGTAATGACGTCGGTGATCGGCGTCCCCCAGCGCAGCTTATCGTCCGCCGTGTTGATCGAATACGTCGCCGGGCCCTCGCTTCGTTCTCGGGCGGCGGCCTCCGGTTCGCCGGCTCCCGGCTCGGCTTCGCGGGCGCCGCCCGGCATCCAGGCGCAGCCCGCGAGCGACGCGGCGAACAACAGGAGCGGCAGCATCGGTTTCGAATATCGGCCCATGAAGTCACGCATCCCCCTCTTCTCCCAAATGTCGACGCAGCGGGCGCTTCTATCATTATCCGGCAAGCGCTTTCGGTTTTGAACCCGGGAAGAGGGAGGTCGTCGCCGGGGAAAATAGACCACTCCTTAGCCGCTGTGCGGGGGGAGGTCGGGGTCGGGGTCGCGGTGCAAGTAGGTCTCTAGGTCGAGGCGGCCGTCATCGTCGACGTGGACGCCCTCCCGTCGAAGCAGCTCCCGCTGCGTGTATCGGCCCTCGTCGTCCGCGAGCGCGATGCGCCCCTGCGCATTGACGACGCGGTGCCACGGCAGGCCGTGCTTCTCGCTCATGGCGTGCAGAATGCGCACGACCTGCCGCGCGGCTCTGCGGCTGCCGGCGGCTTCGGCCACTTGGCCGTACGTCATGACGCGCCCGGCCGGAATCCCCCGGATGACCGCGACCGCGCGCGCGGTGAACGGCTGCATGGCGTCTTCCTCCTCTGTTCGTCGCGCTTGAGCGCGCTTTCTTCAATGTATCTATCATATCGCCCGGGCGCCGCCGCGTGAACTAGAAGTTTGCGACGGATGGGGCCGGCCTCAACCTCAACGTTCGCCAATCCCGTGCCGACCGCCAACTGTAGCCTCACATGTGCGCTTAACTTCGCCGGTTGCCGATCAGCGAGAAGTCGTCGAAGTAGACATCGACCGGCGGCAATTCGTCCGGCTGGGTCAACGTGAACGGCAGCCGCGTCGCGCCGCTGCAGACGACCAAGGCGCAAGTGTATATTTACTTGCGGGATTTGCGAGGCGCAGCAGCAGATGATCCTGAATGACGCTATTGGACGCATTCAAAAACCGCAGATGGAACTCGATCGTCGCGTCCGAGTTCAAACCAGAGTTGTAGTAGCCGCCGAACGCGAACGACTCGCCGACCGAAGCGGTCACGTCCTGATAGAAGCCGAGCCAAGGCCAGGAATCGCCGGACATCCGCATGGACGCCGTGCCGCTCCGCTTCACGTCCGTGTCCTTCTCGCACGCCCGGCTCGCCGGTTTGCTCGAACTGTTGCTCTGGTCGAAGCCGGGGTTCGCCAACCGGTTCTCCGGAATGAGCGGAAGCGTCGTGACTTGTATCGTATCGCTGTTGCCCGACGCGTTGTTCCGCGCGTCGCGCGCCCGTACGTCGTACGAGTACGTCGTCTCCGGTCAGCCCCGCACGAGCGTCGGCATCGTCTCCCACGTCTGGCGGTTTTGATCGAAGGCGTCCCGCCAGGCGTAGCTCGTCGTCGTCGGGTGATTGTAGAAATCCTAACTCTTCCAGTACGCGTCCATCTCGTTATGCCACGCGGCCCGGATCGCCGGCGTCGTGTCGACGCGGTTGTCGGACTCGTTCCAATACTCCGGCATGCCGAGCGCCCGGCTGTAGCCGTACCGCGCGAATAGGTAGCGGAGCAGCTTCTTCTGGTACGCCTTCGCGACCGGATCGGTCCAGAAGCTGTAGTTGTTTTCGGAATCGGTGGACGGTCCGTCGCCGAAGCTGTGCATCGTCAGCATGATGTACACGTCGTTGGCGGCGGCCGTCTCCAGCAGCGTATCCATTCGCTGCTGATTGTCGAGCCGGTAGCGCCCGATCCCTTCGTAGACGATGCTAAGGCCGGATTCGTTCGCCGCGATCGGCCCCCACTCCGCCGCGAAGCTGCTCCACCGGCACGAGTACCAGACGCGCAGCAGGTTCATCTTCGCGGGCTTCAGATTCGGAATCTCGTTCACGTGCAAATGACAGAAAACGGATCGAACGCCGGTAAAAGCGCCCGATCCGCATAACCATTCCCGAATTATTCCACCGCTTCCCAAACCAGAGGCGCAATCGACACGCCTCCTTCGTGAGGCGCCCCCTTGCCCCGCCATCCGCACGTCGTCATCCACCACGTCCCGGTATCCGGATCGCGAACGACCTCCGGCGCGTGTCCGAACAGCTTCGCGACCGGGATCGCCCCGCCGTCGCCGCCTCGGTAATCGCCGAAGTCGAACGGATTCGCCGAACGAAAGACGAGCGTATCGTTGTACGTTTCGTCGCTGCAGTCCGTGTACGTGATGAATAAGTAATAGAACCCTTCGTGGAAAACGACGTAAGGCGACTCGGTCGCCCCCCAAGCGCAGCGCAGCGGCGCCGCTCCCGACGTCGTCAGCGCGTATTGGACGAACCTCCACTGCTGCATATCGTTGGACACGTAAACCGAAATGCACCCGTAGCCTCCCGGGCGGACGCCGGTCGCGTACATGACCCACGTGTACTCGTTCAGTCGCATCACCATATGATCCCGATGGCAGGCGTCGATCGGCGAGCCGATCAAGGCGACGTCGTTATTGATCCAATGGTACAGCTCGTTGGAGACGGCCAGCTTCGTCGGCGCGGGGCCGTAGTACATGTAATAGCGGCCGTTCGCCGCGACGACGCCGGGCGCCCACGCGCGGGTGCCGTGGTCGATCGTCTTCCCCTTTTCCCTGAACCCGTCTTCCAGGCTTTCCCCGCTCGCATGCACGAAATACCGTTCGTGCTCCGGATCGATCGACGCGCCCAAACTCGTAATGCCGAAGAGATGCCACTTCCCGTCGGCCGCGCGGACAAGGCTGTGATCGTTCACGTAGTTCCCCGTCTTCTCGGGCCGGAACAGCAGCCTCCACTCCCCCGCGATCGCGGGTTGATGCGGTTTCGCCTCCATCAACATTCCTCCCCTTGGTCAATGCGGCCTCGCCGCTTACGCATTCCGATTCGACGTAGGAAGCGTTTTCCCTTCATGGTCGGCTGGGAGATCGACTCGTGAAATAAATTTTCAAAATGTGGTGCGCGCCACAAAAAATAGTTTCAACATTCGGTATGATAGCACCTGTGACCAAATGGGAGAGGAAGATTGTGGAAATGGGGAAAACAACGCAGACGAACCGCGGCAAACGCGGATGGGCCATGGCATTGGCCTGCACGGTAGCGCTGAACGGGGTATTGGCGTTCGGCGGATGGAACAAGGCCCCTGTCGCTTCGGCGGCGGCCGAAGGGCAAGTGAAAGTACAGTTTTACAACGCGGGGCGTTCGGAGACGACGCAGCAGCCGAGCCCGCAATTTAAGGTCGTGAACGCCGGAGACGCGCCGATCGCGCTCGAGGACGTGACGCTGAAGTATTATTTCACGGCGGACGGCGACGCCCCGATGGCGTTCGATTGCTGGACGCCGGTCGGCAAGGAACGCTTGACCGTTCGCTTCGTCAAGCTGGCGACGCCGGTCGACGGCGCCGACCATTCCCTGGAGATCGGATTTACGAGCGGCGCCGGCGAGTTGGCGGCGGGAGCTTCTCTCTCGATCGTCGGCTGGTTCAACAAGACGAATTGGCATTCGTTCACGCAGACGAACGACTACTCCTTCAACGGCGTCGACTCGGATTACGTCGACTGGACGAAGGTGCCGGCGTTCCTGGACGGCGAGCTCGTCTGGGGCGAGCGGCTGGCCGACGATGGGACGACGACGGACCCGATCCCGGATCCGAATCCCGACCCGGACCCGAATCCGGACCCAGAGCCGGAGCCGGAGCCGGAGCCGGAGCCAACGCCGACGACGACGATTACGGTGTACGGCAAGACGGGAACGAACGCATCGACCCAGATGCCTTCGCCGGAGTTCGAGATCGTCAACAACACGGCGGCTCCGATCGAGCTGAGCGGCTTGAAAGCACGCTACTACTTCACGATCGACGGCGAACAGCCGCTCTCGATCGGCTTCTGGTCGACGGTGACGAAGGCGAACGTGTCGACGCGGTTCGCGAAGATGCCGATCCCGTCCGAGACGGCCGACCACTACCTCGAGATCGGCTTCGCCGAAGGTTCCGGCACGCTCGCGCCCGGCGCCAAAGCCGGCGTCTATACGTGGATCAACAAGAAGGATTGGTCCGTCTTCGACCAATCGAACGACTACTCGTTCCGGAACGACGGCACGATGGCCGCGGCGACGACGATCGTCGGCTACCTGGACGGCGAGCTCGCCTGGGGAACGGAGCCGACGCTGTACGACATGCCGGCGTTCCCCGAAGGGATCGTCGCGACGCCGAGCGATCATGCGATTACGCTGACGTGGCAGCCGGTCGACGGCGCGCTCGGGTACGACGTCGAAGCGGACGGCCGCTTGATCGAGAACGTGCAGGACGTTACGTTCACGCACGACTGGCTGAACCCGGGCACGAAGCACACGTATAAGGTGCGCGCCCGCGGCGCGGCGATGCCCAGCGTCTGGAGCGCGCCGGTTACGCTGAAGACGACGGGCGCGCAGCTGCTGCCGCCGCCGGCGAACGTACGCGCCGAGAAGACGGAGGCGTCGATCGCGCTGACGTGGAACGCGCTGGACGAAGAAATTACCGGCTACGACGTCGAAATCGACGGCGTCGTCGTCGACGCGGGGCTGCAAACGTCCTATACGCATGCCGGATTGACGTCCGGCGAGGTGCACACGTACCGCGTCCGCGCGAAGGACGGCGCGACGGCAGGACCGTGGAGCGATCCGCTGCGCCTGAACACGCTGCGGAACCCGACGGGCGCGTTCGACGTCGCGTTCGAGGTCGATCCGACGGCGGAACGCGCGCCGATCTCTCCTTATATTTACGGAACGAACGACGACCTGGACGGCTCGGAAAACTGGACGGCGCGCCGTCTCGGCGGCAACCGCCTCTCGACGTACAACTGGGAAAACAACGCGTCCAACGCGGGCGCCGACTGGCATCACTCCAGCGACGGATATGTGCCTTGGTATTACGGCGGCGTCGACTGGGCGCTGCACGACGTGCCTGGCATCGGGACGACCGCGTTCCACGAGAAGTCGCTCGCGAAGGGCGCCTACTCGCTCGTCACGCTGCAGTCCGCCGGCTACGTCGCCAAGGATAAGAACGGGCCGCTCGCGGCGGGCGACGCCGCGCCGGGTGACCGCTGGGTCGAGGTGAAGCCGACGAAGGGCGCGCCGTTCGCGGAGACGCCGGACACGACCGACGGCTACGTCTATATGGACGAATTCGTCAACCATCTCGTCCATACGTTCGGACCGGCTTCCTCCGCGACGGGCATTAAGGGCTACGAGCTCGACAACGAGCCGGGCCTCTGGCGCGAGACGCATCCGTTCATGCATCCGGAGCATACCGGCTCGGCCGAAGTGTTGAACAAGGGCGTGGCGCTCGCCTCCGCCGTGAAGAGCGTCGACCCGTCGGCGGAGGTATACGGGCCGGTTCTGTACGGCTTCAGCGAGTACCTCGACATGCAGAGCTCGCCGGATTGGTCGACGGTCAAGGGCAACTACGACTGGTACATCGACTACTATCTCGACGGGATGCGCGTGGCGTCCGCGCAGCAAGGGAAGCGCCTGCTCGACGTGCTCGACCTGCACTGGTACCCGGAAGTGTCCGGCGGCGGCGTGCGCATCACGAACAGCGGCACCGACGACAATATCGAAGCGAACAAGACGCGCATTCAAGCGCCGCGTTCGCTGTGGGACCCGAGCTACACCGAGAACAGCTGGATCGGCACCTGGTACTCCCGCTTCCTGCCGCTCATTCCGAAGCTGCAGGACTCGATCGACACGTACAACGCCGGCACGAAACTCGCGTTCACGGAGTACAACTACGGCGGGGAAACGCATATTTCGGGCGGCATCGCGGTCGCGGACGTGTTGGGCATTTTCGGAAAATACGGAGTTCACTTAGGCACCTATTGGAAAATGGTCAACGGCCGTCCCGACGCTCCATACGCCTCCGCCGCGTTCAAAATCTTCAATAATTACGACGGCGCGAACGGCACGTACGGCGACACGAAGGTGAAGGCCGAGACGTCCGATATCGAAAACAGCTCGATCTACAGCTCCACGTTCGAAGACGACAACGGCGATCTGCACATGATCGTCATCAACAAAAATTACGATTTCGACATGAACGCGGCGTTCGAGATCGCCGGCGATACGACGTATACGTCCGCTCGCGTGTTCGCCTTCGACGGGGCGAGCGCGGCCATTACGGAACGCGCGCCGGTCGCGTCGATCGAGGGCAACGCCTTCACGTTGAACATTCCGAAATTGACGGTAGCCCACATCGTGCTGAGCGCGGAATAATCCGCGCTCCGCGCCAAGCAAGCCGGTTCTCGTGCGCGAGAGCCGGCTTGCATTTGTTTTTGTATCGTCCGGTAGGCGATAATAGGAGGTGACATTTTCTAGACGCGAGGTGCATCTTCGGAATGAAAGACATCTTCTTCATAGGATCTTATGCGAACGCCGATTCCAGCGGCGTTTACGTTTGCGAATTCGACCGCGCGACGGGCGAGATCGCGCTGCTCGGCAGTTATGCCGGCCTGCAAAACCCGACGTTCCTCGCGGTCCACGAGCCGAGCCGCAAGCTGTACGCGATTACCGAGCTTGCCGGCGAGGACGGCGCGAAGCGCGGCGCGGTCGCGGCGTTCGACATCGACGCCGGTTTCGGGCTGTCGCTCCTGAACATCGCGGAGACGATACCGGCCCCGACCTGCCATGTCGAGCTCGATCGTACGCGCACGGCGTTGATGGTATCGAGCTACCATGGCGGCATGGTCGGCATGAACCGCATCGAGACGGACGGCGGCGTCGGACTTTCCACCGACGTTCGCCGGCACGAGGGCGCAAGCGTCCATCCGGCGCAGGACCGTCCGCGGGCGCATTCCGTCACGGTCGACCGGAACAACCGATTCGCGGTCGCGTGCGACCTCGGCGCGGACAAGATCGTAACGTACCGGCTGGACCTCCCGGCCGGCGCGATGGAGCCCGTCTCGTCCGTCTCGCTCGCTCCGGGCGCGGGGCCGCGCCACTTCGCCTTCCACCCGACGCTGCCGGTCGGGTACGTCATTAACGAGCTCAACGCTACGATTACGGCGTTCGCTTACGACGAATCGTCCGGCGCGCTCGAGGAATTCCAAACCGTGCCGACCCTTCCCGCATCGTACGAAGGAGAGAATGCATGCGCCGACATTCACGTCTCGCCGGACGGCCGCTTCCTGTACGGCTCGAACCGCGGGCACGACAGCGTCGCCGTCTTCCGCGTCGAGAACGGGGGCGCGCTGTCGCTCGTCGAGCACGCGTCCGTCTCCGGCCGCCATCCGCGCAACTTCGCCTTGTCGCCGGACCCGGACGCGGCGTACCTGTTCGCGGCGAACCGCGACACGAACGACGTCGTCGTCTTCCGACGGAGCGTAGTCACGGGTCGCCTGAGCGAGCCGGTGTCCCGCTTCTCCGTCGCGAAGCCGGTGTGCATTAAGTTCTTATCGTAAACCCGCGAACGGGAAAACCTCCCGCTAATCGGCGCCGAAACCGTCAATTCGACGATCTCGCGCCTCTTTAGCGGGAGGTTTTCCGTTTCGTTGGGGCCATTCGCGGGCAGCTCGCGAAAAGGAGAGGAGCCTTTCCGTCTCGTCCTCTCCGCCTATTGCACCTGATCGATCGAGCCGCTCGAAATCGTCCGACCGTAGAAAATCTCGTCCATCTCCGTCCGCAGCCGATCTTCGATCGTCTCCGCCTGCTCCGGCGTCAACCGTTCCTTCGTATACCCGAACAAGTAATTGTTCAGGTCGAACTCCTTCAGCTTACACTTCGTATGGAAGATGTTTTCCTGGTACACGTTCACGTCGATCATGTGGAACTCCTCTTTGACTTCCTCCGGGATGTAGTTCTGAATCGAGCTGATGTCGTGATCGATGAACAGCTTGTTCCCTTCGATGTCCCGCGTAAAGCCCCGCACCCGATAATCGATCGTCATAATGTCGGTGTCGAACGAATGGATCAGGAAGTTGAGCGCCTTCAGCGGCGAGATCTCCCCGCACGTCGAGACGTCGATGTCGGCTCGGAACGTGCTGATCCCCTCGTCCGGGTGGTACTCGGGGTACGTATGCACCGTAATATGGCTCTTGTCGAGCTGCATGACGACCGATTCCGGCAACGGACCGGGCGATTCGGAGTACGACTCGTTCGGTACCTCCACCACCGGTCCCTCCGAGACGAGCAGCGTCACGCTCGCGCCCTGCGGCACGTAATCCTGCTGCGCCACGTTCAGCACGTGGGCGCCGATAATTTCGGCGACATGGCCGAGAATCATGCGCAGGCGGTCGGAATTGTACTGCTCGTCGATATACTCGAGATACGCCTCCCGCTCTTGCTTCGTCTCCGTGTAACAAATATCGTACATGTTAAAGCTCAGCGATTTCGTCAAATTGTTGAAGCCGTGCAAGGTGACGCGCTGCTCGTGCGTTAATGGGGATAATGTCATCGGGTCCGCTCCTTGTTCCTGGTAGTCCTTTAATTACCAGTTTGCCCAAGAGCGTCTCCTCTTACCCCCGTTCCCGCTCATTCGCTTTACCGACCAGAACACGCTCCTATGGTGCGGAAGGCGCGCCTCCGCAAACGGGCCGTTACCGCCGGAGAAGAGCCCGGAGCACGCCCCCTGTCCCGGCAACGCAAACGGCTCGGCCATATAAGGGCCGAGCCGTTCTGCAATGCGATATAGATTATTCCACGTCGATCCGGACTTGATGCGGCCGATACGCCGCCTCGACCTCGCCGTCCCGGCCGACGAAAAACAAGACGCTCCGCTCCCGCTCCAGCGCGAACGCATAGCGCCGGCCCGTCGCCGGATCCTTCACCCGGATGTCCGCGTCCGCGCCCGATTCGGAGACGAAGACGAACAGCGCCCCGTCTCGGAACGTCAGCTTGCGGCCGTATACGCCCGGCGCGTCTCCGCCGGCTTCCCACTCCAGCTCCGCGGCGACCCCGGCTTCCTGCATCGCCTTCGCGTATACCGCGCGCAGGACGTCGCTCCGCTCGTTCAGCTCGATCGGCAGCGGGCACCAGAGCAGCGTTCCCTTCCCGAGCGGGTACGATCGGAGGGCGAGCTCGCCCTCGCTCTCGGGACGCTCCTTCGCGAGCGACGCGATGCCCGCCCCGCCGAACGACGCCGGGTAGCTGCGGCCGTCGATCGTAAGACGCTCTTCGCGAAGCACGTTCTCGACGACCGTCGGACCGACGACGTCGGCGAAGCGGCCGGTCGGTCCCCAGTAAGCGTCCAGTCCGATCGGCCCCGTCAGGAGCACCGTCCCTCCGTTCGCGCGGACGTCTTCCGCTAACGCGGCGAGCGCCTCGTCGCTGAAGTTATGCGCGCTCGGCACGATCCACAGCTTCGGCCGCTCGCCCTCCGTCCGGTCCAGATGGTATTCGGACACGCCGCGGAACGGCGTCTTCATCTCGTACGCGAGCACCCGCGTCAGCCTCGTCGTCGCGTCGTACGAGAACTTCCGATTCGAGAAGTCGTTGGAATACGGATATACGACCGCGATCTCCTCGAGCGCGCGGCCTTCGAACCTCTCCCCCGTCTTCCCGACGAACGCGCCGAAGTCGTAGGAGACGTCGGCCTCCGGCTTCTCCGTGCCGTCCGCCCGCAGCGCGCCGATGTTCGACTCGTTCACGTTGTCCATGAAGTAATTCGTATTCCAAATCCACTGCACCGCGCCCGCGCCGCCCGTCGCGAACGCGTACGCGTACTTCCGCTCGAGAATGTTGCGGAGCTCTTCCTCGGAGCGCTTCGCAAAGCCGTTCGCCGCTTCGACGTACATGATTCCCGTTTCCTGAACGAGATTCGGCTTAAGCCCGTCCTTCGTAAACAGACCGTCCCACACGAGCGCGTCCATCATCCACCACGTATGGACCGTCGTATAATCGACCGCTTCCGCGTAGAAGAACGGCGACGGCCGCCCGCCGGCAAGGCCTTCGTCCTGCCCGACGGTGACGAGCTGGTGCGGCGCGGCCGCCTTGATCGCGCCGACCAGCTCTCGCGCCCATCGGTTGTGCATCTCCATCGTGAAGAGCGCATAATCGAGCCAGACGAGCCCCTTCTTCGCGCGTCCCACGTCTTGGACGTGGAAGTTGATGTCGTCCCGCTCCGGCGGCCGCGCCGCTTCGAAGCTCGGCAGCTCGGCCGGCGTCATGTTCCAGCGCTCCTGCAGCAGCCGGATCGAGCCGTGGCGCCGCTTCAGCCACTCGACGTACGCGGCTTGCTCGAAGCGGTCGCGGGCGGAGGCCGGCCCGGAGAACACCCGCTTCGGGTCGAACATCGAAGGCTCGTTGATCAAATCCCACTGCACGTTCGTCGTCGTCCGATGGCGGGAGACGACCGACAGGATGAACCGCTTCTGCGCCTCTACGCTGCGCGGGTCGAGGTACGGGTTCGCCCCCTCCCACGTCTCCGGCGTGAACGAGAAGAAGTTGAACGTCACCTCGAGCTCGTGCTTCTTCGCCGTCAGAACGAACGCGTCGATCGCGCGCAGCACCTCTTCGGAGAAGTGGCCGTCGGCGAACATCATCTGCCGCCATGCGGTCCAAACCCCGGTTCGAATCAAGTTGATGCCGGCTTTCTTCATCTGCGCCATATCGCGGTCCCATGCCTCGACGTTCGGCAGGAACAAGAACTTGCGCGCGACGTCGCTCGTCATATAGGTCATGCCTACGATCGGGAGCGGCTTGCCGTTCTTGACGAAATAGTCGCGTCCGACGGCGAGCGGCTCGCCCGCCTCGAGCAGCGCGCGATCCATGCCCCAGTAGCCTTGCCGAAGGACGCGCCGCTCCCCGTCGTCCGCCGTCGCCACGCAGACGACGCTGTACCGACCGGGCTCCACGAGATCGGGCGTCGCGAACCGTTCGAAGCGCAGCCCGCCGTCGACGGGAAGCGTCCACTCGCGCTCCCACGCCGGGACGACCTGCCCGTTCCGCTCGAGCGACGCCTCGCAGCGGAACGTCCACGTCCGCGGCGCGGCGCGGCCGACCGTCTGCGCCTGCAGCGCGAAGCTCGCCCGCTCCCCGGGCTCGTAGCTGCCGTACCCGGGCTTCAGCCACAGCTCCGTCACGCCCTTCGAGACGAAGTCCGCCCAGTCGGCGAGCGCGGCCGCGCCGCCCTGCGTCCAGAACCGCTCGCCGATCGGCTGGCTGACGAACGCCCATCGTCCTCCCGCGTACGCGCCTTTCGCATGCTCCATCAGCACGGCCGGCGCCGCCGTCTCCCGACCGTCCGCGGAGACGCCCGTCAGCAACGGATAGATGCGCGCGTCCATCGGACCGGCCGAGCCGTGCTCGTGCGGGTTGTCGCTCTGACGCGTGACATGCAGGATGAACCCGTACGTATCCGCGACGTCGAACAGCGATTCGCGCCCGCTCAGCAGCGGGATGTCCTCGTTCGCCCGAAGCGACGCCGCCCGCGAGCCGTCGACCCGCAGCGCTTCGTGAATCAGCAGCTGGCGGTGATACGCCGTCTGCTCCCGCTCCGTCTTCCACGCGCCGTCTTCCCGGTAGACCGGGATGCGGAACGGCGCGCCGCCGAGCAGGACGAGCCCGCCGCCGCGCTCGAGATACGCCAGCAGCTCGGGCCAAACCGCCTTCGGAAAATACGGCCCGTGCAACGTGACGAAGCTGTCCGCCGTCGCCAACGCTTCGGCGATCCCCTCGGCGTCGACGATCAATCCCCATGCGCCGATGCCGCTTCGCTGCGCTTCGTCCGGTCTCGTTCCGTCATAGGGGAACGTCTCGTCGTAGAAAACTACTTTCTTGCCGGCAGCCACCATAAATCATGCCCTCCCAATGTCTTATCGTTAGTTTCGTTAGGTTGTCGTTAGCTGAAATTTGCTTTATTCTAGTGACAACCTAACAAACCGTCAAGGAGGAAATTCGATGTCTCGACGCGTCTCCATGCAGACGATCGCCGATTCGCTGCGCCTTTCGAAATTCGCCGTTTCCCGCGCGCTGTCCGGCAAGCCCGGCGTCAGCGAGGACACGCGCCGCTCCGTCCTCGCCGCGGCGCGCGCGCTCGGCTACCGGCTGCCGAAGGGCGCCCCCGAGGCGGAAGCGGCCGAGCGGAACGACGGGTCTGCATACGCATTAATTTGGATGGATCCGACGATGCAAAACGAATCCTCCTACTGGGCGCGCCTGCTGACGGGCGTGACGACGGCCTGCCGCGACCTCGGCTGGGAACACGCCGTCGTCTCGCCGAGACCCGACGCCCCGCCGACGTTCCCCGCCTACATGGACCGCGAGGCGTGCATCGGCCACATCGCCGTCGGCACGCTGTCCGCGGAGACGCTCGCTTCGGTGCAGGCGATGGGCGGGCCGCTCGTGCTGCTCGACCACGAGGAGCCGCTCGTCCGGGCCGACGCCGTCTTGAACGCCAACGCGGACGGCGCCGAGCTGCTGACGAACCATCTCCTGTTCGCCGGGCGGCGCTCGTTCGTCTTCGTCGGCGACGACGCGTTCGCGCCGAGCTTCCGGGAACGCTGGCGCGGCTGCCGGCAGGCGATCGACGCCTTCGGCGGCGCCAAAGGCGCGCGGCTGCGCAAGTGGACGGTGCCGTACGCCGAGCCCCGCTGGGCCGACGGCCTGCATGCGACGCTGGCCGCGCTCGGCGCCGGCGAGCTGCCGGACGCGTTCGTCTGCGCGAACGACCATATCGCGCTCGAGACGCTGCGCGGGCTTCGCCGCGCCGGCCGGCGCGTCCCGGACGACTGCGCCGTCGCCGGCTTCGACAACGTCGAAGCGTCGGCCGCCGGGGACCCGCCGCTCACGACGGTCGAGCTCGCCAAGGAAGCGCTCGGCCGCCGCGCTGCGGAACAGCTCGCCCGGCGGAAGGAGAAGCCCGGGGAGCAGCCGGAGAAGATTCTGCTTTCCGCGCGGCTCGTCCCCCGGGCGTCCGGATAAACGCAAAAAAAACCGCAAGGCGGCATGCCGCCTTGCGGTCCGACGCGTCCTACCTCGCGTCCAAAATTCCTTTGATTTTCTCGAGCGGCACCTTCGGCGTACGGTCGTACGTAAGCAGGCCGTTGATTTCTTGCTCGACGTCGGTAAGCTGCGTATAGCAGTACCCTTGCACGACGCCGGAGCGGCGGAGCGGCTGGATGACGGCGCGCAGCCGCTTCAAGAAATCTTCGTCGTCGCTGGCGCCGGAATACCCCCAGCCTTCCCAATCGCTCTTCTTGAACGCGATGCCGCCGAACTCCGTGACGAGAATCGGCTGCCCCTCGTACTCGAAGCCGCCGACGCTGAGCCGACGGTTCGCCGGCATCGCGTTCACCGCGCTCTCCACGGTGCTGTACCGCTGCTCGAGCACCTCTTCGCGCGACTCGTAATCGTGAATCGTGAACAGGTCCGTCTTCACGAGCTCCCAGCCGTCGTTCGAGATGACCGGCCGCGACGGGTCGAGCGACTTCGTCAGATGGTACATCGCCAGCGCGTGCTGCTGCTGCCGCTCGTCGATCTGGATGTTCGGCACGCCCCAGCTTTCGTTGATCGGCACCCACGCCACGATGCAAGGATGGTTGTAGTCGCGCTCGACCGCCTCCTGCCATTCCGCGGTCATGCGGCGCGAATACGTCTCCGAGAAGTCGCAGGCGTTCGCCATCTCGCCCCAGACGAGAAGCCCGAGCACGTCGCACCAATACAGATAACGCGGATCCTCTACCTTCTGATGCTTCCGCGCCCCGTTGAAGCCCATCGCCTTCGTCAGCTCGACGTCGCGCTTGATCGCTTCGTCGCTCGGCGGCGTCAAGTTGCCGTCCGGGAAGTAGCCTTGATCGAGCACGAGCTTCATGAAGTACGGCCGGTTGTTCAAATTGAACTTCCCGTTTTCGATCGATACCTTGCGCATGCCGAAATAGCTCGTCGCCCGGTCGACCGACGCGCCGTCGACGAGCAGCTCGTATGCGACGTCGTACAGGTTCGGCCGGTCCGGCGACCACAGCCGGTCCATGCCGTGATCGTTCAAGCCGGGCAGCTTCACCCGACGGCTCTCTTCGGCATTGCGGACGCGGACGAGGTCCTCCGCCACGAATTCGCCCCGGAACGTGATGACGGTCCGCAGCAGCACGTCCCGGCCCTCGATCGGCCCGTTCACGAACGCGCGGATGCGAATTTCGTTCGTATCGATGTCCGGCGCGTACTTCACCTTCTCCAAGTAGATCGGCGATACGGCCTCCGCCCACACCGACTGCCAGATGCCCGTCGTCCGCGTGTACCAGATGGCGCGGGATTTCTCTTCCCAGAACTGCTTGCCTCGCGGTTGGAACAAGTCCTTCCCGCGGTCCTCCGCCCGCACGACGATCACGTTATCGCCGCTCGCGCGCAGCGCTTCCGTGACGTCCGCCGAGAACGGCGTGTGGCCGCCGAGATGCGTCGCGACGAGCTCGCCGTTCACCCACACGCTGGACTCGTAATCGACTGCGCCGAAGTGCAGCAGCACCCGCTTGCCCGCGAACGAAGCCGGCGCCTTCCATGACTTCCGGTACCAGACGACGTCGTGGAAGCCCGTCTCGCCGATGCCGCTCAGCCGGCTCTCGAACGAGAACGGCACTTGTATCCGCTTGTCGAGCGGCGTCTCTCCCTTCTGCCACTTGGCCGACAGGCCGACGCGCGCGTCGTCGAACGCAAACTCCCACTCTCCGTTCAAGCTCTCCCAAGCGTCCCGCACGAATTGCGGGCGCGGATAATCCGGTCTTGGCGACGTCATCTTCGAAACAGCTCCCTTTTCGTAAATATAATGGTTAAGCAATTAATGAACGAGTTCACGTTTCCAACCCAATTGTAATCGCACCTATTCATTTCGTCAACATACAAGTTGATTAGTTAACTGTTAAGTTATATAATTGCGAAAAAGGGTCGCTGCAACGACAGGAGGGGTGTCCGTGCGGCTGCAAGCGGATCGTACGAATTTAGCGATCTTCGAATGCTTCTCGTCCGAAACGAGGCTTCGCATGATCGAGCTGTTGAACGAACGGCCGATGAACATTAAGGAGCTGGCGGACGCGGTGGGCTTGTCCTCCGCGATCGTAACGAAGCATGTACAGAAAATGGAGGAAGCCGGACTTCTCGTCACCGAGTCGATCGCGGGCAAGCGGGGCATGCAGAAGCTGTGCCGGATCGCGCTGGACGAGCTGACGCTCGTCCTGAAGCAAGGACCTGCCGCGGAACGGCGCCTCGCCCCGGCCAACCGGTACGAGGTGTCGCTCCCGGTCGGCCAATATTCGAGCTGCGCGGTCAAGCCGACCTGCGGCCTCGCCTCGGAGCACGGCATGATCGGCATGGTCGACGATCCGCGGTATTTCTCCGACCCGGAGCATGTGAAGGCGAGCCATCTTTGGTTCGGCAGCGGCTTCGTGGAATACCGCATACCGAATTACTTGCTGCGGAATCAGACGGCGCTCAGCCTCGACATCTCGTTGGAAATCTGCTCGGAGGCGCCGGGCTTCAACGAAAACTGGCCTTCCGATATTAGCTTCTACGTGAACGATTTTCTGCTCGGCACGTGGACGTGTCCGGGCGATTTCGGGGAGACGCGCGGGGTCTATACGCCGGAGTGGTGGATCAACCGTTCGCAGTACGGCTTGCTGAAGACGCTGTCCGTCGGGCCGACGGGCGCCTACATCGACGGCGTCCGCCTGTCGGACGTGACGCTCGACGCGCTCGGGCTCGCCTACGGCGAGACGATCTCGTTCCGCATCGCCGCCCTCGAGACGGCGCGCCACGTCGGCGGGGTTACGCTGTTCGGGAAGGGCTTCGGCAACTATAACCAGGACATCCATGTGTCGCTGACGTACGCGTAGCCGGTAGAACGGGTTATTCCGCCGGTCCCTCGCCCGGAAACGCCAGCTCCACGACCGTCCCGCGGCCGACCTCGCTTTCGATCGACAGGCGACCGCCGTGCGACGCCACGATCCGCTTCACGATCATCATGCCGAGTCCGTTACCCTCCGGCTTCGTCGTGAAGAACGGTTCGCCGATGCGGCGCAGCGTCTCTTCGGACATTCCCTCGCCGTCGTCGGCGAACCGAATGCGCCGCTCGCCTCCGGACGTCTCGAACCGAATGTCGATGCGACCGCCGAAGGGCAGCGCGTCCATCGCATTCTTCAATACATTCAAATACACCTGCTTCAGCTGGTTCGGATCGCCGGAGAGCGGCAGTTCGTCAACCCCCGTCGTCACGATCTCCACCCCGTTCCGCGAAGCCTGCGTGTCGAATATGGCCAGCAGCTCCCGCAGCACGGCCATAGCGTCGATCGGACGATGCGACGGAGCCTCCGGCTTGCCGAGTATCATGAACTCGCTGACGATGAGATTCATCCGGTCCAGCTCCGACATGATCAAGTCGTAATACGCCGGCTCGGCGAACGACTTAGAGTATTGCAGCAATCCCTTGACCGTCGTCAGCGGGTTGCGCACCTCGTGCGCGATGCCGACCGCGAGTTGTCCGGCCACGACCAGCTTCTCCGTATTGCGCAGCAACTCCTCGGTCTTATGTCGCTCGGTCATGTCCCGCAGCAAGCCGAAGACGCGCACGAGCCGGCCGGCGCCGTCGAAGATCGGCACGACGTCCAGCATCGCGCGTTCGAACGGCTCCCGCCCCGTCAACGCGAGCTCCGCGCCCATGCGTTCCGTTCGCTCCTCGAGCACGTGACGGAACATCGCCGCGATCGGCTCGAACGAGAGCGCCGAGACGCCCGGCCCGAGCGCCGGACCGAGCATGCCGACGCTTACCTTGTTACACTCGACGACGACGCCCGCCCCATCGGTCACGACGACGCCATAATGCTTGTTCTCGATGAGCGCTTGGTTCAGCATGTGAAGCTGTTCGTTGCGCCTGCGCTGCAGCAGCTCCCGCTCGATGGAATCCGCCGTCGCGCACAGCAGCGCGAGCAGATGGGGATGCGCGTCGGCGAGCTCCGTCATGAACGTCAGCGTCCCCGCAGGCGTCGCGCCGGCGTCGCGGCGCAACAACGCCGTGCAGCAAGCTACGTCGTACAGCGCCTCGTGAAAGTGATCCTCCCCGAGCAGCAACACCGGTTGTCCGCAGCTCAGCGACAATGCGATGGAACTCGGTCCCATGTCCTCGGTGAATTTCACGCCTTCTTCGATGCCGAACTGTCGAACTTGCCGTTCCATCGCGGCGTTGCCTCGCAGCGCCAGCACGCATCCTTCGGCGTCCGTGAGGAGTATGAGCAACGGATCGTCCGGCGCGGCGGACAGAAATTTATCGATAAAACAATTCGTCACATCCAAAACTTCTTGAAACGCGGTTCTTCTAGCCTGCAGCTCCGAGGCGGTCACGCGATCCGAGAATGCGGGGAGCTCCCCCGGATCCAGCCCCGACCGGATGCAACGAGCTTTGGATTCCGTCAACAGTTCCGTCGGTTTCATGCTCGTTCGTCCATCCTTTCGTCATCGATGTCTACCATGTAACATTCTCCCTGCCGAGGCGGAATCCTTCATGCGATGGTTCGAGCTTTCCGCACAGAAGGCTGCCCCGAACGCTAAGCGCTCTAGGACAGCCTTCTTCCTTCGCTTACGGGAAGGTTTCGAGCGGCACGGTCCAGACGTTGACCTTGGTGCCGTCCTTCGCGCTGTACTCGAACAGCTCGAGCATAAGCGTCCCGTTCGCGGGCCGCTGCGACGCCGGGACGGCGATCTTCAGCTCGAACGCCGACCACGCGGGCGCGCCTTCGCGCACCTGCGCCGTCTCTTCGAGCAAGTATCGGTGGCCGTCCGACACGGCGTATTGCAGCGTCGCTTCGAACACGCGAGCTTCGCCGCGAACCGTGTAGCTGCCGTCCGAACCGGATACGGTCACGGCTCGGAAGGCGACGTTGCCCGTCTCGTCGGCCTCTCGAACGATATGCACTTCCCGCGTCGCCTCGTTCCACTCCACCTGCGCGCCGAGCAGCTCGCCGACCGCGCGCAGCGGCACGTACGTGCCGCCATCGACGTTGAGAAGCGGCCGATCCCCTTCTATGTAGGGAACCCCGTTTACGTACGCCGAATAGTTCGCTTCCGTCGCGATGATTTGCTTCACCGTCGCCGCCAGCGTCGGCCACGCCGTCATCATTGCGCCGCCGACGAGCGCGCCGGCAGCGAAGCCCCGGTATCGTCTCCACCTGCTCATGCAGTCATCCCTCCCGCTACTATTGTAGTTCGGTTTCGCCGACCGCATGACGATGGTTCGGGTTCCGCGGATTTTCGCGCGGCTACAAGCTATACCCCGCCTGTCCGGATACGTCCGCCGCGAGCCGCCGCAGCGCCTTCGCGTCATCCGCGAGCTGCGGCGGGGCGTCGTCCCGCACGAACTCGAGCAGGGCGAATCGGTCGCCGGGCAGCGCGTTCAACGCTTCCAGGTAGAAGCGCCACTCCTCGGCGCCTTCGGCGAACGGACGCCGTTCGCGGCCCTCCCAATGGTACGCGTGCACGTATTCGAGCCACGGCGCCAGCCGCCGCAGCTCCTCGAGCAGCCGATCGGGAGAGCCGCCGACCGCCGGCTGCCACAGCGTGCGCAAGTTCGGATGGTCCGCTTCTCGAAGCAAGCGAATCGCGGAATCGCACGTATCGGTCAACGTCCTGGCGTGGTACTCAAGGCAGACGAGCACGCCTTCGCGCGCCGCCGCTTCCGCGATGCGCCGCGCGTCGGCCGTCGCCCGCCCGCGCCAAGCGTCGTCGGCCCCTTCCGAGCCGCGATCGCCCGCCCAGACGCGGATCGACGGCGCGCCGAGCGCGAGCGCGGTCGATAGGACGTCGTCGAAGTCGAACGATTGCTCGGCCCCGGCCGCGAGCCGGTAATACGAGCCGTAGGATGCGACCGCCAGCCCGGCCTCCCGCGTCCAACGCGCCGCTTCGCGAGCGGCGGCGACGTCGCCGTGGGGGACGTGAATATCTCCGCCCCATTCGATCGCTTCCAATCCGGCCTCCGCCGCGAGCGCGGCGACGCGCGCGGGCGACAGCGACCGGAACGTAATCGATACCAATCCCGTGCGAATCATTCGTGCCGCTCCTCCCCTACTTGAACCATCCTTTGTCCTTGAACCGCTTGATCGCTTCGATCCGATTCCCGACGTCGAGCTTGTCGAGAATGACGGAAATATAGTTGCGCACCGTGCCGGTTGTAATGAACAGCTGGCTCGCGATTTCCTTCGTGTTTTTCCCGTCGGCCATCAGCTCGAGCACCTCGGTTTCCCGTTCGGTGAGCGGATTGCTCTCGGCGTACGCATCGTCGACGAGGTCGGGCGCGTAGATGCGCCGTCCGGACATGACGCTGCGGATCGAGTCCGCCAGTTCCTCGATCGGACTGTCCTTCAGCAAATAGCCGCTGACGCCCGCCTTGAGCGCCCGCTCGAAATACCCGGAACGCGCGAACGTCGTCAAAATGACGACCTTGCAACCGCTCCCCTTCAGCTCCTCCGCCGCCTCGAGGCCGCTCTTGGCCGGCATCTCGATGTCCATTACGCATATATCCGGCCGATGCTCCTTCACGAGACGCACGGCCTCCTCGCCGTTGTTCGCCCGACCGACGACCTTCATGTCGGGCTCGAGATCCAGCAAGGAGGCGAGCGCGCCCAGCATCATCCGTTGATCCTCCGCGATCACGATGCGAATCATGCGCGAATCTCCTCCTTCTCCGGCGGCTTGGGCATATTCGGCACCCGGATGACGACCGTCGTCCCTTGAACGGACTCGATGTCGAACGATCCGTTCACGAATTCGAGCCGCTCTCGCATGCCGCGCAGGCCGTTGCCGCGAACCGTGTTTTTCGCCATGCCGACGCCGTTGTCCGACACCCGCAAGACGAGCTCGGTGCGCGACGGCTCGAAGGCGATCGTGCATACCGACGCCTTGCTGTGCCTTACGACGTTCGTGACCGCTTCTTTCAAGCACATGCTGAGCACGTTCTCGATCATGAGCGACGTATCCAGATGCGTCGGGTCTCCTTCGAGCCGCAGCTCGATTTCGGCGGCTTTCAGGATTTGCCGGACGCGGAACAACTCGTCTTCCACCCGGTCGCCGCGCATCGAGGTGACCAACTCCCTCACTTCTTTCAGCGCCGTCCGCGCCGTCTGCCGGATGTCGTCGAGCTCCGCGCGCGCTTGCTTCGCGTCGAGGTCGATCAGCTTCCCGGCGAGATCGGTCTTCAGCCCGATCAGCGACAACTTCTGGCCGAGCGTGTCGTGCAGGTCGCGGGCGATGCGTTGACGCTCTTCGAGCTTGACGAGCTCGGAGATGCGCTTGTTCGCATGTTCCAACTGGCCCTCCAGCTTATCCTGCCGATTTTTGTTATGCGTGCTGACCGGAAGCAGGACGACGCCGATCAGACAGACGAGCACGAACGGCAGCTGCGTGATGAAGATCGGATTTTTCGTCGCGAAGCCGATGTTGACGGTCACGATCGTACTGATCAGATGAATCGTATAGAACGTGAAGAAAGCGACGCGGTTCTGCAGGTTCCCGATGAAGAACGCCAGGAACAACGAGAAGTACACATAGCCGAACAGCACGGTCATGACGATGGAGATGAGAATTTGCACGCTCGTCCAGAAGAAGACGAGCCACCCTTTCTTCGAGACGAACGCCATCACGTAACAAGCGAAGAACAATACGATCAATCCGATGCCCAGCGCGATTTCGTAAGGCGAGGAGGAACGGATAATGAAATAAAAGGGCAGAATGTAGAACACGACCCATACGTATGGGCCGAGTCCGGTGTTTTTAATGAAAAATTGGCTCCACTTGGAAATGTCCGCTCCTCCTCCCGCCGGCTATTCCCGCTGCAATTTGGGACGCATCGGATTGTTGCCGACCTTGGCGACCTCCGCTGCCGCGGCGCGCATCTTAAGCTTCGCTTCGCGGAACCCGACGAATCGCTTCGCGTCTTCGTCCCAGAGGCGGAACCATAGCGACTTCAAGCTTTCGGAGACGCCGATCGTCGTCGCCTGCTGCAGCGGCGGCGTCGAGTTGTGCGCCTGTTCCAAATAATAATTCGGCACCTTCGGGCTTAAGTGATGCACATGATGGAAGCCGATGTTGCCCGTAATCCACTGCAGCGGCTTCGGAAGCTTATAGTAAGAGCTGCCTTCGACGGCCGCCTGTACGTAACTCCATTCGCTCTCGTGCTCGAAATACGAATCCTCGAAGTTGTGCTGCACGTAGAACAGCCATACCCCGGCCATTCCCGATACCAGGAACACCGGCACTTGCACGAGCAGGAACGCTTCCCAACCGATCGCCCAGCACAGCGACGCGTACAATCCTACGATGCTCACGTTCGTCAAGTACACGTTCAGACGTTCCTTCCATCGGGCGCCCTGACGGTTAAAGCGGTATTCGATCAAGAACGTGAACGCCGGCCCGAGGCCGAGCATGACGAGCGGGTTTCGGTACAATCGATACGCCAGACGGCGCCAGAACGACGCGGCGGCATATTCTTTGACGGTCATGACCCACATATCGCCTACGCCGCGCTTATCCAGGTTGCCGCTCGTTGCGTGATGGACGGAATGCGAATGCTTCCACTGCGCATACGGCACGACCGTAAGAATGCCCGTGATCGTGCCGACGATCGCGTTCGCCCTCCGGCTTTTGAAGAACGACCCGTGGCAGCAATCGTGGAAGATGATGAACGTGCGAACCAGAAAGCCCCCGGCGATCGCCGCAAGCGCGAGCGTCAGCCAGTACGATACGGATAAAGCGGCGTATGCCGCATACCAGAGCGCTATTAAGGGAATGATCGTGTTCATCATTTGACGGACGCTCTTCGCCGTGTCCGTTTTTTCGAAAGGAGCGATTTCCTTTTTGAGTTGTGCGACTTTCGTTTTGTCCTGCGACATGATAGGTGTCCTCCTCGTTCCGACGCGCGGAGTAACTCCGAGCCTCTTCCTATAGTTTTCTATAGGTGCAGTTTTCCTAATCTCATTTTAGAAAATGCATCCGTTCGGAAGAAGACATAAACGTCAGTACGAGGGTATGATAAATGTCATGTCCTCCTCCATCTTACCAAAAAAAGGGCTCCGCGCGCAGCCGTATTTCGTCGCGGCCGCTCCGTCGGAGCCCTTGATTGGGAAAAACTAGCGGCCGCCGGCCAGGCACGACGCGACGAGATCGTCGACGTGCGCCGTCGCGAGACATTCGACCGTATCCGCGGCGCCATAATAGATCTTTACTTCGCCCGACTCCTCCAAGATCATGCCGCCGGGGAAGATGACGTCGCCCCGGAAGCCGTCCTTCTCGTAAGGCGCTTCCGGCGCGAGCAACGGCTCGCGGCTCATGCCGATCACCCGATGCGGGTTTTCTATGTCCAGCAGCATGATCCCCGCCGTATACCGCTTCTTCCAGCTCGCTTCCCAGCCGTTCTTCCCGCGGGCATCGTCCCGGTCGACCGCGTGGAACGACGCGAGCCATCCGCGCGGCGTCTTGATCGGCGGGGCGGCCGGCCCGATCTTATCGTTGGCGAACGGCACGTCCTCGACGCCGAGCACGAGCCGCGCGTTGCCCCAATACTTCAGATCGGGCGAATCCGACGCCCACAGGTCGAACCGGTCGACGCCGCCTCGTCCGTATACGGTGAACGGACGCTCGAGGCGTACGTACTTCCCGGCGAACCGCTCCGGGAACAACACCATGTTGCGGTTGTCCGGCAGCGACAAGCTGAGCACTTCGAACGAGGCGAAGTCGTCCGTGACGGCGATGCCGCCGCGGATGCCGTGCTTCGTATCGACGGCGAAGCACAGGTAGACCCGGCCGTCGAGGACGGTGAGCCTTGGGTCGTACACGCGAACGACCTCCTCGTCGTTCCACGTTAAGATCGGCTTGGGCGCGACGCGCCACGCTACCCCGTCGTCGCTGAACGCGAGGCCGAGATTCGTCGTATGATGCGGCTCGAGCGTATGCGCGGCCGCGTTCCCGTAGTCGTTGCGAAACACCATGACGTACCGGCCTTCGTATTTGCAGACGCCCGCGTTAAAGACGAGCGCGGGAGCGTAAGGCACCTGCGCCGCGGTCAATATCGGATTCGCCGGCGATCTCGACACGATCGGGCTCGAGGTCAGCGGCCCGACGCGAACTGGCAATTCCATGTCTTCTCCTCCTTCTTCCTCGATCCGCTGGCTTTCTTATCCCTTCAGCGATCCCGCCGTCACCTGCATGAACGTCTTGTTCGTCAGCGCGTACACGGCCAGCATCGGCAATATCGACAGGCAGGCGCCGGCCAGCATGATATGCGTCTGCATCGCGGCCGAGGAGCCGTAGCGAAGCGCGGCCAGCCCGACGGTAAGCGTCTGCAGCTGCGGCGCGTTCATCGTGAACACCTGCGGCAGAATGAATTCGTTCCACGCCGCCCGGAACGTGAACAAGCCGGCGACGCCGAGACCCGGCAGCAGCAGCGGCAGGATGACCGACCGGTACGTCCGCCAGAAGCCCGCGCCGTCGATCGTCGCCGCCTCGTCCAGGTCGCGCGGAATCGACTTCATATAGCTCAGCAATATGAAGAAGAGCGACGCGTGCGCGCTGACCAGGATGAAGACGACGCCCCACAGCGACGTATGGAGCTTCATGGACACCATCAATTCGAACTGCGGCCGCAGCACGACCGCCCCGATCGAGACGAACATCGTGAAGCCTTGGATGGCGACGAACCACTTCTTCCCCGGAAAATGCAATCGATCGATCGCGCAAGCCGCCATGGAGGCGATCAAGAGCGTCAGCGCCGTCGTCGCGGCGGCTACGAACAAGCTGTTCCACGTATATCGGGCGAAGTTCGCTTCCCTCCAGGCGTAGGCGTAGTTGGCGAACTGCCACTCCGAGGGCAGGAACGTGCCGCCGGCGATCAGCTCCGCGTTCGTCTTGAACGAGCCGAGCAGGGCGACGACGACCGGGAACAGGACCGCGCCCGCGACGGCGAGCAGGAACGCCCAAAGGGCGGTTCGGCCCGCGAGACGCGACGCCCGGCCCGGCGCGAGACGCAGCCGCGCTTCGCTTTTCCGTTCAGTCAATTGCTGCATAAGGCTGACTCCCCCTTTTTCCTCAATACACCTGATTCAGGCGACGGGACGCGTAGAAATAGAGCAACGTCAATGCGCTCACGATGATCGCGCTGGCGAAGCCGACGGCGCTGCCGTAGCCGAGCTGCTGCTCCACGACGGACCCCGTCGACACCGGGAAGAGCAGCTTATAGACGTAGAGGAATCGTCCATGGACCGCTGCTTATTAACCGGATTGTACCATGGTTTGAACGTTGCCTTGCTTCCAAAAGAAAAAAGCCCTTGAGGCGCAAGGACTTTTCCGTTTCATTATGGGCAATCAGCGTTTAGCCGAACTATTTCTTCATCGGAGGCTGCTTGGGAGGAACGGGCAGCGGGCCGGTTTCCGGCAAGGGCGGCGTATCATAGACGTTCGGCGGAGCGGGCATCAGGCTGGATTTTTCGCCGTAGGCTCCCGCGCGGGCGACATAATTGAAGGTGCCGTCGCCGTCCATGCTCGGCCCTTGCGCCCAGCGGCCGTTCGCGCTCGCGTCGCCTTCCGAAAGATTGAAGAGCGTGTAAGACACCTGCCGTTTCTCAAGCTCCTTCGGGAACGTCGACGGCACGACAGGGTCGCCTTCCTGCATCTCGAGCTCGGCGATAGCGGCGATCCATAGGTTCTGATGGTACGTGTCGCGGGCGATCAACCAGGACAGCATATCCTTGACCCCGCGGTCGTCGGTCATCTCGTACAATCGGCAAACCTGCAGCCGGCCTTGCGATTCGGCGGCAAGATTATGTCTGAAGTCGGCGAGTAGGTTCCCGCTCGCGATCGTATACTTCGCATTCCAGGGATACCCCACGCTGTCTGCGGGCATCGCGCCCAGTCCCGAAACGATAATATGCTGCGGATTCATTCCTCCGAGAATGGCGCCTAGCACCGGGTTCTGCTTCGCCGCCTCTTCCTGCGCATCGGCCGGGGTGCCGTCAAGCAAGCGCGCGATCATCGTCGCCAACATCTCCACATGGGCCATCTCTTCCGTACCGAGGTCCAGAAGCAAATCCTTGTACTTTCCTTCTAATCGGCAATTCCAACCTTGAAATAAATATTGCATCATGACCGTGATTTCACCGAACTGCCCGCCGAGGACTTCCTGCAGCTTTCTAGCGTACACCGGATCCGGGCGTTCCGGCTTGGCGTGATATTGCATCTCCTTAATATGGAAGAACATCTCTCCGCATCCGCCCCTTCGAAGGATAGTACCTTATAGATACTATCTTTACGAAAAGCCGGTTGTCCGTTATGCGATATTACTTCTTTCCGAATTCATTCGTTTGCGTTTCGGCTTCCGTCATCCCGTCGACTTTCACCGGCTTCTTCGACCATGCGGCGCCTGTCCGTTCCGATTTCGGGACGTCGTCCCTCTTGGCTGACCGTTTATCCATATGCCAATCCCTCTTTTCCATTTTGATCGGGGTTGACTTTAGAGTTTCCTAATCACGTATTCGGTATAACACAAAAAACGCCTCAGGATCGATAGCTCGATTCTGAGGCATTCTTTGCTTCTCGGCTTGGCGACGTCCTACTCTCCCGGGACCCTGCGGTCCAAGTACCATCGGCGCTGGAAGGCTTAACGTTCGTGTTCGGGATGGGTACGCGTGGTTCCCTTCCGCCATTA
>NZ_JAPSKE010000010.1 GCF_031177825.1 Paenibacillus sp. | reverse complement strand
TTGCTTACTACAACTACGAACGTTTCCAGAAAAAACTCGGCGACCGCTCCCCAGTGGAATACCGGGAAACGATCGCCGCTTAATATACTCTTTTCTTACTGTCTACTTGACGGGGCTATGACCACCCCGTCCTCATCCGATTCTTCTTCTTTTGAAAGCCCACACTTTAATCCAGAGTCTGCCCTCATCATCGACGAATTTGCGTATCCCGATCAATCGTAATGGCGTCCATTTCTCCTCGAAATGATAGTAAGGCACTCCGTTCACCCTCCCGAATGTTCTTCTTTCAGCCGATTATAGCAGAGAAGAAATGAGAATGTTGTCAAAAAATGTAGTTGGAATAAAAATACTAACAAAGGTTTGCTAACCCCTTACTTCGGACATAGGTATAAATGACTGAATGTTTATTGATCTACTTGACCGTAATAGGAGCAAAGGATGGATTCTTGGAATAGTAATTACGGATTTGTCAATACCTAGGAGTCGAATTCTACCATTATTTTACGCGTCCCAAATGTAATCCCACCAATAGTCTCCTAGTATTAATATTTGTATACAGGTCGTCTGTCGCTTGGTAGAATAACATGACAATTGATGTCGAAGTTTCAATAATGTAAAATTATTACTGAACTTTCAATCAGTAGGTTCGACTATTTACATATTACGAGTACGAGGTTTCTTGGGGGAATGGAAGTTGACGTACCGCAAGCGAATTGCCTATCTTATTTTGATTGATTCAATCATCGTGCTTGCTTCCATCTTCATATGCAACTTCATCTTGATGCCGGCGAAGAGTCCATTCTACGCCGCCATTCTATTAAGCTCAGCGGCGCTTCTTGTAAGTCACCATGCACTGGCCTATTCTTTTAGACTCTATCAACAGGTATGGAAATATGCGAGCGTCGGGGAATTAGTCTCCATCGTCAGAGCGGTTTCCTTGTCGATTGGATTTACAGCCATCGTTCAACTCGTTGCGGTGCAAAATGTTATGTTCCAAACGTTAACCGTTACTTGGATGATGCATATTCTCCTCATCGGCGGTACACGCTTCGCATGGAGATTATACCGGGATTCCTACACCGGGAAACCGAAGGTGAACGCTTCGGAGAAGAAACGCACCCTGATCATCGGCGCCGGTGCGGCAGGCATGATGGTTGTGAAGCAGCTCCGGCTCAACCCGGAGCAAGCGTTGTGGCCGGTCGGCTTCATCGACGACGATTCGGCGAAGCACCACCTCGAAGTGCTGGGGCTCCCGGTACTCGGAGGAAGGCAAACGATCGAGGAAGCGGTGAAAGTCCACGACGTACAAAACATCATCATCGCGATTCCTAAGTTGAACAAGCGGGAATTGAATGGCATCGTAGCGGAATGTAATAAGACGGAAGCGAAGACGCAGATCGTCCCTATGATCGAGGACTTTCTGAACGGTAAGGTGAGCTTAAGTGCCGTGCGTGACGTTCAAGTGGAGGACTTATTAGGAAGAGACCCGGTGGAGCTCGATATCGCTTCCATCTCGGAATACATAACAGGGAGCGTCGTCTTGGTCACCGGGGCGGGCGGCTCGATCGGTTCGGAAATTTGCCGGCAAATTTCCCGATTCACCCCTCGAAGTGTGGTACTCTTAGGGCACGGGGAGAACAGCATCTACTCCATCCACATGGAGCTTCATGACGATAATCCGAACGAGATCCAATACATTACGGAAATCGCCGACATTCAAGACCGGAACAAGATGTTTCAAGTGCTGGAGCGCCATCGGCCGAAGGTCGTCTTCCACGCGGCCGCGCATAAGCATGTCCCCCTCATGGAGCACAATCCGGAGGAGGCGGTGAAGAATAACGTCATCGGCACGAAGAACGTGGCCGAAGCCGCCGACGCTTGCGGGGTCGAGACGTTCGTCATGATCTCCTCCGACAAGGCCGTCAACCCGACGAACGTGATGGGGGCGACGAAGCGGGTGGCGGAGATGGTCATCCAGGATCTGAGCCGTAGAAGCCGGACTCGATTCGTCGCCGTCCGCTTCGGCAATGTCCTCGGCAGTCGAGGCAGCGTCATTCCGCTCTTCAAGCAGCAGATCGAGAAGGGCGGGCCGGTGACCGTTACCCATCCGGAGATGACGCGCTACTTCATGACGATTCCGGAGGCATCGCGCTTGGTCCTCCAAGCGGGGGCGCTCGCTCGCGGCGGCGAAATATTCGTGCTGGACATGGGCGAACCGGTGAAGATCGTAGATCTCGCTCGAAACCTCATCCGCTTGTCCGGGTATACGGAAGAGCAGATCGGCATTCGCTTCAGCGGGATCCGGCCGGGAGAGAAGCTGTTCGAAGAGCTGCTCAACGACAACGAAGTGCAAGAACGGCAAGTTTACCCGAAAATCTACATCGGGAAAACCGCAGCCTTATATATGGAAGAAATCCATGAGCTCATCAATCATCCGAATCTGGATCGCGAGCAGCTGCGCGAGAAGTTGTTAGATCTAGCGAATAACCGAGTCGTCAAGAAGATGGCCATGGTCCGATAAGGGAGAGAAAGAGAAATGAAAGTACGGAAAGCGATTATTCCAGCGGCAGGGCTGGGCACGAGGTTTCTGCCGGCGACGAAGGCGATGCCGAAGGAGATGCTGCCGATCGTCGACAAGCCGACCATCCAATATATCGTCGAAGAAGCCGTCGAATCCGGGATCGAAGACATCATCATCGTCACCGGCAAGGGGAAGCGGGCGATCGAGGACCACTTCGACAACTCCTTCGAGCTGGAACAGAACTTGTTGGAAAAAGGAAAAATCGACCTGCTCAACGAGGTTCAGAAATCCTCCAAAATGGTCGATATACATTATATCCGACAGAAAGAAGCAAGAGGCCTTGGCCATGCAGTGTGGTGCGCTCGCAAATTCGTCGGGGACGAGCCATTCGCCGTTCTGCTTGGCGACGACATCGTGAAAGCCGATAAGCCGTGCCTCAAGCAAATGATCGAACAATACGAACGATACCGGGCATCCGTCATCGGGGTGCAGCGCGTCCCGATCGACGAGGTTTCCAGATACGGCATTGTGGACGGGAAGGAAATCCACGACCGTCTGTTCAGCGTTACGAACCTAGTAGAGAAGCCGAAGAAGGAAGATGCCCCATCCGATCTCGCGATCATGGGGCGTTACATTTTAACCCCGAAAATTTTTGAAATTCTTGACAATCAAACACCTGGCGCCGGCGGGGAGATCCAGTTGACGGATGCAATTGCGGCACTGAATCGTAGCGAAGCGGTGTACGCGTACGACTTCGAAGGCATTCGATACGATGTGGGCGAGAAGCTTGGGTTTATTAAGACGACGCTAGAGTTTGCGCTGCAGCGCGAGGAGTTAAAAGAGGACTTGTTGGATTATCTAAGGGAATTAATTAATGGTGAAATGATGCAGAAAGTTAACTTTTTATAACTAAATTTAAAATCAAATTATTAATAACCTATACTGCGAGGGAAAAACAATGATTGACATCAAACGAAGAAACATACATTTTTCACCCCCTGATATTACGAATGTAGAGATCGAGGAAGTAGTTAAAACACTGAAATCTGGTTGGATAACAACTGGACCCAAGACAAAGGAATTCGAGGGCAAGATAGCTGATTTCGTTGGAACGAATAAAGCTGTTTGCTTGAATTCCGCAACAGCAGCAATGGAGCTGACATTGAGAATATTAGGAATAGGACCTGGAGATGAGGTGATTACAACAGCTTATACATATACCGCGACAGCATCTGTAATAAATCATGTTGGTGCAAAAATCGTACTAGTTGATACGGCAATGGATTCATTTGAAATGGATTACACAATGCTTTCGAGTGTGATAACAGAAAGGACAAAGGCCATTATCCCTGTCGATCTTGGGGGTAGGATGTGTGATTACGAAACTATTTATGAAATAGTAAATAGAAAAAGAAAATTGTTCAAGGCAAAGAATGAAATTCAGGAATTGTTCAATAGAATCATAATTTTAACTGATGCCGCGCATGCCTTTGGTGCTGAAAGGAATGGCAAAAAATGCGGCCAAGTTGGTGACTTTACCTGTTTTTCATTTCACGCGGTTAAAAACTTAACAACAGCAGAAGGTGGAGCGGTTGTTTGGCGTAACGACTGCGGGTTAGACGATGATTGGTTATATCAACAATATATGTTGCTGAGTTTACATGGGCAGTCTAAGGATGCTTTGGCAAAGACTCAAAAAGGTGCTTGGGAATATGACATCGTCTATCCTGGTTATAAATGTAATATGACTGATATTATGGCAAGTATAGGCCTAGTTCAATTAGAAAAATACGAAGGTATACTGAGAAAGCGAAAGGAAATTATCATAAAATACGATTGTGCATTATCCCCATTAGGCCTTAACAGTTTGCAACATTATCATGAAGGTTCCAATTCTTCCGGACACCTCTATCTTCTAAGAATACCTGGTATTAACGAGTCTGAAAGAAATGAAATAATATTAAAAATGGCTTTACGAGGAATAAGTTGCAATGTTCATTACAAACCGCTACCAATGTTTAGTGCTTATAAGGAATTGGGCTTTAATATTAAGGATTTTCCTAATGCTTATAATATGTATTGCAATGAGATAACACTCCCACTTCATACTTTGTTAAATGATGAAGATGTCGAGTATATTGTAAACTCATTAATAGACATCATTTTACCGCGTAGAATGAAGTAAGTGAATATGAGGTGTACTTTTCTTTTCATGCATCATAGCGATATTTATTGGAATATGTTCTCTCATTTTCTTGAAAAGATGTATGGAAGGACTTATTAAAGAACAAGCAGGAAGAATGGCTCTCTGGAATATGAGATATGCCGACGATAGATGGAGCATCTGCAAGCAGCGAGTATTATCTATTATTTTGGAAACTACGCATGTCCAACGAAGGCCGGAACATGCACGACTCAGAGGTTTTGCATCATTGGACTTACGTAGAATATTTTAGGAGAGACCCCATGTTGTATAGTCTGTATTTTAAAAGACAATTTGATATTATTATATCTTTGCTTCTTTTACCATTAATAGTACCTGTATTAACAATATGCGGACTTTTAATTAAATTTGAAGATAGAGGTCCTGTTTTTTATTTTGCTAAGAGATTAGGGAAAAACAAAAAAGTATTTAAAATGTATAAATTAAGATCAATGAAAGTAAACTCCCCAGACATAAGGAATGAAGATGGGTCAACTTATAATTCAGATAAAGACCCAAGGTTAACCAAAGTTGGAAAGTTAATAAGAAAAACAAGTCTAGATGAACTTCCACAAATTCTTAATGTATTATTTGGAGATATGAGTTTCGTAGGTCCGAGACCAGACACACCGGAAGCCTTAGATTATTATACGGATGATGATTTGCGCAAATTAGAGGTTAGACCAGGAATTACGGGATATAGTCAAGCTTATTATAGGAATGCGGTAAAACAAAGTGAGAAGTTTAAAAATGATATATTTTATGTAAATAACATTTCTCTTTATCTAGATATAAAAATACTTATCTTAACAGTAAAAAATGTGCTGACAAGTAAAAATATAAATTCGTAAACCTAAAGAGTAGTTTATTTATTTGAATTTGTTGGAGGGATGGTAGCATTGATAATTGGTGACTTGATTAATTTAAGGGCACTTAAACGTATAGAGTCAAAACAGATTCTTGAATGGGTAAACAATCCAAGTTTGAAATATTGGACAGGAACGGTTTTTCCTATATCAGAAATTGAACATGAAGAATGGTTTGAAAAAAAGTTGAACGAAAAAGTAAATAAATTATTTGGTATTGAGGAAAGAAAATCAGGTAACTTAATTGGTGTTATTGGATTGAGTAACACTGATTTATTTAATAAAAGTACTGAGTTATTTACCTATATTGGCGACGAACAGTACTGTGGTAAGGGGTTCGGAACTGACGCAATCAAAACATTGGTGCGGTTTGCGTTTGAGGAATTAAATTTACATAGGATATCTTTAGTTGTTTTCTCTTATAATACAAGGGCTATTGCTTCATATAAAAAAGTGGGTTTCGTAACTGAGGGGGTTCTGAAAGAAAGTCTTTACAAAGGTGGAAAATATCACGACAAGATAATTATGGCTATTCTCAATGATAGAGGTATATCTGAGGGAGAATGAGGAACCATCATGAAAAAAATAATGATAATTGGTGCTGGCATTTTACAAGTACCAGCAATAATTAAAGCAAAAGAATTGGGACTACATGTGATCGCATTAGACATGAATCCCGAGGCACCTGGGTTTAAGATATCCGATGAATCTATTCAATTAAGTACTAATGATATTCAAAATGCAGTGAAAGTCGCAGAGGAGATTAAGCCGGATGCTGTTATAACAATAGCTAGCGATATGCCAATTAGAACTGTTGCCGCAATAGGAGAAAGGTGCGGATTAGTTACTATTTCTCCTGAAACAGCATTAAAAGCGACCGATAAAGGCGAAATGCGTAAAACACTTATGAGCCATAATATTCCTATACCCAGGTTTTATGTAATATCCAGTTTAGAGGAGTATAAATTAGTTACAAATAACTTTTCGGGGGATTATATCGTTAAACCAGCAGATAATTCAGGAAGTAGAGGAATCTACTTAGTGAATAAGATGGATAAAAGTGATGATGCATTTAGGCATGCCAAGGCCCACTCGAGATCAGGTAGCATCCTTGTAGAAGAGTATATGATGGGGCCTGAAGTTAGTGTAGAGACTCTAACAGTCGACGATGAGACGCATGTAATTTCAATAACCGATAAACTTACAACGGGGGCCCCTCATTTTACAGAGATGGGTCATTCTATCCCATCACAGCTTCCGGATAAAGTAATAAATGAAATTAAGAATCTCGCAATTTCAGCAATAAAAGCTATAGGAATCAATGTTGGTCCCTCGCATACAGAAATTATCATAACTGAAGATGGCCCCAAGATCGTTGAACTAGGTGCAAGGCTTGGGGGGGATAATATTACAACTCATCTGGTTCCTTTAGCCACTGGTATAGATATGGTTGAATGCACTATAAGATTGGCTTTAGGAGAGAAGATTGAGATTTTTCAAAAATATCAAATGGGTGCAGCTATTAGATATTTTAATGCACCAGAAGGCATCCTAAAGTCTATAGAATATTTAACAGTAACAGAGGATATCGAAGGAGTAGAAGAGATTAGGATAACAAAAGGTATTGGCGAGAGTGTAACAAAAATACGAAGCAGCACTGATAGGGTCGGTTATATTATCTCAAGGGCAACTTCACCTCGGGAAGCGGTTGCTCTGTGTGAGGAAGTAGCAAGCTCAATTAAATTCATAGTTACATAAAGTAAGACAAATAAAAACTACTTGGTAGGAGGCAATTGTCTTGAATATATGGATCGTCTCAGATGGGGAGCCGCTACCAACAGATGGTCAAAATGTAAGATTGAGAAGAATGGGTATGTTGTCTACTATTCTGTATCAAATGGGACATGAGGTCCATTGGTTTAGTTCTTCTTTTCACCATTACAAGAAGGAGCAGCGTTGCAACAACGATACAGAAATTCTTATTAAGGATAATTTTACTATTCATTTGATTAAAACTAAAGGATATAAAAATAATGTATCCGTTCAACGTATTAATCATCACAGAACATTGGCTCGAAAGTTTAATATAAAGACTATTGATTACAACAAACCGGATATTATACTTGTAACCTTGGCACCTCTTGAACTGAGTAAGGTTGTAGTTAATTATGGTGAGCAAAATAAAATCCCAGTTATTGTTGATATTAGGGATCTTTGGCCTGAAATCTTCAGTGAAGTTATCCCGAAGTGGGGAAAGGGTATAATTAGACCATATATCTGGATGTGTAAAAAACGACTGAAATCAATAATTAGAAGAGCAACGGCGATAATTGGTGTCACACCTAATTTTTTGGAATATGGTCTCAATGTGGCAGGCTTAAAAAAGAGGCAGTTCGATGAGGTTTTTTTTACATCATATAAGCCGCGTGATTTAACAAATCAAATGCCAAGTTTTAAGGAAAATTGGGGTCACTATGGTTTGAAACAAAGTGATTTTATAGTGACCTTTGTAGGTAATTTTGGGAAGCAATTTGTATTAAATCCAATAATTGAAGCGGCAGAGAAACTAAAGGAGTACCAAGATATAAAGTTTGTGCTATGTGGAAGTGGTGAGACTCTCCAAAGTTTCAAAAATGAATCTAAACATTTAGATAATATTATCTTGACAGGCTGGATCGAGGAAAGTGAAATCCATTCTTTGTTATCTGCTACATCAATAGGCATAGCTCCTTATAGAAACAGTATTAATTTTACGAATAATACACCAAATAAGTTTGGTGAATATCTATCTGCGGGTCTTCCTGTTATTCTTGGAGTAGGTGGTATCATGGAAGATTTAGTGAGGGATTATAAATGTGGGGATATTTATAAGGATTCAGAGGAATTGGCAAAGATAATTAAGAGCCTATATTTTGATAATGATCTCTTGAAGTCAATGTCGGTTAATGCATATAAATTGTATGAGGAGAAATTTAACTCAGACAAGGTTTACCCGGATTTTGCTAAATATTTGGAGAAAGTAGCATTGAAATCAAAGTCCAAAATAGGTGAATATAATGAAATTTGAAATATTAGATTCGTTAGTGAGAAAAGAAACAAAATTGTCTGTCATTGGTCTTGGCTATGTTGGAATGCCTTTAGCAGTTGCATTTGCCGAGAAAGTTGATGTAATTGGATTTGACTTAAACAAAAAGAAAATTGAACTTTATAAATCAGGCATTGACCCAACAAACGAGGTGGGAAACGAGGGGATCAAAGGTACTAAAGTTGAGTTTACAGCGGAAGAATCGCGACTGAAAGAGTCAAGGTTTCACATTGTCGCAGTCCCAACTCCAATTAATCTGGATAAAACCCCAGATCTTTCACCTGTAGAAGGGGCTAGCAGAATAGTAGGACGGAACTTATCAGTAGGTTCAGTTGTTGTTTATGAATCAACTGTCTATCCAGGGGTTACAGAAGATATCTGCATACCAATTTTGGAGGAAGAATCCGGTTTAAGGTGTGGAGTTGATTTTAAAGTTGGTTATTCCCCGGAACGTATAAATCCAGGTGATAAGGTACACAGATTGGATAATATTGTTAAAATTGTTTCTGGGATAGATGAAGAATGTATGGAGGAAATAGCTAAAGTATATGAACTTATAATAAAAGCCGGTGTGCATAAGGCAAGCTCCATTAAAGTAGCGGAAGCTGCAAAAGTTGTAGAAAACAGTCAACGTGATATTAATATTGCTTTTATGAACGAACTTGCAATGGTTTTCGACCGTATGGGGATTGATACAAAGTCAGTTGTAGAAGCTATGAACACTAAATGGAATGCGCTTAACTTTTATCCTGGGTTAGTCGGAGGACATTGTATAGGGGTAGACCCATACTATTTTATTTATGAAGCAGAAAAATTAGGTTACCACAGCCAAATAATACTTGCAGGTCGTAAAATTAATGATGGTATGGGAGCGTTTATTGCAGATGCAATTATTAAACAACTAGTTATTGGAAATAAGCTGGTTAAACAATCTAAAGTTGTTATCCTCGGTATAACCTTTAAAGAAAACTGTTCGGATATAAGGAATTCCAAGGTCGTGGATATTATTTCAAGATTAGGTGAATATGGGATTAAGCCGATTGTGGTGGATCCTTTGGCTAATGTTGCCGATACATTTAATGAGTATAGTATAGAACTGACCGATATTGATTCCGTAACTGGAGCTGATTGCGTTGTTTTTGCAGTTGGGCACGATATATTTAAACAAATGAGCTGGGATAGGATAGACAAAATGTTTGGAAACTACGGTTACAATGAAAAAATAATTATTGACGTTAAAGGAATTGTTTCAAGGGATGAGATCAACGAAAGAGGTTATAGTTATTGGAGTCTGTAATGAAGTTTATAAAGTTGTTCAAAAAGGGTTTTAATAGAATTAATAGGATAGCAGTAGGAAAAAAAGGTATTTACGGAAAAATTGGCAAGGGGAACAAGTTCACAACTGGGGTTTTTATCTCAGAAGGTGCTGTGATTGGAAATAATAATTATTTCGGTCCTTATTCTATGATAAACAATGCTGTAGTTGGAAATTACTGTTCGATCGGGCCTGGTGTAAAAATAGGCCAGGCAGAACACAGTAAGAGTTATTTAACGACTTTCCAAAAAATTAGCAAACAGTTGATTGGTCACTCTCTGAATTCAACACCTTCTATTATTGGGAGCGATGTTTGGTGTGGAGCAAATGTAGTCATACTCCAAGGCGTAAAAATAGGTGATGGTGCTATTATCGGTGCCAATGCTGTTGTTACGAAAAATATTCCTGAATATGGAATTGCGGTAGGTGTTCCTGCTCGAGTGATAAACTACAGATTTGATGATGATGTTATTAGTGTGATTAAGGAAAGTCGGTGGTTTGAGCACAATTTGAAAGAGGCAAAACAAATTTTAAAATTATTAGAAAATCAATTAAACTTGAAAAGGGATAAATGAAATGAGAGTAATGTTCTTAGGCGCAGGTAACAGCATCCATACTGTGCGTTGGGTTAATGCTTTGGCTGAAAAAGGTCATGAAGTGCATTTAGTTTACAATTCTGGTCAAGAGCCGAATACAGACAATGTTAGTGAGAAGATTACACAACATAAGCTTAAGTGGAGTGGTCCAATTGCATATTATCTAAATGCGATTGCATTATCTAAACTTTTAAGCAGAGTCAAACCGGATATCGTAAACGCGCACTATGCAAGTGGCTTTGGGACTTTAGCACGAGTCGCAAGACTTAAACCGTTAGTGCTATCAGTCTGGGGGAGTGATGTTTACGATTTTCCCAACCAGAGTCCTTTAAATATGAAAATTATAAAAAGGAATTTGTTGTTTGCAGATAAACTCACCTCTACCAGTCATTGTATGGCAGATGTAACCCGGAAATTAATCTTACCGAAAGAGCTTAATGTTAATGTTGTACCATTTGGTGTAGACATAAAAAGATTCTCTCGAAGCAAACCTCTATTGGATAAGGATGACATTATCATTGGAAATATAAAGACTCTCTCGCCGAAATATGGAATTGATGACTTGGTCAGGGCAATTAAGATTTTGAAAGACGATTTACTTAAAGATAATATGCATGAAATATCAAATAGGATCAAAGTTAGGATTTATGGTGACGGGGAACAAAAGGATGAACTGTTAAGACAAACAATTGAGAGTAAACTTGAGGCAACGATAAAATTTATGGGCAAAATCCCAAACAATAAAGTACCGGAAGCGTTAGAGGAAATGGATATCTTTTGTGCAACAAGTGTTCTTGACAGCGAAAGTTTTGGTGTAGCTGTGGTTGAAGCTATGTCGATGGAGCTACCTGTTGTAGTTACAGATGTTGATGGATTTAAGGAAGTTGTGAAAAACAATATTACAGGTTTCATAGTGCGAAGAAGGAACCCAGATGACATAGCTCGTGCATTAAGAAGGTTAGTTATGGACAGAGAATTAAGAAGTAAGTTTGGCTTGGAAGGCAGGAAAAGAGTACTCGAACATTACAATTGGGAAAAGAATGTTAATTCTATGATACAAATTTATGATAACTTAAAAGACTAAAGGGTGTAAAAGGATGATAGGTATTGTAATACTTAATTATAGAACTTGGAAGGAAACAGTAGAATGTGTAGATTCGATTAGGAAAAGTACAAATTGTGAATATAAGATTTATCTTGTTGATAATAATTCACCCGATGATTCTTATACTCAATTGCATGCTAAGTACCACTCATCCAAGGATATTGTATTAATGCAAGCTCAATACAACAATGGCTATTCTGCAGGAAACAACCTGGGAATTAAGAGGGCGCTTTCTGATGGTATGGAGGTAATCTTATTATCTAACAGCGATGTAATATATTACAGTAATTCAATTGATCTTATGTATACATATTTAATCAACAATAAGCATGTGGGGATATTAGGCCCGAAGGTAGTGTTGCCAAACAATAATATACAAAGTTCGCCTAGGATGAATTATACTTTCAAAAACTATATTCTTGGTAAAAAGCCCTTTCTTTATTTTGATTTTAAAGGAATAATGCAAGAAACTTATTTCAAGAATTACAAATATGATACTGAATTAGTTTTTGATGGATTTGTTGCTGGTTGCTGCATAGCACTAAGCAAAGAATATTTCGAAAAATGTGGGTTATTAGATGAAAACGTCTTTTTGTATTTCGAAGAATCAATTATTTCACATAAAGCATTAATGAAAGGATTAAAAACATGTGTACTACCCCAAGCCGTTGTTTTACATAAATGTTCAGTTTCAATAGGTAAACAAATTAGTGCATTTTCAAGATTACACCGATACTATAGTTCTATGTATATGCTTAGAAGGTACAAAGGTATAAATAAGATTCAGTTATCTTTTATTTTATTCTTGAATTTAATTCCATTTATTTCAAATGGAATTATTAAAAGAGAGTACAGGAAATTTGGCAAGGTTTTTATTCAAAAGAGTTTGGAGCTCTTTGAATAAAGGGAGATGTAATAAGATCGTGAATGAGTTGAGTTTTTAAAATTGGCAAAAGGAAACTATTATAATGACAATCAAAGGCATGGCACAGAACACAGTAATATTTAATATTATTTTATCATTACTGGTCATAAATTTTTCATCTGCGTTGGGATATCATCTAATCTCCCAAGCATCCATTACAATTCTCTTAGTTATTAACATAGGTTTGGTAATTACCACTCTTTTTAAGAAAATAAAAATAGATATCATTTTCTTAATATTGTTGGGGTTAACAATGGTTTATGTTTTTTTTCAAATTATTGGAATCTCCAGCTATCCAGATTATACAAGGTTATTTATAAGAGTTTTTCAATTGGTTGGCTTGATATGCCTTTACTTAAACACTACTTTTCTGTATAATCTTTCAATTATTAAAGTTGATATATACAAACTTCTTAATTTTTCAGTATTAGCGCTTTTATACTTTTCTTTGTTTAGTCCTAGTTACATTCAAAACGTGGCGCTACTATCCGATGTTTCGTTCGCTTTTGTTGCAATGAACTTCCTAATGTATATACATAAGAAAATTAAATTCATTTACATTATTTTGTTTTTACCATTGGTTATTTTGGGTGGGGGAAGGACACATTTAATATCATTGGTAATATTTGTGTTAATCTATAAAAATTGGGGTAGATTTACAAAAAATAAACTTACGTATGTTGCTTTATTTTCAGGATTATTATTTGTGGCCTATACAACATCTGTTTTATATCCTTCGTTAATTTATAACCCGTTTTTCTTGGATCTAAATATTAAGTTTAATCAATACACTGGCGAGAACTTTTTCTCTGGTAGGCAGGTAATTTGGGCAAATATATTAGAGAATGTTAAAGATGACAGGATGTTTGGGCTGGGTTCCGATATAACAAGCCAAATGTTAAATAACTTAAATCTGTCAGCTCACAACCAGTATTTGGAGATTTATGCCCAGAGTGGAATTGTTGGACTAGTAATATTCGTTACAATTATTTTTATGATTTGGGCTATTCACTACAAGTATAAGAGTTCTAAGTATTCGAGGTTTAATATTGCATTTTTATCCTCATTAATGGTAATGGGTATTACAAGTGTTTGTTTATACCAAACAAATATGGCGTTAGCATCGATCTTTTGGTTTGTTCTTGGTCTCGGTACTAATAATGCACTAAATGATAAAGGTCCTTAATATTGACATGGAGCGATAATTATTATAACTACTCTGGAGTTTATATAGAGAACAATGAGGTTCCTTTGATGAACAGTAGAGCAATTAATTTTATTAAAAATTTATCATATTCATTAGTATCTAATATTATTTCAGTTATTGTTTCAATTTTGATTATATTGATAATACCTAAATTAATAGGCGTACAAGAGTACGGGTATTTTCAATTGTACTTATTTTATACTTCCTATGTCGGTTTCTTGCATCTGGGGTGGAATGATGGAATATACCTAAGATACACTGGTAAGGATTATCTGGATCTGGACAAGGGCTTATTTTTTTCGCAATTTTATATGCTTCTATTTATGCAATCTTTCATAGCATTAATAATATTTACATTCTCAATAGTCTTTTTTGTTGATGAAAATAAGTTATTTATTTATCAAATGACCGCACTATGTTTGATTCTTACAAATGTAAGACAAATGTTGTTATATATCCTTCAGGGTACAAATAAAATAGTTGAATACGCAAGGATTATTGTATTTGAGAGAATAATTTATTGTTTAATAGTATTCTCGTTACTGTTTACAGGAGTTACAGATTACAAATTAATTATACAAGCTGATTTGGTAGGGAAATTAATTTCGTTGTTTTATGCGATGTATTGTTGTAGAGATATAGTTTACAAGAGGGTTCAAAAATTTTCTTTTAGTTTGACTGAAATACTTGAGAATATTAAATCAGGAATTAGTTTGATGTTTGCGAATATCGCGAGTATGCTAATTATTGGAGTAGTTAGGTTTGGAATAGAGCGTACTTGGGATGTTTCCGCCTTTGGAAAGGTATCTTTAACATTGAGTATTTCAAAATTACTGATGTTACTAATTAATTCCGTTGGAATGGTGCTATTTCCGGTTTTAAGAAAAGTTAATGGGGAGAGTTTGCCAAGAATCTATATTACACTTAGAGACATCCTAATGGTGTTTTTATTTGCTTCTCTTATTACTTATTACCCAATTAAAGAAATTTTGTTAGTGTGGTTACCTAAATATACTGATAGTTTATTTTACATGGCCTTGATGTTTCCTATTTGTGTGTTTGAAGGTAAGATGGCACTCCTAATAAGCACATACTTGAAAACTTTAAGAAAGGAAAAGCTGATCTTAAGAGTCAATTTAATATCTCTTGTACTTAGTTTAGTTCTTACCTTAGTAACAACAGAGATACTACACAACTTGAATTTAGCTATTATCTCTATGGTGATCCTATTATGTTTTCGGTGTATTATCGCTGAAGCCTTTCTTTCAAGGATAATAAAGATACCCTTTTATAAGGATGCAATGCTTGAGATAATCATGACAACAACCTTTATAATAGCCGGATGGTATGCCGATTCGTCAATTTCCATTATTATTTACGGTTTCGCGTTAGTGATATATGTATGCATAAAAAAGAAGGATCTCAAGAATTCAATAATAAGCTTGAAGAGATTAACGAAGACCTAAGCGTAGAATTAAATAGTTTGTTGGTCATGTTCACTAGCACGAATGAATGGACGTTAGAGAGCGCTACATAGTGGAGTAAATCATGTAATCCCCTACTGTAGAAGATAAATGTAGGGTGGGTTAATTTATTTCAAAAGTCAAGAGGTGGTCACTTGATTGATATACATTGCCACATACTTCATGGTGTTGACGACGGGGCGGGTTCGATAGAGGACTCTATAATGATGTCAAGAGCAGCATTTGCAGATGGCATAGATATAATCGTCGCAACTCCTCATCATAATGATGGAAACTTTGTTAATAATCGGGATTTGGTAATTAAAGGTGTCAAAACATTGAACGAAGCATTAAGGGATGCGTCAATTCCGCTTACCATAGTATCAGGACAAGAGATTCGCTTCTACGATTCATTAATTGAGGATTTATACGCAGATTCAAGCCTATTGACTCTTAACAATTCAAAATATATTCTAATAGAGTTTGCATCGAGCGAGGTTCCTGCGAACATCAAAGAGATGTTCCACGAGCTTCAGATCTACGGATTAACACCGATCATCGCACATCCCGAGAGAAACCGAGCGATTGCACGCCAACCGAAGTTGCTAGAGGAGTTAGTTGAGTATGGTGCTCTAAGCCAGGTCACTTCTCAGTCATTAGTAGGTCGTTTCGGTTCTAAAGTACAGAAGGTCGCTTTGGAACTATGTGAGCGTAATTTGATCCATGTCATCGCATCCGACGCACATAATAATACGTCAAGACCTTTCCTAATGAAGGAAGCGGCGGAATGGGTCGCCAATGAGCTTGGGGAAGAGATGCAAGCCTATTACTTGTCCAACGCGGCCAGGGTCATTCATGATGAGCCGATAGAATTGTTGAAGTCAATGAAAAAGAAGAAGAGCATCCTATATTTTTGGCGCAGGTAGATTTTTAAATCTATTAATATCGTTGATAAAAGATGCAATATTGTGATAGACTAGCCCTAACTGCCTTACTGAATTTGGTATAAATGTTTGTCGGTTATAAAGTACATACGAGGTGAAACCATGAAGAAGAAAGTATTAAAGACTACTGTGGCAGCAAGCTTGGTTTTCGGTTCCATCGCGGGAATTCCGTTGAGTCATAAGGGGATTCAAGAGCTGTTCGGAACTCCTGTAGCAAGCGCTTCTCTGTCCGAGAATCCGCTCCCACCGGAAGCAAATGCGTGGCTGGAGCGGGTACTGAACGTGTACAGCAAGTTAACCGCGGAAGAACAAGCGGAGGTTAAACAGCTTAGTCTAGATTTGGCCAACAATAGCGTTAGCTCGGGGAATGAATACTTGGTCGAGCCGTTAGTCGAATTCATCAATGCCAAGCAGGATGATGAGAACGAAATCAATGCTTTCGAGACACTAGCGGTGGTCGCTTCCTTCTCTCTCATGCTTTCGAGCGATCAAGAGACGCTGAGCAAAGGTTTGAACACGCTGCGGGAGAATGGTGATTTCCGAGCTTGGATTTCTAGAATTCTAGCAGGCAGTGGTGTAAGCTTGGATGGGGAGAATGGGCTCGATGTATCCGACTTTGCGGAATTCTTGAGCGCCTCTCAATCGGCTGTTATCAACCAGTTTGATTTGGAAAAGGCATTGGTTTACTTGAACGCCCATAAGAATGGGAAGTTGTTAACGGAGCAACGGGGCGCTTTGAAGGCTGACCTGAAAGCGGCGTACGTATCTGTGATCGGCGATTCGAACCTGAAGATTTCCAAAGCATTGGCTTATTACACGTCCCAGCCTGGTGAAAAAACGGCCTTGGCTGAAGCACTCGCAGATACTGCGTTGAATTACTTGGACAAGTTCGACAGCGATGCGAAAGCAACGACCGCGATTCTGAAGGGAGTCGTTCGCTCCGAAGCGAAGCTTGCTTCTACTTCAGGAGGCGTAGAGTTGACGCCGCGGCTTACAATTTTCGGTGAAGATATCTCCAGCTATGTCAATTGGGGAGTTGAGACGCCAGAAAGCTATATTAGCTTCTCCGGCGGCAAGTTCGTCCTGAGCAGCTCCGCACCGACCGATACGAACGTTACGGCATCCGTATATGCTAAGGCTAAAGTGTATGATGAGTTGGTTTTCAAAGGCAACATTACGCTTCGTAGAAATTCCGAATCCGGCCCAGCTGGCCCCGGCGGTCCCGGACCGGGCACGACGCTTCCTCCGCAAGCGGCAGAACAAGCCCAAGCCGCGAAGAAAGCTGTAGAAGAAGCGAAGGCGAAGCTGGCGGAAGCTTCGCCGCAAGAGAAGAGCAAGATCATGAAGGAAGCCCTCAAGAACGTAAAAGAGGCAATCAAGGAGATTGGTAAGGTTTCCTTGTCCAACACGGTGACGGTAACGAACGGCAAGGCGACGGCCAACGTGAACGTTGGGCAGTTACAGCAACAGCTTGCTGCAATTAAGGCGGAAGTAGACGCGCTGAAAGCATCGTTGAAGGAGCTCGACGCCAATGCCAACGTAAACATGGCGCTCACGCTTGATCTTGGCGACGTCGATGCGGACGAAGTCAGCCTTCAATTGGTTAGCGCGCTTCTAACAGCTGTAACCGGTGCGGGCGCTACTTCGATCAATGTTACGGTGAACGGCGCGGGTATTAACTTCGCTCCTTCGGAGGTCGCAGCCGGAACGACGCTGACGATTAGCAACGCCTCGGATGACTCCGTCAGCGGAATTGCCGATGTCGTAACGTTCACGTTCGTCGCTCCGACGGGTGGCGAGATCGACGAATTCGATCGCCCGGTTTCCCTGACGCTGTCGGTGGATTCGGATGCGGACTTCGACGAGGATCTTTTGACGGCAGCGAAGGTCACGGAGGACGGTCTTGAGATCGTCGGCGGCACCTACGAGAACGGAACGGTGACGGCACCTCGCTCGACGCTGTCGACGTATACGGTCGTCGAGAATGAAGTTGAATTCGTGGACACGGCTTCGGTCGGTACATGGGCAGGGAAGGAAATCAAGGTCGTTGCGGCGAAGGGGATCGTCGAAGGCCGCGGCGCTGGCGACTTCGACCCGAACGCAAGCGTAACGCGAGCAGAGTTCGCCAAGATGATTTCCAAGGCGCTTGGCATCGCTGGCGGCAGCGCGAAAGAAAGCTTCGCTGACGTTTCCGCAGACGATTGGTTCCAACCGTACGTCGCAGCCGTCTCGAAGTGGGGCATTACGAACGGAAGAACGCCTACAAGCTTCGATCCGAATGCGCCGATTACGCGCGCGGAGATGGCGACGATGATTGCTCGCGGTCTGCAGCAAGTGCGCGGCGAACAAAGCTTCATCGCGAATGAAGACGTATTGGCGCAGTTCAAGGATGCGGATCAAATCCTTGCAACGCTCGAGGATGGAGTCGCATTCGCGGCTGACCTAGGAATCGTTCAAGGCCTTCCGACAGAGGAATTCGCACCGAACGCCCACACGACTCGAGCGCAAGCAGCGGTTATGATCTATCGCTTGCTGCAACAATAAGTAGAACCCAACATGAGGGCCCGTCTTTCTTCTCGGAGGAAGACGGGCCTTGTATTTTCCTATTCATTCCCGTATCCAATCCTCCGATATTCGTGTAAAATGATAGGACAAGACTGTTAAGGGAGTTAAGCTCATCATGGAAATGGAGTTAGAACTGAAGGATTATCTTAAGATTGTACGCAAGCGACTTTGGTTGATTGTGACTGTCGTGATCCTTGCGAGTGTCGCTGCAGGAATCGTAAGTATGTATGTCCTTAAGCCTGTATATGAGGCTTCGACGAAGTTGATCGTGAACCAATCGAACGAATCAACGGCGGGCATGCAGCAGTTGGACTTGAATGCGGTAAATTTGAACTTACGTCTCATCGATACATACAAAGAAATCATTAAGACGCCTGCGATCATGGATAAGGTGATGTCCGAACATCCCGAGTTCGGTCTTACCGCGGGCGAATTGAGCGATAAAGTCCGAGTTAGTTCGGTTAATAACACGCAAGTTATGACCCTTATCGTAGAGGATGGTTCTTATGAGAGGGCGGCCGCTATCGTCAATGCAATCTCGGTTGTATTCCAGAGGGAAATTCCATTCATTATGAACGTGGACAATGTTTCCATCTTGAACGAAGCGCCTTCGAATGTATCGCCTTCCCCTGTGAAGCCTAACGTAAAGTTAAACATTGCGATCGCATTCGTTGTATCGTTGATGGTGATGCTAGGTATCGCGTTCTTGTTAGAGTACCTGGATGATACGATTAAGACGGAACGCGACGTGGAGGCCATTATAGGCTTGCCGACCTTGACCGCGATCGCGAAGACGACGGAAGAAGATTTCGCCCACGGGGCGAAAAGTTCCAAGAGAAAGGTGACTGACAAACGTGCCGTCCTTGAGCAATAAGCGGAAAATCATTACCCAGCATAACCCTAGGTCGCCGATCTCTGAAGCGTACGTCAAGCTAAGAACGAATATTGAGTTGTCTGCGGTAGACAATCCGATTCAAGTCGTTATGACGACCTCGGCTAATCCCGGGGACGGTAAGTCGACGACCGCATCCAATTTAGGCGTTGTATATGCGCAAGCCGAGAAGAAGACGCTCATCATCGATGCCGACCTTCGAAAGCCGACAATGCATCACTTCTTCATGCTAAGCAATCGTGGCGGGCTTACAAGCGTCTTAACGAATCAAAGCAAGTTCGAGTCCGTTGTTCGGGATACGTCGACGCCGAATTTGCAAGTGCTCACGTCGGGCCCGATCCCGCCGAATCCTTCGGAGTTGCTGTCCTCCAAGCGGATGAGCCGCTTGATCGAAGAACTTCGTCATCAATACGATACGATCATCATCGATTCCCCGCCGACCTTGGCGGTCGCTGATGCACAGATCATCTCTACGTTAACGGATGGAGTGCTATTAGTACTCAGTTCCGGTAATACGAAGAGGGATTTGGCAGCGAAGGCGAAAGCTAGCTTGGACCACGCGAAGGCACGAATTCTAGGCGTCGTCTTAAACAACATGGACCGGAAAAATGCGGATGCGTACTATTACTACTATGGTGCAACAGAAGAGTAGCTCCGGCTGCTCTTTTTTAATTGTTTCTATTTATTAACAAAAATGATCGCGGTTGTGCTACAATAGTCGGACATAAAGAGAGATGGGACGGCGAAATACCTATGAATAACAATGTAAGAGTCATACTGCTCGTTGCATTGGACTGCATTTTCGTTGGGAGTTCTGTAGTTTCATCCTACCTGATCCGCCACGACGGGATGATCCCGATTGCACTATGGGGAGAAGTCGTCGGATTTAGCATGACGGCGGTATTCGCCCTGGGTCTATCTTTCTACTACTTTAAGCTTTATCACAGAGCCTGGAGATATGCTAGCATTGGAGAGATCGTTGCCGTCGTCAAGGCCACGGCGATAGGGATTCTATTAGCTTACCTTGCAACGATGGTGTTGTTTCAGGAAGTTGTAGATTTTCCTGTGCTGACGCGTACGTTCCAAACGGTTCTGATTCTTGTCGGAGGCTCGAGATTCGTCTGGAGAGTGCTCCGAGATACGTACTTCGGAAAGAACCAACGAACGAAGAAACCGGCGCTTATTATAGGCGCTGGCGATGGAGGCGCATCGATCGTCAGGGAGCTGAAGAATAACCCGGCTTCAGAGTTATACCCCGTTGCCTTCATCGACGATGACCCGAAGAAGAAGGGGCTGCAGGTCCAAGGGATTAAAGTTCTCGGCGGTCGGGAACTCATTTCGACAACTGTGGAAAAGTACCACGTTGAAGAAATCATCATTGCGATGCCGTCCATATCCAAAACGCAGATCTCCGACGTCATTGAGGCTTGTAAAAACACAGGCGTTCGTTTGAAAATGCTTCCAGCGCTCTCCGAAATTCTGGCTGGCAAGGTAAGCTTAAGCTCGATTAGAGATGTGCAGGTTGAGGACTTATTGGGTAGAGATCCCGTCAGCGTGGATCTGGCAGGGATTACAGACTACATACGGGATAAGACGGTACTCGTTACCGGAGCCGGGGGCTCGATCGGTTCGGAGCTGTGCCGTCAGATCGCCTTCTTCCAGCCAAAGAAGCTGCTTCTCCTGGGTCACGGGGAAAATAGCATCTATCAGATCGAGACAGAGCTCTTGCGGTTGAAAGTCGCTTGTCCGATCGAGACGATCATTGCGGACGTTCAAGACCGGAAGAGACTCGACACGATCTTTAATCATTTTCGCCCACAGGTTGTGTTCCATGCGGCCGCCCATAAGCACGTACCGTTAATGGAACGTAACCCGTCGGAGTCCATTAAGAACAATGTGTTCGGCACTAGGAATGTAGCTGAGTATGCAGATCTCTACGGTGTTGAACGGTTCGTTCTGATCTCATCCGATAAAGCCGTAAACCCGACGAGCATTATGGGGGTTACGAAGCGGATCGCGGAGATGGTCATCCAATGTATGAATGTACATAGCAAGACGAAGTTTTCCGCTGTACGGTTTGGGAACGTGTTAGGGAGCCGAGGGAGCGTCATTCCAAGGTTTAAGGAACAGATCGCGGCAGGCGGTCCGGTCACCGTCACGCACCCGGATATGGTCCGTTACTTCATGACGATCCCGGAGGCTGTACAACTTGTCATCCAAGCTGGTGCTTACGCCGAGGGGGGCGAGGTGTTCATACTCGACATGGGGAAGCCAGTGAGGATCGTCACGCTGGCAGAAGATCTCATTCGCTTCTCCGGCTTGGAGCCTCATGTGGATATTAAGATCGAGTTTACGGGAATTCGTCCCGGGGAAAAGTTATTCGAAGAGTTGCTAACCGATGAAGAGGGACTTACGTCCACGAAGCATAATCGAATCTTTATCGGCCGTCCCTCGAACATTAGCCGTACCGAGATGGATTTCGAGTTGAAGCGATTGGAGCAAGTGCTCGGGGAGGACCAGCAGAGTATCCGTTCGCTGTTAAAGACGATTGTGCCGAGTTACGGGAATGTATCTTAAGAGGAGGTGAAGCGATTGAAAGCGAAGCGCAGATTCCGATGGGTGTGGATCCTCTCGGGCACCTTGCTCATTCTTGGCATCGGCGCTTATTATGCCATGGATGCAGCTGTGACGTATACGCTAAAACAGATGACCGACGCCGTCCCTTCAATACCAGTTGCGGCCGAAGAGGCGGTGCAGGAGCCGGAATCAGAGGAGGACAAGGCAACCCCGCCAGAAGGGGCGTCTGAGGTGCCTCAGGGGTACATCAAGTCATGTCCCTGCTTCGGAGCCTATGACAGGGGATGAAGCGGGAGGGGGCTCGTCGGCGACAGCGCCTTCTTCCTCGTCTCAAGAGCAGCCGTCAAGCAACGGTAACCCGCCGCAGACGGCCGCGGATAAGTCGGAAGAGTCTGTCGGCTATGATCCGAATATTAGCTCGGAACAGGCGGCAAGCGTACAAGAAAACGTAACCGCTCGGGAGAAACTTACAGTAGCAGGCGTATTAATGGAGAAATTCAGCGCGGCGGAGCTGCGGGAATTCGCGGCGATCGCTGCCGGCGGCATTACGGTCGAAGAGAAAAAAGCTGCTCGAGATACTTTTCTATCACGTTTAAGCGAAGAGGAGTATAACGAACTAATCGCTATTGCGGCCAAATACGGGTTAAGCCAGGGGAATAGTTACGCCGAGGTAAAAGAAAGCACAGAACAGCCAAAGGAGTAGGGTATGAAGAATCTTTTGAAAAGAGGCAGCGCCCTTGCCGCTGCCAGCGCCATAATCTTTGGAAGCGCGTTCGCCGTCGCGCAGGCGAATAACGCCTCGGAAACTCAGTTGTCGATATCCATTGCTAAAGCGCCGATAAGCTTTACCTTCAATGGACAAGTTTTAGCCCCGGCGAAAGGGGAAGAAGGTTTTATCCACGAAGGTACGACTTACGTGCCGCTGCGTTTCATGTCTAATGCCGTCGAGAAGTCGGTAGCATGGGATGGCAACACGATGACCGTTTATGTCACCGAGCCATCGAAGAACGAAAAGGAAGCCATCCGCAAATCGAACGCCGCTTATGCCGTCGAGTCTTCGACCGCACCGACGCAAGAATCGGTCGTTACTCAATCCATTGGAGTTTTCTCCAAGCCGATTACTTATATGTTTGATGGCGTGAAGAAGACGCCCGCCGCCGACAAATCCGGGTTTATCTACAACAATAAAGTTTATGTACCGTTGCGCTTCTTCAGCGACTCAGTAGGTCAGAATGTCCAATTCGACCCGAAGACGTATGCGATCAAGGTTACAGGTAAGACTCAGGAAAGTAAATCGCCCACAACCCCGAAGCAACCGCAGACGAACGACCAGAAGCCTGGAACGACGGCTCCAACGCAACCGGCGACGCCGCCAACAGTCGGCGGCGGGGGCGGCGCTGGAGGCGGTGCGGGAGTGCCCAAGCCAAGTGCCGAATCGATTGAATCCGATGCAATAAGCAAAATCCTCGCATTGCAATTTGCCTGCGAGGCTAAATTAACCGATATTAAAAACAAATACGAAGCGGCGACGGATCCATCAGAGAAAGACGCGCTTTATTCGCAGGGAGAGGCGGAGTTCATCGCTTGCGACAATGCCTTCTATTCTCTTATTGCCGACTTTAAGAATCGCCTCCAAGACAATGGTTACGATGTCGCCGTCGCGGATGGGTATGTTAACCTGTACGAAGACTTCGTTGCAGATAAGAAAGCCCAATACGGATTATAAAGATTTAGTATAAAGAAACCCAGAATGCCGATGAATCGGTACTCCGGGTTTTTGTATTATTGGCCTATGACGGGTTGCGATAAGATCGCCTCTAACTTCCCGGTCAGCTGTTCTTGATTGTCCGGAAAGCGGACAAGAAGTTCCGCGATTAATCCGTCGTCCCCCTTGCCTTGTTTGGTCAAGGTAGCGGCGTAGTACAACGTCGCTTCAGAGTCGTATGCATCATCGTAATTGGGGTCTAGGCGCATGCTTAGATACTGCTCCGCCTGTGCGTAGTCGCCCCGATAATAAGCGATTTGGCCCAGGGGAAGCGCTAGGCCAGGCGTAAGTCCGAAGGCACGGCCTTGAAGCTGCGCTTCAGGGAGCGTATCCAAGTAAGCGGCCTTTTCGTTCACCCGAGCCAAGAGGGACGCCACCTCATTCCAAGCCGCGTTGGCAGCGTCCGGCTGGCCTGCCTGAAGACTGTTTAATCCAATTATAAAATGCGTAGTTGCCAGTTGTTCGTATAATTCGATATCCCATGGATAGTTGGGAATGCTCTTCTCTAATAATTCAACCGCCGCTTCGAATTGACCTTGGGCCGACCGGAGTTGGAGCTCACGATAAACGAACGTCTTGTAGTACGGTTCCCGTTCCTTCATCTCCGACAACAGCTTTTCAGCTTCTTGGGCATACTGCTCATTGTTGGATTGATTATATAATGAATTCAGTATTTGCAACTTCAGGTCGACATATTCCGGATGCTTCAGTTTGCCGATCGCACTGTTGAGTTCGTCATAATATTCATCTAAGGGCTTGCCTCCGAACGCACCGTCCCGAGCGAAGTTGTACTGATTGTTGCTCGACAGATTGCTTATAGAGACAAACAGGAACACTGCGGCCCCGATCACTAGTGCGGACGGGTATATATACCTTGCTTTCGACTTGGCCATCTTCTCTTGCCATGCATACGGCGAGAGCTCGTTGGAGGCCAGCATGCCGCCAAGGCATAAGAACACGATCGCACCCAGGTACACATAGCTCATGTTAAAGTCGATGAAGCTGTGTATCAGGATGGCGGCTGCGAAAATGTAAAATACGAGGTAAGGATAACGATCTTCTTCGGGCTTCTTCCAGTAAGATCGGAGGAAGTGATAAAGAACTGCGCCGATTACTAGAAGCAACGAGAGAAGACCGACGATCCCGACTTCAACTAAGGTCTGGAGATAAAAGTTGTGTGCTTGTCGGCTCGTATAAGGGTTGTTCTGATACTTCTCATACAGTGTCTGCCAAGCGCCGCCGCCGGCCCCGAACACCGGATAGTCCTTCCAAAGCTTGATCGCGTCTTGATAGAAGGTTCCGCGTTCAAGAACGCTGTGCTGGTTTAAGTTTATGTTCTCTACGCGGGTCTGGATGTTATCCGGAAGCATCTTAACAAAGCCGGTGTTTCCCAAGAGTAGATAAAGTCCAAGTGCACCGACAATTACCGCAGCTAGGGGCAAAACAAGCATCGTCATCTTTTTGTCATCAAAGGCTGCCAGTCGTCCTTCAACCTTTACGGAGAGAAACCGTTGGATTACAAAGCTTAGTGCGCCTGAGGTAACGGACCCTGCAATTACGATGCTCCAAGCCTGCAATGCTGTACCGGAGGAAAAATTATTTTGTAACTCCAAACCTAACTCCGTTACTGGGTTTAATATCAAGAGTACGGTGATTCCGCTCAGAATGAGATGGACGATAAACAGAATTTGTCTTGAGAATTTTAGAAATGGTAAGACAAGTACTAAAATGATCGGGAATACGACCAAGCCCCCTCGGGATAAAGTCAACACAAGGGATAATAAGGCTGGAACCAACAACAAGGCGGTGGATGCGATAAAGAACCGATTCTTCGCCCCAACCATGATGACCAATACAGCTAATATAACAGCCAACAAATAGGCAGCATAACTATTTGCATATTGGAAGACGGAAGTAAGTCGCTCACCATTGGAGTCGATTAGTACGGCGTCCCTGTAGGTCTTGGATACCTGACCATCGACTTCCGACCAGTTAAATAACCCCCAGAACGACGCATCACCGAACCAGTTCATGAGTCCGAATAAAACGATAATTGAAGATGATATTAATATTCCAATGGAGAGGAGACGACTGCCGAAGTTGCCGTTGGCTGTTACCGCTCCAATGTAAACTACAAAAGTATATAGAATGGAGATCCATAAAGAATACATAGCTGAGTAAACTGAAGCAGCCCCAAATAAACTTAGTAGGTACGATAAGGGGATTAACCATAATATGTGAACCAGCGACAGGCTGCGAATAGCCGTATCCAACTTAAATAGGCGAAGGGAAAGAAACATTGTAGTTAGTGCAACAGCAATTTGTGCAGCAAAAATACTGCTGTCAAAGGAACTTTGGGTTCCATTGAAAAGTCCTCTGCTAAATGGAGCAAAAATTAAAAAACAGAAAGCTCCAATAGCCACAGTCCAGAACAGAAAGCCACCACTATCTGTTCCTTGACGGATAATTTTTTGGTTGGATTGAAGTTGCATAGTTTTCTCCTCTTCTACTTATCGAACAATTAATAGTATTTTATCATATTAAAAGCTAAGATAGGTAGAGACAAGGATTAAGCTGATATTTGGCATTCATGGTTTGTAGTTAAGGGTGTTGAATTTTGATATACTTTATTGAGCTATTTGAAGGCAATGACTAATTGCTCAACCCCAATTACTCCAGGAGTTGTTTACAATGATTTTTAGAAATTTTCTATCGCTAATAAAACAGTTTGTAAAGAAAAGATCTTTAATTTTGGATTTAGCCTACAACGATTTTCGCTCTAAGTATCTTGGTTCATATTTTGGTGCGTTATGGGCCTTTATCCAACCAACCGCAATGGTTTTGATTTTTTGGTTTATTTTTGAAATGGGTTTTAAATCTCAACCTGTTAATGATATTCCTTATATTATTTACTTCATTGCTAGTATAATACCGTGGTTTTTCTTTTCAGAAAGTCTTTCAAGTGCCACTAACTCCGTTACGGAAAACAGTCATTTGGTAAAACGGATTGTTTTTAATGTAGAAGTTTTGCCGATGGTAAAAATTATATCTTCATTAATTGTTCATTGTTTCTTTATAGTATTTGTTATTGTCATTTTATTTCTATACGGAATACCATTTTCCATCGTTAACCTTCAATTACTATATTTCTTATTAGCAACGATCTTGCTAGTCCAAGCTTTATCGTGGATAACAGCAACGTTAAATGTATTTATTAAGGATACAGCCCAGGCTGTAAGCATGTTGCTGCAATTCGGTTTTTGGTTAACCCCTATCTTTTGGTCGCTCAACATGATGCCTGAAAAATTCCACCTGTATATTAAGTTATTGCCGATGTATTACATTGTTGAAGGGTATAGGTCGTCCTTGCTTTATCACACTTGGTTTTGGGAGTCGGAGCCTTATTTGACGGTCTATTTCTGGTCCTTCACAGGTATATTACTCCTTGTTGGGGGATATTTCTTCAAAAAAACATCCGTTCACTTTGCCGATGTGATTTAAGGAGTTGGAACAATGAGTGAGTACGCTATTAAAGTAAATCAGTTGACCAAGTCATATAACTTATACCAGTCGAAAGTCGATAGGTTGAAAGAGATAGTACATCCTTTTAAAAAGACCTTCCATAATCAATTTTTTGCATTAAATAATATAAGCTTTTCAGTGTCTAAAGGTGAAACCGTAGGTGTTCTTGGGAAGAATGGGTCCGGTAAATCTACATTACTCAAGATAATTGCAGGTGTACTTCAACCGAGTTTTGGTGATGTCGAGGTGAATGGCAGCGTCTCTGCTTTGTTGGAGCTTGGAGCCGGGTTTAATCCGGAATATACAGGCATGGAAAATATTTACTTGTACGGAACTATCGTTGGTTTGTCGAAAAAGGAAATTTCTGAGAAAGTAAACTCGATTGTCACTTTTGCAGACATTGGAGAATTTATCAACCAACCGGTAAAGATGTATTCCAGCGGGATGTTTGCTCGTTTAGCGTTTGCAGTGGCAATCAATGTGGATCCGGATATATTGATTGTCGATGAAGCTTTGTCCGTAGGAGATGCCTATTTCCAGGAGAAATCTTTTACAAAGATGAAAGAGTTTAGAAAACAAGGTAAATCAATATTTTTTGTAAGTCACTCCATATCTGGGGTGCGGAATTTTTGTGACAGAGCGATATGGATCGACAAAGGAGAACTGGTATTAGACGGTGTGGCCGATGTGGTTTGCACTGAATATCAGGATTTTATTAATGAACAGAACCAAGCCCACCATCAACAGATAGCACAAGAAAGCGATAATAGTCAAAATAAAATATATATTCGCGATGTGAAGATGGATAAGGCAGTATATCAAATGGATGAGGATATCCAAATTAAAATAAATTTAGAGTTCCGAGAAGAAATCCTGTCCTATGGGGTAGGCGTCATCGTTTATGATGCAAGCGGTCGTCTAGTTACCTTGTATAATACGGTGCGAGACGATATCGTGTTCAGTAGTACTTATAATGAGTTAATACTTAGGATCCCGAGGAATGACTTTATCAGGGGAAAATATTTTTTAACTGTTGTAATCTCAGACGAGTTATCGATGTTCCCGTACGACAGAAAAGATTTTATAACAACCTTCGCGATCGAATATAAGAAAAACAGAAACGGTATCCCGATTGGGGACGGTATGTTCCGGAGTAAACACGAATGGATTTATTAAACTTTATATATAAGAAGTTGGAAAAAACGCGTGTCTACAGATATCCTTCACGTGTTCCATCAAAAATAAAACTCATTGTACTTTTAAGAATAAGAAACGAAGAGTTAATTATAAGAGATACGTTGGAACACTTATCTAGCATTGCAGATGCAATTATCTGCTACGACGACGCAAGTACCGACAAGACCTTTGAAATCGTTTCGAAGCATCCCAAAACCATTGCCGTTATCCGAAACTTTAATTGGGCTACAAAGATTGAGGAACGATTGGAAAGCGAGACGAACCACAGGAAATTGCTTCACGAACTTGCTTTAGAATATAACCCGGAATGGATTCTTTGCGCGGATGCGGATGAGCGATATATCGGAGATATTCGTACCTATCTAGAAACGGAAGAAGCTTCTTCGCTAGATTATATAAGAATACGTTTATTTGATGCTTACATCACCCCTGAAGACAATGAACCGTATTCAGGCGGACCCTTAGCGTATTTTAGGAAATACTTTGGTCCAGAGTGCAGAAATATAATTATGTTATGGAGGGCTTCAAATCAAAATATTTTTTATAAGGGGAGCGACTCGAGAGAACCGGTAGTTCCAGAATCTGCAGTGGGTATGGTACATTTTTACTGTCAACATTACGGCAAGTCGTTATCCATTCAACACTGGGAAGAGACATGTAATTACTATTCGCAGTATTTCCCAAAGGAAACGTATGGTCAAAAGTGGGAGGCACGAAAGGGAAAGGCGGTTCATACCCTATCGGATTTCGACCGGCCTCTGTACCCTTGGGGACAAGAATTATTTATGAACTCCGTAATCATACATGGATATATGGATAGGAGCGGGGATCAAAAGTGAGAATATTATTTACATTATTCGATCTACAAAAGTTCGGCGGGACAGAGACATTCACCTATACGATCGCTAAAGAATTAGTGGATAGAGGGAATAAAGTATTCTGCTATTCTTCGAAATTAGGAGAGATTGCTGAGAAGTTTACTGAGGCAGGAATTATTGTAAGTAATAATATAACTGATTTTCCTCTTGAAATCGATATTATCCATGCGCAACACAGAATGGAGGCTGCTATTGCCTATCTGCGTTACCCTAATGTTCCCATGGTCTTTATGAGCCATGGGATTTTGCCTTGGCAGGAGCAACCCGTAAAACTTCCAAGTGTAAGGAAATACCTTGCGGTAAGCGAAGAGGTTCAAGAACATTTAGTTCGGACGCATAATATTCCTGAGAAAGATACAGCCATTTTCAGAAACTCTATTGATCTGGATAGATTTTCGCCAAGAAACTTTTTTTCTAAAGAACCTAAAAGATTATTGTTAATATCGAATCGCTTTACAGAAGAAGTAAAGGGTAACCTACAAGAGTTTTGTCAATCGCATAACATTGAGTTTGAGATTTTAGGCTTAGCGGTTACGCAAAAGTGGGAAGTAGAAAAAAGTATTTCCACTGCGGACATTGTTGTTTCTTTGGGGCGAGGGATCCTAGAAGCCATGGCTTGCGGGAAAATTTCGTTGGTCTACGATTACAATGGTGGCGATGGGATTGTTACTCCTGGGAATTATTTTGAGTTGCGTCGAAAGAATTTTTCGGGAAGGACACATAAACTTCAGTTTACCAAGTCGTTACTCGAAGAGGAAGTATCGAAACATTATAACGAATACAACGCAAAGAGGAACCTGGAGATAATTCGAGAGTTTCATGATATAAAAAAGAATATAGTTGAGTTGGAAAGCATGTACGTTGAGGTTATGGAATTAGGTATATCGGACCGAACGATTGAAACATCTATTGTCTCAGAAATCATTAATGAGGCTTATGAACGCATCGGCGGCGAATTAATTCAGAAAGAAAAGAATTTAAGATATTTAATAGAGTTGAAGAATGAAATTGAAACTAAGTATCGCGAGGAGATCCTATTGTCGAAATACGAAATGGAGAAGTTAGGCGATTTAATTGAGCAATTCGAAAATAAAATGGACGCGAGACTGCAACATCTTGTAAATGTAGTTAGTAGAAAGGATGAATTAAACGAGCACCTATACAAACAAGTTGAACAGCTCGAGGCTAGAAAAGAAGAAATAACAATGGGCCTTAACCAACTTACGCAGGAGGTCCATACTCTAACGGTTAAAAATATGGAGTTATCGCAGCTCGTCTTGGATTCACAACAGATGATCGATGGGTTTCAAGAGAAAGTGCATGAATTCGAACAACAAGCGGGAGAATATAACCAAAAACTTTTGGATTATGAGAAACAATTGACCCAGAAAGAAAACAATACAAAGTATTTATTAGAGCTTAATCAAGAAAAGAACCAAGAACTAATGGCGATTTATGACTCGAAAGCCTGGAAGATGGTTCTTAAGTGTAGAAGATTGAAAGGTGTAATCAAGAAAATAAGAAATAACCCGAAGTGGGCAATTAAGAGGATCTTATTCGGACGAGCGGGCATCCAGAAGTTAAATATTACACCGGTTTCAAGACCAACACCGATCACTAGCGAGTTCGACTCTATGGTTAGCGTCATTATTCCTGTTTACGATAGAACGGATGTATTACGTACATCCATAGATTCCATACTAGGACAGACACATCAAAACCTTGAAGTAATTATTGTTTGCGATGGGTCACCTAAAGAAACCTTAGAGATCGTAGATGCTTATAAAGATAATGAAAAAGTTCGAATTTTTAAATTTTTTAATAACAGCGGTAATGCTGTAAGGGGAAGAAACAAAGGAATCGTAGAGGCGCGAGGGAAGTATATTGCTTTTCAAGATAGCGATGACATTGCAGAGCCGAGAAGATTAGAAATATCTTTGCGATACATGGAGAATTATGACGCGGATATCGTTTACGGTGGGTGGAGAGCTTTAGTAGACGGTACTCGTAATATCGATATCGAGAACGGTCAAGAGGTTTTTAGTCCGGATTGCGATTATGCAATGCTCAAAGAGATCTGTGTTCCATGTCAAAGTACCGTAATGGCCAGGACGGAAGCGTTGCGCAAAGTCGGTGGTTTGAAGACTTCTATGAGATATAGAGAAGATCATGAACTGTGGTTGCGTCTGGCATATAAACAGTATAAATTCAAGGCCATACCGGAAATCTTGACGAATTTAAGACTTCATTCCAATAATCTCGAACTGCAATTTAAAGGGACGGATGACCATTGGTTTAGCCTAATGCTCGAAGAACATAAAAATATTCAGCCGTTAAAGCCGAAAATCGGTTATGTCATTCCGGGATGCGGAATCTCTGGTGGAATCGCGGTTATTTGTCAACATGTAAACCGTTTATTGAAACGCGGGTATGATGTCATCCTCATTACCGAAGACGATAAAGAGGAGATTTCGTGGTTCCCGAATCAGAAGGTCGAGATTGTTCCGATCAAGCGAATGCCATTAAACTTGGATATCTTGGTTGCGACCGGGTGGAGCACAGCATACACAATACGGAATTTACCTGCAAAGAGAAAATTTTATTTTGTACAGTCCGACGAGACCCGCTTTCATCCCGAAGGATCAAAAGACAAGGAAATGACCCGGCAAACGTACACTTTCGACTACGAGTTTATGACAGAAGCTAAATGGATTCAATGTTGGCTAAAAGAGCAATTCTCAAAAGACTCATACTATGTTCCCAATGGGCTTGATGAAGAGATCATTCATCCCTCAGAGCCTCTTCTACCAAAAGGTAACAAATTGAGAGTTTTACTAGAGGGACCGATAGACATTCCTTACAAAGGGATGGAAGATGCATTCCTCGCCGTCAAGGATTTAGATTGTGAAATCTGGTGTGTAAGTTCGGCGGGTAGACCCCGTGAAGGCTGGAGATGTGATCAGTTTTTCGAGAAGCTTCCTATGAACAAGATGAAAGAAATATATTCGAGTTGCGACATATTCCTAAAGATGAGCAGAGTAGAAGGCTTCTTCGGCCCGCCTCTCGAAATGATGGCTTGCGGCGGTGCCTGCGTAGTTGGGGAAGTAACGGGCTACGACGAATACATTGTGGATGAGTACAACGCACTGGTAGTTAAACAGGGTGACATAGAAGGAGCGAAGGCTGCAGTTAAACGTCTCATCGAAGATTCCGAACTGCGTTCGAAATTGATTATGAATGGAAAGAAAACTGCTGACCAGTGGAAATGGGAGCCGACTATAGATAAACTTGAGGCTATTTTCCAAGGAAATGGGTAGGAATGGTATGAGGAAAGTACTGATTATTAGTCCAGATGTGATTGGACATCAAATGGCCGGTCCTGGCATTAGGTATTGGCAGATCGCCGAGCAGCTTTCAAAAGACTTCCAGGTTACGCTTATGACCCCCAACGAATGCCCAAGGAAACATGAGCGTTTATCAGTCCTTACTTTCCGACGAAGTGTATTGAAAAAGTTGCATAATACATTTGATTCTATTCTTGTACAAGGAATGACATTGTCAAGAAATAGATTTTTAAAAAAATCGAGGGCAACAATTATTGTCGACCTTTATGATCCCTTTGTCTTTGAAACGATTAACCTTCGAAAGAAGGATCTTCATTTTTCGTTAGATTTAGATTATATGTTTGAACAAATTCATGCTGGCGATTACTTTATTTGCTCCAGTGAACGACAGAGGGACATGTATATTGGTATGTTGACAGCTTTAAAAAGGGTTGATCTTGAATATTTTCAAAATGATAAAAATCTAAGTAAACTTATTGGCGTAGTTCCTTTTGGCTTGCAATCCGAAAGTCCCATTAAAAAGGCTTTGAATCCATTCTTGAAATATAGCAATATAAAAGATACAGACAAGGTTTTTATATGGGGTGGGGGGATTTGGCAGTGGCTTGATCCCCTTACTTTAATTCGTGCTTTCCACTTACTAAGTGAGGAACGCGACGATGTAAAGTTATTTTTCCTTGGGGTAAAACATCCCAATTCTCATATTGAACAGTCGGAAATGACCGTCCGAGCGATAACTTTAGCAGAGCAATTGGGGATTAAGGGAACTGTTGTCTTCTTTGAAGAATGGACGCCATACGATGAAAGAATCAATTATTTAGTACATTCTTACGCAGGAGTGTGCGGTCACTTCGATTCCTTAGAAACAAGGTTTTCATTCCGGACCAGAATGTTGGATTATATCCTTTGCGAGCTTCCAATAATCACCACAGACGGTGATTATTTTGCCGAATTAGTAAAGAAGGAATATTGTGGTTTAGTTGTTAAGGAAAATGATGTTCTTGGATTTAAAAATGCAATAAACCAAATGCTTAATAATCCATCCGAGTATGAGAGATACAAGAGTAATTTAAAATCGATCAAGGAAGGTTTCCTGTGGGAAAAAACAACTCGCGATTTACGAGAGCATTGTTTGCACCCTACGAAGCTTAAAACAAAAGGCAAGATAAGTCTGGTGATAAAAATGAATGTTAAATTTTTTGTCGTTAATGCCAAGCGGATTTTAAAAGGGAAAGGGTTAAGGAAGGCAATAGAGCTTATCAAGAATAGACTACATTAGAGATAAGGGATGTTAGAATGGTAAGACTAATTGAGGTAATATGTTCAACTAAAGCTGCCCTTATTTATCTAATGGGTATCGCGTTCTCATTATTATTAATCACTCCTTTTCAACAGTTGAAGGTATTTGCATTCTTTGTATTGGCTGCTGTTACAATATATTTCTTTTTTCAATATCCTTTTAGAAAACTATATGTTTTTATTTTTTCTACTTTGCTGTTATTTATTTCAATAAATTTTTTCGAAATATCATTTGCTGAAGTTCGGAATTTTGAAAGCTTTTCCGACAATATCGTAAAAGATCATGTTTCTCAATCTGTTGAACATGGCGTTTTTCTTTTCGGTGGAGAAATCTTAGGCAGATGGCAACAATTTTATTTGCAATTTAAATTGTTGGGGTTGTTTGCTCCAAATAATGCTGAGTTGCTCCCGGTTTATTTTTATTGGATTAGAACCATTCTCGGTTTTTTCACCGCCTTGACATTAGCATTATTTGTTATCGCAGTTCGCCGAGAATTTGGGAAATGGTCTGCACTTAGTGCACTTTTAGGTCTTATGTTTTCGCCTTGGCTTGTTAATTTTTCCATGAGTATTTATTGGTTTATTTTCGCCAGTTTGCTCCCATTTGCTTTCTCATTTATGTGGTATGAAAAATTTAGATCTTCGAAAAAAAGAATGCTGCTCTGGTTTTTTTTCCTTGGTTTTTTAGTATTTTTAAAAAGTCTACTTGGTTACGAGCATTTAACGAATATTGCCTTAAGTGTTGCAATTCCGGTAGTATACTACGAAATGAAGAATTCTTCCTCGTTTCGAAGGATTATTTTTCGTTCGGTTGTTTCTTTCGCTGCGGCTTGTGTAGGTTTTGTTTTCGCATTCCTATTAAATCTATTTCAAAATGTTAAGTATTTTGGATCATTTCAGGATGGTTTAAGTAAAACTTTAGAAAATTCGTATGGTAGAACTTTCGGAGATGTTCTTGGAAATCAAGTGAGCCTATCACAGGATATAATGATTTTTATTGATTATTTGCTTCAGCCTGCCTTCACAATACAACAAGTACTTTCGATAAGCCATTTATTTATTATTGTATCTACTGTAGGACTAGGATATGTTTTTGTCAGTCAAACACGGACGGAGGAGTCTAAAAGAATTGTAGTTCTCCTCGTTTTGGCGTTAATATCTACACTTTCTTGGGGTGTATTCGGAAAAGGACATATGAGATATCACCTTCATCTAAATTCCATCATTTTCTACATGCCTTTTCACTTATTAGCTTTTGCAGCATTGCCATTATTTATTCATCGTATGCTAAAGAAGCAGGCTGTTGAAGTAAACGGTGAAAATAATATTAGTAAGAACCACAGTATTATATTAGTGTTTTTGATGGTTTTCTTAGTTGTCTATTCTGTTGTGGGTAAGGTGAACGACTTTCAAAAACAGTTTCCTAATGTAGATAAATTGACTTCGATTTCCGAAGAAGCAGTGAACTTTAAACTGACAGACGAATTGCTGATTAAAGATGTTAAATTAAGCTCCAAAGGAGCAAATCATTACGATATAAACATAATTGTGCAAGTTACTGACGAGGTAAAAGAGGGATTCGTTTTTTACATGCATGCTTTTCCCTTTTCGGAGGATATATTAAAACTTCCTGAGAACAGACAGGAATACGGATATGATAATTGGGACATTACCCCCAATATTCCGACTAACGAATGGATGGTAGGAAATGAGTATGTGCTTACAAAAACGGTGAGTACCCAAGTGGTGAAATATAAAGAGCTGGTAATGGGACTGTACAATCCTAAGGATAACCTCCAATACGGGATAAAGCTGACACTGACTGACGTCAACTTTACCGAAAGGAGTGGGCAATAAGTGCGAGCCACAGCTTATGATTACGTCATTTTTGGAGCAGGCGTTTTCGGTCTCTATGCAGCTAAAATACTTGGAACCAAAGGCTTACGGGTCGCATTAATAGAATTTGATCAAGCTCCCCTCCAAAGGGCGAGTTTTATAAATCAGGCACGGGTCCATAATGGCTACCATTACCCGAGGAGTGTATCGACAGCCGAGAAATCGGCAAGTTATTACGCTAGATTCAATCAAGAATTCAATTTTGCAATAAACCAGTCGTTCAGGAAAATTTATGCAATATCTAAAACTGACTCATTAACGAATGCCTCGCAATTTTTAAAGTTCTGTAAATATGTAAATATTCCGGCTACGGAGATCCAAGCAGACCAATATTTCAGAAAGGGTTCTGTTGAAGCGGCATTTGAGACATTAGAGTATTCCTACGACGCAGCGAAAATTCGCGATTGGTTCATTGAGAAGTTGAATCGGATTCCTTCGATAAACATTTCATATGGTATGGATCTTATGAATGTGGTTGTCGATGGTAATCAATACGTCCTGAATTTTGTAAATGGCGAAACCCTAATTGCTCCTAACGTCTTGAATGTGACATATGCTAGTACAAATCAAATACTAAATAAGTTCAATGCAGATTTCTTGAAAATTAAGTATGAAATTTGCGAGGTCATCTTAACGAAGGCAAATAAGGAACTTGAAGGAAAGGGAATTACTATGATGGATGGGCCATTTTTCTCCGTAATGCCTTTCGGATTAAGCGGGCTCCATTCTTTGACTTCCGTCGTGGATACTCCACATATGTCCTCGACAGAAGCGCTTCCGACGTTCCCTTGTCAAAGCAAAAATAATAAATGCTCACCCATGCAGCTTATGAATTGTTCTTTGTGTGAATCTAAACCTAACAGCGCCTTTACTCGAATGAAACAGCTTGCAAACAAGTACTTGAGCGACAACTTAAGCTTTGAGTACGATCACTCTTTATTTGCCGTAAAAACGATACTTGCAGAAGCCGAATTAGATGATTCGAGACCGACCGTTATAAAACGACTAAGCACCGCCCCGAACTTATATACCGTTATGTCGGGGAAATTCAATACCATCTACGACCTAGAGGAGGCGCTTTTATGAAGGAGCAAGCCTTCGTGTCTTTAATTATGTATTTGCATAATCAAGAATCCCAAGTCGAAGGGACGCTTCGCGCCATTGACTATTTTTTTGCATCTTCATTTGAAAATTACGAAATTATCATAGTTGATGACTATAGTACCGATCAATCGCTTTCAGTTGCACAATCGGTAGCTCAAAAGATGATAAGTCATGTCACTATCGTTAATTTGTCTCGTAAACACGGTGTTGAACAAGCAATGTTTGCTGGGTTGAATAAATCTATTGGTGATTTCGTATTTGAAATCGATAACTTCGATTTAACTTTCCCAGCGGATGTCCTTATGAAAATCTATAAAAAGGCATTACAAGGTTATGATATCGTTTCGGCATCATCCAAGCAGCTTTCTACGAAATCTAAACTCTTCTATAAACTGATTAATAAACTATCTTATTTACAATTAGATCTATCAACAGAAGTGGCTCGTGTAGTGTCAAGACGCGCTCTTAACGCAATGCTAAATCTAAAAGAGAAAGTGAGATATCGTAAGGCTCTCTATGCATTCACTGGTTATCCGAGCACCAAACTTGTAGTTGAGACAACGGGTGTTCGCCCTAGGTCTTGGAATAGGGAGAATGTATCGTTAGCATTAGATGTCATCGTTTCATTTTCTAATATTGGGTTGAAAGCTGCGCATTATATGTCTTTACTCTTCTTCCTTTTTTCGATAGTGATGATTGTGTATTCCCTTTATAATTTCATTTTTAACAAAAATATTGTCGAGGGTTGGACAACCCTCATGATTTTAATATCCACCGGATTTGCCGGGATGTTTTTTATTTTTGGAATGTTAGGGGAATATCTCAGTCGTATGTTGATCGAATTACAAGATAGACCGTCCTATAGCGTAAGATCGGTACAAATGTTTAAAGAAGCTTCTCCGGAAATAAAGCACGAAGTGATGGTTTCCCATTCGGAAGCAGCCGCAACGAAAGTTTAGGAGGTTGGGTATGAAAGCAGGGTTGGTAGGTTACACGGGGTTCGTAGGTTCGAATCTTATGAATAGGGTCCATTTTTCAAACTTGTACAACTCCAAAAATGCAGAAGAGATGAAAGGCGAGCACTTCGATTTGCTTATTTGCGCAGGTGCTCCTGCCGTTAAGTGGAAAGCGAATCAGGAACCAGATCAGGATTGGGGTAACATTCAATGTTTGATTTCCAATCTAAAAGAAGTCAAGGCTAATAAGCTTATTCTTATCTCCACGGTTGATGTATACCAACAACCAAGGAACGTAACGGAAAAGACCTTTATTGATCCCGAACACACCGATCCATATGGGAAACATCGTTTTTTCCTTGAAGAGTTTTGCAGCCAACATTTCAAAGATACTTTGATCGTTCGATTGCCGGGTTTATTTGGGAAAGGCCTTAAGAAGAATTTTATTTACGATCTAATATACGACAATTGTCTCCATTTGACACATAAAGACAGCAGATTCCAGTTCTACGATTTGAGTCGTTTATGGGATGACTTGCAAACAGCGATGGCAAATGGGTTGAACACTGTAAATTTCTCTTCCCAACCGATTAGTGCTCAAGAAGTTGCGGCTGAGTGCTTTAAAACGCAATTTACAAATGTTACATCCAAGGAACCGGTTGCTTATGATATGAAGAGTGAGTATGCAGCATGCTTTGGAGGGGGAGATGGTTATCTTTACTCCAAAAATCAAATCATCGATCAGTTGAAAGCATTTATTGAAGACGAGAAACGAGGGGCTCTATGAGACTCGCGATATCCAACATCGCCTGGGAACCTTCTGAGGATAAACAAATATTAGAAGTTCTTAGGCGACATAAGGTTAATTGTATCGAGGTAGCTCCAACGAAATGGTGGACACGGCCAACCGAGGTTTCATCCGACGAAGCAAAGGAAACGAGGATGAAATGGAGCGACGAGGGATTCGAACTTGTCGCCATGCAATCTTTATTATTTAACCGGCCCGACTTACAGCTTTTCCTTAACCAAGAATCAAGGAAGGCACTCCAATTATATCTTGAACAAATCATGTTACTCGCTAGTTGGATCGGGACGCGGAAGTTAGTTTTCGGTTCGCCAAAAAATCGTATGCTCTCGAATATGCATTACGACGAGGCCATGGATACGGCGGTACAGTTCTTTAGAGATATTGGCGTATTTGCTCAGAATGTCGGGGTCGTATTTTGTATTGAGCCTAATCCCCCTGCATATGGCTGCGACTTTATTACCAATACTTCGGAGGGGATTCAGCTTATTAAATCTGTGGACCATCCTGGGGTGAGGTTACACCTGGATGCTGCTGCTCTCACATTAAACCATGAGGGTGTACCGCAAAGTATTCACGCTGCGTTACCTTACTTATCACATGTTCATCTGAGCGAGCCTTATTTGAATTTGCTGAACGAGAATTCATCATCGATTAAAAAAATGATAAAGTCATTAAAACAGCACTCCTATGATGGAATTGTATCCATCGAAATGAAAGCCGGAGTTAAGAATCATAACTTTGAAGCCGTAGAACACGCAGTATCCATATCACAAGCAGCTCTTGCAGAAGCGGAGGCGTTTCGTGGAACGGCTGGAGGCAAGTAGTAAATGGGATGTACCTGCATTCGAAACCCTTGAACTTAGGGAAAAGCGATCAAAGTATTGCATCTGCGTCCCTGTCATTAATGAAGGCGAAAAAATCCGAAAGCAAATTGACAAAATGGGACATTTTGCTAATGACGTTGATATTATTATCTTGGATGGCGGCAGTACAGATGGTTCTCTGGAAGAAGGCTTCTTAAGAAAAATGGGAGTTCGCGCATTACTCACAAAGAGAGGACCTGGAAAACTAAGCGCTCAATTGCGTATGGGGTTCGCTTATGCGCTTATGGAAGGTTATGAAGGGGTTATTACGGTAGACGGGAATAATAAGGACAGTATCGAATCCATTCCGCAGTTTATATTAGAGCTCGATAATGGTTATGACTTTGTACAAGGCTCTCGATATATCCCCGGAGGGGTGGAGGAGAATACTCCGCTTAGCCGTAAACTAGCCATTCGACTTATTCATGCACCGTTCATCTCCCTTATCGCGGGATTTCGCTATACAGACACTACGAATGGTTATCGAGCCCATTCCAGAAGGTATCTGGCGCATCCGGAAGTATTGCCGTTTCGAGATATCTTCAACACCTATGAGCTGCTCGCCTATTTATCGGTAAGAGCGCCACAGCTTCATTTAAAGGTTAAAGAAACGCCTGTAAAGCGATCCTATCCTGCTACGGGAAAGATACCGACGAAAATTAGCCCTTTAAGAGGCAATATGCTCTTAATGCAAATATTGTGGAAGCTAGCAAGAAGAAAATATCATCCTTAACCGGGAAGTGGAGAAACAATAAATTCCATAACTAGAATATTGCATGCAAGGTATATAAGGTTTTTATTTATAGGGAGCTCTCTCGCAATTTCAACAATTTTGATCCGGGAATTATTAGCCTTTTTCATTCCGAGTTACTTGATCTCAGTTATCTTGTCTTATGGAATTTCCATAGTTCTTAGCTTTGTTACACATAAGAAGTTCACGTATAAGTCTGAGCAAACGTTTCATTACATTAGCTTTATTAAATACGTGTTAATAGCACTTTTAGGGCTGCTTACCACCTCTGTCTTTTCGTTACTATTAAGTAACTGGGGGATACTAAGCTTACTATTTCAAAATTTTGATAAAACGGTTGCCTTTGCGGCAAGCCTTTTTCTTGCCAGTTTGCTCACATATTGGTTAAATGGTGTTATGGTATTTAATAATAGTAAAGAAAAATAGAAAGTGGGTATTTTCGTGAAAGGAATTATATTAGCCGGCGGTACAGGCTCAAGGTTGTACCCCCTTACTAAAGTAACAAATAAGCATCTGTTACCTGTAGGAAAATATCCAATGATTTTCCACTCTATTTATAAATTGAAAGAAGCGGATATTCAGGATATTCTGATCGTCACGGGGAAAGACCACATGGGAGACGTTGTGAACCTGTTAGGCAGCGGCCATGAGATGGGGGTCAGCTTCACCTACAAGGTGCAAGACGAGGCTGGCGGGATTGCGCAAGCGCTAGGTCTGGCGGAAAACTTCGTGAATGGGGATCAGATGGTCGTCATCCTTGGCGATAATGTGTTTGCCGACAACATTGCTCCGTATGTCTCTAATTTCCGGGAGCAAAAAACGGGCGCCAAAATCTTGATTCAAGAGGTTCATGACCCGCAGCGCTACGGCGTTCCGGAACTTCAAGGCAGCCAGATCGTATCGATCGAAGAGAAGCCGAAGCAGCCGAAGAGCAGTTACGCGGTGACGGGGATTTATATGTACGATAGCAGAGTCTTCGACATCGTGAAGACATTGAGGCCGTCGGCCCGCGGAGAGTTGGAAATCACAGACGTAAATAACGCTTATATTCAAGCTAATGAGCTCACGTACGACGTTCTCCAAGGCTGGTGGACGGATGCAGGTACGCATGCTTCGTTAGTCCGTGCGAACGAATATGCCAAAGATCTTGTGTTCGATAAATCTTTCGGCAAACTTAAACTATAAGAGGTCGCAACCATGGATATTTTTGAAACAAAAATTAACGATGTGAAAGTTCTGGTTCCTAAAGCATTCGGCGATTCGCGAGGCTTCTTCATGGAGAGTTATAACAAAGTGCGGATGGCCGAAGCGGGATTGGATTTCGATTTCGTTCAGGATAACCAGTCGTTGTCGAAGGAAGTAGGCGTCCTCAGAGGTCTTCACTATCAGCTCAACCCGAAGGCGCAGACCAAATTGGTCAGAGTGTTGACGGGAGCGATTTACGACGTTGTGGTTGACATCCGGAAGGAGTCGCCGACCTTCGGGCAATGGGTAGGCGTCGTATTGAGCGAATGGAACAAACGCCAGCTGCTTGTGCCCAAGGGGTTTGCTCACGGCTTCTGCACGATTACGCCGGATACGCAGGTGTTCTATAAGGTGGATGAGTTTTATTCACCGGAGCATGATCGCGGCATCGCATGGAACGACCCGGATCTTGGAATCGATTGGCCGACGTCGGAACCGATTCTTTCGGCTAAGGATCAGACACACCCACGATTGAAAGATGCCGAAATGAACTTCTAGTATATGGGAGAGAGAGCCTTGAAGATTTTGGTGACCGGCGGCGCCGGGTTTATTGGCAGTAACTTCGTTCATCATATGGTTAATACTTATCCTAAATACAAAATTGTGAATTTGGATGCCTTGACGTATGCGGGTAACCTTGAGAATTTACGAGCAGTCGAAGACCGTCCGAATTACAAATTTGTAAAGGGAGACATCGCGGACGCCGCGTTCATCGATACCCTCTTCGAGGAGGAGCGATTCGACGCGGTGTTGAACTTCGCTGCGGAGTCGCATGTGGATCGCAGCATTACGGCTCCCGGCATTTTCGTAAAGACGAATGTCTCGGGCACCCAAACGCTGTTGGATGCGTCCAAGAAGTTCGATGTACAAAAGTACGTTCAGGTGTCCACGGATGAAGTATACGGTACATTAGGCGAGACTGGCCTGTTCTCGGAAACGACCCCGCTCGCGCCGAACAGTCCGTATTCGGCCAGCAAGGCAGGAGCGGACCTCTTAGTCCGGGCGTATCACGAAACTTTTGGTCTGCCCGTTAACATTACGAGATGCTCGAACAATTATGGGCCGTACCACTTCCCTGAGAAGCTTATCCCGCTGATGATCATTAATGCGCTTCATGATAAACCGCTTCCGGTCTACGGCGACGGCCTAAACATTCGTGATTGGTTGTATGTAGAAGACCATTGCCGCGCGATCGATCTCGTATTGCACAAGGGCGTTACCGGCGAAGTGTATAACGTCGGCGGCAATAATGAACGAACGAATATCGATATCGTACGGCGGATCCTCCAAGCGTTGAATAAACCGGAGAGTCTGATCAAGTATGTTCAAGACCGCCCGGGACACGATCGCAGATACGGCATCGATGCGACAAAGATTCGTACCGAGCTCGGTTGGGAGCCGAAGTACAACTTCGAGTCCGGCATTGAGCATACGATTCAATGGTATCTCGACAACGAAGGCTGGTGGAAGCAGATCTTATCCGGCGAGTATATCCGTTATTTTGAGCAGCAATATGCGACTCGCCTTAGCGGTACCCCATCATGAAAGCAGTAATCACAGGGGTTCGCGGCCAACTTGGGTTCGATGTCGTCAAGGCATTCGAGGCGGCTGGTCATGTGGTTGTACCCATGGGTCGAGAGGATTGCGATATCACCGACCTTAGTCGGGTGGACAGGTGTATGAAGGAAATCCAACCTGACGTCATCGTTCATTGTGCGGCATATACCGCGGTCGACCTTGCCGAAACAGAAGTCGATAAAGCCTTCGAGGTAAATACCGACGGCGCAAGGAACTTGGCGGTCGCTGCCGAGAAGGTCGGGGCGAAGCTCGTGTATGTAAGCACCGATTATGTATTCGACGGCAAGGGCATGGGACGCCCTTATCAAGAATATGACGCAACGAACCCTCAAGGCGTGTACGGACGTTCCAAGTTGGCCGGCGAACGGTTGATCCAAACCCTGTCCTCGAAATATTTCATCGTTCGTACGTCTTGGGTGTTCGGCTCGAATGGAAACAACTTTGTGAAGACGATGTTGAAGTTCGGCAGGGAGCGGGGGAAGTTGAAGGTCGTGAACGACCAGGTTGGGTCGCCGACGTATACAGTGGACTTGGCACGCTTCCTGCTCGACCTTGCTTCGACGGAGAAATATGGGATATATCACGCTTCGAATACGGGAATCTGCTCTTGGTACGACTTTGCGAAAGAGATTTTCGAGCGTTCCGGCGTGAAGGTGGAACTGACGCCATGCACGACGGAGGAATTCCCGCGTCCGGCGCCACGACCTGCATACTCCGCGATGGATCATATGGCGATTCGAACGAATGGATTTGCATTACTTCCGCCATGGCAGGATGCACTGGAGCGGTTTTTGACCGAAATGGGAGAGGTCTGAAAATGAGCGAGAAGAAGGCTACGGTCGCCGTTCAGATTGTGACCTACAACAGCGCGAAAGACATCGGGAGCTGCCTGCAATCGGTGTTGTCCCAATCGCTGACGGTCGATGAGGTGATTGTCGTCGACAATGCTTCTTCCGATGAAACAGTAGCGAACCTGTCTACAGCCGATACGGTTCGTTGCATTCGAAATGACCGTAACGCCGGGTTTGCGGCAGCGCATAATCAGGCATTGGCGCAATCCGCTTCGGACTATGTCGTAGCGTTAAATCCGGATGTCACCCTGCATCCGGATTATTTGCTTTATGCGATCGATTTTTTGGTGAGGAACCCGCAGGTCGGAAGCGTGACAGGACTGCTCCTCCGGAAGCAAGACGGGCGAACGATCGACAGCACCGGTTTATGCATCGATCGAAAGCGCAAAGCCGTCGATCGATGCACAGGCGCTATTTATGACGGCGACAAGAACCCAGTGGAAGTATTCGGCGTATCCGGAGCGGCAGCGGTATACAGACGCAAAATGGTTGACGAAGTCAGCTTTCAAGGCCAATTTTTCGATGAGGCCTTCTTCGCTTACAAAGAGGACGTCGATACCGCTTGGAGGGCGCAGCTGCTGGGGTGGACGTCTTACTTCGTCCCGATGGCAATCGCGTATCACGAACGGGGCTGGAAAGAAGGCTCTCGGTTCGAGAAACCGTTGTTTTTGCGCAGACACTCGTATATTAACCGATATCGGATGATGATGAAGAATGAGTCGGTGTACTATGTTATCAAGCATTCGCCCTGGATACTATTGTATGAGGCAGCCAGCCTTGGTTACTTGTTGCTTCGCGATCCGAAGCTGGCGGGTGCTTGGGTCGATCTCTGGAGAGACCGTCATCGGCTACTGCAGCAAAGAAAGTGGATTCAGGAGCGGCGGAAGGCGAGTTGGCGAGAAGTGTATGGAAAATTCCAATGAGTCGGGTGCCAAAAATGGATCTATCGATCATCGTTGTCAACTATAATACGAAGCAATTGACGCTTGATTGCATTCGGTCCGTCTTCTCGTCGGCAACGAGTTTGAATTACGAAGTCATTCTCGTGGATAACGCCTCTACCGATGGAACGATCGAGGCGGTGAGGGAACGTCACCCGGAAGTCCTGACCCTAGCGAATACTCGAAACGTCGGGTTTTCCAAAGCGAACAACCAGGGGATGGAGATCGCTTCAGGGCGCTACATCTTACTCTTAAACTCCGACACCATCGTGGAAGAGCACACCTTAGAGACAATGGTTCGCTATATGGATGAACATGCCGATGTAGGGGCTAGCGGTTGCAAGCTGGTACTGCCGAACGGATCTTTGGACGAAGCGTGCAAGCGGGGATTTCCGACGCCGCTCGCTTCGTTCTACTACGCGTTCGGGTTCTCGAAGCTTTTTCCGAACCATCCGAAGTTTAATCAGTACAAGCTGATTCACTTAGCCCCTGATCAAACGTATGAGGTGGATTGTTTGGTCGGTGCTTTTATGCTGGTTCGCAGAGAAGTCATTGATCGAATCGGCGGGCTCGACGAGGAGTTCTTCATGTACGGCGAGGACATCGATTGGTGCTATCGGATCAAAGAAGCGGGATGGCGTATCATGTACCATCCGGCGACGACGGTGATTCATTACAAGGGCGCGAGCAGCCGGCGGAAGCCGTTCAAGATCGTATATGAGTTCCATCGCGCGATGTGGCTGTTTCATCGGAAGCATTATGTGAAAAAGTACAACTTCATCGTGAATGGTTTGGTGTATTTTGGAATTTGGACAAAATTTTTAATGGCTCTAACGAAAAATTCGCTGAAGAATATCATATAATAAGAGAAAACAAGATTCGAGTGGTGAACAAATCATGATCCGGCGAAGCTCTGGATTCCTGACCCAGTTGTACGTAATAACCGATTTCGTCGCCATCCAGCTCATCTTCCTGCTCGCCTGGTGGCTGAAGTTCGAAAGCGGCTGGCTGTCCTTTGAGAACCCGCTGCCGATGGAGGATTATTTCCTCTGGAGCTTGGTGTACGGCGTAATCGCGGTCGTTACGGGTTTTACGGTGGGATTCTATACGCCGAAGCGGAGAAAGCGGTTCTCCTTTGAACTTATAAGAATTTTACAAATTCATTTGGTTAGCTTGCTCGGATTGCTGAGCGTGTTGTTTATATTGAAAGTGGTGGACATCTCTCGGGAAATGCTCGCCATTTATTTGATCGGCAACATCACCTTCATCTCCTTCTACCGACTGTTGGTCAAGGAGGGGTTGAAGAACATTCGGGAGCGGGGGTATAACCGTCAGTTCGTGCTCATCCTCGGCGCAGGTTCGTTAGGAAGACGCTTCTACGAGAACCTGCAGCATTACCCGGAGCTCGGTTACGAGGTGTTGGGCTTCTTGGACGACTTCCACCAGGAGCACCCGAAGGAGTTTGAAGCGTATAAGCCGATCATCGGGGGCATCGACGACCTGGAGGCGGTACTTGCGAAAGAATTGGTCGATGAAGTCATTATCGCCTTGCCGCTGAATGCGCACGAGAAATTCGGCGCGATCATCGCGACCTGCGAGAAGGCCGGCGTGAAGACGCTCATTATTCCGGACTACTTCGATTATCTGCCGGCTCGGCCGTATTTCGATAATTTCGCGGGCATTCCGCTCATTAACGTGCGCGACATCCCGCTGGACGAATTGCGCAATCGGTTCATGAAGCGCTCGTTCGACATCGCGTTCTCGGCGGTCTGCATTCTCATTACGCTGCCGCTTCTCCTTGCGATCGCCGTAGGCATCAAGATCACCTCGCCCGGCCCGGTGATCTTTAAACAGGAACGGGTCGGGCTGAATCGACGTACGTTCCACATGTACAAATTCCGGAGCATGCGGGTGCAATCGGAATCGGAATCGGATCAGTTATGGACGGTGGAAAACGACCCGCGCCGCACGAAGTTCGGCGCCTTCCTCCGCAAGACGAGTCTCGACGAGCTGCCTCAATTTTTCAACGTGCTCATGGGGCAGATGAGCGTGGTCGGCCCGCGTCCGGAGCGACCTTATTTCGTGGAACAGTTTAAGGAAGAAATTCCGAAGTATATGGTCAAGCACCATATCCGGCCCGGAATTACGGGATGGGCGCAATCGAACGGATACCGGGGGGATACGTCCATTAAAGAGCGCATTCGGCACGATATTTTCTACATCGAAAATTGGACGTTCTTCTTCGATATCAAGATCATTCTGAAGACGGTCGTGAACGGGTTGTTGAATCGCAATGCGTATTAAATATAAGATTTTGCTCTTTCTGGCGGCGTTGGCCGTCATCGCGACCGCGCTCCACGTCCCCACCCTTACGGCGACGGGCAACTATCTCAAGCTTCCCTGCCCCGCGCCGCCCGCGAGCGACGCGATTGTCGTCCTCGGCGGCGAACTCAACGGCGAGCGGACGCGCAAGGGCGCGGAGCTGTACCGCGAAGGCGTGGCGCCGAAGGTGATGCTGTCCGACGGGACGAAGATGTCGTGGCGGACGACGGCGAACGAGGAGATGCACGCGCTCGCGGTGCTGGAAGGGGTTCCGCCCGAAGCGATCGTGCAAGAGGAGAAGTCCCGGAGTACGTACGAGAACGCCGTTTACACAAGAGAGCTCATGGAACAGCTCGGGTACGATTCGGCGGTCGTCGTCACGTCGGACTGGCATGCGAAGCGGTCGCGGTTCATTTTCGAGAAAGTCTATAAGGGGTCCGGCATTGAACTCGCCTACTGCGGCGCTCCGGACGATCGAAGCGACTTCGACGGATGGTGGAAGGACGGCGAGAAGCAGCAGGTCGTGATGATGGAGTGGGCGAAGACGCTCGTCTATTGGGCGAAATACGCCCTCTGACCTAGGTTTACCGCAGCGGCAAGTTTCCCATACTGATAGCATATATTGTTATTAGGAGGGAACGGCCATGAGGGACAAACAACGAGGTTTGCGGGAGACGGATTTATCCGTATGGCGCGGCATCTTCTTCGGCATTTTGCTTGGGGCGAGCATGTGGGCGGCCATTTTGTGGCTGTTGTGGCTCTGGTTGTTTTGATTCGATATTGCAGCACCGATGCGCTGAGCGCGGCGAAAGCCGGCTCGGCGTTTTTTTTGTGGATTTCGTCGCGACGCCGGACATGTTCCGGGACTCTCCCTGGGTCGGATTTTTTCTTCTTTTTCAAGCATGAAAAATATATACAAGAGTTGGCTGGGAGGGTATAATCTACCTGCAGTTCATATCCTTAATTACCTATATTAGTAAACATCATAACTTAATAGAACTAGCGGGAGAGTGGGAAAGTGAGGAAGCATTTTCGCAAGGGGGCGTACAAGTGGCTGCTGGTCGGGCTGATCGCCTGGATGTCGTGCATCCCTCTGGCAGGCGTCCCTGTCGCGCAAGCGGCGGAAGGGGACGATCTGCTCGGGGATCTGACGGTGCGTGCGGACGGCACGGAGCTTGAGCTCATGGGAAATAGCGAGGGAAGCTGGGAACCTTCCTTCAACCCCTACGTGCTCGGCTACGATGTGACGGTCGGCTCGGCGGACACGCTGGAAATTACGCCGCAGCTGAACGTTCCGTATGTCGGCAAACTGAAGATTAACGGACATAAGGCGGAGGACAACGCGCCTTATACGGTTCCTCTCCGGTACGGGGAAAACTGGATCGAAATCGACGTCATCGGCGAGGAGAGTACGAATACGTACTTCATCCGGGCGATCCGGAGGCCGTTCGACGTGAACGGAATGTCGTCGATTCCGGCGGGCGCGTACGATCTCGACTACCCTTCCGGGATGGATGTGGATGCGGCCGGAAATACGTATGTCGCGGATTATAGCAGGCATCAGGTCGTCAAGCTGTCTCCGACGGGGGAGGTGCTGCTGACCATCGGCGTGTTCGACGACAACGGCGCCATAGAGTCGTTGAATTACCCGTCTGCGGTAAGAGTGGACGACGAAGGCAGGATCTACGTCTCGGACTCTTCCAACGACCGGATCGTTGTCTTCAGCGCCGCCGGATCGTTCGTAGAATTTCGTGGCGTCGGGTTGTTGGACGATCCGAAGGGCTTCGCGATCGACGATGCCGGCAACCTGTACGTAGCGAATAGCGGAAGCGACCGGCTCGTCGCGTTGCTTGAGGATGGCAATACGTGGTATTGGGACAACGGCGGGGCCCTAGCGGATCCGATGGGTGCGGCGGTCGACGCGGCGGGCAACGTATACGTGACCGAGCGGTTCCCGATGATGGGCGGCGACATCGGCGTCGGCACCGTCTATAAGGTAAGCGCGAATGGCGAATACTTGGCCGAGTTTCCGACGTCGCCGCCGCCGCTGGGGACAAGCGAAGACGGCGAAGGCGAAATGATCGATCCTTTTGAAAATAGCTCGACCCCGAAAGACGTCGCGATCGACGCGGAAGGCAACCTCTTGCTGCTGGACGAGACCAAGAACAAGATTCAGGTATTCGATCCGTCAAGCGGCGAGCTGCTGGACGAGTGGAGCGGAATCGGAAAGCAGCTCGCGGGACTTGCGATCAGCGACGACTTCGTGTACGGCGAGCAAGGGACGCTGTACGTGACGGATACGGAGCACGGGACGATCGTGCAGGCGAACGCCTTCGGCGAAGCGGAAGGCTACTTCGACTACCCGACGAACGTGGCCGTAGACGCCGCAGGGAATGTGTATGTGGCCGATTCCGGTCAAGGGGAGATCGAGAAGTACGACGCTGACGGAACGAAGGTAGCCGCATTCCGGCAAGAGAACTTCGCTCCGGATCTCGTCGCCGTCAGTCCGGCGGGCGTCGTATATGCGGCCGAGGCGGCTGCGGGGCGCATTGTGAAGTTTCTCGCCGACGGCACCAAGGACACTGACATTACAGTGCCGAACGAGCTGCACGGCATCGCGCTCTCGAAGCACGGCAATGTGCTTGCGACGGAGACGCGGTACGACGTGGAGACGCCGGTCGGATACGTGGTGGAATACAGCGGGGCGTCGCTGGAACAAACAGGTTTGTTCGAGGCGGACCAGCCGCGGCTGATCGCCTCCGATCGCAAAGGATTCATCTACGTGTCCAGCGGAATCAACAAGATTCAAGTGTTCTCGGCGGACGGAACGTTCGCTTACGAGCTTGGCGCCTATCCGGGAGCGTACGACCGGCTGGACTATATTACGGGCCTTGCGGTGAACGCGGCCGGGCACGTATTCGTGGGGGATTCGGACAACCAAACGCTGCACGTCTTCGCCCCCGACGGCGAGTATGCCGGCGGCTTGCAGCAATTCTTGCCGGACGCGGAGGATTACCCTTACGGTCTGGCGACGGATGCCGCCGGCAACTTGATCGTCGCGGATAAGAACAGCCATCGGGTCGTTCGCATGGATTTGGTATATGATAACCGATTGAACGGGCTCCATGCCGATGTCGGGTATTTTTTGTCGGACTTCCTGCCGCAAGAGCCGAACCATGTACTCATGGTGCCTAGGAATGCGGAGACGGTGGAGCTCATTCCTTCGCTCAACGACCCTCGAGCAAGGCTGTACGTGAACGGAGCGCTGCAGGAGGACGGTTCGGCTCCGTTGGAGATTCCGTTGGAACCGGGGACGGAGACGCAGCTTGAGCTGAGGGCCGTGAATGCCGAGGACGAAGCGATGACGTATTCGGTGCGAATCCTCCCCGAGCTGGCGGTTTCGGGCGATGCTTTCGCCGCCCTTCCGGCCGGGGAGATCGTTACGTTCGCGGACCGGGAATGGATGACGGTGGGCGACGGAAGCGGGAAGCTGGTCGCGTTGGAGCATTACGGGGAGCCGACGGGGTGGGACGACGCGTTCGATTATAACGCGGCTGCGTCGCGGACGGATGACGGGTACCGCTTCGACTCGACGCATGAATCGTCGCTCGCCTACCGCCTGAACACGAACTTCCTGAACTTGTTGGACGGCGAAGCGTACCGGAAACATTGGCTCGTCCCGATGGACATCGAGGTGCCGTACCTGCTCAAGACGGGAGGCGTCATCGAAGTCGATGAATCGATTGAACCGTACACGGCTAGGGAAAAGGTCGCTTTACTTACGTATGCGGAGTATAAGGCGCTCCAAACGGGCGGTTGGCTGCATCCGGACGATCCGGTGACGGGATGGGACGAACGATGGTTCCTCATGAATCCGATCGCGAACGCGCCGGAGACGACCCCGAGCTGGTACCAGTTCCATGCTTTCGTACAAAACTACGGCTCCGGCGAAGTCGACTTGTTCCATACGCCGTTCGCGGCGAAGCCGGTCATCCGGCTGCAGGACAATATCCGGATCGCGGGCGGAAGCGGGACGATCTCGGAGCCTTACCAGCTCGCGTTCCCGGAAGCCCCTGCGGAGTCGATGAGCGTTACGCTGGGAACGCCGTATACATCGGCGAATACGAGCGTGTCGGTCGCGTTCGCGCCGAGCCGCAGTCTGGACGAAGGGGAAGTCGTCAGATTAACGTTCCCGATCGAATACGGGATCGGCGCGTTGACGCCGGAATCGGGCGTGACGGTGAAGGTGGACGGCACGCCGTACGTAGTCGAGCCGATGACGATGGACAACACGGTTATGTTCCTACTCCCGACCGACGTCGAGTACGGTCAAGAGGCGGTCGTCGAATTTCCGGAGACGGCGGAGATTTACAATCCGCCGTTTGCGGAGGAAGGTCCCTTCACGTTCGCGTTGGAGCTGGACGGCTTCGAAATCGCGTCCACGGCCGAGGTGAACGTGGCCTACGCTCCGCAGCTTACGATTACGGCGGAAACGGCCGAACCGGGCGACTTCCTGACCGGTCAACGCCGCGACATCGTCTTCACCGTGGCGAACGTAGAAGGCGGTCCGACGGCGGGCGAGGTGCGGGTGAGCTTCCATGCGATGACGTCGTTCCAAAATCTGACGCTTACGGGCGAGGGCTGGACTTGTTCGGGAGGCGCTTGTACCCGTTCGGATTCGATTGAAGCGGGAGAGGCTTACGAGACGATCATCGCTTCCGTCGACGTGCCGGCCGCGCTGACGACGAGCTCGGGCATTCTGAGGGCGTCGCTTTCCGGAGGGAACGACGGGACGACAGAAGACAATAGCGCTTGGTTTACGACCAGTTTGTACGACCTCCCGCACATCGTTGCGTCGACCAACCACTCCGACGGCGCCTGGCTGAAGAAGGCTTCCGCAACCGTCACGGTCGCGCAAACGACGTACGGAAGACCGCTGAACGACAGCAGCTTCCTGTACGCTTGGTCGTCGTCGCCCGAGACGCCGGCATCGGGGTGGACGGCGTTCGCGAGCGGGGACGCGATCGAACGGACGGCGGACGGCATCTGGTACTTGCATCTTCAGGCGAAGGACGACCGCGGCAACACCGCGCATGTCGTGACGGATCCGTTCCGGGTCGACGCGACGCCGCCGACATATGCGGTGTCTTTCCTTAGCGGTGGGATAGGGTACAGTCCGGGCGCCTGGACGAGACATCCGGTCCAAGCGACGTTCGAGCCGACGGACGGGGAGAGCGAGATCGCTCGCGTCGAGGCATCCGCGAATGACGGGGCGACGTGGGAGGAGAGCGCGTCGATCGTCTTGTCCGCCGACGGCGAATATATGGTGAAGTTCAAGGCCTACGACCAATCGGAAAATGTAATCGAAACCGCATCCTTCGACGTGCGGATCGATACGACCGCCCCGCTGCTGACGGCGGCGGCGACGACGGAAGACGGCCTGCCTTACGCGGGCGGCGAATGGACGACGCAGCGCGTGCGGCTCGCGGCTTCCGCCGGGGACGGCTCCGGATCGCCTGTGCGGACGGAATATGCCGTCGACGGATCCGTTCCGGCTCCGCTCGAAGGAGCGTTGGAGATCGACGAAGAAGGCGAGCATCTCGTAACGCTCCGGGCGATCGACGAGGCGGGGAACGTCGGCGAAATCCAACAGTGGGTTCGGATCGACCGGACGGGACCGACGATGACCGTCTCCTTCAAGACCGAAGACGGTTCCGACTACGCGTCTGGGCAGCTGGCGAACCAAACCGTACTGCTGAAGGAGATGCACTACAGCGACAACAACGGGGCGGTTCCGACCGTAGATTTCTCCGTCAACGGAGGAGAATGGCAGCCCATTAACGCGCTGCAGCCGTTCAGCGTCTCCGGGGAATACGCGCTTCGGTTCCGCGCGACGGACAGCCTCGGGAACGAGACGTTCGAGACGTTCCTCATCCGCGTCGCGGCGACCGCGCCGGAGCTGTCTTGGACGGCGAGTCCGCTAGCCCCGACCAATGGGAACGTGGAGATTCGAGTAACCGCTGCGGACGAGACGATCGTGAAGTGGGCCGCGGGCGTCCGGAATGCCGACGATTTCGCGATCGGCGGCACGACGCTTACGCGCGGTGAGGACGGCATGTATTCGTTCGACGTGACCGAGAACGGAACGTATACGATTTACGCGACGAACGCATCCGGACTCGCGACGCTGAAAACCGTAATCATTCATAACATCTTCCGCGAGGTTCCGACCGCATCGCTCGCGGTTACGACGACGGAGGTCACGAACGGCAATGTAACGGTGTTGGGGATCGGCTACACGACGGGCTCCGGCAACGGGCTTGGAGCGCTGAAGTGGGCGTACGGCGAGTTGCCTGTCGAATATTTCGCTTCGGCCGGAGAGACGCTGACGTATACGGAGAACTACGCCTTCGAATTCGAGGCGACGGAGAACGGGACGTACACGGTTTATTTGTCCGACCAGGCCGGCAACAAGACGGTGCAGACGATCGCGATCGGCAACATCGAACGGAGAGCTCCGGAACTTGCGCTGATCGCGGGGACGGAAGCGCCGACGAATCAGAGCGTAACCTTGTCGGTATCCGAGTTCGTCTACGGGACGGACATCGGCAACGCGCTGGAGACGTTGAAGTGGGATTACGGGGCGCTGTCGAAGGAGCATTTCGCCGATGCGGGCGCTTCGATCGATCTGGCGACGCGCGCCTTCGACGTCAGCGCCAACGGCTGGTATACGGTATATGCCAAGGACCGGGCGGGGAACGAGACGGTAGCCTACACGACGGTGGACAATATTTACGTGACGTCGCCGACGATTACGATCGCCAGAAACCCGGATGCGCCGACTTCGGGCGATGTGACGGTCACCGTATCGGTATCGGTGTACGGGGACGGCAATACGATTCAGTCGATCCAATGGATCGGCGGCGACCATGTCGCGACGCTGCCGGCGGTAGCGGAGCAGCAAGTGGTCGTTCAGGAGAAGGGCATATACACGATCGTGGTGACCGACGCCGCAGGCAATACGATGAGTCAGTCGGTGGGCATCGGCAACATTTTCCGGAATCCTCCGACTATCGCTCTTGCGCTCGCTCCGGAAAGCCAGACCTATGGGGCGGTGAAGGTGATCGTCGCCGCGGAGGCGATCGGCTCGGGGAATCGGCTTGAACGCGTGCTGTGGGCTCCCGGAGAGCTTACGGCGGACGCATTCCCTACGGTCGGAGAAGCGGTGTTCGGCAGCTACTTCGAGGTTACGGCGAACGGCGCCTATACGGTTTACGCGGAAGACGCCGCCGGCAATCGGGCGGTACGGACCGTCGTCGTAGGCAATATTATGCCTGCGCCGAGCGCCCTCGTGCCGCGGGCGAAGTACGCCGCGGTCGACGCAAGCGGTACGAAGGTGACGGTCGTCTTTACGACGCCGCTCGATCGCGCGGGAGCGATTCCGGCGAACGGCTTCGTCTTAAGCGGGGCGAACGCTTCGATAACCTCGGCGGCGGTCGACCCGGCGGACGACAGCGGACGGACGGTCGTGCTGACGCTGGTGCCGAACGGGAACGACGCAAGCATTGTATGGTCGGCAGCGGCATCGTTATCCATTCGGAGCGCGGCGGTCTACTCCTCGGCGGGCGTCGGCAATCCGGCGGTGGAAAGCCTGGGAGTCGTGACCCCGGCGAAGCGGGCGGCGCTGATCGAAGCGATCAACCCGGCCGCCGGCGGCGGAAGAATCGAGATAAACAAGGTGTTCGCCTTCTTGACTTCGGGCGTCTTGGTCGATATCAATCAGGACGGATTCATGGATCAGAGCGATATCGAGTTCGTGTTAAAGCTGATCGAACCGCGTGTTTTACAATAATGTTATTCTGTCGGGGCTCCCTTGCGGGGGCTCCGTTTTCGTTTCGCCTGCAGGGGAAGGAAAATTACCGAAATAGAGGTGAAATCGCTCGGTTCAGGAAATTTTTTTAACCAAATTCTAACCTTAGTCATGTATAATAATTAGGGATTGCCACTTTAGAACTAGGATACAGGTCATGTGGCGGTTTCGGTTCATATTCTTATACGAATAGCGAGGAACGTTGATGCGGAGAAGAATATTGTACAACTGGATCAATCGATTGCTGATCTTTACGTTGCTTGTAAGCGTACTTACGATTCCGGTCGCTCCCGGCGCGGCGAACGCGGAGGGGGAGTGGGGGAATAGCGTCGCCGTGAGCGCCACGAACGACCGTCTGGTCGTATCTTGGAGTCCGTATATCGGGGAACCTGCGGTCGTAACGTACGCGGTCTACGGAAGCGGGGATGTGCTTGGCACCGTTGCGGAAACTTCTTTCGAGTATTTCCCGCCGGAGCCGGGGGATTATTCCGTTTACGTTGCGGCCCATCTGGATAATGGGGCGATAGAGTATTCGCAATCGGCTTCGGCTTCGTTCCTGCCGGCATTCGTGGCATACAGCGGCGATGTTTGGGCGGACGGGACGGCGATCAACATTGGTCCCGGCGAAGACGAGGCGGGATTGCATGTCGTCTTGGATTGGTATGACGCTACGTTGAACGATGGTCCAAGCGGGACGATGTTGGTAGGCTATAATGTGTACTACTCTACGAATTACCAATCTAGTTGGACTTATCTTGATTTCTACGAATTCCCGGAAGCATACATATCCGATCCCGTCTCCGGCGTGACAAACTACCGTGTCGAGGCGATATACAGGGAGACGTCGGGAGGCACGTTCCTCGAATCGACGGACGGCCCGACTTATTCTTACAGCTCCGGCGAAGAGCCGCCGATGGACGCTGTAACGTTCCCCGACTCCAAGATGGAGTCGGCGGTACGCGAGGCGTTGAACGCAATCGGCGTTTACCCGGCCGCTAACGTAACGGTAACGGATTTATCGGCGCTCGAGTACTTCCATCTTCCTTGGGGAGTAGGAATTACGGATATTGAAGGCATTCAGTACGCTGCCAATCTAAGTTCGATCTCGTTATCGGCGAATCCGATAATGGACCTCCCTGATATGACGGGGATGACGAAGTTGCAAACCTTCAACGCTTACGGCTCCGCGATCGATGCCGGAGACCTGGTGAATCTGCCTAATTTAACCTATAGCTTAGAGCTTACCGGTACGAATGTGACCGATATGGCGCTGGTGGCCGATGCGGTGAATCGGATGACGATCGGATCCCTCATGCTAAGAGATTTGGACATGGGGGACAGCGGACTTCAGACGTTGCTGACCGGCTTATCGGAGACTAGCAAACATCGAATCAGCCAGCTTTCGCTCGATAACAACTACATTACCGACATCTCTTCCATAACGCCGGGGAGTTTTCCTATGTTGATGGATCTCAACGTAAGCGGGAACGACATTAGCTCCATCGCTTCCTTGGGCGGTATGGCGAGCATTAGGACGTTGAATTTATCTGGGAACATGATCTCCGATATAAGCGCGTTAAGCGGAATGACCGCGATGGATTACTTGTATCTCTCGAATAACGAGATCTTGGACATTAGCGCGTTAAGCGGCATGACGATGCTTAGAGGCGCGATGTTGGACGAAAACCCGATTACGAACATCGAAGCATTGACCGGATTGAGTACGCTGGAGAGAGTCGATCTGGATTCCACGCACATCACGGATTTGAGCCCGCTTGTTATGAATGCGGGTATCAATTCGGGAGATGTCTTATTCATTCAAAACATTCCCGGCTTGGAATTGGTGGAGGGGACTGGAAATGCAAATCATATCCAGTCGTTAAAGGACCGAGGCGTCGACGTGCGTCATGACGCGATCGAGTCCGCTCCGCCGGCGGATACGGAACCGCCCATCTTTTATCAACAGACGCTTCGCGTTACCGGCGTTACAGAGAACGAGTTAACGATTCAATGGGAAGGCGCGTACGACGCGAACGGCGTAGTCGAATATCGCGTGCTTCGGGACGGCGAACCTGTCGCGTCGTTGCCGGGCTCGGCGCGGGAGTATACGGACGTCGCGGCGACGCCGGGCGCGAAGCATAAGTATACGGTGGAAGCAGTAGACGCGGCGAACAATTGGGCGCGGAACGCGCCGACGGGGATGTTCATGGCGCACGCGCCAATCCCGATCAATAATACCGATCCGGCGTTCATCGACCGCATCCGAATGATCGTCGGACAGGAAAGCGCCGATTTGACGTCCGCGGATATGATGAACCTTCCGGCGAATGCATTTATGTACGGAGGAGAAGGCAGTAGAATCGTAAACCTCGAAGGGATGCAGTATGCGTACAACGTTACGGACTTGCGATTGTACAATAATGCGATTTCCGATTTGAGCCCGTTGGTCGGCTTGCCGTTGAATGGGCTGGATTTGGATAATAATCTTATTTCGGATCTAGGCGATTTGTTGGATATGTACGACGCCGGCGCGTTCCAAGGGGAATATGCACACATTTATATGTACGACAATCCCTTGGATCTCATGGAGGGCAGCCTGACGGTCGCCGATATCGCAACGCTTAAAGGGTACGGAATCGATGTTCGTCACGATCCGATCATCCCGTTCACGGGGAACGCGACGCCGGCGATCGAAGCTTCGAAGACGCATGTCACGGCAGGAGATCAGTTCTCCGTGACGATCAGCGTGGAAGACGTTCCAGACTTGTACGGCTTCGAGTTCGAGCTGGCGTACGACAAGAATGTGTTTGAAGTGGTCAGCGTACAAGCGAACCCGGAATATAGTGCCGGCTCTGCGGACATCGCCTTGATGGATGTCATCACGCCGGAGAGCACGCTCCGGGTCGTAGGTTCGTTACAAGATGCGGAAACGGGGCTCGCGCCGAACGGCGAGAACGTAAAGCTCGTCGACGTATCCTTTAATGTGCTGCAGTCGTTCCAACCGCACACGGATATTACGCTCCTGCACGGCAAGACGAAGTTCTCGGATTCGGAGTCGGCGCGCTTCGTCGCTTCTAGCGACGTGGTGCAGACGATGCTGCCGACGGTGTTTCCGACTTCCGTAGAAATCAAACCGAACGTCGATGCGTTGAAGCTGAAGCAAGGCGATACGTATATGCAGTTGGGCTATGGGTTCACGCCGGAAAATACGACGTACCAAGCTGTCACGTGGACCTCCGATAATGAATCGGTCGTCACGGTCGATGCCGACGGATGGCTGACGGCGGTCGGACCGGGGACGGCGCGAGTGAAGGTAAGTTCGAATCAGATCAGTACGGTATCGGATTCGATTCTGATCGAAGTTGCAGCCATTGACGAAACGTTCGACATTCAATTCAGCAAGGAGATGGTCGGTCCGGGCGAATTCGTGAAGGCGACCGTGTCGAAGCAGTCGCTCGATCACGACGCCCGCAGCTTCCGAATCGAACTCGAAGTCGCGCCGTTTTGGAATGTGTTGGGCGTTAAGCCTCATGCGGACATCGCATCTAAATTAAACGGCTCGCTCGTTCTGGATGTGGAACCCGGCTACTTCTGGTTCGGAGATACGTATATCGTCTCCGGCAAGCTGGCGGAGGGACAGTCGATCCAGGGCGCGGCGAATCTCTTCACGATCTACGCGGAGGCCGGGGATATGTTTTCGGACGGAACGGATTCCGGAGGCTATTCGACAGATTCGGAGCCGACGTCTGAACCTGGCGGGCGTTTGCCGTTGTACTTCGGCATTGCGGCAGCGCAAACGACGGACGGCGCAGGCATCGTTCATCTGCTTGCGGAACCGACAGACTTCTACGTGCCGATCGTTTGGCCGGATGTCGATCAGAATCCTGGCGTCGAGGTGACCGACCTCGTGAAAGTGGCGAAAGCGTTCGGAACCGTCGTCGACTGGGAAGGCAGTGGCGAAGGCGGCGGATATACGCCGGAGCAGCTCCTCGATTTCAATGAAGACGGTATCGTCGATTTGAAGGATCTAACTTTCGTGCATATACGGGTGCTAATTCCTCATTTCCGAGAGATCGACCCGGATCGCCCGGACGAAAGCGTAATCCCGTTCCCGATTCCTGAACCGGTCTAATTCATAGCTTGTGTAGCTGCTACAGCCCACACCGACGAACGGCATGTGGGCTGTAGTTACTTACAGTAACGATGGGAGGGAGTACCATTCATGAAAAGTTGGTTCCTACTGCTTGTCGCCATCAGTATGGTGGCGCTGCCTGCCGCTACGGCGGTCGCCGCCGAATCGACGGCGGCGGTGAGCATCACAGCCGCGGCGCAGCAGCAAACCGTCGGGAAAGCGTTCGACGTTCATATTTCGATCAGCGAAGCGGCGAACCTGGCGGGGATTTCCTTCCGGCTGCGATACGACCCGGCGAAGCTGCAGCTCGCAAAGAAGACGAACGGCGACCCGATGGTGCAGTTCGCGTCGGGGTTCCAATCCTTCGGCGGCAGCACGGTCAACGAAACGACGGGGACACTAGCATATCCGTTGTTATACGATAAGCCGTTGGTCGCTGCGTCTGTGAACTCGAGAGTGATGACGGCGACGTTCATTCCTTTGACGTCGGAGCGCGTGCAGGTGCAATTGGAGCAAATTTCGGTCACGAATTATGTGTCTAGCTCGATTCAAAAAAATACGCAAGCGAGCGCCTCGGTTTGGGTCGGACCGGTGCTGCCGAAATCTCCGGACGAGACGAAATTTTCGATCAAGAGCGCTTTGAGTCTGATCCGTGGAGCAGGCGGAGCTTTGATCGATTTTAACGGCGACGGAACCGCCGATAAGTCGGATATGGTATACGTGCTGCAGCAAGTCGAACCTCGAGCGTTCAACTGAGAGGAAAGGATTTTAAACGTAGACGATGGCTATTAGGAACATGCTGATATCGTTTTGCCTCCTTCTCGCGACGGCGACCGTTGCCTCCGGGAGCGTCGAGGCAGCCGCGGCCGAGCCGGCCCGGTTTACATTGGGGGTATCCGCCGAGCGGCTGACGCCGGGCGGAACAGCGACGGTTACCGTCGGCGTTCAAGGCGGGAAAGACGTGCAAGGATTCAATGCGTCGCTAGCGTATGACGCCGATCGCCTGGAAGTCGTCGATGCGACGCTCCGGTCCGAATTCGGTACGATCGGTTCCGACGCGTCGTTCATGCAATACGAAACCGGCGGCGAGCTTAGGGTCGTAGCGGTACGACTCGGGACATCCGAGGGGGCGTCCGGCGACGTGCCTCTGTTTACGGTACGGCTTAAGGCGAAGTCCGGAAGCGGGGAAGCTCGCGTTCGCTTGACTGCGGGCGCTTCGTACTCCGATTCCGACTCGTCCTTGTTCCAGTCCGACGCCGAGGTAGGGCGTACGATAACGATCGCGAGCGGACCCGCGCCAGGGGCGGGGGGCGCTCCGGGAGGTCCGGGCGGCGGGGGGCTGCCTCCAGCACCATTGGCGGCAGGAGGTAAGGACGCCGCCGCAAGCGTGAAGGTAGATAAAGCCTGGATCGCGGAGCAGAGGAAGGCGGGGGAGACGATCATGGTGCGGATCCCGGAAGCCGAGAGCCGGCTCGAGGTCCGGTTGCCGATGGAGGCCCTCTCCAACGGGACGAACCGCGGGAACGTATCCGTCGTAAGCCCGCTGGGGGCGTATCGTTTGCCGCTGACCCTGCTGTCGACGTTCGGCGTCGGTACGGGAGCAGATGCGGAGTTGATTCTCTCGATGGAGGCCGTGGAATCGGATAAGGATCGTTCGATGCGGGCGACGGCGGAAGGCATCGGAGCGAGTCTACTTACCGGAGGTGTACATTTCCAGGTTGCGGTCGCCTCCGGCGGGGTGACGACACCGGTCGCCGACTTCGGCAACGAATACGTAGAGCGATCATTGCCGCTGCCTGCGGGCGAGATCGACGCGAACGCGGTCGGCGTCTGGTATGACGAAACGACGGCTTCCTATCGCTTCGTTCCGACCCGCTTCGCCCGCGAAGGCGATTCAATGACGGCGACGCTGCGGCGTCCCGGCAACAGCGTGTATGCCGTCGCTTCGATGTCGAAGTCGTTCGAGGACGTAACGAACCATTGGGCGAAGGCGGATGTCGAGTTGCTGGCGTCGAAGTTCATCCTGAAGGGCATGTCGGATACGACCTTCGCGCCGGAAGCGTCCGTCACGCGGGCGCAGTTCGCCGCGATGCTGATGCAAGCGCTAAGCCTGTCCGAGGCGCCGGCGCATGCGACGTTCGGCGACGTACGCTCCGGCGATTGGCATGCGGGTGCGGTCGGCGCCGCCGCGAAGGCCGGGCTGATCGCCGGGTATGCGGACGGCACGTACCGTCCCGACAAGACGATCACGAGACAGGAGATGGCGGTGATCATGTCCCGGGCGCTCGCCTTCGTCGGCAAGCCGACGCCGGAGCCGGAGCCGACGTCGGGCCCGATCCTTCGTTACGCGGATGCGGCAAGCATACCGGATTGGGCGAGCGGCGCGGTCGAGGAGGTTTCGTCCGCGGGTATCATGGGCGCGGTCGCGACGGATCGCTTCGGCGGGGAGCAATCGACCACGCGGGCGCAGGCGGCCGTCGTCTTGAAGCGGATGCTGCAATGGGTAGATTTCATATAACACAAACAAGGTCGCCCGAGCGAGACTTCGCCGGGCGACCTTGTTTGCGTTACTGCTGCTCCATCAGCCAATGCAGCAGCTTCGGCTGCTGCGCCCAGAGGGAGGCGTGCGTCGTGACGTAGTGCACCGCTTCGTCGGGGCTGCCGGCGACGTAATGCTCCGGAAGGCCCTTCGGCAGCTTCTTCTTCCCGAGCAGGTACGTCAGCGCATGCTTATTCGCTTGCGTCGCGGCCTGATACAACAGCTTCAAGCGGGAGGAGGCGCCGTTCTTAATGAATTCTAAGGCGAGCCGGTCGTAAGCGAAGAAGGCGGACGCTTCGTCTTCGAATCGCGCGAACAGCGCCTCCGCTTCGTCGAGCTTGCCGAGCCGCAAATACGCGGCCGCCAACAAATACCGCGCGCCCATGTTGTCGCCGAAGTTCAGCCGCAGCATCTCTTCGAGGTGCCGCTCCGCCTCCGCGACGTCGTCGGCGTACCAACTGAACTCGGCGTAGTTGTATTTCGCCCGCATGTAGGGCCGCGTTTCGCTGAGCCCCCAAAAATGCCCTTCGTTTTCCGCGAAAAACGCCGCTCCGAGATCCCGCTCGCCGGCCTCGACGCCTTGGCGGAAGTAAGCCCGCGCTTGCTCCAGGTCCGAGCTCTCCTCGCCGAGGATGACGTACGCGTCCGGCGAGTCCGGGTACAGCGCTATCGCTTCCCGAGCGAGACGGACGCGCTCCGCGGAGGTCGTCGCGTCCGCCGCGTCGAACAGCAAGTCCTGCGCCCGCTCGCGAGCGGAGACGCCTTGCGGCGTCGGCACCGGCTTCCCGGCCATGGCTCGATCCATGTAATCGCGGACGAACGCCTCGGCTTCTTCGATCGATTCGATCTGCCGCTCCTTCAAGAGCAGGTCGATATCGCGGTACATACGCTCCATGTTCGGCTGCGAAGCGCCGCCCGTTTCAGATGGCGCGTCGAGCGCTTCCGCGTAATCGGCCAGCTCCGCGTACCGCTTGGAGACGGTCCCCGAGGAGACCCCGTATTTGGCGGCCAGTCGGGTCTGCGTCACGCCTCGTCCCTCGTCGCCCGGGGTGAAGTACTCGAGCGCCGCGCTGAACGCGCCGTACTTCTGGAAGATCGGTCGGGTCGCGTGCGCGAAATCATGCCAAAACCGCACCAATGCGCGCAAGTCCTCCGGGTCGAAGGCCGCATCCGCATGCTCGACGTAGTGCTGCGCTTGCAGCCGGTACAGCTCGGACTCCCACTTCAGCTCGCGGTCGATCCAGGCGGGCAGCTTGTCCCGCGTCAACCGGTTCGCCTCGGGCGCCGTCTGTCGCTCCGGTCGTTCCTCTTGATAGGTGTCGATGCAACATTTCTTAAATTTCTTTCCGCTGCCGCACGGGCACGGGTCGTTCCTTCCGGGCATAGCCAAGCCGTTCTCCTCCTTTATATCAAACCCATTTTCTTGAAAAAGTCATCCCGCCCCATCCGCTCCCGCGCGTCGGCGCACTCGTTGCGGTCGGATTCGACGACCCAACCGGCGACCTTCGCGCCGCAGACGACGGCCCGATCGAGCGGCAGTCCGCGCGACAAGGCGAACGCCGTCCCGGCGGCGAAGGCGTCTCCCGCGCCGCTGGAATCGACGAGCCGCGCGGGGAACGCGGGCTGGAAGCCGGAGCGGCCCGCAATGCGGTCGTAGTACACGGAGCCTTCGGCTCCCAAGGTGACGACCATGGCGCGGGGGCCTTGATCGTCGACGAAGGCGCGGAGCGACGCAAGCCGCTCCTCGTTCGAAATCGCGCCCCAAGGGCGACCGCTGAGCCGCTCGGCTTCGATATGATTGCAGACGAAGCATTCGAGCGAGGCGAGCAGCGACGGATGCTCTCCGATCACCTGCAGGTTGTTCGGAAGTCCGTAGACGGGGATGTCGAAGCGTTGCGCCAGCTCGATCGCCCGGCGGGTAATCGCCTCGGTGAGATCGACCGACAGGACGAGATGCGTGGCATCCCGAAGCGCCTCTTCCCCGGCGTCCTCCAGCAGGCGGGCGAGACCGGCGAAGTCGGGCTGTCGCGAGATCGAACCGGCCAGGTTCCCGGCGGCGTCCAGAATGGCCATCCACATGCCCATGCCGCGGTCGGCGGGACGCACGAAGCCGGTATCCGCGCCGAGCGCGTCCAACCGGTCGACGAGTTCTCGGCCGAGCGCGCCGTCGTCGACCGTCGCGAGCAAGCGCGTCGCCCCGCCCAGCGCGGCCAGATTGGCGGCGACGTTCCGCCCGACGCCGCCGTGGACGAAGCGAACGTCGCCCACGTTCTTCCCGACGGGGTCATAGGCATGCAAAGCATACCCCTTTAAATCTAAAAACGCATTGCCGATGACGGCGAGGGTGGGGGTCATTTTCGGTCAACAAGCTCCCTTGGTTCATGGTTTGTTCTATTGTACCAAATTCGCGACCCCCTGAAACCGTTCCTGGCTTCCGAATGGTATGTTCATCAAGACAAGACTACATAAACACTAGGAGGCTGGGTTACATGAATCGGAAAACAGGTTCGAAGAAGGCAACGCTGCTCGCGCTTGCGGCGGTGGTGGCGAGCATGAGCATCGGATCCGCGGTCGTCGGCGCGGCGGAGGGCAACAAGGGCAAAGGCGCAGAAAAGAAGAGCGAGGCGAGCGTGCAAGCCGAGACGAGCGTAACGGCGGATGTCTATAGCGGCGGAAAGAATGGCGATCACGGGCAGGGCAACACCAAAGGTCTGGAAAACGCGCTTCTCAAGCTCGAAGGCAAGCCGTCGGCCGAGGTTATTCTCGAGATCCTCGCGGACCGGACCGTCGACGCGGCGGCGCTTGCGCTCGAGCTCGAGGCGGACGGCGAAATCGAAGCGGCGGTTGTCGCTCAACAGGAAGCGGCGGTGCAAAACCCGACCGACGCGAAGGTCGTGAAGAAGCTCGCGAAGCTGCTTAACAAGGCCGGCCACATGGGAATTAAGGCGTTCGTCAACGGCAAGCAGCCGGTATTCGATGTGAAGCCGTTCGCGAAGAACGGACGCACGTTGGTGCCGTTCCGCGCGATCGCGGCGTCGTTGAAAGCGGACGTGTCGTTCGACGCGACGACGCAGACGGTGACCGTCGTGCGCGGCGACGTTACGGTGAAGCTGACGCTCGGCAGCGATACGGCGTACGTCAACGACGTCTCCGTGAAGCTCGACGTCGCGGCGGAGTCGGTAGAAGGCCGCACGGTCATCCCGCTGCGCTTCTTGGCCGAAGCGTTCGATGCGAAGGTGGAATTCGACGCCGAGACGCAAAGCGTTATCATTACGGAATAATTACGCAGCGATCGACTGTTCCCGGGAACTCGGGAACGGTCGTTTGCGTTTTGGGTCCATTTTCCCGAGGGATGTCGCATCGTGTAGAATTTTTTCGCAATTTCGCCAAATTACTATTGTCACAAATTGGTCATTCTACTATAATAGGACACACGACCCACTAGAGTTGACACGCGCAGACTATTGTTGACAGAAGGGGGGGAAGTAATGTATGGAGATGACCGAGTCGTTAACGAAGCAGTTAAACATGGTGTTCGGGAAGCTGAGCGAGGAGCTCGCGAATCTTTCGTCCGGCATTGTGTTCGTTCAAATACGCAGCAACGTGATCGGGAAGTTCGGCATCCGGCACGATCCGTTCGAGACGAGCAAGACTCGGCCGTTCCAAGGTACAAGCGGATTGACGGAGTCGCAGCGGAACGATTTCCGCAGAATGGCGATCCAGGCGTTGGGTCATAAAGTAGGATGGACCCACGGCGAAATCCAATTCGAGTTCGCCGTCAGGCAAGGGAAGCTGCGGTTGAGCATCACCTTCGAATCGAATTACAATATGTCCAACTTGTTGCCGAAGTTCGATATCGGCGGCGGTTGGGCCGGCGCCGGCGAGATCGAAGGGGCATAACGATATCGAAACCAATTACATATCCGATTTGTTGATTCAAGGCAAACCCATCGAAAGGTGGGGACGCAAAGCTATAGGGGCTACGCTTACAGGTAAGCATGCCAGCCAGTTGCCGCAAACCGGGCCAGTCATCGTGACGGACGAAGCACGTACCGGCTCACTTGCAGCAGCAGCTGTGGAGTGGGCTTTTTCTATGTCTATTATAGGAGGTAGGTATGCATCGTATGTTATTCAAGATGTTGTGTGTCCTGCTCTTGACGGCGATGGTTACGCGCTTCGGACAACCGGGCGAACTGGAACAAGCGGCGGAGCGGGCGTCGTGGCTTAATGCGGTCGTGGCGCCGGCGTCGACGGACCAAGCCGATTCGGCTCCGGAGCGGAACCGGCGAGAGAACGCGACGGGCAAGGGCGTGTTGGAGCGCAGCTTCCGGTTGCGGTCCCGGCTGAATACGCATTTATTAATGTTGAAATTCAAATGATAGATTTCTATGGAGTGGCGAAGCGCGCCCTCGTCCGTCTTCCGGGACGGCGGGGCGCTTTTTTTTTGTTGTCCGCGGAAGGAGGGGCGCAGGTTGGCGGAAAAATTCGAAAGCGCGCACGAGCGCTGGCTGCAATCGCATCTGGATCGACGAACGGGAGAACGGCGGGGACGGCTTGCGCGGAAGCGGTATGCCGAGACGTTGTTTTTGCGCCAGGTGTGGTGGCCGTTGTTCGGAAGCTTCGATGCGCTTCACCCCGAGTACGAGGTGGCGGATTGGCGGGGGAGGTCGTACTTCGCGGACTTTGTCTGGCTGCCGGGATCGGGAGAGAAGCTCGTCTTCGAGGTGAAGGGGTTCGGACCGCACGTGACGGAGATGGATCGGAGGGGGTATTGCGAAGAGTTGAACCGCGAGACGTTCTTGCAAGGGCTCGGGTACCGCGTCGTCTCGATTCCGCACGACGACGTGGCGAGCCGCCCGGATGTGGTGCAATCGTTGCTGCGCATGGTGCTGAGCCGATTTCGCGCGGCGGGGGAGCCGGTCACGAGGTCGCGTTGGATGGAGAAGGAAATTCTACTGCTTGCCCGCAGTCAGCTAGGAACGATTCGACCGCTGGATGTCGAGAGGCACCTGAAGGTGAACCATCGGACGGCGGTGCGTCAACTGAAGGACATGTGCGAATCGGGTTGGCTTCGGCCGGTGCGGAACGGTTCGAATGGGGAACGAATCGTGCGGTACGAGCTTGCGAAGCTGGAAATCTGGGAGCACGGATGAGGGTACGAGGGGAACTGATATTGGCTGGGCGCCTGCAGAAGTGCAGGTAATTCGCACGAAAATCGCCTATGTCCGTCGAATACCTGCAAAGATGCAGGTAATCCAGGGTGGAAGCGCCGAGAAGCGGCTAATTAGCTGCACTTATGCAGGTAAAGCGTCGCTGCGGGCGCTCGGACGAGTAAATAACTGCACTTATGCAGGTGCTTGGCGGTTGGGGCGGTGGCTTAGGCAGGGCGCCTGCAGAAGTGCAGGTAATTCGCACGAAAATCGCCTATGTCCGTCGAATACCTGCAAAGATGCAGGTAATCCGGGGCGGAAGCGCCGAGAAGCGGCTAATTAGCTGCACTTATGCAGGTAAAGCGTCGCTGCGGGCGCTCGGGACGAGTAAATAACTGCACTTATGCAGGCGCTTGGCGGTTGGGGCGGTGGCTTAGGCGGGTCGCCTGCAGAAGTGCAGGTAATTCGCACGAAAATCGCCTATGTCCGTCAAATACCTGCAAAGATGGCAGGTAATCCGGGGCGGAAGCGCCTCGGAACGGACAAATAGATGTACATTTGCAGGTAGAACGTCACAACGGGCGTCCGGACGAGTAGATACCTGCACTTATGCAGGCGCTTGGAGGCTGGGGCTGACAATTCGCCGATCGCTTGTCATGCTCGTCATGCTAGTCTGCATAAATGGCCAACCCCCCTCATAGACATGTTATCGAGTACCATTGTTCTAGCTCGCGCCGGGAGCCACGCGGTCTAGAACATAAATCGATCGGAGGGGTGGACCTCATGAGACGTAGCAAGTGGGTCATGACCTTGGCGCTGACGTTGGCGGTGACGCTGCTGCTGGCGGCGTGCGGAGGCGCGAAGGATGCAGCGGGTGTCGTAAGCGACATCGAGAAGTTGACGGGCAAGCTGGAGAGTTATCACGCGGAAGGCACCATGGTGTTGAATACGGGACAGGAGCCCCAAGAGTACGGCGTCGTCGTCAGTTATCAGAAGCCGGAGTATTACCGCATCGCGCTTACGAACGAGGCGAACGACATTACGCAGATCGTGCTGCGCAACGACGAAGGCGTGTTCGTCCTGACGCCTCACCTGAATAAGAGCTTCCGCTTCAAGAGCGACTGGCCGAACAATCAAGGGCAGGCGTACTTGTTCGAGACGTTGGCGCAATCGATCATTCACGACGACGAGCGTCAATTCACCGCGGAGGAAAACGCATACGTCTTCGACGTCCTGGCCAACTACCAGAACGCCTCGCTCGTCCGCCAAAAAATCTGGCTGAGCAAGGAAGACTATAAGCCGCAGCGCGTCGTCGTGACGGATGCGGACGCGAACGAGATGGTCACGGTGACGTTCAGCTCCTTCGAATTCGACAAGAGCTTCGAGGACAACTGGTTCGATATGAACCGGAACATGACGAGCGTGTCGATCCAGTCGGTGCCGGTGCTGGCGACCGAAGGCGAAGGCCAAGGCGAACCATCCGCGGAGGCGAACGAGCACTTCGGCATCATCTATCCGGGATACGTGCCGGAAGGCGTAGAGGAGCGGTCGGCGGCGGACTTCAAGCTCGGCGAGCGCGACGCGATTATGATCCGGTACGTCGGCGAATACGACTACACGCTCGTCGAGTCCAAGGCGGCGGAAGAGCGGATGGCGTCCAGCTCGATCGGCACGGTCATCGAGCTCGACCTCGGCCGAACGGTCGGCGTCCTGATCGGCGAGAACGAGCAGCGGACGCTCCTATGGACGCACGACGGCGTCGATTACCGCCTCTCCACCGGCAATCTTCCTTACGAAGAGATGGTGAAGGTGGCGCAATCGGTATTCGATCAGACCGGGAAGTAAGCAGGGGGAACGGATGACGCGGTTCGTTGACACGGCCATTCTTAGATTCTAAGATAATACAGTGGCAGACCCTTAGATTCAACTTAGGTTCTAAGAAAACTTGTTTCCGGATGTGACTTCCCTGTGGATACGTACCGATGGACGCGGGCCGAGGTCGACTTGGATGCGCTGCACCACAATTTGGAGCAGTTCCGAATCGCCCTCGGTCCCGATATAAAGATTATGGCCGTCGTGAAAGCGAATGCGTACGGCCATGGCGCGGTGAAGGTCGCCGAAGAAGCGATCCGCCACGGCGTCGAATATTTGGCGGTCGCCTTCCTGGACGAGGCGCTCGAATTAAGGCATTTCGGCATCGAAGCGCCGATTCTGGTGCTCGGCTATACGCCGGCGGCCGGCGTCGAAGTCGCGAGAGACCGCGGCATTACGCTGACGGTGTTCGACGACGACGTGCTGGAGGCTGCGGCGTCGCAAGACCCGACGAAGACGGTAAACATCCACGTGAAGGTGGACACCGGCATGGGCCGTATCGGCCTGACCGACGAGCAAGACGCGATCCGCTTCGTGGAGAAGGCGCTTCGGACGCCGGGCGTCGCGGTCGAAGGGCTGTTCACGCATTACGCGTGCGCCGACGAATGCGACAAGACGCATGTGACGGAGCAGTATCGGAAGTTTGCGCGGATCGCGGATCATTTTCAAAGGCAAGGAATATCGTTCAAGTACGTGCATGCCGGCAACAGCGCGACGGGGATCGATACGCCGGATTACACGCGGAACATGCTGCGCCTCGGGGTGAGCATGTACGGGTTGTATCCGTCGGAAGAGGTCGACCATGAGCGGGTGCAGCTGAAGCCGGTCATGTCGCTGAAGTCGGGCGTCGTAATGGTGAAGCGGCTGCCGCAAGGCAGCACCGTCAGCTACGGCGCGAACTACGCGACGGCGCGGGACGGCGAGACGATCGCCACGCTGCCCATCGGCTACGCGGACGGGTATTCCCGGCTGCTGACCGGGAAGGCGGAGGCGCTCCTTCGCGGCAAGCGGGTGCCGGTCGTCGGCAACATCTGCATGGACCAGTGCATGGTCCGGGTGGACGACGGCGAGGCCGAAGTCGGCGAAGAAGTCGTGTTGTTCGGAACGCAAGGCGGGGAGACGATTCCCGTGGAAGAGCTCGCGGCAAAGCTCGGAACGATCAATTACGAGATTACGTGCATGGTGTCGCACCGCGTGCCTCGCGTGTACGTGAAGGGCGGACGGGTGACGGAGTTCGACAATCCGCTGTTGCATTTTACCAACGAGAAAAGCATAAGGTCTTAGAGGAGTTTTCCGTCGTTTGCCGAATATGTATAAAGCCGTAGAAAAGGTTCCATCAATTACACATTACTAAGGTGCAACATAATTGATATACCGGCGGCATATACTTAGTTTTGTATATTTTGCCTTCCTTTACGACATAATGGGAGTAGAGGTCGGAATGTTCTGGGGGTGCGTTACGCGGTGTCCAACGTTCACAACACCAAGAGAATTATGATAAGCTTACCGGATCACCTGCTGCAGGAGGTCGACGGCATCGTCGAGAAGGAAAACTCCAACCGCAGCGAGTTCATTCGTCAGGCCATGAAGCTGTATTTGACGGAGCGGAAGAAGCGACACCTTCGCGAGACCATGCAGCGCGGGTACATGGAGATGGCGAAGATCAATCTCTCGATGTGTACCGAAGCGTTCTTGGCCGAAGAAGAAGCCGACAACACTTTAGGCCGCTTAGTTAGCGGGGTGTAGCCCTTGATCGTCAAACGCGGGGACGTATTCTTTGCGGATCTCTCTCCGGTCGTGGGATCGGAACAAGGCGGGGTTCGCCCGGTATTGGTCATTCAGAACGACATCGGGAACCGGTTCAGCCCGACCGTCATCGTAGCCGCCGTCACGGCGCAAATTCAGAAAGCGAAGCTCCCGACGCACGTCGAGATCGATGCGGAATCGCACGGGTTCGACCGAGATTCCGTTATCTTGTTGGAGCAAATCCGTACGATCGACAAGCAGCGGCTCACGGACAAAATTACGCACCTGGACGAAGAAACGATGCGTAAGGTCGACGACGCGCTGCAGATCAGTGTGGGCTTGATCGATTTTTAGGTGTGCCTGAGCGGGGGAGCGCGAAGCCCTCGTTTTTTTTGTGTGGAGAGGAAGGGGAATACATACATATGGTTTCGGAACAGGGTGCAGCCGCCGCGACGATCGCGCCGGAGGAGCTGGTATGGACGGACGCGCAGGAGCGCGCGGCGAAGGACCGCATCGCGAAGCAAATCGCGGTCGAAACGGGGACGAGCCCGAAGCAGGTCGGCACGACCGTCGGACTGCTCGACGAAGGCAATACGATCCCGTTCATCGCGCGGTACCGCAAGGAGATGACGGGCGAGCTCGACGAAAACGCGCTGCGCGCGATCGAGGAGCGGCTGTCTTATTTGCGCGGCTTGGAAGAGCGGAAGCGCGAGGTGTTGCGCCTCATCGCGGAGCAAGGCAAGCTGACGGTCGAGCTGCGCGGCACGATCGAGCGGGCGGGGAAGCTGCAGGAGGTCGAAGACCTGTACCGGCCATACCGCCAGAAGCGGAAGACGCGCGCGAGCGTCGCGAAGGAGCGCGGGCTGGAGCCGCTGGCGTCGTGGATGCTGAGCGGCCCGACGAGCGGCGCGCTGCTCGCCGAAGCGGCGCGGTACGTGGACGCGGAGCGCGGCGTGCCGACGCAGGAGGACGCGGCGCAGGGCGCGATGGACATTATCGCGGAGACGATCGCCGACGACGCGAACGTGCGCGCGTGGGTGCGCAAGCATACGTTCCAATATGCGACGATCGCGACGGAAGCGAAGGACGCTTCCGTAGAATCGGTATACGAGATGTATTATTCGTACCGGGAGCCGGTGAAGCGGCTGCCGCCGCACCGGACGCTCGCGATCAACCGCGGCGAGAAGGAAGACGTGCTGAAGGTGTCGCTCGAGCTCGATCCGGCGGCGATTCATATGTACATCGGGAAGCGGTTCGTCGCGGACCGAAGCGTCGTGCGGGACGCGATGTTGACGACGGTGGAGGACGCGTACAAGCGTCTGATCGCGCCGGCGGTGGAGCGGGAAGTACGGAACGAACTGACGGAGAAGGCCGAGGAGCATGCGATCGTCATCTTCGCGGAAAATTTGCGAAATCTGCTGCTTCAGCCGCCGGTTCGCGGCAAAGCCGTGCTCGGCGTCGATCCGGCGTTCCGGACGGGCTGCAAGCTCGCGGTCGTCGACGACACCGGCAAGGTGCTCGACATCGCGGTGACGTATCCGACGGCGCCGCATCATAAGACGGCGGAGGCGGAGAAAACGTTCCGCGCTTTGATCGCGAAGCATGACGTCGACCTCATCGTCATCGGCAACGGTACCGCCTCGCGGGAGACGGAGCAGTTCACGGCCGAGGTCATTCGGAAAATTCATGCCGACGGCGGGAAGAAGCTCCAGTACTTAATCGTCAACGAGGCGGGCGCCTCCGTCTATTCCGCCTCCAAGGTGGCGCAGGAGGAGTTCCCGGACTTCGACGTAGCGGAGCGCAGCGCCGTGTCGATCGCGCGGCGGGTACAGGATCCGCTCGCGGAGCTCGTCAAGATCGAGCCCAAGGCGATCGGCGTCGGGCAGTATCAGCACGACGTGTCGCCGAAGCGGCTGGAAGCGTCGCTGGGCGCCGTCGTCGAGTCGGCGGTCAACCACGTCGGCGTCGACGTCAACACGGCGTCGCCGTCGTTGCTGTCGTACGTCGCGGGCGTGAACGCGACGACCGCCCGCAATATCGTCAAGTACCGCGAGGAGAACGGCAAGTTCACGTCGCGCAAGGACTTGTCCAAGGTGCCTCGACTCGGCGCGAAGACGTACGAGCAGTGCATCGGCTTCATTCGCGTGCCGGACTCGCGCCATCCGCTCGACAACACGCCGATTCACCCCGAGTCGTACGGCGTCGTGGACAAGCTGTTCCGCGAGCTGCGCTTGGAGCTGGCGTCGCTCGGCTCCGCGGAGCTCCGCGCGCGGCTGGACGCCGTCGACCCGTCGGCGGTCGCTTCGCTGCTCGACGTCGGCGTGCCGACGCTGCGCGACATCCTGGACTCGCTGAAGCGTCCGGGGCGCGACCCGCGCGAGGAGCTGCCGCCGCCGATCTTCAAGACCGACGTGCTGCAGCTCGAAGACCTGCGCGTCGGAATGGAGCTGCAAGGGACGGTACGCAACGTCATCGACTTCGGCGCGTTCGTGGACATCGGCCTGAAGAACGACGGCCTCGTCCACATCTCGCAGCTGGCGGACAAGTTCGTGAAGCACCCGATGGACGTCGTCTCCGTCGGCGACAACGTGACGGTATGGGTGCTCGGCGTCGACGCGAACAAGGGACGCGTGTCGCTCACGATGAAGAAACCTAGATAACGCGCGAAAGCACGCCTCGACTTCCTGCTATGGAAGCGCGAGGCGTGCTTTTCGTCGTTAGGGGCCGGGACCCCGGGAAGAGTTGCCTGCAGGGCCCTTCCCTTCAGCGCACGGGCAGCTTGCTTTCGTACATGATCGCTCGTTGGCCGGGGACGACGAATACGACGGCGATCGCCCAGTCGCCTGAACGGTCGAGCGCGATCGGCTGCGCCGCGGCGTAGTGCGTCTTCGTGTATCCCTCGAAGACGTAAGGCGCCGCTTCGTCGGGCGCCGGCCGGAGCTCGTATTGCAAGCCGCCGCTCGCGCCCGGCGGAATGAGCGTGACGAGCACGAGCTCCGGCGGCTCGGTCGGGGCGCCGCCTGTCCCGTCGGGAACCCAAATATCGGCGGTGAGCGGCGTCGTCTCGCCCGCGACGGGCGTCGTCGCGTCGATCGTCATATGGGCGATGTCGCCCATGACGTGCCAGTGGAACGGCCCGGCCTTGTCGGCGGACGTCGCGGCAGTGGGAGGCGACGTCGTCGACAGCCAGCCAGCGACGGTGAACAGCGCGATCGCGAGCGCGACCTCGATACGGATGCCGGCGACGAGGCGGCGGTCGGTCGGGGCTTCCGGCCGGAGTCCCGGCAGGAGAACCCATCGATGGAACGCGCCGAGCGCAAGGACGAGCGCGAACAAGGCGAGCTTCGCGAGCAGAATGCCGCCGTACGTCGACGTCGTTAAGTCCGCGATCGACGGGAGCTGCGCGTTCGCGAGCAGTAGTCCCGAAGCAGCAGCGACGAGCATAAGCGGCAGCGCGGCTTTCGAGAACGCGCCGACGAGTTGCAGCGCGCCTTGGGTCGTCGTTCGCACTGCGGCGATGGCGATGCCGAGCAGACCGCCGTACCAGGCGGCAGCGGCGACGATATGCCCGGCGTGCGCGCCGAGCGCGAGGGCGCGGTTCGCCTCGGCCGCGGCGGCGTGGCCGGTCGCCGGGAACGTCCAGCTGAGCAGCGCGTACAGAACGGCAGAAAGCGCGATCGTCCACGGGCGGCCGCCTCGTCGCCAGGCGAGCGCCAGCATCGCGGCGGCGCAGCCGATCCGCGCGAGCGCGGCGGTGCCGACGCTCGTGCGCAGCCAGACGTCGCCGAAGGAGACGGCGTCCAGCTGCGACGACAGCAGAGCGGCGTGGAGCGTGCCGGTGAGCGCGAAGACGACGAAGGCGCTAGCTGCGGTGCGGCGCCGCCAGTCGTCGGCAGCCGGCGCTAAGCCGGCTGCGGCGGGAGCGGCGAACAGCAGCGCGCGGAACGCGAGCACGCCGCCTAGCGTCGCCAGCGTCAAGACGTCGACGATGCGCAGTAACGTGCGCAGCGTAGGGATCGGCAGAGAGCCGTACGCCGATTCGTGCGTGGCGTGATCGTGTTCGATCGCGGCGGATGCCGGGGCGTCGACGGCGGACGTCGGCGCGACCGGCTCATCCGCGGCTGCGCCGTCGGGCGCATCGTCGGAAGGAGCGTCTGCGACGACTCCGTCGCTCGGAGCGGACGGCTCGTCGGCGGCTTCCGGTCGATCGCCGCCTTCCGACTTGTCGCCGACGACGGGGGCGTCGGCGGGTGTCCGCGACGGAAGAGGCGGCTCGCTCGCAGTCGGCGGAGCATCGGGCGCGGTCGACGCGACCTGCTCGTCGGGCGCCTCCTCCGCAGGAGGCTGTGCTTGCGCAGGAGGCGTCGACGCAGCCGGCTCCTCCGTCGGCTTCGCAGGCGCTTCGACGGTCGGCGCCTCGCCGTCCAGCGAGACCGTCTCCTGCGGCCGCGACGACTCGAGCGGCGTTCCGACCGAGAAGCGGAACGAGCCGTCCGTCGTATGCGAATCGACCGACAGCACCTGCCACCGCACCCGGTAGACGCCATCCGCCAAGCCGTCCACGGCGAGTCGAAGCGTCTTCGAGCCGTCGGACGACAAGGCGCCGGGCATCTCGTTCCCGGCTTCGTCGAAGAGCGCGAGCGAGCTGACGCCGGCCTCGATCTCCTCCGTGAACGTCACGGAAATTTCGCTCGGAGGCGAGGACACGACGCTCTCCTGCTTCGGCGACGAAGCGGAGAGATACGCATGCGCCGCCGCGGGCGGGGCCGGCGCGAGCGTCCAGAACAGGCAGAGAAGCAAGAAGGCGATCGGGAGCGCCGACCGCCGAAATCTCATAAACATTAGTTCGCGTACAGGTGAACCGCCGCGGGAACCCCGCCCACGGCCGGGAAATATTCGACCGCGACGCCGGCCGCCTCCGCCGCCCTGCGCAGGCTCGCCTCGCCCGAAGCGTCGACGTTCCGGCTCGTCGCTTCGGCGAGCCACGCCGCATCGACGCGCAGCGCGCCGTCCGCGAGGCGCAAGCCGGACGCCGCGGCGTCGACTTCCTTGCCGTCGACGTACACCGTCGGCAGCCCCGAAGCGGGCTGGCCTTTCGGCGCGGCCGCGCGGCCGTTCTGCACGACGAACGTCATCGTCGCTTCGTAATTCGTCTTGTCGTATTTCCCCTCGACCTTCTCGTCCGTCGCCGGCTTCGCCCGCAGCAAGTAATAGTCGGCCGGACCGGCTTCGAACGTGACGTAACCGTCCGCGTCGGTCGTCAGCCGCTCCGCTTCCGACGTGCTGCGCCGTACGAGCGTCGCCTCGGCGCCCGCGAGCGGCTCTCCCTTGAGCATCAGCCGGGCCGACACCGTCCCCCCGGTCGTCTCCGCGGCCGGGTTCGACGCGGGCACCCACTCCGCGCGATCCGGGCTGACGACCTTGCCGAAGCCGCGCAGGTCTTGCACCCGGCGCAGCAGCGGCACGTCCGCCACGGCGACGAACGACTTGGCGCTGCGCAGCGTTCGGCTGGCGACGCCGCCGTGGGCGAAGATGCTGTCGCCTTCGACGGACACGATGTACGCGCCGGGCGTCAGGGCCGAGAACGAAGCGATGTAGCCGTTGTTGATCTTCGCGTTGTCGGACTCTACGACTTCCCCCGTGTAAAACGTCGTTCCGGTGACGTCGATCTTGTCGCCGGCGGGCGTGACGGCGTACGTCTTCGTCGTCTCCTCGTTCCAGTTGCCTTCGATGCGATAGCTGCCATGCTCGTTGCTGTGATTGCCGAACAGCAGCTCGACGTAGGCGACTTCGCCCGCGGCGACGATCGGCGACGTTTGCGACCATCCGTCGTGAGCGGACGCGATCGGCGCTGTCGAGAAGAGCGCGGCGGCGAGCGCGGCGGTGACCATTTTCTTCATAAAGTAACCCCTCCATAGAATCGATGAACGCACGAAGCGTTCGGAATAGCCTTAGTGTAGTACATCGGTTATAAGGAGGGGTATGACCCGTTCGGGCTATTCCTGTGACGGTTCTGTTACCGTTCGGTCACTCTTCGCGGACCCATCCGCGTTCCGCCGCGAGACGGGCGAGCTGAACACGGTTCTGCAGCTGGAGCTTATGAAGGATGCTCTTCAGGTGATTCTTGACCGTATGCTCGGACAGATGCAGCTCCTCGGAGACGGCGCGATTCGATCGGCCCTTCGCGACGAGTCGCAGCACCTCGGTCTCGCGCGCGGTCAGCGGCGGACGAGAAGGCGGCGCATCCGGAGACGTGACGGCCGGGGGCGACGCGGCGCCGAACTCCCGCAGAATGCGCGTCGCGAGCTCCTTGGACAGCGGCACCTCGTCCGACGCGACGGCGCGCAAATATTCGAGCCACGCCGACGGCTGCAGGTTTTTCAGTACATAGCCTTGCGCGCCGCGCTTGATCGCCTCGAAGAGATGCGCGACGTCGTCGGAGACGGTCGCCATGACGACCTTCGTCTCCGGGGCGAGCTCCTTGACGCGCTTCGTCGCTTCCAAACCGTCCATGCCCGGCAAGTTAATGTCCATGAGCACGAGATCGGGCGAGAGCTCGGCGACGAGACGCAAGGCGTCCTCGCCGCTGGCCGCAAGGCCGACGACCTCGAACGTCGGCTCGGCTTCCAATATGGTTTGGATGCCCAAGCGGGCGTCCTCGTGGTCGTCCACGATGACGATGCGAACCGAAGTCGCCACGCGCGAGTCGCTCATAAACCGGTCACTCCTTCCAAATCGTGAAGATCGTTCGTTCCGCCTCGCGTTCGAGCGCGAAGCGCCACCCCATCGCGGCGGCGCGCTCGCGCACGATCGAGAGGCCGTAGCGCCCGCGCCCGTCGCCCGTCGCCGCCTCGTTCGCGGCGTCCGGCCCGCGCCCGTCGTCCGCGACGGAGCACGTCCAGCCGCCGTCCGTCGCCTCGCTGCGCACGAACGCCGCGCGCGCGTCCGCATGCTTCTGTACGTTCGCGAGCGCTTCGCGCAGGCAGGCGTACAGCTCGACCTTCTCGCGAACGGACAGGGTCGCTTCGGGCAGACGCCAGTCGACTTGGACGTCGAGGCCGGCGTCCCCGGCTTCGGCGAACAGCCGGTGCAGCATCTCGGTCCACGGGAGCGACTGCGTCGCCGGGGCGAAGCGGAGGCTCGCGATCGCTTGCCGAACATAGTCGTTCACGCGATGCACGATCTGCCGGATCGACTCCGCCGCCGATCCGTCGCCGCTTTCGAGCCGGTCGGCCTTCACCGCCAGCAGGAACAGCGATTGCGCGATGCCGTCGTGCAGCTCCCGCGCGATCCGTTCGCGCTCCTCGAGCGTCGATTGGAGCTCGCGGGCCGCCTGCAGCTGGCGCTGCGAATGCTCGAGCATGCGGAACAGGGGCAGCGAGATCGCGAGCGTCGCGCCGAGCACAATGAAGGGGGCTAGAATGTTGCCAAGCTCCATTGAAAGGTAAGGGATATGGAATTCGTGACGAACGAATTCCCAGATGCCGATCGTCAGCGAAGGGACGATCAGGATGAGCCATTTGATTTGTCGATAGGTCAACGCGCGTTCATCTCCGACCTTAGCGTTTCCGCGATATTAGCAACTACAATACCACAACGAACGAGGGAAGGGGAGAACGGCGCAGGCCGGCCTCTCGCAAGGGAGGGCCGGCCCGCAGGCTATCTATGTGTAGGGTCTTCCTTCGTTCGGTAAAAGAACCAACAATCGTTCAGAAGACGGATTTGCCGCCGGTCCTTTTTCCGGTAAGCGCGCATCATCTGATTGAGAAGCCATTGCGGCAACGTGGCCAGCCCCTTTCCCTGGTTTGTTACCCATTATACGTAGGGGGCGCCCACGTCGTGCAGGTCCATCCCGATACGGCGCGCTTCTATTCGTACTCCTCTTCGTACCATTGCTCCAGCTGCGCCTGGAGGGCGCGAATTTCCGTCAGCAGCGAGACGAGCGGATAGCTTTTCTCCTGCACCGAAGCGAACGCTTGCTCGAGCTGGTTCATATACTCCAAGCCGCTTAGAGCGACGTAATCCTTGTTCACGATCTCCAGCGCATCGCACTCCGCGATCGCCTGGGGCAGGTTCGGCACGTTCTCCGCCGTCAGCTTGCCGATCTCCTTGTGCAGCCGCTGGTGCAGCGCGGTCAGCTGGTACGCGTGAGACGCGGGCATCTCGACGAATTCGAGCCGATCCCCGTAAAGCAGCACGTGATAACGCATGGTAGGCTTGGACACCTGGAATTCTCCCTCCGTAAACGCCGAACGGCGTTTTCCCAATTGTTCTACTTGACAGTGTAGCTTACTCATTCGGTACAATTCAAGGGACGGATCGAGAAGCGAGGCGGAATATGACGGACGAACAACTGCAGGCTTGGGTGGAAAAGGTTTCGATCGATTCCTTCGGATGGCCGTTCCGGCACAAGGCGACTTTCAATTCGCGGCTCCGGACGACCGGCGGCCGATACTTGCTGAGGACGCATAACATTGAAATCAACCGTAAACAATACGACACGTACGGGGCGGAAGAAACGGAGAAGATCATCAAACACGAGCTGTGCCATTATCATTTGCATCTGCAGCGGCGAGGATACAAACACGCGGACGACGACTTCAAGCGGCTGCTCGCGAAGGTCGGCGGATCCCGCTATTGCCAGGCGGTGCCGGGCGCGCGCGTCACCCTGCCGTACCGATACGTGCTGCGGTGCGTCGATTGCGCCATGCAGTATCCGCGGAAGCGGAAGACGGACCCGAGACGATATCGGTGTGGCAAATGCAGGGGGCGTTTACAACAGCTGCAACTTGACGAACACAAGGGGCCCGTGATAAATTAATGCATGTAACGTTCCCTGATAGCTCAGTTGGTAGAGCACTCGACTGTTAATCGAGTTGTCACAGGTTCGAGTCCTGTTCGGGGAGCCATTTTTATTTGGAGAGATACCCAAGTGGCTCAAGGGGACCCTCTGCTAAGGGGTTAGACTGTGTAAACGGTGCGAGGGTTCGAATCCCTCTCTCTCCGCCATTCAACGACAACGAACGGCCGTCCTTCGGGGCGGTCTTTTTTTTGTTTTCACGACGAAAAAATGAAAAAGGGGGCTTGCGCAACGGACAAGTACCTGCTATAATCATTTTTGTTGTCACAAAAACAAGGCCCGTTGGTCAAGGGGTTAAGACACCTCCCTTTCACGGAGGTAACAGGGGTTCGAATCCCCTACGGGTCACCATTGCATGAGCCATTAGCTCAGTCGGTAGAGCACCTGACTTTTAATCAGGGTGTCGAAGGTTCGAGTCCTTCATGGCTCACTTTTTTTCCTCATTATATATGTAGTTACGCGCGGTCGTGGTGGAACGGCAGACACGCTATCTTGAGGGGGTAGTGCCCACTGGGCGTGAGGGTTCAAATCCCTCCGACCGCATATCGCAGAAGGCCCTTACCGAAGTCATCGGTAAGGGCTTTTTGCATTTGTCGAACTGTCGCATTTTCCATGAATCTTCTCATGTTCAGAAATTGTATAGTAGAGTATTGTATAATTAGGCCCAGATGTGCTATGCGAGTCGGATTCGGTCTCGACTTAATCCGACAGCGTTGTAATTTTTTCTACATTCATTCCAAACTTGAAGTTAGTGCTAAAGACCTGTTTTTACTTTGCTCTTCACAATTGGCTTGCATATAATGAGATTGCGGTGGTTACGAATGAGTGACAAAATAAAAGTATTGCTTGCCACGGAAGGGACGTATCCGTTTCATCAAGGCGGCGTTAGCACTTGGTGCGACATCCTCATCCAAAAGATGCGTTCCGTGGATTACATCATCTTTAGCGTACTCATGAATCCATTCGTTACGCAGAAGTTCAGGCTATCGAATCAGGACGCTCTGATCAAGATGCCGTTGTGGGGGACGGAAGAACCGGCGGAGCATTTGGAGACGCCGTTTTCTCATATATATAAGCTAAAGAAGAGTACTTTGCCGGAGGATATCGGAAAACGTTTCATCCCCTTGTTCCGCGAGTTGATCCTTGAAATTCTAGCCCAGAGCAAAAATCCTGAACGCTTCGGCAGATTGCTCCTGCAGATGCATGAGTATTTCAAATATTACGAGTACAAAGCGACGTTCAAATCGGAACTCACTTGGAACGTATACAAGGAAATCATTCTCAAAGCCGCCGGAGACAAGGACAATCGATTGGGGCAACCGGACATCTTCGGCTTGAGCCAAAGTCTCGGTTGGGTTTATCGTTTCTTAAATATATTGAACACGCCGTTGCCGGAGGCGCATGTGACGCACTCCTCCGCTGCGGCGTTTTGCGGCATTCCATGCGTGCTGTCGAAGCTTGCGAACAATACGCCATACTTGTTGACCGAGCATGGCGTGTATTTGCGGGAGCAGTACTTGTCGTTATCGAGGAACGGATACTCTTCGTTCTTAAGCACTTTCTTGATTCGGTTGGTTCAATCCGTTACGACGCTGAACTACGCCTTCGCGGATCAAGTGTCGCCGGTTTGTCAGTACAATATGAGATGGGAGACCCGCTTCGGCGTTCCGCTGTCCCAAGTGAAGGTTATCTATAACGGCGTGGATCAACGGGTGTTCGCGGAAGCGGCCGGCGCTCCGCAACCTGTTCCGACCGTGGTGATGGTCGCGAGGATCGATCCGATCAAAGATATCATGACCTTCATGCATGCCGCGGCGTTGTTGAGGGAGCGAATGCCGGAGGCGAAGTTCGTCGTATACGGCTCGGTATCGGTCCCGCAATATTACGAACAATGTCTAGCGCTGAAGGAAGAACTGCAGCTCGGCAACAGCTTTATTTTCGCCGGACACACGAGCAATACTTCGGCGGCGTATCAGAGCGGCGACGTCATCGCCTTGTCGAGTATTTCCGAAGCGTTCCCGTACTCCGTCGTCGAAGGGATGATGACGGGAAAGCCGGTCGTCGCGACGGACGTCGGCGGCGTGAAGGAGGCGCTTGCGGATACGGGCGTGCTCGTACAGCCTCGGGACCCTCGGGCGATGGCGGATGGCTTCGAGAAGCTGCTGCGCAATCGGGAATTAGCCGTGGAGTTGGGACGGGAAGCCCGCCAACGCGCACTAAGCTTGTTTACATTGGATCGGGTGCTTGAGCTTCATTTCAAGAGTTATGTCAAACTCGCGGCGCGGGCGGAAGAACGGCTTCCGGCGGCCGCGGCGAGCGAAAGCGCAGAGCGGCCCGCGGCTCGGATATCGGTGGTCGCCGAGCAGAAAGCCTACATGGAGAAGGGATACGCGCTTGCGGCGCATGGCTTCGACCAGAAGGCGATCGCGTTATTCCAGAAGGCGTTGTGGATGCAGCCGGATTCCGTGCTGGCGCCGGTCTTGCTGGCAGAGATCGCGCAGGCGTTCAACCGGATCGGAGATCACGACCGTGCATTCCAAGAACTTTATAAGTATGAGGCCTACATGGAATTGGTGGCCGGCAAAAACAGGACGGCGTAAGAGCGTCGAGCGAGCCGCGGCAAACTGGAGGAGGGGATACCGTGATCAAGGTGACGAAGAGATCCTTATGGGGATATGAGCCGGATTCGGTAGAGCGCGCGGTGGCGCGCTTGAACGCCGACCACGAAGCGGCGTGCTCGGTACTCCGAAGCGAGCTCGATCGATTGAAGCGGGAACATACGGAGTTGGAGAAGACGGTCGCTCGGCTGCGGCGAGAGCTGGAAGCGCCGGATCGAGGCGAAGAAATGGCAAAGCAGCTGATGGAAGTGCATTTCGCGGCGACGGAGGACGTGTTGGAAGCGAAGAGGATGCGGGACCTATCGGCGGCGCGTATGAAGTCGGATGAAGCGGTCGTCGCGGAGAGACAGGAATCCGCCTTGTCCCGGATCAAAGCGGAACTGAGCGGGTGGCTCGAGGAGAAAGCGCAGACGGGAGGGGAGGAAGAGAGGCATGAGCGAATGGAAGCGGGAGACGAAACGCAAGCTGTTCGGCCTGCATCCCAGGAAGACGACGGACTTTATCAGAAAGCTTAAGCAATACCAGCAACAGTCCGTCGAGGAACTGCGCGATCAGGTGGAGTCGCAAGAGAAGCTGAACGCTGCGTTGAAGCGGGAAGCGGCGGTTCTCGAGGCGGAGCTCGCGGATCGACGACGGACGGACGCGCTGTACCAAGCGGCGGCGGAGCGTCTTGCGGCGAGTAAGAAGGCGATTCGCGCGTTGGGCGAAGCCGAGGCGAAATCGATCGGGGACCGGATGAAGGCGGAAGAAGAACGGCATCGGAAGCGCATAGAGCGCATCGAAGCGCAAAGCGCGCGTTACGAGGAGACGTTCCAATCGCTGCTCGAGGAGCTGAAAGAGCTTGTCCGCAAAGTCGGCAGGATGGATCGCGAGCTCGATACGATCGAGGAGGAAGGCGTCGATCCGTCGGCCGAGGATTCGGCGGGAGCTTCGTTCTACGAGGTTGCGGCCACCAAGGTTCAGGAGGAGCGAGACGCTGATCAAGCGTCGTTGCTCGAAGAAGATGCGGACGAGGCGCCGACTCCGGCGGAGCTTCATGAAGAGGAATTGGAGGCGCTCCAAAGACGGGCGAAGGTGATTCAATTCAAGCTTCGCAAGATCGTAGAGGAACGGAAGACGGAGACGGAAGGTTCGGAGGCGGCGGAGGACGCAGCGGGTACGGATCGTCTCAAGCCGGCGGCCCGGGAAGACGACCGTCGCGAAGCGCAGACGAAGGCGGAGCCGGCGGTCGAAGCGCTCGAACTCGAACGCCGCGAAGCGGCGGATCTCGCGGAGAGGCGGGAGTCGGAGCACGCCCGCGCAAGCCGCGAAGACACTCGGGAAAACTTGGAGTTGGCCGCCGTGTCGTCCTGGGGGGCGTCCGCTCCGGTCGCACCGCCCTCGAAGCGAACTCCGGCACGCAAGAACGAAATGCGTCGTGCGTCTCGATCGCCTGCGAAGCCATCCGGCTTCTGGGGCGATATGAATGAGTATTTAGACGTCGGGGACACCGCGGAGGCGGCGGGCGACGATCGCGAGGAGATCGTGAGCGACGGAGGTTTCGAGCGGAAATCGGACTTTTTCGATATGCCTTCATCCCCCGCCGATGCGCCTTCTCGCAGGTCGGAAACCGCTTCTCTCCCTTCGCCTCCCCCGGATCGCGTCATCGCCGCTTCTCCGAGACGGCCGTCGCCCGGGGAGGAGCCAAGTCGGGAAAGCCCAGCGCTGACGGAAGAAATTTTATCGATTCGAAATCGCTACATCGTCGGCAAGCTGGCGGGCGAAACGCTGCACGGCTACGACGGCAGGGTAATCGTTAACAAAAACCAACGCATTACGCCGGCGATCGTACAGGAGGCGGATAAGGAAGGGAAGCTGCCGGAGCTTATTATCCATATGATCGTTCCTATCGAGGGCGGGGAAGTATGATCGTCGAATTCGAATCGCGCGCCGAGCTGTTCGACCGCATCGTAGGGGATGTGCAAAAGCGGAACATGTTCCCGGAGGATCGTTACGAGGTCGCCGCTTTATTGGAATCGATGGGTTGGAATGACGGCCGGGTCGGAGATAAATTCGGGATGCACGACGTGTTCGAGCTGGCCGACGCGATCTGGGAGCAAATCCAGCAACGCGTCGTCGTCACCCCGTTCGAGCCCCCTCCGAAGCGGGATCTGAAGTACATGATCGTCGAACTGTCCAAGAGCTTCTTACGAGGCGTAATCTTCGCCTTGCCGATGGCGATATCGGTGTTATCGATGCTGACGTTGAAGTTCTCTCTTTGGTCGTACGAGTTTCTTAGCGTCGAGCTGGCGACGTGCATCGCGATCGGTACGATTCTTAGCTTTATTGTGGTCGGCGGGTACACGCAAGCGATCGCTCGAAGGGGCTTCTTTTACTTATTTCAAGGGTATTACAACATGGGGCGGAAGGTCACCTTCAAGTTTATTCGGCTGGGTTATATCACTTGTCTGATTACCTGCGTCTTGATTTACGGATTTAACCTGGTGTTTAACATCTTCCCGTCGAACATGTTTATCTATATCGTTTTGTATTTTTTCTTTCTCACGTCGATCTGGCTGTCCGTGACGGTCATGTATATTTTACGAAGAGAACTGACGTTTACCGGATTAATCATTTTAGGCATTATTCTCGTCTATATATTGATGAGTTATACGCCGCTGGATATCATATTCTCCCAGTTGATTTCGATCTTTTTCGTATCCGTCGTCGGCATGGTCTTAGTCGTGCACTACTTTCGATTGGCGGAGCGGAAAGAGGAGAAGGGCATCGCTCCGCAGCTGCCGCGAATGTCGATTACCATTTACTCGGTCATGCCGTATTTCTTATATGGCTTCCTGTACTTTTACTTCTTGTTCGTCGATCGGATCAATGCATGGTCGGCGCACGAGTGGTATATGCCGTATTTCATCTGGTTTCGGGGCGAATACGAGCTGGGATTGGATTTTGCGCTGTTGGCGCTAATGATTCCGCTCGGCGTCAGCGAGGTCATCGTGCATAAGCTGATGCTGGATATGGAGGATGCGCAGAAGCGCTACTGGGGCTCCGAGACGGAGTCGATGAACCGGCATTTCCTCAAAGTGTATTACAAGATGATGGCCGTCATCGTAACGGCGTCCGTCGCGAGCGGCGCGGTCGTTTGGAAGGGCCTGTTCATGGCTAACGAAAAATATATCGAGTTTGCAGGAAAACCGTTAATTCGGGAAGATACCGTGACGGAATTCGTCTTCATCGTATCCGTGGCGTCCTATGTGATCCTTGCCGTCGCGCTCATGAACGCGGTCATTCTGTTTTCGCTGTCCCGAGCGGACTTGGTCAATCGGTCGATCCTCCCGGCGGTCGGGGCGAACATGACGGTCGGCTTCCTGCTTAGCCGGTGGTTCGAATACCATTTTGCCATCTTCGGTCTATTGGTCGGTTCCATCATCTTCGCGACGTTAACGGTAATACAGATGCTACGGGTTCTCAAGAAGCTGGATTATTACTTATACGCGGCGAATTAGCGAGAGAAGAAGGAGGAGGGCGACATGTACGACGGCATTCTGAATCAGCTGTTCCATATGGGACACTACGTATTCGCCTTCTGGCTTCTTCTGATTCTCGTGCCGAAATTCATTTTCTCGCCGTCATCCCCGGATAAGCTGGAGCGGATCGTCTCGAATGCCATGCGAATGACGTTCCTCTATATCGTGATCGCATACGTATTAGTCGTAACCAAGCTGTTCGAGGTGTTGTCGATTCTCGCAGTACTTACGTTCTTAATTCTCCGATCGTACGTGCTGCCGAAGCATCGAAGCAAACGCGGCGACGCGTTGACGGAACTTGGCGCGAAGTTTTACGATTTCCTCGAAATCGCGTTCCGTATGAAGCTCGGGTGGAAATATTTACGGGGCAAACGCGTGTTCACGGACAAGCGTGTTCGCCTGCCGAAGACGACGTTCACGGCCGCAGCTGCCGGCGTGCTAACGATCGCCGTGTTCGGCATGTCGGGCTTCGTGCGGCTGTACGACGCATTCACGAGCGCCGCGCCTTCGATGTCGGACGGAGCCGTCATTCTGGCCTGGACGAAATATATTAGCATGCGCGAGCTGTTCCATGACGGCGTCTACCCGCAAGGCATGTTTATCATGATGTCGTATCTGCAAAAATTCGCCGCGATCAATGCGATCTACGTGCTGAAGTATACGGGCGGTGTCAACACATTGCTGATCGTATTCGGTCTGTACTTCATGATATCGCGCCTGACCGGAGGCCGCTGGGCCGCGCTTGCGGGAGCGGCTGCGTACGGACTGGCCGGCACCGCGCTGCACGGAGGCGATTGGGAACGTCAGGCGGCGACGATCCCGCAGGAATATGCGCTGTTATTTCTATTGCCGACGTTGTACTTCTTCTTCCGGTACTTCGAGAACGGCTCGAAACACGCGCTATGGGCAGGCGCCGCGGGCTGCGCCGTCATGGGCCTGTCGCACACGATCGCGTTCGCGTACGGCGGGTTGGGGCTAGGAATCTTGATGCTGCTGGGGCTGACGGCGGGAGAGGAAGGGAGAAGACGGTTTTGGACGGGCGCGATCGCCGGCGTCGCTTGCGTCATCGTGTCGATCGTCCCCCTCGCGTATGGCCTGATCATCGGGAAGTCGTTCCACGGCTCGTCGTCGAGCTTCTTAGCGGAGACGGCGAAGATCGATCCCCCGCCCCTCAACGGTTGGGATTACGCCGGGCTCGCCTGCATCGCCGCCCTTGCCCTATGGAGCTTGGTCGCGCCCCGCGGCGAACGAAGGGTCTATCGGTTCGCAACGTTGTTCGGGTTGGCTTGTTTCATGCTTTACGCTTACGGCGGACCGGTCAGTCAAAGCGTCGTCCTGGCCACGCGAAGCGAGAGCGTCTGGACCGTAGCAACCTGTCTGGCGTTCGGCATCGTATGGTACGCCGTCTGGAAGGCGGTGTTGCCGGACGAGGGCCGCATCGCGGCTGCCGTTCACGTCGTCTCGTGCGCGGCGATCGTCGGCGGCCTCGGGTTCGCCGGCGGACTGAAGCCGATTATCCCGTATAAGATGATGTGGGACAGCTCGGCGACGCAATACGTCTCGATCGCGAAGCGGCATCTGCCGATGACCTGGGTCGTGTACTCGCAAAGCGAAGGGTATTCTCTCACTTACGGTACCGGCGTACACGATTACATCGGTACGTTGATCAAGGATTTCGATCCCAGGAAGTTTCCGCTGACCCGGACCGACGAGACGGAGCCGGACGGCAACATCGCATACCACATTTATATCATCGAGGAAAAACAAGTGTACCGTCACGATCCTCGACTAAGCATTTATAATGCGCTGGCCCCGGAATACGAACGCAAGGAACGGGAGTACCGCGAGCTTCGACAGTGGCTGGCATTGTATCAAGAGTATAACGGGGACTTGAAGACCTTCTACGAAGACGATGTGATCAAGGTGCATTACATCTTCCGGGGCACCGATCAAGAAGCTAACGACGAGTTGATATGGGCGAAGCCGGAATTTAGCGAACTGCTGGATAATTTATTGCAATGAGTACATGCGTACCTGGAGGAATCGGCGTCGTGAATCCCAAGTCGATCTTAATACTTATCCCTGCTTACAACGAGGAATTGAATATTGCGGGCGTGCTGCAGGAGCTGCTGGCGATGAGGCTGGACGCCGATATCCTCGTCGTGAACGACGGATCGACGGACCGGACGAAAGAAGTCGCATCCGCGTTCCCGGTTACGGTCCTCTCCCATCCGTGCAACTTAGGGTACGGCGCCGCGCTGCAAACCGGTTTCCGGTACGCGCAGCGCCGGGGTTACGCATACTGTCTGCAATTCGACGCGGACGGGCAGCATGACGCCTTAGACGTGCCGGGGATGATCGAAGCCGTCCGACGGGACGACGCCGATATCGTCATCGGCTCCAGGTTTCTGGATCGCGAAAGCGGAATGAAGATGGGCGCGATGAAGACCATCGCGATCGCGTTCTTCCGAGGGTTGATTTACCGGACGACCGGGAAGAAAATATCCGACCCGACCTCCGGGTTCAAGGGAATCTCTCATGCCCTCTTCTCTCAATATGCCAAGCAGCAGGAATTCCCGTCCGATTTTCCCGATGCCGACATTCTGATCCGAACGCTGCTGCAGCAATTCCAGATTAAGGAGATTCCGGTGCGGATGCGCCCCCGGGAGTTAGGCGTGAGCATGCATAGCGGGCTGAAGCCAGTCATGTACATGTTGAAGGTATTGCTGAGCGTGCTGATCGTTTTATTGAACGATAAGTTGTCCAGAGGCAGGAGGGCCGTATGAGCTTAATCGCCAAGCTGTTCGTGTTTTTCTCTGGGCTTGTTTTCACCTTCATCGTGTTGAACCTATTATTGAAACGGAAAATTAACGAACGGAATTCGATCGTCTGGTTTCTCGGCGCCGGATCGATCCTGCTCGTTTCCGCCAATCCCGGCTGGTTGGATTGGGTCGCCGCAAGAGTCGGCATTCAGTATCCGCCCTCCTTGCTGTTTTTGTTCTCCAACCTAATCTTATTGCTCTTGGTGCTGCATCAATCAACCCAAATCTCGGCCTTGAACGAAAAGTTGAAGCAACTGGCGCAGCATATCTCGATCTCGGAGCAAGCCGGCAAGAAGGAAGAGGACTAGCGGAGATTTTCGCGAAAAGGGAGGGGGGAGCATGATGCCGTCCATGACGCTGTCGATCGTCGTCATGCTCCTGGCGGCGATGTTCGCGATGGCGGGCCTATACGTCGCTGAGCGGCGGAAGAAAGCGCGGCTGAAAGCGCAGTGGAGCTCCGCGAGACGGGCTTTGGAGCGAATCCAACCGCTCGCGGGCGTGGAGAACAACTTGGATGTCCTGCTCGAAGCGTTCTCCCATTCGACAGAAGCGTCGATGTACGCTTTCTATCTGCTGCAACCGGAGAAGAAGCAATATACGTTGAGGGCGTTAAGACATAGCAAGTCGAATATCGGCCAGGCTTCGCCGTCATACAGCGGACTTGCGCCGTACTCCGCCCAGCCGTATCTGCCTCCGACGTCGCTTCCTGCGGATGCCGGCATGCCCGAAGGCGCAAGATGGATCGAGGAAAACGGAACCGCCTTGCTGCACATCTCGCTCCAAGGCGGCGGGATCCTGCGCGCCGGGCCGAGAAAGAAGCGTTCGGGCCGTCCGGAGACGACGGTTGGGGAGACGGTCGGCTGGTTTGCGCCGGTCGTGTCCTGGCTGGTGCAAGTCGAAGCGTCGATGCGCAGCGAGGAGGCGGCTCGCAAATCCGAGGCATCCTGGAGAAGGTTGCTCCTGCTCGTCGCGGAGCCCGAAACCGTCGTCGACCAAGCGTTCCGCGTCGCGATGGATGTCATGGAGCTGACGGGCGGGGAGCTCGTTCCCGCGGCGGACGATGCGTTGCAAGGCGAGGCGACGGTGTCGCTGGATCGGGAAGACGGCCGCGCGGTCTTCGCGTGCCGGTATCGGACCTCGTCGGGGCCGGTCGAGCGCATCTTCCGGTCGCTCTCCGGACGAGGCGTCATGGACGACCGACGGATTGCGGATTGCTTACGAACGGCTTGCTTGCAGGCGGAAGCGTTCCTTGCCGCGGCGGCCGGCAACCGCGCGACGCGCTCGGAGCGCGTCCTGTTATTAAAGCGGCTCGCTTCGCTATACGACGCGATGAGCCCGTGGAAGACGGGGCATGCGGAGCAGATGAGCCGATACGCGACCGTCATCGCCCGAGAGCTCGGTCTTTCGGTCGAAGAGGTGCAGGAGATCGCGACGGCGGCTTGGATCGCCAATATCGGGGAAGGGGCGCTTGAGCCGGGCTTAATGACGAAGGATGGGCGGTTCACGGATGACGAGTACGATCGAATGAAGTCCCATGCGGAGCTCGGCGCGGCGATGGCGGAGATGACGCTGGGCGAAAAAGGGAGCATCGCGGATGCGATTCGGCATCACCACGAACGCGTGGACGGACGAGGGTATCCGTCCGGGTTGAAGGGCTCGGCGATCCCGCTCGGCGCTCGCATCATTGCCGTCGTCCAGACGTTCTTGGCCGCGGTGCATGGCCGGAAGCATCGCGAGCCTCTCGCTTTCGGAGAAGCGCTGGGAAGGCTTGAAGCCGCGGCGGGCACGATGCTGGATCCGGAAATCGTCGGCGCCTTCGTCGACTGGTTCTCGCGTAAGCGCGCCGATGCGGGAGAAGCGATGGAGCCGCTCGGCGTCTGCTGGGAGATGCATTGCACGCCGTCGTCTTTATGCGAAGTTTGTCCCGTGTACGGACAACGGGAGAAGCCGTGTTGGACTTACGAAAACCAGGCATGCGCTTCGCATGGAAAGTCCTGCAAGCAATGCTTCGTCTATACGGAGGCGGCAGAACGTTCAAGGGGGAGTGCGAAGAAGTGAATCATCGGACACATTCGAACGGTTGGCTGCGAGTCGCCGCCCTGACGGCCGCTCTCGCGCTTTCCGGTTGTTCCGTTACGCTGGTGTACGACGATGCGCCGAGTCCGCTCCTCCAGCCGGAGTCGGAGTACCCCTTGTCGAACGAGATCGTTCACTTGTACGTGACGGTGCTTCCGCAAGACAAGGGCAAGGGCGAACGATACGGTTACACATTCGACGAGACGAACGCGATGGGACGAGCCGATATCTTGTCGAAGGATCCGCTCTTCGATGTCATCGTCCGGGAAGGAACGAGCGAAGGTCCTCCGGAAGAGGAAGTTTCGGAGCCGTCGACCGAGGCGAACGCCACGCTTGAGCTGCGCGGCAACATGGCGCTGAACGACGTACAGAAATCTTATAAGATTCGGCTGGACGACGATACCGAGCTGTGGCAAGGGCAAAACACGTTGAATTTGAACAAGCATTACCGCGATTTGACGCGCGTGCGCAATAAGCTCAGCTACGATTATTTCGCCATGATTCCGGATTTGGTCAGCTTGAGGACCCAATTCGTGCATCTGCACGTGAAGGATGAAAGCGACGGAGTCCAGGGCGGAGACTTCGAAGACTATGGGTTATACACGCATGTAGAAGAAGTGAACGAGACGTTATTGGCGTCAAGAAAACTTGACCCTTACGGGCAACTCTATAAGGCGGTCGGGTTCGGCTTCTTCCGGTACGAGGATCAGCTGAAGCTCGTCACCGACCCCACGTACGACGAGGCCGCGTTCGAATCCGTGTTGGAGGTGGAGGGCAGCCAAGATCATCGGAAGCTGATCTCCATGCTGGATGCGGTTAACGATCCGACGACCGATTTCGTTCGCGTCTTCGACAAATATTTCGATCGCGACAATTATTTCACCTGGATGGCCGTAAACATTCTGTTCGGCAATCTGGATACGTTCACCTTCAATTATTATATTTACAGTCCTTCGAACTCGCAGCGCTGGTATTTCATCCCATGGGATTACGATCGGACGTTCCGAAACTTCGAGTGGTTCGGCGGCAGCAAACAGCCGATGGATCCTTGGAAGGCGGGGTTGTCGAACTGGTGGGGCGTGAAGCTGCATCAGAGAGTCATTCAAACCCCTGAGCTGATGGAAGGCTTACAGTCAAAGATCGAGGCGCTGGGGGGAATCGTTACCGAGGAACGGACCCGGGAGCTCTTGAACGGGTATTATAACGCCGTAAAACCGATTGTGACGCAAGGGTCGGACGCGGCGGCGTTCCCGAAGGAGATCGGACAGTTCGACGAGGAGTTTGAAAGGGTAGCCGGGATGCCGGCTTTCTACAAACACCAATTTTACGAGCTGCTCGAGAAGCCGATGCCGGTATTCGTGGCGACTCCCTCGGCGAACGAAGGCAAATTGCGATTCGTATGGGATTCATCCTACGACGTGCAAGGGGACGCGATCGCTTACGACTTCGAAATCGGGACGGATCCGCATCTTTCGAATCCGATCGTATCCGTCCTGGGTTTATCGGATACGACGTACGAGGTCGATCCTCCCGCCCCCGGGACCTATTACGTCCGGGTTACGGTGAAGGACGCCGCGGGCCATACTCAAGTGTCCTACGGCGCGGTAATTGGCGAAGACGGGGCATACATCTTCGGCGTGAACGAGTTCACCGTCGAATAACGAGGAGGACTCGGCGTGCAGCACGAGTTTAAGAAGTTGAGACACGAGCTGAAATATTACATTCACATCTCCGAGTATTACGCACTGCGAAACCGGCTGTCGGCGTTCATGTCGCTGGATCGGAACGCCCAAAGTCCGGAGGGATATCATATTCGCAGCTTGTATTTCAGCGATCAACAGGAAACGGCGTTGCTCGAGAAAAATTACGGCGTCATACAGCGGAAGAAATATCGGATCCGCATTTATAATCACAGCGACAAAGTGATTAAGCTGGAGCGGAAAAGCCGATTCGGCGAATTGGTATCGAAAGAATCCGCCTCGTTGTCGTTGCCGGAATACCGGGCGATCTTGGAGGGAGCATTCGACGCTACGGCCAATCGGAAGGAACCGGTGATGCAGCAGTGGAATACGGCGCTGCAGGTGCACCGTCTGAAGCCGGACATCATCGTGGATTATACGAGAGAAGCATATACGTCGGAGCCCGGGGAAGTTCGTCTCACGTTCGATAAATCGTTGTCGGCCGTCGTCGATACGCACGATATCTTCGAGCGGGAGGCGGCGACGGCGACGGTTCTTCACTCGCCGCGGCTGATCATGGAAGTCAAGTATAACGATTTTCTGCCGGGTTACATTGCGGAGGCGCTTCGCTTGCGAACGCACCAGCGAGCGGCGATTTCCAAATACGTGTTGTGCAGAGAGGCCGTAAAACCGGCGCTTCGATAGAAGTCGGAGTCCGCAAGGGTAAGGGATGGGGAAAGGGCGGGGCGCGATGACGAATACGATTAATTTCCAGGATATCGTGAAGGAATCGTTTTTAAATGTGGGTCAGTTTACGCCGGTGTCTCTCATGAACGTGGGGATCGGGCTGGCGGTGTCGTTGGTCGTGGGAATCTTTATTTATTTCGTGTACAAGAAGTCGTTCCGCGGAGTCGTCTACCATCACAGCTTTAACGTAACGTTAGTGCTTATGACGATGATTACGAGCTTGATCATCATGACGATCAGTACGAACATCATTTTGTCGCTGGGCATGGTCGGCGCATTGAGCATCGTGCGCTTCCGTACGGCGATCAAGGACCCGATGGATATCGTCTTTATGTTCTGGGCGATCTCCGCGGGGATCGCGAACGGCGCAGGCGTGTACGCGGTCGGCGTCGGTGGATCGGCCGTGCTGGCCGTCACCGTGCTGTTGCTGACGCGGGTCAAGTTCAAGGATTCCGCCTACCTGCTCATCATCCATCATACGGAGCAGGCGACGGAGACGGTCGATAAGACGCTGGACGGGATTAAGCACGTATTGAAGTCCAAGACGATTCGCCGGGATCATATCGAGGTCGTCGCGGAAGTGAAAATCCGGGGCTCCCAGACGACGATCGTCAACGACTTGTCGGGGTTAGAAGGCATTAAAGACGTATCCTTGGTGAGCTACAACGGGGATTACGCGCCGTGACGCCCGGATGGTTCGATCGCTGGCGCGGGAAGGCCGCCGAAGACGAGCGCAAGTTCATGATATATTACGGACATATGGACGACGAAAAGACGGAGGCGTTATCGCGCTTCGATCTGGTCGTCGTCGAGCCGCTCCATTGGACCGCGGATCGAGTCGACAGGCTAAAGCGAACGGGCACGAAAGTGATCGGTTATCTATCGGTCATGGAGTGGGCCGCTTGGAACGTCCCGCGCGGGGACGCGCTGCGGACCGCGGACTATTATCGGCCGGCAGGCGAGAAGCTGCACCTGCCGCAATGGGATGCGTATCTGATGGATATTCGCGAGAAGCATTATCAGAACGTTCTATTCGACGAACTCGAACAACGAATCGTTGCCAAGGGCATGGACGGTGCGTTCCTGGACACCGTCGGGGACATCGAGGAACGGGTAGAGTCGCCCGTGGATCGGGCCGAGATGATGCATGCGTACTTGGCATGGCTGTCCGAGTTGCGCGCCAGGCATCCGGCTTTGTGGACGATGCAAAATCGCGGATTCGAACTCATCGGCAACGCTTCAAGGGACGTCGACGCTTTCCTGTGGGAGGACTGGAGGGCGGAATGGGCGGCCGATCCTTGGGGCAAACGCCAGTTGGCGATGCTGCAATCGTTGCGGGAGAACGGTCTCGAGCTGTTCGCCGTGAGCGGGCGGCCGGGAGCTGAGGGCGACAGGAAGGCGGCAAAACGCCAGGGCATGACGTATTTATCGAGACATGACGAATATTCTATCTGGGTAGAGGCTCATCTTGAGTAAGGGAGGGGGCGGCGCATGAGGCTCTTGTCGATCCAAGGGATATCCTTCGAGATCGCGTTCGATTACGCGGTTACGGTCGCGGGCGGCATCGTCTTGCTGTGCGCGCTCGTGCTGCTGTATATCCGGAAACTTCGCATCGATTTGAGGAAGCTGTCTAGCGTGCAGAGGCAGCTCGATAAAATACGGTCGCAGCCGAACTTCGATCAAAAGATGACGGTCGTATTGGAGGAACTCGGCGGCCAGTTCAGCGCATTAACATATGCGTTCTATATCCGCGACGAGCGGTTCGATAAGTTTATGCTGCGGGCGACGCGGTTCCGTTCGGGAAGCGGCCCCGGCGCATCGACGCAAAGCGCGTTGATCTCCTCGCCGGCGGATGCGTATCAGCCGGCGATGACGGCGTCGAATTTATTTCTGACGAGCAAAATCGAGGTCGTGAAGGAAGGGGAAGTGCCGCTGCTCGTTCTCCCGATCAGCGGCAAGGGGATGATCCGGATCGGTCCGATCCATCGCGTATCCCGACGGGAGAAGCGACGGTTGAAGCGGTGGATGGACTTCGTCCGTCCGATGGTGGAAGAGATGATCGAGGCGGAGCAAGTGAAGGAGCAATCGAACATCGCGATGGCGTCGAAGAACGCGATCGTAAATATCAGCAAGATCGCGTTGGAAGTCGATGTCGCCCTCGAAACCGTTTTGCCGTTTTGCGTGAACACGCTCAAGTTTTCCGGAGGCTGCCTAGTGCATGCGGCGGGCGGCGAATATCGGGTGATCGGGAAGACCGGGCCGTTCAAGGAGCTAGCGGATCGGCTGGAGACGGATGAGGAGACTTTGTTCGCATATAGAGCCTTGTCCGAGCAGGAAGCCGTGCATTACGTACGGGAACCGATACCTTCATATTTCCAGGAGGAGGGCATCAAGCAGGTGCTGCTCGTATCGACAGGGCCGCATTATTTCGTCTTTTGGAACAAGGCCGAGAAAGAGAAGCGTTGGATCAGTCTGTATTTCGAAACCTTAGTCGAAAATTATTCCAGGTTCGCCGCCGAGCAAGGCGCCTATCTTCGCGGCACGGGCGCTTACGTCCCGCTGCTGCAAGCGTTGGCTCGCTTGCTTGACGACCTGAGTCCGAACACGATCGGATACTCCGAGCTGCTCAGTCGATACAGCATCGTGATCGCAAGGGAGATGGGACTGTCCACGGGGGAAATCCGAGACGTGGCGATCGCGGCGTACCTCGCCCACATCGGGACGATCGCGTTGTCCAGCGATCTGTTTCAGAAGGAGGGCCAGTATACGGACGCCGAGTTCGAACTGATGAAGCTTCATGCCGAGGTCAGCGCCTTGATCGTCTCGTTCGCGACCGGCAACGAGCGGGCGGCCTCGTATATTCGCCATCACCACGAACGAATGGACGGGAACGGGTATCCCGCAGGGCTGAAAGGGGCGGAAATACCGGCGGGCGCGCGCATCATCGCCGTCGTTCAGACGTTCCTCGCCAAGATCAACGGTCGTAATTATCGGGATCCGATGTCGTTCAATCAGTCGCTTCAAACGCTTCGCTCCGCCAGCGGCCAGCAGCTCGACGCCGATATGGTGAACGTCTTTATCGATTGGTACCAAGACAAGCGCAGAAGTCAGATCGATGCGAAGAAGGCGCTCGGCGCCTGCAGCGAGATGTGCTGCGTGCCGGAGACGATCTGCCGCACTTGCCCGGCTTACGGGAGAACGGATAAAAACTGCTGGGAGACGGAAGGGGTATTATGCGCGGCGCATGGCAAAACATGCGACTCCTGCTTCGTCAAGACAGAGTACGTTTCCAGAAAAAGCGTATCGGTGGTATAATCGACCGTATTCCGAACGTTGGGAAAGAAGGCGCGATTCGCGGGATGAAGATCGTCTATTTGGTATTAGTTTCCTCCTTGCTTAGCACGCTCGGGAATTTGCTCTGGAAGTGGCAATTTTCGAAGCACCCTCTGGACCTCTCGTCGATCGCCTCGATCGCCGGGACGTTCATGTCGTGGAAAGTGCTGTTGGGAGGGTTGGGATACTTTTGCTCGATGGTACTTTTCTTTTATTTGCTATCCAATTACAGGATGTCCGTGATTATTCCGTTGCAATCGATCACGTATCTCTTAAACTTGGCCGTGGCGGTCGCATTGTTTAAGGAGAAGATGTCGTTAGGTCAAGCGCTCGGCACGGCCATCATCATGATCGGCATCGTCGTCCTGCTGCGGGCGAACGATACGGCCGCGGCGGCGGCCGGATGAGCCGGATCGGACGGCTTTCGCGAAAGATCCTTGAGGAGTCGTAGCGGGTTCGCCTCGGGAAAGGCCGAAACTTACCAAACGTTCCGACTTTACTTTTAGCCGTCCATCCGGTATATTAATTTTTGTCGCCTCACTTCCTCGGAAGGCGATGCAAGCGAATCGAATATGCGGTCGTGGTGGAACGGCAGACACGCTATCTTGAGGGGGTAGTGCCCACTGGGCGTGAGGGTTCAAATCCCTCCGACCGCACCATACATACCAACTAACGGGAATCCGACCAAGCGTCGGGTTCTTTTTTTGTTTTCCAAACGAAAAATACGATATAGACAAACGGCGGCGCCTGATTTAGGATAAATGTTAGAAACGAACATTTTGTTGTTTTACTATTACATTTTTCGAAAAAGGAGTTTTCCCCTATGTCGCCCAAAGCGAGAATGAACCGCATGTTCAGTCCGGCCGGCAAGTGCTTCGACGTCGCGGTGGATCACGGCTTCTTCAACGAATCCTCGTTCCTCTCTTCGATCGAAAACATGGAGTCGGCGATTCGGACGATCGTCGACGCGGGTCCCGATTGCATCCAGCTGAGCGTCGGGCAGGCGAAGTTTCTGCAGAATCTCTCGGGCAAGCAGAAGCCGGGGCTCGTGCTGCGCACGGATGCGGCGAACATCTACGGCACGACCCTGCCGCGCTTTCTCTTCAGCGAAATTATCGACGGCGCGGTCGAGCATGCGGTGCGCCTCGACGCGGTGGCGGTGTGCGTGAATCTGCTGCTGCTGCCGAACCAGCCGGAGCTCCATTACCAATGCGTGAAGAACGTGATGAAGCTGAAGTCGGACTGCGAGAAATACGGCATGGTGCTGATGGTGGAGCCGCTCGTCATGCTGCCGAACGAGGCGAAGGGCGGGTACATGGTGGACGGGGACATTCAGAAAATTATGCCGCTCGTCCGTCAAGCGGTCGAGCTCGGCGCGGACGTCATTAAGGCCGACCCGTGCGACGACGTAGACGAGTACCATCGCGTCGTCGAGGTCGCCGGCGATGTGCCCGTGCTCGTGCGCGGCGGCGGCCGCGCGTCCGACGAAGAGATTGTAAACCGGACGGTGAAGCTGATGGAGCAAGGCGCCTCGGGCATCGTCTACGGCCGCAACGTCATTCAGCATCCGCATCCGGACCGAATGACGAAGGCGCTCATGCATATCGTGCACGAAGGCGCGTCGGCGGACGCGGCGCTCGCGATGCTCGGGGGTGAGGCGTAATGGCGGGCGAAGGTTCGAAAAAGGTCATCCGATTCGGCGTCATCGGTTGCGGCCTCATGGGGAAGGAGTTCGCGAGCGCCGCCGCGCGGTGGTGCCATCTGACCGGCGTCGACTTCGAACCGCGCATTACGGCGGTGTGCGATGCGAACCCGGCGGCGGCGGCTTGGTTCGAGTCGGCGGTGCCGAGCGTGGAACGGTCTTACGCGGATTATCGGGAGCTGCTGGCCGACCCGAACGTGGACGCGGTCTATTGCGCGGTGCCGCATCACCTGCACGCGCAGCTGTACATCGATATTATCCGGGCCGGGAAGCATCTGCTCGGGGAGAAGCCGTTCGGCATCGACGCGGCCGCGAACGCGGCGATTATGGAAGCGTTGTCGGAGCATCCGGAGGTCGTCGTGCGGTGCTCTTCGGAGTTCCCGTTTTTCCCGGGGGCGATGCAGCTCACCGAGTGGGTGCGCGAAGGGCGGTTCGGGCGTATAATCGAGGTGGAAGCCGGATTTTGGCATTCGAGCGATCTGGATCCGAACAAGCCGATCAATTGGAAGCGGCGCATCGCGACGAACGGCGAATACGGCTGCATGGGCGATCTCGGCATGCATGTGCTGCATCTGCCGCTCCGGTACGGCTGGAAGCCGAAGAGCGTCCGCGCGCTGCTCTCGAAGATCGTGGAGGAGCGTCCCGACGGCAAGGGCGGCCTGGCGCCGTGCGAGACGTGGGACAACGCGATTCTCGCGTGCGACGTGGAGACGGCGGATCAGGCGTTCCCGATGGTGCTGTCGACGAAGCGCATCGCCCCCGGGCATGCCAATACATGGTTTCTGCGCATACAAGGGACGGAGCTGTCGGCGGAGTTTACGACGAAGTATCCGAAGCAGGTCGCGTCGCTGCCGTATACGCCGGGAGCCTCGCAGGCATGGCACGTGGCGGACGCGCCGTACAAATCGGCGTACGGGACGATTACCGGGGGCATTTTCGAATTCGGCTTCTCGGATTCGATTTTGCAGATGTGGGCGGCGTTTTGCGACGAAGTCGCGAACGGGCCGGACCGGCTGACGCAGCCGTTCCGCTGCGCGACGCCGGAAGAAGCGGCCGGCAGCCACCGCGTGTTCACGGCGGCGCTGGCGTCGCAGCGAACGGGAGAGACGATCGCCATAAACTGGGGGGAGTAAATTGACGCTCGAGGAACGTCTGGATTTGCCGTATCCCGCGGTCGTCTGCGGGCATATTTGCCTCGACGTCATTCCGACGCTGTACGATCGGCAAGCCGGCGTGGACGCCATTCTCGTCCCCGGCAAGCTGATCGACATCGGCCCGGCGATGCTGTCGACCGGAGGCGCCGTCTCGAATACGGGCCTCGCGCTGCATCGGCTCGGCGTTCCGGCGCGGCTCATGGGCAAGGTCGGGGACGATCGGTTCGGAGAGGCGATCGTCGACATCGTGCGCGGCCACGGCGCGGAATTGGCCGACGGAATGATCGTCGCCGCCGGCGAGGCGAGCTCGTACACGATCGTGATCAGCCCGCCCGGCGTCGATCGCATCTTCCTGCACTGCACGGGGGCGAACGATACGTTCGAAGCCGCGGACGTGCGGGAGGAGCTGCTGCGGGAGGCGGGGCTGTTCCACTTCGGCTATCCGCCGCTCATGCGCCGCATGCGGGCGGACGGCGGGGCGGAGCTTGCGGCGCTGCTCGCGAAGGCGAAGGCGGCAGGGGTGACGGTTAGCCTCGACCTCGCGAAGCCCGACCCGGACGCCGAAGCGGGACGCGCCGATTGGCGGGCGATCTTGTCGCGGGCGCTGCCCGGCGTGGATTTGTTCCTGCCGAGCTTCGAGGAAATTTTGTTTATGCTGCGGCGCGAGACGTACGACGCGTGGGCCGCTTCCGGCGGTTCGTCGGACCTGCTGCCGTACGCGACCGAGGCGCTCCTTTCCGAACTCGCCGACGAGCTGCTCGGCATGGGCGCCGCGGTTGTCGCGTTGAAGCTTGGGGAATACGGTTTATATATGAAGACCTGCGATTCCGCGGAGCGGTTGGCGTCGGCCGGTCGGTACGCGCCGCGCGACGCGGCGGCTTGGACGTCGCGAGAGCTGTACGCGCCGTGCTTCGAGGTTCACGTCGCGGGGACGACCGGCGCGGGCGACTGCACGATCGCCGGCCTGCTGACCGGCTGGATGCTCGGGCTGGCGCCGGAGGAAGCGCTGCTCGGCGCGGTCGGGACGGGCGCCTGCAACGTGGAGCGGCCGGACGCCGTCAGCGGCGTGCCGCCGTGGGCCGCGGTGCAGCGGCGCATCGCCGCCGGCTGGGCGCAGCGGCCGCCGAAGCTTGCGGCGTTCCGCCGTGCGTCGGCGGACGGCGCCGGCGCGAGCGTCTGGCGGGGGCCGGGGGACGCGGGGGTTGAGACATTTTCGGAGCGAGAAGGGGTGTAAGCATGGGTGTGATCAAGCGCAGCGAAGTGCGCGCGGCGCAAGCGAGAACGGCGGAGCTGTTCGCGCGCTCGGGCATCGTCATGACGCCGGAGGAGATCGCGAACATCGAGGTGGCGACGTTCGGGCTCGGCGACTTGGAGAAGGAAGGGCTCGAGCTCGTAACGTACGTGAATAACGAGCGGTATTGCGCGAAGGAGCTGGTGCTGTTCCCGTACCAGACGTGTCCGGAGCATCTGCATCCGCCGGTCGGGGACGATCCGGGCAAGACCGAGACGTTCCGCTGCCGGGCGGGCAAGGTGCTGTTGTACGTCGAGGGCGAGCCGGCGGAACGGGTGCAGGCGCGGCTGCCCGAGGGCAGCGAAGCGTACTACACCGTGTTCCACGAAGTGGAGCTGGCGCCGGGGCAGCAGTATACGATTCAGCCGGGGACGAAGCATTGGTTCCAGGCGGGGGCGGACGGGGCGATCGTGTCGGAGTTTTCCAGCACGAGCCGCGACGAATTCGACATCTTCACCGACCCGCGGGTCGAGCGGATTCCGGCGATCGTCGAGGACGTCGAATAACACGCAAAAAGGGCAATACCGAAGGCGAATGCCCGCGGTATTGCCCTTATTCGTTACTTGCCGGCGGTTTACTTCGGGGACGGTCCTGTGACGAGGATGGTCACAGGCTCCGACGCGACGGTGACGCCGTTCAGCGTGACGGTTACCGTCACCTCCGTCCGGCCCGGATGCTTCGCATGGATGACGCCGTTCTCGTCAATGTCGACGACCTTCTCCTTGCTAACGTCATATCGAATCGTCGCGCCCGACAGTTCGTTGGTCGTGCGGCCGCGGCCAAGAATCGCTGCGAGCCTGGTCGCCGTGGATTCTCCCGGCGCCAATCGGGCGTCGTCGACTTCGAACTCCACGCGCTCCAGCGAGACGACCAGGTTCGGATCGCTATATTGCATCAGATCGCTGCCGGATTTGAAATAGAAGTTGCCGAAGTCGTCCTGCGCCAACTTCTCCGCGTTGCTTTCGAGCAAGACGGTCACGTCTTTCGTCGCGGCGTCGATTCGGATCAGCTTGCTTGTGTAGGTTTTGTCGGCGACGTAGCCGATATAGATCGTCGTATAGACGTTCCCGTCCGTCCCGATCTCGAGGCGCGGATTGCCGTAGTTATAGTCGGCGGTCGGGAATTTGTCGTCGCTGTACACGATTCGGCGCGAAGCGGGATCGTAGATGAACAGCGTTCCGAGCGCCATGCCCCACAGGTTGCCGTCCGGTCCGACGATCAAGGAACCGATCGCTTTCTTGCCCGCTGCCGGCACGGTTTCGTATTCGACGGTCTCGGAGGCCGTATCGTAGACGGCCAGCTTGGCGGAGCCGCCGTCCATCGCGCCGGTTCCCATGTAGAGCTTACCGTTCAGATATACAAGGGCGTTGATCGAATGCTCCGGCACGATGTTGCGCTTCACGTCGAAGGTCTTGGCTGCCGGATCGTAGACGGTAAGCGCGCCGCCGGTTTTGCCGGCGATCGGATACGTACCGATGTAGAGCTTGTTTTCTTGTTCGACGCCGACCATGGCGATCGGGCGATCCTGCTCGTCGCCGAGCTGGGCTAGCCGCGGCGGATTATACGGGACGCTGGGATCCGTCCGGTTCCACGGCAACGTCGGGTCGTATTCGAAGATGGACGCTCTCGGGTACACGCCGAAGTACAATTTCCCGTTCAAAGAAGCATACCCTTCCACTTGGCCGAGCGACGGATAAAACTCGGTTTTGTTTTGCGTCGGGGAATACACTCCCAAGCCCCCGCCGGAGATGAAGCCCGCGCTCAGCATTTTCCCGTCCAAGCTTTTCCCGATATTGTGCAATTCCACGAATTGAGGCGGAAGCGGCAGCTCCGGCGTTTCCGTATACCCGGTTTGCAGGTTATAGTAGAACGCCCGTCCGCCGTTGCCCGCAAGGCCGACTAACGTCGTGCCCGGGAACTTCGGGTCGTTCAGCTCGACGTACCCGAACGCGATGCCGGGGCCCTTCACGTCGACGCCGAGCGAGCCGTATTCGCCGGTATTCACGTCGTATGCGTAAAGCGACCATTGCGTGCCGCCCGCCGGCGTAGGCTCGAACCAGGTGTAGAAGACGCGGCCGTCCGGGGAGACGGGGGAAAACCCGCGAGTGTTATATTCGGCGTTGTTGCTTACCGTCAGCTTGTGGATCGCAGGGTCGTAGACGTACATCACCGGGCCGGGATCGACGCGAATGAACAGATTTCCTGCGGTGTATTGCAGATCGTACACCGACGTTTTGCCGCCGAAGCCGGTAATCAGCGTTTTTTGCCCGGTGGCGAGATCGTATTTGTACAGCTTCGCCACGTCGGCGCCGCCGACGTACAAGGCGTTGCGCTCCGCGTCGTAGGCGAGGCTGCGGACATGCTGCTCTCGCGATGCGGTCTTGAAGGAGGCCAACACTTTCATTTGATCGGTTGCCGGATCGTACTCGAATACCGATTGCGAATAACCGGTGCCGCCGTAAATTTTCCCGTTCGATCCGGGGGTAAGCACCCAAATGACGGTATCCGTCGGAACGGGCTTCCCGATCGTTCGGATCGATTCCGTCTGCGGGTCGTATTGGAACAGGGTGCCGTTCGGGGTGCTGCCGGCGTAGGCTTTGCCGTCGGACGCGACGGTAATGCCCCATGCGGCGGTGACGTTGCTCCCGTCCAACGCGATTAACGGTTCTTGGTCGTAAATTTCCTTCGTCTTCACATCGCTCACGATAAACTGGGCCGGGTCGCCTTGAGCGACAGTGTACATGACGTCGCGGCCGTGCTTATCCTTCCCGTAAGCGCCCGTCATGATCGTAAGGCTCGCCGATTGCGGACCGAGATTACGGATCGTCCCCGGCGCACGGGAAAGCGAGATCGTCGCTTCGTCGGCATAGAAGCTGCCTACGGCTTCGGTCGGGAAGGAGAAGGCGGCTCGCACGGCCGCGCCTTCCTTCGGGGCGGCCGCGGCGACGCGAATGCCGCTCCAAGCTTCGCCCGCTGAGGCTTGGTCGACTAAGGAGCTTACGACGGACAGAAGCTTGCCGTCGCCGCTGTAGAAACGTAACTCGACCTTGCCGCCCGCGCCGGCCCCCTTCCGAACTTGGGCGTTCAGCACGACGTTGACGAACGGCGTAACCGGAACGGGGTCGCTGATCGCGCCGTGCGAAGCGGCGGCGGAGCCGTCCTCTACCGATAAGCTGCTCGTTCCCTCTGCATAGACCGCTTGCGTGACGGTGACGGCTTCCGATGCGCCGTCCGGCTGCCAGCCCGGAACGGAGCCGTCCGCGGCCGGCTCGAAGCCGCCGTTGACCAATATCGGCGGCAACGAGAGAGCGCTTTCACTTTGCGCCGCGGCCGGCGGGCTCATCAAGGCGGCAATCAAGGAAAGGATGAGTCCTGCGGAACCTAGGGTGCGTCTGTTCTTCATAAATCTTCTCCCTTCAATAGTGTAGAATGGCGAATTCCAGCTCATAGTAGCATACGTACCAGGATTTATACAAGTAAAATACATGTATTGATTTTCGGGTTCTCCTATTCCTATTGACACCCCGGTCCATGCGATGGTAGGCTTGGAGTCACTGAAATACAAGTGAAATACATGTATAATGTAAGCGTTTAATAATTAAGGGGGCTATTCAAAATGCGGCAAGGGTTGTCGGCGATGACGGGGATCGAAGTGCTGGCGGTGCGCGTTCTAGAACCGGGCGAGCGGGCGGAGCTTCGCGTCCGGGCGTACCGGGAGCCGGGGGTTTATCTCGACGGGACGCTTCGCGTGACGGCGAGCAGCAGCGACTCGTCCGTCGTGCGCGTCGATGGAGAGACGATCGTCGGCGGTTCCGTCGGCTCGGCCGAGGTGCGCGTCTCCGTCTCCGCGGGGGACGGCCCGTCGTTCGAGCAGCGGCTGACGATCGTCGTCGCTTCGGGTTCGCCCGATCTCGGGCGCCTGGTCGCCGGCCACCCTCGGATCCTATACACGGAGGAAGAACGGCTTCGGTTGCGGCAGCGGATCGCCGCTCCCGAATCCGTCGCCGGCATCGACGTGGACCGCATCTGGCGGGAGCTGCAAGAGCTGGGCGAATCGTACATGCTGGAGTCGGGCTTTCGCGTGACGTATTTGAATGCGCCCGATGTCATCGACGTCGCTTATCCGCTTCGCCAGCCGGAGCCGCTGCCGAATCCGGCCGGTTACGTCGACTATCCGTTCTGGACGATGTACTCGCGGCAAATCGAAAATCGGCTGGTGACGCTTGCGACGTTGTACGGACTCACGGAGGAGCGGCGGTACGCGGATCGGGTCCGGGCGATGCTTCTGGATCTCGCGCGCTACGACCGTTGGTACGAGTTCCCTTGGCGCGGCGCGGAGGGGAATTTAAGCAACGCGCACTTCGCCATCGGGGCGGCGACCGCTTACGACGCCGTGTACGATACGATGACGGAGGCCGAACGCGAGCTCGTGCGCACGGCGATTCTCGAGAAGGGGCTCCGTCCGATGTCGATCGATTGGGACAACGGAGACCACCACAACATCATCGTGGCGAAGCAAGTCGCGATGCTGATCGGCGCGCTGGCCATCGTCGACGAGGAGCCCGCGGCGGGCAAATTCATCCATCAAACCTATTCATACTTGAAAACGTATCTGGATCTCCGCGCCGATTCCGACGAAACGGAGGGGCTCATGTACGTCAACGTCGCGGCGAAGCATGCCGCGCAAGCCGCGGTCGCCCTGAAGAAGGCGACCGGGGACGCATCCCTCCTCGACCATCGGTACTTGACGGAGGTCGTGCCGGAGCTGTTCTTTTATTTCCAGGCGGCCGGCGGGGAAGCGACGTTCGCGAATTTGTCGGATTGTCACGCGACGCTGGATTTATCGTACCTCATGTCGCTGCTCGCGGCGAATGCGGGTCACGAAGCCGCGATGGGGTATGTGGAACGCTTCGAAGCTACGAAGCCGGCCGTCCTGCTGAACCTGTTGCACGCGCCCGAGCTCCCGAAGGGGGCTTCCCCCGACGTCTTCTTCGCGGGCCGCGCGTCGAGGATGTTCCCTCGGATTGGATGGGCGGCGCTGCGCAGCGGGTGGGGCGAGCGGGATCATGCGCTGGCATTCACGTCGAGCCCGTCCAGTCGCGATCATAATCATTACGACCAGAACCATTTCATCTTGAACGTAGCCGGGGAGTGGCTCTTGACCGATCCCGGGTACCAAGATTATCGGCCCGGTCCGCGTCACGAGTATACGAACGGAACGATCGGGCATAACGGACTGCTCGTGAACGGCAAGGGGCAATCCAGGCGCGGTGGCGGGCGGCTGACCGCCTGGGACGTCTCGCCGGGCTTCGCCTTCGCCGCGGGCGAGGCGTCCGACGCGTACGAGGGCGCCTTGCGAGGGTGGCGTCGGACGATCGTCCATGTGTCGGACTCGTATTACGTCGTCTTGGACGATATCCGCTTGCACCGAGCCGAAGACGAAGCGGAGCTTCTGTTTCATTCGGCCGCCGCGTTCATACAGGACGGGCGCCCATTGGCGGAAGGCGAGCGCCTTCGCGGAACGGCGTTCGCCGTTCGGGGGGCCAAGGCGGCTGTCGAAGGCCGGCTGCTGGCGGAAGGCGATTGCGAGACGATCGTTGCGTCCTACCCCGGCGCGGAGGAATACGGCTTATACCTCAAGGTACGGCTGCGACCGAACCGGGACGGTCGGGCGCGCCTTGCGACGCTGCTTGCGCCGAGCGTCGGCAGCGAAGCGGCGCTTGCGTTGGAGGTCGCTTGGGAAGAAGCGGGAGTCATCGTTTCGGCGGGCGACGATCGCGTTCGGATCGACGAGGAGGGTACGGCGGAGCGGCTGAGGTAAGCCGTCCTCCGTTCCGGTTCCGACGGTCGTCAGGGACCCGGAGCGGCTTTCGACATGGATCCGCTTACACGCTTGAAGGGGTGCAATATTTTCTCTTGCCGAACGATTGACAAACCGGGAAATCGTAACTTAATATACAGGTAATATACATGTTCACTATAAAACCATATGACATAAGCGAGGAGTGCTGGACACGCCATGGTACGAGCGACGGTCCCGATCCAGGGAGGCATGAAGCCGCGGAGCGCGTGGAAGAAAATCGGTCAGCGGCTATGGAAGGAGCGTTACGTACATCTGCTGCTGCTGCCGGGCATTTTATACTTTTTGGTTTACCGGTATCTCCCGATGGGCGGGCTTGTAATCGCCTTCAAAGATTTCAACCCGTTCGGCGGCTTATGGGCGAGCGAGTGGGTCGGGATGGCCCACTTCTCCCGCATTTTCGAAGACGATGAAGTCGTAAGGGTGCTGTGGAACACGATTAATATCGCGCTTCTGCAAATTTTCGTCGCCTTCCCCGTATCGATCGTGCTTGCGCTCATGCTGAACGAGGTGCGGAACGAAGCGTACAAGCGCTTCGTTCAGTCCATGGTGTACCTGCCGCACTTCTTGTCTTGGGTCGTCGTCGCCGGCATCTTCACCGTGTTTCTTCGCGGCGAGGGTCTCGTCAATACGGTGCTCGGTTCGTGGTTCGGGCTCGAAGCGATTCCGTTCTTGACCGATCCGGCGTTCTTCAAGCCGCTCATTACGCTGCAGATCATCTGGAAAGAATCCGGGTGGGGCACGATTATTTTCTTGGCCGCCCTCGCCGGCGTGAACCCGAGCCTCTACGAAGCGGCCGTCATCGACGGGGCCAACCGGTGGAAGCAGCTGTGGCACGTGACGCTTCCCGCCATTCGCAGCGTCATCGTCGTCCTGTTCATCATCCGGCTGGGGAACGTGCTCGACCTCGGGTTCGAACAAATTTTCCTGATGCTCAATCCGTTCAATATGGATACCGGCAACGTCCTCGATACCTACGTGTATTTCAAAGGGATTCAGCAAGGCGATGTCAGCTTCGCCACCGCGGTGGGCATGTTCAAAGGCGTAGTCGGCTTGGTCCTGGTCGTGTTCGCCAACCACATCGCCAAGCGTTTCGGCGAAGAGGGGCTGTACTAAACATCAGAGAGGGTCGGGTGAGTTCCTTCCATGTATAATCGGTCGATGCTAGATAAAGTCGTCGACGGCGTCAACGCGCTGCTCCTCGCCGTCATCGCGGTGCTGATGCTGTTCCCGTTCGTGCACATCTTCTCCGTTTCGTTCTCGTCGCTGCGGGACGTCCTGGAGAAAGACTTCATCCTGTGGCCCACGCATTGGGTGACGGATGCGTACCAGACGATCCTCGCTTCCCGGAGCTTCGTCAGATCGTTGGGGGTGACCGGCTATGTGACCGTCCTCGGCACAGCCGTCAACCTGTTGCTCACGGCGACGATGGCGTACGGGCTCACGAGGAACGTTACGGGACAGCGCGTCATTTTGCTGCTCGTCATTTTCACCTTATTGTTTAACGCGGGCATGATCCCGACGTTCCTTATCGTCAAGGAAACCGGCTTGATGAACTCGATCTGGGCGCTCATCGTTCCGAGCGCGATCAGCTCCTTCAACTTGATCGTCATGCGGCAGTTTTTCTTAAGCATTCCAAGCGAGCTGACGGAAGCCGGCCTCATCGACGGGGCGAACGAATTGCGCATTTTCACGAGCATCATTCTCCCGCTTTCCAAACCTTCGCTTGCGGCTTTCGGGTTGTTTTACGCGGTGGGGCACTGGAACAAGTACTTCGAGGGCGTCTTGTATTTGAACGATTCGGCCAAATGGCCGATCCAGGTCGTGCTTCGTCAGATCGTGATCATGAACGAAGCGACCGCGGCGCTGGGCAACGAGGCGATGATGCTTCTGGAAAATCCGCCGCCGCCGGTTACGATTCAGATGGCCGCGATTTTGCTGGCCACGCTGCCGATTCTCATCGTCTACCCGTTCCTGCAAAAGCACTTCGCCAAGGGGGTGATGCTCGGTTCAGTGAAGGGCTGACCCGTTCGTTGAATTGGGCGCACGGCATGGCAATGGGTAGAACATGAAGAATCGGACGAAACGAAGAAAGTCGGGGAAGTACAAAAAAATGGAGGGTTCGACAATGAAAAAGAAGGCTTTACTCCTCTCGATGGTAGCCGCGGCGATGACGCTGGCGACGGCATGCTCCGGCGGGAGCGCCGGCGAAGAGAAACCGACCGGGACAGAGACGGCGCCGCAAGGGGAGGCGAAGACCCCGGCGGAAGAGCCTAAGGCGGAGCCGGAGAAGGTTCATAAGATTACCGGCATGACGTACATCTACGGCAACCCGGCGCCGAACGACGGCGAGGGCTTGAAGAAGCTGAACGAGAAATTCAACGTGGATTATTTCGTGGAGAAGGTGCCGGCAGAGACGTATCCCGAGAAGCTGAGCGCCGTCGTCTCCACCGGTTCGATGCCGGACATGATCGGCTTCGAAGCGAGCCGTTCCGACAACTTCCCCCGCTGGGCGAAGCAAGGCGCGTTTCTGGCGCTTAACGATTATATCGACCAGTATCCGTCGTTGAAGGCGATTCCGGAAGCGCTGTGGGCGCCGTTCACGATCGACGGCAAAATCTACGGGATCCCGTCCTGGTCGCCGACGGAGTCGAGCTCCTACTTCATCCGCAAAGATTGGCTCGACAATCTGGGTCTGGCCGTTCCGACGAGCTACGAAGAGTTGGCCGCCGCGCTCATCGCCTTCACGAAGGACGACCCGGACCAGAACGGCAAGGACGACACGTACGGCATGGCGATCGGGCAGAACATCAACCCGAACTTTGCCATGGGTCCTTACTGGCAGTTCGATTCTTATTACCACCAAGACGAGAACGGCAATTATATCCCTGGCATCATCTCGGAAGGCCGCAAGGAACTGATCGAATTTTTCCATAAGCTGAATCAAGAGAAGGCAATGACGCCGGACTTCGCGGTGCTCAACTGGGCGGATACGAACAACGAGTTTTATTCCGGCAAAGCGGGCTTGTTCTTGGTCGCGCCGCGCGGCATGTCCCAAGACTACATGACGAGCTTGCTGGAGATCGCGCCGAAAGCGGAATTCGCGGTGCTGCCTCCGTTCCTTGCGCCGGACGGCTCCCAGGGACTCGTCGCCGGCAAGGGCTACGCTCGATTCAACGCCTTCAACGCGAAGCTGAAGGACGATCCGGAGAAGCTGAAGAAAATTCTCGACATGCATGAGTTCTCCCGTCAATTCTACCCGATGGCGGAGCAGAACAAGTCGAACCCGGACCACGACTGGTTCTACGGCGGCGAAGGCGTCGGTTACGAAGTCGCGGACGGCAAACGCAAGGTGCTCGAGCCGGAGAAGGGAACCCAGCCGTTCCTTTACTTCCAAGACAACACGGCGTGGGTGCTCCCGGACCAAGATCCGGAGTTCGAGGCGGCGTACACGGAGCCGAAGCTGATTCAGGCGACGACCGACCTCGTGAAGCTGAGCAAGGACTATAAGCAATACTTCCAGCCGAACGTAGGCGTCGTCTCCGAGACGGAAGCGCAGAAGGGCGCGGAGCTGACGCAGTTCCTCATGAACGAGCAGACGAAGATGATCGTCGGCCAACGCCCGATTTCCGACTGGGACGCTATGGTCGAGGAATACCTCGCGCGCGGCGGCGCTCAGATCATCGAAGAGTACAACGCGGTGTTCAAGGAACGCGGGTATACGGATCGCCGCTGGGAATAACGGCATACGGATCGGGCTATGAACCATAGCCCGATTTGCTTTCGACGGTCACTACAACGAAGAGTAAAGGTGCGTTCATTCTATGAAAATGGCTCAAATCGGCATTTACCTCGATTCAACGGCGACGGAACGAATTCATCGACATCAAGCCAACGTATTTCAACTCTATATCCAAGAGCTCCTGACGTACGCGGGCATCCCGTTTACCCGTATCGGTTCGGCGGACGACATCGGCGCCGGCGGCTTCGATATCGTGATCGCGGCCGTCACGGGTGGAGCGGAATCCGAAGGGAAGCTGTGGGACTTCGCGGAGCGCGGCGGCATCGTCATCTCGTTCGCGGGCTTGCCGTACTTGGCGGCGCGGCTCGGCTGCCGGCAGCTGCCGGAAGTGCCGATCGGCTACGCGACGCTGCCCGGCGAGACGCCGGGCGGCCGTCCGATGCGATATTTCCGGGGGCGTCCTTGGGGACGGCCGGCGCCGGGAGAACGTTCCGCGGCCGTTTCTTGCCGGGAGGAAGGCTCCGTTCTCGCAAGCCGAGAGGACGTCAGCGAAGCGGGTCCGCTGCTTCAGACGTTCCGCGTCGGCGCCGGCTCCATCGTCCGGTGGGCCGTGGATATTCCGTCCGTGATCGTGCGGCTGCAGCAAGGCGAGCGGCCGGTTTACGAGGACGGCATCCCGGCGCAGGACGGGACGGGGGCGGTCGATGAAGGCATTCTGAAGGCGGACGATCAATGCCAGATGGATTGGGAGGCCGACCGTGCGTTTACCGCGACCGGCATGCCGTATTTCGAGCATCCGTACGCCGATTATTGGCGCGAGGCGCTGCTGCAGCGTCTGCTCGCCGGGGCTGCGGAAGCAGGGTTGACGGTGCCGTTCGTCGATTACTGGCCCGAGGGGATCGAAGCGGTGGCTATGATTTCGCATGACAGCGACTTCAACATCGACGCTTCGGCCGAAGCGACGCTCGAGGCGTTGGCCGAATGCGGCGTGCGCTCGACGTGGTGCATGATCGAACCGGGGTTTTCCGCAGCGCTGTATCCGAAAATCATGGAAGCGGGCCATGAGCTCGCGTTTCACTATAACGCGCTGGAGATGGAGCGCGGGATCTGGTCGCAGGCCGAATTCGACCGGCAGTTCGCTTGGTTCAAGTCGGCCACCGGTCTGCGCGGCGCCGTCTCCAACAAGAACCACTACACCCGGTTCGAGGGCTGGGGCGAGCTGTTTCGCTGGTGCGAGGCGGCCGGCATCGCGTCCGATCAAACCCGCGGGCCGAGCAAGAAAGGGAACGTCGGCTTTCCGTTCGGCACGAGCCATCCGTATTTCCCGATCGGTTGGTCGGACGAGAAGAACCGGCTGTACAACGTGTTGGAGATCGGGTTTTTGACGCAGGACTTGATGCATCCGAGCCTGTCGGACACGACGGTCATCGCTCCGTTCTTGGCTAAGGTGAAAGAGGTGCGCGGCGTCGCGCATTTCCTGTATCATCAGAAGCATATCTACGAGCAGCCCGCCGTTCGCCGGGCGATGGCGGACACGGCGCGCGAGGCGAAGCGGCAAGGCTTCGTCTTCTGGACCGGAGCGGAGATCAACGATTGGGTTCGCGCGAAGCGGGAGCGGCGCGTGGCCGGCTTCGGGGCGGACGGCCGATTGGTCGTCGAGGGCGCGCCGCTGCCGATCGCCGCGTATCGCCCGCTGTCGGCCGGGGAGACGGCCGCGCAGACCGTCGAGCGGTTCGGTCTTCCATGCGTACGCGTCCAAGTCGAGTTTGCGACGGAATCGCGGCAGCAGACCGCTGCGGCATCCGGATTACACCAAGGCTGAAGGCCGGAAGGGGTACGGGAATGGGAACGAAGGCAGAGGAGCTGGCGCTCTTCGGCGGGCCGAAGACGAAGTCGACGGCGTTCAGCGCAGGCAAGCGGTTCGGCGTCGAGGAAGCGCGCGAGCTTCTCGAGGCGCTGGAGCAAGAGACGTTGTTCTATCATTTCGGCGGCAAAGTGAAGAAGTTTCTTGAGGACTTTAACGAGATTTATGGCGTCAAATACAGCGTCGCGACCTCGTCCGGAACCGCGGCGATTCATGTGGCGCTCGGCGCGGCGGGCGTCACCGTCGGCGACGAGGTCATCACGAGCCCGATCACGGACCAGGGAACGTTGGTCGGAATTTTGTACCAGAACGCTATCCCGGTATTCGCCGATCTCGACCCGCACACGTACAACATGGATCCCGCCTCGATCGAGGCGTGCATTACGCCGCGGACGAAGGCCATCGTCGTCGTCCACCTGGCGGGCAACCCGTGCGACATGGATGCGATCCTGGACATCGCGAAGCGGCACGGGCTGAAGGTGATCGAGGATTGCGCCCAGTCGTACCTGACCAAATATAAAGGGCGTTACGCCGGTACGTTCGGCGATTACGGCGCCTTCAGCACGAACGACTTCAAGCATATTTCGACCGGCGACGGCGGCATGGTGACAATCAATTCCGGCGAGCGGACGGATTATTACCGGACGCACGGCTTCGCCGATAAGAACTATCATCGGTTCGGGACGGAAGTGCAGCGCGAGCTGCATTACGTCGCTCCGAACTATCGGATGACCGAACTGCAAGGCGCGGTCGGCATCGCGCAGCTGAAGAAGCTGCGCTGGATTTGCGAACGGCGTCAAGCGATCGGCGACCGCATCAGCGAAGGGCTGCGCGGCGCGCCCGGCATTCATGTCCATCAGGTGACCGAGGGCGGGGATTGCACCTATTGGTTTTATATGATGAGGCTCGATCTGTCGGCCTTCACCTGCACGCGGGAGCAGTTCTGCGAGGCGCTGGCGGCGGAAGGCATCCCGAACCGCGCGGGATACATTCCGCAAGTCGTCTACATGCAGCCGTTGTTCCAACGGAGGCAGGCATATTTGAACAGCCACTTTCCTTTCGATCTGACGGATCGCTCTTACGCGCCGGGCCACTGCCCGGTCGCGGAAGAAATTTTGGAGACGGCCGTGCAAATTCCGGTCAAAGAGTTTTATTCGGATGCGGACGTCGAAGATATCGTTCGCGGCGTGCGCAAGGTCGCGGAGTATTATCGGAAATAACTCATGGAAAACGGGATGGTGCGCATGCGGCAGCAATTTACGGATCATGGCGTTCCCGCGCCGGCGGTAGAATCGCGGACGGCGGCGGTCTGCAGAAACCTAGACGGCGACGAGCGCGTCGTCGTCTTGGCGCGAGGGTTTCTGCTCGTCGTCGACCCTGCGACGGAACGCTGCGCGCAAGTGCCGTTTCCGAACGGCAACGAGGAATACCCTTATATTTGTTTCGCCGGTTCGGACGGCACCTTCTATACGGGCGCCGGCACTCAGTTTCTGGCGTTCGATCCGTTCGAGGGCATGTTCTTGCACGCCGAGGACGTCGGCGCGGCGGGGGAGCTGGTCGGCTTCAGCTTCGCGGAGTCGGCGGACGGGACCATTTACTTCGCGGCCTACCCGCATTGCCGGCTGTTCGCGTACCATCCCTCGGAGCGCCGCGTCGCCAAATTCGGCAGCTTGGACAAGACGGAAAAATACCCGAGCCACCTCGCGGCGGATGCGGAGGGTTGGGTATATGCGGGCATCGGCACGGAGCGCAAGGGCATCGTCGCGTACCGTCCGGCCGACGGCCTCGCGGTTCAGCTCGTGCCGGAGGACGAACGGACGCGCGGCATGGGGGTCGTCCACGCTTCGGCGGACGGCGCCGTGTTCGGGCATTGGGCGTTCTCCGACCTGAGGGAGGAAGAAACGCCGGAGCGTTATCGCTGGATGCGATTCCAAGGCGGGCGGGCGGTGCCGGTCGATTGGCGGGACGTCCCGCCCTCCCTGTATTCCGGGGCGGCGTTCTTCCGACTGCACCGCCAGCTCTCCGGCGCGTGGCGGGTCGAGAAGCATGACCTGGCCGAGCGGGAGCTGACGCTGCGCGCGGCGGACGGCGCCGGCGTGCGGACGATTCCGCTCCGCTACGAGTGCGGCGGCGCCCAGCTGTCCCCGCTCGCCGCGGGACCGGACGGTCGCGTGTACGGAACGAGCAACCATCCGCTTCACTTCTTCCGGTACGATCCGGCGGAGGAGCGCCTTCGGAGCTTCGGAGGGAAAGCGATCCAGTTCGGCGGCGGCGGCAATCTGTGCGCGTACGCCTCCGTCGGCCCTGTGCTGGCCGGCGCCGCGTACCCGGGCGGGCACCTTCATCTGTTCGATACGAGGCTGCCGGTCTCGGAAGAAGGGGAGCCGCGCAACCCGCGCATCGCCGTCAGCCATAAAGAGGTGCATCGCCCCCGCTGCATGCTCGCGCACTCGGACGGCGAGCATGTGCTGTACGGGGGCTACCCCGGCTACGGAGCCGTTGGCGGAGGGCTATGCGTCTATAACGTGGCGACGGGGGTGGACACGCTGTTGACGCACGAGCGGATCGTGCCGTACCAGAGCACGATTTGCCTAGCCGAAGGGAAAGGCGGCGCGGTGTTCGGCGGCACGAGCGTCGAGACGCCGGGCGGCGCGGAGCCGCGGGAGACGCGCGCGAAGCTATATCGACTGCGCTGGGACGGCCTGACGGTCGATCGGGTTTGGTCGCCCGTCGAAGCGCGGGAGATCGTCTGGGTTTACGCCGACCGCTTGGGCCGCATCCATGGGATGACGTCGGGGTCCTCGTATTTCGTCTTCGATCCGGATGCGGAGACGGTCGTCGCGGAAACCGACTTGTCCGCCTGGGGGACGCCGGTGCGCGTCGGGCTGACGGCCTTGGAGGACGGACTTGTGTACGGCGCGCTTAGCCGGGCGCTGTTCCGGCTCGATCCCGATTCGGACGCGCCGGTCAAGTTGGCCGAACCGCCCGTCCCCGCGACGTCCGGCCTCGCCGTCGCCGGAGGGCGGCTGTTTTTCGGGGCCGGCTCGCATCTCTGGAGCTTTGCCTTGGAACGAGACGGAGAGGTATCGGAGGAGGGATCTCGTGAAATATAAAATTTCGGAGCTTCATGCGGGTCAGGTGCCGCCGCTGACTTCGGGCATGGACACGGACGCTGCGGCGGCGTGGGCGAAGCGGCGGGCGGAGATCGAGGCGGCGTGGCAAGAGTATATCGGATTCGTGCCGGAGCCGGTCGATCCGGAGCCGGAGGTGCTGGAGACGGTGCAGGTGGCGGATCACGTGCGCGTCCGTCTGCGATACGCGACCGGCTTCGGCGACAAGGTGCCCGCGTATTTGCTGATCCCGGGCGGCGACCCGTCGCCGGCGCGGAAGCTGCCCGCCGTGTTGGCGCTGCATCCGACGCATGCCTCGGGCAAAGACGACGTCGCGTCTTCGGCCGCGCGCGAGAACCGAGCGTACGGTCTCGAGCTCGTCAGACGCGGGTACGTCGTCCTGGCGCCCGATACGATTTCCATGGGGGAGCGGATTTACGAAGGCGAAGAAGCGTTCCGCACCGCCCCGTTCTATGCCGCGCATCCGTCGTCCACGGCGGTCGGGAAGATGCTCCACGACCATCGGCAGAGCCTTGACGTGCTAACCGCTCTGCCGTACGTCGATGCGTCGCGCATCGGCGCGATCGGCCATTCGCTCGGCGGGTACAACGCCTTCTTCCTCGCCGGCGTCGACCGCCGTGTGAAAGCGGTCGTCTCGAGCTGTGGCTTCGCGACGTTCGCGGGGGACCCCGACCCGAATCGATGGGGGCAGCGCGATTGGTTTTCCCACCTGCCGAAGATTAGCGATTCCTTGGCTGCCGGCTTCGTTCCGTTCGAATACCACGAGATCGCCGCGTTGGCCGCGCCGACCCCGTTCTTTAATTGGAACGGCATGGCGGACAAGATTTTCCCGCATTGGCGTCCGGCGGCGGAAGCGCTGACGGAGCTCGGCGCGCTGTATCGCGCGCTCGACGCGGAGCATCGGCTGGAGTTTCTGTTCGGCAACTCCGGTCACGACTTCCCTCCCACGGTGCGGGAGGCGGCGTACGTTTTCCTGGATCGATGGTTGAAAGGGAATACTGCGGGAACGGATGACCAATGACTGGATATATGCTACAATAATCCCAACTAGACTTGTATACGTGCTGTCTACCTTGACTTGCGGCGGAGAGGGGAGCCGGTCGGCTTGCTGAAGAGAACCAATAGCTTTGAAGATCGGTATAACCGATTGCTGCAGGAGCTGCGGAACGAGATTCTTACCGGCGGCCTCCGTCCGGGCGAGTTCATCCTGCCCGAGAATACGCTTAGCGAGAAGTACGAGATCAGTCGCGTCTCGGTGCGCAAGGTGTTGGCCGCGCTCGTCGACGAAGGCTTGATCGAGAAGATCGCGGGCAAGGGCAATCGGGTGCGCATTCCCGGGGAGGATATTCGACGGGAGACGTTGACCGTCGCTTGGTTTTCCACCTCGTACGAAATCGACATCATCCGCAAGTTGATCGCCATGTACGAAGAATCGCATCCGTACGTCCGGGTGGAGCTGCTGCTGCTGCCGGAGACGGAATACGTGGACAATATCGTCAATCTGATCGAATACGGCTTCGGACCCGACGTGTTCATCCTCTCGGAGCTCCATATTCGGCATCTGATCGAGAAGGATCGTCTGGATCTCTTGATGCCTTACGTGCCCGATCGGATCGACGTCGAGCGGGACAGCTACCGGAAGGTATTCGACATGTTCGCCGTCGGCGGCGAGATCGTCGCGACGCCGTTCGTCTTCTCCCCGGTCGTCATCTGTTACAACGAGCGGCTGCTTTCGGACGGCGCCGCGGATCGGCTGGAATCGATGGACGATTGGTCCGATCTGCTGGAGCTCGCGGAGCGCGGCACGGTGAAGCGAGAGGGCAGCGACATTATCGACCGGTACGGCTTCTGCTTTTCGGCGTCCCCGAACCGTTGGCCGGTGTTCTTGCTGCAGAACGACGGACGCTTCATCGAAGAGGGCGGGACCGCTTCCGTTCTGTCGGAGCCGAACAACGTCGAAGCGCTGCAGTTTTGCGCCGACTTGATGTACAAATATAAGGTGTCGCCGATCTATTCGCACGGAAGCTCGTATTTGGCGGAGAGCTTATTCAAGAAGGAACGCGTCGCGATGATTCTGACGACGTACTACTTCATGAACGAGTTCCGCGGTCACGATCTTCGGTGGGACGTGCTGCCGCTGCCTTCGCGGAAGAAGCAGGGCACGCTGCTGCTCGGCGGGGGGCTCGCGATCAACCGGCAGACGAACCTGCCGGAGATGGCGAAGCACTTCATCGACTTCCTGACCGATAAGCCGGCGCAGACGATGCTGAAGCAGCAGGGCTGCACGATTCCGATGCTGCGCGAAGTCGCCGAGGACAACCGGCTGCTCGACCCGGACATTCATCCGGAATGCTATAACGTCTTCCTTGAGGCGCTGCCGCACGCGTCGTCGCTTCGCGACTTGTCGCTGCGTCAGTCGGAGGTGGAGCTCGTGCAGAAGGAACTGAATCTGCTGTGGGCGAACATGGAGACGCCGGAGGACGCCTGCCGGCGCATCGAAGCGTTGCTGAACGAGCGCCGCGCCGAAGCCGCCTCCGCCGCGAAAACGTAGAAACGCAGCTCGCCCTCCCTTTGACCTTCGGAGTCATGGGGAGGGCGAGTTTTTTTATGAGGGAGGAGGCTGTCTCTCATTTCGTATCTGAATTGGGGAGGAGTTCCCCAATAATCGGGGCACGCTGCCCCAATAATTGCGGAACACCGCCACAAATGCCCCCCGGCGCCGTCTGAGGAGACACAATACCTTCTTGAATTGGGGAGGAGCTCCCCAATAATTGGCGTACGCTGCCCCAAAAATTGGGGAATGCCGCCTCAATCGGTGCAAAGCCGGAGAGCCCCAGGCCGCAACGGCAAAGATGCCGCCGCAGCGCGGCAATGCCGCACCGACAGCGCCGCACCAATAGCGCCGCCCTACAGCACCTCTCCTACAGCGCCGCGATCGTCAGCCGCGTCACCGCTTCGGCCGTCGCGCCGGGCTCCAGCGCCTGCAGGCCGGTCAGCGCCGCCGGCGCGTCGACGTTCGGCGCGTTCGGCACCCACGTCAGCGGCTCGGGGCAGAAGAAGCCGCGATCCGGTTTGCCCTTGCCGTTGTAGAGCACCCATTGCGTGAACGTCTGATCGGCCTCGTAGCGAATGGAGAGTCCCGCGCCGCGGTCTTCCAGCGTCGCCTCGACCGGCGCGTCCGGGGACGCCTGGAAGCAGTCGTCGAACTCGACGCGATCGAGCGGCAGCCCCGCGGCCAACGCGTCGCGCAGCGGGTTGTCCAGCAGCGCGCCCGTCGGCAGCAGCCGATCGTTCAGCTCCCACGTCTTGTCGGCGCGCAACCGAAGCGTGCACTTCGAGAGATCGCCTTCCGGCCCCCCGAGCGGCAGCACGAACGTCGTGTGATAGCCGAGCCCCCACGGCATCGCCGCCTCGTCGCGGCTCTCGAGCGTAAAGCGCAGCTCGACGCTGTCGGCGGCGAAGCGGAACCCATGGCGAACCGTGAACCGATGCGGCAGCGCCTCGTAGACGGCGGGCGTCTCCTCGGAGACGACGGTCGTCTCGACCCAAGCCGTGCCGTCGTCCGACGTCTCCGCCGCGGACAGCTTCCAAGCCGTGCGCATCAGCACGCCGTGAATGTGATAGCCCCGCGCGGGATCGACGGGGAAGCGATACTCCCGCCCGCGGAACGTGAACGCGCCGCCTTCGATGCGGCTCGGCGGGAACAGCACGGGAATGCCGTGCAGCGTCGTCCGCGCATGGTACGCTTCGGCGGACGCCGGCGAGCGCAGCAACGCGGTGCCGGTCGGGCGCCAGGTCAAGCTGATCAGGTTGCTCCCCCAACCGGGGACGACGATGCCCTCGAGCTTCTCCGTCGTCACCTTGACGGCGGGCTCGCCGAAATACGATATATGTTCGATCGCGGCGGTCATAGAGGATCCGCTCCTTCCTTCGTCTCGCTTGTGAAACAATGGTAGTATATCATGGTAGAATACAGAAATTAAGGGGAGCGGAAGGAGGGAGTCGGATGGGGACAAGGATCCTCGCAACGCTCGCGGCGGCGGCGCTGGCGGCAACGGGGGCGGCGGGCTGCGCGCCGAGCCCGAACGAAGCCAGGCCGCCCGAGCTCACCGTCTCGGCGGCGGCAAGTCTGGCGCTTCCGCTCGACGAGCTTCAAGCCATGTACGAAGAACGAGCGCCGGAGACGAAGGTGCTGATCAATTACGGGTCTACCGGCGGATTGCAGAAGCAGATCGAGATGGGCTTGCCGGCGGACCTCTTCCTAGGCGCGGGAAGGAAGCCGATGGAACAGCTGCTCGAGCAGGGGTGGATCGATCCGGAGTTGAACGATACGCTGCTTACGAATCGGCTCGTCGTCGTCGTTCCCTCCGATCGAACGTCCTCGCTCCATGGACTCGAGGAGCTCGCGGACGATGCCTGGGACAAGCTCGCGATCGGCGTCCCGGAGACGGTGCCGGCGGGAGGATACGCCAAGGAAGCGCTCGAGGCCGTTGGCATATGGGACAAGGCGTTCGTGAAAGCCGCGTTCGGCAAGGACGTGCGGCAGGTGCTCGCCTCGGTGGAGACCGGCAATGCGGACGCGGGCTTCGTGTACGCGACGGACGCGATGTCGTCCGGCAAGGTGCGCGTCGCGTTCGAGGTGCCGCCGGAGCGGCATTCGCCGATCGTGTACCCGATCGGCGTCGTCGCGACGACGGAAAACCCGGAGGAAGCGGAAGCGTTCTATAACTTCCTTAGAAGCGACGAAGCGATGGCCGTCTTCGCCGAATACGGCTTCGGTCCGGGGGCGCGGGCGCCATGAGCGAGCTGACGTGGTTCGAGCCGGTGCGGCTGTCGCTCGCGACGGCCGCCGTCGCAAGCGCGATCGCCTTCGTCCTCGGCACCCTCGCGGCTTGGCGCATGCAGCTCGCCCGCGTTCGCGGCCGAACGTTGCTCGAGGCGCTGATCCTGCTGCCTCTCGTGCTGCCGCCGACCGTCGTCGGCTTCGTCCTGCTCGTCGTGTTCGGCCGGCGCAGCTGGGCGGGCGCCGCTTACGAATGGCTCTTCGGCCAGCCGATCGTCTTCTCCGCCGCCGCCGCCGCGCTCGCGTCCGCCGTCGTCGCGTTCCCGCTTGTATACCAGACGGCGAAAGCGGGCTTCGCCTCCGTGGACCGCGACCTGACCGACGCGGCGCGCTCGATCGGCGCGGGCGAATGGCAGCTGCTGCGGTACGTCGCCGCGCCGCTCGCCGGGCGCGCCCTGGTCGCGGGCTTCATCCTCGGCTTCGCCCGCGCGCTCGGCGAATTCGGCGCGACGCTCATGTTCGCGGGCGCCATTCCGGGGCGGACGCTGACGCTGCCGACCGCGATCTACCTCGCCGTCGAGAGCGGGGACGACGCTAGGGCGTGGGCGTGGTGCGCCGCGATCGCGGCGATCGGCTTCGCGCTGCTGCTCGTCGCAAGGACGATATCCGCGGGAGCAGCTGCAGGGAAATAATGGATCGGGCAAAAACACTTTACTTTTGTCCGCGGGCGTGATATTATCATTCTTGTCTTCAAAAACGCGGTCGTGGTGGAACGGCAGACACGCTGTCTTCAGGCGGCAGTGAGCGCAAGCTCGTGGAGGTTCAAATCCTCTCGACCGCACCATACATACAATCAAGGGAAGCTTCCGCGAAGCTTCCTTTTTTATTATGCCACTTTTCAAAAAAAAAACCGTCAGGCGGTAGAGCCTGGCGGAAATGGCTGCATTACATGTTTGTTTCGATGGGAAACATAACGCTAAATATCCTTGATGTCCAATGACGGGTGGTTCGCCAAATTTACGAAGCGACGATTTAGCAATATCAATGGCTTCCATGGGTTATGCGCGTCGATCCGCACGATTGTCCCCGTCTGGCCGTTCGAAAGAAGCACGTCGTTGCCGATCAACGCTTCCATCGCACGCTGCGTGAACTTCGTGACGACCACCGGATCGAATGCCCCGAAAGCGCCGGAGTACATCTCTTTCATGACCTGAAAGAAGGGGGAGGCTTCTTTATAAGGCCTCTTGGACAGCATCGCATGAAAGACGTCCGCGACGGCTACGATCCTGCTCTCGAGGAAGGTTTCTTCCGTTAATCGATTCGGGTATCCGCTTCCGTCGAGCCGTTCATGATGCTGCAGCGCCACTTGCGCATGGAGCTCTGACAACCCATCCGCGTTCCGAATCATTTCATAGCCGAAAACCGTATGCTTCTTTACGATCTCGTACTCTTCGGGCGTAAGGCGTCCGGCTTTCAATAAAATGGACGAGGGGATCTTCGTCTTCCCGATATCGTGAAGCAGCGCGGCGGCCGTCAGAACGCGGAGCCGGGCGGAAGGAAACCCCAGCCACTTGCCGATGAGCGTGGAGAGCGCGGCGACCGCGACGCTGTGTCGGTACGTATAATCGTCGATCTCGTACAGCCCGTCCAGGACGGTATGCAAATCGTAGTTGCTCACGAGCTCCAAGAGCAAGGGGACGACGTGCTCCGTGATGTTCCGCGCGATAATTCGATCCGCGTTTTTCGCGGCTTCGAAGATGCTCTTCCACTCTTCGGCCGCCTCTCGGATGATGACGGTTACGGGGACCGATTCGTAGACGTCCGCATCGGTAATCCGGATACCGGCCTCTAGAAGCAGAGCGAGATGTCTTTCGTTCAGGACGGTATCTTGCGGAAGGTATAGAACCCCTGTAGGCCCCACGATATTTTTGTTCAGCCGTTTCCCGATGAATCGGGAGACGCTCCCTGTTCGTTCCCGATTCATCAATGTCGTCGAGCCTCCCATCGTCATAGATCGATACGCTCCACAAGCAATCGGTTGTCTTGAACGTGGAAGAGGGTGCGCTCCAGCGATTCCAAAATTTCTTTGGAAAATCGTTGGATGAAGATTCGGCCGTCGAACATCTTGGCGACCATAATTTTCACCCCGGCTTTCAAGACGCATGCGCCTCCGGAGGTCCCCCCTACGGTCATGGCGGAAATCGTATGTCCCGCCTCCAAAGTGGAACCTTTACATACGGAATGCTTCAAGTAAAAGACAATGTTATGCTTCGAGTACAAGTCGCTTTGGACGACCCCCTCTTGCCGGATCAAGATGTCTCCGTTCGACATCAGGGTGGATAATTGACACTTCGGGATGTCCAACAAGACATTGGTTTCCTCGCATCGTTGAATGGATTCCGAGGTTTCGATCAATATATACTGCAAAGCGTTGATGAAGGCCAGCGGCTCCGACCGCGTAAAACAGGAGGGCTGAAGCAGCTTTACCAAATGTTGCTTCAACTCCTCCATTTGCCCGTGTTGAATGTTTTGGATCGTGACGATGCTGCCCAGGATTTCTTTCGCCGCCGCCGGAATTTCTTTGAACTTCGTATCCGCCAACAGCTGGTACGCTTGGCCTTCGGGCACGCTCTTTCCTTGCTTCTCCAAGGCGGATAGCAGCCGGTTCGCTCCGTTTCTAAGATTTTGCAAGCATTCGTTAAGCTTCTTGGAGTGGTTGAACAGCCGATTGTATACAACGCCGAAATGGCCGGAGTACATCTTGGCGCCGATGACGTTGCCCTTCACGAGAATGCTGCCCGTCGCCGTAATCGTCGCATTGTAAACGCTGCCGGAGACGTATACGTTGCCCAGCGCTTCGATCGTCATGCCTTCCGTTACATTGCCGTACACGGTAACGTCCCCGGAGAAGAAGATGTTGCCGGTCTTCAGATCGACATCGGTCGAGACGACGTATTCGGGATTGACGCTGATGAACTTCACGCGTTCGCCGGTAATTCGAGGCCGGCCTTCCTTGAGCGCGACCACATCCCCCGCGGGGGTGATATAAACATGCTGTTTCGGCACTAGGACGATCTCTCTGGGCGGGGCGGGCTCGACGATCGATCCGAAAATATCGCACCCGCGGGTGCCCGTCTTCGCAGGGATTTTACGGGCGATGACTTCTCCGGCTTTCGCCGAGGGGATTTTCAGATGATTTCGAAAGTCGACTTGCCCGTTAATCTCTTCATAGCTGCTTTCGACGGTCTCTTTGAATAACAACTCTAAGAAGGCGTCGACGCTGGGCACCGGAGGAATGCCTTCCGCGATCGGAATTCGTTCGAACGTCGGCGCACGGAGCTCCGCTTCGATCTTCTTAAGGTTGTATGTGAACAGTTTTTTGTTATGCAGTACGATCTGGACGTCGCGTATGTCCAGCGTGCGCTCCACCTTATCGGGGTCTTCCTCGACCTCGAGGCGGACGACGTTGGGTTCCGGGGACGCGAAGATCGGCCGCCAAGCATGCTGCGACGTGGCGAACAGCTTGAACCACGCGATCATCCGGTCTTCGGAGATATCGATGGCAAACATCGGGGGAAGAGGGGCATCCCATTCGATCAGATCCTCCGGCGTAACGGCGATCCGGCCCGACTTGCTTTGTCCGTTCACGGTGATCCGTACTTCCGGCGCCGTCTCTAAAAACAGAGGATAAACGGCGTCCGGGCAAATCGAGACTCGCCGTCCGTCGATTTTCGCCCACGAAAGGACGTCGACGTCACTCTTCGGCGGGAGCGGCGGCCCGTTCGGTTCCGCATCGTCCAAGGGAAGCGAGTGAATTAATTTTAAAATTTCGATTTCAGATAAGGCCATTATCGTCGTCTCCTTTCAAAATAAAAATAGACTCTCCCCACCGATAGGGAACAGTCTTCTTTCGTCGAATTCCTCCTTTTCGGTAACCCGGCTGCCGTTGGCGAAATCGTATCGCCTTTAGGCCCGTGGCTTTGCGTCCTCGCCTTTCGGAGAGTTTGCCGCTTGTCCAAGCAGAATAAGTATGAAGTTGGGTGAATATAAGTAAATTTGTCGAATGTTGTAAGACGATTATAAAATTCTATTAAGAGATAGTCAATAAGTAGGAACTCGTTTTTTTCTGGTATAGGACTTAAGATTCTTTCGAAAAGGAAAAGACCCGGTTTCCCGGGTCTTCCGACGGCGCCGTTGGTGATATCCCATCTTCAAAGAAAGCAAATTCGATAACGCTCTTCGCTATCGATGACGTGTAAAGCCGCTAACTAGCGTCCGACACATCCCTCGCCCTCTAAATTGAGTGAGAACCTCCCGAACTGTCTTGTTTCGTTGAATTCCTTACGTCGTCCAACGCCACCACGACCTTTCTCTTGATCGCCGTCGTAAGGTAGTATGCGCAGCGTCCGGGCGGCTTACTCGCGCCGGACGATGAAGTTGTTGCATCCCATGCCGGCCTTGAACGTATTAAGCTGTAATGAACATCGAGGAGGATTCCCATGGATACGCGTAAACTGTTAGCCGCATTGGCTTACTTCAGCATTTTCTTTATGGGCTTCATTTTGCCCGCCGTGCTGTATTTCATCTCGGACGATCGATACGTGAAGGACCACGCGAAGGCGGCATTCCTCTCGCATTGCATTCCGGTCGTCGCGGTCATCGTCGCGTTCGTCGGCATGATCGCCACCGGCGTCGGCGCCTTCGGGATCGGCGGGAGCGCCGAGGCGGCGGGCATGGGCGCCTTGATCGGCATGTTCCTATTGTTCGGCGCGGCCGCGCTCGCGTCGCTCGCCGTGGCGATTTGGAACGTGTACAAAGGCATTAAGGTGCTTTTATAAGCTTCCTATAAGCCTCCGCACGAATGCGGATACGGACGGTCCGCTTGCAGCTTTTTATTTTCGGCGTCGATGTCTTTATCGTCCGCGCGCGCCGCGACGAGCTGGGCCGGCGGCCGTTGGAATCGAACGTCGCCGCGCGGCGCTTTCTCCTGTTTCGTCATCGGAAATTCACTCTCCCTTCAGATCCGCTCGGCAGGCGGTGGAGTCCGCGCCGGGCGGTTCTTTTTCATAAGCGATCAACGTAATTTCTTCCCCGAGCTCCTCGTACAGCCTCGACTCCAACTGTTTCAATTCGCGGACCGCGCGATCCGGCAGGCTCGCGAACGCATAGTCGTTTCGCAATGGAAGACACGCTCCTTTCCCCGGTATTTTGCCCTGCCGAGGGAGGGGGAATCCGAACGCGGACTGCGACTTTTTTCCCCCGACGCGCTTGGTTTTGTGATATGATCGTTTACGTCATAAATTGTACATAGGAACTACTTTCTTGGGCGGGGGAAACGGATGAACCGGAAGCTGAAGATTTGGTTGACGGTCGCGAACGCGGCGGTGTTGTTGTTGTCTTTGACGTTTTATTTATTCGGGCAATTGGAGGTGCTGAACCGCACGCTCTTCAATTACCACATGACGGAAAACATGACCCACGCGCCGAACGAGCGCATCGTGGTCATCGGCATCGACGACGAGTCGCTCGAAGCGATCGGACGATTCCCCTGGGACCGCCGCGTGTACGCGGATTTGCTCCATGTCCTGAACCAGCCCGGCTACGAGCCGAACTCGATCAGCTTCGATATCAGCTTCGACGAAGCGTCGGATCCGGAAGCGGACGCCGCCTTCGCCGAAGCGCTCGCCATGTACGACAACGTCGTCTTTCCGGTTACGGGCATTACGGAAGACGTGCGCCGCGAGGTGACGGTCACGAAGGGCGGATATCTAGAAGCGTACGACGTGCGCACGCCGTACGAACCGTTCGCCGAACACGTCAAGACCGCGCATATTAACGCGCTGGTCGACGAGGACGGAGCCATTCGCCGCACGGCGCTCGCGATTCAAGGTCCGGACGGCACCGTCTATCCGTCGCTCGGGCTCAACGCCGTGCAGATGGCCGGCTATGACGTGAATAAATATTTGGAAAACGACTACATGGCCGGCGACAGCATGAAGGGCGAGGTATTCATCGACTTCGACGCCATGAGCGACGAGTTCATCACCGTTCCGTTCCTGTACGTCGTCGCCGGCGAGATCGATCCGGTCATGTTCCAGGACGCGATCGTGCTCATCGGCATCAACGCGGTCGGCTTCGAGTTCGACCACAGCAACACGACCGTCGAGCGGGACATGAGACTCGTCTACGCCCACGCCAACATCGTCAATCAGTTGATCGAGGGCACCGTCACGACGAAGTCCGAATGGTACGTGACTCTGGCGCTGCTGGCGGCGCTGCTGGCGCTGACGTGGTGGGCCGCATGGCGCCTCAAGACGACTTACAGCGTCGTATTGTTCGCCCTCGGGCTGGGCGGCTTATTCGGTGCGCAGTACCTGATTTACAAGCAAATCAGCTTGTACGTCGACGTCGTCTATCCGGGGCTCGTGCTCGTGCTGGCGTACATCCTGAACATCGCGGTCAAGTCTTATTTGGAAAATAAGCAAAAAAACTTCATCACGAAGCAGTTCGGCCGCTACATCTCGCCGGATCTCGTGAAGGAGATCGCGACGACGAACCACGAAATCAAGCTCGGCGGCATCAACAAGGAGCTATCGATCCTGTTCCTCGATATTCGCGGCTTTACGACGCTGTCGGAGAAGCTGAAGCCGGAGGAGGTCGTCGACTTCTTGAACGAGATGTTCGACCTGATCACGAACAAGGCGCTCGAGAATAAGGGGACGATCGACAAGTTCATCGGCGACGCCGCGATGCTTATCTACAACGCGCCGCTCGACGTCGATAACCATCCGTATTACGCGGTGAAGACGGCTTGGGACATTCAGCAGGGAATGATCGAGGTGCGCGAGCGCATCGAGGCGCGCCACGGCGTCACCGTCAACTGCGGCATCGGCGTGCATACGGGAGAGGTCGTCGTCGGCAACATCGGCTCCTACCTGCGCGTCGACTATACCTGCATCGGCGACAACGTCAACACGGCGGCGCGCATCGAATCGCAGACGACGGCGGGGCAAATTCTCGTCTCCGAAGCGACGTACGAACTCACGAAGGACCGGTTCGACTTCAATTACGTCGGGGATCGGATGATGAAGGGGAAGACGGTTGCGGTCAAGCTGTATGAGGTCCTCGGTCCTATAGCGTAACGAATGCGAGAAGAGAAACCCGCGCCTTTCGGCTCGGGTTCTTTATCATATTTAGAAAAAGTTGGCAACTGTCATCGAATTGTATAGAATGAATCTATAATCCTAAAGAATTATAAAATGGGGGCGTACCCGAATGACGACCATCAGCGTCATTACACCGACCTATAATCGACCGCAAACGATCGCGGAACTGTTGGAAGCGTTGTCGCGTCAGACGTTCACGGACTTCGAGATATTGATCGTCAACGACGCGGGGAAGCGGATCGACGACGTCGTCGCGTTATATCCGTCTCTTCGGATCCAGGTCATCGACTTGCCGGTCAACTCGTATCATGTTTGGGCGAGGAATGCGGCGCTGCCGCATGTGAAGGGCCAATGGATCATGCCGATCGACGACGACGACTTGATCGTGCCGGATCATATGAAGACGATGCTGGATGAGGCGCGAAACGCGGATCTCGTGTACGGGGACGTGGAAATTTTCGATTACACGACGAAAGCGGGAACTCGTCTGCCGACAGCTCGGTTCTTGTTCGCCTACGAGCACGATCTGGAGCTGCTTCGCCGCTTCAATACCTATGTAGCTTCCGGCTCGCTCTACCGGAGGGATCTGCACGATGCGCTCGGTCCGTTCGATCCCGAGATGCGGAATTATTGGGATTGGGACTGGATCCTGCGCGTCGTGGAAGCGGGGTACCGCGTGAAGAAGGTGCCGCGGGCCGGCACCCTCTACGCGTTCGCTTCCGCGGGCGGAGACAACCAGTCGAACAAGCAGGACGCGATGCGACCGTACCTGGACAAGCTGAGCGAGAAGCACGGGCTCGGGTACTTGCCGACGAAAAACTTCTTCCTCATGCTCGAGGAAGAAGCGATTCGTTCGCGGCGCACGGCATCCAGCATCGTCTGGGACGGCCAGCCGTTCGCGTCGCGTTATCGGTTGAAGTAAGCGGCGCTGCCGATCACCGATACGACGAGCGCCGCGATGACCAGAAACATGAAGTACATGCCGAACATCCCCGGAAGCAAGGTGGAGAGGACGATCAGGAAGCCGGCCAAGACCATGAATCGGCCGTGGAAGCGGGCGTATCTCGCGTAGTTTTCTTCCTTCAAGCGGAACAGCTTCAGCGTGCCTTGCGGGGCCCGGGGCATTACGTTGCCGATGGCAATGAACACGATGCCGACGGCCAGCGGCGCGAACATCGACGGGCTGATCTCGTAACCGAGGTTGAACGCGAGCGTTATGAGATGCACGGCGAGCAGCAAGAGGGCAATCACGACGTTCACCGTGTCGTTGACGTCGGCGAATCGCTTGCGCTTGCTCTCGTCGCGCTCGAGCTTGCCGCTCAGGTTCGTGACGGCGGATACGAGGAAGATGACGGCGGGCAGCAGGAACGCGCCGACAGCCTTACTGGCGTACCGGTCGGGATCGTCCGACGGACCGAAGTGGATCGCCATCATCTCCGGCAGCTCGGCGTAGAAATACAGACTTGCGGCGACGGCAAGCAGCGCGGCCGCGGCGGGAATACCCCAACGTTTCATCATCATGTCTGATCATCCTTTCCTCCTGCGTTTTGCAGGTCTAAGATCCATTTCATTACGTCTTGGAACACCGTCGTATTCAGCGAATACACGATATGCTGGCCTCTCCGTTCGTCCCGGACGAGGTCCGCCTGTTTGAGCAAATTCAAATGGTTGGAGATGCTCGGCTTCGTCATATCGAAGTGTTCGGCGATTTCGCCCGCGGCGAGGTCGCCTTTCTTCAATAAGTCGAGAATCTTGCGTCGGTTCGGGTCGGCCAGCGCTTTGAACGCGTCGTTCAGCGACATCCGGTTGGGGTCTCCTTTCTGTAAGATATTTAGATAATTATCTAACTATTAAATAGTTAACCGCATTTTCGACCTTCTGTCAAGGGGGAGGCGGAATATTGTGCGAGGGCTTCGGCAGCGCGATCGGCGGGGGAGACGAAAATGGAGTGAAGTTCGCCTTGCTTAAGCGCATACGAAGCGACTGCAGAGACGCCGGAGCCAGCCGAGTCTACCGAGCCGACGCCGTCAACGGAACCGATGCAATCTACCGAGCCGATTCCATCTACTGAACCATCCCAGCCCGAGCCTAATGGAACAACGCAACCCGATTGTAATGATCCGTTGCAAACTTGACGAAAAAAGCGCCGGCAGTGCCTTGCTTGCACTTGCCGACGCTTTTGTTTTAGGTGCAACCGCAGCGGACTTATATTGCGAACATACATTCTCTAATGGTATGATTAGAGCGGCGTGCCAGAAAGAAAGCCGCGCCTCTCAGGCACGGCTTTCCGCTTGCCCCTCCAGCATCGGGAGGTAGCGCTCGTAATCGATTCCCGCGTCGTCCAGAAACTTGCGCAGAAACTTATAATCCCGCCGCGGCGTGGCGAGGATGTACCCCTCGACGCACAGCTCCTTCGTGACCTCCGGCGCGCCGCGTTCGAGCGCAAGCTGGCCGATGCGCGCCGCGATCGAATGCTTCGCGATGTCGCGGAACGCCGCCGGCACCGGATCGACGAGCTGCGAGAGGAACGCCTTGCTCTCTTCCGTCCACAAGTGGCGCGACGATTCGACCCAATGGTTTTGCCAGTCGAGGGTCGACTTCCCGTCCTCCTTCGGCAGCACCTTCAGAAATTTTCGGAACATAAAATAACCGCCAATGGCCATAAAGCCGACCATAATAAACACCCAAAAAAAGATCATCCACGCCATCCATTGGGGCATGTCACGCTCACCTCTACCGAAAATGGTACCATCTCCCGCGAACCGAGGCAAGGGAGCCGCTCTCAAGCGGTTCCAAAGCGGAATGAAATCAAGTACAATAGTAGAGATTGTCTATCTATCGGAGCTAACAGCCGAAAGGAGTTCATTATAAATGGCGAAGAAAATCGGATCGCATGTGTCGTTTTCGGACAAGCAGCTGGTCAATGCCGCGAACGAAGCCGTCAGCTACGGCTCCAGCACGTTCATGATTTACACGGGGGCGCCGCAAAACACGCGCCGCAAGCCGCTCGAAGAGAAACACATCGAAGAGGGCCGCGGCATTATGCAAGCGCACGGCATCGACGAGATCGTCGTCCACGCGCCGTACATCATCAATTTGGGCTCCTACAAGGGGAATACGTTCGATTTGGCGGTAGATTTCCTGCAGGAAGAAATTCGTCGCACGCACACGCTCGGCGTGAAGAATATCGTGTTACATCCGGGGGCTTATACGGAAAAGGATCTGGACTATGGCATCGCGCGCATCGGCGAAGGTCTGAACGAGGTGCTGAAGGGTACCTCCGAGACGGACGTGAAGATCGCGCTCGAGACGATGGCCGGCAAGGGGACGGAAATCGGCCGCACGTTCGAAGAGATCGCCCGCATTATGGAAGGCGTCGAAGACAACGATCGTCTGACGGTATGCTTCGATACGTGCCACGTGCACGACGCCGGCTACGACATCGTGAACGACCTGGACGGCGTGCTCGAGCAGTTCGACAAGACGGTCGGCTTGAACAAGCTCGCGGTCCTTCACTTGAACGACAGCAAAAATCCGCGCGGCGCCGGCAAGGACCGCCACGCGCCGGTCGGCGCGGGCTGGATCGGCTTCGAGGCGATGAAGCGCATCGTCGACCACGAGAAGCTGCAGCACCTGCCGATGATTCTCGAGACGCCGTGGATCGGCAAGGACGACGCGACGCAGCGGCCGATGTACGAAGCCGAGATCGCGCTCTTGCGCGGCGACCATCGCGCGCGGTTCGGCGATGAATTCCTCGAGCACGTCGAGAAGCTCGGCGCGTTCTTCGGCGAGAAGGACGTGCATCACCGGAATTTCATCGTCAGTACGTGGGACACGCTCAAGTCCGACGCGAAGGCGAAGAAGGCCGACCCGCGCGAGCCGATGGACCGGTTGTACGATATGATTCTCGAAGACAAGCTGTTCGCGAACTTGACCGAAGAGCAAATCAACCACCGCCTGACGGCGTGGCTCGCGGGCGTCGACGTCGCGAAGCTGGCGTAACAGCAGCATAAGCACAAGCAGAAGCAGAAGGAGCAAGACGCCGTTATGATGATCCCATTGCAAACCCCGAAGAAAGTCGTCAGTCCCGACCGCGGGCGCATGCTGATCGCGTGCCCCGACGGTCCGGGCATCGTCGCCACCGTCTCGAAGTTTCTGTTCGAGCACGGCGCGAATATCGTGCAGTCCGATCAATATTCCGCCGATCCGGAAGGCGGCATGTTCTTCATGCGCGTCGAGTTCGACCTGGAAGGCCTCGCCGGCCGGCTGAGCGAGCTGGAATCCGACTTCGCGCCGATTGCGGAGAAGTTCCGCATGGATTGCCGGTTTTTCCTCGCTTCCGTGAAGAAGCGGGTCGCCGTGTTCGTCTCGAAGGAAGACCACTGCCTGCTCGAGCTGCTCTGGTCGTGGCAGTCGGGCGACCTGTACGCCGACATCGCCGTCGTCGTCAGCAATCACCCCGACATGAAGCGGCTCGTCGATCCGTTCGGCATTCCGTACGTGCACATTCCGGTTACGCCGGACACGAAGCCGGAGGCGGAGCGCCGCCAAGTCGAAGCGGTGGAGCGCTACGGCGCCGACATGATCGTGCTCGCCCGGTACATGCAGATCGTCTCGCCGAAGTTCATCGACGTGTACCGCAACCGTATCATCAACATTCATCACTCGTTCCTGCCGGCGTTCATCGGCGGCAACCCGTATCGTCAAGCGCACGGCCGCGGCGTGAAAATCATCGGCGCGACCGCGCATTACGTAACGGAGGAGCTCGACGGCGGTCCGATCATCGAGCAGGACGTGCAGCGCGTGACGCATCGCGATAACGTCGAGGACTTGAAGCGCATCGGCCGCATGATCGAGCGCACCGTCCTTGCCCGCGCCGTGAAGTGGCATCTCGAGGATCGCATTCTCGTGCACGAGAATAAGACGGTCGTGTTTAATTAAATCGGCAGGAAGCTGCAGCCGCGAGAAGGAAGCGTTCGACTTCCCCTTCTTGCGGTTTTTCTTTTGTAAGAAATTCGTAAGAACGTTCCTTTTATAATGTCGGTGTCGGGATCCGACGACAACGACATTGGAGGGTGAAGCTTTGATACGGAACACGATGCGTGGCTGTATTCATGTAGTGATGGTCTGGGTGCTGCTGCTAGGAGGGATGACCTTGCCCGGTCAAGTCTTCGGGAGCGCCGAACCGGGACAGGGAGGGCGGGGGCTCCGGGATCTCGGCGATTCCTATGCCCGCTCCGAAATATTGCGACTGGCCGACGAGGGGATCGTATCCGGCTATGAAGACGGCACGTTCCGTCCGACGCAATCGATCACGCGCGCGGAAATGTCGAAGATCCTATCGCTCGGCATGGCGCTTAAGGAGGACCGGGAGGCGTCGGCGCGCTACAAAGATGTGCCGGCGGACAGCTGGTATGCCGGTTTTGTGGGGGCATTGTCCTCCGCCGGCGTCGTGCAGGGGACAGGGCCGGCTCAATTTTCTCCGGAAGAGCCGGTTACAAGAGAACAGTTGGTTGTCTTTTTCGTACGTGCGATGGGGCTTGTATCCATGGCCGAAAAGCAGTCGGCCGTTGCGGAGCTCTCCGATTTCGACCTAGTGTCGGACTGGGCGAAACCGCATGTCGCCCTTGCCTATCGGATCGGGTTTATGAACGGCATCGAGAACGGCGACGGCACCGTTCGCTTCGATCCCGCAGGGAAAGCCGAGCGACAAGCGTTGGCAAGGCTGGCATTCGAGTTCAAAGTCAACGGCGAAGCGTATCGACAGAAAGCCAATGAACTCGAGTCGGCGAAGAAAGCGTCGACGCCGCAGCCGAAGCCGAAACCCGCGCCTGCACCTGCACCGTCCTCCGCTCCCGGACCTAGCGTCGGAGGGGGAGGAGGCGCTCCGCCCGAACCGGCGATCAACAGCGCGGGACAAACGCTCGCGAATTTCACGATTACCGATGGAGGCAGGACGTATGGACCTGCAACGGGCTCCGTCACGGTTGCCGGGACGTTGACCGTCGACCCCGGATCGCAGGGGGAAGTGACGCTTCGGAACATCACGGCGGCCAATCTGGTCGTATTGTCCGGATCCTCCGATTCGATCGTGCTTAACGGAGTGAAGGTAACCGGAACGCTTCGCGTCGACGTCTCCAAACAAAATAGTCCGGTTCGCATCGAGACGAATGCAGGTACGGAGATTGCGAAGACGGAGGTGCGATCCAAGGCCATCTTGGAAAATAAAAACGGTTCGTTGGGAAGCATCGAGGTGAGGGAAACCGCATCGGAGCAAACGGTCGTCATTCGAGGGACGGTCGACGCCGACGTCGCCGTCTTCGCGGAAGGGTCCGTCATTCAACTGGACAAGGACGCGAACGTGAACAAGATCCGGTTCCACTCGAAGGCAAGTCTTTCCTTCCGAAACGGAGCGTCCGTCGGCACGATCGTCGCTAACGCCGACATCGTCCTCGAAGGCCATCCCGGCGAACTGGCGGTCGTCGCCGGCGACGGCGCGCGGATCGATACCGGGAAGCTGGAGCCTGCGGCGCTGGACGCGTTCCGGCGGGCGGCCGTGAATAACGTCGTTGCGGCAGCGCGGAAGCTTCCTTCCATCGCAGAGCTCGGTCCCGAGCATGAGCCGTTGCTGGCGGAGGCCAAGGGCTTGTTGAACGCGGCGCATCAGCTGGGCGCAGCCGCGGAGGAGATGAACGAAGACGGAGATTGGACCGGCGCCATCGAACGGGGCCTAGCGAAGCTTCGGCATCTGGAGGAATTGAAGGCCGCAAGCGCCGGGTTGGCCATCGGCTTCCAGGAAGGGGATTCCGAAGCGTCCGTAACGAAATCGTTGGTCTTGCCCGTCGGCGGTTCGAACGGCATTGCGATCTCATGGACGCCCGACAGACCCGACGTCGTCAGCGTGACCGGAAGCGTCTATCGGCCCGTCGCGCCCGACAACGATGCCTTGGTTTCGATAACCGCCCGTTTAAGCAAAGGGGATGCCGCTCTTACGAAGTTATTCAAAGTCACCGTAAAGGCGCTGCCATCCGCGGCAAACCGTCCGCCCGTCGCCAAAACCGTCGAGGATCGGCTGATCGAGCTTGGAGGTCCGGCCTTGACGCTCAGCGCCTCCGCGCTGGCGGATGACCCGGACGGAAACAGCTTGACCGTGACGGAAGTCCTCGCAAGCGACAGCGGAATCGCCGGCTTGACGCTCGAGGGCGGATCGCTGCATGCCGTTCCGCTTGCCGCCGGGACAACGACGATCACGGCTACCGTACAGGATAGCAATGGCGCGGCCGTTCTTGTCGCATTCAAGCTGATCGTCCAACCGAAGCCGCCCGCGGCGCAAAGCGTGACGCTGGAATATCTGGGACATTCGAGCTTCGTGCTGGCAGCCTCGGGGAAGAAGGTGTTGATCGATCCGTGGACGCCGCGGCTGTTCGGCTTGCCTGCCTACGAGCTGACGAACGAAGCAGACATTACGCTGATCACGATGAGCCACGATCATGAGGACCATAACTACCTCGGCGCTGCGCCCACTGCCGCCGCCGCGGGCCAAGTGTTCCGAGGAACCGTCGTATCGAATCCGGATCAACCGCCTTGGGAGTGGGAATACGCCCTCCATCCGGTAACTGCCGATCATGGCGACATCAAGATCAGCAACGTGAACGTGCCTCATTTCCAAAGCGGCATGAATCTCGGCAAGATCGGAGCGAACGCAGCCTTTATCTATGAAGTCGCCGGATTGCGAATCGTTCACCTTGGCGACGGAATGGGGCCGGTGTTCGACGGATTTACGGATCAAACCATGGTGGATGCGCTTCAAGGGGAAGACGGGATTGACTTCTTGATGATCCCGATCGGCGATTCCATGGGCGGGCCGATTCCGGCCGATAAGGTGATCCAGGCGATTCGAACGCTGCAGCCGAACATCGTCGTTCCGATGCATCCATGGACGCATCGAAGCGAATTTATGGAAGTCGCGAAAACCGCGTTCCCAGTGCTCGCGCAACCGGCAGTCGTGAATCTGACCGGGCAGTCGCTGCCGAACGAGACCGTCGTATGGGGGATGGCCGCGAGAGCGGAGCTTGCTCCCACAGCAGACTTGACGGTGACGGCCAATCACGGCGCTTCGGTCGAGCTTGGATTCACGTTGCCGGTACTGGCTGAGGATGCGGCGATTGAGCTTCAGCAGTCGGAGGACGGCGGGAAGAGTTGGAGCAAGTCGTCCGCGTCGGACCCGTTGAACGCGGCTTCCCGATCGGCGGTCGTGAACGGTCTGAGTGCTGAGAAGACGTATTTCATCCGACTGGCTATGATTCAAGGCTCGTATGCGATGTATTCCAATACGGTCAACACCGCCCCTTCGGATGAACAAATTTTGACCGATCTTCTCGGAAAGCTCGGCTTTCATCAAGAGAGGAAGGAGGTTGTAGCCCTATCCGATATTACGAGGTCGGAACTCTACCATTACTCTAAGCTCGAATTGTATATCGGGAACACCGATCCGAACGAGATGTTCGGCCTGGATACGTACTCTTCCGAAGTTGCCGAAACCGTTGCGAAGGGATCGGCTGTGATCGAAGGGGTCGGCGATTCGTTCGGCAGCAACATCTGGTATCGGCTGTCGGACTCCGAAGGGGCGAGAACCGTATGGATGCAAGACGGGACCTTGTCCTACGCTCCTCCGAATGACGAAATGATGAATGGAGAATTCATCGTCCTCGGTCATGAAGGCAAAGTGAGAATCATGAACGGTCTAGGGGAATGGAACAGCGTTAACGGGTATAAAGCCATCATTGCGATCAACGGCGAGCCGGAACGGGAGTACGCGCTGCAGGAGGATGCGAATACGGACATCGTGATCGAGGGCGGCTTGTCCCCGGGGGATGTCGTGAACGTAGGCCTCATGAACCTTCATGGGAATACGAGCGCCTATGCATCCGCAACCGTTCAAGCCGGACCGACAGCCGGAACGGATGTCGACGGACAATTCGAACTGTTGGCTGACAGCGGGAGCATTCGGATAAAGAACGCCTATGGGAACATCATGTACGTCTATATTTCGAAGAACGGCGTCACGTCGGAGGCGATTCGAACCGAGATCGGAGATCCGGAAATCCCGGTTCCGGGCGGCTTGGCGTCGGGCGACGCGATCCGGGTCGCCTACAAGTCGATGTTCAACACGAGCGTGTTTTCCGATCTCGTCACGGCACCCTGACGGCAGCGATAGGAATGAAAGCAAAGCGCACCTGTATCGGCGAAACCCGACGCAGGTGCGCTTTGTTCACGTTATGGAAGGAATATGCAGTCACCCCATCCCTTCGCGCGCTCCAGTTCACGAACTTTTATGGAGGAATACGCCCCGCCTGCGCGAATATAGTTCTTAAGAATTACGTTCGCGAGAAGGGGAGTCCGCTTCATGTACCGATCCCTAATTCGATTTTACTATGCGGCCGCCGTTCTTGCCGTCGTCTGTATGAACGGCTATAACGTAGGCATCGACCGATCGACGTGGGCGCATATTTTCCGATTCGATTTCTATTTCGTGACGGGAACGATGCTGCTGTTTACGTTCGCGCTGCATCGGTATACGACGGTCCGGCTCGATCCCGTCAGGCAAACGTCGTTCCGGGAGCGGCGAGGCGAGGACGCAACGCGGCTGGCGTTCGACCGGCTGACGAGGTTCCCCGGCGAGGTGTTCCGCTTCGTCGCGCTGGCCGGCGCGATCGGTTCCGCGGCGTACCATGGACTCGAGGTGTACGGGTTCCGTATTCGTCCGTTCGACGAATTGGTCCTTCGTCATCTCGCGGTCGAGCAGGCGTTCGCATGGACGCTGGCGTTCGTATATATGTCGGTCGCGCGCTGGCTCTTGCGGCCGTATTTCCGATTCTACCGCGGCGCGCGTGCGTCGGCGGTGCCCCCGCGCTCGTTCGTCCGTCTCTGGACGGGGGCGTTCGCGGCGGGCTTGTTTTTCATCGCGATTCCGCAGCTGTGGTTCATCCGGAACATGACGCTGCGGGGAGAACAGCCGTCCGCGTCGGCGACGATCGGAATCGCGCTCGTCGCGATGGCGATCGCCAGCGCGGTCATGTTTCTGCTGTTCTTCTACTTGCGAAGGGAACTCCGCACCCTCTCCGCCTCGATGCGCGCGCTGAGCGGCGCAGCCGAGCGCCGTCCCCGCGCGCTGCCCGCGACGGTCCGGGACGAGATCGGGGAGCTGGCGCAAGCGATCGGCGAGCTGCACGCGAAAGCCGCCGCAGCCCGCGAGGAGCAGCGCGAAGACTTGGCGTTGGCGGCTTCGCTGCAGCGGATGCTGCTCCCCGCGGAGCGCCACGAGGCGGACGGGCTTCGCATCCGATGCCGCTTGCAGTCCGCGAAGGCGGTCGGCGGCGCCTTCTACGATTACATGGCGCTGCCCGATGGGCGCATCGCGATCGCGCTCGGCGAGGTGTCGAGCGCAGGCGCCTCGGGCGCGTTGATGATGACTGCGGCCGTTATGCTGCTGCGGACGGAGCTTCGCGCGGGCGGTACGCCGGGCGAGGTGTTGACGAGGCTGAACGCTTCGATGCACGACACGGCCGGCGGCGATCCGCTCGTCTCTCTCGGCCTCGTCGTTCTGGATCCGGGCGACGGAACGGCCAGGTATGCGGGAGCGGGGCATACCGCCCCCTTTCGATGGGAGGGCGGCTCGATCGAGCTCGTCCCGTCGAGCGGACTGCCGATCGGCGCGCTGCCGGATACGGCCTACATCGAAGGAGAGTGGACGTTGCGGCCGGGACAACGGCTTATCCTATACAACGGCGGAGTGGCGGAACGATTCCGTGCGGACGGGCAGGAGAACGGCTTCGCGGCATTCCGCGACTTCGCGGAGACGCTCCCCGCCGGAAGCGATCCGGAGGAAGCGCTGGACCGGATCTGGGCGTTCGGAGGAGCGGAGGCCGGGAATCGCGATGCGGACAGGGCGCTGCTGATCGCGGAGGCGACCGTCGTCCCGGCCAAGGAGGAACGGCGATATGCGTAAGCTGAAGCTGCGGCTTCTGACCAAACTCGCGGCCGTCTTCGCCTTGGCCGTCGCGGTCGGCACGACGATGCTGACGGTCGACAACGTGTTCTTGAACCATATTCCGCTCCGGCGGTTGCTCGAATTCAATATTCCGGCCATTCTTGCAGGGGACCTCTTCATCCTGATCGTCTTGTCGGTCTTCTCGTACCGCTGGATCGGGTCGGGCGACGATCCGGAAGACCTCCGCCTGCGGCTCATGCGGCTGCCGGGGAAGATGCTGTCGGGACTCTTGCTTCTGTCGATCGCCTTGTCGGCATTATACGATGTCGCAAGCATCCGGAGGAGAGGCGGATCGGTGCTCGAGCTGACCGCATCCGATTGGGCCGATCTGGCGGGCTCGTTCGTCAGCGAGATGACGGTCGCTCTCGTGATCGGCACGCTGCAGTACGCCCTATCCCGCAGGGCGGTGCGCCCGGTGCTCTTATCCCTGGGAACGAAGGAGTCGCGCCCGGCCCCGCTCGCCAGCCTTCTACTGCCGATGAGCGTCGCGACGCTTAGCTGCTTTTTCGTCGTGTCCACGGCAGGGTTCGAGTACTTGTCCGGGACGTCGCACCGGCCGATCGAGATCGGCAATATCGCGGTCGCGGCGGCGATTCGGCTCGCGTTCGGCATGACGGTGTTTTACTTGCTGGTCGCGGAAATCCGGCAGGACATCCGGACGGCGTCGGCCGAGGTGAAAGCGTTGCAGCAGGGCGGAGGCGCTTCCGCGCATCGCCCGATTCCGGTCGTGTCCGGCGACGAATTCGGGGAACTGGCCGAAGCGTTCAACCGGCTGCAGCGTCATATGGGCAGGTCGTACGAAGAGACGAGGCAGGAGCTTCGTCTCGCCTATCAGGTGCAGAAGAGTTTGCTGCCGGCGGCGGCGCGAAGCCGCGGCGGACTCGAGCTGGCGGCGTTGTCCGCGCCGAGCCGGGAGGTCGGCGGCGATCTGTTCGATATCGTCGAGCGGCCGGACGGCGGACTCGTCGTCATGATCGGCGACGTGTCCGGCAAGGGCGTATCCGCATCGATGCTGATGACGGCGACGCTCGCTTTGTTTCGGAAGGAAGCGCGCGCCGCGGACTCCCCGGCGGAGCTCCTGCGGCGGCTTAATATGGCGATCGCGGAGACGCTGCAGGGGCGCATGTACGTCACGATGGGCGTCGGGTTCTGGGATGCGGCGTCGTCGTCCTGGCGGTACGCTTCGGCCGGACACGTCTCGCCGCTGCTCGTTCGGGGGCGGCGGGCAGAGGAAGCGAAGGCGCTGCCGTCGTTGCCGCTCGGGATCGATGCCGAGGAAGACTATGCGGAGACGATCGAACGGCTGGAGGCAGGCGACGCGCTGCTGCTCTACACGGACGGCATCGTAGAGGCGACCGCCGAGGACGGGGAGCTGTTCGGCTTCGCCCGGCTGGAACGGGCGTTGGAGCGGATCTCGGAAGGGGGCTCCGCCGAGCAGGCGCTTCGGCGTCTGATCGAGCTGCTGCCGCCGCCCGGCCAAGGGGCGTACGATGACGATCGGACGCTGCTGCTGCTTCGACTTCCCGTTGCCGGAGAGGAGGCGGATCGCATTGCGGGATCATGAGGAACGGTTCGCGCTGGAATGCATCATCGCGGACAACGCCGGCGATTGGCCGGAAGAAGCGACGGCTCCGCCGCCGGAGGAATGGCTGGCGCGATCGCCGACCGTCGCCGCCGCCTACGCGAGGCGTCTCGCGCGGGACGGACGATTCGGGGAGGCGAAGCCGCTTCTCGCTTTCGCGGTGCGGGGCTTCGCCCGATCGGGCGCGGCGGGTGCGCTCCGAGCGGGCATCGCCTGGCTCGCCGACGTCGGCTTGCATCTGGGGGACGTCGCGGAAGCGGAGACGGGGCTGCGATTTTTGCAGGAGGAGACAGAGCTTCCGGACGACGGCGGCGACAGTCGCCCGGACGTCTGGTTCGCGCTGGGCCGGGGCGGGTTCCTGCTCGGCCTCTCCGTCGAGGAGCGGCTGCGACGCTTCGAAGAGGCGGCGATCGGGTTCGCCGGGGCGGACCGGAGGGAGCGGGCGCTGGCGGCCGCCTTCGAATGGAAGCGCCTGTCGGAGGCGGCGGAGATCCCGGCCGAAGCGGGGGCTCCGATCATCCGAACGATGCGCCAGAAGGCGGCGTGGCATCCGGCGTACCTGCCGCACGCGAAGCTGCTCGAGGTCGGTCTCGACGCGTCCGCCTTGGAGGAGGCGTTCGGCGCGAGCGACTACTATCGGGCGCTGGCCGAGGCGCTGCGGCTGCGACTGAGGCTGTCGACGCTCGGGGGCGCGGAGCTGGATCGCGAGGCGGAGCGGGCGGAAGCGGCGCGGCGCGAGCGGTTCCCCGGCGACCTCGAGCTGCAGGCCGAGGAACTGCTGCGCACTGCGTCGAGGCATGCTCGCGCGGGACGCGCCGGGGAAGCGAAGGCGGCGCTTGCGGACGCCGAGGCGCTGCTGCCGCTCGGGCTTCCGCCGGAGTACCGCCGCGCGATCTCTCGCGCGGCCGCGCTCGTCGAAGGGCCGACGGCGGCGCCTCGGGAAGGCGCTCCGGTGCGCGTGCGCTGCTTCGGGGAACTCGCGCTGGAGCGCGCGGGGGAGCCGATCGCGGCGCCGCGCTGGAAGCGGAAGAAGGCGCAGGAGCTGTTCCTCTTGCTGCTGCTTCGTCCCGGTCACGCGATGCCGAAGGAGCATGCGATCGACGCGTTGTTCGGCAGCGACGCGGAACCCGTCAAGGCGGCCAATCAGCTGTACGTGGCGATTCACGAAATCCGGCGCGCGTTGAAGGAGGCGCTCGGCTGGGGCGAGGGCGCCGTGCTTCGGGACGGCGTCGTGTCGCTGCCGGAGGCATCGATCGAAGAGGTCGACGCGGAGAAGTACGTCACGCTGGTGCGCGTGGCCGATCGGCTGCAGCTGGATCAGCCGGAGCTGTCCGAAGAACTGTACGAGACGGCGGCCGAGTTATACGGGCCGCTCTTGCCCAATAAGCCTTACCTCGAATGGCTGGACCGGCAGCGCGACGAGCTCGAGCGGCTGCAAAGCCGTGTGCTGGAGCGGCTGTATCGCGCGGCGCTTCGCCGATCGGACATGGCGCGGGCCGAGCGGTACGCGAGAGCGTGGTCGGAGCTGGACCCGCATCGGGAGGAACCGCTGCAGGCGCTGTTGGAGCTGCTGACGGACGCGGGGCGGAAGTCGGAGGCCGAGAGTCTATACGAGGCGTTCGAACGTCGGCTGCGGGACGAGCTCGGCGCGAAGCCGTCGCCGGAGACGAGACGGCTGCTCGGCGCATCCGCTTCTGTAAGGAAAATGTAAGCGAGCTTGGTTACACTTAAAGAAACACGACCGGAACTAGAGGAAGACGGTGAGCGGATGACGGAGCTGACCGGCGGCGAAGTCCGCCGAACGTGGCGGTACCCCAGCCGCTACGGGGAAGAGAAGCGGGTGCTGGCCGACCTGAGGACATTGTCCCTCGGCTGCGGGTTTCCGGCCGATCGCATAGAGGATATGGCCAGCGCCGTGGCGGAGGCGTGCCTCAACGCGGCGGAGCACGGCAACGGCATGAATCCGGAACGGTGGGTGCTCGTAGAGTTCGAGTACGCGGGCGGCGAGGCGCGGTTCCGCGTATACGACGAAGGCCCCGGGGCCGACGAAGCGAAGCTGTCGAAGCGGACCGCGCCCGCGAACGAAGGCAGCGAACGCGGGTGGGGCATTCTGCTCATGTCGGAGCTGGCGGACAGGGTAGAGCATTTTCGGGGGGGACGCGGGTTTTGCACGGCATTGACTTTCATGCTAAGGAAGGAGGAGGGACGATGAACCGCGATTGCCGCGCGACGCTGCGGGAAACGCAGCATTATACGGCGCTGACGCTGCACGGGGACCTGACGAAGCAAGCCGAGGAGACGCTGCTCGGCCTGCGGTCGTGGCAGGAAGGGCTCGACGGCGGGAAGACGAACCTCGTCATCGACTTCGCCGATGTCCCTTATATTAACAGCGCAGGCATCGCCCTGCTGATCCGGATCGTCCGCTCGGGCCTGAAGGCGGGGTACCGCACGTTCGCATTCGGGGTAAGCGGGCATTATCAGAAGTTGTTCCGGATGGTCGGGTTAACCGAATATATGGCGATATACCCGAGCGAATACGCCATAGCGGAACGGATCGAGCAGGACTGCGGTTGACCCGCGGACGTCGGGATCGAGCCGGTCGAGCCATCCGGACCGCTTCGCGGCGATGCCGGCGGCCCCGGCGCTGCGGCTGCGGCGGGCGGCGAAGACGCGCCATGCCGCGTAGACGAGCGCGAAATAGAGCAGCGTCTCGACGAACCGGAGCGGCCCGAAGTGGTCGGAACGGAAAGAAGGCACTTCCGCTCGATTATAGGCGCCGAAGCGATCGTACCCGGTGCGGCCGGCGATGAACTCGACGAGCGGACCGAGGGCGAGGTGGAACGCCGCGAGCGGAACGCCGAGCCGCGCGAACCGATCGGCGAGGAAGCGCGCCGGGCCTTTGCGGTCGTATGACGGCGGGGAACCATCGCTCGATGAACCGTCAAGCGTTGTAATCGTTCGTCGTCATTAAGCGCTTGAACATGAACAGCAGCTTCAGCTTCAGTAAATCCCCCATTTTCCTCAAGTCCAGCCCCAGCAGCTCGCTCATCTTCTCCAAACGGTACAACACCGTATTCCGATGAATGAACATTTGCTTGGCGACCTCATTGATTTGCCCTTCGTTGGCGAAATAACATTCCAGCGTGCTCAGCATGTACGTCCGGTACTCTTCGTCTTTCGATTGGAGCGGACGCAGCACGTTGTCGCAGTATCGCTTCATGATGTCGTTGGGAATGTACCGAAACACATACGACAGCTCCAGGTTGGCGAAAGGGACGACCGGGGAGTGGAAGGAGAGCGCGTCCGCGATCTTCTTCGCTTCCGTGCATTCCTCGTACGCTTCCAACAGCTCGGGCAGCTCGAGCTTGACCTTGCTCACGTAGCTTCGCAAGGGGTCGCCGGCTTGCGTTCGATGGATGTCGTCGAAGCTCTTCACGACGAGATTCATGAACGCCTCCCCGGAGCTTGCGCCGTCGTTCATCTGAAACACGGACAGCAGGCGGTCGCGGAACAGGACGTGCTGCCGCGACTCCAACGTTCCCAGATGCAAGTGGTATTTGATTTCCCTGCGAAAATCGTGGAATCGATCGCGGGCGGACTCCGGAGACGAATCCGCGGACGGGATGGTGACGACGCACACGAACGGGCCGGCGGGTCCGGGCGATCCGATCGTCCTCGCTTGTTCCTGGAACGTATCCCTCGGAATTTGCCGCTGCACGTACCGTTCGATCAACGTCCCCCATTGGTAGCTGGCGATCGTCTGTTGATCGTCGTCGAGGCGGCTCATGTGATGGGATAAAATTTCGGCCGCTTGATGCAGCAGCCCCTCTTCTTCTTGAAGCGCGTCCGGATCGTCGGACATCACCAGCAAGAAGCCGTAGCAGTCGGCTTCCTTCGTCAGCGGAATGCGACTCGTCCAGCCGCGTTCGCTCTCGATGCGGCTCAGCTTCGGAGGCCAAGGCCAAGACGCGAGCAATTCCGCCTCCGGCCATCCGCTCGCATTCAATAAAATTTGCCCCCGCGCGTTCACGACGGCGAGAGGGCGCGCCAGAATGTCGGCGACCTTCTGGAACGGATCGGCGAAGCTTTGCGTTTGCAGCGCGAACCGGACAAGCTGCTTCTGCTTCTCGAGCGCGTCGTGGAGCTTCTCGGTGCTGCGTTGAAACTCCGCGTGGAAGAGGGCGTTCATCTGGTCGGAGAAGGTAAATTCGTAAGGCAGCTCCAGAATCGGAAAATGCATGCGGTCGGCCTCTTCCAGAACGATGTCCGGAATCTCCGACCAATACCTGCCGAGCTTGATGCCGATCCCCGCCGCTCCTCGTTCGTCCAGCTTCCGCAGCATCTGGAGGAAGCTGTCCGGCGTATCCTTGATGGCGAAGGCGGTCGTAAACAACATCTCCCCGGATTTGATCCAATCGAAGACGTCGGGGGCGTCCATCGTATTGAGCGACGTGATGATTCGTCCGATCCCCTTCGAACCGGCCACGAGCTTGGCTTTCGACAAGGGGTAGATGGTCAGGGCTTCCTCGACCGTTAAGCGCATGCTCCCGTCTCCCTTCCATAGCGTTTCACTATATTAAAGAAATATAAAACTACTTCTAAGGTTTGGTCAAATGCATGTTAGAAAACATAACACAATATCACTCAGTATTGCGCAAATAAAAGGGAAAATGGTTATAAATGGGGTTCAACTTTGGTTAATATCTAAAAAACCAACCATCTTCTTATGGTGTATTCCAAAGATGTGTTAGGTATGTTGACTCAACTTCCGGCAGGGGACTACACTGAGAGGCAAGGAAAGGAGGCGGGCATCGCCGATGACGAACCTACTGGTAGTGTACTACAGTGCTTACGGCCACGTGTTTCGAATGGCGGAGGCTTGCGCCGCCGGCGCGGAAGCCGCCGGGGCGGCGGTGCGGACGGTTCGCATCCCCGAGATGGAGTCTCCGAACGACCGGACGCCGTATTTGGATAAACCGAACCCGGGCGAAGCGTTGAGCTCGCTGCAGCGGCGGTTCAAGACCGACGAACGGTTTCAGAAATACGAGGCGGCGCTCGCCGCTCAACGAGACGTCCCGATCGCGACCAACGACGATCTGCGCTGGGCCGACGGCGTCGTATGGGGGTTCCCGACGTATTACGGCATGATGCCGGCCCAAGTGAAGCTGTTCTTGGAGTTCGCGGGGGAAGTATCCGCCGAAGGCGCGCTCGAAGGGAAGCCCGCCGGCGTCTTCACGAGCGCAGGCTCGATCCATACCGGTCACGAAGCGACGATCCTGACCTCCATCGTGCCGCTGCTGCACTTCGGCATGATCTTCGTAGGGCTGCCCTATTCCGAAAATCCCGAATTTCTCACGGCGGACGCGATCGGCGGTTCTCCGTACGGCGCCTCCACCTTGGCGGGGCCGGACAGCTCGCTGACGCCGGACGCGAGAGAGCTGACGATCGCTTCCCGGTTAGGCGGGCGAGTGGCGAATGTCGCGGATGCGTTGAAAGCGCGGGGTTTCATAGATTGAATTTCAATTAGAACCTACAGGAGGAAGAGACATGTCTACGAAAATGACGCGTTACACGGGCAAAGCGTGGGATACCCGCTTCTTGCCGCGGCTGAGCAGACTCGAGGTACCGAAGCTGCCGAAGGAAGGGGCGCTCGTCGTGCTGCCGGTCGGCGCGACGGAGCAGCACGGACCGCATCTGCCGTCCTTCACCGACACGTTGATCGGCGAAGCGCTGCTCACGGAGGCGTTCGAGCGGCTGCCGGAGGACGCCCGCATCTGGCTGCTGCCCCCGATTCCGTTCGGGAAGAGCAACGAGCACGCGAACCACCCCGGCACGATCACGCTCTCCGCGGAGACGCTCATGCGCGTGCTGCTCGACGTCGCCCGAAGCGTGAGCCGGGCCGGCTTCGCGAAGCTGCTCCTGTTCAATACGCACGGCGGCAACGCGGATTTGTTGAACATGATGGCGCGGGAAATCCGGGTCGATTGCGGGCTTACGGTGTTCCGCATGGACGCGGGCGGCCTCAAGATGGGCGAAGGCGTCATCGACGAGGAAGAACGGCGCATCGGTCTCCACGGCGGCGATCTGGAAACCTCTCTGGTTCTCGGCATTAAGAGCGCTTGGGTGAATATGGAGCTTGCTCCGCGCGAAGTGCCGAACTTCCCGACAGGGTATCTCGATTTGAAAAACAAAGCGTACTCCTGGGTGATGGACGATCTGTCCGCGAGCGGCATTACGGGTGACGCGACGATCGCGACCGAGGAGAAGGGGGATCGGCTCCTGACGCAGGGCGGGCGGATGATCGCCGAGGCGCTGCTCGAGATGGCGGCCTTCGACATGAAGAGCATCCGCTCCGGAGACTAGCATACGCGAGGGGAGCGAGCGGCATGGCGACGGAATGGCGGAAGGAAGCCGTCGACGTCTTGGGCGAGGAGCGGTTCCTGCTCGATCCGGCGTCGCGCGAGAAGCTGTCGAAGGATTACTACTGGTATTCGCCGGTGCTCGAGCCGCTGCTGCGGGAGAAGCTGGCGGACGGGATCGCGGCGCCGACGGACGAACGGGAGCTTGCGGCGGCGCTGGCTTTCGCGTACCGGCATCGGCTGCCGGTCACCGTCCGCGGCGCGGGGACGGGCAATTACGGGCAAGCGGTTCCGCTCGAGGGCGGCATCGTGCTCGACGCGAGCGGATTGAACCGCGTGCTCGAGATCGGTCCCGGGTACGCGCGGGTCCAATGCGGCGTCCGCATGGGCGCATTGGAGAAGCAGGCCCGGGAGCAGGGGCAGGAGCTGCGCATCTACCCGAGCACGTTCATGAAGGCGACGGTCGGCGGCTTCGTCTGCGGCGGGTCGGGCGGCATCGGGTCCATCTCCTGGGGCAATCTGTGGGACGGCAACGTGCTCGAAGCGACCGTGTACACGCTGGAGGAGCGGCCGCGGCGGCTGACGGTGAAGGGCGAGGAATTGCTCCCGTATATTCACAACTACGGCACGACGGGCATCGTGACGGAGGTGGTCATTCCGCTCGCGCCGCGGGCGGAGTGGGTGCAGTCGGTCGTCTCGTTCGAACGCTTCGACGACGCGTTAGCCTTCTCCCAAGCGCTGGCCGGCGAGGGCTCGATCCGTAAGCGGCTCGTGTCAACGGTGGAATGGCCGATCCCCGCCTACTTCAAGCCGCTCGCGAAGGCGCTCCGGCAAGGAGCCGCCGCCGCGCTGCTCGAGACGGAAGCCGGCTCGGAGGAAGCGGTGAGCTCCTTGGCGGCGGTATGCGGCGGAGCGGTGGCGCACGTCATCCCGCCGGAGCGGTATCGGCAGGGCATCGGGCTGTCCGATTTTACATGGAATCATACGACGTTATGGGCGCTGAAGTCGGAACCGACGATCACGTATTTGCAAGCGGACTTCGCGTTGGAACGCGTCACGGAGCAGGCGCGGCGTCTGAAGGACGCGTTCGGCGACGAGGTGCTGCTTCACCTCGAATGGATCCGCGTCTCCGGCGAGCTCGTCCCGACCGCGCTGCCGCTCGTCCGATACACGACGGAGAGCCGATTGTACGACATCATCGCGTTCTGCGAATCGATCGGCGTCGTCATTTACGATCCGCACACTTGGATCCTGGAAGACGGCGGCCGGGGAGAGGCGAACGTCATGCAGCGGAAGAAGCGGGAGAACGACCCGTTGGGGTTATTGAATCCGGGGAAGCTCCGGACGGAAGGAGCGTAAACGAGATGAATCAGAGAACGGCGCTCGTGACGGGCGGCAACCGAGGCATCGGCCTCGCGATGGCGAACAAATTCGCGAAGGAGGGCGACCGCGTCGTCATCCTGGATCTTTCGGCCGAGCCGAGCGAGGAGGCGAGCCGGGTGACGGCGGAGAGCGGCGGCGCATATTTCGCCTGCGACGTGGCGAAGCAGGCGGATGCCGAGCGCGCCGTCCGCGAAGCGCTCGAAACCTTCGGCTTCATCGACGTGCTGCTGAACAACGCGGGCATCTCCCGCTGGCGATCGTTCCTCGACACGACGGAAGAAGACATCGACGCGATTTTCAACGTGAACGTCAAAGGGATCTACAACGTGACCCGTCCGATCGCCGGATCGATGATGGCCGCGAAGAAAGGGGTGATTCTGAACACGGCGTCTATGGGAGGGAAGTGGGGCCAACCGCTCGAATCCGCCTATTGCGCAAGCAAGGCGGCCGTCATCGAGCTGACGAAGATCATGGCGATGGAATTCGGTCCGTATCGCGTTCGGGCGAACAGCCTGTGTCCGGGCATCATCAAGACGAACATGGGTCACGACGCGCCTCATGCCGACGAATTCTGGCTCGAGAAGACGCCGCTCGGCCGGCTGGGCCGACCGGACGACGTCGCGGACGTCGCGTATTTCTTGTCGACGCACGAAGCCCGGTATATGACGGGGCAAGCCGTGAACGTGACCGGCGGCATGATCATGTATTGACGTATTGATACAGAGAAAAAACCATTATCGGGAGGGAAAGAAACCATGAAAGGGAAACGTTACTTTGGATTCGCAATGACTACGATTTTAGCGCTGGCAGTGTCGGCATGCGGCGGCGCGGCGACGAACGAAACGCCCGAGCCGGCGGAGACGCCTGAACCGGCGGAGACGACCGGGACGACGGACGCGGCGGAAACCGATCGCCCCTTCGACGGACAGAAGCTCGTCGTCGGCGTATGGGGCGGCCCGCACGAAGAAGTGATCAAGAAGCACATCGAAGGACCTCTGAAAGAAATGGGCGCCGAAATCGAATTGGTCTTGGGCGGAACCGGCGACCGCTTCGCAAGATTGTATGCGGAGAAGGGGAACCCGACCATGGATATCGCCTTCCTGAATCTATATGAAGCAAGACAAGTCATCGAAGACGGCGTCGCGCAGGACGTGGATCCGACGATCCCGAATTTCGCGAAGCTGTACCCGAAGGCGCAGGAATACGGGTACGGCTCCAGCTTTATGGCGCTCGGCATCGCGTACAACCCGGAGATGGTGTCGAAGCCGATTACGCAGTGGAGCGACCTGTGGACCGAGGAATTGAAGGGCAAGATCGCGTTCCCGCAGTTCCCGGGCTTCGAAGCGGAATCGTTCCTGTCGGTGGCGGGCCTCGCCTTCGGCAAGACGGAGCAGGACTACGAGGACAACTTCGCCAAGCTGGAAGAGCTGAAGCCGATCCCGATGTCGTACTTCAACGTCGACGAGCTGGCGCTCGAGATGACGAACGGCACGGTCGCGGCGGCGCCGACGTTCAACTACATCGCCAACCTGCTGATCGCGCAAGGCGCGCCGATCGAGTTCGTCTATCCGGAAAACCCGGGTCCGATCATGGCGAAGAACACGATGGTCATCGCGGAAGGAACGAAGAACGAAGCGCTCGCGAAGGAATTCGTGAATCGATTCCTCGACGAAGCCGTGCTCGCGGACCTGGCGTCCATAGGCTTCTACGGACCGACGAACAAAGAAGTCGTGTTGGACGACGAGCTGGCGTCCAAGGTCGTATACGGGGAAGACGCCGTAGACCAATTGGTGACGCTCGACTGGCTCTACATCATCGAGCAGCGCGCGCAGTGGACGCAAATGTGGAACGAACGCATCTTGACTGAATAGGTTGGAGGCGGCGCGGCCGGGACGGAAGGTTCGGGCCGCGCCGAACTAGAGAGAGAACCTTTTCTCGGAGGAGGGGGAAACCAGTGGAAGTTCCTATCGCGCGACACAGCATGACGAAGCGGCTGGCGAGGCGGCAATTCAAGTCCAACCTGCTGCTGCTTTCTCCCGCTCTCGTTCTTTTCGTCGCGATCTTCTTCATTCCGATCTTGATCTTGCTGACGACGAGCTTCCAGGTCAACGAAATCGAGAAGTCGATCTGGGAGAAGTCGTTCACGTTCGACAATTACGTTCGGTTCTTCACGGAGCCGTATTTCGTCAAGTCGATCCTCCGCACGATCTGGACGGGGATCGTCGTCGTCCCGATCACGATCGCGATCGGGTATCTCGTCGCTCACATCATCTACCGGTCGAAGTCCGGAATGAAGACCGGATTGATTACGCTCGTATTGACGCCTTCCTTCAGCGGCGTTCTTCTGCAATCGCTCGGCCTATATATCATCTTCGCGAGATACGGACCGGTCAACGCGATCCTGCTGGATCTCGGGTGGCTGGACGCGCCGATCAATTTCCTCGGCACCTTCGGGGCGGTCGTCGTTTCGCTCGTGCACGGTTTCCTGCCGTTCATGGTGCTCGCCATCTTAAACTCGCTCCGGTCGATTCCGGCGAACGTGCTGGAAGCCTCGAGAAGCCTCGGGGCCGATTCGTGGACGACGTTCGTGAAGGTGACGCTGCCGCTGACGCGCGGGGGCATCATGGCCGGCTCCGTCCTCGTGTTCGGGGGCGTCATCGGCTCCTTCTCCACCTTGGTCATCATCGGGCAATCGAAGGTGCAGCTGATCGGCCTCGTCATTTATCAACAAGCGCTGCGCATCTTCGACTGGTCGTTCGCCTCCGTCATCTCGGTCGCGCTGATCTTGATCTTGGCGTCGCTCGTTCTGTTCTTCGCATTGTTCATGAAGGTGATGGGAGGGAGAAAGCATGCTTAGCGCCGGCACGGAGAAAGGACTCGGGTGGCTGCTCAAAGCCGTCTACGTCGTTGCGGGCTTCCTCTGCTTCCTATTTATCGTCGCGCCTTCGGTGCTGCTCGTGCTCGCCGCGTTCAGCGAGGCGAAATACTTCTCCTTCCCGCCGAAGGGGTTCAGTCTGCATTGGTTCCATGAGATGGCGTCGCACGCCGGATACCGCCAATCGGTCGTGCGCAGCATCGAGATCGCGACGGTGTCCACGCTGCTCTCGGTCGGGGTGGCGCTGCCGACGGCGCTTTCGCTCAAGAAGAACGGGAATCAGACGATCGAAGCGATCGTGCTCGCGCCGCTCTTTTTCCCCTTGGTCATCTGGGCGCTCGGCTTGATCCAGTTTTACGGCATGATCGGGTTTTCCCGGTCGTCGTTCTCCATCATCCTGGCGCACACGGTCATGATTATGCCGTTCGTGTTCCGGATCATCCTGCAGAGCATGCGGGAGATGAGCGGGTGGCTGGAAGAAGCGGCGTACAGCTTAGGCGCGGGCAAATGGCGGACGTTTCGGAAGGTGACGCTGCCGATCGTCGCGCCGGGCATTCTCGTCGGGGCGATCTTCGGCTTCCTGGTATCGTTCACCGACGTGACGCTGACGATGTTCATCGCCGGCTCGGGGGAAGCGACGTTCCCGGTACGGGTATATTCCGAGCAGATCCAAGGCCTCAATCCGATCGTGCTGGCCTGGTCGGTCGTGTTCACGGCGCTTATCTTCGTCATGTCGTTCGTGGGCGAGAAGGTCGCCCGTTGGTCGCGGTTTTTCTAATCGATGGAGAGCAGGGGGAGCGAGAAGCGATGAGCGAATTGACGTTAGAATCCGTTACGAAGCAGTTCCGCGGCGTCGAGGTGTTAAGCGACATCCGGATGGACGTGAAGGACGGGGAATTCATCTGCCTGCTCGGCCCGAGCGGATCGGGGAAGAGTACGATTCTGCGGATCGTCGGCGGCTTCGAGCACGCGGATTCGGGCTCGGTGCGGCTAGATGGCCGGGACATTCAAGAGCTGCCGCCGAACAAGCGCAACTTCGGCTTCGTCTTTCAGGACTACGCGTTATTTCCGCACATGACGGTGGAGGGCAACATCGCGTTCGGTCTGAAGACGCGAAAGCTGCCGTCCGACGTCGTCAAGGACCGCATCCGATCGGCGCTGAAGCTCGTCGGCTTGACGGGCCTCGAGAAGCGGTACCCGGCGCAGCTGTCCGGCGGACAGCGGCAGCGGGTGGCGATCGCGAGAGTCGTGGCGCTCCAGCCGTCGCTGCTGTTGTTCGACGAGCCGCTGTCCAACTTGGACGCGAAGCTTCGCCGGCAAATCCGGATCGAGATGAAGACGCTGCAGCAGGAGCTCGGCATTACCACCATTATGGTGACGCACGATCAGGAGGAAGCGGTGACGCTCGGAGACCGGATCGCCGTGCTGCAGAACGGCGTCATCCAACAATACGGCGCGCCGTTGGAGCTGTACAACGCGCCGGCGAACGCGTTCGTCGCCGGGTTCCTGGGCGATCCGCCGATCAACTTCTTGAACGCGGCGATAGAGACGGAGGACGGTCGGCCGGGCGTGCGCTTGGGCGAAGAGTTCCGGGCGTTGACTTCCGAGAGGATGCCGGCGTCTACCCTGCCGAAGGAAGCGGTCGTCGGCATTCGTCCGGAGGACATTCGACTCTCCGTTACGGAAGGCGTCCCCGGCGTCGTGAAGATCGTGGAGCGCTTAGGCGCTTACGTTCTGACGTACGTCGCCGTCGCGTTCTCCGAGACGCCGCTCTGCTGTCTCGCGCCGAACGAGGTCGCGCCGCAGGTCGGACAGCGCGTGCGGCTGCGGTTCGACCCGGACAAGACGCTCGTCTTCGACGCGCGGACGACGAAGCTGCTGCCGGGCGTCCGATTGGAGGCTCCGGCTCCGATTCACAGTTAGATCGGCCCCATCTATTTTCGCAGGAGAGGAGGATTCGCCTATGCAATTCGGAGGCGTTCGGCTGCAGCGCAATGTGCCGTGCGTCCTAAGGGACGGCGTTAAGCTCTACGCGGACGTGTATTGTCCGAACGGGACGGATCCGCTGCCGGTGCTGCTTATGCGTCAGCCGTACGGCAAGTCGCTGGCTTCGACGGTGGTGTGCGCGCATCCGGTCTGGTACGCGAACCAGGGCTACATGGTCGTCGTGCAGGACGTACGCGGCCGGGGGGAGTCCGAGGGCGAGTTTTACCCTTACCTCCACGAGGCTTCGGACGGATACGACGCGGTCGAGTGGGCGGCGAAGCTGCCGCGTTCGAACGGCAAGGTGGGCATGTACGGATTTTCGTACCAAGGGGCGACCCAGTGGGCGGCGGCGTCGCTCCGGCCTCCGCATTTGGCGGCGATCGCGCCGGCGATGTGCGCGTCGGATATGTACCGCGGCGCGTTCTACCCGAGGGGGAGCTTCGCGCTCGGCGAGCTGCGGACGTGGGCGTTCCAGCTAGCGAGGGACACGGCTCGCCGCGCGGGGGACGCCGAGGCGGAAGCCTACTGCGCGCGCATGATGGCAAGCGCGGGCGAAGCCTCGCAGCTGCCGATTTCCGACGCGGACGACGCGCTCGCTCGCTATTTTCCGGCTTATTACGATTGGGTCGAACATCCCGAATACGATGCGTATTGGGAACAGTTCAATTGGTTGAAACCAGGTGCGAACGCGACGGTGCCGGCGCTGCTGATCGGCGGCTGGTACGATTATATATTGGACGGAACGCTCCTGAGCTTCGAAACGCTGCAGGGGCTCCGGGGAGAGAAGGGAGAGGCGCCCTGCGATCGGCTGTTGATCGGACCATGGGACCACATCCCGTGGGGCCGCTTCGCGGGCGGCGTCGATCACGGGCCGTCTGCCGACGGGAACGTACATCGCGAGCAGCTGAAGTGGTTCGACTACTGGCTCAAGGGCAAGGAAGACGCTCTGCCCGCGAACGAACCTCGGGTACTGTATTACGAGCCCGGAAGCGGCGTCTGGCGCCGGGCGGACGCGCTGCCTGGGACGGCCGCGGTAACCGCAGGGAAGCGCACGTTGTACTTAGGGAACGACGGGCGACCGGCGAACGGAGCGCTCGGCGGCGGCAGGCTGAATGCGGAGAAGGGCGCGCCGTCGGTCGATACTCCCGACGTGTTCGTCTACGACGCCAGGCTTCCGATGCGGGTGGAGTCGTATCTACCCGTCGATCGAAGCCAGGCGCAGGAACGTTACGAAATTCTCGTGTACACCGGGGAGCCGCTGGCCGAGGCGATCTCGCTGCTCGGGGCGCCGATCGCGACCGTGCGCTGCCAAGCGCTGGGCGGACCGACGGACCTCGTGGCCGTCCTGACGGCGGTCGACGCGGACGGCAAGGCGCGCTTGTTGTCGGTCGGCCGCGCGGAGATCGATTCGGGCGCGTGCCCGGCCGACGACGGACCTTGCGAGGCGACGGTCCCGATGCGCATGACCGCGGCGCGGCTGCCCGCGGGCGCGAGGCTGCGGCTGGAGCTGACGGGCAGCGCCTTCCCCCTCTTCGCCAGACATATGAACGGCGTGCGCCTCGCGGAGCAGTTCGGCCTCGGTCCGGAGCAGCTCCACATGGCGACGGTCGCCGTCTACGCGAACGGAACATCCTCCTATCTGGAGCTTCCGCTCGCGCCCGAGATCCAATACGAATTGAGGAGCGATGACGATGAAAGAGATGACGGCAGGAACGTTCGAGACGTGCGCGGTGCATAAAATTTCGGCGTCGGACACGAATAAATTCGTGCTCTTGTGCGACGGAGCGCAGGCCGGCTTCGTATCCGTGATCGAAATTTTCGAGCCGGGCGGTCAGACGCCCCCGAATATTCATAAAGAGGCGCAAGAGTACTTTTACGTGCTGTACGGCGAAGGCGTGGCGATCGTCGACGACGCGCGCATACCTCTGAAGCAGGGTTCCTTCATGGTCGTTCCGCCGCAATCCACGCACCAAGTGGTGAATACGGGCGCGAGCCGGCTGTACACGTTAACGACGATGGTGCCGGACGAGGACTTCTCCGATCTGATCAAGGCGGGTCCGAAAGCCGAGTTGGACGAAGAAGACAAGCGGGTGTTGTCCGGCGCGATCGCAGGAACGTAAGGAGCCGCCATGAGGGATGCGTGGAACGCTTTCTTCGACCGCGGCATGACGCTGGCGCCGACTTCGGAAGGCCCGTTGTCCGGGATGCGCTTCGCGGCGAAAGATATTTTCGCGCTGCGCGGGTACGTCGCCGGCGCGGGCAGCCCCGAATGGAGAAGCACGCACGAGCCGGCGGCGAACCACGCCGAAGCCGTCGAACGGCTGCTGCGATCGGGCGCCGAGCTGATCGGGACGACGCACACCGACGAGTTAATGTACAGCTTGAACGGTGAAAATTACCACTACGGGACGCCCTTGAACCCGAAGGCGCCGCGCCATATTCCGGGCGGCTCCTCCAGCGGATCGGCCGTCGCCGTAGCCGCGGGAGAGGCCGACTTCGCGCTCGGGAGCGACACCGGCGGATCGGTCCGCATCCCGGCGAGCTACTGCGGGATCTTCGGCTTTCGGCCGACGCACGGCGCCGTTCCCGACGCGGGCATGGTGCCGCTCGCGCCGTCGTTCGACACGGTCGGCTGGCTGGCGCGGGACGCCTCGGCGCTTCGCCGCGTCGGCGGCGCCTTGCTGCCCGCGCCGCCGGAAGCGCCGACGGGCTTCCGGCGGCTGCTCGCGGCGGAGGATGCGTTCGCCGCCGCCGACCCGGCCGTCGCGAACGCCGCGAGAGCGGTCCTGAAGCAGGTCGAGGCGCTCCGCGAACCGGCCGTCGGCGTCACCGTATCCGAGGAAGGGCTGGAGCGATGGATGAACTGCTTCCGGCTGCTCCAGGGCTCGGAAATTTGGCGGACGCACGGCGCTTGGGTGGAGCGCGTCAAGCCCCGCTTCGGTCCCGGCGTCGCCGAACGGTTCGCCTGGGCGCGCACGATTCGCCCTGAAGAGACGGAGCCGGAGCTCGAGCTCCGGGAACGCATCCGGCAGCGCATGGCGGCGCTGCTCGGCGGGGACGGCATCCTCGTCATGCCGACGGCTCCGGCCGGACCGCCCTTGCGCAACACGGTCGGTCCCGAGCTGGAGAAGCGGCGGACGGCTACGCTTCAGATGTGCTGCGCGGCGGGCCTCGCGGGCTTGCCGCAGCTGACGATGCCGCTCGTCGAATGGAACGGGCTTCCGGTAGGCGTCTCGTTCCTCGCGGGACCCGGGCAAGACGCTCGCCTTCTGGCGTGGGCGGAATCGATCGCGCCCGCGCTTCTGCCGATTACGGTGTCGACGTGACCCGCCTTCGAGGGCGCGACGACATTTCAATAAAACCACAGCCGATGCGATCGGCGGAGAGGAGCGCGAATGAACAGACTTGGGAATGCAGCGAACCATTGGACCGTGTCCAAGGAGTATGTCGATCTCCGAAGAACGGCGCGAGATCCGATACACGTCGAATTTGCGGCCGAGCCGCAGTGGCTCTTCTTGGACTTGTCGAGAAGCGCGCTCGTGATCGTGGATATGCAGAACGACTTTTGCAGCCCGTCGGGGTGGCTCGATTATATCGGGGCGGATTATACGCCTGCCCGCAGGCCCATCGAGCCGATCAATCGGCTCGCGAAGGCGCTTCGGGAGGACGGCGTGCCGATCGTATGGCTGAATTGGGGCAACCGGCCGGACCGTATGAATTTAAGTCCGTCCGTCCTTCACGTGTACGATGCCGCGGGCGACGACATAGGGATCGGCGGTTCGTTGCCGGGCCACGGGTCGAAGGTGTTGGAGAAGGGAAGCTGGGGGGCCGCCATCGTCGACGAGCTCGCGGTCGCGCCGACCGATATTCACGTCGATAAATACCGAATGAGCGGCTTCTGGGATACGCCGCTGGACAGCATTCTGCGCAATCTGCGCGTCGACACGGTGCTGTTCGCCGGCGTGAACGCGGACCAATGCGTCATGGCGACGCTCCAGGACGCGGTCTGCCTCGGCTACGACAGCATCCTGCTGCAGGATTGCAGCGCGACGACGTCGCCGGCTTACTGCATGGAGGCTACGATCTACAACGTCAAGCAATGCTACGGCTTCGTCGCCGATTCGGAAGCGCTGCTGTCCGCCCGAGACGCGAGGAAATCCATAAGGAGCTCTACATGAAACTAACCACTCTAAAGATCGACGGCGCGGAGAAGGCCGCAATCGCCGCTCCCCGCGGATTCGTCTTGGTCGACCGCATCAATCGCGAGCTGGGCGCTCGATGGCGCACGGATCCGTTCGATCTGATCGAATCGGGCCAGCTGAACGAGCTGGCCGCTTGGCACCGCGCGGGCGGCGCGGAGACGCTCGCGGCGATGGACGCCGTCCCGTTCGATCGGGCGGCGTACGCGCCCTTGTATCGCCGGCCGCGGAAAATCTGGGGTATCGGCTTTAACTACGCGGCGAACGAAGAGGAGCTGCGGCAGACGGACCCGGACGCGGAGCCGGTCGGGTTCTTAAAGCCCGATACGGCGCTCATCGGTCCGGGCGATCCGATTCGGCTCCCCGCTCAATCCGAGCGAACGGTCGCGGAGGCGGAGCTGGCGATCGTCATCGGGAGGCCGTGCAAGAACGTGCCGGAGGAAGAGGCGGAGCGGTACGTCGCCGGGTTCGCCGCCGTGTTCGACATGTCCGCGGACGATATTCACCGGCGGAACCCCCGGTTCTTGACGCGAGCGAAGAGCTTCGACACGTTCTTCAGCTTCGGCTCGGAGCTGGTCACGCCGGACGAATATCCGGACGTGTTGGACATCGAGGTTCGCGCGGCGTTGAACGGCGAGACGATGCATCGCAACGTCGTCCGCAACATGCGGTTCCGGCCGTGGCAGACGGTGGCCTTCCATTCCAACGTCATGACGCTGCTGCCGGGAGACGTCATCATGACCGGCACCCCCGGTGCGCTCGTCATTCGAGCCGGCGATACGGTGGAATGCAGCATCGACGGATTGACGCCGCTCGCGAATCCGATCGTTCGCGAACTCTAGTCGAAAGCAGAACTTCATGGTAGAGTCGATAAAATAGAGTAAGCCAAGGCCCCGGCCTTGGCTTCGCGCATGCATTCGGAAACGGGAAGGGAGTCGATCGGAATGCTCAAATCGATGATCGGTACCGAAACGATGGTCGTCAGCCCGCATGCGTTGGCTTCCGCCGCGGGCGCGGCGACGCTGCAGCGGGGCGGCAACGCGTTCGACGCCGCCGTGGCGGTCAGCGCGTGCCTCGCCGTCGTGTATCCGCATATGACGGGGCTCGGAGGCGACTCGTTCTGGCTGTCGTATACCCCGTCGGAGGGGAAGGTTCGGGCTTACAACGGGAGCGGGCGATCCGGACGGAACGCGACGCGGGCCGCCTTCGAAGGGGAGACCGCGATCCCGGCGCGAGGCCCGCGGAGCGTCGTCACGGTGCCCGGGACGGTCGACGCCTGGGCGGCCATGCTGGATCGGTACGGCCGCTTGTCCTTCGGCGAAGTGTTAGAGCCCGCCATCCGCTATGCGACGGGAGGGTTCCCGTTGTCCGGCGATCAATACGAAAATACGGCCGCGCGGTTCGACCTGCTGTCGGTCTCGCCCGTGACGAACGCCATCTACGCGCCCGGGGGGCGCGTGCCGCCGAAGGGGAGCCGGTTCGTGCAGCGGGCATTGGGAGATAGTCTGCGGGAGATCGCGCAGAGGGGAAGGGAAGCCTTCTACGAAGGTTCGATCGCCCAGGAGATCGTCGCGTATTTGCAGCGGAACGGGGGGCTGTTGACCCTGGACGACTTCGCCGATCACCGAGGCGATTGGGCCGAGCCGCTGTCCGGTACCTATAGAGGATACGACGTCTACCAAGCGCCTCCGAATTCGCAAGGCTTCACGGGCATCATGACGCTGAACCTGCTGGAGCGCTTCGATCTTGCCGGCGCCGTCGAAGAGGGCTCGTTCGAGTATTACCACTTGCTCGTCGAGGCGCTCAAGCTGAGCTTCCGGGACCGCGACGCGTACTTGACGGATCCGGCCTTCGCCCGGATTCCGCTGGATCGGCTGCTCTCGAAGACGTACGCGGCCGAGCTCGCGGCGGAGATTCGCATGGATCTCGCCCGGGAAGCGAACGCCGAGCCGATCGGCAACGATACGGCGTACGCCGCGGTCGTCGATCGGGAAGGGAACGCGGTTTCGTTCATCCAGAGCTTGTATTTCGAGTTCGGCTCCGCCGTGACGGCGGGTTCGACCGGCATCTTGCTGCAGAACCGCGGCTCTTACTTTTCGCTGGACCCGAATCACGTCAATACGTTAGAGCCGAGGAAACGCACCTTCCACACGCTCATGCCGGCCATGGTTTGCAAGGATGGGAAGCCGCATGTGCTGTACGGCACGCAAGGCGGGGAAGGGCAGCCGCAGACGCAGACGGCGCTGCTCACGCGCATGCTCGACTACGGCTTCGATCCGCAAAGCGCGGTGTCCGCGCCTCGCTTCGTATGGGGCCGCACCTGGGGCGAAGCGACGCAGGAGCTGAAGACGGAACGCCGGATCGACGAAGCCGTTCGCGAGGCATTGGCCCGGGCGGGGCATCGCGTCGTCGAGCTGCCGGCGTTCGACGGCAAGGTCGGTCACGCGCATGCGATTCTGATCGACGACGAAGGCTTCCGCCGCGGGGGTACCGATCCGCGGGCGGACGGCGCGGCCATCGGGTGGTAACATCGGCTTGGACCGCAAGCGACTGGAACGAAAGGGACGTGTACTGTCTTGGGAATGATCTATCTCGTTATCGCGTCACTCAGTTGGAGCTTGGTCGGCGTCCTCGTCAAGACGGCGGCCTTCCAGTTCGATCCTTATACGATTACGTTCGCGCGCTTCTCGATCGGCGTGCTGGCGCTGGCGGGGTTCGCGCTGGCGGCGCGGCATTCGCTGAAGCCCGCCGTCCTGAACCGCTGGATTTGGGTCGGGGCGATCGGGAAGAGCGTCAATTATTTGTTCGAAAATGTCGGCGTCTCGCAAGGGTTCGCGTACGGCAACGTGCTCGTGTTTCCGACGCAAACGGTCGTGCTGCTGCTGCTCGGCATCTTCTTGTTCAAGGAGAAGTTGTCCGGGAGGAGCTGGACGGCGGCGGCCATCGTCGTCGCGGGCGTTCTGCTGATTACGTGGAACGGGCGCCCGCTGTCGGCGCCCTTGGGCGAACAGGGCTGGCTGGCCGTCGTCTTCATCGCCTCCGGCGTCGGGGCCGCGCTCCACTTGTTCAGCCAGAAGATGCTGCTCGACGCGATGAAGGACGTGTCGATGAACTATTCGATATTTCTCTGGGCCGCGATTTTGTGCGCGCTGCCGCTGCCCGCCGCCGCCGATTGGAGCGGGACGTTCGTCCCCGGCGCGTGGGCGGCCGCCGTCGCCTTAGGCTTGATTACGGGACTAAGCTTCCTCCTGTCCTCGAAGGGGATGCGCTCGGTGAAGTTTTCCGTCGCGGCGATCGTCTTCAATTTGCCCGTCCTGTTCACCGTGCTATGGGCGGTCGTGTTTTACCGCGAGCCGGTGACGGCGTACATCGCGGGCGGCGCGGTCGTCGTGGCGGTCGGCATGACGATGCTGAACTGGCCGTCTCGCGCGCGGAGCGCGGCGTGACGAACGAAGAACGGCCCCCGGCCTCGCCCAACGGCGGCGGCTCCGGGGGCCGTTCTTCGTTCGCTTCCCTTGCCGTCAGCGGGCTCGGAACGCCTCGGTCAGCAGCGGCACGACGTCGAACAGGTCGCCGACGATGCCGTAATCCGCGACCTTGAAGATCGGCGCTTCGGGGTCCTTGTTGATCGCGACGATGACGCGCGAGCCGCTCATGCCGGCGAGATGCTGGATGGCGCCGGAGATGCCGCAGGCGATGTACAGCTCGGGCGTCACGACCTTGCCCGTCTGCCCGATCTGCAGCGCGTAGTCGCAGTAGCCCGCGTCGCAGGCGCCGCGGGACGCGCCCACCGCGCCGCCGAGCGCGTCGGCCAGCGCCTGGAGCGGCGCGAATCCGTCGGCGCTCTTCACGCCGCGCCCGCCGGAGACGACGACCTTCGCCTCGCTCAGGTCGATCTTGCCGGACGTCTTCTTCACGACGTCCTTCACGATCGCCCGGAGCGACGCGCCTTCGGGCTCGACGGCGACGACGTCGGCCGGCCCGGCGCCGTCGGCGGGGTCCGGCGCCCGCACGTTGTTCGGGCGCACCGTCACGACGAACGGCTCCGCCGCCGTTCGCCGCTCCACCGCTTTGCCCGCGTACAGCGGGCGCGCGAACACCGGCGGCGCGCCTTCGCCGCCGCCGGGCTCCACCGCGGTCACGTCGGTGACCGCGCCGCAGCGCAGCGCCGCCGCCAGCTGCGGCGCGAGATCCCGGCCCGTCGCCGTGTGGCCGAGGAACACCCCCGCAGGCGACGCGGCCTGCACGATGCGCAGGGCGGCGGCGAGGTACGCCTCGGGGTGATAGACCGCCAGCGCAGGGCGGTCGACGACGTACACGCGCGACGCCCCGCGCGCGGCCAAGGCGTCGGCGTGCGCCGCGACGCCGCTGCCGATGAGCGCGGCGACGATCGCGTCGCCGTCCGCCGCCGCGGCGCGGGCCGCGCCCAGCGCCTCGAACGACACCTGGCGCAGCGCGCCGTCGCGCGCCTCCGCGAGCACGAGCCAAGTTTTCGGTGCTGCCATGATAACTCCCCCTCGTCATTCGTATATTTCCGTCCTTACAGGAACCCCCGGAGATATGCACAAAAATGCGCTTAAACCCTCGCCTACAGCACCTTCGCCTCGTCGCGCAGCAGCCGCGCCAGCTCCGCCGCCTGCGCCGCCGGGTCGCCGGCGAGCAGGCGGCCGGCCGCGCGGGCGGGGGGCAGCGCGAGGCCGACGCGCGCCGTCTTCGGGGCGACGTCGTCCGGCGACAGCCCGAGATCGTCGAGCGTCAGCGTCGCGAACGGCTTCTTCTTCGCCTTCATAATGCCCGGCAAGGACGGATAGCGCGGCTCGTTGAGCCCCTGCTGCGCGGTGAACAGCGCCGGCAGCGGCACCTCGACGACCTCGACGTCGCCTTCCGCGTCGCGCTCCGCGCGGGCCGCGCCGCCGGACGCCTCGAGCGCCGTGACGGACGCGACGTGCGGCACGCCGAGCAGCGCCGCCAGCCGCACCGCGACCTGGCCCGCGCCGTTGTCGACGCTGAAGTTGCCGCCGAGCAGTACGTCGACCGGCGCGCCGCCGAGCGTCGGAGCGCCGGCGCCGTCGGCGCCCCCGAGCGCCGCCGCGAGGGCGAGCGATACCGCGTGCTCGTCGGTCCCGATGCGCGGGTCGTCGATCAATACCGCCTCGTCGGCACCCATGGCGAGCGCGGCGCGCAGCGCCTCGGCGACGCGGGCGGGGCCGACCGACAGCACCGTTACCTTGCCGCCCCCGGCCGCGTCGCGCATCAAAATGCCCTGCTCCACGGCGTATTCGTCATAAGGGTTAATGACGAACTTTACTCCGTCCTCGGACACGACGCCGTCCGTCAGGACGATTCGCTCCTCCGTATCGAACGTTTGCTTCACCAACACCACGATGTTCATGCGTTGCGCCTCCCGTCATCATTTTCTACAACCGTCGATGCGTTACGCCTGCAAGCCTCTTAGGATAAAGTCCGCCGTCCCCTTCGCCTGCGCGCGGAGCGAATACTTCCGCCCGGAGATGAGCCAGCTCGTCACGACCTCGTCCATGGCGCCGAAGACGAGCAGCCGCGTCAGCTTCACGTCGAGATCCGCCCGGAAGGCGCCTGACTCGACGCCGCGCCGGAGAATATCCTCGATCAATACAATATATGGCTTGAAGGAGTCGCCTATTTCTCTCCGGAGCTCGAGAGAGCTCTGACGAAGCTCGAGCTGGGTGACGACCGCGAAGTCGACGTCCTGTTCCAACTCGCCGTAATGGATCTCGCACAGCTTCCGCAAGCTGTCGAACGGGTCGGCGTTCTCGTCGAGGCTTTCGCGGAATTTGCCCACGAGCTCGCCTAGCTTCTCCCGGAACAGCGCGATCAAAATATGTTCCTTGCCTTTGAAATAAAGATAGATGGTCCCGTCGGCGACGCCCGCCGCCTTGGCGATCTTCGACACCTGCGACTTGTGAAATCCGTGCTCGGCGAAGGTGCGGAGGGCGCCTTGGAGGATGCTGGAATATTTATCGTTATTGGGTTTTGTCATGAATGAAACCTCCTTGGCTGATCATATGCTGGTACCGGCGAGTGAATGAATGCTCATTCAGTTCGCGAGGAACATTTCCCGGTCTAATGGGACAGCGGGGGCGCGTATATTGGTTACGCGGAGATGCAAGCGATTTATGTAAGCGCTTCAACGCTTGTCCCGGACAGTCGCGACGGAGAGGGGGAGGCGTACGCCATGATTTGGACAACGGTCAATGGGTTGGCGTTTTTGGCGGTGACGGCAGGCGCGCTCGCGTTGTTTATTCGCGTCGTCCGTCATAGGTACGAATATTTGCGGCTCGGCCGGAAGATCGGCGGGCGCGAGCTGACCGAGGCGCTGCGCGAGGCAGCCGCCCGTGGGACGAAACGGTTCGCCGCCGAGGTGTTCGGGCAGAAGAAGCTGCTGAAGGACGCGCGGAGCGGGGTCATGCATATCGTCATTTTCTACGGCTTCATCCTTCTCCAGTTCGGCGCGCTCGACATCGTCGTTCGCGGACTGTTCGGCGGACCGCCGCCGCTGCCCGGCTACGCCGTCTTCGAGCTGCTCCAGGAGACGACGGTCGCGCTCGTCCTGCTGGCGATGGGGTACGCGACGTACCGCCGGTACGGGGAGAAGTTGAAGCGGCTGAAGCGGGGCTGGAAGCCGAGCGTCGTGACCTGGTTCATCTACTCGCTCATGGCCTCGGTGGTTTTCACGCTCGCGTTCGACCGGCTGCGGCACGGCGAGGAGGCGGCCTGGACGGCGCCGATCAGCTCGGCGCTGGCGTCGGCGTTCGGCGGCGTCGGCGAGCTCGGCGCGTCGATCGGTTTTTACGTCTCCTGGTGGGCGCATCTGCTCATTCTGCTGTCGTTCCTCGTGTATGTGCCGCAATCGAAACACTTCCATATCTTGACCGCGCCGCTCAATTTGCTGCTGAAGCGGACGGAGCCGGTCGGGCGACTGACGAAGCTGGATCTGGAGGACGAAACCGCGGAGACGTTCGGGGTCGGGACGGTGGAGCATTTCACGCAGAAGCAGATGCTTGATTTCTACGCATGCGTCGAGTGCGGGCGCTGCACGAACGTGTGCCCCGCGTCGAACACCGGCAAGCTGCTGTCGCCGATGCATATGATCGTAAAGCTAAGGGACCACCTGATCGAAAAGGGTTCCGCCGTCACCTCCAAATCCCCCTGGGTGCCCGCGTTCGGCGGGGCGGGGGGCGGCGCGCACGTCATGACGGAGGCCGTTCCGGCCGCGATCGCCGGCTCGCCGCCGCCGATGACGGATATCGGCCCTACGATGGAGGCGCAGCAGGCGGGCTGGACGCTGCGACCCGACGCGAAGCCGGAGGAGGTCGCGCTCGTCGGCGGCGTCATGACGGAGGAGGAAATTTGGGCGTGCACGACGTGCCGCAACTGCGAGGATCAATGCCCGGTCGGCAACGAGCACGTCGACAAGATCGTCGATCTGCGGCGGCATCTCGTGCTGATGGAGGGCAGCCTGCCGCACGACGGGCAGCGCGCGATGCAAAACATCGAGCGCCAGGGCAACCCGTGGGGGCTCTCCCGCAGCGACCGGGCGAAGTGGATCGACGAGCTGAAGTTGCCGCAGCCGGCGTCGGCGGACCCGCTGCCGCGCGTGCCGACCGTCAAGGAGAACCCGAACTTCGACATCCTGTTTTTCGTCGGGTCTATGGGCTCGTACGACAACCGGACGAAGAAGGTGTCGCGCGCCGTGGCGCGGCTCCTGCACGAAGCGGGCGTCAACTTCGCGGTGCTCGGCAACGAGGAGAAGGGCTCCGGCGACACGCCGCGGCGTCTCGGCAACGAGATGCTGTTTCAGCAGCTGGCGGGGGAAAACATCGCGACTTTCGAAAAGTACGGCGTCCGCCGCATCGTCACCGCCTGCCCGCATACGTACAACGCGCTGAAGAACGAGTATCCGGAGTTCGGGCTGGCGCCGGACGTCGAAGTGCTGCATCACGCGGAGCTGCTGGCGCGGCTCGTGGCGGAGGGCCGATTGCAGGCGAAGCACGAGGTGAAGGAACGCGTCACCTACCACGATTCTTGTTACTTAGGGCGATATAACGAAGTTTACGAGCCGCCGCGCGACGTGCTTCGGGCGATCCCGGGCGTCGAGCTGGTCGAGATGGAGCGCAACCGGTCGAACGGGATGTGCTGCGGCGCCGGCGGCGGGCGCATGTGGATGGAGGAGACGCAGGGGAAGCGCGTCAACCTCGCCCGTACGGAGCAGGCGCTCGCGGTCGACCCGACCGTCGTCGCGTCGGCGTGCCCGTATTGCCTGACGATGGTGGAGGACGGCACGAAGCTGATGAACGCCGAGGACCGCGTGAAGGCGCGCGACGTGGCGGAGCTGCTGGAGGCGGCCGTGTTCGACGATTGAACTTATCTATAGGAGGTAATTATCCACTATGGCATTCACCCTCTCGAAGGCGGCGGTCATCGGCTCGGGCGTCATGGGCTCCGGCATCGCGGCGCATCTCGCGAACGCCGGCATTCCGACGCTGCTGCTGGACGTGAAGCGGGAATACGCGGTTTCGGCCGTCGCCAAGCTTCCGAAGACGAATCCCGCCCCGCTGTTTCGAAGCGTCAACGCCCAGCTCATCGCCCCCGGGTCCATCGACGACGATCTAGGGAAGCTCGCGCAGGTCGACTGGATCATCGAGGTCGTCACCGAGAAGCTCGACGTCAAGCGGCAGCTGCTCGAGCGGATCGACGCGGTTCGCGGGCCGCGAACGATCGTCTCCACGAACACGTCCGGCATCTCGGTGAACGCGATGAGCAAGGGGCGGAGCGAGGGGTTTCGGAAGCATTTTCTTGGGACGCACTTCTTCAATCCGCCGCGCTACATGAAGCTGCTGGAGATCGTTCCGACGGCGGACACCGAACCGGAGGTCGTCGCCGCGATGCGCGCGTTCTGCGAGCGCCGACTCGGCAAGGGCGTCGTCGTCGCCAAAGACACGCCGAACTTCGTCGCGAACCGGATCGGCACGTACGGCTTGCTGGTCACCCTTCGCGAGATGGAGAAGGGCGGCTACACCGTCGACGAGGTCGACGCGATTACCGGCCCCGCGATGGGCCGGCCGAAGAGCGCGACGTTCCGCACGCTCGACCTCGTCGGACTCGATACGTTCGTCCACGTGGCGGGGAACGTGCACGGCGGAACGAACGATCCGGCGGAGCGGGACGTCTTCGACGCGCCGGGGCCGCTTCGGACGCTCGTCGAGCGCGGCTGGCTCGGGGAGAAGTCCGGGCAGGGCTTCTATAAGAAGATCAAGGGAGCCGACGGGAAGAGCGTCATCCAGTCGCTCGACTTGAAGACGCTCGAGTACGGCGTCGGGCGGAAGCCCGCGGGAGCGGCGATCGAAGCGGCGAAGCAGGCGAAGGGCGCGCGCGGGAAAATCAAAGCGCTGCTCGGCGCGAACGACCGATACTCGCAGCTCGCTTGGAACATTCTCGCGCCGGTGCTGCTGTACGCGGCCGATAAGCTGGGCGAGATCGCGGACACCGCCTTGGACATCGACAACGCCATGAAATGGGGCTTCAACTGGGACCTCGGTCCGTTCGAGACGTGGGACGCGATCGGCGTCCGCCGCTCCGTCGAGCGGATGCGCGGGGAGGGGCGCGCGATTCCCGCATGGGTGGAGGCGTGGCTCGCGGCCGGGAACGAGACGTTCTACACATCCGACGCGGGCAAGCGGTTCTACGCGAACGCCGGGGCCTACGCGGAAGTCGAGACGCCTAAGGAAGAAATCTCGTTGCGCGCGCTGAAGGAGCGGCCCGGCAGCGTCGTCCTCTCCAACCCCGGCGCGAGCCTCGTCGACATCGGCGACGGCATCGCCTGTCTCGAGTTCCACTCGCCGAACAACGCGATCGGCGGCGACATTCTGACGATGATCGAGCGCAGCGTCGAGGAGGTGCGGCGGAATTGGCGCGGGCTCGTCGTCGCGAACGAAGGGCGCAACTTCTGCGTCGGCGCCAACCTGATGCTGCTGCTCATGGAGGCGCAGGACGAAGAGTGGGATGAGGTCGACCGCATCATCCGCATGTTCCAGAACGCGATGATGTCGCTGAAGGCGCTCGAGAAGCCGGTCGTCGCGGCGCCGCACCGGATGACGCTCGGCGGCGGCGTCGAAGCGTGCATGCCGGCGGACGTCGTCCTGTTCTCGTCCGAGACGTACTTCGGCCTCGTCGAGACCGGCGTCGGCCTCATCCCGGCGGGCGGCGGCTGCAAGGAGATGGCGCTGCGCATCTCCGCCGATGCGGCTTCGCCCGAGGCGGATCTGCAGCCGGCGATCAACGCGGCGTTCGAGACGATCGCGCTCGCGAAGACGTCGACGAGCGGCCCGAACGCGCGCGACCTCGGTTACATGCGCGCGACGGATCGGGTCGTCATGAACGTCGACCATCGCATCTACGAGGCGAAGCGCCTCGCGCTCGCCTTAGACGAAGCCGGCTATGCGCCCAAGCCGCGGCAGCGCATCCGCGTCGTCGGCCGGGACGGCGCCGCGGTGCTCAAGATGGGCGCGCTGCAGATGCGCCAAGGCGGGTACATCAGCGATCACGATCTGTTGATCGCGAAGAAGCTCGCCCACGTGCTGGCGGGCGGCGACGTGCCGGCGGGCGCGCTCGTCACCGAGCAATACTTGCTCGACCTCGAGCGCGAGGCGTTCCTCAGCCTGACCGGGGAGCCGAAGACGCAGGCGCGCATGCAGCATATTTTGGCGACCGGCAAGCCGCTGCGCAATTAATCCGAGAGGGAGGCTGGATCCGAACATGACCTACGCTATTCCACGAAGCCGCGACGCCGTCATCGTCTCCATCGCCCGCACCGCGGTCGGCCGCGCGAAGAAGGGCAGCCTCGCCCAAACGAGGGCCGAGGATCTCGGCGTCGCCGCGCTTGACGCCGTCATCGACCGCGCGCCGGGCGTCGCCAAGGCCGACGTCGAGGATATCCTCATCGGCTGCGCCATGCCCGAGGGCGAGCAAGGGCTCAACTTCGCCCGCATCATGTCGCTGTACGCAGGGTTCCCGACGACGGTGCCGGCGATCACGATCAACCGGTTTTGCTCGTCGGGCCTCCAGTCGATCGCCTTCGCGGCGGAGCGCATTAGGCTCGGCGCGGCGGACGTCGTCATCGCCGGCGGCGTCGAGAGCATGAGCCACGTGCCGATGGCCGGCTTCAAGCCCGCGCCGCATCCCGCGATCGTCGAGGCGATGCCCGCCGCCTACATGAGTATGGGCCATACCGCCGAGGAGGTCGCCCGCCGGTTCGGCGTCTCGCGCGAAGATCAAGACCGGTTCGCGGTCGAATCGCACGCGAAGGCGGCGGCGGCGATCGCCCGCGGCGCGTTCCGGGACGAAATCGTCCCGGTGACGGCGCGCCTCGGCGGCGTCGGCGACGACGGCCGGCCGTACAGCCGCGAGTTCGTCTTCGACGTCGACGAGGGCGTCCGCCCGGACACGTCGCTCGAGGCGCTCGCCGTGCTGCGTCCCGCGTTCGCCGCCGGCGGCACCGTCACCGCGGGCAACGCGTCGCAGACGAGCGACGGCGCCGCCGCCGCGCTCGCGATGAGCCGCGAACGCGCCGAGGCGCTCGGCCTCCCGCCGCTCGCGACGTTCCGCGCCTTCGCGCTCGCCGGCGTCGACCCCGAGATCATGGGCGTCGGCCCGGTCGAGGCGATCCCGAAGGCGCTCCGCATGGCGGGCCTGTCGATCGCGGACGTCGATCTGTTCGAAATTAACGAAGCGTTCGCCGCTCAGGCCGTTCAGGTCGTACGCGCGCTCGAGCTCGATCCGGCCCGCGTCAACGCGAACGGCGGCGCCATCGCGCTCGGCCATCCGCTCGGCTGCACCGGCACGAAGCTGTCGGCGACGCTGGTCCACGAGCTGCGCCGCCGCGGCGGCGGCATCGGCGTCGTGTCGATGTGCATCGGCGGCGGCATGGGCGCGGCCGGCGTGTTCGAGGTGCACGCGCCGTAGCGCGGAAGACGAATAGGGAGCTTGCCGGAGAAGCGGGAGCCTCATCTCACCAAACAAGGAGGTAAGACCATGTCCGTATCCGAACGCAATCTCAAGCCTTATCTCGCGGGCGGCGGCTTCATCATCGACGACGCGCCGCCCGAAGCGGTCGCGACGCCGGAGGATTTCACCGAGGAGCAGCGCATGTTCGCCGAGACGACGCGCGACTTCGTCGAGAGCGAAGTGCTGCCGCACGACGAGAGACTCGAGAAGCTGAACTACGAGCTGACCGTCCAGCTGATGCGCAAGGCGGGCGAAATCGGCCTCCTCGGCGCCGACGTGCCCGAGGCGTACGGCGGGCTGGGCCTAGATAAGATCAGCTCCACGATCATCAACGAACACCTCGCCAAGGCGAGCTCCTTCGCGCTGTCGATCGGCGCGCACGTCGGGATCGGCACGCTGCCGATCGTCTTTTTCGGCAGCAAGGAACAGAAGGAACGGTATTTGCCCGCGCTCGCGACCGGCGAGAAAATCGCGGCGTACTGCCTCACCGAGCCGGCCTCCGGCTCCGACGCGCTCGGCGCGAAGACGACGGCGCGCTTATCTAGCGACGGGAAGCACTACATCCTGAACGGGAGCAAGATCTACATTACGAACGGCGGCTTCGCGGACGTCTACATCGTCTACGCGAAGATCGACGGCACCGACTTCTCGGCGTTCATCCTCGAGCGCGGCATGGAAGGCTTCACGACCGGGCCCGAGGAGAAGAAGATGGGCATCAAGGGCTCGTCGACCGTGCCGCTGTATTTCGAAGACGTGCCTGTCCCCGTGGAAAATTTGCTCGGCGAACGCGGTCGCGGCCACGTAATCGCCTTCAACATCCTGAACATCGGCCGGTTCAAGCTGGCGGCGGGCACGGTCGGCGCGTGCAAGGAGTCGATCGCGCTGTCGGCCGCGTACGCGAATACGCGCCAACAGTTCGGACGCCCGATCTCGAGCTTCCCGCTTATCGGGGCGAAGCTTGCGGACATGAACGTCCGCACGTACGCGCTCGAGAGCATGGTATATCGCACGGCCGGGCTCATTCACGACAGCCTGGCGGACCTCGATTACAACGCGCCCGACGCCGGCCGGGAGTCCGCGCGCGGCATCGCCGAATACGCGATCGAATGCTCGATCAACAAGGTGTTCGCCTCCGAGGCGCTCGATTTCGTCGCGGACGAGGGCGTCCAAATTCACGGCGGCTACGGCTACGTGCAGGAGTACAAGATCGAGCGGATCTATCGGGACAGCCGCATCAATCGCATTTTCGAAGGAACGAACGAAATTAACCGGATGCTCATCCCCGGCACGCTGCTGAAGAAAGCGCTGAAGGGCGAGCTTGCTCTGCTGCAGAAGGCGCAGCAATTCCAGAGCGAGCTGCTGTCGTACTCGCCGCCGGCGTCGTTCGAGGGCGCGCTCGAGCAAGAGGCGCATCTCGTCCGTACGATGAAGAAGCTGTTCCTGCTCGTCGGCGGCGCGGCGGTGCAGAAGTACGGCATGCATTTGGAAAAGGAGCAGGAGGCGCTGAGCGCCCTCGCCGACATGATGATTTTGACGTATGCGGCCGAGAGCGCGCTGCTGCGGACGAAGAAGCGGATCGCCGCCGCCGGCGAGGCGAAAGCGCAACAAGCGATCGCCATGACGCGGGTGTACGCCCAGGAGGCGTTCGACGCGATCGAGGGGCTCGCGAAGCGACAGCTCGCGGCGATGGAGGAAGGCGACGCGCTGCGGACGATGCTGTCGGCGCTGAAGAAACTGGCGCGCCATCAGCCGATCAACGCGACGGCGCTCAAGCGCGAGATCGCGGCAAGGGTCATCGATAGCGAGAAGTACGTAGACTGACGGGAACGGCCTCCTGGCGGCCGAACTTCCGCGCGAGGGAGAGAATCGCTTACGCTCATTCGAAGCGAAAGGGATGAAAAGCGATATGCCTACACCGAAACGTTGGCTCGAGAGCTACCCTGCAGAAGTTCCACCGACGTACGATTATCCGGCTATGAATCTGGCTCGGCTGCTCGTGGACAGCGCCGACCGTTACCCGTCGCATCCCGCCGTCGAGTTTCTCGGCACCCGGTATACGTATGCCGAGCTCCGCGACGCCGCTTACCGGTTCGCGAACGCCTTGCGCGCGCACGGCATCGCGAAGGGCGACCGCGTCGCGATCATGCTGCCGAATTGCCCGGCGGCCGTCATCGCTTATTACGGCACGCTACTGACGGGGGCCATCGTCGTGCAGACGAACCCGCTGTATAAGCCGCACGAGTTGAAACATCAGCTCGGCGATTCCGGCGCGAAGGCGATCGTGACGCTGGATCAGCTCGTTCCGCGAGTGGAGGCGATTCGCGAATATACGTTGCTGGAACGCATGATCGTGACATCCGTCGCCGAGCAGCTGCCTTGGCCGAAGAGCTGGCTCTATCCCTTGAAGCTGAAGCGAAGCAAGCAGTTCGTGAAGGTGAATTGGACGGAGACGGTGACGCCGTGGAAGACGTTCCTCGCTTCGGCGCCGGCCGCTCCGGTCCTGGAGCCGGTCGACGCCAAGGAAGACGTCGCAGTGCTGCAGTATACGGGCGGCACGACGGGCGTGGCGAAGGGCGTTATGCTGACGCACTTCAACATGACGGCGAACACGTATCAGAATAAGCTTTGGTTTCATAAATGCCGGGAAGGGCAAGAGAAGTTCTTGGCGGCGCTTCCGCTCTTCCACGTGTTCGGCCTGACGGTGCTGATGAGCCAAGCGGCGCTGACGGCGGGCGAGCTCATCTTGCTGCCGCGCTTCGAGGCCGAGACGGTGCTGAAGACGATCCACAAGCGGCGGCCGACCGTGTTCCCCGGCGCGCCGACGATGTATATCGCCTTGATCAACCACCCGCGCATCAAGGAATACGACATGACGTCGATCCGCGCGTGCGTCAGCGGCTCGGCATCGCTGCCGGTCGAGGTGCAGGAGCGGTTCGAGGCGCTCTCCGGCGCGCGGTTGATCGAAGGCTACGGCATGACGGAGGCGTCGCCGGTGACGCACGCGAACCCGATCTGGGGGAAGCGGAAGATCGGGCGCGTCGGCATCCCGTTCCCCGATACGGAGGCGCGCATCGTCGACTCGGAGACGGGCGAGGAGTTGCCCGTCGGCCAGATCGGCGAGGTCGCGGTGCGCGGCCCTCAGGTCATGAAAGGGTATTGGAACCGTCCGGAAGAGACGGCGAAGGTGCTTCGGGACGGCTGGCTGTTCACGGGCGATATGGGGACGATGGACGAGGAAGGCTACTTCGCGATCGTCGACCGGAAGAAAGATATGATCATCGCCAGCGGCTACAATGTGTACCCGCGCGAAATCGAAGAGGTGTTATACGAACATCCGGCCGTCAAGGAGGCCGTCGCCGTCGGCATGCCCGACAAGTATCGGGGCGAGACGGTGAAGGCTTACATCGTGCTGAAGGAGGGCGCGTCGGTGAACGGTCCGGCGCTCGAGGCGTACTGCCGCGAGCATCTGGCCGCTTATAAAGTGCCGCGGTACTTCGAGTTTCGCGAAGAGCTGCCGAAGACGATGATCGGCAAGGTGCTGCGCCGCGCGCTGATCGAGGAAGAGCAGGCGAAGGCGGCCGCCGGAGGGGAGGCGGCTTCGGGCGCCGCGTCCGGCGCGGACGAGGGCTCCGCCGAGGGGCGGCCGCCGCCGTCGCCGCCGCAAGCCTAAGGCGAGGACGTCCCGCGCGTGCGCATGCGCTCGGGGCGTCCTTCGCCGTTTTTGGAAATCGGTCGCCGTGGCGGTACAATGGTGGCGAACGGAGGGATTTCGCATGGATATGAGCTTATGGATGAAGAAGCTGGAGGAGCGCGCGCAGGGGACGTTTTGGGAGCTGCTCGGCTGCAAGGCGGAGGCCGTGTCCCCGGAGCGGACCGTCATCGCGCTCGTCGCCGAGAAGCGGCATCTGAACGCGATGGGCATCGTGCACGGGGGCGTCTTGGCGTCGCTGCTCGACAACGCCATGGGCCTCGCCGTCATGAGCGCCTATCCGGACAAGCGCACGGTGACGACGAACTTGAACGTGCACTTCGTGGCGTCGCTCGGCCCCGGCCCGCTCCGGACGACCGCTAAGGTGCTGCACGAGACGCGCACGACGCTGACGGTCGAGGCGTCGGTGGAGGACGCGAGCGGCAAGCTCGGCACGATCGGCACCGGCAGCTTTCGGCTATTGGATTAGGAGGAACGGACCGCAGCAGGTGCTCCAACCGTCCCCAATCGGCTCTCGGCCGTGTTGGGGGCGGTTTTTCGTCGTTCCGCCCGCCCCCGCCGCCCGCCAAGGGGAAGTAGTACTGGGTCAATTGGGGAGGGGCTCCCCAATTATTGCACCACGCCGCACCGACAATTGAGGAATCCCGCCACAACCGCCGCACCCCCGCCACCTGCCAAGTTAAATTACTGGGTCAATTGGGGAGGGATTCCCCAATTATTGCGCCACGCTGCACCAATAATTCAGGAGTCCCGCCACAACCGCCGCACCCACGCCGCCCGCCGAGTCAGATTACCGGGTCAATTGGGTAGGGATTCCTCAATTATCGCGTCACGCTGCCCCGACAATTGAGGAATCCCGCCACAACCGCCGCACCCTCGCCGCCCGCCAAGGCAAATTACTGCCCAATTGGGGAGGAATTCCCCAATTATCGCGACACGCTGCACCAAATATTGAGGAATCCCGCCCAAAATCGCCGCCACCCCGCCCCCCGAGATGGGAAGATCGGGGGGGTTGGGGGGAGGGATTCCCCAATTATTGCGCCACGCTGCACCAAACATTGAGGAATCCCGCCACAACCGCCACGCCCCTGCCGCCCGCCAAGTCAAATTACTGGGTCAATTGGGGAGGGACTTCCCAATTATCGCGACACGCTGCACCAAACATTGAGGAATCCCGCCACAATCGCCGCACCCTCGCCGCCCGCCAAGGCAAATTACTGCCCCAATTGGGGAGGAATTCCCCAATTATCGCGACACGCTGCACCAAACATTGAGGATTCCCGCCACAAATCGCCGCACCACCGCCGCCCGCCAAGACATACATATTACTATGCCAATTGGGGAGGGATTCCCCAATTATTGCGCCACGCTGCACCAAATATTGAGGAATCCCGCCACAACCGCCGCACACCCGCCGCCCGCCAAGTCAAATTACTGCCCCAATTGGGGAGGGGCTCCCCAATTATTGCACCACGCCGCACCAAAAATTGAGGAATCCCGCCACAACCGCCGCACCCACGCCGCCCGCCATGACAAATTACTGGGGACTCCCCAATTGTTGCGAACCCGCCACCCGAAAGAAAATATTAGACGATTCATAATATTTCAGTGTAAAATCAACATATGTGAAGCACACATGGTCTCTCGAGCCATGTGTGCTTTTTTATTTTCCATTAGGGGGACAGAATGTGCATACGGAAGTAAAGAAGTTTATCGATTCATTCAATTCTAAAATGGAGCGGGTTAATAAAAACGTAAGAATTAATGAAATTGAGACGATGTTTCTTCAGCACGTTTTTGGACCTGAGTTCGCTTTCCATTTCAGCGGGCTGACCGCCCAACTGCCAGTTAAAGATTATACTGATTCCAACCGATTCATTGATTTTTACTACGAGTCGGGACCTGTTCGACTCATTATCGAAATTGACGGGTATCGATACCATGTTGAGGGGATCACTACCCAACAATATGATGATCACCAAGAACGCCAAAACGACTTGATCATCAGCGGAGGATGGATGATGGTTCGCTTTACCGCAGGTATGATCCTCAAAAAGCCAATGCTCTGCAGAAGACAATTGATGCAAGCAGTGGGGAAAAGCCTCGTCATCTCCGGGAGGGATAACATTTCTAACCCCGAGCAATTATGGCTGAAGAAGAAGGGGGAGATTGTTGCAATTGCAAGCTTGAAAGGTGCTGTCAGAGCGACCCGAATAGCAAAGCGGTATGGAATTGACCGGAAAACTGCATCAAGATGGCTAAAGAGAATGGTTACTGAGGGGGATCTCGCCGCCATATACTCGAACCGTTATGTCACAGGGTACATCCCCCCGGATCAGAAACAAGAAAAGGACTAAGGTATTCATCGCACAACCGCCGCACCCCGCCGCCCGCCGAGTCAGATTACCGGTCAATTGGGTAGGGATTCCTCAATTATCGCGACACGCTGCCCCGAAAATTGAGGAATCCCGCCACAATCGCCGCACCCCGCCGCCCGCCGAGTCAGATTACCGGGTCAATTGGGTAGGGATTCCTCAATTATCGCGACACGCTGCCCCGAAAATTGAGGAATCCCGCCACAATCGCCGTACCCCGCCGCCCGCCGAGTCAGATTACTGGGTCAATTGGGTAGGGATTCCTCAATTATCGCGACACGCTGCCCCGAAAATTGAGGAATCCCGCCACAATCGCCGCACCCCGCCGCCCGCCGAGTCAGATTACTGGGTCAATTGGGTAGGGATTGCTCAATTATCGCGACACGCTGC
>NZ_JAPSKE010000038.1 GCF_031177825.1 Paenibacillus sp. | reverse complement strand
ATGCATAGCTTGGAATGTGCGGTTGTGAGACAACAACTGAAACACAGTGAAATACAAGTGTTTGCGTAACAATGAGTTCCCTCGCTTCGTGAGCTTAATTTTTCCTTTGTATTTACCGGAACTTCGCTCTGCCAGGTTCAATCCTGCCTTTCGTAATAACTGATTTCCATGATGCAACTTACGTAAGTCTCCGGCAAATGCTAATATGGCGGCCGTTGCAGGTAGGGAAGTCCCGACAGAACGTACGAGGTCGGAACAAGGAACCTCGGGCAGGATCTTTTCAATCATGTCGTCTGCTTCCTCAATGATTCGTCGAACTCGTTCGTATTCGTCTAGTAGGTGCCTCAGTTCCCATTTGTCTTCCTCAAGGGCAACAGAGTCGCCGACACTATGTCTAGCGAGTTCTTGAAGCTCGATCGCCTTGTTCTTGCCCCGTACGCCGCCAGGTCTAGCCATGTACTCTCCCCAAATTTGTACCATTTGCTCAGGAGCTAGTTTCAACAAGTCTGAAGGGGATGGAAAACGACGTAAAGTGGCTAGAGAACGAGTACTAAAAATATCGTCAAATGCTTGTCTGTATTCTGGAAAACGGATGTCGAGCCAACGGTGGATTCGGTTCTCGATCCGTCCGGATTCAACAACCCAGTGCTCCCGGTTTGTCACGATTACCCGAATACGGCGAAACGCATCCTCCTTTGGAGAGAATGAAGTGTAGAATCCGCGGCTCACAGCATCGGCAATGACCAGTGCGTCCTTTGGGTCATTTTTTGAAGGAGAGTTATCTCTGTTTTCCTTATTGCGTTTGGTTGTCATTGGATTGACCAGGACGACATCAATACCTTGTCTCACCAACCAGTTGGCAATATTGAACCAATAGTGACCGGTACTCTCCATACGTTCGAAATGTTCAAACCCGCCGAGATCATTCGAAAACATGATAGGGCGGTTGGTTAAGACGATGCCTCGAAAGTTAATAGCTTGTGCAGCGTGCTTCTCCTTGGCTATATCGATGCCAATGACTAGAGTGGAAGTGGAGATTCGTTCTACACGTTGATTTTGAGCCGTAATTAGTCTAGACTTCAGGATAAACGCCTCCTACGGTGAGTTCTGAGGGCTGCAACCCAGTACATACTCATCCTAGCGAGGCGTCTATTTTTCTGCAAATAGAGTTTATTAACTCCTACAGGAATGTTAACGGGGACGTTAGCTCCGTCAATCCAGCAAAAGCCGCCACGATTAGATCGGCGGCCTCCATTTCATTATGGGGAAGTCTTGCGGAACTTTTCAACCATTGGGTATACGCGCTTTGATAAGGAAAGGAGGGTGAACATGGATTCATTGCGTTATCCGATTGGACAATTCACAGCGGTGGAGTACCCTGCCGAAGAACATCGCGAGCAATTTATTAAATCAATAGCTGAAATTCCCGAGATGCTTCGGAAAGCTGTTGACGGTTTGGGTGTTGAACAATTAAACACTCCTTACCGACCTGGGGGATGGACCTTGCAACAAGTCGTTCATCATTTAGCCGATGCAGAAATAAACGCGTTTATCCGTTTCAAACGAGGCTTAACTGAACAGCAACCACTTGCAGAGACATTTCGAGAGGACTTATGGGCAGAGTTAAATGACTATAAGGATACACCAGTTGAGACATCTATCTTGCTTTTAACAGCACTTCATAGCAGGTTCGTGAAATTATTAGACAAATTGAAACCAACGGACTTTGCAAGGTCAGTTACGAGTCCAACTCACGGCACCATGTCTTTAGATGTCGCCGTTCAAAGATTTGTGTGGCATGCTCACCATCATATTGCCCAAATAAATTCTTTACGGGATCGAATGGGATGGTAAGTGTTCTTAATGACTGCACTAAAACCAGCTAATAGCTTGTCAAGATTTTTCTCTTAACTGTTCAAAAATCTTTAATAGTTGGTTGGATATGTGTGAGGACACAGTGACAATAATAATTACATCCAGCAACGCTTTATGACAATGTCAAATTCAATATGTGCCAAAATGCATTTACAATTGTTAATTAAAATATGGCTTTTGATGTCAGAAGGTGTTACAACTCACATGGGGAATAACCCATCCAAAAGAATGAGGCTGGGCGAGGGGGCAAATTGGTTGCGGATCGACAAATTCGGCCTCAGTCCGTACATAACGATAAAGAAGGTGCTCGGTTACAGGGGATAATCCGCTGTGATCCCGAGCGCCTTTCCTGTTTGATTCACATCTCATATAAATGGTTGGACTTAGGGAAGTGAACCGTTAGGATGGTATAGGTCCCTTCCTCCGATTGAACGGACAATCGGTGCCCGAGCTTGCCGGCCATTCGATTCGCGAGATACAACCCCAACCCCGTCGATTTTGCGAATTGCCTGCCGTTGGCGCCTGTGAACCCCTTTTCAAAAATGCGGTCGATATCTTCGGGCGTAATTCCGATCCCCGTATCTTTGATCAGCAGCCGCTTCTCTTTGGGGTCGACCTCGATCGAGCAAGCGATGCTTCCGCCGTCGCCGAGGTACTTCAATGCGTTCGACATGATCTGGTCGACGATATACCCGAGCCACTTCGCATCGCTATGGACCCATTGCTCTTCTTCCCACATCGTAAACCGAACCCGTCTGGCAACGAACATTTTGGCGTGCTTTCTCACGCTGTTTCGCACGATTCGGTTCAATGAAACTTCCGCTATCAGGTAATCCTTGGAGAAGGAATCGATACGAGCGTAATACAGGGCTTGTTCGACATAGTGGTCGATCTTGTTCAATTCGTCTTCGAAGATATGGACCAGCTCCTCAACCGACTTGCCCGTTGAATTTCTAAACAGCAGAGTGCTTGCCGTGATCGGCAGCTTGACCTCATGGATCCAGGAAACAATGAAATCGTGAAAATCTTTCTTCTCGTCTTGAAGTTTCCCGATGGCCTCAAGCTTGCTTCGGTAAAGCTTCTTTATCATCTCCGTATATAGACGCTGTTCACAGGTTTGCGGTTTGGGGAGGGCCTCGGGAAGTTCGTCCCATTCGCTGTCCATCAGCTTTACCCACACTTCGCTGCGGCTTCTCCGGCGGATATACCCTCCGAACACGTAGACCGCGGCGAGCGACGCACAACCACACAGGGTATAAGCAATGTCCCCTGGGCGATACGTGCCCTCGGCGCTTACGAACATCATCAACGCGACGAAAGAAAGCATTCCGGCGAGGAAGATCAGAAAATAACGTTTATCGTCCAAATATTGCAGGAAACTCATTTGATGAAATAACCTTCTCCCTTGATGGTTGTAATGAAATGATTGCGCCCGATGTCGGCCAATTTTTTGCGGAGCCGGGTCATGTTCACGGTCAGCGTATTGTCGTCGACGAAACTTTCATCCTCCCAAAGGCAGCGCATGATTTTCTCGCGGCTCACAATTCGTCCGATCTGCTGCATCAATAGATGCAAGATGAGAAATTCGTTCCTGGTCAGTTCGATCGATCGGCCGCCGGAAACGAGCATGCGATCGTTAAGATTCAGCAGGACGCCTTCATACTCGACCGCGTTGACCGGCGTTTCGGCGTATGAGTAGGTTCGCCGCAGCAGCGCCTTGATCTTCGCGATGAGGACATCGTCGTAAAACGGCTTCTGGATATAATCGTCCCCGCCCATGTTCATCGCCATGACCATATCCATCGGCGAATCGCGGGAAGAGAGAAAGACGATCGGTACGTTGGACATTTCCCGGATTCGGCCGCACCAATAATACCCATCGAATACGGGCAGGTTAATATCCATCAGCACGAGGTGCGGTTCGCTTCGCAGGAAGATGTCTTGAACCCGGTTGAAATCCTCGCACAATACAGCCTCAAATCCCCACTTCTCGACCGTCTCGCCGAGCAGTTTCCGAATGGTCGGCTCGTCTTCCACGATCATAATTTTCATTCGATCCACCCTTCGCACTTCGTTATTTTTATTATACCTATAATCGGTTGGCCATGCGGCAAAGCGCAGCATCGTGACAAAAATGTAAGCCGGGCATCGCGGAACGTAAGTCGGGCGAAAGGTATCCGGATACCGAACATGTTACGATGGCTTTACTACAAACGAAGAGCAGGGAGGAAGAAATCGGTGAAAACCGTCATCGAAATAAAGGCGTTAAGGAAGAGCTACGGAAACAAAGGGAACGTAATGCCGGTCCTTCACGGCATCGATATGCGCGTCTGCGAAGGGGAATTCGTCGGCATAATGGGGCCTTCGGGCTCCGGGAAGACGACGCTGCTTCATATGGCTGCCACCATCGATGAGCCGACCTCCGGCGACATCGTCATCGACGGGGAAGACGTGTTTCGGATGAACGAGGCGCAGTTATCGGCCTTTCGGCGATCGAAGCTCGGCTTCATTTTTCAAGACTATAACCTGCTGGATACGCTGACAGTCAAGGAAAATATTTTGCTTCCCCTCGCATTGGCCGGCATGCCGGCAAGCGAACTGGAACACAGGGTATCGGCCGTTACGGGACAATTGAACATCCAGCATATTTTGGACAAATATCCTTATCAAATATCCGGAGGACAGAAGCAGCGAACCGCAGCCTGTCGCGCCCTCGTGACGCGCCCTCGGTTGATTCTGGCTGACGAACCGACGGGCGCACTGGATTCTAAAGCCGCGGCCGACCTGCTGGAGTCGTTGAAGGAGCTGAACGAACGGGAGCAAGCGACCATTCTGATGGTGACCCACGATGCGTTGGCCGCAAGCTACTGCAGCCGCGTGCTCTTTCTTAAGGACGGCGTCATTTATGCGGAGCTCGTGAGAGGAGCGGTACCGAGGCAAGCATTTTTCAAGAAAATATTGGACGTACTGACGGTGCTCGGGGGGCATGCAGATGACGTTGTTTGAGCTGGCAAAGAAAAATATCAAAGGAAACTTTCGGAATTATTTTATTTATTTTCTCTCCATGTTCGCTAGTGTCGCTATTTTCTATGTTTTTGCTTCGCTGCAGTACAGCACGCAGGTGATCAAGGCCGTCGAGTCTTCGAAAAGCATGCAGTCCGTGTTCATGGTCGGATCGATCGTCCTACTGCTATTCGTTTCCGTATTCATGATGTACTCCAGCCAATTTTTTGCCCGCAAACGGAAGAAAGAAGCCGGGCTGTATGCGTTATTGGGTGTGCCGAAACAAACGATCGGCCAGTTGCTGTTTTATGAAAATATGATCATCGGCGCCGGGGTCTTGGCTCTCGGCATTGCGGCCGGCACGGTTTTGTCGAAGCTGTTCGCCATGATTTTAATGCGATTGTTGGGTGTTGCGGCGGATATCGGTTTCACGTTCTCCCTTCCCGCGCTTCTCAGTACCGTCGTCGTCTTTCTTGCATTGATAACGATAAATTCCATACAAGCGTATCGGCTGGTCTATCGATTCAAGCTGATCGAATTGTTCCGAGCGGAACAGGAGGGAGAACAGGAGCCGAGGGCTTCGGCCGTTTCCGGTATTGCCGCGGTAGCGCTTCTTGTTGTCGGCTACAGCTTCGGACTCCGCGACTTCGAGAACAATGGGCAGATTGTAACGAACCTGGGCGTGATGACCGTCGGCATCATCGCGGGCACATCGTTGCTTTTCTCATCGTTCATGATATTCCTGCTGAAATTGGCCAAACGTCATAAGCGCCGTTATTACAAGGGTATGAATTTGATCATCGTTTCGAATCTGGTATACCGCATGAGAGGGAATGCCCACACGCTGAGCGTCATCTCGATTTTGTCCGCCGTCGCTTTATGCGCTTTCAGCTTCGGGTTCGGCACTTACTACGGCTATGAGCAGACAGCGCGGTTAACGGCGCCATTCAGTTTTATGCATATCGCGCAGGACGAAAGGTTCGACCGGAAGGTCGAGGAGATCATTCGCGGCGACGAAGCGCATCCGGTCGAAGCGAAGCTGACGATTCCCGTCGTAAACTTGAACGGCGAAGCGTCAAGTGCCGATATTTTATCCGATCGCGAACGCGAAGCGGACGAGCGTCCGGTGAAAGCGATCTCGGTCAGTGCGTACAATCGCGTCGCGGAGACGCTGCGTCTTGACCGGTTGACGTTGCTGCAGCCCGATCAGACCATCGCGATTCGTCCCATGTATACGGATTACGAAAGGGAGGATTTCGAGGGGGAGACGATCACGCTTCAATTGCCGGATGAGCGCGTCGCTTTGCATTTTGTCGGCATGACGATCGAACGCGTTCTCAATTGGCATTATCCGGATGTCATGATTGTCGTCGCCGACGATACGTTTCACGCGATGGAGGCGCGAGTGCCGGCCGTACATTATGTGGGGTACGTCGTTAAGGACCAGAAGACGACGAAGGCGACGGCTGACTCGCTTGCGGCACTGCAGACGCCGGCGTCGAAGCTGTCGACGTATTATGCCGTGTACCGCCTCGGCATCGAGAATGCGGCATTTAACGTCTTCATATTAGGCTTTCTCGGCGTCATGTTCCTCATGGCAACGGGCAGCATCCTATATTTTAAACAGCTGACGGAAGCGGCGAACGATCGGCATCGCTATGAGATATTAAGGAAAATCGGCGCGAGCAAAAAAGAGATCGCGGCCGCGATTTTGAAGCAGAACGCATGGATCTTCGCGCTGCCGTTGCTGATCGGGCTCGGCCATTATTTCATTGTATTTAACTGGCTGCGAAAGCTCTTCGGCGGCATGGGCGGCATCGATCTGATGCTTCCGGTATTGGTTTGCGTCGCGGCGTTTATGGCAATTTATTTAGCATATTACTTAATCACGGTTAGTTCCATCCATAAAATGATCGACGGGGAATCCGCCCGAACCGTCAGGCTGCCGATGTTCGCCGCAGCCGCTGCAATGGTCGCGGCCGTGATCTTTTACGTCTGGACGGAGCCGCCTGCACGTTATGACGAACCGCATCTTGGCGAACGGATTCATCTCACGTTGCCCGAACCTACGGGCGATATGCCCGTAGGCGTGACGGAGCTGCACTTGTCGGATCCAGACAGGTCCGATCCTTGGTTGAAAGGTCGAACGCGGGAGCTGATGATCAGCATATGGTACCCGGCCGCCCGGGAAGGCGGTCGGAAAGCCCCGTATATGCCCCCCCGCGCAGCGGCCTATTATGACGATACCGTAATGCCGACAATCGGCGTAGATCCCGGCCGCATCGAGTTGTCCGGCATCGGTACCCATGCTTGGCTCAACGCACCCGCAGCGAGCGGGGAGCGCGGTTGGCCGGTGATATTGTATTCGCCCGGGGGATCCGTTCCGAGAAGCCTGGGCACGATCAACGTCCAGGAACTGGCCAGCAGAGGTTATGTCGTCGTGACGATCGACCATACGTACGAGGCGACGGTCGTTGAGTTCCCCGACGGGCGCATCGAGACGGAGCAACTGCCCGCATTCGGCGCGGAGACGGTACTCCAAATGGTGAAGGTCAGGGTAGACGATGTCCGATACGTACTCGACCGGCTTACAGGGCTAAAGGAAGGGCCGAAAAATGCATCGCTAGAACTGCCCGAAGGGTTAAAACAGGCGCTCGACCTTTCCGGAATCGGCATTTTCGGCCATTCCGCAGGCGGCGCAACGGCAGCCCAAGCCATGTATGAAGACGACCGGATCGATGCCGGCATTGATATGGACGGGACGATGGGGTATTTGCCCGACCATCTGCTACCTGTTGCACGGCAAGGGCTTGACCGTCCGTTTCTATTGATGAATGCCGGCTCCAATGACGAAGGGGAAGTGGATTCCCATCTTACGGCAGAGGATCGGGCATCGTTCTGGAACCATTCGAGCGGGTGGAAACTCGATGTTGTCTTACCGAGCGGGGCGCATTACACCTTTACCGATCAACAATACCTGCTGCCGCAACTGAGCAGCAAGCTGAGTCTGTCTCCGCGAGTCGTCCAAGGAAGCGTCGGAACCGTTGACCCGGAACAGGCGCTTGCGGCGCAACGCGATTATATCGCCGCTTTTTTCGACTTGCATTTGAAAGGAATGCAGCAGCCGATGCTGGAGTCGCCGTTCTCGCCTTATGCGGAAGTGAACGTGCTGAAATAGGAATGCTCGACCGTCTTCCGCCGGACCCATCGATTGCGAAGACATGCCGAAGGATCGCAAGCCTGTCGCGATCCTTCGACGGTTGAAAAAAGTTTTTTCATTGAGGGAAGCGCCTTGCCGCGCCTACGGAAGCTCACAAGGTTTGTCCGCTGTCGACGGTAATCGCTTGCCCTGTCATGGCTTCCTGTTCAAGGGAGGCGCAAACCATCCGAGCGATATCGTCCGGCTCGGAAATTCGCTGAATGAGTAAGTTCGGGGCTAATGTTTTCATGACATCCTCCTTGCCTTCCCACCATCGCGCTCGACACGATGGAGATCGGGAGTATGACGGCATTAAAATTTTATGTGGAAAGCGGATTGGGGATCGCGCTCGTACCGAAAGTCTTCGTAGATCCGGATGCGAAGGAGACCGCGGCGAAGAACATCGGCGGGAGCCTGATTTCCATGACGATGGGGATCTTGTGCAAGGAATCCGCTTACCCTTTCCAACAAGCGAGTCGAAGGTTATATAACTTCCTTAAGCAAGAATGGGGTACCTACCCTTAAGATTTGCGGGGAACAACGGAAAATTTGCGCGGGGGGGCGATCGAGAATTTGTTATCCTCATGTAGACGAAACTTGCGAGGGGAGTTTGCCAATGGATTTATCCGTATTTCCGGAACTTGAGACAGAGCGGTTACGATTACGTAAGATGACGGTCGCCGATGCAGAAGCCGTGTTCGCGTTGTTCTCCGACGCGGAAGTTACGAAGGATATGGGAATCGCGCCATTTTCCAATGTTCGCCAAGCCGTTGCGTTGATCGAATTCATGAACGACTTGTTTCTGGAACGGAAAGCATTTCGATGGGGGATCGAAAAGAAAGACGATCATGTTATCATCGGAACTTGCGGCTTTAACGGTTGGGAAATGAATCGAGGCGCGCGCGGAGAAATCGCTTATGATCTCGGGAAGCCGTATTGGCGGCGCGGACTCATGACGGAAGCGTTACAGAGCGTTATCCCTTTCGGCTTCGAATCCATGGGATTTTATCGCATAGAAGCGTTCACGAATGTAGACGCGTTCCCATCGATGAAGCTGCTTCATCGCTTAGGGTTTAGGGAAGACGGCAGGTTGCGAGGGTATGCCCTTTCGCATGGAAACTTCGCAGACCAACGTTGTTTCTCATTACTAAGAGACGAATGGAACTTCAGGGAATAAACTGGGAGTTATGCGTTATTCTCGCCGCTGCGTTCGCTCGACAGCGGCTCATACTTTCGGAGGGGAATATGACGGACCGACTGATTCGGATGATCGATCGCCAACTCCAATCTAACGAGAACAAAAGCATATTTTATGCAACCGAGGACGGTCGTTACGTCGTCGAACCGTCTCGTCGGTTCATTAGGAATTTTCTTAGGGAGTGGAAGTCCATGGAGAATCCTGAAATTGAACCGATGGCCGCATACACGGCACAGAGAGTTATAGATTCGCTTCTCCATGCGAATCAATTTTTAAACTTTTCGAATCGGGATACTCAAGAATTAAAAGGGATATACCTTCGATTCGCAAATGATCTGCTCTCTCTGACGAAGGATGCGGAAAACGCGTTCCGCGAACATTATCGGAAAATAAGGGAGTTCCTGATCCGGACGAACGGTCAAGCTATTTTCGCGAAATACAAAGAGAATGCGCATCTGTTCGATGTCGCGTGCGCGCAATAATCTCCTGAGTTTCAAGTAGAGACGATGGGGATTGCGGGACTCCCATTGAAGGAGCCGATCCTGGATATCGGATGCGGGAAAGACGCGAATCTGGTTCGTTTGTTAAGAATGAACGGTTTTCAGGCTTACGGCATGGATCGGTCGGTCGAAACGACCGAGTATACGACGAAGGCGAATTGGTTCGAATTCAGCTTACGGCCGAACGATTGGGGAACCGTCTTTTCCCATATGGCGTTCTCGAATCATTTCGGTCACCATCTTCTTCGCAAGGACGGAGATTATAGAGCCTATATGCTGAAGTTTATCGAAATTTTACAGTCGCTTAAGGTCGGCGGAACGTTCATTTTCTCGCCGCCGATTCCGTTCCTGGAGGAGGCGATGGAGAACGATTCGAACTATCGGGTGGTACGTTATGAGGAGCAGACCGCGGCGGTTACACGGCTGCGGGGGTGAAGGGGAATTTATAGACTGCACTCAAGCGGGCGTCTTGGCCATCGGCCAAGACGTTTCCCCTTACGTTTTTCGATGGATCCAAACTCCGATCAGGATCGGCACGATGATGGCACCCCCCCCTAACAGGAGCGGGAAAGGCAAAAACCGCGGATAGATGACGCTTACCGTCCCGAGGAACCCTGCCGCAATAAAATATGGATCGACGGCGGGAGCAGGAGGAACATCCTTAACGGCGTTGCGGTATGCATCCAAGATTCCAATGATATAGATCCCCGGGTAAAACAAGGCGAATTGATAGTTCACGTTTTGCAGCGCTTCGGCATGCAAGCCGTTAAAGTCCAGATAGATGCTTTGGTTAATGCGCGCAAGCGTATTGACCACATGTTCGATGATTAAGTAGGCGAAGCCCTTCAGGATTTGTCCGTTGTAAATTTGGCCCAAACCCGGCATTATGATCGCGAAAACCGCAGCGTATATTCTTCTCATGCGCAACCCCATAACATTGTTTTCCTAGTATTGTTACCCTATTCTTCACGCGATATCACGGGTATATCCGAAGCGCTTCTGACCGACAATGATGGGGATAGAACCCCCATTCTTTGGAGTTGATCTCGCGTGGATATGGATCCGTCCGTCACTTTCGAACAAGTGCAAGAAGCAAGAGAAACATTGAGGTATCTCGGCACCTCCCACTGGCTTTCCGACGATCTGTTTACCTGGAAATGGTGGTTTCTTGTGGCGGCGGCGATTCTGCCATGGGCGGTCTGGCTGAAGTTTTTTATCGATCGAAAACGCGTTTTCGAGATTCTGACCTCCGGGTTACTCGTCGGTTCCTTCGCGGTCGCGTTGGACGGAATCGGGGTCGACCTCATGCTTTGGGCGTATCCGGATAAAGTTCTCCCCATGTTTCCGCCGCTCTTCCCGGCAGACTTAACCGTCATTCCGGTGAGCTTCATGGTCATCTATCAGTACACGAAAACATGGAAAACGTATTTCTTGGCAAATATCGCTCTAGCTGCATTCTACGCCTACCTCGTCGAGACGCTGTTCGTTCGGTGGGAGATGTTTCAATTGATTCACTGGACTCACACGTACTCATTTATAGGTTTCCTTCTCCTTGGCACGATCCATCGATGGGTGATGTTGAAGTTTGCCCGGTTGAGCGAGCGGTAGGGAGAGAATCGTTCTTGACAGGGTCGAGGTTCTCCGGAGATAATGTTAGTACCCTAACAAAGAGGGAGAGGTGGTGCCGATGAAGCCGCCTAAAGCGATCGGCTTCGAGTTAAAGACGCTGGCGAACTTAATCAAAAGAAATTTAGACGAATGCTTCTCGGAAGATGCCGGGGAAGACGGATTGACAGGCATGCAAGGCTGGATCATCGGATACGTGGTCGCATGCGCGGACCGCGCGGTGTTTCAACGAGATCTCGAGAAGCAATTCAACATCCGCCGCGCGACGGTTACCGGCATGCTGCAGGGGATGGAGCGCAACGGTCTCATCGTTCGCGAGCCGGTAGCGTACGATGCAAGATTGAAGAAGATTACGCTGACGCCGAAAGCGCGCGAAATTCATGAGAAGAACGTGCAACGATTTATCGATTTCGAAACGAAGCTGCGCAACGGGCTAAGCGAAGAGGAGATCGCGTCGTTCTTCGCGATCGCAGAGAAGCTGAAGAAAAACCTGGAATGAGGTTTTCGCGTTCATATAGTTAGGTTCCTAACTGTAAGGGCCTGAACAAATATTCGTCAAAGACAGAGGGAGTGTCTTATGAAACTCGTATTTCGCTACTTGAAGCCGTTCGCGGCCGCGCTGACGGTTAGCATCGTCTTCCTGTTCGTACAAGTGTTGTGCGACTTAGGGCTGCCGAGACTGATGAGCGATATGGTCGACACCGGCATTCAGGCCGGCGGCATCGAGCAGGGAGCGCCGGAGGCGATCAGCGCCGAAGGGGTCGATTTGTTGAAGATGTTCCTGAGCGAGCGGGAGGCGGAAACGCTGGCGAACGGCTATGCGCCGGCGCCGGCGGGAGAGGACGAAGCGATCGCGGAACGGTTTCCGGCCGCAGGTACCCAAGACGTCTACCGGCTGGAGGAGCGGGACGGCGAACGGGCCGAAGCCGTAGACGATGTCTACACCCGGGCGGCCTATGCGCTAGCGCTTACGATGCAAGGCATGCAACAGGGTTCGCAGCCGGATGCCGCCGCCGGGCAAGGCGGTACGGCAAGTCTCGAGCCGTCGCAGCTGTACGCAATGGCGCCGATGTTCGCGGAGCTGAAAGCTTCCGGCGGACTCGACGCGTATATCGCCGCCGCGGCGGGCGACGAGTCGATGGCCGGCTCGCAGATCGCAGTTACGTTCACCCGCCTGTTTTACGGCGAGCTGGGCGTCGATCTGAAGCAATTCCAGCGCGACTACATCGTCGGCATCGGGCTGAAGATGCTCGGCGTGGCGCTGCTCGGCGGCGTCGCCGCGATCGTCGTCGGCTGGTACGCCTCGAAGATCGGCACGTCGGTCGCGATGCGGATGCGCCGCGACGTGTTCGAGAAGGTCGGCCGGTTCTCGAACGCGGAGTACGACAAATTCTCGACCGCGTCGCTGATTACCCGTACCACGAACGACGTGCAGCAAATCCAGACGCTGATCTTAATGGGCATCCGCCTGCTGCTGTTCGCGCCGATCATGGGCGTCGGGGGCATCATCCTCGCGATCCGCAGCAGCGCGTCGATGAGCTGGATCATCGCGGTCGCGGTCATCGCGATCGTCGGCATCCTTCTTATCATGTTCGCTTTGGCGGTACCGAAATTTAAGACGCTGCAGAAGCTTATCGACAAGCTGAACCTGGTCAGTCGGGAAAACCTGTCCGGCATGATGGTCATCCGCGCGTTCGGGAACGAACGGTACGAGGAAGGGCGGTTCGAGCAGGCGAACGATAACCTGCGGAGAACGAACCGGTTCGTCCAGCGGACGATGGCGTTCCTGTTCCCGGCGATGACGCTCGTCATGAACCTGATCACGTTGCTCGTGATCTGGGTCGGGGCGCATCAAATCGCGGCGTCGGAGCTGCAGATCGGCAATATGATGGCGTTCATGCAATACGCGATGCAAATCATCATGTCGTTCTTGTTCATGTCGATGATGTTTCTGATGGTGCCGCGGGCGATCGCTTCGGCCGAGCGGATTCAAGAGGTGCTGAACACGGAGTTGACGATTCGGGAGCCGGCAGATGCGAAGACGTTCGAGCGCGGCGATGGGGTGACGGTCGTGTTCGACCGCGTATCGTTCCGGTACGGGAACGCCGAAGAGGCCGTCCTCGAAGACATCAGCTTTACGGCGAAGCCGGGGCAGACGACGGCGTTCATCGGCACGACGGGGGCCGGGAAGTCGACGCTCGTCCATCTCGTTCCCCGCTTCTACGACGTGACGGCGGGGCGGATTACGATGAACGGCATCGACATCCGAGAGCTGTCCCAGAGGGAGCTGCGGGAGACGATCGGGTACGTGCCGCAGAAGGGGATTCTGTTCACGGGCGATATCGCTTCGAACGTTCGGTACGGGTACGAGACGGCGGACGAAGCGGAGGTGCGGGAGGCGCTGGAGGTCGCGCAGGCGAGCGGATTTATCGAGAACATGGAGCAGGGCGTCGCCTCGCCCATCTCGCAAGGCGGCACGAACGTCAGCGGCGGCCAACGGCAGCGGCTCTCCATCGCGCGGGCGCTCATTCGGAAGGCGCCGGTGTACATTTTCGACGACAGCTTCTCGGCCTTGGATTTGAAGACGGACGCGGCGCTGCGCAGAGCGCTGAAGCGATTCACGTCCAACGCGACCGTCCTCGTCGTGGCGCAGCGGGTGAGCACGATCAAGAACGCGGAGCAAATCATCGTGCTCGACCACGGGCGCATCGTCGGCAAGGGCACGCACGAAGAGCTGCTCGAGAGTTGCCCGACGTACCGGGACATCGCCGAGTCGCAGCTGACGAAGGAGGAACTGGCATGAGCGAACGGAAACCGAAACGAGGCCGGCCGTCGGGGCCGGGAGGTCCGGCAGGAGGTCCGCCCGGCATGGGGCGGCCCGAGAAGGCGAAGGACTTCAAGGGCGGCATGAAGAAGCTGCTCGCGTACCTGGCGCCCTTCCGCTGGAAGCTCATCGCCGTGGCGTTCCTCGCCATCGGCGCTACGATATTTACGATCGTTGGGCCGAAGATTCTCGCCATGGCGACCGACGAGCTCGCGGACGGCATCGCCAGTATGATGCGGGGCGAGGCGAGCGGCATCGACTTCGGCTTGATCGGGACGATCGCGATGACGTTAGTCGGTTTGTACCTGCTCGGCACCGCGTTCGGGTACGTCCAAGGGCATGTCATGGCCGACGTCGCGACGAAGATTTCGTATAATCTTCGGAACGCCATTATGAGCAAGCTCAATCGCATGCCGCTCGGCTACTTCCATCGGAATAGCCAAGGCGACGTACTGTCCCGCATTACGAACGACGTCGATACGATGGAGCAGACGCTCAGCCAGAGCATTACGCAGCTGCTCTCGTCGCTGGCGATGGTCGTCGGCGTCTTGGCGATGATGTTGACGATCAGCTGGCAGCTGACGCTCATCGCCGTCGTGATGGTGCCGGTGTCGCTGTTTTTCGTTATTGCGTTGGTGGGGGTGTCGCAGAAGCACTTCCGCAATCAGCAGCAATATCTCGGCAAGGTGAACGGACAGGTGGAAGAGATCTACGGCGGTCACATCGTCATGAAGGCGTTCAACGGCGAGAAGAAGGCGCTGGCTTTATTCGACGCGGAGAACGAGAAGCTGGCGGAGAGCGCGAAGAAGGCCGAGTTTTTCTCCGGGCTCATGATGCCGGTCATGATGTTCGTAGGTAACCTCGGGTACGTCGTGATTTGTATCGTGGGCGCGTCCATGGCGGCGAACGGCAGAGTGAGCATTGGCGATATCCAAGCGTTCATCCAATACGTGCGGAACTTCACGCATCCGATCACGCAGATCGCGAACTTGTCGAGCCAGCTCCAGCGGATGGTCGCCGCTTCGGAGCGAGTGTTCGAATTTCTGAACGAGACCGAGGAAGCGGAAGGCAAGGTCGTCGCGGTCGCGAACGAAGCGGCGCTTCGAGGACATATCCGGTTCGAGCATGCGAAGTTCGGTTACGAGCCGGAGAAGCCGATCATTAAGGACTTCACGTTGGACGTGAAGCCGGGGCAGCGCGTCGCGATCGTCGGGCCGACCGGCGCTGGGAAGACGACGATCGTGAAGCTGTTGATGCGATTCCACGAGCTCGACGGCGGCGCGATTATGATCGACGGCCACGACCTGACGGACTTCGCGCGGCAGGACATTCGAAGCAAGTTCGGCATGGTGCTGCAGGATACCTGGCTGTTCAACGGCACGATCATGGAAAATATTCGGTACGGCCGACTGGACGCGTCCGACGAGGAGGTCGTCGAAGCGGCCAAGGAGGCGCAGGTCGATCCCTTCGTGCGCAACCTGCCTGACGGCTATCGGATGGAGTTGAATGAGGAGACGAGCAACGTCTCGCAGGGGCAGAAGCAGCTGCTTACGATCGCGCGGGCGATTCTGGCCGATCCGCGGGTGCTCATACTGGACGAGGCGACGAGCTCCGTCGATACGCGGACGGAAGTGTTGATCCAGAAGGCGATGGATCGCTTGATGCAGGGGCGCACCAGCTTCATCATCGCGCATCGACTGTCGACGATCCGGAACGCGGATCTCATTCTGTGCATGAATGAAGGGGATATCGTCGAGCAAGGAACGCACGAGGAATTGATGAAGAAGAGTGGGTTCTACGCGAATCTGTATAACAGCCAATTCGAGCACCCGGAATTGGTTGCGGGATAAGTCGAGTTCAAGGGGAGGCCGCCGAGCGCATCGGCGGCCTCTTCGTTGTGGCTTCGCGAGAAGCCTGGGCGCCGCCGAAATGGTGTCAAAAGTTGAGCAGTTCGCGATAAGGGTGTCAAATTTTGAGCAGTTATACGGGGGCGAGGCCTGGTAACGGCGAATGAAGCGGTGTTTCCCAGAAAGAAAAACCCAAAATGTGGTATTATAGGAAGCGGAAACCCGAAGAGCGAGTGCGGACGATCGGCGCAAGCGGAAACACGATGTCCTTCGGCGTGGAAATCGTCGCGAACGGGGAACGGAAGGAAGTGTTTACGGAATGAACCCCCATCTTCGGATCGTCTCGGTATCGGCGTTATTTTTACTACTCTTCTTGTCGGTCGGTTGCGGGCAGGCCCCCGAAGAGGATGGGAGCATCGCTTATGTTTCTGCGAATCCAGGCTCGGAGTACGAAAAGACTTTCAAAGATCTGCATCTTGGCCTCTTGTACGATTTCAACTTCAGGCAAACGCAAGCGGATCGAACATGGGTGACGTTGTGGGTCGAAGGGTACCGCGACGGAAAACCGACGGAACCTTCCCGATTGATCGAACTTTCGTACGGGTGGAGCCCGGAGTCTGACGTGGAAGGCTCCCTAGGCTTCGGCATCATCAACAATCAGCGGGACGTTCCTTCTTTCTTCTTATTTTCGGCCGGGGCATCGATACAGCCGCATCCGGTAGACGCCCTGTTTGATTGGAACAAGCCGGGGGGAAGCACTTGGGGATATGCCATCGGGGACGAAGAAGCGGGCTTGGCATCCGGGGAAACCAAAATCCTAGGCGTCTACAGGAAGGTAGAGCATTCGCTTCGCACCTATGACTATCAGGATCCGGATGCCGTCGCCCGAATGATTCGCGAGGATCAGACGGTGCTTCTCCTCAAAATAAAAGTAGAGATCGGCGGTCGTCCATAATATGAAATCCGCAGCAGGAAGACCGCCGGTGGCACTTCTCCTCCGGCGGTCTCTTCCGCATGATTACTTGTTTTTCGCGGCCTTCAGCCTCTCCAGCTCCGCCCGAACCTCGTCCCGACGCTCCCATTGCTTCAACGGATCGAGCGCCGCGGACAGCTGTCGGGACGCGTTCGCTCCGGCCTCCATCCGCCACACCTTCGCTTCCATCCGAGAGACGTTCCGCACGATCTCGTCGGTACGGAACGAAGGCGCGGCCGAAGCGGCCGCTCCAACGGCTTGCGCCGCGTGGGCGCGGATCAGAAGCGCCTCCAGCTTCGTCGTCAGCTCTCGATGCAGCTGAGCCAATCGGGTCAGCTCGGTCTTCAATGCCTCGAGCCGGTCCCGAACCGCGGCTTGCTGCTCCTCGTATCCGGCAAGCAGCCTGCTTTGCTGCAGCTTGTCCTCCAGCGCCAGCTCCGCGATCGCGTCGTCCTCTTTGTCCACGGCGAGTTCCGCCTGCCGCGAACGCTTCGCGATGGTATCTCTCGTCTGAACGATCAAGAGACCGTAGTTTTGCTCCGCTGCAAGCTGCCGAGCCATCGCTTCGCGAGCGTTCTCCATCTCTTCCTCGATTTCCCGGATGTATTGCTTCACCATGGCGACCGGGTCCTCGAATCGGTCCAGCACGCCGTGAAGGTCAGCCGCCGCGATTTGTTTGATCCTCTTGAACATCCCCATTGTCAATGTTCCTCCTTATGTTGTTTTCGTTCCCATTCGTCAAGCAACGTTCCGCGGTCGACCGCGACGTCCGGAACGACGAAAGGTCCGGGGTATACGTATGGCGGCGCCGGCTTGTCCGGCTTCCGCGTCGCGAACCAGAACGCGGCGAGAAGCAAAGCCGCGGCCCACCAAGGCGAGAGTAGACTGATCGCTCCGAGGACGGCTAGACAAGCGCCCGCCCATTTCAAAAATCCAGTCGCCTTCGCCCATAACGCGATCGCGGCCGCCGTGACGCCAAGCTTCAAGAACGTAGCGCACAACTCCCACCCTGCCCAAGGCGGCGCAGCGCCATGCGCAAGCGGTCCCGCTCCTCCGCGGAAGCCGCCGGGTCCGGCATGGCCGAAGCCGCCGCCGCCGCGAATTCCGTGTCCGTGCGCGGAGCCCGCGCCGAAGGATGCGGCGTTCCATGCGACATGCAGCAGCTTCCAAGCGATGAGCGACAACAGGAGCAGGACGGCGCCGGCGATGATCCAGCGAATCGATCCCGTTCGTTTCAAATACCTTCACCTCCTCTTCATGAAACCAGTGTAATCCTCGTCCCTGAATTCAACTTGAATGAAGGTTGAACGTTCGCTGAAAAAAGGTGATGCCGAGAGTAGAGGAAGGCGAGCAGCCGAAAACAGATGAGGAACCGGTTATAGAGTGCCGGTCCCGGGACAGCATGGGGGATGACTTTCGCGCGCGAAAAAAAGTAAAGATCGGACAACGAAAAGTAGAGAATGGAGAATGCAGATTTGGCAGCGCTTACGATATGCTTATAACAGCATCGAAGCGAGACGCGTACACATCAACGTCAAGGAGGTTGTAGCCATTGCTGAACGGAATGGTCGTCGTCGATTCGGACGTGCACAATGCAATGAACTCCAAATACGACATCTTGCCTTATCTCCCCAAGGCATGGCATGAGGAATGGCTCGAGATGGGGATGGGCATTCCCAGACAGTATTATTCGGTCGTCGGCGGCGCGCGGAAGGACGCGAACCCGGACTCGGGAGGCGGCCCGGGCAGCGACCCGGACTTCATGATCCGCCACTTGATCGAACCGAACGGCATCGATTACGCGATCTTGACGTCCGGCATCGAAATTTCGTTATACCCCGATCCGGACTATGCCAACGCCTTAGCCAGCGCATGGAACGACTGGACGGTCGAGCATTGGCTGAATCGGAGTCCGGCGTTCCGAGGCTCGATCGCGATCAACAATACCGATCCGCAGGCGTCCGCGCGAGAGATCGATCGCATGGGCTCTCATCCCGGCATGGTGCAGGTGATCATGAGCAGCGCTTCGCGCATGCTGTACGGGCAGCGATTTTATCACCCCATTTACGAAGCCGCGGAGCGGAACGGCCTGCCGGTCGCCATTCACCCCGGCGGCGAAGGCCGGGGCATCGCGCCGTCGCCGACCAATGCCGGCTACCCGACGCGGTACTTCGAATGGCATAACGTGCTGCCCGTCAGCTACATCGGGCATCTGAACAGCATCATTTGCGAGGGCGTCTTCGAGAAGTTCCCGAAGTTGAAGTTCGTCGCGATCGAGGGCGGCATCTCTTGGCTGCCGGCGATGATGTGGCGGATGGACAAAAACTACAAGGCGCTCCGTTCCTCGGTGCCGTGGCTGAAGAAGCATCCGTCGGAGTACATCGCGGAACACGTCTTCTTGACGACGCAGCCGATCGAGGAGCCGAAGGATCATAAGCATCTGCTGCAAATCTTCGACATGATCGGCGCGGAGCGGTGCGTCATGTTTTCCACCGACTACCCGCACTGGGATTATGACAACCCGCTGATGGCGCTGCCGCCGATGCCGAAGGAGCTGAAGCGCCGCATTATGGGAGAAACCGCGATGGAACTGTACGGCTTATCCCGCCCGGCGGAGACGGGAGGGGAGGCCTATGACTGAGAAGGAGAAGGTGTACGCGGCCGATGCGGAGGCCGTTCGCGGCGAGGGCCGAACGATCGTCGCGGTGAACGGGATGGAGATCGGGATTTTCTACGTAGACGGCCGATTTTACGCGTATCGCAATATGTGTCCGCATGCGGGCGCTCCGGTCTGCGTCGGTCACGTGACCGATACGAGGCTGCCGTCGCAGGTGTACGAGTATCAAGTCGGCTTGGAGGGACAGGTGCTTCGGTGCCCTTGGCACGGCTGGGAATTCGATCTAAAGAACGGACGCCATTTGGCGGACGAGAGCATCCGCTTGCGGAGCTTCGAGGTCGTGGAAGAAGAAGGCCGGTTGTATTTGACGATGGGTTCGAGGAAGAAGAGCGCCCCGTAGATCGGACAACATGAAACATGACGCGATATGGGTCGCGTCATGTTTTTATTCGATCCCGGATTCGATCCCGACGATCCGCTGTTTGCGCCCGTTCAAGGAGATGCGGATGTCGGTCGGTTCCACATCGTCTTCGCGGAACCGGACGACCACATGTTCCTTCGACAAGGAAGAGCTCTCCGAATAGTCCACCAGCACTTTGTCGCCTTGATGCTCGACGGTAACGTCCGAAGGAAGACGCCAGCCACGGATTTGGATGGTATGGACCCTTCCGTTCCTGTGCGTTTCGACCGAATGGATCGACGCCCCTTTTTCGAAAGCAAGCCCCCCGTAACGTTTCCCGCCGATGAAGATCGAATAGGGGATTTTTTTGGCGCCCGTCGTCATGCCGCTGAATTCCGTAATGGCGTGAAGACTGCGGATTGCGTTCGTAAACCTCTCATCCAACTGCGCCGGCTTCATCCGGTCCCCGATCGCCCAGTATAGTATCAGGACATTCCGTTTTTCATACATGCGCGGAACGATCATGTTATACGCTTCCGCTTGTCGACGGAAGTCCTCGACTCCTTCTTCGCGGTGTCCGGCGGAATCGAAAATATAAATCGATGCTTCCTCTTCCGGGGCGGTCCGCTCCCTGGCGCTGCCGACGGCGTACAGCAGCGGTTCCACGCCCGCGAGGACCCAATCTTTCCGAGGAGGCAAGGAAACGAAGGCGATTCCTTTGCCTTGCATCGCTTCCTCCACGTTCGCCTGATCGTAATTCATGTTCACCCTTGCGTGTAGGTCGTTCGAAGCGACGGGGGAGCGGTTCGGAACAGCCGTACAGGCGATCGCGACGGAAAACAGCATGAATACCAAAACGACTTTGACGATTCTCATCCTCGTTTAATGCCCCCTTCTTTCGAGATACATTCCTAACGCAACGGAAGCGTCATCGGTTGCGGTACCGGAACACGACCGCCGAGGCACGCGAGGCACGATCGAAGCGTAACCTCCGTTACGTCTCCCCAATCCTAAGCCGGAGTTAGAAAAATACAGATCCTCCACTTGAAACGGAGACAAAAGTACAGTTTTTTCACTACCCGCGAGGATGATTTCTAGCTATCGTGGAGTCAAACAGGCACACCACGGCCGGAGCTGGGAGGAATACGCAGCATGCAGCGTTCGAAGACAGTGCGTTTTTTCGGCAGGAACATCGAGTTGTTTACCCTCTCGTTTCCTTCCATCCTTTACATTTTCGTAATGGCGTATCTTCCGATGTTCGGCGTCATCATCGCGTTCAAAAATTACGTGTACGACAAGGGCATTCTCGGGAGCGAATGGATCGGTTTCAAAAACTTCGAGTTTCTGTTCGCGAGCGAGACCGCGTTCCGCATTACCCGCAACACGGTGCTCTACAACCTCGGGTACATGTTGCTTACGACGGTCGCCGCCTTGGCGGTAGCGATTCTGCTTAACGAAATTTCCAAGAAATGGCTGAAGTTGTACCAAACGTCGATGATCCTGCCTTACTTCTTATCGTGGGTCGTGATGAGCTACATCGTCATGGCGTTCCTCGATCATCAGAACGGATTCATCAATAACTGGCTGGAGGCGGCCGGGCTCGAGAAGATCAAGTGGTATTTCGAGGCGAAATACTGGCCTTACATTCTGAATTTGGTTCATCTGTGGAAGGCGATCGGATTTTCGGCGCTGGTGTATTATGCCGGCATTCTCGGCATCGACGGCGAGCTGTACGAAGCCGCGAAGATCGACGGGGCGAAGCGCTGGCAGCTGATCACGAACATTACGCTTCCGCAGCTGACGCCGTTGATCATCATCTTGTTGATCCTCGGCATCGGGAGCATGTTCCGCGGGGACTTCGGTCTGCACTACTTCGTTCCGAACAATAACGGCATGACGTACGCGACGACGGACATTATCGACACGTACATCTACCGCGCGCTCAGCGAAATCGGCGACGTCAGCATGGCTTCGGCGGTCGGCCTCTACCAATCGTTCGTCGGCTTCGTTCTGGTCGTGACGGCGAACTTCATCGTTCGGAAAATAAACGAAGACAACTCGTTGTTCTAGGAAGGAGAGAAGCAAGTGCGTACCAACCGTTGGTTTTCGCTCGCGATCCATGCCGTATTCGTCGCGATTACGATTTCGATGCTCGTCCCCTTCGCCTTGGTCATTATGATTTCGTTATCCGACGAGCAATCGATTCTGCACAATGGGTTCCAGCTGATCCCGGAAATCGTCACGACCTCGGCGTACGAGTATTTTCTGAAGACGCCGGACACGATTCTAAGGGCTTATGGCGTTACGATCACGGTCAGCGTCGTCGGCACCGTCATCTCCTTGGTGCTCACTTCGATCTTGGGGTACACCTTGTCGAGGAAAGACTACGGGCTGAATCGAATCACGTCGTTCTACGTATTCTTCACGATGCTGTTCAACGGGGGACTCGTCCCGTTTTACATCCTGATGACCCAGTATCTGCAGCTGAAGGATACGATCTGGGCGTTGATCGTGCCGGGCCTGCTCAGTCCGTTCTACGTACTCATTATGAAGGGATTCATGTCCAAGATACCGACCGAAATTATCGAGTCGGCGAAGGTGGAGGGGGCCCGGGAGTGGCGGATTTACCTCCAGCTGATCCTGCCGCTCTCGAAGCCGGCGCTCGCGACTCTCGGGTTGTTCATCATGTTTAACTATTGGAACGAGTGGTTCAACGCGATGCTCTTCATCAACACGCAAGACCTCGTGCCGCTGCAGCTGCTGCTCGTGCGAACGATGAATACGCTCGACTTCATTACGTCGCGTCCCGAGTTCGCCACCGCGATGGTGTCGTTCGATATGTCGCAGTTCCCGAAGACGTCGGCCAAGTTCGCGGTCGTCGTGTTGTCGGCCGGGCCGATGCTGCTCGTCTTTCCGTTCTTCCAACGCTTCTTCGTGAAGGGCTTGACGATCGGCGCGATCAAGGGATAACGAAACTAGGGCAATCGATAACGTATGAAACGCGGGAAGGACGGTGAACGGAAACACAGCGTGTCATACTTTACTTTCTATAAAACTCATTCACAATGAATTCTAAGGAGGGTTTTTTCGATGAAACAGGCGATCGAGAAGAAAAAGAAAGCAACCTGGTCGATGATGCTCGCGCTTTGCACGGCGCTCGCGGCGGGACTCGCCGGGTGCTCGGGTTCGACGACGGGTACGACGGACACGCCGGCCGACAAGCCGGCCGACGCGGCCGCCCCCGCCGATGACGAGCTGCCTGCCGCGCCGGAGCTGGAGCCGGTCGAGCTCACCTGGTATTATCCTCAGAACCAAGCGCATGTCGATCAAGCGCTGGTGAACGAAGCCGTCAATAAAATTACGAAAGAAAAAATCAACGCGACGATTAAGCTCATGCCGATCGACTTCGGGACGTATGAGCAGAAATTGAACACGATCGTCGCGTCCAACGAAGCGATCGACATCATTTGGACGTCGGGCTGGTTGTTCTCCTTCCCTAACAATCAGAGGAAAGGCGTATTCCAGCCTCTGGACGAACTTCTGGAAAAATACGGTCCGAATTTGTACGATTCGATGGAGGAGAAGTTCTGGAACGACGCGAAGATCGACGGTCAGATTTACGCGGTGCCGAACTACCAAATTTCCGCCAGCCGCGCGGGTTTGGTGCTGCAAAAGCGGTTCGTGGACAAATACAACCTCGATCTGAGCACGATCAAGAAAATGGAAGACATCGAGCCGTTCCTGAAGCAAATCAAAGAAAACGAGCCGGGCATCGTCCCGTTCGGCACGACGAGAGGCTTCTACACCGCTTTCATCTACGGCATCGACCCGAAGGTGGCGGTGTACAAGAACGATCCGACGCACACCGTGCTGCCGGAAGTGACGAAGGAAAAGCGGGAAAACTTCAAGCTGGCACACTCCTGGTATTCCCAAGGCCTGATCAACGAGGACGCGGCGACGCTGAAGTCCGCCGCAGACGCCTACAACAAAGGAAATACGGCGGTTTGGTTCGACTTCACGGGCAAGCCGGGCTCCGAGGTGGAGTTCAGCGCGGCGATCGGCGGCGAGGAGGTCGTTCTCCATCCGCTCGCGAAGGCGGTATTCACCGGCGCGGGCAGCACGATGAACGCGATCAGCCGTACGTCCAAAAATCCGGAGCGCGCGATGATGTTCCTCGAGCTCGTCAACACGGATAAAGAGCTGTATAACTTGCTCGTATACGGCATCGAAGGCAAGCACTACGAGAAGACGACGGGCAACTTCATTAAGACCAATCCGGAGTCGGGGTACTTCACGAACACGGACTGGGTATTCGGCAACATTCGCAACGAATACCTGCCGGAGGGCGCGCCCGCGGACAAATTGGAGCAGACGGCTGCGATCAATGCGGAGGCGGAAGTATCGCCGTACAACGGCTTCGTGTTCAACACCGACCCCGTAAAGACGGAAACCGCGAATGTGAAGGCCGTCAACGACGAATATTACGCCGCGCTCGCGACCGGCACGCTCGATCCGGAACAGTATTTGCCGATTTACGAAGAGAAGCTGGAGAAGGCCGGCGCCGAAGTCATCAGGGCCGAAACGCAGAAGCAGCTGAACGAGTGGTTGGCGGCGAACGGCAAGAAGTAATTTGTCGCCGGGATAAGCGACGGGCAGCGAAAATGAATCCAGAGGGCGGGAATCGATCGGACATCCGATCGATTCCCCTTCTCTTTCGGGGAGGACGAAAGAGCGTGAAAATCGCGGTTTTGCAGAGGAAGGACGTTCGAGAAAAGGTATTCGGCGCGCATCATCTCGCGTTATTGCGCGAATGGGGGGACGTCGCGCTGAACGAAGGAAGCGCGAATCCGACCGAGGAGGAAGCGCGCTCGCTCATCGCCGGCGCGGACGTCGCGATCACGTCGTGGGGATGCGGGCCGCTCACGGAGCGGGTGCTGGACGCCGCGCCGAACTTGAAGCTGGTGCTCCATGCGGCGGGCACGGTGAAGCCGATCGTCACGGACGCGTTGTGGAGCCGAGGCGTCAGGGTATCCAACGCGACGGAAGCGCTCGGCAAGGGCGTCGCCGAGACGGCGCTCGGCTTTACGATCGTATCCTTGAAGGATATGTGGCGCCTCGGCCGCGAGACGCGCGAGGGCGGCTGGGACCCCGGCACTCGCGTGCGGGAAGTATACGGACTCACGGTCGGCGTCGTCGGCGCCGGGCGGGCGGGTTCTCATTATATTAAGTTGATGCGAAATTTCGACGTGCGGATCGTCCTGTACGACCCGTTCGTCAGCGCGGAGCGGGCCGAAGCGATGGGGGCCGAGAAGGCCGAGCTGGAGACGCTGCTGCGGGAGAGCGACGTCGTCTCGATCCATCTGCCGTCGCTGCCGGAGACGTACCATATGTTCGACGCGGCGCGGCTCGCGATGATGAAGGACGACTGCGTCCTGATTAATACGGCAAGGGGTTCCGTCATCGACGAGGACGCGTTGATCGCCGAACTGAGCAAGGGCAGACTGTACGCTTGCTTGGACGTTACCGAACCGGAGCCGCCGGCGGAGGATCATCCGTTCCGAAGGCTGCCGAACGTGACGTTGACGCCGCATATCGCTGGCGCCGTCAACAACGGGATGGGGCGAATCGCGCAAGCGGTCGTGGACGACTTGAAAGCGTATACTGAGGGCCGGCCTTTGTCCGGCGAAGTGCGTGCGGAGCAGATGCATCTGCTCGCGTAACGCGAAAATTACGTAGGTTCATGAGGAACGGAGGGCTGTCAGTCATGCAGCATCTTGATGAGATTCGATTCGAACGGGCCTCGGTGCAGGTCGCGTTCGACGGCGGGACGTACGCAGGGGAAACCGCCGACGCCGCCGAGGAGCGGCCCGACGGGAGCCGCTCCTGGCGATGGTCCGGATTGACGTTGTCCCTTACGGTCGGCCAAGGCGGAACCCGGACCGTAACGGTACACAACGACGGCGGGAAGGACATTCGGCTGACGTCGATCAGTCTGGAGTGGCGCCCGGTCCGGGGAGGGCCGAATCTGGATGCGAGGGAATACGTGCAGCTGCATCACCCCGCGACGTTCGAGGGGCTGGCGGGCGTACGCCCGCTCCACCGCCCGAACGATTGGGCGGACCCCACGGAAGAATCGGGGATGGTCACCGTGCTGTCACGACGGAATCCCGGAGAAGCGGTGCTGCTCGGCGCGCTTCCCCCGTACGGCGATTGCTTCGTCGGCTTTCCGATTCTGCATGAGTACCCGCATCGGGACGGCGGTTTCGGGATCGCGGCGCGTCTAAGCGTTCCTCGCCGTCTCGCGGCGGGCGAGTCGCTCGCGCTGGCGCACTTGGTCGCGCTGCACGGGACGGACGGCGTCGCGCTGCTCGACCGGTACGCGTCGCTGCTAAGGGACCGGCTGCCTTCTTCGCTCTTCCCCGAGCGGCGCATGACCGGATGGAACTCCTGGGACTACTACGCCGGGGCCGTCGCGGAGGACGATCTCGTCGTCAACGCGAGAGCGGCGCGCGACCGGTGGGGAGCCGGGGCGCTCGATTATATCGTGATCGACGAAGGCTACGAGCGCCAATGGGGCGTCTGGGAAGCGGGGTGGAAGTTCCCTAGCGGATTGAAGGAGTTTTGCGATCGGATTCGCGAAACCGGGTCCGAGCCCGGCATCTGGACGGCGCCGCTGCTCGTCAACGTCTATACGCCCTTATACCGGGACCACCCGGATTGGTTCGTCGGCGACGCGGAAGGAAATCCGTACGTGGTCAGCATGGGGTATGGCTCCATGGTCCTGCTCGACATTACGCATCCGGACGTCCGCGCGCATCTGCGCTCGGTATTCGCGGAACTGCGGGCGGCCGGCTTTACGTACTTCAAGTGCGATTTCGCCCAGTATCTGATGGGCGCCTCCCGATTCGTCCGCGACGACGTCACGCCCGCGGGGATGATTCGCGAGCTGTTCCTGCTCATTCGCGAGACGATCGGGGAAGACGCGTATTTGCTCGCATGCGGCGCGCCGTTCGAATCGGTCGTCGGCATCGCGAACGCCCATCGGACGACCGGCGATACGCATCACTATTGGAGCCACATTCGTCAAAACATCCGCTCGATGCTGGCGCGTTGGTGGATGCAAGGATCGGTCGGCAACGCCGACCCCGACTTCGCGATCGTTCGATGCGAGAGCACGACGGAGGACCGCAAACTTAGCCGGCGCCTGGCGAAGTCGCCGTGGAGGAGAGGCGGGAATTTCTACACGGGTCGGGAAATGAACGAGGAGGAAGCGAAGACGCTGCTTCTAGCTTGTTACGCGGGCGGCGGCGATCTGGTGTTCAGCGACGCGCTGCCTCTGCTCAATGATCGCGGGCTCACGCTGCTGGACGCCATGCTTCAGGAGCCGGTCGAACGGGGCGTTCCGCTGAACCTGTTCGCCTGGGACGGGGACGATGTGCCGATCGTCGAGGCGCAAGGGAAGGGACGCAAGCTCCTCGTCTTGTTCAATCTGAGCGACGACTATCGGAGCACGAGGCTGCCGGCGCCTTACGCCGGGCTGAAGGGAGCTCATGAAGAGTTCTGGACTCGGGAGCGTGTTCCCATGCTGGAAGGAGGTGACATCGTCATGGGCCCCCATTCCGCCAAGGCATGGTGGGTAGCATCGGAAAGCGAGACATAAAGGCACGACCCCCATTTCGAAGGAGGCCGGTTTATGTACGCAAAGACGAAGCTTCGACACGGACTTATCTTAGGTATGGTTTTCGCGCTTTCGCTCGGAACGTTGTCGTTCCAGGCTCCGCCCGCGCAGGCCGCGGGCACGACGTATTACGTGTCCAAGGCGAGCAACGCCAACGACGCGAACAACGGCTCGGCGCAGGCGCCGTTCCGCACGATTCAGAAGTGCGCGAACGTCGCGCTGCCCGGGGATACGTGCATCGTCTCCGGCGGCATCTACCGGGAGACGATCGCGCCGGCGAACAGCGGGACGGCCGGCAATCCGATTTCGTTCAAGGCCGCGCCGAACGAAACCGTCGTCGTCAGCGGCGCCGAACCGATCACGACCGCTTGGTCGTCGGCGAACATCCCGGGCTATCCGGGCATCTACCGGACGACGTATTCCGGGAGCCCGCAAATCGACGCGACGCAGCGGCAATTCTTTATCGTTCCTAAAGACTCGAGCGGCATTCATATGACGGGCACGCCTACCTTGCTATGGGAGGCGAGGTGGCCGAACTTGCCGGATGAAGCCATCTATAACTTGCCCGGTCTCGAGCAAGGGATGGCGTACATGAAGTCCGGCACCACGCAGACGATGTCCGGCGACACCGTCGTCAATCATAAGATCGTAGATTACGAGTTGCCGACGAACGTCAATTGGACCGGCGCGACGATCTGGGCTCGCGGCGGCGACGCCTACACCGGCCAAACGAGCACGGTCACAGCGTTCGATGCGGCGACGCGCACGCTGACGATGCCGACCTTTACGGGCGACCACGATTATTACTGGCTAAGGCAAGGAAATCCGTATTTCCTGAGCGGCGTGCTCGGCGCGTTGGACGCGAAGAGCGAATGGTACGCGGACGGGACGCACTTATACTTATGGAGTCCTAGCGAAACGACGCCAGTCCAGATCGAGGCTAAGGCGCGCCAAACCGCCTTCGACCTGCAGGGGAAGTCGCATATTCATATTTCCGGCATCGACGTGTTCGCGGCGAACGTGCTCATGAATACGAAGGCCGGCGTTCCGTCCGAGTACAACGTAGTGAACGACATGACGGCGAATTACGTGTACTTCTCCGACTTCAACCAAGGCACTTCGATGGAGCATCAGCGCGAGCGCGGCATCAACATCGCCGGCAATCATAACGAAATCAAGAACAGCACGATCGCGTATTCGTCCGGCACGCTGATTCATATCGCGGGGAACGACAACCGGGTGGTCAACAACCGGATCCACGACGGGACGTATATGGCTTCGTCCGACGCGTTGATCCGCTTGTCGAGCGGCAGCCGCAACCTGATCAGCCATAACGAAATTCGCGATTCCGGGCGCACCAACATCCTCATCACCCAAGGCAGCGGCGAGATCGCCTATAACGATATCTATTGGGGAATGAGGCTGTCCCGGGACGGCGGCTTGATTTATAGCTGGGGCAGCGATATGAACAATACCGAAATTCATCACAACTGGATTCACGACAGCAAGGGCAACGGCACGAGCGTAGGCGTCTACTTGGATAATTTCGCGGATAACGCGATTGTGCATCACAATGTCATCTTCAACAACGATACAGGCATTCAGTTGGGAGGCCCGGGAAATTTCCGGCTGATCTACAATAACACGATCGTCGATAACGATAAAAGCATCGGATATCATTGGACGGGTGCGTATCCGGACGAAAATTACGGGACGCGCATCTTCAATAATATTATGACGGATAAGGCGTTCTCCTTGGAGGCGGACCGCAAGTTGTTCCTAAATACTGTGACTCATGGGTACAACGTCGTCTCGGGGGCCGGATTGACGTTCGGCGCGAATTACGTTCCGCAGGCGGGATCTACCGCGATCGATGCGGGGGCGAAGCTCCCCGGCATTACCGATAAGTACTCGCTTGGAGGCAACGCTCCGGACGCAGGCGCTTACGAGTCGGGCGGCGGCGGCAACAGCGGGAACTGGATCCCTTCCGTTAACTTTATGAACCCGCCGAATCCGGTATACGCCGCGGTCGACACGCCTTATATGAATCTCATCCGGAACGGCGGCTTCGAACGAGGCATCGGCGCCTCGAACCACTGGCTGCCGTGGGAATCGACCGCGACGACGGTCAGGTGGGAGACCTCCAATACTTACACGAAGTCGACCGGGCCATGGTTGGAACGGGGACTCAGTTCGAAATTGCGGCTCGGGGATCCAAACAGTACGTCCTCCGGCTCGGCGAAGGGAGACGGCGTCGAACAGGCGGTCGCCGGACTGAAACCGAACACGAGCTACAAACTCACGGCCTGGGTGCATAACGAACCGTCGACGGAGACGGTGCATCTCGGCATCGAAAATTACTACTATGCGTCGGTGCCGCCGAAACTGTCGATTCCGTCGACCGCCGAGACGTATACGCGCGAGGAACTTTCGTTCACGACCGGGTCGCTCGCGGCGCCGGACGGATCGACGATCCCGACTCGTGTGCAACTATTCAAAAACAAGTCTTACGCGAACCATTTCTCTTACGTGGACAACGTGGGCTTGATCGAAGCGACGCCGTTCGCGTCCGGCTTAAACGACGAAACGAAGCTCAAGGAAGTGAAATTCCCGGCGCAGACGACCGCGAAGACCGCGGGCCAGACCGGTACGCTAACGTTGTCCGGCACGCTGCAGAACGGGGCGGGCGCGAGCTTCCCGAGCGGCTCGGTAGTATTTACGTCCGCCGACCCGAGCGTCGTACAGATCAATAGCGCGAACGGCGCAACGGTATCGTATACGGCGATGGGACCGGGCCAAACGACGATCGCGGCGGTCGCGACGATCGGCGGCGTCAAGAAGGGCGTCTACCACGTCGTCACCGTCTATCCGGTCGGAACGCCGGCGACGACGGAATACATGGCGAAGGCGTACGGCTCGAACGCGAGCGGATTCGCGACGTTAAGTAACGGAGCGTACACGCTCATCGGCAAGGGCGTCGCGATTACCGGCTCGTCGGACGACTTCGTATTTCTAAACAAATCCGTACCCAATTCGAATGCGCCTACGTCGACGCTGATGCTGAAGGCGAACATCGAGTTCAGTTATATGGACCCCGGGACGATCGGATTGATGCTGCGGGAGCAGGACTCCGCCTCCTCCAAGCATGTTCAGTTCCGCATGGACGGCATCGGCGACTATCCGCGGTTCGATTACAGAGGCCAGACGGCGGGCGCTACGACCACCACGGGCAACAATTTCAAGACGGGCGTCGAGCAAATTCCGGGCGTTACCGGGAAGCGCGCGCTGCCGATTATGCTCGTCAAGACGGGGACCAACGTGAAGGCCTATTATTTAGACGATTCCAAGTACATCTTGTTCGACGAGACGACCGTCAGCTTTACCGGCGCCAATCTGCTTGTCGGCGTCGCGATGCGCACCGGCTCCGGGAAGCCCGAAGCGAAAGCCGTCATTACCGACTTGACGGTGACGCGGAACTACTAAGACGCACCGCGCGTACACCCTTCGGCGGACCGAGGGGTGTACGTATCCTTTTCCCACTGTTAGGAGGTTCCGAAATGGCCAATTACGTGACGATCGCTTGCGTCGGGCCGAGGCCGTTCCGCATCGAAGCGGACGTGCCGCCCGAAGCGGCGCTGGAGCGCATGATCATACATTGGAAGCATCATTTGGACAGCGCGCTGCCCGACCGGCCGGACTTGATCGTCTTGCCGGAGGCGTGCGACCGCCCCGACGCGACGGCGTACCCGTTGGAACGGCGCCTCGCGTATTACCGCGCGCGGGGCGATCGATTCCGGGATATGCTCGCGGACGTCGCCAAGCGGCATCGCTGCTACATCGCCTACCCGTCGCATACGGAGGCCGAAGACGGCAGCTGGCGAAACTCCATGCAGCTGATCGATCGGGAGGGGCTCGTCATGGGGGCGTACATCAAGAATTATTTGGTGCCCGATGAATTCTCGAAGACGAATATTTTGTACGGGGCGGACGCCGCCGTGTTCGAGTGCGACTTCGGCAGAGTCGGCGCGGCGATCTGCTTCGATCTGAACTTCGACGAGCTGCGGCTGCGCTACGCGAAGGAGAAGCTCGACCTCATCGTCTTCCCTTCCATGTATCATGGCGGCGCGATGCAGGGCTACTGGGCGTATTCGTGCAGGGCGTATTTCGCGGGAGCGATCGCGGGGCTGCCCTGCACGGTGGTGACGCCGCTCGGCGAGACCGCGGCGCATAGCACGAACTACTATCCGTTCGTCACCGCGCGGATCAATTTGGATTACGCGGTGCTGCATATCGACGAGAACGGGGCGCACTTCCGCGACATCAAACAAAAATACGGACCGAAAATCAAAATCCACGATCCCGGATACCTCGGCTGCGTGTTGATGACGAGCGAGACCGAGGAATGCACCGTCGACGACGTGATCGCGGAGTTCGGCTTGGAGCGGATGGACGATTACTTCCGGCGGGCGGAAGCCGAGCGGCTTCGGCCGGGTCGGATGGTCTCGGAATAACGAAGGAGGACGGCAGCCATGATTACGATCAAAAACGCGAAGCTTGCGGTGAAGCGGGAGCCGCTGCTCGCGCCGTTCGGGTTCAAGGGCGGCTTCGTGGACGAACTGTGGCAGACGATCGTCGCCATGGAGGACGAGGAGGGGCGCATCGGAGAAGGACTGTCCGTCCAGAGCGTCCTATGGTCCGATCCGCAGGTGTACGCCGAGTGGGGGCACGAGCGAGGCAATGCTTTCATGAGGGACATCGCGCTGCATGCGCTGTCGGCGCTCGCAGGCGTTCGCTATGAAACCCCTCTCGACTTGTTGGACGCGCTAACGGGCTCCGCTCGCGCGTACGCCGCCCGGCAGTGGACCGAGAAGCCGCTTCGGGGAACCTTCGCGCTTAACGCGCTGGTCGCTGCGGATCATGCCGCCTGGGCGCTGCTTAGCCGGCGGCGTCCGGGCGCGCGGTTCGCCGAGCTGATTCCGGAGTCGTACCGCGTCGGTTTGACCTGGCGCCACGAACGGATCGCTTCGGCGCCGGTCGTCTCGTACGGGATGACCGATGCCGACATCGAGACGCTGCTGGACGACGGATCCTTCGTGCTGAAGATCAAGCTGGGCTCCGATCCGGACGCGGACGGCGATCCGGAGAAGATGCTGGCGTGGGACATCGAGCGGCTTCGCGCGGTCCACCGCCTCGCCGGCGAGCGGGAATGCCCCTACACGGCGAACGGGTCCATCGCCTATTACCTCGATATTAACGGCCGATACGGCACGAAGGAGCAGCTGTGGCGGTTGGTCGAAGCGGCGGACCGCATGGGAGCGCTCGAGCGCATCCTGCTCCTCGAGGAACCGTTCCCCGAGGAGGTGCGGGAGAGCGTCGCCGACATTCCGGTGCGCGTCGTCGCCGACGAGAGCGTGCACGGGGAGGAAGACGCGCTGGAGCGCATCCGGCTGGGGTACGGGGCGTTCGCGCTAAAGCCCGTCGCGAAGACGATGAGCCTGAGCCTGAAGATCGCGAAGCTGGCCGTCGAACGGGGCATCCCGTGCTTCTGCGCGGATTTGACCGGAAGCCCGGTCATGGTCGACTGGAACAAAAATTTGGCCGCCTTGCTGCCGCCGCCGCCCGGCTTGACCATGGGTCTCATCGAGACGAACGGCAGGCAAAATTATCGCGAGTGGGAAGCGATGAAGCGCAGGCATCCGGCGCCGGACGGCGGCTGGATCCCGGAGGAACGCGGCATCTTCCGCCTCGGGCCCGACTTCTACGAACAGAGCGGAGGCGTGTTCGCTCTCGGCGACATTCGGCCTGTCCCCTGAGGGACGGCCGTGTTAAAATAGGCTCACGACGGCGTAACCCCCAAGACGGGCAGGATGAGAGGGTACCTATGAATAACTATCTGCGCAAGTACAGGGAACGTAGATATTTCATGCGTATCGTATTATCGATCAATTTACTGATCGTCTCTTTTATGCTGGCATCGTTGCTGTCGGCCTTTTGGTATTCCAAGAAAATCAGCTTGGACTCGCAGCAGGAAGCCAACGAGAAGGTGCTTTCCCAGATCAACTATAACATCACGTACATGAACGAAACCGTGAAAAACTTCGCCATCTCGCTGTTCTACGACAACGATATGGCGCATCTGCTGTACAGCGGCGAGATCGACCGCTTCGAGGAAACGACCCGCGTCATTAAGCTGAATAAGACGATCGCATACAACTCCTTCGTCCATTCGGTCGTCTTTTACAACAGCAAGCGCGGCGTCTTTTTCACTGGAGGCGACAACGCGATCACCGCGCCGAACAGCACCTTGATCAACCGGATCGAAGGCTACTTGAACGGCAGCGACCCGATCTACAAGATGCAGCTGATGCCGATCGAATTTACGCCCGACGTCAGACGGCCCGAGCGCAAGCAATACGTATTTTCGCTCTTCCTGTACGATTCATTGGACGAATATACGAGGACGGAGAGCGCGCTGATCATTAACGTGAAGCCGGAATGGCTGCTGGAGAAGCTGGAGCTGGCGAACGGACAATCCGGGAACCGCTCCAATCGAATGTTCATTTTGGACCAGAATCAAGAAATATACAGTGCGTCCGCGCGGACGGATCTGGATTTGGAAGCGCTCAAGGACGAAGTGTACCGCCATTATGCCGACGGCGGAAATCAAGTGGCGCAGTTCACGTACGCGGTCGGCGACGACAAGCATATCGTCAATTACATGGTAAATCCCTCCGTCGATTGGATCATTGCGGACATAGAGCCTTACGCCGTCGTCCTGGCCGCGGTCGACAAGCTCAAGCTCGTCTTCCTGACCGTCGCCGCCGTCTGTCTCGTGCTGGCGGTCATCGCCTCCTTGTTCGTTACGAGCAAGCTGTACTCTCCGATCAACGGCCTGCTGAAGCAGACGAAGCGGTTCACGGGGAACGATCTCGACCGATTCGAGGAGAAGGACGAGATCAGCTACATTTCGCAAATCTACAACCGCCTGATCGAGACGCTCATGCAGGAGCAAGTCAAGCAGGAGGGGGACGAAGCGATCCTCCGCTCGTATTACATTAGGAAGCTCGTTACCGACAGCTCCGAGTTTTCGGAAGAAGACCGACAGGAATGCATCGATAAGGGGTACCTGCGAACGAGCCTTACGAAGGACATCGTTCTCGGGGCGATCAAGCTGGACGAATACGCGAAGCTGAAGGCGAAGACGCTGGGCGTCGACGTGAATTTGCTTCGCTTCGCGGTCGGCAACATCGTTCAGGAAGTGCTCTCGGAGGAGACGGACTGCGACGTCGTCGATATGCGGAGCGAGTATCTGGTGTTGATTCTCGAAGCCGAGCGGACGGACGAAGACCGCATCTCGCGTTTCGCGCAGCTGCTGCGCCGCGCCCAGTCCATCGTGCGCGATTATTACCAAGTGACGTTCACGGTCGCGCTCGCCGAGCCGACGACCGATTCTCGCGAGCTGACCGGAAAATACGAGCGGGCGCTCGACTTCTTAACGTACAAGATGAATTTCGGCTTGGGCGCGGTCATTACGCCGGCGATGGTTCAGCCGAATCTGGACAATCCGGAGACGCAAATTCCGCCGGAGCTCGAGCGGAAGTTCATCGAAGCGGTGAAATCGAATCGGCAGGAGAACGTCTTTCAAGAACTGGAGCACATTCGCCGCGTCATCGCCGGCATGAGCTCCGACGCCGTCATTCAGTCGGTCATTCACCTCGGCATCATCCTGAAGCAAACCGTGCGGGAAATCAATCAGAACAAGCTGGCGCCGCTGTCGATCGACCTGCGCTCCGTCGACCGCCTCGTGTTCGAGAAGGAGACGCTCGACGACATCTTCGCGGAATTCGGCAGCATGCTGAACGAGCTCTTCGTCGATCGGAAGCGGGGCGTCGAAAATAAAGATCATGTCATCGTCGATACGATCAAGGAAGTCATACAAGCGAATTACTCGAATCCGAATTTGAGTCTGCAAGAAATTTCCGATCGGCTGAAGATGTCCTCCGCGTACGTCGGCCGCATCTTCAAGCGCCAAGAGACGATCTCCGTGGCCGACTATATTAACGAAATCCGCTTGTTGAAATCGGTCATGCTGTTGGAAAATCACAACCTCCAAGTGAACGAAGTTTCCGAAAAGGTGGGCTTCAGCTCGCCGAGTTACTTCTTCAAGCTGTTCAAGAAGCGCTTCGGCACGACGCCGAAAGATTACCGGATCAAGAAATCGCTCACGGATCCGCCGCCGGTTCCCGAGGTTCATAAAAATACGAATTGATCATGGTCCTTAACGAGAAAAGTGCGGATATTGCACTTTTTTTTCGATGCGGCCCCGGATATGCTTAGCCTGCGAGTCAACGCGAACTTATCGTGCAGGGGGATGGAAAACGCAATGAATCGTAACGAGGCAGCGGGCGGCGTCCGGGAACGACCGGTCTCCGTCATCATCGTCGGCGCAGGCAGCCGCAGCATGAATTACGCAAGCTACTCGCGGAAGCATCCGGAGCGGATGCGGATCGCCGGGGTCGTAGAGCCGAATCCGCAGCGGCGGGAGCATACGGCGAAGACGTACGACATTCCGGAGGAGATGACGTTCTCGTCCGTGGAGGAGCTGGCGCTTCGGCCGAAGCTCGCGGATGCGGTGATGAACGGGACGATGGACGATCTCCATGTATCGACGAGCCTGCCCTTGCTCCGCATTGGATACGACTTGCTGTTGGAGAAGCCGATCGGCGTCTCGGAGGACGAAGTGACGGAGCTGTACCGCACGGCGCGGGAGCACGGCAACAAAGTCATGATTTGCCATGTCCTGCGATACGCCCCCTTCTATACTGAACTCAAGCGCGCGATCGAGTCGGGAGCGATCGGGGAGATCGTCCATATCCAGACGGAGGAGAACGTCGACTTCCATCACATGGCGACGGCGTTCGTTCGCGGGAAGTTCGCGAACCAAGCCAGAAGCGGGTCCTCCTTCCTGATGCAGAAGTGCTGCCACGATCTCGACCTGATCGCGTGGTTTCAATCCGGGACGCGTCCCGTTCGGGTATCGAGCTACGGCAGCCTCCTGCAATTCCGCGAGTCCCGCGCGCCGGCCGGATCGGGGACCCGATGTTTGACCGATTGCAGGATCGAGGCGGATTGCGTTTACTCGGCGAAGAAGTTATACGTCGACCGTCCGCTGTGGGGAGCGTACGTATGGCCGCGGTATTTGGACGGGGTGCGGCTGAGCGACCGGGAGAAGCTGGAGAGCCTCGGGACCGACAACCCGTTCGGACGCTGCGTCTGGCGCTGCGATAACGACATCGTCGATCATCAGGCCGTCATGATCGAATTCGAGGACGGCAGCACGGCCGTGCACAATCTTGTCGGAGCGACGGCGAAGGCGTGCCGAACCGTTCATATTACGGGAACGAAGGGAGAAATCCAAGGCGTGCTCGAAGACGGAGCCTTCGTCGTTCGCCGCCCGTCGCTGACGGACGGCGGCGGCACGTTCCGCGAGGAGCGCGTGGAGATCAGCGTAAGCAACGATATGCACGGCGGCGGCGATCATCGTCTCGTAGAAGATTTCGTCCGCGTGGTGCGGGGGGATGAGAAGGCGAGCTTCTCCGCCTCGCTGGACCATTCGATCGTCGGGCACTTGGTCGGATTTCGGGCCGATCGGTCCATGGCGTCAGGGCGATCGATGTCCTTCGATTGGAGCGCGCTAACCTCGACCCCCCGTACGCCTAAAGCAAACGGCGAACCGTTCCCGTCCGAATGACGGGAGCGGTTCGCCGCTTTCTTGTCGCCTTACGCGTTCAGCTTGGCCGCGATGTCCAGCATGCGCTTGACCTGGTGGGCTACGGCCGGCTGGACGTCCTGCGTCATCTTGCCTTCCTGGTCGACCTTCACGCTCGTCCCGTACGGGTTGCCGCCGGTCGAGAAGATAACCGGATCCGTGTAGCCCGGAGCGGCGATAATGGCGCCCCAATGATACATCGTCGTATACAGAGACAGGATCGTCGCCTCTTGGCCGCCGTGATCGTTCTGGGCGGACGTCATGGCGCTGACGACCTTGTTGACGAGCTTCCCTTGGAACCACAGTCCGCCGGTCGTGTCCAGGAACTGCTTCATCTGCGCCGGGACGTTCCCGAAGCGCGTCGGCATGCTGAACAAGATGGCGTCCGCCCATTGCAGATCGTCCAGTGTGACGACGGGCACGTCCTTCGTCGCTTCGACATGAGCTTTCCAGAGCGGATTGCCGTTGATCGCGGCCTCCGGCGCAAGCTCCTGCACCTTCATGAGCTTAACTTCGGCGCCGTTCGCTTTCGCGGCGGCTTCCGCCATTTTCGAAAGATTGTAGTTCGTCCCCGTCGAGCTGTAATACACGATCGCGAATTTCAGTTGCGCCACACGTACCGTCTCCTTTTGTGTTTTCGCATTGCTTTGGTTATATTTTCCGAAGAGGGCGAAAATATGCGAAGGACGAAAGCGGAGGGGGTGTCGATATGAGATTGGAAGTGACCGAGCGGGCCGTGGCCTGCTTGCAGGGAGAGTGGGGCTTCGAGCCCGGCGAGTTCATCCGGGTGTACGCGAGGTATGCGGGAGGGGGCGCCGAGCCTTACGTGCTCGGCATCCAGAAGGAACGGCCGCGGAGCGGCGAACGGCAGGAGAGCGCCGTAGCGGGCGGAATGACGTTCTTCATCGAAGAAGGGGACATGTGGTTTTTGCAGGACAAGAATGTAACGATCGACGCGACGGGCCCGGATATCCAGTTCGTTATGGAGTAAGTAGCGGTTCGAATACGGCGGCGCCGCCGCGGTCCCATAAGCGGGAAGCGGCGGCGGCGGGTCGCTAGAAAAAAAGGTTTGCAAAAACTAATAAAATTAGTTATTATACTATTATAAATAGTTTATCGGGAGGTTTTGGAAATGAAACGAACGAACATGGGCGCCGTCCATCAACTTACGTTTTTGCCCGGGGTGTTCCCCGTCAACTGTTATCTCGTGGAGGAAAAGGATTCGCTGACGCTCGTAGACGCGGCGCTGCCGTATTCCGCTCGCGGCATTCTGGACGCCGCCAAGCGCATCGGCAAGTCGATCGAGACCATCGTTCTGACCCATCCGCACGAAGACCATGTCGGCGCCTTGGACGAATTGAAGCGAGCGCTCCCGCACGTGCCGATCGCCGTATCGGAGCGGGACGCCCGGTTTTTCGACCGCGATCTGACGCTGCTGCCGGGCGAGCCGGCGTCGCCGATCCGCGGCGGCGTGCCGAAGCAGCTTGCGGCCCGGCCCGATCGGCTGCTGCGCGAAGGCGAACGGATCGGTTCGCTGACGACGATCGCCGCGCCGGGACATACTCCGGGCTCGCTCGCGTTCTTGGACGAACGGGACGGGACGCTGATCGCCGGGGACGCGTTCCAGACGCGCGGCAGGACGGCGGTGGCGGGAACGGTCGTGCCGTGGTTTCCGTTCCCGGCGTTCGGCACGTGGGATGCCCGGACGTCGCTCGACAGCGCCAAGAAGCTTGCGGAGCTGAACCCGCGCCTGCTCGCCGTCGGTCACGGGGCGATGCTGCAAGCGCCCGGCGCGGCGATGCGCAGGGCGATCGCGGAAGCCGAAGCGAGACTCGGATAAGGGAGGAAGAGGATATCATGTCGCCGAGAGTTGGATTGGATTTACCGACGGTGCTGCGCGCGGCTTCCGAGCTGGCCGACGAGCAGGGACTCGATCGATTGTCGCTCGGCGAGCTGGCCGCGCGGCTGAACGTTCGCACGCCTTCGCTCTATAACCATGTGGAGGGGCTGCCGGCGCTGAAGCGAAAGCTGGCCTTATACGGACTGGAGCGGCTGCGGGACGTCATGGCGTCGGCCGCCGTCGGCAAGTCGGGCGATGCCGCCGTGCGGGCGATGAGCGAAGCGTACGTCGGCTTCGCCAGAATGCACCCGGGCGTGTACGAAGCGACGTTCCGCGCGACGGACCCGAACGACGAGGAACTGGACCGGGCGTCGTACGCCGTCGTGCAGGTCGTCATGCGGGTCCTGGAGGCATACGGACTCGGCGAGGAGCGGACGCTTCACATGATCCGCGGGCTGCGGAGCATTCTGCACGGCTTCGCTTCGATCGAGCAAGCGGGCGGCTTCGGGCTGAAGCTCGACACGAACGTCAGCTTCGGCCTGCTGCTCGACACGTTCCTAGCCGGTTTGCGGGCGACGAGCGAAGGGGAGGCATGAACGCCTTGCCGGCGGTCTTCATGACCGCGAACGGGCGCTGATGGCGTTCCGGGAGCGGCAGGGGAGGAGGGGGAGGCTTCTTTTTCCCGGGCATGGCTCATATATATGACAAGGACGGAACCGCTGGAACCCAGACGAAAGGGGGGCCGCCCTTGTCCAACCGATTCCGAGCGCAGTCGAAGAAGCCGTTCAGCAAGCGGTCGATCTTCCTCATTACCTTGATCGTCAGCTTCGTGTTGACGATCCAGACGTTCTTGTTCATCGAGCACAACATTCGCGAGCCGCTCATGGACGTAGCTCGCATCCGGGTCAAGCAGATCGCGACGGACGCGATCAACCAGGCGATCGCGAATCAAGTGGCGAACAGCGCGGAGATGGAAGAGCTCGTCGACCGGTGGACGAACGAAAGCGGGGACATTACGGGCCTCTCGTTGAAGTACGGGGAGCATATGAAGATTTCGTCCCAGATCGTCGATATCGTCACCGGGGCGCTGGACGCGAACGTGCACCTCGTGGAACGCATTCCGATCGGGCAGGCGTTCGACAGCGCGATCCTTTCGTCCTTCGGTCCCAAAATCCCGCTTACCTTCGAATCGGCCGGAGCGCCGCAGGTAGACATCGGTACCCGACGGGAGGACGCCGGCATCAATATGCTGCTCATCACCGTCTTCGTTCGCATCACGGCGGAGGTCATGATTTATATTCCGTTCGCCACGGAGCCGGAGCTGGTAACGACGGAAATTCCGATTTCGTACATTCTCGTGAAGGGCGACGTGCCGATGTATTACTTCGACGCGAACGGCAACCCCATGGGGAACGACGGGGCTGCCGGGGTGGCGCCGCCGCTCGCGCTGCCGCACGCGAATCCCGCGGGCGCCGCGGCCCCGGCAGAAGAAGAGGCGTCGTCCGTGTCGGAGACGCCTGCGTCGTAATTATTTTCCGGATCGCTTGCGGTTCCGCTCCTCCCGTTCCCACTTCCTCAGGTGCGGGTACGGATCGAACGACCATTCCGTCAGCCCGTTGTCTCGGTACAGCCCGTAATGCAAGTGCGGAGGAAACTTCCCTTGCGTTCCGGGCTTGCCGTAGCCGGAGCTGCCGACCCATCCGACGACGTCGCCGGGCTGCACGATGTCCCCCTCCTTGAACTTCTTGTTGAATCCCGAGAGATGCGCGTAGTAGTGGTACACGTTGTTCAGGTCGCGAATGCCGACCCGCCAGCCGCCGTACCGATTCCAACCCATGACCTCGACGACGCCGTACGCGGCGCTGCGGACCGGCATGCCGTAATGAGCGAACAGGTCCGTACCCTCGTGGATGCGATACCCGCCGTAGCTGCGGGCCGCGCCCCACGTGCTGCGGTACGAATAGTCGCCTCCGAGCGGCAGGATGAACGCGTGGCGGTGCAGGTCGAGCGTGCCGAACAAGCTGTAAATTTTCGCGAACTGCTTGATTCGCTTCACGCTGCGGTCGTTCTGATAATACTCCCATATGCCGATGTCGAAGTCGGCCGGCGAGGTGCCGTATCGGAGCAGGAAGTCGGCCATGCTGTACAGAACGTCGGCGTCGTTGTTGCGATCGGCCCTCCCGTCGCCGTCGCCGTCGCGGCCGAAGCCGTCGAAGAAGCGGATCGTGCGCAGATTCGTGTCCTGGTGGTTCGGGTTAAGGAAGCCGACCCACCGGTATTCGGTCAGATGGATGGCGACGAGTCCGTCCCGCAGCGGTCTCGTCTTCGGGTGCGCGAGGCTGAGCGTGCGCTCGTATTGATCGACGGCCGCGAGATTGAACCAAGGAATGCCGGTGACCGCGCTGACGCTGTCGTAGAGCGCCTTCCGTTCCGTGAAGGTGTCCAGCATCGACTGGCGGGCTTGTCTTGCCGACTCGGCTTCGGAACGATACATCGCCGATTGATCCGCGGGCGCGGCGCGCGAGACCGTCGGGGCCGCGCTCGCGGCGGCGACGGCGACGGCGGCCGCCAGCGCCCCGGTGACGAAATTTTTAGCGAGAGCCATAGTTTTCCTCCACTGTACGTTGCCATTTTCCGCTGATGCGGTATCATTTTTAATGTGTGCAAGTTTTCGAAAAAATAACGGAAACAGGGAAAAAGGAGCGAGGTCAGTTGTTCGAAGGGGCGCACGGCGAGGAACATGTGGACGACGGGATGGTGATCCTGCAAGCGAACCTGGACGATATGAACCCGGAGTGGACGACCTACGTGGCCGAGCTGCTGTTCGCGGCGGGAGCGAACGACGTCTATTGGATTCCGATCGTCATGAAGCGGGGGCGGCCGGGCGTCATGCTGAACGTTCTCGCGTCGCGGGAAGCGGCGCCGCGGATGGAGGGCATCGTCTTCCGGGAGACGACGACGCTCGGCATTCGGCGCATCGAAGCGAGCGTGCATCGGCTCGGCCGGCGGATGGTCGCGGTGGACACGCCTTGGGGGCCGGTGACCGTGAAGGTCGGGTATGCCGGCGGCGAGGCGGTGCAGTACGCGCCTGAATACCGGGAGTGCGCGGCGATCGCGGAGCGGGAAGGGGTGCCGCTGAAGGCGGTGTACGACGAAGTGAGGCGCGCGTATAGCGCGGCTAAGGAGAAAGCCGACCGGGGGTGACCGGTCGGCTTTCCTTTAGTTATCTTCGCAGCGCCGCGGTGTCCTTGACCATCGTGACGAATTGCTGCTCCCGTTCGTCCTTCGCCGCGCGTTCGGCGAGGTCGAGGACCGCTTCGATCGAGCTTTCCTTCGCCCAGTAGCTGCCTCGCAGAATCTCCGCGTATTCGGCGACCGCCGCCAGGAACTTCAGATCGTCGGACAACTCGCCTTCCGTGCGGAGCGGGACGGTCCATTCCTCCGTGCGGTTCGTCTTCTCGTCGACGTACCTGACGCGCGCCGTGCCGATGTTTCGGCGGGCTTCGGGGGACGTCAGCTTCACCTCGTACAGCGCGGTGACCGTATGTCCGGCGCCGACCTCGCCCGCGTCGGTCTCGTCGTCGCGGAAATCCTCGTCGCGAATATCGCGGTTTTCGTAGCCGAGCAGGCGGTAGCGGTCGACCGCTTCGGGGTCGAACTCCACTTGGATTTTCGCGTCCCGCGCGATCGTCTCCAGCGTCCCGGCCACGTTCTCGACGAACAGGCGGCGCGCTTCCGTGAACGAATCGACGTAGGCGTATACGCCGTCTCCCTGATCGGCCAGCTGCTCCATCAACGTGTCGTTGTAGTTGCCCATGCCGAAGCCGACCGTCGTGAGCGTGATGCGCTTCGTGTTCGCGTATTCGTCGATCGTCTCGAGAATGCCTTCCGCGCTCGTCTCGCCGACGTTCGCGACGCCGTCCGACAGCAAGATCACGCGGTTGACGGCGTCGCGGCTGTATTGGCGTTCCGCCACGTCGTAGGCGAGCTTGAGGCCTTCCTCGGCGTTCGTCGAGCCGCTCGAGGCGAGCGCGTCGATGGCGTCTTCGATGTCGCGCTTCTCTTCAAGGGATACGGGATCGAGAACGATCCGCGCGTCGGAGCCGTACGTGACGATGGCGATCTGATCGCTCGGCCGCAGGCTGTCGACCAGCAGGTGCAGACTTCGCTTCGCGAGACCGAGCTTGTTATCTCGGCCCATCGAACCGGAGACGTCGATGACGAACGTCAGGTTGGCGGGCTTGCGGTCTTCGTCCGCCACCTCGCGCCCTTTCAGCCCGATGCGCAGCAGCTCGTAGCCTTCGCCGAACGGGGAGGGGCCGCCGTCGACGTGCACCGCGAACGCCTGGTCTTTCGGCGCCGCGTAATCCGGCTCGAAGTAGTTGACGAATTCCTCGACGCGAACGGCGTCTTCGGGCGGCAGCGACCCGCCGGCGACGTAATTGCGGACGACGGTGTAGGAGCCCGTATCGACGTCGATGGCGAACGTGGAGAGCGGATCGTCTTCGGTCGCGACGAACGGGTTCGTGCCGGCATGGTCGAAGTACATGTCGTCTTGGCCGTTCGGCGGCGCCGGGCGCGACGGCTTCCCGTAAGGCGGCGCGGGCTCGGACGTCATCTGCGCTTCGGACTCGGTCGCCGCGCGATCGGCCGCCGGCGCCGGCGCCGGCTGCTCGGCAAGGCTTCGCTCCTCCTTCGTCGCGGTTTCTCCGCTCGTGCCGACGGCGGAGTCGTTGCGGTCGTCGCTGCTGCACCCCGCCAGCGCGAAGCAGGCGACGGCGAGGGCCGCGGTTGCGGCGACGTAGGCATTCCGTTTCCTTCTCATGAAATCGTCCCCCTAATTGTCTGTATATTTTGACAATCGATACCAATTACATTGACGATGGCGGTTGCGGGAATGTTGCCGTTGGAGACGAGTTTGCACGGAAAAATTTGAGTTTGCGGGGGAAAACCGCGGGGGAAAGGTGCAGGGGGCGATGGGATATTGGGGGAACGATTGAGGTTTGGAAAGTAACTTGCTTGCGTAGTCGGAGTTTCTCCGATTGGAGGGGCTGCGGCGGGGGGATGAGGGCGAAGAGTCGGAGTTTGTCCGACTACACGAGCCGCGACGGCGAATGTCTCGGGACAGGACACGACACCCGGGGCATCCGGAAGCCTCTCCCGCGCACCCGCCGTCATCAGAAAAGCCTCCCTCGAAAGCGAGGGAGGCTTGCAACTTATTGACCGCTATGGTGACGCTCGTGATCGTGATGCGGCGAGCTCGCCGCTTCCGCCTGCTGCGCCCCCGGCCAGACGTGGAGGCGCTTCTCCGCGAAGCCGAGCACGGTGCGCAGTACGTTCGGCTGGTTCGGCAGCTCGCGCGTGCCTGCGCCGTAGCCGACGGCTTCGACGATCATCGGCGGCAGGCTGGAGCTGAACTCGTCCACGAGCGCGGCGACGATAGCCGCGCCGGTCGGGGTCGTCAGCTCGAGGCGATGCGTCGACGGGGCGATCGGCAGTCCGCGCATCATCTCGAGCGTGGCGGGCGCCGGCACCGGGTAGAGCCCGTGATCGATATGAATCGTACCGGCGCCGAGCGGGACGGGCGCCGACAGAATGCGATCGGGATTCAAGCTGTCGATCGCAAGCGCCACGCCGACGATGTCGACGATGGAGTCGACGGCGCCGACCTCGTGGAAGTGCACCGTCTCGAGCGGGATGCCGTGAATTTTCGATTCGGCGGCGCCGATCTTGGCGAAGATCGCGAGGCTCAGCTGCGCAGCGCGTTCGCTGAGGCCCGCGTCTTCGATCAGCTTCACGATATCCGCGTACCCGCGATGATGATGGTGATGCCCATGTTCATGATCGTGATCGTGGCCGTGGCCGTGACCATGATCGTGCCCGTGACTGTGATTATGTCCATGATCGTGGCTATGCTCATGGCTATGCGCGTGGTCGTGGCTATGCTCGTGGCTGTGCGTATGCCCATGCCCGTGATCATGCCCGTGCGTATGCGAGTGGCTATGATCGTGCGTATGCAGCACCTTGAAAGGCACCCGCACCGGCGGCGAGTCGTCCTCGAGCAGCACGTCCGCTTTCAGCGCGGAGATGCCCTTCTTATTCACGCGGTGCCAGGACAGCGTATACCCGCCGACGTTCAGCTTGGCGAGCTCCCGTTCGATATACGCTCGATCCGCGCCCAGGTCGACCAAGGAGGCTAGCGTCATATCCCCGGACAGCCCGGAGAAGCAGTCGAAATATAAAATTCGCATGTCGTCGATTCCTACCTCTTCGCGATATGGGAGTGAATGATGCCTGCGTTGTACCCGGCGCCGAAGCCGTTGTCGATGTTGACGACGGAGACGCCCGGAGCGCAGGAGTTCAGCATCGTCAGCAGCGCCGAGACGCCGCCGAAGTTGGCGCCGTACCCGACGCTGGTCGGCACGGCGAGAATGGGCTTGTCGACGAGGCCGCCGACGACGCTCGCGAGCGCGCCCTCCATGCCGGCGACGACGACGATGACCGACGCGTCTCGAATCGTATCGAGCCGCGCGAACAGCCGATGAATGCCGGCGACGCCGACGTCGTACACGCGCTCGACGTGCGAGCCCATGCACTCCAACGTGACGGCGGCCTCCTCCGCGACGGGCAGGTCCGACGTGCCGGCGCAGACGACGGCGACGTAGCCGTCCCGCACGCGCAGGATCGGCTTCTTAAATAAAGTAAGCGCCCGCGCCGTCTCGTGATACGTGACGCCGGGCAGCTCGGCGGCGACGACCGCCGCTTTCTCGGCGGAGACGCGGGTGGCGAGGACGCGGTCGGCATTTTCCGAAAGTTTCCTCATAATGCCCGCGATCTGCTCCGCCGTCTTGCCTTCGCCGTAGACGACCTCCGGGAAGCCGGTTCGCTTCTCGCGGTGCAGGTCGAGCGAAGCGTAGCCGAGCTCGGCGACGGAGGCGCGGGCGACGTTCCCCGCGATCAACCGCTCCGCGTCGGCGGGCGCGAGCGAGCCGTCCGCTACGCGCCCTAGGATCCCTTGCAACTCTTCGTTCATTGCGCGGTTGCCTTCTTCCGCGTGTCGGCCGAGAGCACCTCGTTCATGCTGCCGGTGCGATATCCGCGCAGATCGAGCGTCACGTATTTGAAGCCGATCTCCGCGAATTTCGCGTGAATCGCTTCGCTATGCTCCACGACCTTCGCCATCTCCTGCGGCATGACTTCGATTCGGGCGATCTCGTCGTGGTGGCGTACGCGCACCTGCCAAAGGCCGAGGCGCAGGAGGAAATTTTCCGCTTCGTCCAATTGATCGATCTTCCCCTTCTCGATCCGCGTCCCGTACGGAATGCGGGATGACAGACATGCGAAAGAAGGCTTATTCCACGTCGGCAAGCCGAGCCGCTTCGACAGCTCGCGAATGTCGTCCTTCGTCATGCCGGCTTCCTGCAGCGGGCTGCGGACGCCTTGTTCCTTTTTCGCTTGGAGCCCGGGTCTATAATCCCCTAAGTCGTCCATATTCGAGCCGTCCACGATAAAACCATACCCCTGTTCGGCGGTAATGCGGCGTAGATGCGAATAAAGCCCCGTCTTGCAGTGATAGCACCGATCGGGGTTGTTGGCGACGAAATCGGCGTTGTCGAGCTCCGACACTTCGGTCTTGAGCAAGCGGACGCCCATCTCTTCCGCGATGCGCACGGCGGCGTCGAATTCCCGCGTCGGGAACGTCTCCGAGGCGGCCGTAACGGCGGTACAATCGTCTCCGAGCTCTTGGAAGGCGCGCTTCAACACGAACGTGCTGTCCACGCCGCCTGAGAACGCTACCAAGATCCGCCCCATGTCCCGCAAGATTTCGCCCAATCGCGCATCCTTCTGCTCCAAGGTTAAGCTGTTGTCCATGAGTTCCCCTCCATGAGCGTGCGTTCAACTGTAACCCATCATATCACAAACCGAACGAGGAAGTGGAATGAACCACAGTTCATGTTATAATGTAAACAAATTTCCTATTGAAAAGGATTCGCGCCCGCCACCCCGGCGGCGCCGCCGGCGAAAAGAGAAAGGGTGGGACCCAATGGCGAAGACGATCCAGAGAAAACCCGAATGGCTGAAAATCGACCTCGTGTCGGGGGATAAATTCGAGAATTTCAAAGAAATCAAGAGCATGATGCGCTCCAAGACATTGCACACGGTGTGCGAGGAAGCGAAATGTCCGAACATACACGAGTGCTGGGCGAATCGAACGGCGACGTTCATGATCTTGGGCGATATTTGCACGAGGGCGTGCCGGTTTTGCGCGGTGAAGACGGGGCTGCCGACGGAGCTCGATCGGGCGGAGCCGGAGCGGGTGGCCGAAGCGGCGGAACAGATGGGACTGCGTCACTGCGTCGTGACGAGCGTGGCGCGCGACGACCTCGCGGACGGCGGGGCGTCGATCTTCGCGGACACGATTCGGGCGTTGCGGAAGCGGCTGCCGATGTGCGGCGTCGAGGTGTTGATCCCGGACTTCATGGGCCGCGCCGAATCGCTCCACGCGGTGCTGGACGCGAAGCCGGACATCTTGAATCACAACGTGGAAACCGTGGAACGGCTCAGCGACCGGGTCCGCTCCAAGGCGAAATACCGCCGATCGATCGAGCTGCTGGAGCGATCCAAAGCGTACGCGCCGAACATCCGGACGAAGTCTTCGATCATGCTCGGCGTCGGAGAGACGGTCGACGAGGTGCTGGCGACGATGGACGATCTGCGGAGCGTCGGCTGCGATATTATGACGATCGGGCAATATTTGCAGCCTACGAAACAGCATTTGTATGTAGAAAAGTACTACACGCCGGACGAGTTCGCGATGTTGAAGGAAGAAGGCAAGAAGCGAGGATTTGCGCACGTCGAGTCGGGACCGCTCGTCCGCAGCTCGTACCATGCGCACGAACAGGTGGAGTCGGCGAGGGGGACGTAACGTGATATGGATCGGCGGCAAGGCATACGAATTGGTGCAGGAATATAAGGATGCATGGAAGCCGGAAGCGTTCAAGGAACGATACAGCGAGGTGCTGGACCGGTACGATTATATCGTCGGCGATTGGGGATACAACCAATTGCGGTTGAAAGGTTTCTTTAAGGAAGGCAGCAACAAGGGGCCGAAGGAAGCCGCATTCGCCTCGGTGCAAGATTATTTGCAGGAATATTGCAATTTCGGGTGCGCGTATTTCATTCTTGAACGGCTGCCGGCGAAAGCCGGAGCGCCGGAAGGGACGAGCCCCGAGGAGCCGGTCGCCGAGGCGGAGGCCGTCTTGGCTGCGCCGGGCGAAGACGGCGAGGAACGGCCGGAGGGAATGCAGCGCATCGTCGGCGTCGCCGGGGGCATGGCGTTCAGCGACCGGAAGCCGTATTCGTGGCGGGAGCATCAATCGACGTCGCGCGCGGCGCGGAACGCCGAGCGCGCGGCCGCCGCGGCCGCCACGGACAAGGGCGAAGCCGGCGGTCGCGCCGAGCAAGGCGCGGGCGGTCCGCGCCGCGACAACCGGCAGGGCGGCGGCGATTCGCGCCGCGGCGACGGGCGGCCGTCCGGCGGCGGACGGTCCTTCGATAAGCCGCGGTATCAGGAGCGGGCGGAGGACGGCCGCGGCGGTCCCGGCCAGCGGCCGCAGCACGGCGGGGGGCGGAAGTTTCCGAAGGGGCCTCGCCCCGGCGGCGGTCCCGGCGGCCCCGGCCCGGGCGGTCCCGGCGGCGGGCACGGGGGCACGCATGCGAAGGGCGGCCCCGGCGGACGCGGCGGTCGCCCGGAAGGCGGCGCGCCGAGAGAGCAGCTCGCCGGCCGGCCGGAAGGCGCGGGCGGCGGACGCCACGCGCACGCGAACCAAGGCGGCGGCCGCGATCGGGCGCAGCAGCGCCACCACCATAAGCCGCAGTAAAATCAAACGTAACCAGACAGAAAAGCCTTGTACACGGCGTGTTTTCGGCTGGTCAAGCCCCATTTTAATGGACATCGAAGAAAGCCCTAGGCTGCAAGCTGACGTCGGTACTCTACTGGCGTCAGCTTGCTTAGCTTTCTTTGTGGTCTGTGATGGTTGTAAAAATGGATATATT
>NZ_JAPSKE010000054.1 GCF_031177825.1 Paenibacillus sp. | reverse complement strand
TTGAACGACAAGCAGCTGTACCCGCTGCAGATGGTGCTCCGGAATATGCTGACGGTGGACAGCATGGCGAACGATCAGATGAATTTCATCTTGAAGGACACCCAGCGCGTCAGCTCGGAGACGATCAAGATGGCGACGGTCGTCGTCGGCATCTTGCCGATCATGTGCGTGTACCCGTTTCTGCAAAAGCATTTCATTAAAGGGATGTATCTCGGCGCCGTGAAAGGCTGAAGAGAGAAATTAAGGAAAAAGGGGACGAAGAGACATGAAGCGAACGTTACGCTCCGGAATGGCCATTATGCTTGCGTCGCTGATCGCCGTGTTGAGCGCATGCACCGAACGGGCGGCGACCGACGAACCGCCCGGGAACGACGCGCCGTCGAAGGAAGAGGCGGCGCAGCCGGAAGGCGAGGCGTCCGCGGGGCCGGTGAAGGAGCCGGAGCCGATCGGCGAGTTTCCGGACGCCTTCCCGATTCCGAAGGCTGTCGACCCGGCGAGTTATGCGTACGACGATCCGGCGCAAAAATACGAAATCGAAATCATGCTGCCCGGCGCCTTCAACCAACCGATTCCCGACGATCCGATCAAGAAGTATTTGGACGAGAAGTACAACGTCGATCTCAAGTTGACCAACTTGACGTCGGCGGACCTCAGAAACAACGTGGCGGTCCGGTTCGCCTCCGGCGACGCGCCGGACGTCGTCGTCATGCCGTTCAAGGACGTGGCGATCTCCCTCTACAAGCAGGGACAGCTGGCCGAGGCGTCCGACATCCTGCCCTACATGCCGCAGGCGGCGCAATACGTGACGAAGACGTTCGCGAATTGGGCGACGGTCGACGGCGAGATGATCGGCATCCCGCGGTACAGTACGTTCCAGGACAACTGGGGATTTTTCATCCGGGAGGATTGGCTGAAGACGCTCGGCCTTAACATGCCGAAGACGGTCGACGATCTGTACGCCTACGCCGAGGCGGTGACGAAGAACGATCCGGACGGGGACGGCAAGGCGGATACATGGTTCATGGGCGGCGCCGGCGGCGGCAACGGCTTTGGTATGCTGGACAGCTTGCGCAGCGCGTTCGGTCACCCGTCCTGGAACGTCGTCGACGGAAAAATCAACCACCCGATGCTGGACGGAACGACGCGCGGCTACCTGGAGTTTCTGAAGAAGCTGAACGACAATCAACTGCTCGCCCCCGACTGGTATACGATCTCGTGGGAGCCCTTCAAGGCGTATACGTTCAACGATCAGGTCGGCATGGTGCATTACCCGGGCTGGAACTTGATCGACGAGACGTATAACGCGAAAAACCGCGACATGAGCGTGCTGAACGTCTGGAAGCCGATCGCTCCGCCGTCCGCGGCGGCGGGACAGGAAGGCAAATACGCGCCGGGCGGGGCGCCGGGCGGGATGTTCGTGTTTTCGAAGAAGGCGGTCGAGGATCCCGGCAAGATGAAGCGGATCGCCCATATTATAGACACAATGATTTATCCGAACGAAAATTATTGGACGGTGTCGCAGGGCGGCGGCCCGGACATCTACCCCGACGGCTCCCGCGTCGTCTTCAACGAGGCGGACGGCACGAACGTGTTCTTCATCGACAAGGAGAAGCACCCCGCCTACATTAAGCCGGAGCTGAACAGTTTGCCGGATTGGCAGTTCGTCGGGTATACGCTGCTCTGGCAAATTTACGACGACGAAGTGGGCAAAATCGGCAGCGAGCACAACATCTACGTGAATAACTTGCCGAGACACGAAAACTTCGGCATCTTCATCACGCTGGACGGACCGACCGAGTCGAAGATCAACGATTTCCAACTGAAGAACGAAATCGCCTTCGTGCTCGGCAACCGCAGCTTCGACGAATGGGACGCGTACGTGGAGGAGTGGAAGGCGTCGGGCGGACAGAAGCTGATGGAGCAAGCGGCGGAGCAGTTAGGCGCGTCGATGCCGTAAGGCGGACGACGGAATACGAACGGGAAGACGGAGCGGCCTTGGCGGGCGGCTCCTTTTCTCCCGTTCTACGAGGAACGGAGGCTTCCGGGATGGAATGGACTCGCTTGAAATCGCATTGGAAGCTGATCGTGCTGCTCATGATCCCGAGCGCCGCGTTCGCCATGCTGCTGGTACAGGCGTCGAAAAATCAAGCGATCGATTATTTGGAACAGTCCAAGCGCTCGGCGATGCGCGAGATGTCCGAGCAGGCCGCGTTGTTCGTCCGGGACCATATGGATCGGGCGGCGGATCTGATGTTGGACGTCGAAGGGACGGTCCTTCAGGACAATGCGGACAAAGAGGGGCTGCTGTCGTACATGGAAACCGTAGCCAAAGTGCGCGCGGATCTGATCCGCGGCATCGTCTTCATCGGCGACGACGGCGATATGGTCGGATACCCGGAGAGCTACTGGCCGAGCTTCGCCGAGAAGGAGCTGTCGGTCATCGAGGCGCAGCCGCTCGACCGGTATCCGCCGATCGATTGGAGCCCCCCCTTCTATTCGAACATGGGCAAGTTCGGGTTGTTCAGCACGGTCACCATGATCAGCAAGCGGGTGTACGACAGCGACATGAATCCGCTCGGCCGGCTCTCCATGGCGGTCGATACGACGGGCTTCCTGAACAAGACGATCGCGTTCGTCGACGATTACGATTTGCAGGTGCTCCTGTACGATCAAAACGACAGCTTGATCGACTCGTTCATCACGCTCGGGAGCAACCCGCTCCATCCGCTAAGGCAGTCGAACGAAGCGACCCGGAGCTTGCCCGGGGCGCAGCGCTATTTTCAGGAGAACGGCTTTTATTACGCGTCCGCCGACATTCCGGCGCATCCGCGATGGAAGATCGTCGTCGTAAGCGATCTCGAGGCCGTGGAGCGGACGTTCCGCCCGGTGACGACGCTAAGCGTGGTCGTGCTCTCGGTCGGCATCGTCGGTTTTATGTGCATTTACGGAATCGTCTCCTGGTGGTTCACCCGCCCGATCCGGCAGCTGACCGTCGGGATGAGGCGCATCGCCAAGGGCGACCTGCATTACCGGATGAAGCTGGAGCGGGCCGACGAGTTCGGAGAGCTCGCCGATCAGTACAATGCGATGACGGCGACGATTCGGGACTTGATCGCGAACCTGCAAGCGACGGAGGAGCGGAAGCGCCGTACGGAGATGCGAGCGCTGCTGTCGCAGATGAACCCCCATTTGCTCTATAACACGATCAATCTGATCGACGACGTGATCGATCACGGCAGCAAAGAGGAGCTCCATCGACTCCTCGAGTCGCTGGGCGAACTGCTGAGGTACGGCTTGGACCAGCGCCGCGGCAACGTCCGAACGCTCCGCGAGGAAATCGAGAACGTCGAGTTTTATTGGTTTATCGTCAATCAGCGGTACGGCCAGCGCTTCTCGCTGACGATCGACGACAGCGCCCGCACACACGCCGACGCATCGGCGCTGAAGCTGATGCTGCAGCCGTTGGTCGAGAACGCCCTGTTTCACGGCTTGCTGCCTGCGCCGGACGCGAACGGCGTCGTGACCGTCTCGGCCGAGCGGCAGGGCGACGCGCTCGTCGTCGCCGTGCGCGACAACGGAGTCGGCATGCCCGCGGAGGCGGCGACGGCGCTGGAGTCGCGGATCGCCGCGCCCGAAGAGCTCGAAGCGGACGGCATCGGCGTGCGCAACGTCCATCAGCGACTCGCGCATACGTTCGGCGCGTCGTACGGTCTTCGGATCGAAAGCGGCGGCCCGGGCGCGGGCACGACCGTCCGCATCCATATTCCGTATCGGTTGGAAGAGGGGGAACGTCGATGAACGAACCGATCCGCCTCGTCGTCGTGGACGACGAGCCTTACGTCCGCAAGAAAATCCGCGGCTTCGGGCTGGAGGAACGAGGCTACCGCATCGTCGGGGAAGCCGACAACGGCGTCATGGCGCTCGAACTGGCGAAGCGCCTTCGCCCGGACATCGTCATCGCCGATATCGGCATGCCCGTCATGAACGGGTTGGAGCTGCTGCGGCGCCTCCGGGAGCTGCCGTCTCCGCCGGAAGTGCTGATGCTCACCTGCTACGATCAATTCGAGAAGGCGCAAGCCGCGCTGCGGTACGGCGCGGCGGACTACGTTACGAAGCTGCTGTTCAAGGCGGCGGATTTCGCGGAGTCGCTGGACCGCGTCGCGGGGAAAGCGCGGGAGGCGGCGGCGCTTCGGCGGCAAGCGGCGAAGGAGCGGCTGTCCGTCTGCGCGGCCGGATCGCCGGCGGCGCCGGCGGCGATCGAGCGCCTGTCGGCGGAGATGCCGCTCGGCGCGGTCGTCGTCGCCGTCCTGCGGGCGTCGCGCGCCTCGGCGGCATGGGCGGCGGCGCGAAGCGATCGGCCGCCGGCGGCCGGCGACGGGGATACGGCGGTCTCCTTCCGTCTCGAGCGCGATGCATGGGCGTTCGTCTATTACCGGGGCGCCCGGGGGATGCGGGGGGCGCTCGCGGCGGACGTCGCCGCCGCTTGGGACGCCCTCTTCCGGGAAACGCCGCAAGGCTGCAAAGCGCGGCTCTTGCTGACCGACGAGCTGCGAGATTGGCAGGAGTTCGGCGAGACGGTGCGCCGAGCGCAAGCGGCGGCGGACGACGGGCTGTTCCTGCCCGTCAACGCGGCGCTGCGTCTGAGCGCGCTGCCTTCGAGCGCGGCAGCGCTGCCGTCGTCGCCTTCCGAGGAGCGGCTCGCCCGTCTGCCGCGCTCCGAAGCCGCCGCCCTACTCCGAAGCTGGTTGCGGTCGATCGGAGAAGGCGGCGCGGCGTCGGCCGCGTGGCCAGCGGCGCGCGCGGCGCTGCCCCGGCTGCTCTGCGCCGCCGTCTCCGCCGAAGGGGAGGCGCCGCTCGACTGCTACGCGGAGTCGAGCGAGGCGCTGCAATCCGTCTTCGACGCGTCGGAGTTGTCCGATGCGGTCGACCGCTTGTTGGACGGATGGGCGAACGGCGCGCGCCGCGGAAGCGCGGAGGCGGGCGCGCGCAGCGAAGTGCGTCAGGGGGTGGAGTACGTGCATCGGCATTACGATCAAGACATTCATCTGCACGACGTCGCGAAGCGCGTCAATCTGAGTCCGAGCTGGTTCGCCGCCTTGTTTCGCGCGGAAGTCGGAAAGCCCTTCAACGAATACGTGCAGCGATATCGGCTCGATCGGGCGAAGCGGCTGCTTCGCGAATCCGACCTGAAAGTATACGAGGTCGCCGAGTCGGTCGGCATCGCGAACGCGCGGTATTTTTCCCGCCTGTTCTTCGACGCGTTCGGCGTCACCCCGCTGGAATACAAAAAAGGGAGCGGTGGCTGAATCGGATCGTACATTGTCCCGATCCGCCATGAATGCGGGCGGACGCTTATTTTATGATACAGAGAGATAGGCGGAGAACATCGCAACGCAACGAACGGACTTCTTGAACTCGAAAGGGGGAGCGGGATGGAAGAACGCCGACGCGTGAACGCGGCGATCCTCGGATTCGCCCACGGACACGTCAACGGGTATATCGAGGAATGGAAAAAACGCGAGGCTTACGGCGTTCGGGTCGCCGCGGGCTGGGACCATGATCCGGCGCGGCTCGCGCAAGCGGCGGAGGCGCACGGTTTGGAAGCTTGCCGGGACGTCGAGGCGCTGCTGGCAAGACCCGACGTGCACGCCGTCGTCATCGCCTCCGAGACGTCGCTGCACGCGGAGCTCGTCGTCAAGGCGGCGGCCGCCGGCAAGGCGATCGTGCTGCAGAAGCCGATGGCGCTGACGTCGGCCGAAGCGGACACCGTCGTGGAAGCGGTGAACCGGTACGGCGTGCCGTTCACGATGGCGTGGCAGATGCGGGTCGACCCGCAAAACGCGAAGATGAAAGCGCTTCTCGAAGAAGGTCGACTCGGTCGAACGTTCACGGTTCGGCGCCGACACGGATTAAGCGTCGGGCTGCAGCCCGCGTTCGCCGATTCGTGGCACGTCGACCCGAAGCTCAATCGCGACATCTGGGCGGACGACGCCTCGCATCCGATCGACTTCTTGTTATGGCTCCTTGGCGAGCCGGAGAGCGTCACCGCGGAAATCGAGTCGCTGCATCACCCCCGCATCCCGATGGACAACGGCGTCGCCTTGTTCCGGTACCCGGGCGGCCCGCTCGCCGAGGTGAATTGCTCGTTCACGTGCGCGGCAGCCGAGAACACGACGGAGATCGTCTGCGAGAAGGGGACGATCGTCCAAAACTTCGGCGACGCGGTCAGCTGCAACGTTCCTCGAGCGCCGGGCGCTTCGGGCCTCCGGTGGTATTCGACGGAGGAAGGGCGGTGGGTCGACAGCGGCATCGAGACGCCGGATACGCACTTCGCCCGCATCCGGGCGCTCGCGGAGCCGCTCGCGGCGTTCCTGCGAGGCGAACGAGGCCCGATCGCGACGGCGGAGGAAGGGCGCGCCGCGCTTCGCATGGTGCTCGCGACGTACGTCTCGGCGCGGGAGGGACGCCGGGTGCGGCTCGACGACGCAGGGATCGAGAGCGTGTAGGGACCATTTTCCGAAAATATAAAGGGAGGTGAACGCTTTCGCGACCGCTGCGACGCGCAGCGTCTCGAAAGCGACTCGATGGCATTGAAAATCGGCATCGTAGGTATGGGCGGCATCGGCAACAACCACGCCGCCTGCTACAAGAAGGACGAATTGGCGGACCTCGTCGCCGTGTGCGACGTCGTGAAGGCGAAGGCGGACGCGGCCGCGGAGAAGTTCGGCGTGAAGGCGTACTACAGCCTCCGGAGCATGCTCGAGAACGAGCCGGATTTGCAAATCGTCGACGTCACGACCGGCGGCATCGATAACGGCAGCTGGCACTTCGAGCCGGCGATGGAAGCGATTCTCGCGGGCAAGCACGTGCTCGTCGAGAAGCCGCTGGCGCACGACATCGAGGAAGGGCGGCAGCTGTATGCCGCGGCGGAGAAGATGAAGGTATATCTCGGCTGCAATCTGAACCATTACTTCACCCCGCCGGCCGAGAAGGCGATGCAATACGTGAACGAAGGCGGCGTCGGGGAGCTCGTCTATTGTTTGATGAAGATGGGCTTCAACGGCGGCGAAGCGGGATACGCGTCCGCGGGCTCGCCGAAGATCAAAGATCATCCCTACTTCCATATGAAAGCGTTCCTGACGCATCCGTTCAGCGTCATGCGCCACTTCTGCGGCGACATTACGCATATCCAGACGTTTTCCGACCGTCCGGGCTTCCGCCGCAACGCGGGCGACGTAATGGTGTCGATCAACAGCATCCACGTCAAATTCGCCAATGGCGGCGTAGGCTACCTGCTCAGCCAGCGCGGCGACGCGGTGTACGGCCTCGGCGGATGGTGGAGCCTCGAGATGGCCGGGTCGAAGGGGACGTTCTGCATCGAGAATTGCGTGGAGAAGGTGTCCTATTGGAAAGCGGAGAAGGGCATCCCCGCCATCTCCGTCCAGCCGACCCCGGAGGTGACGGACTTCGGCACGAACGACTTCAACTCCACGTTCGGCAATCGGCTGCACGCGTTCCTCGAGGATGTCTCGAACGGCGTGCCGCGCGAGCAGCTGCGGGCGAACGGGCGCGACGCGTTGGCCGTCCTGGAATACACGTTCGCCGTCATCGAATCGTACGAACGCGGCGGCGAGCTCGTCCGCCCGCGCCGGCTGCCGCCGCTGCACGGCGATCCGCTGACGATGTTGTGATCGGGCGACCCCATTTCCCACGAAGGAGCGAAGCATACCCATGATACGATTAGGCGTCAATTCGGTGTTGTTTAAGGAATTCGACTTCGCGACGGCCGCACGGTCGATCGCGCGCGCCGGCTACGACGGCGTCGAGCTTGCGGCGATCCAAGGCATGTGCGAGCATCTCGACTTGTCCCGTTGGCAGGAACAGAGAGACGAATTGCTGCGGATCGCGGAGGAGAACGGCCTCTCGCTGCTCTCCATGGAGGTGGCCACGCTGAACGAGGAACGCTTGACGACGGCGCTCGAAGCGGCGGCCGGTCTCGGCATCCCAGTCGTGAACGTCGGCCCGGGCGGCAAATCCGGCGTCGAGGAGGACGTGGCGGCGTCGATCGCGCAGCTCGCGAAGATGTCGCGCAAGGCCGAGGCGCTCGGCGTCACGCTGTGCGTCAAGGCGCATGTCGGCAACGCGATTTATAACACGCCGACGACGCAACGCGCGATGGCCGCGATCGACTCGCCCGCCTTCGGCATCGATATGGACCCGAGCCATATTCACCGCTCCGGCGAAAACGCCGAAGAAGCGCTTCCCGCCGTCCTCAGCCGCGTGAAGCATATCCACATCCGCGATTGCCAAGGCCGGGCGCAAGGACCCGGTCCGATCGAGCTGCAGGCTTGCGGCCGCGGCGACATCGATTTGTTCGGTTATTGCCAGGCGATGGTGGACGGCGGTTACGACGGCCCCGTCGTGCTGGAGGTCATCGGCGCGAAGCCGGAGCATTCGCTCGCGGACGTTGTGACCGTCGCGGCCGAATCGTACGGCTACTTGAACGCATGTCTGAAGCGATTGAACGCGAGATAAGGAGGAACGAGAGATGGCGAAGAAGCAACCGAACGTGATCGTATTCGGCATCGACAGCCTGCGCCGCGATCATATGAGTTCTTACGGATACGGAAAATTAACGACGCCTTACCTCGATGCGTTCGCTTTAGGCGGGACGCTGTTCGAGGCGCACTTCAGCCCGAGCATCCCGACGACGCCGGCGTACGCCTCGATGCTGACCGGCATGGACGCGTTCGGAACGGACGTCGTGGCGCTTCGGCACAAGGGGCCGCTCGGCGGGCATGTGCGCACGTTGGCCGAGATGCTCGGCGACGCCGGTTACAACACGACCTGCCTCGGCTTTACCGGCAATCCGTCCTCGCGCGGATTCCAGACGTATTTGAATTACGAGTCCTGGCTGCCGGACGACACCGGGCGCACGCCGAAGGCGCAGCTGCTGAACGACGTCGCGATTCCGGAGCTGGAGCGATTGGCGGCGGACGAGAAGCCGTTCTTCCTTTTCATGAGACATATGGACCCGCACTCTCCGTATTTGCCGCCGAAGCCGTACGACCGGATGTTCTACGGCGCGAACGAGAAGGATCCGTCCAACCGTTCCATGGAGCCGGTGTACGCGTTCAAGCCGTTCGCCGACTTCTTGAAGTCTTGGATTCCGGAGGGCGTCACGGACCATGAATACGTCAGCGCCCAGTACGACGGAGCCGTCGCGTATATGGACGCCTGCATCCAATCGATCTTCGCGAAGATCGAGGCGCTCGGCATCGAAGAGGAGACGCTCGTCGTCATTACGTCCGACCACGGCGAGACGCTCTATGAACATGATTGCTTCTTCGATCATCACGGCTTATACGATTGCACGCTGGTCGTGCCGCTCATCATCAAGTTTCCGGGACGCGTGCCGGCCGGCAAGCGGGTCGCGGACGTCTCGCTCATCCAAGACATTACGCCGACGATCGTGCAGCTGCTCGGCCTCGAGCCGCCGTACGCGTTCGACGGCCGCAGCCTCGTGCCGGCGATGTACGGGGAGAAGACGGAGAAGGTGAGCGAGTTTTATATCACCGAGTGCACCTGGATGCGCAAGCATGGGTGGCGGACGCCGGAGTGGAAGCTCATTCGCGCGCTGGAGCCCGACTTCCACGGCAAGCCGGAAATAGAGCTGTACAATTTGATTCGGGATCCGGAGGAAAACGATAACGTCGCCGACCGAGAGCCCGACGTCGTCGCTTATCTCGAGCAGCGCATGCTGGCGCATATCGCGAAGCGGGAATCGGAGACCGGCCGGACGAATCCGATCTACACCAACTTGGATTGGAGCGGTACCGGGAAGACGTTCCGTACGTCCCAAGAAGCTTACGAATCGTTATATATCGGCTCGATCTCGAACGCCCGCTCCCTGCAGGCGAAAGAGAAGGAAGCGCAAGCGAAATGACGGCGTCGGCGCGGACGTAAGTCTCGAGGAGAGAGGGTGAATCACAGCATGAATGCATCGCAAGCAAGCCCGGTGCTCTGGTTTACGGGATTGTCGGGCTCCGGCAAGACGACGACCGCCCGATGCGTGGAAGCGATGCTGCGGGAGCGCGGGGTTCGCGCCGAGCTGCTGGACGGCGACGAGCTGCGGGAGACGATCTGTAGAGGTTTGGGGTTCGCGAGAGAGGACCGGTTGGAAAATATTCGGCGCATCGCGTACGTCGCGAAGCTGCTGTCGCGCAACGGCGTCACCGTGCTCGTCTCGGCGATCACCCCGTATCGGGAGATGCGGGACTACGTTCGCGCCCATGTTCCGGGGTATACCGAAATTTACGTCCGCTGTCCGCTCGACGAATGCGAGAGGCGGGACGTCAAGGGATTGTACGCCAAGGCGCGCCGCGGGGAAATCGCCGCCTTCACCGGCATCTCGGACCCGTACGAGGAGCCGACCGACGCGGACGTGGTGATCGACACACGGTCGGGTGCGCTGGCAAGCAACGCCGCGACGATCGCCGACTTGGTCGCGCCGCCGCTCCGAAGAGGTGGCGTCGGATGAAGATCGTCTTCGTGTCGCTTGATACGCTGCGCGCATCCCGCCTCGGCTGCTACGGGTATTCGAAGCCGACGAGCCCGTATTTGGACCGCATCGCCTCCGAAGGGGTGTTATTCGAAAAGGCGTACGCCGCCGACATCCCGACGGAGGTCGCTCACACCGGCATCTTCAGCGGCAAGGTCGGACTTCGTACGGGCATCGTCTCGCACGGCTCAACGCTAACGAAGCTGCCAAAGTCGCGGGAGTGGCTGCCTACGATGCTGCGCGGCGCAGGGTTTACGACCGCGGCGGTCGACAACCTGTATCAATTGAAGGAATGGTTCGCGCGCGGGTTCCGTTATTATATGAACAGCGTCGACGATCGCAGGCGCTGGATCGACGGTCGGACCGTCAACGACATGGCTTTGCCTTGGTTGACGCAGCATAAGGATGAATCGTTCTTTTTGTTTCTTCATTATTGGGATGCGCATACGCCGTACTTGCCGCCCGAGGAGTACAAGTCCATGTTTTACGAGAAGGGCAGAGATCCGTACGATCCCGAGAACCGGAGCATGGATGCGGCTTATAACCATCTAGCCTACCCGTTCTTCAAGCACCATCATTACGACCTAGTCGGTCCCGTCACGGATAGTGTCTACTATGACGCGATGTACGATGCGGAAATCCGGTATTTGGACGACCGGCTGCGGGAGCTCGACGAGCATCTGGAACGGCTCGGCATTCGGGACGAGACGCTGCTCATCTTGTTCGGCGACCACGGCGAGAGCTTGACCGAACATGACATTTATTGGGATCATTGCGGGCTTTACGAGCCGACCGTGCATGTGCCGGTGATCATGCGCTGGCCGGGCGTCATCCCTTCGGGCCGGCGGGTGAGCGGGCTCGTGCAGCAGGTCGATCTGCTGCCGACCGTGCTTGCGGCCGTCCGGGACGCGTCGCCCGACGGCATCGACGTCTCGTCGCTCGACGAGCCGGACGGGTTGGACGGCCGCAGTCTCTGGCCCGCCATTCGCGGCGAGGCGGAGCGGACGCACGACGCCGTCTTCCTTAGCGAATGCGCTTGGCAGGCGGCCCGCGGCATTCGCGACGATCGTTACAAGTATATCCGCACCTACGATTCGGGTCCTTTCGTTCGACCGCCCGCGGAGCTGTACGATTTAGAGGAAGACCCGGGGGAAACCCGCAATTTGGTCGACGAGCGTCCCGATGTGGCTGCGGCCATGCAGGAGCGGCTAGATCGTTGGGTGTATGGAATTCTCCAGGGCAAGCCGGATCCGATGCAGGAGCAGCTGTCGGCCGCGGGGCTGCCGTTCCGCCGCCGGATCGAGGCGATTCTGGAGCATTCGGGATTGACGTGGGACGATTGGCGGTCGGACCCGAGGCGCGAGCGTTTCGATCGGTTAGCAAGTAAGGAACATTAGCGTATCCACATCGACACCCGGGCCGTGAGTCTTGGGTGTCGTCTTAATTTCTGTAACAAAACACCATTTGCATCCTTAATAAAAAGCGAGTATAGTATATTCTTGTCGCCGCGGAATGCGAGCGTCACGGTCGAGCGACCGACAGCGATGGAAAACATTGTCGCTTGCAGGCGAACGATCGGGTATGGTAAAGTATTTATCCGGCCGTGAAAGCGAGTCGGACAAGCAGTACCGAGTAAGACAAGCTTGCTCCTTGAAAACTGAACATGAGTCGGAGTTTTTTCGCAGGCGAGGCACTCGCCGAGAAAAAATGTCCAAAGCATATG
>NZ_JAPSKE010000037.1 GCF_031177825.1 Paenibacillus sp. | reverse complement strand
GCTGCTACTGCGTAAGAAGGTTGTGCTTTGCCATTTATTATGGCTTTAGCGTTGATGAAGCGGACGCGGCCCCGCTACTCGCTACTCATGCTCGAACTATTCCCGTCGAATCCATAAACGGCCCCGTACATAAAGCAATGAAGCGGCGTTACAAACCCATTATAACACGAACCGCCGCCAGGGGGTATGGAGAGTGGTGGAACGCGCCCCATGGAAGACGAAGCAGCCTCAGCAAGCTTACCGTCTCATTGCGTCCCGGTCCCTGCAGCGGCGCCGCCATATCCTACGCCTGTTCCTGTGCCGACTCCAGGGGCGATGCCCGTGCCTAACGGGTCGACGTCGACGGCGATGACGCGATTGGTTTCCGGATCGAAAGCGATCCGCACTTCGACGACGAAATCGCGCGCCCCTTCCCTCAACTGGTAATGGAACGTCTCGACCGCGTCGCGTCCCATATGCTCGTAATCGACGATCTGCGCGTTCGGAAAACGCCTGCGGGTTTCCTCCAGCCCGTACCTTCCCCATTGGCCGTACAGCTCCACGGGTTCGTTTCGGATCGTTCGCGCCGCGACGTTCCCTTCGGCCTGCATTCTTGGCTGGGCGTTGCATGCAGGGAGGATCAAACCGACTGCCAGTACATATAAGCACCATTTTAACAGGATCGTACGCATCGGGGAAACTCACTCCTTATTTCCTTGGTTAGGAGTAATTTGCCCTTCGTCCTGTCGGTTTTATGCAAAAATCGGCCGCGCCCCGCGAGGGACGCGACCGTAACGAACGCTTAGTCTTTGCGCTTTTTCTTCTTCCACCGCTTCTTCTTCGGTTCGCCGCTAACGTCGAAACGCGGCGGCGTCAGCTCGGTCGACGCCTCGACCGCGATCAACGCGGACGTGCGCGGGCCTCCGCCGGCGCGCGGACCGCTGCGGCCCTTCTTCTTGCCGCCGCCTCCGGCGCCCTTGCCCGATCCGGGCCCCGCGGCGAAGCCGCCGCCGAAGCCGCCCGTGCGCGGCTTCTTCTTGCCGCCGGCCGCGCCGCGCTTGCCCGGACCGCCGCCGGTGCCGCCGCCGCCCGAACCGGCGCCCGCTCCGCCGGCGCGGCGCTTGCCCCCGCCGCTCGGCTTGAAGCCCCAGAAGTCCGCGCCGCCGCTTTCCCCGGCGGCGTTCCGCGTCCCGCGGGCGTTCCGCTCCTGCGTCCCCTCGGCCGCGATCACCTTGCCCCGGCTGCGCTTCGTGCGCCCGCCTGCGCCTCGGTGAACCGCGTCCGCGTCGGCGCGGATGACGTTCGCCCGCCCGCCGGCGCGCGACTTCATGTCGACGAGCTCGAAGTCGATGTTTCGCTCGTCGACGTTGACGCGGGCGACGCGCACCTTCACTTCGTCGCCGATGCGGAACACGCGAGCGGTCCGCTCGCCGATGAGCGCGAGCTGCATCTCATGGAAGTGGTAATAATCGTCGGACATGTCGCTAAGACGGACGAGGCCTTCGATCGTATTTTCCAGCTCTATGAACATGCCGAACGACGTCACGGACGAGATAATGCCCTCGAACTCCTCGCCGATCTTGTCGACCATGTACTCGGCCTTCTTCAGCGCGTCCGTCTCCCGCTCCGCGTCGACCGCGAGCCGTTCCCGCTCGGACGATTGCTGCGCGATATCGGGCATCCGCGACGCCAGATACTCCTGGCGACGATCCGGCAGCGCGCCGCCGTTATCGATCACCTCGCGCATAATGCGGTGAATGACGAGGTCCGGGTACCGCCGAATCGGCGACGTGAAGTGCGAATAATATTCCGCCGCGAGGCCGAAGTGGCCGAGCGACTCCGCGTCGTACCGCGCCTGCTTCATCGAGCGAAGCATGACGGTGGAGATGACGGTTTCCTCTTTGGCGCCCTTGATTTCCTCGAGCAGCGATTGCAGCGCGCGAGGATGAACGGTGTTGCCCTTCCCCTTCACCACATAACCGAAGTTCGTGATGAACTGCATGAAGTGCAGCAGCTTCTCGCCGTCCGGATCCTCGTGGATCCGGTACAGGAACGGGACCTTGAGCCAGTGGAAGTGCTCCGCCACCGTCTCGTTCGCCGCCAGCATGAACTCCTCGATCATCTGCTCCGCGATCGTCCTCGGGCGCTTGACGATGTCGATCGGCTTGCCTTCCTCGTCGACGATCACCTTCGATTCCGAGAAGTCGAAGTCGATCGCGCCGCGACGCATCCGCTTCTCGCGCAAAATCAAAGCCAAGTCGCGCATCTGACGGAAGAACGGCAGCAATTCCTTATACCGCTCGAGCAGCTCCGGCTCCGGATCGGCTTCTTCGTCGACCAACTGACGTACGTTCTTATACGTCATCCGCTCGACCGTCTTAATGACGGACGGGAAGATGTCATGGCGGACGACCTTGCCCGTCGGGTCGATCTCCATCTCGCAGGAGAGCGTCAACCGATCCACCCGCGGATGCAGCGAGCAGATGCCGTTCGACAGCCGATGCGGCAGCATCGGAATGACGCGGTCCACCAAATAGACGGACGTGCCGCGGTTGAACGCCTCGCGGTCGAGCGCCGAGCCTTCCTTCACGTAATAGCCGACGTCCGCGATGTGGACGCCTAACAAATAGTTGCCGTTCTCGAGCCGCTGCACGTCGACCGCGTCGTCGAGGTCCTTCGCGTCTTCGCCGTCGATCGTTACGATCGTGCGCCCGCGCAGATCGCGCCGTCCGACGAGTTCTTCCTCGCGGATCGTATCCGGCGCCGCCTCCGCTTCCTCCATGACCTCCGGCGGGAACGCCTCCGGCAAGCCGAACTTGCGGATGATGGACAAGATGTCTACGCCCGGATCGTCCTTATGGCCGAGAATTTCGACGATTTCGCCTTCCGCCGCCGCCCGCCCGTCCGGGAACGTCACGAGCTTGACGACGACCTTCTGCCCGCTCACCGCGCCCATGAATTTCTCGCGGGGGATGAACACATCCTTTTGGATCCGCTTGTCGTCCGGGAGGACGAAGCCGTACGTCTCATGGTTGTCGAAGGTGCCGACGATTTGCGAATTCGCCCGCTTCACGACGCGCACGACCTCGCCCTCGAGCTTCGTGCCGTTCGGTCCGCCGCGTCCCGTGACGCGGCCGATCACGGTGTCGTTCTGCATCGCGCCCTTCATGTCGTTCAGGTGAATATAGATGTCCGGATGATCCCGATCGTCCGGGATGAGGAATCCGAACCCTTTCGGATGGGCATGCAGCCGGCCGCGCACGAGGTTCATCCGCTCCGGCACGCCGTATCGGTCCGTACGCGTGCGGATGACTTCGCCCTCGTTTTCCATTTCGTTCAGAAGCTTCACCAGCTCCTTAAACTCCTCCGCCCCGTCGACGCCATAGTGGCTCTCCAACTCCTGGACGGTCATCGGCTTATAGGCCGTCTCTTTCATAAACTCAAGAAGCTCTTGCTTCGTTACCAAGCGCATCACCCCGATTCGTTACTACTAGTGTATCCACTCGCAGGCAAAACAAAAACAGCAGGTTTAGCGTAACCTGCTGTACATCGAACGCATTCATGTATAATTGTTCCTGCCCTCAACCCACAACGTAGGCAACTACGATGGTCAGGATGAAGAAGCCGGCCGCGAGACCCATCGTCACGCGCTGCAGCACGAGCTCCATGCCGCGCGCCTTCTGCTTGCCGAACAAGTGCTCCGCACCGCCTGTGATGGCGCCGGACAAGCCTGCGCTCTTCCCCTTCTGGAGAAGCACGATCGCGATCAAAGCGACGGAGAAAATGATCAAAAGCACTTTAAACAATGTTTCCAAACGTTCCACCTCCGAACCAAGGATAAACGGCATATACGTCCCTCGATAAAGGACAAGGCCGTTTACCGAGACGATTTCAGATGTTGCTTCCGCAGGACATACGTACTGAATCGTGGACAAAACTCACGTATTAGCAATAGTATCATACGAAGGAAAAGAAGACAAGCGAGGAATACACGAGCAACTTGACATCCCCCTTAAGGCGGAATCGGGGTAATATGAATACACTTTACCACCTAGACACCAGAAGGAGCCCCGCCTTATGGGAATCTTAATCGTCGACGATTCGCCGTTCAACCTGTTCTACTTTCGCAACGAGCTGCATGGGGCCGGGTATCCCGACGTCTGGACCGCTGGCTCCGCGGCGGAAGCGTTAGAGATTTTGGGGATCGAGCCGGAGGCGCCTCCTCGGGAAAGCGTCGATCTCATCTTAATGGACATCGAGATGCCGGGCTTGAACGGCGTAGACGCATGCCGGCGGATCAAGTCGAGCGGGAAGGGCGCCGATATTCCGATAATTTTCGTTACGGCCAATAAGACGCACCTCAACGCGGCGTTCGATGCGGGGGGCATGGATTTTATCGAGAAGGGTTGCGAACGCATCGAGCTGTTGGCCCGGGTCAAATCGGCGCTCAGCCTGAAGCGGGAGACGGATGGACGCAAAGTACGGGAGCGCAAGCTGACGAAAGAATTGCTGCTCGCCCGGCAAATCCAACGATGCGTGCTCAGCGAGCCGATCGACAGCGACCGCATTCAAATTCACAGCGTGTATCGCCAATCCGAAGAAGTGTCCGGAGACATGCTGTATTGGGCGCAGATGGACGATCAACGGTACGGAGTTATCCTGATCGACGTATCCGGTCACGGGCTGTCGTCCGCCTTCGTCAGCATGTCGATTCGCTCCCTGCTCACGGAACTGATGATCCGCGGCCTAAGACCCGAGCGCATCTATGAGGATTTGAATCGACATATGATCCAACTGTTCGGGGGCAGTAAGCGGTTCATGTATTTCACTGCGATTTTCGCGGCGATCGATACGGAGAACCGATGGATCGAATATTTTAACGCCGGCCATCCTCCGGGCCTTCTGCTCCATCCGGATGCCGAAGCCGTGAAGCTAAGCGGCACCTGCATTCCCATCGGAATGAAGCTGTCGGCCAGCCCGCGGGTGGAACGCCTCCCTTATCGGGACGGTACGAGGCTTCTGCTTTACACGGACGGACTCGTGGAGACGCCGGGCAGACCGATTTCGGACGCCGTAGAAGCGCTAAAGACCGAAGCGATCCGTCGGAACGGCTTGCGAAACACCGAATTCGTAGAGCAAATCGCAGGACTCAAAAAGACGATCTTCGACGACGTGTGCGTCATCTCGATCCTGTTGAACAGTTCAAGCGCGTCAATTTATTCCTCTTGATCGCCGCGTAATCGACGCTGTATGCTTACCTTACAGCTTAGTACATAAGTCGCATGTTTTCCGTCATATACCAAACGCAAGTCGCAATCATGCAACCGAGAAAACGATAACGGCAAACCCGTCGAAAGGCGGGGACGCAAAGCCACGGGCCTACCGCAGGAAACTGCAATGGCAGCCGGGCCGCCGAAAAGCTCGCGGGTGAAGAAGACCCCCTTTTCGGGAGTCTTCTTTTTTGTTCTTTCACTCCATATAGCCGAGGTGTTTACAAGTGGAGAAAAGCGTGATCTCTAGAGGAAAAACGATACATACAGCCGTGTCCACCGCCCTCGAGCTGTTGGAGACGTCTCGCGAACATGTTGTCATCGAAATTATAGAGCCCGAGAGCAAGGGGTTATGGGGGCGGGCGAAACCGGCGGTCGTCCGCGTTACGCTGCAGCGCGGCGAGACCAGTCCATCGTCCCGGGAAGAGACGCCCAGCCCTGCGACGCCTGCTCCTTCTGCCGAATCCGCTCCTCCCGTCCCTGCGAACGCGAAGCAGCCGGAGCCGGGCGCATTCGCCGGGAAAGCATGGATCCAAGATGGCGTCCTCCGGACGAAAGACGCCCCGGACAAGTACCCACTCGTTACTCCTTGCCGAGGCGTCCTGTTGCACGTCAACGGAATCCGGGTAGAAACGACGACCCCGATTACCGAGAAGGATGTCGTAAGCGTTACCCTAGAACCGGCCGAAGAGGTCGAGCCCGTATGGGACATTCACATTGACGACCGATGGATGGCGGCGACGCTTCGCATGGAGCCCGGTTACACGATCGAACGCCGGCTCGAAGAAGCCGAGCCCGTCGACCGTTTGCTCTTCCGCGTCCGCGAGAGGAAGCGGCCGAAGCCGCTCGACCCCGAAGTCATTCATGCCGCGCTTCGGGGGCGGGGCGTCGTCTACGGCATACGGTCTGAAGCGATCGAAGCCGCTTGCCGCGCGGAAGCGGCGGGCGAATACGAGATTGCCGCCGGAGAGCGGCCGGCTCCCGGAACGAACGGCTCTTGTACGATGGTATGGGAGGAACAAGCCGCATCCGTCCTGCCCCGGACGAGGCAGGACGGCACGGTGGATTTCCGGGAACACCGGCAATTCCCTTCCGTGACGGAAGGCCAAGTGCTTGCGGTCATACACCCGTCTTCTCCAGGGAAGCCCGGCAAGACGATCGCGGGCGAGCCCGTGGAGCCTGAACCGGTCTATGAGCTGGCGGTGACCGCCGGGAACGGAGTCGCGTTCGTCGACGCCGAAGCGAAGCTCGTCGCGCTGCAGTCCGGAACGCCTCGCGTACAACGGAAGGGCATGCTGCTGAAGATGTCCGTTGCTCCGAAGCTGCTGCATCCGGGCGACATCGACATGCTGTCCGGCAATTTACGATATCAGGGCGACATCGAAGTGTTGGGGTCGGTTCAGGACGGCATGACGGCGGAGGCGACAGGCAACATCTTCGTTCGCGGCAATGTCAACATGGGCCGGGTCGCCGCTTCCGGATCGATCGTCATTACCTCGAACATGATCGGCAGCCACGTCGCGGCGGGATTGGGCGGCCCGTTTTACGCCGATGCGGCCCCCCTGCTGTCTGAGACGGTCCAGAAGCTGACGCAGCTGCGCGCAGCCATCGTTCAGGTCAACGCCGCGACGGCGTTCAAGAACGGCGATCTCGGCAGGAAGGGCCTCTCCCCTCTCGTGCAGGTGCTCATGCAAGGCAAGTTCAAAACGCTGCGCGACCTGTTGACACGCCTTTGTCAAACCGTCGCCGCACATCGAGACAGCCTGGACGAGAGATGGACCCAGTATGCCGACAACCTCGCCAAGGCATTCCTGAGGAGCGATGGCGGCGGCTTGAAGGACGTCGCCGAGCTGGAAAGCTATATTCGAGCGACCGGCGTCTTCCTCGATTGCTGCGAGACGAAGGAGTCGGGGGAATGCTTCGTACGGTTCAGCTATGCGCATAACGGTACCGTTCGATGCGGGGGAGACGTGACCGTGTCCGCCGGTTGCTACCAAGTGTCGCTCGTCTGCCAAGGCGCGCTGACCGTCACCGGCTTTGTAAGAGGCGGCGACTATTACGCCCGGAACGGCGCCGACCTCCAGGAGGCGGGCACGCGAGGCGGACCGACGCGGATTCGCGTCTCCGAGAAGGCTTCGATCCGGATTGGGAACGCGCTGGCAAACACGATCGTCCAGGTCGGCGCCGCCTCTTATAAGCTTCCAGAGGACATGTCCAATGTGCACGCCCGTCTGAACAAGGACGGAACACTATTATTACAGTAGGAGTGGTTCGTACATGTTAACGTTTCGCGTCGACGCGGCGGAAGATCGCGGTGTACTGCTTTTGATCGGAGATATCGATATTGACGTCTCCGACTTGATGGAGGAGGCCATTCCATCCGCATTAGCCTCCTACCCTAGGGTGGAAATCGACTTCGGCGGCGTCCCCTTCGTCGACTCCTCCGGCATCGGATTGCTGATCGCGCTCGTCCGAGCCTTGCAGCAGGAGGGAAAACAGGTCGAAATCGTTCGCGTTCGGGAAGAGGTTATGGAAGTGTTCGATCTCCTGCAATTGCAGGAGATCTTAGGCGAAGAAGTGTTGGTTTAACGGCTTGCGCGTCCGTCCGGCTCGGGCGCCTAGAACGTCGATTCGGGAGAGGAGGTGACTTCCATGAGAGCAAAGCTCATTCGCATTGCGTACGGCAGCGCCGTATTGGCTGCGTTGGCAATGGCGGCGGTGATCGGTCGTCCTTGGGGGTAATTCCGCCCTGCGCACCGGATTCGGGGGCCGCTCGGCCCCCTTACTTTTCAACAAGAAAGATGGTCGCTTATGATTTATTTTCTCGCTGCAGGACTGTTGATCTCCCTCGGTTTGAGAAGAAACCCGCTTCGGTCGTTGGAAGCCGTCGTCGGCCTCCGCGGCTCTTGGCTCATTCTGCTCGGGTTCGCGACGCAGATCGGACTGGACGTCGCCATGCGTTCGTCCGGGGCGTCGGCGCCTGCTCTTTTTCAACTCAGCTTATTGCCGGTGTTGACCGCGATGCTCTTGAACTGGAAGCGGCCCGGGTTTCGTCTCTTGATCGCAGGCTGCGCGTTGAATATAGTCGCTTTGTCGCTGAACGGCGGCAGAATGCCCGTCTCCGTTCCGGCGCTTGAACTTGCCGGCTTGGCGCACCTCTCCGACATGTCCTCGTCGGTGCGCCACCAACCGATGACCGGAGACCATGTCGCATGGCTCGGGGATTGGATCCCGATCCTCGTTCCGTTCGGAACCAACTACGTGTGGAGCCCTGGGGATGTACTGCTCGGCCTCGGCATTATCATCTTTCTGGTGCGAAGCTCGAAGGAGGGGGGGGAAACGCGCGTATGAAGGAACATAACGGCTATACGTCTTTTCTTTGCTTCTGCGGCGCGCTCGCCTTCGGTTGGATGGTCTGGACGGCGCCGACGATTCCGTGGCACGGCGTCGCTCCGTTGCTGCTGCTGATCGTTATATTGGACATGTTCCCCATTCGCTTAATAAGCGGGGATTACTTCAGCGCCGGTACGGCCGGCTTCCTCATCCTGCTGCTGGCGTACGGCCTTGAGCCCTCTTTATTGGGGATCTTCGCGAGTACGACGACGTTTTTTATCAAGCTATATCGCAATCCATTCCGCATCCGGTGGTTCCGATTTTTCTGTACCGCCGGCATGTACTGTCTGAGCGCGGGAGCCGCGTACCAGCTGATGCGCGTCGGCGGGTTTGCGGAAGCTTCGGAATATGTGAAGGTGCTCGCTAGCGCGTCCGCCTTCGAAGTCGCGAATGCGGTGCTGATGGCCGGAATTATGAAGTCGACGGCCGGGTTGCCGATGTTGCACAAGTGGAAGGTGAAAGTGAAGGAAGTCAGCGCCGCCGTTCTGTTGACCGGCATTATCGTTCCTCACCTGATCGCTCCGGGCGACTTGGCGGAGATGTACCATGAGATCTTGATCGGCCTGTTTTATATGGCGGTCATTCTTCTGTTTTCGAGGGCCTTCATTCACGAAGCGGGCCTTCGCCAGCAGGCGGCGATGGAATTCATCCGGCTGTTCGAATCGCGGATTCATCCGCAGATGGTCGGTCACGGCACGCGGGTGGGTCACATATGCGAGTTGCTGCTGGAGACGGTGGACTTCCCTGTACGGCAGCGCAAGGAGCTTATTCAAGCGGCGATCATGCACGACATCGGGAAGGCGGTGCTGATGCCCCACTTGTTCAATAAGAGGGGACCGCTGACGCTGAAGGAGGAGGCGGAATACCAGACGCATGCCGAAAAGGGGGCCGAAATCACCCAAACCTTCTATGCGAAGTCCCGCAGTTCGCAATGGATTCTGCACCATCATGAGCGCTACGACGGCAAAGGGTATCCTTATGGCCTCGCGGGAACCGATATTCCGCTAGGCGCGCGCGTCATCGCCTTATGCAACCGAGTCGAACATCTGATCGCGGAAGGGAAAGACGATCCGACGGTCCTTGCTCTGCTCGCTGCGGCATCCGGCAAGGAGTTTGATCCCACGCTGATCCGGAAGGTCACGCCTACGTTCCTTGGGGAGGCTCGCGAGCTGGTGTCGTGCGACGCCTCGAAACAACCGGAGCGCATGACGGAACCGGAGGCGACGGCGGAGGCGAACCAGCATACGCACGACAGCGGAAATACGACGATGCTGCGGTATCGAATGTCGACGGAACGATTCGTTCTCCCGCCCCCCTTCGTCGAATCGGATGCCGCTTGCGAAGAGCTGAAGCGGCTGACGCGCCGGGCCGGGGAACGTCACCAGACGTTCCATGAGCTGATCGAGACGGGCGGGAACGTATATGACGCGCACTTCTTTCCCGAGGACGACGAAGTGCGGATATTCCTCGTGGATGTGACGCCGACGCTACAGTATAAAACCAAACTGTTTTCCGACGCGTTGAAAGCGTATAAAGACGTTATCAGCGCTTTGTCCCAACAGAAAGTCCGGCTCTGTCTGCGGCCGGGGGAACTGGACGAACGCTTAGGCGAACATCTCGGCTCCATGGCGATCCAGACGAAGTCGGACATTGCGAAGAGCCGCGATTACGTCGCATCCTTCGCGAATTACGACGTCAAGCGCGGAATGAACCTGAAGCTGGCGGTCAGCGAGACGGCTACCAATCTGATTAAGCATGCTGGCGAAGGCACGTTGTCCGTCTACCGCAAAGACGATGCGCTGCAAGTGCTTGTCTCGGATCGAGGGTCGGGCATCCCGCTGCACGAGCTTCCCAAGACGGTGCTCCTCTCCGGTTACAGCAGCAAGAGTTCGCTCGGGAAGGGCTTCTCGATCATCTACCGCATGTGCGACGAAGTCTCGATCTATACCTCGACGAACGGAACCAGCCTGCTGCTGTCGTTCCATGCGGACGAAGGCGCCGATGCGCCTTCCCCCCGCCCGATTACCGCGTAATGCCGCGGCGCTCCCCGAGGAGAAACTGCGCGACGGTCAGCCGATCGTCCGCCGTCCATTCCCGGTCGAGCGCCTTCTGCATTTCATGGACGATTCGCGCTTCATTGTCACCGATCCCCTGCACGAGCCGGGCCAACGTCTCGAACTCCTCCATCTCCGCCCAGAACGTTGCGCGGTCCACCGGCTTGTAATGAGACTCGATGTACCATTCGGCGTCGTATGCGCGTACGAGCTCGAGCAGCCGCAGCAGATCGTCCGCCTTGTAATACCGAGGGCCGTCGTAGATGGCGGGGCCGAGCGCGTCGCCGATGAACAGGATTTTCTCCTCAGGTACGTAGAACAAGCACGAATCGTCCGCATGCACGCCGCCGACGTGGTCGATGCGGCACGACACCCCGCCGAGAAACAGCGTCATACTCCCCTGGAACGTCGCGTTCGGCAGCCGCACTTCGATGTCGTCCCGCTCGTCTCCGAACTCCTTCTTCATATAAGTCGCGCAGAACTCGATTTCGGTTCCGGCGCGGACCCGTTCGTCGATCGCGGCGTCCGACCAGTCGAGTCCGACTTGCGTCGCAAGCGCCTCCCGCGTCCTCGCGTGCGAGAGGAGCGGCACGTCGTCGGCGGAGGCGCCGAAGCTGTGGTCCCAATGCCAGTGCGTCAGCGCCGTTACGGCGTCTCGGGTTGCCCCCTCCGCCGCGCGCACGCCTTCGCGGAAGGCGACGGTATGCCGCTTCGAGTTGCCTGCGTCGATGTAGAGCGTACGCTCGTTCCCGAGCACCGCGCCCAGAATCGGCCGATCGACCGACCCGTCCGCAGGCATATATAAGAATCGCGAGGTAAGGGAATGAATCATGTTCGGAACCTGCTCCTATGATAACGGCGATACGCCGCGTTTTTTCGAAAATAAAGGCTTCTTCGGCCGCGGCAAAAAGTGGCCGATCGCCCGCTTCGCGCACCAGATCGCGAACAGCAGGAAGAAAACGCCCCAAACGATGGCGGGAATCCCGGTCGCGTTCGCGAGGTTCGCGGCGTCCCCGGCCCCGCTCGGCGTCGTCGCCGCCAGAATCGTAATCGTAATTGCGCCGACCACGGATTCCACCAGCGACAGGAAGGCGAGCAATAAATAGTAAGCGACGCGCACGAAGCCGATCGGAACAACGAAGGCGACGACGTTGATGCCGATGAAGCCGAGCAGCCACTGCGTGCCGAAGTCGTTGCGGACGAACAGCACTAAGCATACCAGCGCCACGACGGTGACGATCGCAAGGCCGAGCCGATGCTGTCCGTGCCGGTGCAGCGCGAACAACAGCACCGCGAACAGCGATGCCGTCATATAGCCCGACAACGACACCGGGAGCAGCCGCCAGCCGCTCTGCACGGCCGACAGCGTCACCCCGCTATGGTCTTCGTACAGATGAATATATTGCACCTCGCCGGACAACAGCAGCGTCGCCGCGGCGTGGCCGAACTCGTGAATCATCGTGTCCATGTTGCGGAAATACGGGGAAAAGGGGAGCCACTCCGTAAGCACGAAGCATCCCACTAGTAACGCTAGCGTGACGATCCATCGGCCCATGAGCGGCTCCCCCTATGCTAAACGAAGTGTACGCGGCGGGTTCTCCCGCCCCGCACCCTCTTATCTTACTTGAAGTTCTTCAGGTTGTAGAACGCCTTCTTGCCGGCGTATTGCGCCGCGACGTTCAAGTTGTCTTCGATGCGAAGCAGCTGGTTGTACTTCGCGACGCGGTCCGTACGGGACGGCGCGCCCGTCTTGATTTGGCCCGCGTTCGTAGCGACCGCGATGTCGGCGATCGTGCTGTCTTCGGATTCGCCGGAACGGTGGGAGACGACGGCCGTGTAGCCTGCGCGCTTCGCCATCTCGATCGCGTCGAACGTTTCCGTCAGCGTACCGATTTGGTTGACCTTGATCAGGATCGAGTTGCCGATGCCTTCTTCGATGCCCTTGCCGAGGCGCTCCGTGTTCGTCACGAACAAGTCGTCGCCGACGAGCTGCACTTTGCCGCCGAGACGGTCCGTCAACAGCTTCCAACCTTCCCAGTCGTCTTCGGAGCAGCCGTCCTCGATCGTGATGATCGGATACTTGTCGACCCAGCTTGCGAGCAGGTCTACGAACTCGGCAGGCGTGAACGACTTGCCTTCGCCTTCAAGCTCGTATTTGCCGTTCTTGAAGAACTCCGTGGACGCGACGTCCATGCCGAGGAACATGTCGACGCCCGGCTTGTAGCCCGCGCGCTCGATCGCGGCGATGATCGTCTGCAGCGCTTCTTCGTTGGAGCCGAGGTTCGGCGCGAAGCCGCCTTCGTCGCCTACCGCGGTGTTCAGACCCTTCTCCTTGAGAACGGACTTCAGGGCATGGAATACTTCCGCGCCCGCGCGAAGCGCTTCGGCGAACGTCGGCGCGCCGACCGGCAATACCATGAACTCTTGTACGTCTACGTTGTTGTCCGCATGCGCGCCGCCGTTGACGATGTTCATCATCGGCACCGGCAGCTGCTTCGCGTTGAAGCCGCCGAGGTAGTTGTAGATCGGGATGTCGAGCGCGTCCGCAGCGGCGCGAGCGACCGCCATCGAAACCGCGAGGATCGCGTTGGCGCCGAGTTTGCCCTTGTTCGGCGTGCCGTCGAGGTCGATCATCGCTTTGTCGATCGCGACTTGCTCGAGCGCGTCGAGGCCGATGATCACCGGCGCGATCGCTTCGTTGACGTTCTGTACCGCTTTAAGAACGCCCTTGCCGAGGTAACGGCCCTTGTCGCCGTCGCGAAGCTCTACGGCTTCGTGCGCGCCCGTGGATGCGCCGGACGGAACGATGGCGCGGCCCTTCGCGCCGGATTCGAGCTTTACTTCGACTTCGACCGTCGGGTTGCCGCGGGAGTCGAGCACCTCGCGTGCGTATACGTCAGCAATAATCGTCATGGATAGTACACTCCTTAGATAAGGTTATTTCAGTAGGCCGAAGCCTATGATGCATTTGGGTAGGGTAGTTCTGCCGTTACTTGAGCAGCGTGTTGCCCGTCATCTCGGCCGGCTTCGGCAGCTCGAGCAGCTGCAGCAGCGTCGGCGCGATGTCCGCGAGAATGCCGTCGTCGCGCAAGGAGACGCCTTCGCGCGTCACGATGAGCGGCACCGGGTTGATCGTGTGCGCCGTGTTGCGCGTGCCGTCGTCGTTCGTGACGACGTCCGCGTTGCCGTGATCCGCCGTAATGACGGCGACGCCGCCCTTCGCGAGAATCGCTTCGACGACGCGGCCCAAGCACTCGTCCGTCGCTTCGACCGCGCGGATCGTCGGCTCGAGCAAGCCCGAGTGGCCGACCATGTCCGGGTTCGCGAAGTTGAGCACGATCGCGTCGTGGCGCTCCGCTTCGATCTCCGCGACGCAAGCCGCGGCGACTTCGTAAGCGCTCATCTCCGGCTGCAAGTCGTATGTGGCGACCTTCGGCGAGTTGATGAGGATGCGCGTCTCGCCCGGAAGCTCGACGTCGCGCCCGCCGCTGAAGAAGAACGTCACGTGCGGATACTTCTCGGTTTCCGCGATGCGGAGCTGCTTCAGTCCGTGTTGGCCGAGCACTTCCCCGTAAGTATTATCCAATTCTTTGGGCTTATAAGCAACATATCCGTCCACGCTTTCGCTGAAGAGCGTCAAACAGACGAAGTACAAGCTCGTCGGCGCCTTCTCGCCGCGGTCGAATCCGCGGAAATCCGCGTTCGTGAATACCTGCGACAGCTGGATCGCGCGATCCGGGCGGAAGTTGAAGAACACGACCGCGTCGCCGCTCTCCACCAGGCCGACCGGCTTGCCGTCGTCGCCGACGATGACCGTCGGCATAACGAACTCGTCGAATACCGACTTCTCGTGCGATTCGACGATCGCCTTCATCGGGTCGGTATACGTCGGGCCTTCGCCGTACACCATGGCGCGGTACGACTTCTCCGTCCGCTCCCAGCGCTTGTCGCGGTCCATCGCATAGTAACGGCCTTGCACCGTCGCGATGCGGCCGACGCCGATCGCGGCGATCTTCTCCTGCAGCTCGCCCATATACTTGCGCGCGCTGTCCGGCGCGACGTCCCGGCCGTCGAGGAACGCGTGAATGTACACTTCCTCGAACTGCTCCTTCTTCGCGAGCTCGAGCAGCGCGAATAGGTGACCGATGTGACTGTGCACGCCGCCGTCGGAGAGCAAGCCGTACAGGTGAAGCTTCTTCCCGTTCTCCTTCGCGTGGCGAACCGCGCCGATCAACGTCTGATTTTCGAAAAATTCGTTATCCCGAATCGACTTCGAGATGCGCGTCAAATCCTGATAGACGGTCCGGCCGGCGCCGATGTTGAGGTGACCGACCTCGGAGTTGCCCATCTGGCCCTCCGGCAGGCCGACCGCTTCGCCGTGCGCGGTCAACGTCGTGTGCGGGTACGTGTTCCAGTACCGGTCGTAGTTCGGCTTCTTCGCTTGCGCGACCGCATTGCCGTGCGCGTCGCCGCGCAGCCCGAAGCCGTCGAGAATGATCAGCGCTACCGGTTTCGGACGACTCATGCCCGCGCACCTTCCACCAGCGCGACGTAGGAGTTCGGCTGCAGCGAAGCGCCGCCCACCAGGGCGCCGTCGATGTCGGACGCGCCGAGGTACTCGCGCACGTTCTCCGGCTTCACGCTGCCGCCGTATTGAATGCGGACCTTCGCGGCGCTGTCCGCGCCGAACGCTTCCGCGATGACGGAGCGGATATAAGCGATGACTTCGTTGGCATCGGCCGCCGTGGACGACTTGCCCGTGCCGATCGCCCAGATCGGCTCGTACGCGATGACGAGCGACGCGACTTGCTCGGCCGACAGGCCTTCCAACGCGCCAAGCGTCTGCACGCGGCAGACGTCCTTCGTGCTGCCGGCTTCGCGCTCTTCCAACTTCTCGCCGACGCAGACGATCGGAACGAGGCCGTAGCTCAAAGCTGCCTTCGTCTTCTTGTTTACGGTTTCGTCGGTTTCCGCGAAGTATTGGCGGCGCTCCGAGTGTCCGAGGATGACGTATTTCACGCCGAGGTCGATCAGCATCGGGCCCGACACTTCGCCCGTGAACGCGCCGTTCGCTTCCCAATGCATATTCTGCGCGCCTACGGCGATCGCGGTGCCGCGAGCGGCTTCCACGAGCGCCGGCAGCGACGTGAACGGCGCGCATACGACCGCTTCGACGCCGGAGACGGCGGCGACGGCCGCTTTCGCTTCCGCGATGAAGGCGGACGCTTCCGCGCCGGTTTTAAACATTTTCCAGTTGCCTGCAATGATCGGTGTTCTGCTCATCTCTCGAACTACCTCCTACTTATCGTTAAGCGCTACGACGCCCGGAAGCGCCTTGCCTTCCATAAACTCGAGGGAAGCCCCTCCGCCGGTAGAGATGTGGTCCATCTTGTCGCCGAGGTTGAACTTCTCGACCGCCGCCGCGGAATCGCCGCCGCCGATGACCGTGTAGCCGGCCGTCTCCGCGCAAGCTTCCGCCACTGCGCGCGTGCCGTGCGAGAACGGCTCGATCTCGAATACGCCCATCGGTCCGTTCCAGACGATAAGCTTCGACGACTTGATGACGTCGGCATACAACTCTCTCGTCTTCGGTCCGATGTCGATGCCTTCCCACTCCGCCGGAATGCCGTCGATGCCGACGATCTGCGTGTTGGCCGTCGGGCTGAAGTCGTCCGTGACGACGATGTCGACCGGCATGAGGAAGTTCACGCCGCGCTCTTTCGCCTTCGCCATGAATTCTTTCGCTACGTCGATCTTCGAATCGTCGCAGAGCGACTTGCCGATTTCATAGCCTTGCGCTTTCAGGAACGTATAAGACAAGCCGCCGCCGATGATGACGTTGTCCGCGATCTCGAGCAGCTTGTTGATGACGTCGATCTTGTCCTTCACCTTCGCGCCGCCGACGATCGCCGTGAACGGACGGTCCGGGTTGAACAGCGCCTTGCCGAGCACGGACAGCTCTTTCTCCATCAAGAGGCCCGAGACGGCCGGCAGATGATGCGCGATGCCTTCCGTCGAAGCGTGCGCCCGATGCGCCGCGCCGAACGCGTCGTTCACGTACAAGTCCGCGAGCGCGGCGAATTGCTTCGCGAGCTCCGGATCGTTCTTCTCTTCGCCCTTGTAGAAGCGCACGTTCTCAAGCAACAGCACGTCGCCCGCGCCGAGCGCGTCGACCGCCGCTTGCGCCGCCGGGCCTACCGCTTCGTCTACCTTCGCTACGGGCTTGCCGAGCAGCTCGGACAAGCGCGCCGCGACCGGCGTCAGCCGCATCTCTTCGACGACTTCGCCCTTCGGTCGGCCGAGATGGCTCGCGAGAATGACCTTCGCGCCGCCCTCGATCAAAAACTTGATCGTCGGCAGCGTTTCGCGGATGCGCGTGTCGTCGGTGATCGCGCCGTTTTCGAGAGGAACGTTGAAGTCTACGCGAACGAATACCCTTTTCCCAGAAACATCTACGTCTCTTACGCTCTTCTTGTTATACGCCATGGTCCTTTACCTCCGGATTTAGGTCTAGACCCGCGGAAAGGCGCCCCCGCCTTCGTTGCCGGAGCGCCTTCCTTCCCTGCGGGATGTGTGTTCGCGAATCTTAGAGGCCCTTGCCGGCGATGTAGGACACGAGGTCTACGACGCGGTTCGAGTAGCCCCACTCGTTGTCGTACCAGGAGACGACCTTCACCATGTTGTCGCCTACGACCATCGTCGACAATGCGTCGATCGTGGACGAAGCCGGGTCGCCGTTGTAATCGCTCGAAACGAGCGGCTCTTCGGAGTAGTTCATGATGCCCTTCAGGCGGGAGTTCGCAGCGTCCTTCAGCACGCTGTTCACTTCTTCCACCGTTACGTTGCGGGACACTTCTACGACGAGGTCCGTGACGGATACGTTCGGCGTAGCGACGCGGAACGCCATGCCGTTCAGCTTGCCCTTCAGCTCAGGCAATACGAGGGAGACGGCTTTCGCCGCGCCCGTCGTGGACGGGATGATGTTCTCCGCAGCGGCGCGCGCGCGGCGCAGGTCCTTATGCGGCAAGTCGAGCACGGATTGGTCGTTCGTGTACGAGTGAACCGTCGTCATCATGCCCTTGACGATGCCGAAGCTGTCGTTGAGCACTTTCGCGAAAGGCGCCAAGCAGTTCGTCGTGCAGGACGCGTTGGAGATGACCGTGTGCGCCGCCGGATCGTACTTCTCTTCGTTGACGCCCATAACGATCGTGATGTCTTCGTTCGTCGCCGGAGCGGAGATGATGACTTTCTTCGCGCCGCCTTTGAGGTGAGCTTCCGCCTTTTCCTTCGCCGTGAAAATGCCCGTCGACTCGACGACGATTTCCGCGCCTACGCTTGCCCACGGCAGGTTGCCGGGGTCGCGCTCGGAGAATACTTTCACCGTCTTGCCGTTGACGATCAGCGCGCCTTCGCCCGCTTCTACCGTGGCGTCGAGCTTGCCGTGCGTCGTGTCGTATTTAAGCAAATGAGCGAGCGTCTTCACGTCGGTCAAATCGTTGATCGCGACGACGTCTACATCCGGGTTGTTCAGCGCTGCGCGGAATACGTTGCGCCCGATCCGACCGAAACCGTTAATGCCTACTTTTACCATGAAGAAAACCTCCTAGAAAATATGTTTATATCAAGACGCGCTGCCGCCTGGGTACTTCCGGTACTTCATATCAGGTGCTTGCGTCAAGAGAACTGAACTGCAGCATAGCCGTGGCGGCCGCTTCGTCGGTAATCAATACGTCTTCTTGCCCGTTCTTCAAGACGGCGGCGATCGCTTCCGCCTTGCTTCCGCCGCCGGCGACCGCGATGACGGTCTCCATGCGTTGGATGTCCTCGAGCCGGAGTCCGACCGTCGGCATTCGATGCACGACCTCTCCGGCCCGGTTATAGTAGTAGCCGAACGATTCGGCCACCGCGCCGCCCGTGCGTAGCTTCTGAATCGTCTCCGCGTCCACTCGTCTTCTGCGAGCCATCTCATAGGCTTCCCCAATGCCGTGCACCGCAATGCGGGCGCAACGTACAATATCTGCCACTTCGCGGATATGGGGTTCGCTCATGAGCGTGGCGATCGCCTCTTCGCCGACGTCGTCCGGCACGTGCATGAGCCGATAGCCGCCGCCCGTCCGCTTCGCCATCGTGGACGCGATCGTGCCGGACTGCAGCTCGACCCGTTCGCCGAGACCCCCGCGGGCGGGGACGAACAAGGCGCCCTTGAGGCCTTGCGACGCGCTAAGGTGATCGGCGACCTCGACGATCGTCGAGCCGCCGGTGATCGCGACGACGAGCGGCTCGTTGTCGGCGCGTTCCATCGCCGCCGCGGCGCGCGTCAGCTCGGCGGCGCCCGCCTTACCGAGCTCCCGCTTCGCGAGCGGATCGCGGTCGGCGTCGCCCGGGACGACGACGACTTGGCGCAGCCCGAACGCCGCGGCGAGCCGATCCTCCAGCTCCGCGAGACCGAACCATTCCTTCATCATCGGCTCCATGTCCGCGAGCAGGGAGATGCCGGCTTCGCTGACGCGCATGCCCGACGTCTCGATGTCGACGAGCCCCTGCGACTTCAAAAACTCCGTCTCGGCGCGCAGCACGCGCTCCGACATGCCGAGCGCGGCGGCCAGCGTACGCCGTCCGACCGCCCCGGCATGCCGAAGGTGCCTTAGAATCGTATATCGCTTCTTCAAAACGTCCACGACGTCCGGAGCCAACACTCTCTGAATTTCGAGAACGGTCCGCATGACGAACCTCCCCTGCCGCGCCGCAATGGATGACGATCTTTTTCGCGAGCGCTCGACCTTCTCATTTTATCCGGATCGCGCCGGGGTCAAACTGGGGAGGAATCCTCAACCGGGACCGATTACGTCCCGACCATTCATTTTCCGTCCCACTAACGTCATTTTACTCTAGCGCTTGGAAGGTTGCAACTCTTTTTCAAAGAAAATTATCCTTTCCGGAAAATGGATTTTTATACGGGCTTGCATTTTCCCCGCGGATGTCATATACTTAATTTCGCTGTCACAACAACACGCGCCCGTGGTCCAATGGATATGACGTAGGCCTCCGGAGCCTGAGATCGGGGTTCAATTCCCTGCGGGCGCGCCATACATACCAACAAGAGCTTCCGCAATCGCGGGGGCTTTTTTTATGTTCCCTAGGCGTCCTCGCCGAGGCTCCACAGTACCTGTAGTCGGGACACTCCGTGTACATTCCTCGCCATCCCTTCCCATATCTGCTTATATTTCGAACGTCCCAGCCCCTGACATCCTCCATCGTCCCATGGTTGCAAGAACAAGTTACTTACTTTTTGCATACGTCCTCCACACTTCCCCACCGACCGCCGCTACCGATACACTTCATATAAGGAGGCGCCCCCAGGCACCTATCTGCTCCTTTCTAACCTGATTTCTTTTGCTCAGACAGCAGCCCCCCCACAACAACCGGGCCATGATTACTTGGATCGGACTCGAACGAACCCCGGCTCTCCGCACGCGAAAAAACGCCGCCCGTCCCGAAGGACGAGCGGCGTCGTCGAACCATCGCTTACTTATAGATAAGCACCTGAGCGGCGGAGCGGTCGGACGCTTCGCCGACGACCCGCAGCTTCAGCCCGAACTGCGGCAGCAGACGTCCTGCGTCCGGCAGCCCGGCGTTCGCGTAGTCGGAGCCGTCGTTGAACAGCGGGTTATGCGACGCGTTCGGGTCATTAATCGTCAGTCCGTAGATCGACGTGTAGTCGATGTCCATCTTGTCGCCCTTCTCGAGACCGAACGCGGCGTCGTGCAGCTGGAAGCGCGAGGCGGCCGGCACGCCGTCGCTCCACTTCACGACCTTCTGGTCCGCGTCCACGAGGCCGAGGAAGCCCTCGCCCGGGTGGATGCCGGTCCAGTTATCGGTGTACGATTCGTCCACGTACCAAATCAAGAGGCCCGGGTCGTACGACATCAAGCTGTCCCCCCGGCGGATATGCGCCAGCCCGGCGTCCACGCCGTTGTGCGAACGCCACTCGAGCAAGTAATAATGCGCCGCCGTGAACGTTCCCGTATCGACGGTAAACCCGTCGAGCGCGAACGCCGGCTCCGTCGAAGCCTCCGCGCCGTCCGACAGCGCGGTCTCGCCGTCGATCGTCACCGCGATGTCGTCGATATACCAGCCCATCTCCGAGACGGCGACGTCCGTCCAATAGTTGAAGCGCAGCTCGATCGATTGTCCCGCGTAAGCCGAAAGATCGAACTCGCCCTCGACCCAGCCGTTCGAATGACCGGTGATGCCGTGTCCCGGATTTTGGCCGTAATCGTCCCGCGTCGTCGTCAGGTTGCCCGGAATCGTCTCCCAAGCGCCCCCGCCGGCGCGCGCTTGCACGGAACCGAAGTCCCATTGCTCCTCGATCTGATACCAAGTCTTGAACGTCAGCGCCGCGCTGGAGGCGCCGGTCAAATCCAGCGTCGTCGTCATGGATCGGTCGAGCTCGTCGCCCCGGCCGCTGTAATATTCGTATTGCCCGCTGTACGGGGTGTTGACCGTGACGACCTTCTCCGGCAGATCGATGCGGACGACGTCGTCGTTCGCGCCTTTCGTGACGGCTTCGTCGAGCGTCGCGACGACGCCGCCCGAAGGGATGTCGTCGATATGGATCGTCGAGCCCGACAGCCAGTTGCCGCCCAGATTCGCCTGCAGAAACTCCTTCGACCAAGCGCTGAAGCCCGTCGGCTCGGTGCCCGGCACCGCCCCGGCCCAAGAGCCGCTGGACATGATCGACCAGTATCCGACAGCCTCGCCTTGACCCGAATAGATCGTGTCGTATTCGTCCGGAAGCCCGAGGTCGTGGCCGTACTCGTGAGCGAAGACGCCCGCCGCGCCGTCCGCCGGCTGAATCGTGTAATCGTAGGCGCCCATAAGCCCGCCCCAATACGGCACAATCGCCGTCGTTCCCGGCAACGTCGCCACGCCGCCCAGATTCGAGCGATGCGACCAGACGGCGTCCCCGCCGAGGGTGCCGCCCCCGGCCTCTTCGCCGACCGAAGAATGGACGACCATCAGATGGTCGACGAGACCGTCCGGCTCGCGCAGGTTCCCGTCGCCGTCCAGGTCGTACCGATCCTCCTGGTCGTACGAAGCCAGATCGAGCGCCGGATCCGCCGCCGCGGCCAAGAGCGCTTCCTGCACCAACGCGCGAGGACGAATGTCGTTGTCGTCCGGGCCCGGATAGTTCGCCCCGTAATACGAGGAAGGCTGGCTTGCCATGTACCAGCCGGCCACTTCGCCCTCCACCGTATAGCTGCCGCCGGACTGCGCCTCGTAATATTGCTTCATGGAGATCAAGCGCTCGCCGTTCGGGCCCGCGTAACCGTCCTCGCCGAACACCATGTCTTCGTAGTGCGATTTCAAGTACTCGTCATAGTACATATCCGTCTCCCCCGGCGCGATGCCGCTCGCCGGGAAGTCCGGATATTCGATCAAGAGCACAAGCACGCGGTCGGTCACGCGGCCCCCGTTCCAAGCCTCCGCCTGCGCGGAAGGGACGACGTTCTGCTTGGCTTGCCCGAGCTTATTCCCGCTCCCGCGATACAACCCGTTCGCGAGCAGCTTCTCCTCCATCGCGCGGTCTCGCTTCGTCTGCCGCGCTTGCAGCTCGCCGTCTGCCGCGGCGCTCGCCGCGGCCTGCGACTTCGCGCGCAGGAAAGATTTCACCGCCGCCTGCGCTTCGGCCGGCGTGGCGGTCGCCGCGATGCGGCCGTTCGCCTTGAGCATCGCGACGAGCCGATCCTCGTTCGCGATCGCGAGATCGAACGCGCCGGCCCCGGCGGAACCCGACAGCGCCGGCGAGCCGGCGGAACCGGCGGAACCGGCGGCGAATGCGCCCGGCAGCGCGCCGGCGCCGGCCGAACCGAATCCGAGTGACAGGGCGAGTGCAGCGGAAAGCAGCTTCTTACGTTTCATAAGTTCCCTCCCGAAGATAAGCTAGTAGCTAGGATTCTGTAATTCGTTTTTTTCGGCGCCATCTCCTCCATCGAAATTTGTCGAATATTCAAAATAATTCCAAAGTCCTGCAACAATCTCTCCTCTTCCTATATGCCGCCCCCCCCATAGTCTCACGGGACGTAGAACCTATCGAACCGAGCGAACAATTTCCCTTTGACCAATTTTGACTTTTACTCCGGATTGGGGTAATATGTTTTTGGCAACACTAGTCTGGAATGGATGATCGGAGGATGAGACGCTTATGAACATGAATTTGGTCCCTATGGTCGTGGAGCAGACGAACCGCGGCGAACGTGCTTATGATATTTACTCCCGGTTGCTGAAAGACCGCATAATTTTCCTGGGAACGCCGGTGAACGACGTCGTGGCGAACAGCATCATCGCCCAGCTGCTGTTCCTGGCTGCGGACGACCCGGAGAAGGACATCAGTTTATATATCAATAGCCCCGGCGGTTCGATCACGTCGGGCATGGCGATTTTCGATACGATGCAGTTCATCAAACCGGACGTCTCGACGATTTGCGTCGGCATGGCGGCGTCCATGGGCGCGTTCTTGCTCGCGGCCGGCGCTAAGGGCAAGCGCTACTCGCTCCCGAACGGCGAAGTGATGATCCACCAGCCGCTCGGCGGCGCCGAAGGGCAAGCGTCCGACATCGAGATCCGCGCGAAGCGCATTCTCAAGTTGCGCGACAAGCTGAACGGCATCTTGTCCGAGCGCACGGGCCAACCGCTGGAACGGATCGAGAAGGACACCGACCGCGACTACTTCATGTCGGCCGCGGAAGCGAAGGAATACGGCTTGATCGACAAGGTTATCGAGAAAATTCAATAATCGGGAAAACCTCTGCGTCGCTCCTCCGAGCGGGCAGGGGTTTTTATTAGCCTTGGGCATCCGCGGCCGCGAACGATTCCGCCGCCGCGGAGAGGTAATACGCCAATCCCGTTTGTTGGCCTTCTAACATCTTAAGATGAAAGTCATCGTTCAGAAAAAATCGAGTCTGCGCCGCAAAGTCTTGCGCGGACGTCCGGTGCCCCTGGCGATTCATAAACTCGAGATGGCATCGAATCAAATCCCCGACGACCCCGTCGCTGTGCTTAACGCCTACCCTTAAGCAATCCGCCATACGATTCATGAACGTCATGGCTTCGATCGCTTGCTCGTTCATGGCCTCCACGTCCGCCGGACCGACCGCGAGAGGCTCCGCCTCATACGCGTCGGCCTTGCCGCCGGCGCACGCGAAAAAGCCGCTCCGCCCTCCGGAAGAGGACGAAGCGGCTCGGTTTAACCCCTTATTGCATCTCGTACGTGACGCTGACCGTCGTCGTCACTTCCATCTCGCCCGGCTGCACCGACGTCGAGGCGCCGCCCGCATCCGCCGCGGACTCCGCCCGCGCCAACGGATAATATTGCGGCGGCGCGCTGTTGACGCTGCCGTGCTGGACGTGAAGGACGCCCTTCACCGAGCGGCCGGCCGCCTTCGCGATCGCGTCCGCCTTCAGCTTCGCGTTCGCCATCGCCTTCTCGATCGCTTGGATTTCGTAAGCGTCCGCCTTCTCCGTGCCGAATTGGATGCCGTTCACGCGGTTCGCGCCCGCCTTCGACACCGCGTCGAGCAGCTTGCCGATGCCGTTCAGGTCGCGGTACGACACCGTGAGCGTATGGTCGGCCGTATACCCTACGAGCGTCGATTGCCCCTTATCCGACCAATTGTATTCCGGCTGGACGTAGAAGCCGCTCGTCTTGATGTCCTTCGCCGCGATGCCGAATTGCTCCTTAAGCGCCTTCTCGACCGCCGCGAACGCCGTCGCGTTCGCCGTCTGCACCTCGTTCGCCGTCTTTCCCTTCGTCGACACGCCGAAGCTCACATACGCGATGTCCGGCTGGATCGCGATCGTGCCCTGCCCCGAAACCGAAATCGTCCGTTGCGCCGCCGCCGTCGTCTCCGCCGCCATCGCCGTGCCTCCCTTCGCCGAATCGACGATCGCCGGCCCGTACACCGGCGCCGCCGCCAACATCGCGCCCGCGATTCCCGCGATCGCCCACCGCTTCCACGTTGCCCCGTTCATCCGAAAAACCCCTTCCTCGTTCGAAAATGGTCTGAATGTTCAGATCTTATCCTTCTAGACGGAAAGTGCCGGATGAAGGTTGCCAAGCCGAAAAAGATTTTCGGCGTCGCAGGGGCCTATTCCGCCAACGTCATGATGACGGCGTCCCCCTCGGTGACGACGACCGTATGCTCGAACTGTACGACGAGGCTGTTGTCCGGCACGAGCAGCGCCCAGCCGTCGTCGCCTTCGTTCACGTTCGTCGCGCCCGTCGAGAGGAACGGCTCGATCGCGATGACGACGCCCTTCTTCAGCAGCCGCCGCTCCCGCGGATCCGGGTAGTTGAACACATGGCTCGGCTCTTCGTGCAGCTGCCGCCCGAGACCGTGTCCCGTCAAATTCCGGATGACGGTGTAGCCGTTGTTCTGCGCTTCTCGCAGCACGGCGCGACCGATCTCGCTCAGCTTGCCTCCCGCTTTCGCCTTGCCGATGCCGGCGAACAGCGCCCGCTCGCATGCGGCGAGAATGCGCAGCTTCTCCGCGTAAGGATGCTCCGGCGAGAAGCTCTTATACGCGTCCGGCTTCGTCCCGCACACCATCGTCGAGCCCGTATCCGAGTAGAAGCCGTCCAACACCGCCGATACGTCGACGTTGACCAAGTCGCCCGCTTTCAAACGGGTCTCCCCCGGAATGCCGTGCGCCACGCACTTGTTCACGCTGATGCACGTCGCGCCCGGGAAGTCGTACATCGTCTGAGGCCCCGAGACGGCGCCGTGCGCCTTCAGCACGTTCTCCCCGATGCGGTCCAACTCCAACGTCGTGACGCCCGGCTCCACCGCCGCCAGCATCGCCTCGCGCGCCGCCGCGACGGCCCGTCCCGCGCGACGAAGTCCGGCCCATTCCTGTTCCGAAGTAACGATCATTCGTCATTCCCTCCAGTTCGCTGAAAAAAGCTCCGTCTTCCAGTATATTCACCGGAATCGAAGCCGACGTTCGTCTCTATAAGTAAACTTTCCCGAAGTCGTTAGACCCGAAAAAAAGCTCCCGGATCCCGGAAGCCTCTTGACCTATTGATTTTCCAGTTCTTCCTTGCTGACCAATGCTACTAAAGCGTTTACAGCCTGCTCTGCGTCGGAGCCCTCTGCGCTTATGTGGATTTCCGTGCCGGAGCTGATCGCCAAACTCATGATACCCATGATGCTCTTCGCATTTACTTTCTTCTCATCCTTCTCGACAAACACCTCGGATGAAAATTTATTCGCTTCTTGCACGAATAGAGCCGCGGGTCTAGCGTGGAGACCGGTTTTTAGTTTCACGACCACTGGCTGTCTCGTCATTGGATTCGATATCCCCCTAACCGTAAATATACCATTACGCAACGGTTTACCACGAAGTTTTCATTATTATAGCACTTTTCCGACCCTTGCACTAGAATCAAACCGGGAAACGGCTTAATTTCTCAATTTTTCTGCCATTTCATCGATTTTTCGCAGTCTGTGATTGACCCCGGATTTGCTGACGCTGCCCTTCAGCATCGCGCCGACTTCCTTCAGGTTCAGGTCGGGATACTGCAGCCGAATGACCGCGACCTCGCGCAGCTTCTCCGGCAGACTGTCCAGGCCGACTTCTTGCTCCAGGAGCTTTATGTTCTCGATCTGCCGCACGGCGGCGCCGATCGTCTTGTTCAGGTTCGCGGTTTCGCAGTTGACGATCCGATTGACGGAATTGCGCATATCCCGCATGATCCGGACGTCCTCGAACTTCAGCAGCGCTTGGTGGGCGCCGATTACGCTGAGCATTTCGATGATTTTCTCGCCTTCTTTGATGTAAAGCACGTACCCTTTCTTCCGTTCGATGCAGCGAGCGTTCAAGTGGAACTTGTTGGCCAGCTCGCACAACGCGTCGCAATGCTCCTCGTACATGGAGGCGATCTCCAGATGGTACGACGATCCTTCCGGATTGTTGACCGAGCCTCCGGCGAGGAACGCCCCCCGCAAATACGAGCGGCGGCAGCAAGCATTCTTAATGATGTCCGGCTCGATGCCGGGCGTGAATTGAAACCCTTGGCCTTCCTTGATAATCTGGAGCGATCGAAGCAGCTCCTCGACTCCGGCCGGCACGCGAACCATATAGATGTTGTTCTTCTTGAGGCGCATCTTCTTGCGGACGAGCACCTCGGCATGCAGACGATACGTGCGCTTGAGCAGCGTGAAGATGCGCCGGGCGATCGCGGCGTTCTCCGTCGTGATGTCGAGGGCGATGCGGCCGCCCGCGATGCGCATCGACCCGTTCATGCGAATCAACGCCGACAGCTCGGCCTTCGCGCAGCACTCGTCCACTTCGATCATCGTTAGTTCTTTCTTCGTTTGGGCGGCGAATGACATTCTCGTCTCCCCTTCCGTCTCCCGTTTATTGACCGACCGCAAGCCGATAAATATGGTGGCTCAGCTTGTTCGCGTCGTGCCGCAGCACGCCTTGGAACAAGATCAGCTCGTCGGCGATCGTCCGGTAGCCGAGCGCCGCCAGCGTCTCGAGGTCGAGGCGCACGACGTCGGCTCCCTTCTCCGCGTACAAGCTGCGCACGCGGCGCGGGATGTCGCTATTATTGACGATGACGGTATCGAACAACGGACCGCCCACATGGCCGGCGATCGCGTTCACGTGATCCGCGACCGAATAGCCGTCGGTTTCCCCGGGCTGCGTCATGACGTTGCAGATGTACACCTTCGCCGCGTCGGAGGCGCGGATCGCGTCCGTAATGCCCGGCACGAGCAGGTTCGGAATGATGCTCGTGTACAAGCTTCCCGGACCGAGCACGATCGCGTCGGCTTCGCGAATCGCTTCGATCGCCTCCGGCAGCGGCTCCACGTCGGGCGGAAGCAGGGAGACGCGTTCGATGCGTCCGCCGTACTTCGTAATCTTCGATTCGCCTTCGACGACCGCGCCGTCCGCCATCTTGGCCGACAGCACGATGGAATCGTGCGAAGCCGGCAGCACGCTGCCCCGCACCGCAAGGACGCGGCTCAGCTCGCGGACGCCCGTGACGAAGTCGCCGGTGATGTCCCGAAGCGCTGCCAAAATTAAGTTACCCAAACTGTGCCCGGCCAATCCGGTACCGTTCGAGAAGCGATACTGCAGCATCTCGCTGAGCAGCGGCTCCGACTCGGCGAGCGCGCTGATCACGCTGCGGATATCGCCGGGGGGCGGCATCTGCAGCTCGTCGCGCAGGCGGCCGGAGCTGCCTCCGTCGTCGGCGACGGTGACGATCGCGGTAATGTCGACCGGCTTCTTCTTCAGACCCCGGAGCATGACCGAGAGCCCCGTGCCGCCGCCGATGACGACGACGCGGGGGTTCGCTTCGTCCTTCGCCGCAGGTGGGTTCATCAAGCGCCCCCCTCCCTTCTAATGTCTATCGCGGTCCGCGTCGCGATGGTTCACGCGAACCGACTCCGTCTCCGTGCCCGCGAACGCCTTGCCCAGATATTCCGCGATGGCGACCGAGCGGTGCTTGCCGCCGGTGCAGCCGATGCCGACGACGACCTGGCTCTTCCCTTCCTTGCGGTACTGCGGAATGAGGAAGTTCAGCATGTCGTGCAGCTTCGCTAAGAACGTCTGCGTGTCGTTCCACTTCATGACGTAGTCGTACACCTCTTGTTCCCGGCCCGTATTCGGGCGGAGGTGCTCCACGTAATGCGGATTCGGCAAGAACCTTACGTCGAAAATGAGGTCCGCGTCGATCGGCACGCCGTACTTAAACCCGAACGAGACGAAGTTCAACGACATCGCGTTCGTCTCGGCGTCCGTAAACCGCGTCGCGATTCGCTCCTTGAGATCCGCCGGCTTCAGGTTGCTCGTGTCGATCACCTGCGTCGCCATGCCCTTCAGCTCTTCCAGCAGCACGCGCTCGTTGCGGATGCCCTCGAGCGGCGCGCCCGTAGGCGCCAGCGGATGGCGGCGCCGGCTTTCCTTGTACCGCTGGACGAGCACCGAGTCGGTCGCGTCCAAATACAAGATTTCGAAGTGCACGGTGAAGTGGTTCTTCAGATCTTGCAGCGATTCGGACAGCGCCGTGAAAAACTCCCGGCCGCGCAAGTCGATGACGAGCGCCACCTTCCCGATGCGCCCCTGCGATTGCTCGATCAGCTCCGCGAATTTCGGGATGAGCACCGGCGGCAAATTATCGACGCAGAAGAAGCCCAGATCTTCCATGCTCTGAACGGCGATCGTCTTGCCGGCGCCGGACATGCCCGTAATGATCACGAGCTTCGCGGGCGCCGCCCTGTGCTGGGTTTGATTCGTCTCCATAGCGATCGTTCGCCTCCCTGCGGTTCATAGATTCGTTCGATCGGAAACGGAACGGCGCGACTTACAAGGCGCGCAGATGCAAGCCCGCGGCGCCTACGACGCCGGCGTCGTTGCCGAGCTCCGCCGGCACGATGTCGACGATCGCCCGCTGCGGCGTATACTTCGCGAATACTTCGCGCACCGCGTCGAACAAGATATCGCCGGCTTTCGCCACGCCGCCGCCGAGGATGAAGCGCTCCGGATTGACGATGACCGCCGTCGCGGCCATCGCCTTGCCGAGGTAGAAGGCGGCGCGCTTCACGATGCGCAGCGCGACTTCGTCGCCGGCCTTCGCCGCGTCGAACACGTCCTTCGCCGCGAGGCTCGGCAAATCCGCGAGCGTCGTCTTGTCGCCGCGTTCCACGGCGTCCTTCGCCATGCGGATGATGCCCGTCGCGGAAGAGACGGTCTCGACGCAGCCGTGTTGGCCGCAGCCGCATTGAATCGCTTCCATATCGGGCACGACCTGCACGTGGCCGAGCTCGCCCGCCATCCCGGAGAAGCCTTCGTAAATTTGTCCGCGGACGATGATGCCCCCGCCGACGCCCGTGCCGAGCGTGTACACGACGACGTTCTGGAGACCCCGGCCCGCGCCGCTCCACGCCTCGCCGAGCGCCGCGACGTTCGCGTCGTTGTTAATCTTCACCGGCTTGCCGAGCTTCTGCTCGAGAATCGCCTTCACCGGCACGTTCCGCATCGAAGGGAAATTCGCCGAGAAAATGACGACGCCCGTCGCGAAATCCATGAAGCCCGGAATGCCGACGCCGACGCCGGCGACGTCGTCCCAAGACGCATTGTTATCGTCCGCGATCCGGCGCACGTACGCGGCGATATTGTCTAGGATGACGTCGTTCCCGCTCTCGGTTCCCGTCGGTCCTTCATAGGTGTGTAACAGCTTCCCTTCCGCGTTGCAAATGCCTACCTTTACAGTCGTGCCGCCGATATCGACGCCTACATACAATGCTTGCGACATGCGGATCCCACCTCGTCACCGTTAATTATTCTGTACCTCACTATAAGGCAACCGCTCCGGGAGGTCAAGGCATCTTCCGGCCCTTGAGAAAGCGGAAAAACGCCGCCCGACCAAGGGTCGAGCGGCGCGAATCTATAGAGTGCTAGCATTATTTGGACAACGTTTCGCTCCAGTCATGCGCCGCATGCCCTTCGAGGAACCGCTCCGCGTCGAGCGCCGCCATGCAGCCGCTGCCCGCCGCCGTAATCGCTTGGCGGTACTTGTTGTCCTGCACGTCGCCGCAAGCGAAGACGCCCGGGATGTTCGTTTCGGACGTGCCCGGCTTCACCTGAATGTAGCCGACTTCGTCCGTATCGATCGCGCCGCCGAGGAACTTCGTGTTCGGCGTATGGCCGATCGCGACGAAGATGCCGTCCGTCTCGATGACTTCCTCTTCGCCCGTCTCGTTGTTGCGCACCTTCAGACCCGTTACGCCCTTCTCGCCGGCAACGACCTCAAGCGGCGTCTTGTTCAGCGCCCACTTGATCTTCTCGTTCCCGCGCGCGCGGTCCTGCATGATCTTCGAGGCGCGGAGCTCTTCGCGTCGATGCACGAGCGTCACCTGCGAAGCGAACTTCGTCAGGAACGACGCCTCTTCCATCGCCGAGTCGCCGCCGCCGACGACGATGATCTTCTTGCCGCGGAAGAAGAAGCCGTCGCAAGTCGCGCACGTGCTGACGCCGCGGCCTACGTTGTCCTTCTCCCCAGGGATGCCGAGGTATTTCGCCGAAGCGCCCGTCGAGACGACCAACGCTTCCGCCTGCAGCTCCCCGTGGCCTTCGACCTGCAGCGTGAACGGCCGCTTCGACAAGTCGACGCTGTTCACCCAGCCCGTCTTGAACTCCGCGCCGAACCGCTCGGCTTGCTTGCGCATGTTGTCCATGAGCTCGGGACCCATGATGCCTTCCGGGAAGCCCGGGAAGTTCTCGACCTCGGTCGTCGTCGTCAGCTGTCCGCCCGGCTCCGGTCCTTCGATAATAAGCGGGCTCATGTTCGCCCGCGCCAAGTAAATCGCCGCCGTCAGCCCCGCGGGGCCCGTACCGATAATAATGACTTTCCGCATACGTCTCTCTCCTCCAGTCCGATACCCGTTTAGAATTTAGAATGATTCTAAACAATGACTCTATCTTACAACTTTTCGCCGAAATTCGCAAAGATCGAATCCATCTTTTCGCGCAAGCCGCACGTTTCGTCGATTTGCTTCGCATGCTTGCTGACGGTCGTGATGGAGACGCCGTACCGCCGGGCCACGTCTTGGTACGACGCGGTTCTGCGGTGCATCTTCGCCGTCAAGTATTCGAGGGCGCCCGCCCAGCCTTCCTTCTTCGTCAACTTCGGAATAGCCGGATATGCGCGGGTCAGAAACTCCACCCACAGCGTCACCATGTCGAATTGCTGGATCATGTCGTATCGCGTCGACATCCGCACCATCGCCAGATCGATCACTTCTTGCCATTCGGCGTTCCAAACGGGCAGGTTCGGCGAGTAAACGTTCTTCTCGAACGCGACTTCCCGGCCGCCGATGAGGGCCTTGATCGGCCCCTTCACGCCCATGCTGCGAAGCGCGAATACGGATACATTCTTGACGTAATCGTCTTCGTTCGGATCGGACAGCAGCTCCGTCAGCGAGTCCGCCACCTCCGCGTCGCCGATCATGCCGTACGCCTGGATGACCTGCAGCTTCGTATCGCGATCGCCGTGGCGCAGCGCCCAGAAGAACGAGGAACGCAGCAGCGGATCGTTCCGCAGCCGCTCCGGCACGTACCCGGCCGCCTGCGCCCGCTGGAGCTGGCGGAGCTGCTCCTCGAACGGCAGGTGGTAATGGTAGCTGATCGTCATTTTGCCGTCCTTCGCGAGGCCGCTCTCGATCCGGTCCAGGACGTTCATATGGAACTTCGGAATGTCCGAGCCGGGATCGAGCTTCTCCGCTTGCTTCCAGAAGCGGCGCGCCTCCGCGTACCGGTCCAAATTGTAGCAGGCGACCGCCGCGTAATGGTACAGGCACACGTCGGCCTGCCCCGCTTCGGTCTTCAGCAGCCGGCGGAAGTGTCGCAGCGCCGAATCGTGGCGGCCGAGCACGCCCATCGTCGTCGCCAGCTTGAAGACGTGCTCCTGGTGGTACGGGACCGTCTTCTCGAGCAGCTCGACGAGCTCCTCGAGCGGTTCGCGTTCGCCTGCATGCTGCAGGAAGATCGCCAGATTGCAGAGGCCGTGCAGATTGCCGGGATCGATCGCGAGCACCTGCTTGACGGCCGCGAGCGCGTCCGTGAATCGTCCGACGTAATAATAAGCCAAGGCAAGATTATTATGCGCAGCGGAAAACTCCGGATGCATCCGGACCAAATTCTCGAGCAGCTTGATCGCTTCCGTGAATTTGCCTTCCTCGAGCATCGAACGAGCGCGGTCGTGCTCGACGAACCCCTCGCGGCTCTTGATTTTCGCGATCTTCATCGGGCGCTCCAGCTCGAAGCTGAGCAGCTCCATCATCTCTTCCGACTCGTCGAGGAACTGCCCGTTGGCGTCGTGCTCCAAATAGTGGACGAGCGCCTTCTCGGCCGACTCGAAGTCTTCCATGTTGGCGAAGTTGTTCGCCATATAGAAATAGCATTCCGTCATCGACGGGTCGACGCGGTCGACGATGTGCTTCAGCACGTCGTTGGACTCGCCGTATTTCCCCATCTCCGACAGGATGCCCGCCATATTGCAGTGATTGACCGGATTGTCCGGCTCGTATTCGACGGCGCGTCGGAAATACTTCAGCGCCTTGTCGTATTTGTATCGGTCCAGCGACTGTACCGCTCTTTCAAAAAAGAACGTCGCATCCATATGCAGAGGGATGACTTTACGTTTGGGGGCTAGATGCTTAGTCTTTTCCAAGTGCGATCGGCACCTCCGTCTTCACCGGTAGTTATAAGTCATGTCGAGTATAGCATAGTTTCCGCGGGGTCCGGTACCGCCTTTCGGCCTTGCCTGTCCGACTTTCCCCGCTTAGACGCCGCCGCTCTTGAACAACACCGAAATCGAGCCGCCCTCGTGGATGATCCGAATCGCGTCCGCGAGCAGCGGGGCGACCGAGCGTACCTTCACGTTCGGCGGCAGCGCGTCCGGCAGCGCGATCGAATCGGTGACGACCACCTTCGCGATGTTCGGATGCTCCATCCGGGCGATGGCCCCGTTCGAAAACACCGGATGCGTCGCGCAGATGATCGCGTCGCCGGCGCCCTTTTCCTTCAGGCCTTCGACGACGTTGATAATCGTGGAGCCCGTATCGATGAGATCTTCGATGATGATCGGCGTATGACCTTCGACGTCGCCGATAATATGCGTGATGACCGACTCGTTGTGCGTCGGGCGCTTCTTGATCATAATGGCGAACGACAAGTCGAGGTAGCCCGCCAGCTTCTCCGCCATCTTCGCGCGGCCGGCGTCCGGCGACACGACGATCGGGTTCGGCAGGTTCATGCCGCGAATTTCGTCGCTGATCAGATCGAGCGCGGTCAGATGATCGACCGGAATATTGAAGAAGCCTTGAATCGCCGGCGCATGCAGATCGATCGTCACGACGCGGTTCGCCCCGACCGTCGTCAGGATGTCCGCCACCATCTTCGCGCTGATCGGCTCCCGCGGCGCCGCTTTGCGCTCTTGACGGGCATAGCCGTAATACGGCAGCACGAGATTGACCGTGCGCGCGGACGCCCGCTTCGCCGCGTCGATCATGACCATCAGCTCGACCAGATGCTCGTTGATCGGATGGGACAGCGATTGCACGAGGTATACGTCGCAGTTGCGGATCGTCTCCTCGTAATGCACGTAGATCTCTCCGCTCTTAAACCGGGCGAGCTTGATTCGACCCAATTCGACGCCGAGCTCTGCGCACATCGCCTCCGCCAGCTTCGGGTTCGACGACCCGCTAAACACCTTCACTCGATCGCTATGCAACAGCATCCTCGCCAAGTCCCCCTTACGATATTTCGCAACGTTTATGATCTATAAGTGAATTGTACCATGAAAAGGCTCTAATAAAAAAACCTTACATCCGGCTTGCGGCCGGACGTAAGGCTTTTTATTTTTTGTGACGGCGTTCCAGCTCCTGCAGCACTTCGTCCAACGGCAGCTTCTGCTCCTGGAGCAGGACGAGCAGGTGGAAGATCAGGTCGCTGGCTTCGTAGCGCAGCTCGTCCGCGCTGCGGTTTTTCGCCGCGATAATGACCTCGGCCGCTTCCTCGCCGACCTTCTTAAGAATTTTGTCGACGCCCTTGTCGAACAAGTACGTCGTATAGGCGCCTTCCGGCATGTCCTTCTCCCGTTGGGCGATCGTCCGCTCCAGCGAGTCGAGAATCGCGAATCGATGAGCGCTCGGCGTCAGCGGCGTCTCGACCGCTTGCGCCTCCCGCTCGAAGCACGTCGTCGCGCCCGTGTGGCACGCCGGACCGGCCGGGATCACTTCGATGAGCAGCGTGTCCCCGTCGCAGTCGAGCTTGACGCTCGCGATGCGCTGCGTATTGCCGGACGTCGCGCCCTTATGCCACAGCTCGTTCCGCGAACGGCTCCAGAATACGGTCTCGCCCTTCTCGGCCGAAAGCCGGAACGATTCCTCGTTCATATACGCCATCATCAGCACTTGCTTCGTGCTTGCGTCCTGTACGATCGCCGGCACGAGCCCGCGTTCGTCCCACTTAATTTGAGCCGCGAGCTCTCTTAGAGGCACGAATACCGTGGTTCCCGCGTTTGCCGCTTGTTCCATCATCGAACTTCCACTCCTTTACCGAACAAATAGCCCTTCACCTGATCGATCGACATCTCTTTATAATGGAAGATCGTCGCGGCCAGCCCCGCGTCCGCCTTCCCTTGCGTGAACACGTCCGCGAAGTGCTCGACGCGGCCCGCTCCGCCCGAGGCGATGACCGGGATGCCGACCGCTTCGGATACCGCCCTCGTCAACGGCACGTCGAAGCCGTCTTTCGTTCCGTCCGCGTCCATCGACGTCAACAGCAGTTCGCCGGCGCCGAGCATCTCGGCCTCCTGCGCCCACTCGATCGCCCGCTTGCCGGTCGGCTTCCGCCCGCCGTGGGTGTACACCTCCCAGGTGCCCCACTCGGGGTTGAAGCGCGCGTCGATCGCGACGACGATGCATTGGCTGCCGAACTTGCGAGCGCCGTCCGTAATGAGCTGCGGATTCAGCACCGCCGCGGTGTTGATGCCGGTCTTGTCCGCGCCGGCGCGCAGCAGCCGCTTCATGTCGTCGACCGACGAGATGCCGCCGCCGACCGTGAACGGGATGCCGATTTCGCCGGCCGTCTGCTTTACGACGTCGACCATCGTCGCGCGGCCTTCGTGCGACGCCGAGATGTCGAGGAACACAAGCTCGTCGGCGCCTTCGCGGTCGTAGAGCGCGGCCAGCTCGACCGGATCGCCCGCGTCGCGCAGGTTGACGAAGTTGACGCCCTTCACGACGCGGCCGTCCTTCACGTCGAGACACGGAATAATGCGTTTCGCTAACATGGTTGTTCGTTCTCCCCCTTGGGCCGATCGGCCGCCGCCTATCGCGCGCCTTCGCTATCGCACCAGGCGATCACGTCGCGATACGGCAGCTGCCCGCCGAAAATATCGAGCGCGCTGCCGATCGTAATGTCGAGCCGGCCGCCCGTGATGTCGCGGAACCGTTCGAGGTCGGCGAGCGACCTGGCGCCGCCGGCGTACGTCGTCGGAATCGTCGTCCACTCCGCCAAGCTTGCCGCGAGCTTCTCCTGCACGCCTTCGCGCTTGCCTTCGACGTCCACGGCGTGAATGAGAAACTCGTCGCAATACGCTTCCAATTCCGCCATGTTCGCCGCGTTCACTGCGAAGTCGCTGAACGTTCGCCATTGATTCGTGACGACGAAATATTTGCCGTCCCGCTCCTTGCAGCTCAGATCGATGACGAGGCGCTCCTTGCCGATCCTCGCGACGATTTTGTCCAGGTGGTCCCGGTTCAGCTTGCCGTCTTGGAAAATGTACGAAGTGACGATGACATGCGACGCGCCGAGCGCGAGGTAGCGTTCCGCGTTGTCCTCGCGGATGCCTCCCCCGATTTGCAAGCCGCCGGGATAGGCGCGCAGCGCTTCCTCCGCCGCCTGCTCGTTGCCGGCGCCCAGCATGATAATGTGGCCGCCGGTCAAGCCGTCTTCCTTATACATGGACGCGAAGTGCCCGGGCGATTGCGTCGAGACGAAATTTTCCACGACTTGCGCCGGATCGGCCTGCAGCGTCTCCCCGACGATCTGCTTCACCTTGCCTTGATGAATATCGATACACGGTCTGAATTTCACGGTGGTTTATCCTTTCGCCGGTTTCGCCGCGCTAAGCTTCAAGAAGTTGCCGAGGAGACGCATGCCGAGGTCGCTGCTCTTCTCCGGATGGAACTGCATGCCGAAGACGTTCCCCCGCCCGACGATCGCCGACACCTCGCCATAATAATCCGCCGTCGCGAGCAAGTCGCTCCGTACGTCCGGGATGACCCGGTACGAGTGCACGAAGTAGGCGTGGCCGCCGTCGATCCCGTCGAGAATGGGGCTGTCCTGCAGCTTCGTCAGCCGGTTCCAGCCCATATGCGGCACTTTGAACGGCCCCTTGAACCGCTCGACGCGTCCGGGGAGCAGATTCAGCCCCATATGCGTGCCGTGTTCCTCGCTTTCCGTAAAGAGCAGTTGCATCCCGAGGCAGATGCCGAGCAGCGGAAGTCCGCTCTCCGCGACACGGCCGATCGTGGCGTCCAGTCCGGATTCGCGGATGAGCTCCATCGCATCGCCGTAAGCGCCGACGCCGGGCAGGATGACGCCTTCCGCCGCAAGGATCGCCGCCGGATCGGCCGTCACGACCGCCGCGGCGCCGAGCCGCTCGACCGCCTTGCCGACGCTGTGCAGGTTGCCCATGCCGTAATCGATAATGGCGATATAACTCATCCGTTACAGTACCCCCTTGGTCGAGGGCACCCCCTGCACGCGCGGATCGATCGACGTCGCTTCGTCGAGCGCCCGGCCGAGCGCCTTGAACACCGCTTCGATCATGTGGTGCGTGTTGCGACCGTAGTGCACGATGACGTGCAGCGTAATGCGCGACTCGAGCGCCAGCTTCCACAGGAACTCGTGCACGAGCTCCACCGTGAACGTACCGACCGTCGCCGCCGGGAACTCGCCCTTCAGCTCGAAGTGCGGCCGCCCGCTAATGTCGATGACGACTTGCGCCAGCGCCTCGTCCATCGGCACGAAGACGCTCGCGTACCGCTTAATTCCGCGCTTGTCGCCGAGCGCTTCCTTCAGCGCCGCGCCGAGGCAGATGCCGATGTCCTCGACCGTGTGGTGGTCGTCGATGTCGACGTCGCCGCGCGCTTCGACGCTCAGGTCGAATTGGCCGTGCTTCGCGAATAGGTCGAGCATATGGTTGAGGAACGGGACGTCGGTTTCCAGCTTCGACGTTCCCGCTCCGTCCACTGCGAACGACAGCGTAATATCCGTTTCATTCGTCTTGCGGGCGATGTCCGCCCTCCGCGCTTCTGCTGCCATGTTGGTTTGCCCCCGTTCGTTAGTTGAATCTATCCGTACCGCGCGCCCTAGTCGGAGTTTCTCCGACTATTCGCCTCGCTCCGCGTCCAGCCGCACCTGAATCGCGCGCGCGTGCCCCTCGAGCCCCTCGCGCCGCGCCAGCGTCATGATGCGGTCCCCGTTCTCGAGCAGCGCTTCCCGGCTGTACGAGATCAGGCTGGACCGCTTCAGGAACGTGTCGACGCCGAGCGGCGAGAAGAACCGCGCCGTCCCGTTCGTCGGCAGCACGTGATTCGGGCCCGCGAAGTAGTCGCCGACCGACTCCGCGCTGTACGGCCCGAGGAAGATCGCGCCCGCGTTCTCGATGCGCCCGACCCAACCGAGCGGGTCCGCGACCAGCAGCTCGAGATGCTCCGGCGCGAGCCGGTTGCTGATCGCCGCGGCCTCGTCCAGCGACGACGTCAGCAAGATCGCCCCGTGCCGGCGAATCGACTCCGCCGCGATGTCGCGCCGCGGCAGCGTCTCGAGCTGGCGCTCGACCTCCGCCTGCACCGCCTCGGCTAAGGCGCGAGACGGCGTCAGCAGCACCGCCGACGCCATCTCGTCGTGCTCCGCCTGCGACAGCAAATCCGCCGCCGCGTAAGCGGCGTTAGCCCCCTCGTCGGCGATGACGACGATCTCGCTCGGCCCGGCGATCGAGTCGATATCGACGACGCCGTAGACGAAGCGCTTCGCCAGCGCAACGTAGATGTTGCCCGGTCCGACGATCTTGTCGACCGCGGGAATCGTCTCGGTGCCGTACGCGAGCGCCGCGATCGCCTGCGCGCCGCCGACGCGGTACACCTCCGTCACGCCCGCCTCCGCGGCCGCGACCAGAATGTACGGGTCGATTCCTTCCTTGCCGCCCGTCGCCGGAGGCGTCGTCATGACGATCTCCTTCACGCCCGCCACCGAAGCCGGGATAATGTTCATCAGCACCGACGACGGATACGCCGCCTTGCCGCCGGGCACGTACACGCCTACGCGCGCGAGCGGCCGGATCAACTGCCCGAGCGTCGTGCCGTTCGGCTGCGCGTCGATCCACGACTGCTTCCGCTGCTTCTCGTGGTACGCGCGAATGTTGACCGCCGCGGCGCGGATCGCCTCGAGGAAGTCTTCGTCGACCGAGGCGTACGCCCCGGCGATCTCCTCCGCCGTCACCCGCAGCCGATCCGCCGTCAGCGTCACGCCGTCATGCTCGGCGGTCAACGCGAGCACCGCGCGGTCGCCCTCCAGACGCACGCGCTCGACGATGTTGCGGGCGACGGTTTGCTGTTCTTCGTTTTCGTGATCGATCCGCCGGTCGAGCTGAAACTCGTTCGGACGCAAAATGCGTAAATTCATCTCGTAAGCCTCCTCTACGCGCGCACCGCGATCGCCGTCGACAGCCGGTCGCACAGCGATTGCACCGCTTCGCTCTTCATTCGGTAGCTGACCCGGTTCGCGATCAGGCGGCTGGTGATGTCGAACATCTTCTCCATCTCCACCAGACCGTTCTCCCGCAGCGTCGTCCCGGTCTCCACCATGTCGACGATCCGGTCGGCGAGTCCGATCAGCGGCGCCAGCTCGATCGAGCCGTTCAGCTTGATCACCTCGACCTGCTGCCCCCGCTCGCGGAAGTACTTCGACGCCACGACCGGATACTTCGTGGCTACGCGCGGATGCAGCGTCGGCTTCCAATCCGGCAGCCCGATGACCGACATTCGGCAGCGCGCGATGCCGAGATCGAGCAGCTCGTAGACGTCGCGGTTATCCTCGACCAAGACGTCCTTCCCGACGATGCCGAGATCGGTGACGCCGTATTCCACGTACGTGGGCACGTCGACCGGCTTCGCCATAATAAATTCCATCCGCAGCTCCGGCACCGGAATGATCAGCTTGCGCGAATCGTCGAGATCCTCGGGCAAGTCGAGACCCGCTTCCCGGAACAGCGCCGCCGCCTTCTTATAGATCCGCCCCTTGGGCATCGCGATTCGCAGCAAATCCTCGCTCATGTCCCGCTCCCCCTTCTTATCCGAACGTGACGACCCGATCGTACGTCGAGCCCTGGAATTCCGCGGCGCCTTCGCCGGGCGGCGGAAGCTCCGCCGAATCGGCCACGCGCACCGTCGTCACCGACACGTCGCCGCCCGAGCCGCGAATCGCTCCGGCCTGACGAAGCGCTTCCTCCCGCGCGTCGCTCGTATACGCGACCAGCACGCGTTCGGTTCGCGCCGCCGCGCCCGCGTCGTTCGCCGCGACGTACTCCAGAATGCGATTCGTCTTCAGCGAGAAGCCCGTCGCCGGAGCCGGCCGCCCGAACTGGCCTAGTAAATTGTCGTACCGACCGCCGCTCAGCACGGGGAAGCCCAAGTCCGACGCGTATCCCTCGAAGGTCAGTCCCGTGTAATAGTTGAAATCTCCCGTCATCGTGAGATCGATTAAGACGTCGGCTACGGCGTCGTAAGCGCTCAGTACCGCCCACACCTCGCACAGATGGCGGATCGCCGCCTGCGCCGTAGGACTCGCCGACAACGACAACGCCTGGTCGCATACCTCCCGGCCGCCGCGCAGCCGCAGAATGCCTTCCAGCTCGACCCGCACCGATTCCGGCAGCTCGAGGCCGCGCAGCGCCTCGCGGTAACCGACGTAATCCCGCCGCAATAGATGATCCTTCAGCGCTTCCTGCGCCTCGACCCGGCCCGGCAGCGTCTCCTCGAACAGGCCGTGCAGAAAGCCGACGTGGCCGAGCGCGACCCGGAACTTCCGGACGCCGGCCGCCTTCAGGCACGCGATCGACAGCGCGATCGCCTCCGCGTCCGCCTCCGCGCTCGCGTCGCCGACCAGCTCTACGCCCGTCTGGAAAAACTCCGAGTTGCGCCCCGCTTCCTCCTCGATCGCGCGAAACACGTTCGCATGGTACGCGAGGCGAATCGGCAGCGGTCGATCTCGAAGCAGCGACGAGACGACGCGCGCGATCGGCGCCGTCATATCGGACCGCATGACGAGCGTCGTCCCCCAGCGGTCTAACAGCTTGAACAGCTTCTTATCGCTCGTCGCGCTCGCCACGCCGACCGTATCGTAAAACTCCAACGTCGGCGTCATGATTTCCCGATACCCCCAACGGCGCATGCAGGCCATGACGTTCGTCTCGATGCGGCGCAGCCGCTCCACCGCTTCGGGCAAATAGTCCGTTACGCCGACCGGCTTCTCGAACACCTTCGGTTTAGACAAGTGGTCTCCTCCTCGCATCCCGTCTCTATCTCGCGCAATCGCCTGATGCGGCGATATAACCCACATGATTCTTTATCACATTAAAGTGCTACCATATTAGCAAGCGAAAGCGTTACTACGTACTATATCACGCGTCATGGGAGGCGTCAATCCGCCGATTTCGGATCGATTGACCGCCTCGTCCTCAGAAAACCCGCGGTACGCCGGCTCCTGCCTCAACGCCTTCCTCTGTCAATCCGCTTGATCCGTCCCTCCCGGAGGGGCGTCTTCTTTCGACGACGCCGAGCCCAGCGTCCGCAGCGGATTGCCCCCGACGAACGCGCCGGGCGCTACATCCTTATGAACGACGGATCCCGCCGCCACGACCGCCCCGTCCCCGATCACGACGCCGGGCAGCACGGTGCAGTTCGCGCCGATCATCACCTCGTCGCCGATCACGACGTCTCCCAAGCGATACTCCTTGATCAAGTATTCATGCGTCAAGATCGTCGTGTTATAGCCGATGACGCAGTTGCGCCCCACCTGAATCCGCTCCGGGAAGAACACGTCCGGCATGACCATCAGCGCGAACGACGTCTTCTCCCCTACCCGCATGCCCAGCACGCGCCGGTACATCCAGCGCTTGACGGCCAGCAGCGGCATGTATCGGGAAATCTGAATAAAAACAAAATTCCGCACGGCTTTAGCGAAGCTCACCGTGCGGTACACATGCCATAACGCGTTCGCCGCCCCCGAAGGGGCGGGATATCGCTCTAACCGTCTCATTCGCGTTCGACCTCCGCCACGCCGACGATGGCAAGCAGCTCTCTGATGTCGTCGATCCAATAGTCCGGCTCGCAGCGCATCAGATCTTCCTTGCTCTTAATCGACCAGCCGACGGCGACGGACCGAACGCCCGCCGCGCGAGCCGCCAGCAAATCTCCCGAGCTGTCCCCGACCATGAGCGCCGTCTCCGCGTCGACGCCCATCGCGGCGAGCGCCTTCAGCACCGGCTCCGGATGCGGCTTCGCGTGCTCGACGTCGTCGAGCGAGACGATCGTCTCGATAAACTCCGCCATGCCGCACAGCGCCAGCCCCATCTCCGACGTCTTGCGAATCTTCGTCGTAACGACGCCCATTCGCACGCCGACCGCCCGAAGCGCGGCCATCACCTCGCGGGCGTGCGGGAAGCCCTGAACGAGTTCGTCGTGATGCGCCCAGTTGTACTCGCGGTACAAGCCGATCAGCTCCTCGACCTCCTCGTCGGTCGTTACGCCCGCCGTCTCGCGGAACATGTCGTGCAGCTTCCCGCCCATGTACGGGGTCAGCCGCTCGCGCGTGACCATCGGCCAGCCCTTCCGCTCCCACGCGTGCTCGAAGGAGCGAAAGATCAGCTCGTTCGTATCCAGGATCGTGCCATCTAAATCAAACAGTACCGTTCGGATCATGCGGTTCCTTACGCTCCCGTCTCTCTTCCGTAGTCGCTTCCTCCGATGCCGACGCCGGCGCCGCCGTCTCGGGCGCGCCCGCCGGTGCCGACGCCGACGCTTTCGTCGACACGATCGGGTCCGAATATCGTTCCTTCGCGTAGCCCGCCGCCCGGCGGTAGAAGATCAAGGCGATCGCGCCGATGACGAGCAAGACGGCCACCAGCTGCGAAATGCGAATGTTGCCGTAATCCATCTTGCCCGGCGGGGCCAGAAGCAGCATCGGGGACCAGAGCCCCTCGAGCAGATTTTCCAGCCACTTCGGCCCCGTGAACGCCAAGGAATCCGTCCGCAGCCCTTCGATGAAAAACCGCCCGATCGAATACCAGATGAAGTATCCGAGCAGCAGCTCGCCGGAGCGGACGATCGGGAGCCGCCGCAGCCCGAACAACAGCAGCAGGCCGGCGACGTTCCATACCGATTCATAAAGGAACGTAGGATGTCGATACACTTCGTCGATGTACATCTGATTGACGATGAAGTTCGGCAGATGCAGCGCGTCGCGCAGGAACCCTTCCGTCACCGGACTGCCATAGGCTTCTTGGTTCACGAAGTTGCCCCAACGCCCGATCGCTTGTCCGGCGATCAAGCTCGGCGCGCAAATATCCGCGATGCGCCAGAAGCTGTAGCCCTTACGCCGGATATAGAGGAAGCCCGCGACCAACGCGCCGATGAGCGCCCCGTAGATGGCGATGCCGCCCTCCCAAATTTTAAAGATCGCGATCGGATCGTCTTTGTAATCCTGCCATCGGAACGCTACGTAGTACAGCCGAGCGGCGATGACGGAGGACGGAACGCCGATGAGCAGCAGGTCCATGAAGAAGTCCGGGATGATACCGAACCGTTTGCCCTCTCGGACGGCCAACGCCAGACCGACCAGCGCCGCGGTCCCGAGGATAATGCCGTACCAATGTACCGTGAGCGGCCCGATCGCGAACGCGATCGGGTCCAGCGCCAATGAATGAATCATGAACCGTCCTCCTCCGTTATTCCACCTCGTCGAAGTCTTCCGCGATCGTCTCGGTGAGGCGATTCGTGAACTGCTGCGCGGCGTTGTAGCCCATCCGCTTCAGCCGGTAATTCATCGCCGCCACCTCGATAATGACCGCTAGATTTCGTCCGGGACGAACCGGAATCGTGACGAGCGGCAGATCCGTGTCGATGATGCGGGTCTTCTCTTCGTCCAAACCGAGACGGTCGTATTGCTTGTCCTGCTGCCAGTTCTCCAGCCGCGCGACGACGGAAATTTTCTTGAAGTTGCGCACGGCGCCGGCGCCGAACAACGTCATGACGTTAATGATGCCGAGGCCTCGAATTTCCAGCAGATGCCGGATGAGATCCGGTGCGTTGCCGTGCAGCTCGTTATCGGCCGTCTGCCGAATTTCCACCGCGTCGTCCGCGACGAGCCGGTGGCCGCGCTTCACGAGCTCGAGCGCCGTCTCGCTCTTCCCGATGCCACTCGTGCCGGTAATCAGCATGCCGACGCCGTAGATGTCGACCAATACGCCGTGAATCGTCGTCGACGGGGCGAGTCGGTTTTCCAAATATCCCGTCAACCGGCTGGCGAACATCGTCGTCGTCATCGTTCCGCGCAGCAGCGGAATGCCGTGCGTCTCCGCCGCCTCGATCAATTCTTGCGGCACGTCCAGGCCCCGCGTCACGAGCAGGCACGGCGTCTCTTCCTGACATAGCACCTCCGCCCGCTCGCGGCGCATGCTCTCCGACAACGTCTCGAAGAAGCTCAGCTCCGTCATGCCCAGCAGCTGCACCCGTTCCTTCGCGTAGTAATTCGAATACCCTGCAAGCACCAATCCCGGCCGATGCAGATCGGCAACCGCGATCGGCCGTTTCAGCCCGTCCTCGCCGGCCAACACTTCCAGACCGAAATGTTTGACCAGATCGGCCGCTTTCACTTTTTTCGCCATAGATGAACGTCTCCCATTTACGCACAGTTGACTTCTTTCCCCATCGTATCGGAAACCTATGGCGAAATCAACCAAACCGCGGCCGCGTCGAACCATTCTTGCGAACGCGAGCCTCGGGATATAAAAAAGAAGTCGCCCCTCTCGGGACGACTTCTTTATCGAAATTCTTACAAGAATACGTTCTTTTCCGTTTCCTTGTCGAAGATGTGCGCTTTGTTCATGTCGAACGCGAGACGGAGGTTCGAACCTTCCTTCACGCCCGCACGGCCGTCGACGCGAGCGATGATCGACTCGGTGCCGATGCCAGCGAGGTAGAGGAACATCTCGTGACCAAGGTTCTCGGCGACTTCGACGTTCGCGTTCACGATGCTGTTCGGGGACGCCTCGAGGAAGATCGGCTCTTGGTGGATGTCCTCCGGACGAACGCCGAACACGACGTCTTTCCCTACGTAACCCTTCTCGCGAAGCGTCTTCGCGCGGCCTTCCGGGAATACCACGTTCACGCCGTTCGCCTTGAAGCGAACTTCGCCGCTTTCATCGACAAGCTTGCCTTGGATGAAGTTCATCGACGGCGAACCGATGAAGCCTGCTACGAACATGTTCACCGGGTAGTTGTACACTTCTTCCGGCGTAGCGGCTTGCTGAATGAAGCCGTCCTTCATAACGACGATCCGGCTGCCCATCGTCATCGCTTCCGTCTGGTCGTGCGTTACGTAGACGACCGTCGTCTCGAGGCGCTTGTGCAGCTTCGAGATCTCGGCGCGCATCTGTACGCGGAGCTTCGCGTCCAAGTTGGAAAGCGGTTCGTCCATCAGGAACACTTGCGGTTCGCGGACGATCGCGCGGCCCAAGGCGACACGTTGGCGCTGACCGCCGGAGAGAGCCTTCGGCTTACGCTCGAGCAAGTGCTCGATGTCGAGGATCTTCGCCGCTTCGCGGACGCGCTTGTCGATGTCGGCTTTCTTGAACTTCCGAAGCTTCAAGCCGAATGCCATGTTTTGATATACGTTCATGTGCGGGTAGAGGGCGTAGGACTGGAATACCATCGCGATATCGCGATCTTTCGGAGCGACGTCGTTCACGACGCGGTCGCCGATGTACAGCGTGCCTTCCGAGATCTCTTCCAAGCCTGCGATCATACGAAGCGTCGTAGATTTGCCGCAGCCGGACGGACCGACGAGAACCAAGAATTCTTTATCTGCGATGTCCAAGTGGAAATCGGTAACGGATGCTGTTTCGGAACCCGGGTATTTTTTATAAACGTGCTCTAAGCGTACTCCTGCCATGATCAGTAGTCCCCCTAACACATATTGTTGAAACTTGATATGTTCATTCTACCTCAGGCGGGGGAGGACGACTATGCACAAGGTTTACAAAAAATCTATTTCCTTTTCGTTACTTTATACAAGAGAAGCGCCAAACGCACGAGTACCGCATGTTCGAAGTCCCGGACGTCCATGCCCGTCTCTTGCTTGAACTTGTCGAGCCGGTACAACAACGTATTCCGATGAATGTATAAGCGCTTCGCGGTATCGCTGACGTTGCAGTTCTCTGTGAAGAACGCTTCCAGCGTCTGCAGCATCTCGGGATCGAACGATGGCTCCGCGCGCCGCAGCACGCCTTCCAGAAATCTGTTCTTCGCCCGCTTCGGCACCGCGTCGAGCAAGGTCTCGAGCCGCAGCTCCCAAGGCAAGTGAATATTGGAGGATTGCCGAAAGTTTCTCCCCAACTCGAGCGTCTCGCGCAGCGTCGCGACCGTGTGCACGAGCGAACCCGCCGGGGAAAAGGGGTACGTCGTCGCCACATGACACTCGCCGACCCATTCGCTGGCCGCCATATCCTGCAAGCCCGACGCCAGCGCGGACAGCGCCTCCTCGACCGACTCTTCCTCGCCTTCCCGTTCTTCGGACAACAGCGACGCGTCCGCCAAAATCAACCACATCTTATTATGTAACGGGATGAGCGCGACCTCCGCCTCGAAGAACGTCTTCAGCAGCTTCTTCAGGTCGGCGTAGGAGCTTGAAGGCAGCCGCTCCGGATAATCCCCGTAGACGAGCAGCGGCACCTTCGATCCCACAAGCATCGACCAGCGCACGAACGAATCCGGCAAGTCGGCGTCTTGATCGCCCTGCTCCAGCCGCTCCACGATCCAATCCGCCAGCGCCGCAGCCAGCCGCTCGTCGTCCGTTCCGCCGCCTCCCGGCTTCGATTCGGGCCGGGGGCCGTTTTCCAACAAGAGCTCTACCAGCTTTCGTTCCGATGCCGTCAGTTCGCCGTGGACGACGAGCGTCGCGCCCGCGGCCGCGAACGCCTCTCCCCGGACCGCTTCTCCGTGATCCTTCTGCGCCGTTACTTTCTTCCCGAAGATCGTCTCTAGTTTACTCCGCAGCTGCTCCAGTTCCATCCTCGTCTCCTCAGCCTGTCCGTTTTTCCTTATTGTAGCACAGTCAACCGAGGGTTAAGAGCAAAAGGATCGAAAGGAGCGAAAATACGGCCCCGACCAAATAAAGGAAAGAGACGGTCTGTCTCTGATTCAACCCCCAGTGGAGCAGGCTATGATGCGTGTGCAGCTTGTCCGCACGATGCAGCCCTTTGCCCGAGAGCAGTCTTCTTGAAAATACGATCGCCGTATCCATAATCGGGACGCCGACCGCGAGCAGCGGCACGAACAGCGACAGCGCCGCCGCGCTCTTGAACGCCCCGTCGACCGCGATGACGGCGAGCGCGTAGCCGAGGAAGGTCGCGCCGGCGTCGCCCATGAACATTTTCGCAGGGTAGAAGTTGTACGCCAGAAAGCCGAGCGCCGCTCCGGCGACGACCGCCGCCGCCGCCGCGGACGGCCCCTGCCCCTTGAGCAGCGCCACGGCCAGCAGCGTGAGCGAAGAGATGACCGCGATGCCGGAAGCCAAGCCGTCGACCCCGTCGATGAAATTCATCATGTTGATCAAAGCGAACACCCACAACATCGTCGCAAGAACGCTCCATCCGCCCCCGAACATCCACATGCCTTCGCCGCCGAAGCGGACGCCCGCGATTTCGATGCCGAACCACACCGGGATCGAGGAGACGATCGTATAGACGACGATACGAGGCCATACCGGGAACTCCTTGCCCTTCGTCTTGTATGCGTCGTCGACCAGCCCTACGGCCATCAGCGCGCCGCCGCCGTAGACGATCGACGCCGTCAGCGGCGTCCAACCGATGAATGCATAGAAGGCCGCGACGCAGCCTAAGAAGATCGCCACTCCGCCCATGAGCGGGATCGGCGTCCGGTGAATTTTCCTAGGCGCGGGCCGATCCACGAACCCCCAGCGCATCGCGGCGAGGCGAATCGGCGGGACTAAGCAGTAAACCGTTCCGAGCGCGGTCAACAACGCGATGGCGTAACGCACGTCGATCCCCCCTTTTTCGTACTCGTAGGGTATCCCGGAATGGATTGCGCCAATAGCGGAAATAATTAGGTCCATCGAAAAAGGAGGCTGGTCCCTTGCGATTCGCCTACGGAACCGAAGAATTGACAGTTACCTGGCCGTTCTCCGAGCCCGAGGTCCTCTCGTACCGAACCCCGGCCGTCGAGGGTGCCGACGCGGACGCGTTGCTCCGTCGGGCGCTTCGCTCGCCTATCGACTCCCCGTCGCTGCCGGAGCTGGCCGCGGGCCGGCGCGACGCGGTCATTCTCGTCAGTGATGTCACGCGCCTTAGTCCGACGGCGTCGTTCCTTTCGCTGCTGCTCGACGCGCTGAACGAGGGCGGCATACCCGACGAACGAATCCGCGTCGTCGTCGCGCTCGGGACGCACCGCGCCCAGACCGCGGACGAGCTGCTCGGTATCGCCGGCGAAACGGCGTTCAAGCGAGTGCTCGTCGAGAATCATTCCGCCGCTTCGGAGGACTGTATCTTCGTCGGCACGACCGCGTTAGGCACCCCGATCGAGTTGAACCGCAAGGTAGCGGAAGCGGATCTTCGCATCGCCACCGGCAACATCGAGCCGCATCGACTCGTCGGCCTGTCCGGCGGGTGCAAGGCGCTCTTCCCGGGCGTCGCCTCCGCCGCTTCGATCGAACGGCATCACGGGTTGTCGCAGCGGTATCGCGCCGTTCCCGGTTTCGCCGACAACCCGCTGCACCGCGACATCGAAGAAGCGTGCGCCATGGTTCCGATCCACTTCCTCTATAACGTGGTCGCCGATCATCGACGTCGCGCGCTGGCCGCGTTCGCGGGTCATCCAGGGGAAGCGCATCGCCGAGGGGCCGTCTTCGCTCGCGATCAGTTCTTGATCTCCGGCGAACGCAAGTACGACGTCGTCGTCGCCTCCGCGGGCGGCTACCCGAAGGATATGCAGCTGTACCAAGCGATTAAGTCGTTAGAAAATGCCGCCGCCTTCGCGAAGCCCGGAGGCAGTATTCTGCTCATCGCACGGTGTCAGGAATTATACGGGAACGGCACATTCCTAGAATGGGCCGAGACGCGCATCGATCGCGAGCGCGCCGTTCGCGAACTAGAGGAGCGATTCGTGCTCGGCGCCCATAAGCTGCGGATTCTGCATCGGGCGCTTCAGAAGCATCGAGTATTTCTCTACTCCGACATCCCTCGTCCGTTAGCCGAATTGCTCGGTTTCCGGACGGTGTCCGATCTTCAGCTCTGGATCGACGAAGCGGCGCGCCGCGGAGAGTCCATGGCGGCGATGCCGTGCGCTTCGTTAACGTTCCCCGACCTTTCAGCTCGTGACAACGACAGAGGTTTTCAAGTATAATCTTCTCCAGAGTGGAGGGATAAAGATGAATCATTTAGAATCGATCTTGGAGCACAATCGGGAATTCGTCGAGGAGAAGAAGTATGAGCAGTACTTGACGGATAAATTCCCCGACAAAAAGATGGTCGTTCTCACCTGCATGGACACCCGTCTCATCGACCTGCTGCCGCGCGCGATGAACCTGCGCAACGGGGACGCGAAAATCATCCGCAATGCGGGAGCGATCGTCACCCAGCCGTTCGGCAACATTATGCGAAGCATCCTGGTCGCATTGTACGAGCTCAATTCGTCGGAAGTGTTCGTCGTCGGCCACCATGAATGCGGCATGACCGGATTGAACGCGGGCAACATCATCGAGAAAGCGAAGGCGAGCGGCGTTCCCGAAAATACGATCCAGACGCTCCGCAACGGCGGCATCGATCTGGAACGATGGCTCACGGGCTTCGACAACGTCACGCAAGGCGTTATGAAGAGCGTACAAATCATTAAGAACCATCCGCTGCTTCCCGCCGGCGTTCCGGTGCATGGCCTTATCATTCATCCGGAGACCGGTAAGCTCGACGTATTGGTGAACGGTTACGACGAATAAAGAAAAAAAGCGTTTCTTCTAAAAGAAGAAACGCTTTTGCTTTGTTAAAGTAGGTCGGATAAGGTGGTGGGGGATGATGGATTCGAACCACCGAACTCGTAAGAGAAGAGATTTACAGTCTCCCGCGTTTGGCCACTTCGCTAATCCCCCATGGGGTAAATCGACATTGCTTTGAAAATGGTGGCTTGGGACGGAATCGAACCGCCGACACATGGATTTTCAGTCCATTGCTCTACCGACTGAGCTACCAAGCCGTAAAAAATGGCGGAGCCGACGGGATTCGAACCCGCGGTCTCCTGC
>NZ_JAPSKE010000053.1 GCF_031177825.1 Paenibacillus sp. | reverse complement strand
CGGCCGGTGCAAGGTTTTTTTTTCGCCGAACGACCAAAAACGGATGGAAAAACGCACCACCCTGGATTACAATAATCAGTATGTATGATTGATAAATCTGAAGTACAGATCGTGAGGGGTACCGATGAGCGACAATTCGCTGCGCTATATCGAAATTAAGCGACGGCTGGCGAGGCATATTTCGGACTTGGGTCCGCATGAGCGGTTGCCTTCGAGAACGGATTTGTCCAAGACGTATCAGGTCGCCCGAACGACGATCGAGAGAGCCGTGTCGGAATTGATCGGAGAAGGGTTGCTGTATGCGAAGGACGGCAGCGGGACCTATGTTTCCGAGTCGACGACGGAGCGTAGAACGTTAGGAAGGGACAACCGGGGAATCGCGAACTGGGGACTTCTCGTGCCCGATATTTTGCATTACATTTACCCCGGGATCGTACGCGGAGTGAGCGACGTGGCGAGCGACCATGACGTCAACTTGATGATCTGCAATACAGATAACCGGTTCGAGAAGCAAACCAAACACTTACATAAGCTGATCGACAGCGAAGTCCAAGGCGTGATCATCGTGCCCGCCATCAACGGCATCGTCGACCACGAACCTTTTTACAGACTTCAGGAAGCCGGAATCCCCTTCGTGTTTTGCCACAGAAGCTTGGACGGGATTCAGGCGCCGAGGGTCATATCCAACAATTTTCATGCAGGGTATTTGGCAACCAAGCATCTGATTCGATCGGGATACACGAGGATCGGATATATTTCCCGGCCGCCTTATTCGGCGTCTGCGGATCGCTTCCAAGGGTACTCCTGCGCTTTGTCGGAAGCGGGCCTCGCGGCGAGGAGCCGCTGGATCGCGTTCGAATCGTCCTTCGAGTCGGACGGGGAAGGGTATTTCAGCGCTCGGCGCATGCTTACGGAGGAGGAGCGTCCGGATGCGATATTTTGCTTCAACGACGGGATCGCCAAGGGGGCGTACGCCGCCGCCGCCGAGCTCGGACTGCGCATCGGCGCCGATGTCGGCATCGTCAGCTGCGACAATACGAACATCTGCGAGACGCTTCGGCCGAAACTGACTTCGATCGCTTTCCCGACCTATCAAGCGGGCAAGCTCGCCGCGCGGATCTTGATCGAGGGGGGAGCGAACGCGGGCGGTCAACCCGTCGTGCTGCAGCCGGAGCTGATCCGGCGGGATAGCGTCGCCGTCTTCGATCGGAGCGAAGCGGCCGGACTTCTCGACGGAACGGACCTGACTTCGACGTAATCGCGCAACCGGCGGAAACCGGGCCGCTAGAATAAATTGCAAGCGTTTACAATTCGGAATCGCAAAGGAGGCGTCCGCAGCATGACGAACGGAATTTCATGGTTTTCCAGGTTGTACCGATGGAAGCGAAGAACTTTCCTTGTGAAGCTGATCCTCACCACGGCATTGATCGCCGTCATTCCGAACTTGATTTCCGATTTTATCGCTTACCACAAGGTGTCGAAGACGCTGGAGCAGGAAACCGGCAATACGAAGCTGCAATACTTGAATCAGACGATCAACGCCATGGAAATCATCTTGGGACGCATCCAGGAAAATGCAAGACAGCTGGCGTTAAGCCGGGCTTTCCAAGATTTCGAAAGCTTCCCGAACGGAAGCTATTACGAAAGTCTGCAAGGAGAGCTTCCGAAAGAAGACCTGCCGGCGCTCTATTCGTATTTGGAAGGGAAGACGAACGCGTTCTTGACGCTGAACGCGTTCAAGCTGTCCAACGCATTCGTCGATTCCGTGTATTTCTACGACGCTTCGAAGCGGCTCGTCATGACGTCGGAGAGCGACGGGTCGAATCGACAGTTCCCGATCGAATCGTTTTACGATACGGCGTGGCTCGAAGCGCTCGCCGTACCGGAAGCCGATCCGATTCTAATGGATACCCGAGTAGCCAAGCGGTTCCACTCCGGCGAAATCAGCGTCTTGTCGGTGATTCACAAGTCGGAGAAGGGCGACAACGCGGTCGTCGTCAATCTGGACGCTTCCAAGATGTACAGCGGCATCGTAAACAAATTGAACGACAAGGACGAAATTTACGTTCTGTCTCCCAAGGCCGATCTGTTGTTCCAGAGTCGACGGGAGAACGTATCCCCGCCGACGGCGCAGTTGATCCGGGAAAGCGAGCGGCTCTTAGGCGGAACGGGGTCGTTCGTCGCCGAGATCGGCGTCGGACCGAAGCTGGTCAGCTATGCCGCGTCCCCTCAGCTGCAATGGACGTTCGTCAACGTCGCCGATATGCAGGCGCTGGCGAAGGGGACCGCGTCGATCAAACAAACGATTCTAATCTCCGCGGCCGCGCTTGTCTTGCTCTCTTTTACGCTGGCTTATCTTTCGTCAAGAAGGATCTACAAGCCGATTTCGCGGCTCAGCGCGATCGTTCAAGGGAGAGGCGAATCGGGTCCGGGGGGCTCGGACGAAATTCGCGATATCGGAAGCTTTATGGAATCGACGATGCATGAGAGAGATTTCTATAAGGAAAAGTTGGAAGAAAGCCTGCCCTTTTATCGCGAGCAGTTCAAGACTTCGCTGCTGCATCGGCACGCCTTGCGTCCGGAGGAAATCGAGGAGAAGAAAAAATACTTAGGGCTTACGATCGACTCCTGCGAGCTTACCTTAATGCTGCTCGATTGGGATAACGGCGATCCCGTCGCTTCCGAGCAGGAGATGATTCGCAGCGATCTGTTTCGAATCCGCGTGACGGAGACGATCAAGCAGTCGAATTTGATCGGGAGGAAGCATTTCCTGGTCGACACCGACAAGAATCGGCTCGGCATCGTCCTGAACTGCGGCGAGACGGACCGGCAATACGCGTTTCAACTGGGACAACGCCTCCTGGACCGCGTTTCCTCCGAATTCGGCATCGCGTTCACGATCGGCATGGGGCGCGTCTGTCCGACGATCGGGGAGCTCCCGCGCGCATACGACGAGGCGGTCGAAGCGCTGAAGTATCGCATCCTCTTCGGGAAGGGCGACGTCATCTCCATCGAGGATATCCGGAACGACGCCGAGACCGAATTCGTCTATCCGAAAGAGAAGGAGGAGCTGCTCCTCTCGCATATGAAAACCGCGCGCGAAGCGGAAGCCCGGCAAGCGTTCGACGATATGATGGAGGATGTCGTAACGCGCAAGAACAAGCTGCACTACAATCAAATTCAACCGATCTTCATGCGGCTGTTGACGGAGATGACGACCGCGTTCCATCAGCTCGGGACGGACTTGCGAACGGCGTGCGGTCTGGAAGCCGACCCCTATCGGGAGCTGCTGAATCGGGATTCCCTCGACGCGATTCACGGTTGGTTTCACGAATTGATCGGTCAGGCGACCGCATACATCGAACGCGAGATGAATTCGAAGGGGAATCAGCACATCTCCAAAGTGATCGACATTCTCGAGCGCGAGTACGCCCGGGATTTGTCGCTGCATTCGGTAGCCGAACAGCTGAACTTGAACCCCGCCTATATCAGCCGATTGTTCAAACAAATTACGGGCCAATCCTTCGTGGATTACCTGAAATGCGTTCGGATCGAACGCAGCAAGGAGCTGCTTTCCCGAAGCGGCATGAAGGTGAACGAGATCGGCAGGCTGGTAGGTTACGGCAATGCGTATTATTTCATCAAAGTGTTTAAAGAGATGATCGGCCTCACCCCTGGCGAATACAAGAAGCTATACGGCTCCTGATCGGTCCCCGGCCTTCCCTCGTTCGAGCGAAGGCCGGGTTTTTGCTTCGATAATACAATCTTGATATGTAAAGATCGTACTACGAATGTAGAATCATTATTATTTTAAACGCTTACATTCCGCGGTTATGATGGCATCGAATACCGAACCGGACTGCTTTCGGTGGGTCGGTACCTAAAGGGAGGAATCGGAATCATGAACAAGTGGAAAAGGGTGTTGAGCTTTGCGCTTGCGGCGTCGCTCGCAGCAATGCTCGCGGCATGCTCCGCGGGAACCTCGAGCGGCGGGGAAGGAAAGGGGGCCGCCGAAACGCCGGGCGCGGCGAACGAGACGCCGAAGACGAACGAAGCGGAAGCGAAGGAAATCCCCAAGATCTACATTTACCAAAACACCGGCGCGTTAAATCAGAAGCCGGAAGGCAGCCTGCCGGCAAAGCTGGAAGAGATGAAGCGGATGTATATCGAGGAGCTCGGCATCGAACCGATCGCGATCGTTCCCCCGAACGGCGCCGCGGAAGAGAAGCTGAACCTGATGCTCGGGTCGAGCGACGAAATCGATACGTTCCAAGGCAACTGGGACGAGTACGCCTCTAAGGGCGCGATCATTCCCCTGAACGATCTGTTGGATCAGTACGGCCAAGACATCAAGAGCGCCTGGCCCGAGGAAGCTTGGGAGTATATGACGGATAAGGAAGGAAACATCTGGGGCATTCCCCGGGGCACGCCGGCCGTTCATTACCCGATCTGGATTCGAACGGACTGGCTTGCGAAGCTGAACCTGGATATGCCGAAGACGCTCGACGAGCTGGAGGCCGTCATGAAAGCGTTCAAGGAGCAGGATCCGGACGGGAACGGCAAAGACGATACGATCCCGATGATGACGGATTTGAACGGGATCAAGAACGCGCTGCTTGGCGGATATACGGAGCACGGCAACAGCAACTGGATCGATCCGGCGGACCAGAAGGTCAAACCGTTCGAGCTCGCCCCGGGCTACAAGGAGTTCGTAGCGAAGATGGCGGACTGGTATCAGAAGGGGTACATCTACAAGGAATCGTTCGCCAAGTTCGATCCGCTCGAGCTGCTCAAGACGAACCGCGTCGGCACCTCGTCGATGTGGTACTCCCGCATTACGCTCCTGTTCCCGCAAATTAAAGGGAACTTGCCGGAAGGCGCGAATTACGAAATCGTCCGCGGCATCGAAGGCCCGATGGGCAAACCGATGACGGCTTCCCGCGGCAGCACGGCATCGATGGTCATTACGAAGAAGGCGAAGCATCCGGACGCGGTGATGAAATTCATCAATCATCAATATCAGGACATCCCGGCCCATTCGCTCACCGCGGCGTTCGGCGATAACTGGCGGTTCATCGGGGACAGCAACTTCGAAATCGAACTGATCGAACCGGAAATCCAATACGCGGGGGAATACATGGTTTCCCTGGGAACGGCGACGGAAACGAAGTATGCGTTCCAAGACCCGATCAAGAAGATGCACGCGGATTACTTAAATAAAGAATTAGGCAAGCTGGACGTCGCGAAGATGCCGGTGGACGCCACGATCATGTACGACAAGCAGAAGCTGCAGGACAACATCCCGACGCTCGGGGACATCGATCGGCTCCGCAACGAAGAGCTGGTGAAGTTCGTGACGGGCGCAAGGCCGCTCGCCGAGTTCGATCAGTTTATCGACCAGCTGTATAAGGTAGGGCTCGATCAGTGGATCGCCGAGCACACCCGCCAATATAACGAGCTGAAGAAGTAACGCGATAACGAGAGTCGCCCGATGTCGAGGGGAGGAGGGCTTCCGTTGAAGTTATGGCCGGCCGTCAGACTGCACCGGTTTTACTATTACTTGATCCTGCCCGGCATGCTCTATTTCGTCATATTCGATTACATTCCGATGTTCGGCATCGTCATCGCCTTCAAGGACCTGTCTCCGTTCGAGGGCGTCGGAGGCATCTTTACCGGCGACTGGGTCGGGTTCAAGCATTTCGTCCGGTTTTGGAATTCGTATTACTTCTGGAACGTCATGCGGAACACGCTGTTGATCAGCGGGTATAAATTGTTATTCGGCTTTCCCGCGTCGATTGCGCTGGCGCTGCTCTTGAACGAGCTGCGACACGTGATGTTCAAACGGGTCGTGCAGACGATTTCCTATTTGCCGCACTTTATTTCCACGGTCGTCGTGGCCGGGCTGGCGATGATGATCCTCTCCACCGACGGAGGGTTGATCAATGCCGTCATCGTCCATTTCGGCGGCGAGCCGATTCATTTCCTGGGCAGCCCCGACCATTTTCGAAGCGTCCTGGTCATCTCCCACGTATGGCAGTCGATCGGGTGGGGGAGCATCCTGTATTTGGCCGCGATGACGGGGATCGACCCGGGCTTGTACGAGGCGGCCCGGATGGATGGAGCCGGCCGCTTCCGTCAGGCCTGGCATATTACGCTGCCCGGCATTACCCCGGTCATCGCCATCATGCTCATATTGTCGATCGGCGGCCTGTTGAACGCGGGATTCGAGAAGGTGCTGCTGTTGTATTCCCCGGCGGTTTACGAAGTGGCGGACATCATCGACACGTACGTATATCGCGAAGGCCTGACGCAGCTGAATTACTCTTTCGCAACGGCCGTCGGCCTGTTCAAAAACGTCATCGCCATGATCTTGATCCTGGGAGCTAATTATATCGCCAAACGAATGAACCAGACGGGCATCTGGTAGGAGGGAATCCGATGAGCGCATGGAAGCCTACCGCGGGAGAGCGCGTCTTCGACCTGTTCAATATCGTACTGCTCGCCGTTCTATCGCTGCTGTTTCTGATCCCGTTCCTAGCGGTGTTATCCACCTCGTTCATCAGCGCCGAGGAGTCGATGCGCCGCGGGGCGTTCGTCCTCATTCCGGAGCGGGTCGACTTCGGCGCTTACGACATGCTGCTAAGCCGCGGCATGATTATCTACAACGCGTATAAGGTCACCCTCTTCCGCGTCGTCGTCGGCACGTTCCTCAATTTGGCGTTCACCGCGACGCTGGCGTACGGTTTGGCGCGGCGGACGCTTCCCGGGAGGAACGGCTTGGTTTTGATCGTCTTCCTTACGATGATTTTCCACGGCGGCCTGATTCCGAATTATATGCTGATCGATGCCGTCGGCTTGAAGGATTCGCTCTGGGTGCTGGTGATCCCGGGGCTGATCAGCGCATGGAATTTGTTTATCATGCGGAATTTCTTCCTGACGCTCCCGGAGGAGCTGGAAGAATCCGCCGTCATCGACGGAGCGACGCCGGCCGTCATCTTGCTGAAGATCATCGTTCCGCTTTCGATGCCGGCCATCGCCACGATCGGACTGTTCTACGCGGTCCACCATTGGAACGATTGGTTCGGCGCTTCGATCTATATTAATTCGCAAAGCAAGCAGCCGATTCAAGTCGTCATGCGGAACATCCTGCTCACCGGCGTCGTTCACGACGAAACGCAGTTGGAGTTCATTAAAGATCCGCCGCCGGCGGCGACCTTGAAGTCGGCCGTCATCATCATCAGTACGCTGCCGATTTTGCTCGTCTATCCGTTTATCCAGAAATATTTCGTGAAAGGCATGCTGGTGGGCTCCGTCAAAGGATGAGGAGGAGAGAGAGCTATGATGTCCAAGATCGACCTGTTCGTCTCCGGAGAGCAAGGGTACCACACGTATCGCATCCCGTCGCTGCTCGTCGCGCGGAGCGGGACGGTGCTCGCGTTCTGCGAGGCGCGGAGAAACGGGGGCGGCGACGCCGGAGATATCGACGTGGCGCTTCGGAGAAGTCTGGATCACGGCGCGACCTGGGAGCCGATGCGCATCGTCGCCGACGACGGCGCGAATACGATCGGAAACCCGTGTCCGGTGCAGGATCGGGACACGGGGAGGATTTGGCTGCTGTTATGTCGCAACGCGGAGGACGGCCACGAGAAGGAGATTTTGGCCGGGAAGGCGGAACGGGACGTGCTCGCGATGTACAGCGACGACGACGGCGTCACGTGGTCGGAGCCGAAGGACATTACCGGGGACGTGAAGCTTCCGGAATGGACGTGGTACGCCACGGGGCCGTGCCATGCGGCGCAGCTGCGAAGCGGCCGCTTGATCGTGCCGTGCAACCATGCCGTCTTGAATCGAGAATCGGGCACGTCGGGGCCGTACGCCGCCCATGTGATTTATAGCGACGACCATGGGGAGACCTGGCGCATCGGCGGCACGGTCGGGGAATGTACGAACGAATGCGCGCTTGCGGAGGCGCGGGACGGATCGGTGTATATGAACATGCGGAGCTATCACGGTCGGCATCGGCGCGCCGTGGCGAGAAGCCGCGACGGGGGCCTCACGTGGTCTGACGTCGCGCTCGACGAAGCGTTGGTCGAGCCGGTCTGTCAAGGCAGCGTCGTCGAAGACGGCGCGGGAGGTCTTCTGTTCTCCAATCCGGCCAGCGAGAAGCGCGAGCGGCTGACGGTTCGCTCCAGCGCGGACGACGGCCGGAGCTGGACGACGGAGGCGGTGCTGCACGCCGGTCCCGCCGCATACTCCGACTTGGCCGTCGCGAACGACGGCAACGTATTATGCTTCTACGAATGCGGCGAGGAGAGACCTTACGAGCGTATGACGTTAGCCCGCTTCTCCCGGAGCAACGAGGAAGGAAGGGGGAATTAAGGTGAAAAGGCTATGGATCGCATTATGGATCGCCGCGCTGATCGGCGCTCCGGCCGCCTCGGCCTTGGCCGAGGAAAGCGGGGGCTCGCCGCCGCCTACCGGCGAAGCGGCGTACTTCCGGAATATCGACTTGTTCGTGTCCGGGACGGAGGGCTACCACACGTTCCGCATCCCGTCCGTCCTGACGACCGCGGCGGGCACGCTGCTCGCCTTCGCCGAAGGCCGCGTCAACGGCGCTTCGGATACGGGCGATATCGATCTCGTGCTGAAACGCAGCTTCGACGGAGGGCGAACCTGGCAGCCGCTCCAGGTCGTCTGCGACGCGGGCCCGGATACGTGCGGGAACCCGACGCCGGTGCAGGACGAATCGACGGGGCGCCTCTGGCTGTTCATGACCCGCAATTACGGGGAAGACACGATCACGGAAATCAATAACGGCACGAGCCGCGGCGTACGCACGATCTGGAGCGCCTACAGCGACGACGATGGAGCGACTTGGTCTGAGCCGGTCGATCGCTTCGCGGAGGTGCAAAGCCCGGATACGCGGTGGGACGCGACCGGGCCGGGGATCGGCATCCAGCTTCGGCACGGACCGGCCCGCGGAAGGCTCGTCATCCCGGCGATCGGGCGCAACCTGCAGAGCGACGACCACGGCGCGACGTGGTACGAGAGCGGGCGGCTGCCGGGAGGCTTGAACGAGGCGACCGTCGTGGAGCTGACGGACGGGACGCTCATGCGCAACGATCGGCTGTCCGCCAATCAGCATCTGAAGCGGCGGGCCGTCTCGACCAGCACGGACCAAGGCGCGACTTGGTCCGGAATCGAGTACGTCGACGCCTTGATCGACCCGATCTGCGAAGCAAGCATCGTTCGGTATCGGCCCGCCGACAACGCCGAAGGCGACAAGACGCTGCTCTTCGCGAATCCGGCTCACACGGAACGCCGCGAAAACATGACGGTGCGCATCAGCTACGACGACGGACGAACGTGGACGGTCGCCAAGACGGCGTACAAGGGGCCCTCCGCGTATTCGTCGCTGACGGTGCAGCCGGACGGGAACGTCTCCTTGTTGTTCGAGGGCGGGGAATACACGCCGTACGACAAAATCATGTTCGCGACGTTCAATCTCGCTTGGTTTCAAGTCCCGGAAGCGGATTTGGATCGACTCCTCTTCTCCGACGGCAGCTTGACTCCCGCCTTCCGCGGCGACGTCGAAGCGTACACGCTAGCGCTGTACCGCGGAACGAATCAAGTGACGATCACGCCCGTCGCGTCCGAGAGGGCGATCGAAATTTCGATCGACGGGACGCCGGCGGCGTCCGGCGCGCCTCGAACGATCGACTTGAACGGCGTAGAGACGATCGCGGTGGAGACGAGGCTCGGAGAACGGACCCGTTCATACGCGATCGCGCTGGATCGAACGAGAGCGGCGCCGGAGCTGCTAATGCATTGGAGCTTCGACGGAGCGGACGCAAGCGGCATACCGGACGACGCCGGCCGCGGACATGTCGGGATATTGAACGGCGGCGCGGACATCCGCCCGGGGATGGACGGCGATGCGCTGTATTTGGACGGACGACGTTCTTACGCAGAAATTTCGAACGCGGAAGCGCTGCATCCCGGGAAGGAGAATTTCACGTATTCGGTATGGGTGAATCCGGATGCGCTCGTTCAGCAGCGACATCTGTTGTATTGGTACGGCTCGAACGGGAAAGTGCCGCAATGGTGGTTTTCCGTGGAAAGGAACGGCGCGGTTCGCATGAATATGTACGGGCTGCCCGCGGACAGGGAAATCGGCGTCGCTACCGCGGCCGGTCTCGTGAAACCCGGGCGGTGGACGCATCTCGCCGCCGTACGGGACGGTTCCGTCAACAAAATTTACGTAAACGGCGAGCTCTCCGCTACCTCCGTCAAATACGACGGGGAGGCGATGGACCTGACGAACCGGACCGCCCCGCCGCTCGTCGGCTTCGATAAGGGGGTCGTCGCCAACCGGGATTGGACGGGGCACATGGACGAGCTGCGCATCTATAAGCATGCCCTGAACGACGCGGACGTCAGGAAGCTGTATTGGCACGGCGATCGGACGAAGCCGACGACCGCGGCCGCGGCATCGCCCGGCGAGCCGAACGGCGCGAACGGATGGTATACGTCCGACGTGAGTGTGACGCTGTCCGCTGCAGACGACCTCTCCGGCATCGCCCGTACCGAATACCGCGTGAACGGCGGGAGCTGGGCCGCTTATGCGGGCCACGTTCTCCTAGCCGAGGAAGGCGAGCATACGCTCGAGTATCGGAGCGAGGACGCGGCCGGCAACGTCGAGGAGACGCGGAGCATGGCCGTTCGCATCGATAAGACGGCTCCCGCGCTCCGCGTCTCGGCGGACCCGTCCGAACTGTGGGCGCCGAACGGCGAGTTGACGCCGATCCGGACGGCGGTAGCGGCCGAGGACGACGCGTCGGGCATCGAACGAATCGTTCTCGATTCGATTCAGATCGACGACGACGGCGGATCCTCTCCGGGAGTCGAGAGCAGAGAGGTAGATATCGCCGATGCCGCGTTCGGCGCCGACGATCGGGAGTTTTCGCTGCGAGCCGAGAGGAACGGCGGCGGGGCGGGGCGCACTTATACGATCAAGTACGCTGCAACGGATCGGGCGGGCCATGTCGCGGAGGCGACGGCCGTCGTGTTCGTCGCGCACGACAGATCTTTCATCGACGAACGGAAGGATGAGGTAACGCGATGATACGGAAATTCGCGGTGAGCCGCGACGACGATTGGTACGAAGCGTGGCCGGACGCGGCGCTGACGGAGGGGGGCAAGCTCGTCTGCGTCTTCTCGCAATGCACCCACCACGGGGATCGTTCGCAAACCCGCTTCATGCTCGTCGAGAGCGCGGACCGGGGGCGAACATGGGAGAAGAAGCGACCGCTGACCGAGCTGACGAACGGGCTGCCGTATTGGAACTGCGCCCGGATTACCCGGCTCCGCGACGGAAGGCTGGTCGTCGTCGGAGATCGCATATCGGAAAAGAAAGAGAACGGCGGCCGAAATTTCTTATGGATCGGGGATGCCGAGGGGACGAGTTGGACGGAACCGATCGAGACGCCGCTCGAGGGCATCGTACCCGATAAACTTTGCGAGCTTCCCTCCGGCCGATGGCTGCTGTCCGCGCATACGAAAGGCGCGCAGCGGCTGATCTACTCCGACGATCAAGGGAAGCGCTGGTCGGAGCCCGTCATCGTAGCTTCGGATCCGGAGCTGAAGCTTTGCGAAGCCAGCATCCTGCCGCTCCCGGACGGCACGTTGGTCGCGTTCCTGCGGGAAAATTCCGGGTTGGGCCTGGATTGCTACAAGGCGATCTCGCACGACCAAGGGGAAAGCTGGAACGGCGTGTACCGGATGCCGCTGCCGGGCTGCCATCGGCCAGTCGCCGGGCTGCTGAACAGCGGAAGCGTCCTGATTACTTACCGATTTATGCAGGGCGGGAAGGGCTGGCTGGGCACGTGGACGCAAAACTTTTTCGCGGGGCTGACGGATCAAGCGTCGGCTCGGGCGACGGAGCGTCGCGAGCAGTGGACCCGAATCTTGCCGATCGACTTCGATCGCAGCCCCGCCGCCGATTTAGGCTACTCCGGCTGGGTTCAATTCGAGGACGGAGAAATTTACGTCGTGCAGTACATCGTGGACGACGCTCCGAAAGGTCAGATCCGGGGGTACAGTTTTCGCGAGGAAGATTTCATACTCGGGAACGAGGAAGACAGAGGAAACGGAGAGAAAAGCGAATGAGCGCAAGCCAGCGGAAAGAGACGTTCGGCGGCATCTACACCGCGTTGGTCACCCCGATGCACGAGGACGGGAGCATCGATTACGATTCTTTGGTTCGATTGACGACGCATCAGATCGACCAAGGGGTAAAGGGGTTTTATGTCGGAGGGAGCACGGGGGAAGGCTTTCTGTTGACCGGCGAGGAGCGCCAGCGGGTATTGGAGACGGTCGTCGGCGCCGCCGCCGGGCGGGCCGTCGTCTTGGCGCATATCGGCTGCATCGGCACGATGGATTCGATCGCGCTCGCGAAGCATGCCGAACGGCAAGGCGTAGATGCGATTTCGGCCGTCGTGCCCTTCTATTACAAGCTCTCGCCGAGAGAAATCCAGGGGCACTACGAGGCTATTATGGCATCCGTAGCCGCGCCGATGATCGTGTACCATTTTCCCGGCGCGACCGGTGTCAGTCTTTCGTTAGATTTCTACGAAGGGCTTAGCCGCAATCCGCAGTGCATCGGCATCAAGTTCACGTCGCTCAACCTGTTCGAGATGCAGCAAATTCGCGCGCGCTGCGGCGAGGATTTCCTCGTCTTCAACGGGCATGACGAAGTGTACGCGAGCGGCGCCCTCGCCGGGGCGGACGGCGCGATCGGCAGCACCTTCAATATGATGCCGGGGCTCTTCGTCGGGATGCATCGGCTTCTGTCCGAGGACGGATGGAAGAGCGGCCGGACGGTGCAAGCGATGCAAGCCGAAGCGAATCGGGTGATCGCTCATATGGTCGGATACGACGTCATTCCGTACGAGAAGTATATGCTCTATCTTCAAGGCGTCGTGCGAACGCCGACGGCTCGGCAGCCGCTGAGACGGTTCACGGCCGAAGAACGGTCGCGGCTGGAAGCGTTCTACGAAAGCAGCGAGACGCTGCGGGCGGCGCGTCAGCGCTAACGCGGTCGCGACACGCAAAAATCCTCCCCCGACGCT
>NZ_JAPSKE010000009.1 GCF_031177825.1 Paenibacillus sp. | reverse complement strand
GTACGGAAGGGATAAGCGCTGAAAGCATCTAAGCGTGAAGCCCCCCTCAAGATGAGATTTCCCTGCTTGAAGACCCCATGTAGACGACGTGGTTGATAGGTTCGGGGTGGAAGCGCGGCAACGCGTGCAGCTGACGAATACTAATCGGTCGAGGACTTATCCAAATATTCGGAGTGTGCAATCGTTTCGCATCCAGTTTTCAAGGGGCAAGACTCCTTGAATCACAATCGTTGTTTCTTGGCGGAAACAACACAATAGGTTTGGTGATGATGGCGGAAGGGAACCACGCGTACCCATCCCGAACACGAACGTTAAGCCTTCCAGCGCCGATGGTACTTGGACCGCAGGGTCCCGGGAGAGTAGGACGTCGCCAAGCCGATCCCCTATGGGGATTGTTTTTACGAAGAATTACCGAGATGTTTCATGGAGAGGTACCCAAGTGGTCCAAGGGGGCTGACTCGAAATCAGCTAGGCGTCGCGAGGCGTGCGTGGGTTCGAATCCCACCTTCTCCGCCATATGTTTTCCCAACGGAATGGGTTTTAACTTGGCGACCGTGGCGAAGTGGTTAACGCATCGGTTTGTGGATCCGACATTCGGGGGTTCAATTCCCCTCGGTCGCCCCATTCACCCATTGGGGATTAGCCAAGCGGTAAGGCAACGGACTTTGACTCCGTCATTCCCAGGTTCGATCCCTGGATCCCCAGCTTCTTACGCGCGGACGTGGCTCAGTGGTAGAGCATCGCCTTGCCAAGGCGAGGGTCGTGGGTTCGAATCCCATCGTCCGCTCCAACATCATAAAACCGATAACGCCTCCGAATCGACTCGTCGATCGCAGGCGTTTTTTAATTGGATTCAGGAATGTCCGGTCGTTTCCGATCGGGAAGGAAAAGGGAGCCGGTCGGCTCCCTTCTTCGCGTCTATACTTTCAAATCCGCGTGCTGCACATCCGACGTCTCGATCTGGATCGTGCAATGGGTGACGGCGAACTTCCGCTCCATGAGGCGCACGGCTTCTTGCAAAATGATTTGTTCGTCCAAACCGTCCTCGATCAACAGATGCGCGCTTAACGAGTCCATGCCGGAGGTGATCGTCCATACGTGCAAGTCGTGGACGTCTCGCACGCCGTCGATGCTCTCGAGCGTATGCTTCACCTTGCCGATATTGATACGCGAGGGCGTGCCTTCCATGAGGATATGGACGGTCTGACCGATAACGCCCCAGGCCCCGCGAAGGATGAGAATCGCGACCAAGACGCTGATGATCGGGTCGGCGACGTACCATCCGAACGCCAGCATGAGCGCGCCGGCGACGATCGCGCCGACGGAGCCGAGCGCGTCGCCAAGAACGTGCAAATACGCGCTTCGCACGTTCATGTTGTCCTTGACGTCGCTCCCTCGCATGATCGCCCAGGCGCTGGCCAAGTTGGCGAGCAAGCCGACGGTCGCGATCGCCATCATCGAACCGCTGGCGACTTCGGGAGGCGCGAAGAAGCGTTCGTATGCTTCCTTGGCGATGAAGAAGGCGATGACGAACAGCGTGACGCCGTTCAGCAGGGCGGCTAAGATTTCGAAACGATGATATCCGTACGACTTCGTAGACGTGGCGGCTTTGCCGGACAGCCATAAGGCGAACAAACTTAAGGCGAGCGAAGCCGCGTCGTTCAACATATGTCCGGAATCGGACAGCAGCGCCAAACTGTTGGTGACGAGCCCGCCGAAAAACTCGAGCAGCATAATGCCCGTCGTAATGGTAAGCGCGATAAGAAGTCCCTTTTGATTGTTCGGCGCGTGGCTGTGATGATGCCCGTGCCCGTGATGATGATGCCCATGGTCGTGTTCATGGTCGTGTTCATGGTCGTGTTCGTGGTTATGATCGTGATTATGATTGCAGTCGTGCTCGCTCACCTGTCCGCGATGCGCATGCTTCTTATGCATATGGGTACCCATCGGACGTCCTCCTAACATATGAGCAACTATTCATATGTATTATATTCCATGAAAGGATGAGGCGCAATATGCGTCGGCGCATTTTCCGAAGCGTTCCGACTTCCGTTCTCCCGAATTAGTGCTTATACTAAGAGGAAGAACGTAAGGCGGTGATCGGAATCGAAAACGTCATTCTAGATACTTGCGACGATCCTTGCAGCGGAACGGAGACGGATCTTCAAACCGTGAAGGATGCCATGATCGACGAGCCGACGATGAACGAATTGGCCGATATCTTCAAAGCGCTGGGCGATCCGACCCGCGTCCGCATCATCTATGCGCTGATGCAGAAAGAATTATGCGTGCACGACCTGACCGTCGTGCTGGAGATGGGCCAGTCCGCCGTGTCGCACCAGCTGCGGGTGCTGCGCAACCTTCGCATCGTGAAGCGGAGGAAGGCCGGCAAGACGGTTTATTATTCCCTGGACGACGTCCATATCGAACAAATTTTCGCGCAGACGCTGCATCATGTGAAACATGGGTAGAAAATAAGGGCTGTACCGCATGCACGGGTCGTTGCATGCGGTACAGCCCTATTTGTTATCGCTCGAGTTCCGGGGGCGCCAGCGGCAATCGCAGCGCGAACGTGCTGCCCCGGCCGAGCCCGCTCGCGACTTCGATGCGTCCGCCGTGCGCCTCGGCGATCGATAACGAGATCGAGAGGCCGAGACCCGCGCCGCCCAGCTTGCGCGTTCGGGACGTATCGACTCGGTAAAATCGGTCGAACAGCTTGGCGAGATGCGGCTCCGGGATGCCGGGGCCGTTGTCCGCGACGCTGAGCAGCGCGTCGCGCCCGTCGGCGCGCAACGCGACTTCGATGCTGCCGCGATCCGGGTCGGTGTGTTGGACGGCGTTCTGGAACAGGTTGAGCATGACCTGCTTGATCTGATCCGCGTCTACGGACGCGACGAGGTCGGAGGAGGCGACGAAGGTAAGCGAGCGGCGGCCGGCCAGCATGCGCAGATGCGGCTCCATCTCGTCGATCAGGCCGTCGAGACGGGTCCGCCGCAGCTCGAGACGCGGCGCGCTGTCGAGCTTCGCGAGCAGCAGCAGGTCTTCGACGAGCTTCTTGATGCGGACCGATTCCCCAAGCATGCTGTTCAACGCCGAATACAGCTGCTCGCGTTTCTCGGCCGCTCCGCGCAGGAGCACCTCCAGGAAGCCGTGGATCGACGTCAGCGGCGTGCGCAGCTCGTGGGAGGCGTCGGCGATGAACCGGCGCATCCGATCCTTGGACTCGCGTTCCGCTTCGAACGAGGCGGCGAGCCGGCCGAGCATGCCGTTGAACGACTCCGCGAGACGGTCGATTTCCTCCTGCCCTTGTTTTGTCGGAAATCGTTCGTCCAGATTGCCCGCGTCGGTCCGCTCGACCGTCTCGACCATTTGCTGGAGCGGTCGCAGCGTTCGGCGAAGCACAGGGACATACAGCGCCAGTCCGCCGGCGAGCGCGAGAATCGAAAGCGCGGCGAAGATGAGCAGCTGCTGCAGCGCGACAGCCTTAAGCGGCGCGGTCGGCGTTCCGATCTGGATGTAGCCCCGTCCGGTCAGGCCGCCTTCGGAACGCAGCACCACGAGCTGCTCGACGCCTTCGCTGTCGCGTACGACCGCATACCGCCCCTCCTCGTCGCGCCCGTGCCGGTCTTCCGCCAATCGCTGGAGTTCGTCGGTCGACAGCTCGGGCGAGACGGCGCCGCCGCTCGCGCCGGAAATATCGGTGCGCGTTCCGTCGGCGGCGATGAAGGCGATCGACAGATTATCGGGCAGGAAGACCGGCCCGCGCGGCCGATCGGACAGAATGCTTCGCATCGGCCCCATCGCGTTGGCCCCGATCGTCTCCGCTTCGTTGCGATACAAGAAATCTTTCATAAATACATATTGCAGCGAACCGATAAGGATCAGAAGACCGGCCAAGATCAGCAGGGAGCGCGCGAGCAGCTGGAACCGGAGGGACCGGGGGTTCATCCGGTGCGGGGAACGTCGAAGGAATGCCTTCATGCGAAGTCGACCCGATAACCGGCTCCGCGGATCGTGCGGATGAGCCGGTGTTCCTTATCGCTTAACTTGTCCCGGAGCGAGCGGACGTACACTTCCACGATGTTTTCCTCCCCGCCGAAATCGTACCCCCATACCGCATCCAAAATTCTCGACTTGCTGAGCACGATGCCGTGGTTCACGATCATATACCGCAGCAGGTCGTACTCCGTGGGCGAAAGCTCCAGCACTTTCCCTTCGTGCGTAATTTCTCTTCGGCGGTCGTCCAGCCCGAACGGCCCCAGCGCGACCTTCCCGAACAAAGACGGGAATTGGTTGCGCAAGCGCGCTTCGATTCGGGCGAGCAGCTCGTCGAAGCTGAACGGCTTGACGAGATAATCGTCGGCGCCGAGCTTCAATCCCTTCACGCGGTCCTCGATTTCATCCTTCGCGGTTAACATAATGACCGCGACGTCCGTACTCTTCTTTTTCAGCAGCCGGCACGTCTCGAAGCCGTCCATGCCCGGCATCATGACGTCCAGGACGACGACGTGCGGCTGAAACTCGGCGGCGGCCGTCACGGCGTTTAAGCCGTCAGGCGCGGTACGCACCTGGTACCCTTCGCCCTCCAGTCCCATCACGAGAAATTGCAAAATATGCGGTTCGTCGTCTACGAGCAGGATGCGTATGTTCTTCTCGTTGTTCATCGGCGTTGCCTCCAAAGGTCTCTACTTCATCTTCTCTATAGAAGAAGTATACAACAAGTTTCTGAAGGTTCGCTGAAAACGGACTGAGCCGCCGCTGAGCAAAAAAAAAGGCGACGGCGCATCCGCCGTCACCTCGATTTACGCAGCAGCAAATATAAGAAATATGGCGCGCCGAGCAGCGACACCATAATCCCGGCCGGAATGCCGTCGGGATCGGCGAGATTGCGGCCGATCGTGTCGGCGGAGAGGAGCAGGAACGCGCCGATGGCGAGGGCGAGCGGCAGCATGAGCTGGTGCCGCGGCCCGACTAGGCTCCTCGCGATGTGCGGCGCCATCAAGCCGATGAACGCGACGCCGCCTGCGACCGACACGGCCGTCGCGGCGAGCGCCGTCGCCGCCAGCAGCAGGACGAACCGTTCCTTCTGGACGGCCGCGCCGACGCCGATCGCGGCCGGCTCGCTCATCCCGAGCAGGTTCAGGCGGTTCGATCGCGAGAGCACGAACGGAATGAGCAGCGCCAGCCACGGCGCGACGGCCGCGATGAACGGCCCATCCGCGCCCCAGATGCTGCCGGCGAGCCACTTGGAGACGAAGTCGACCTTCTCCCGTTCGGCCGAGGAGACGATCACGACCATCGCGCCGGAGAGGGCGAGCGATACGCCGACGCCCATCAGGACGAAGCTGGTCGGCTGAAGGCCGGACTTCCGGCGGTACGCGAGCGCGTAGATGACGAGCGCCGTGACGATCGCGCCGAGGAAGGCGACGAGCGGCAGCATCCAAGCGAACGTCCGCGTGTCGATCGGCAGAAACAAGTAAAACGTCGCGATGGCGACGCCCGCGCCGGAGTTGACGCCGATGATGCCCGGATCGGCGAGCTCGTTGCGGGTGATGCCCTGCAGCACCGCCCCCGACAGCGCGAGCGCCATACCCGCGAGCAGCGTGACCGCAATGCGCGGCAGCCGCACCGAGAACAGCACGAATTCCTCCTTGAACGTGCCGCTCCCGAGCAGCGTCGGCAGGAGTCGGTCGAACGACAGCGACGAATACCCGACGCCGGCGCCGATAACGGAGACGAGCAGGAGGAGCGCTAACAGCAGTCCAAGAAGCCATCGCTGCTTTCGAATCACTTGGGGATGAATCACGACGACGTTCGACCTCCTCGATGCACGATCGCCAGAAAGAACGGGATGCCCATCATCGCGATGACCGCGGCCACCGGCGTCTCGTACGGCGCGTTCACGGTGCGGGCGATCGTATCCGCGAGCAGCATCAGCGCGGCGCCGCCGACGGCGGACATCGGCAATATATACCGATAATCGGTGCCGACGACGGCCCGAACGACGTGGGGCACGATGAGGCCGAGGAAGGCGAGGCTCCCGACCAAGGCGACCGAAGCGCCCGCGAGCAGGACGACGATGCCGAGCAGCGCCGTCTTGACGAAGAGGATGCGTTGACCGAGACCTGACGCGACTTCCTCGCTTAAGCTAAGCACGGTAAGCTGCCGCGACAGAAGCAGCGCGCCGACTAGTCCGCAGGCGATGAGCGGGCCGATCAGCTGCAGTTGACTCCACGTCGTGCCGATCATGCCGCCGGCCGTCCACATAGAGACGTCCTTCGATATCTTAAAGTATAGGCCGACGCCTTCCGCCACGGCGTATAGGAAGGACGATACGGCGGCGCCGGCCAGCACGATGCGGATCGGGGAGAAGCCCCCGCGCCGCATCGTCCCGATGCCGAAGACGAGCGCCGCGCCGGCCGTCGCGCCGACGAAGCACGCGATCGTAATGCCGTAGTAGTTCGCCGCGGGGAGGAACGCCATCGTGGCGGCGAGCGCCGCGTTCGCGCCGGCGGTTACGCCGAGCAGCCCGGGATCCGCCAACGGATTGCGCGTCATGCCCTGCATGATCGCCCCGGAGACGGCGAGCGCGGCGCCGACGAAGACGGCCGCGAGCTCGCGGGGAAGCCGAATCTCTCGAATCATTAACGGTTTATCGCCGTCCGCTTGCGTCGTCGCAGCCAGCCAGACGTCCCGGAAGCTTACGTCGACGGCTCCCGTCGTCATGGCAAGGACGAACATGCCCGCGAACAAGAGAAGACTGAGAAACAGCTTGAGCGGGAACGGTACCGCGAAACGCGCTCCTGCGTTCATCGTTCGCCAAGGAAACGATCGATGAAAAATTCGAGCTGGTACTCGAGCGTGATCGGATCGTTAAAGAAAAACGCCTTCGAGTCGACCTCGAACGCGCGGCCTTCTTTCACCGCGGGGATGTTCTTATACGTCTCGGACTGCAAGAACGACGTGTCGGAATCCGTATATTTGCTCATGATGAGATAATCGCCGACGAATTCCGGCAGCGCTTCGAGGGAGAGGGCGAAGTATCCCGGCTGGAGCGCGGTGTCGATTACCTTCTGCGGCATCTTCAGCTTCATCTCGCGGTACAAAATTTCGCCCCCGCGCCCCCAGTTGTCGCCGAACACGTACAGTTCTTTCTCGAAGTTTTCGACGATGGTGACGGTAGCGTCCTCGCCGATCTTCGCGCGGATCTCGTCGCCGGCTTCGGCCGTCCGCTTTTTGAAGTCGTCGATCCAAGCCTTGGCTTCCGCTTCCTTGTTCAGCAGCTTGCCGATTTCCAGATGCTGCGTCAAGTAATCCAGCTTCCCGTATGTATACGTGACCGTAGGCGCGATCTCGCTCAGCTTATCGATGTTTTTCGCGGTAGACAACCCGATGATCAGGTCCGGTTCCAGCTCGATGATTTTCTCTAAACTTTCCTCGGAAATTTCCTCTGCGTCCTTCAACGGTTCCGCGAAGCGGGGGTTCATCATCGTCCAGACGTCCACGCCGACGACCGGGACGCCGAGCGACAAGACGTTGCCGGCGAACGTGGAGACGACGACGACGCGCTGCGGGGCGGTCGGCACTTCGATCGGACCGTTCTCCGACTCGTATGTAATCGTCTCCCCGCCGATGCCGGCTTCGTTCGCGGGCGCTACGCCGCTGCAGGCGCTAACGAGCAGCGTAAGCGTAAGAGCGAGCGGGATCGGCAGAAGTTTCTTTCGGAATTTCTTGGTCGACACGGACATTCGAATTCTCTCCTCTGTATCGTTTATAGGCGACGCACATCGGTTTCCCGGTCCATGGGTCTCTACCGATTTCGGCGTCGATGTGAAACACGTCGCGCAGCACCTGTCGCGTAACGACCTCTTCGCAGCCGCCCGCTTTCACGATCGCGCCGTCCTTCATGGCGACGACGATGTCGGCGAACCGGGCGGCTTGATTAAGGTCGTGCAGCACCATGACGATCGTCCGCCGCTGCTCGCGATTCAGCGTCTGCAACAGCTCCAGCACCTCCAGCTGGTGCGCCATGTCGAGGTACGTCGTCGGCTCGTCCAAGAAGATGAGATCCGTCTCTTGGGCGAGCGCCATCGCGATCCAGACGCGCTGCCGCTGCCCGCCCGACAAGGCGTCGACGGCGCGAAACTTGAAGTCGGCCGTGCCGGTCGCCTCGAGCGCCCAGTCGACGACTTCGTAATCGCGCGGGGACAAGCGGCCGAACCCTTGTTGATACGGATACCGGCCGTAGGAGACCAGTTCGCCGGCCGTCAGTCCGGCGGCGCTCTCGGGCGTCTGCGGCAGAAAGGCCATTTTCCGGGCGAGCAGCTTGGTGTTTTCCTTATGAATGCTCTTCCCGTCCAGCAGAATCGTGCCCGATCGGTGCGGGAGAATGCGGGTCATCGCCTTCAGCAGCGTCGACTTCCCGCAGCCGTTCGGTCCGATGATCGTCGTCACGAGACCGTCGTGAATCGCGAGATCCAAATCCTTCACGATCAACCGATCGTCGTAGCCGACCTGCAGTCCGGACGTTACGAGTCGGGTCATGGTACGGTTCACCTCCAAGAGAATGAAAAGGGCTGAGCCCCTATTTGATCAATAATGAGAATCAATCTCACTCAAAACAGAACTATAAAGTGGAATCGAAGGAATTGTCAACCCTTAATTTTTGTGTTGAAATCCGGTTTGTTCCGGTGTATATTCGTTGAGAATGAGAATCATTAATGTTCGGGTGGGGGACGATCGAGGATGAAGGAAGCCGATTTGTTCGACGTAACGATCATCGGAGGCGGACCTGCGGGACTGTATTCGGCGTTCTATAGCGGTCTTCGCGAGATGAGGACGAAAATTATCGAGTACCAACCGCGTCTCGGCGGCAAGGTGCATGTATATCCGGAGAAGATGATCTGGGACGTCGGCGGGTTGACGCCGGTGCCGGGGGCCCGGCTTATCGAACGGTTGGTCGAGCAGGGGCTCACGTTCCAGCCTACGGTCGTACTGGGCGAGAAGGTGGAATCGATCTCCCGCGATTCGGAGGGGCGGTTCGCGCTGCGGACGACGTCCGGCGAGGTCCATCTGTCGAAGACGGTCATCGTCGCGATCGGCAGCGGCATCCTGAACCCGCACAAGCTTGACATCGAGGGAGCCGAGCGGTTCGAGGTGTCCAACTTGAACTATACGGTCAAGTCGCTGCAGCACTTCAAGAATAAGACGGTCGTCGTCTCCGGCGGAGGCAATACGGCGGTCGACTGGGCCAACGAGCTCGCGGCCGTGGCGAAGCGCGTGCACGTCGTGCATCGGAAGGAGTCTCTATCCGGTCACGAAGCGCAAGTGTCGCAGCTCATGAACGGCGCCGCCGACATTCGTCTTCGTTCGTCGATCACGAGGCTGATCGCGGGCGCGAACCACGAGACGGTCGAACGGGTGGAAATTACCGATCTCGCGACGGGCGAAGCTTCGATCCTCGACGTCGACGAGGTTGTCATCAGCCACGGCTACGACCGCGACGCCTCGCTGATCAAGGCCAGCGAAGTCGGCATCGAGATGGCCGACGACGATTACGTCGCGGCGAACGCCCAATGCGAATCGAGCGTACCCGGCATCTACGCCGCCGGCGACATCGTGAAGTACGACGGCAAGGTGCACCTGATCGCGGGCGCCTTCCACGACGCGGCCAACGCCGTGAACCGGGCGAAGCGGTACATTCAACCGGACGCCGGCGAAACCGCGATGGTGTCTTCGCATAACGAACGGTTCAAGGAGCGCAACCGCGAGTTGGTGAAACAAATGATGGGTTGAACGAACAATCGCAAGGCCGAGGCGTTCTGGCGCGGTACGCCCAAATCGAAAGGCAAGCGAGGAAGAAAGGGGCCGAGCGGACGATCGAAAACTTCCCGGCGTTCTGCGGTTTTTCGACCTCGGAGCTGAATTACGACAATTATTGATCAGATAGGCCGAAACCTGGCTCGTGCAGGTTCTCGGCCTTTTTTGGCGTTTTCCTAATCCATCCCGTTTTTTTCAAAGAAGCCCTGCGGAACGTTTCGAACGGGCCGCTTCGGCAGATACTAAATGTGAAGAATATGAAAACAATTGTTGCGTTTTCGTAAATGCTTCTTGCCGATTGATGTCGATTTATGTTATGACAATATGGGGGAATCGCGGAAATCGATGCGAACCCGATGAATCTGGTCCAGGGTAGGAGGCCACACAGTTGTTATTTAAAAAGAAGACGGACACAGATTTCTTGAATCTGTTGATCCAGAGCGCCGAAAACAGTCTGAAAGCTTCTCACGTATTCCGTACCGCCATGAACGGAGATCAGCCGCCTGCGATTTACGTCGAACAATTGAAGGAGCTCGAGCACGCGGGCGACAACATCACGCACCAGGTGTACAAAGGGCTGAACCAAGTGTTCGTCACTCCGCTCGATCGCGAGGACATCATTACGCTGGCGACGACGCTCGACGACGTCATGGACGGGATCGAAGCGACGATCGCGCGTTTCGACTACTTGAACATTACGTTCACCGATCAGATCATGAAAGACTTCGCGGAGGTGCTCGTGAAGTCGTGCGAGCATATGGTGGCCGCGTTCAAGCTGCTCGACAAGAAGAAGTATCAAGAAATTCGGGAGCATTCGGTGGCGATCAACAGTTTGGAAAACGAAGGCGACCGACTGATGCGGGAAGGCATTCGCGCGATCTTCACGAACCCGAAGGATCCCTACCACGACTTCCGGTTAAAAGAAATTTACGAACGCTTAGAGACGACGACGGATTCCTGCGAAGACGTGGCCGACATTCTGGACAGCGTTCTGTTGAGATATTCGTAGTATGGAGCCGATGTTCCTCATCGTTATCGTCGTGATCCTGGCGCTGTCGTTCGACTTCATCAACGGCTTCCACGACACGGCGAACGCTATCGCTACCTCCGTCTCGACGCGGGCGCTCAGCCCGCGGAACGCGATCCTGATCGCGGCGTCCCTGAACTTCATCGGCGCCCTTACGTTCACCGGGGTCGCCAAGTCGATCGGCGGCAAGGTCGCCGATCCGTCGACGCTCGACCACGGCATGATCATTATCGTCGCCACGCTGATCGCCGCCATCGCTTGGAATTTGATCACGTGGTGGTTCGGCATTCCGTCGTCGTCGTCGCATGCCTTGATCGGATCGATGGCCGGGGCGGTCATCGCATCGGCGGGCATCGAAGGCATTAACGCCTCCGGTTTCGCGAGCATTATCAAGGGCTTGATCTTCTCCCCGATCATCGCGTTCGTCATCGGCTTTATCGTCATGAAGCTCGTCTATTGGATTTTCGCGAACTTCAGCCCGCATCGGCTCAATAAGAATTTCCGCACGATGCAGATCGTCACGGCTTGCTTCCAGAGCTTCACCCACGGGACGAACGACGCGCAGAAGGCGATGGGCGTCATCACGTTCGCGCTCGTCGCCGGCGGACTGCAGACGGACCTAGAGGTACCGTTATGGGTTAAAATTTCCGCGGCTACAGCCATGGGTCTCGGTACGTCCGTAGGCGGTTGGAAAATCATTAAGACGATGGGCTCGAAGATCTTCAAGATCGAGCCGGCGAACGGCGTCTCCGCCGACTTGACGTCGGCGTCCGTCATCCTCGGCGCAACGCTCACCGGCTTTCCGGTCAGTACGACGCACGTCGTAACGTCGGGCATCCTCGGCGTCGGCGCGGCCAAGCGGTTCCGCGACGTGAAGTGGAACGTCGCCGGCAAGATCATCGTGACGTGGTTTATCACGATCCCGATCTCGGCGTTCTTGGCCGGAGCCATATTTAAGCTTATCGAAGTGTTATTCTTGTAAAAAGTCGAAGGGGCTTTCCCGTATGCGGATGATTCCGCTCTCGGGAAAGCCCCTTCTTGCGTCAGCGCGGAACTTGCCGGAAGGGCGATGTTTTTATTCCGATGCCGCATTAGGAATGAAATGGAGGATCGGGAAGCAACATAACGCAGAAGGTCAGACCCGTCGATCCGCACGAAAGCGCGTTCCCGAACGCTAGATACCGTCTAAACAGGCTGCCGTTCTTATCGGCGGCCTTTCTTGCAAAAAAGGGGGACAAAACAATGAGCCTGCCGCTGAAAAAAACGTTGATGACGCTCGCCCTTCTGTCGATCCCCTTCGGGTGCGGCCAGCAGCCTGACGCGCCGAAGGAACCCGATCTGTCTCGGATCCATGCCATGTCGGACGACCGTACGAAGAAAGTGATCCTGGTCGTCGCCGATTCGCTGCAGTCTCAAGCGATCGAGGAAGGCATCGCACAAAACAAGCTGCCTACGTTCGAATATCTGGTGAAGCGCGGGCGGTACTTTCCCGATTTCGTAAGCTCATATCCTACGATGTCCGTGACGATCGACAGCACTCTGTTGACAGGGACGGACCCAAGCCGGCACCGCGTACCCGGATTGGTCTGGTATTCCGGCCAGGAGCAACGAATCGTGACGTACGGGACGGGAAGCTTCGAGACCGTTAAGAACGGAGTTCAACCCGTCTTCTTGAATGCGCTTCTCCATCTGAACGGAAAGCACCTCAGCGACCGAACGCCGACGATCTATGAAGATATAGCGAAACGGGGGCTGACATCGGGAAATATTAACGGTCTGATTTACCGCGGAACGACGCCGCATACGCTGTCCGTCCCGGTTTGGCTCCAAGGAACGGCCGCCGTCCCGGGGGAAGCGGAGGTGGCCGGCCCGGATTTTTTAGCGTTGGGTACGTTCTCGAATCCGCTCGAAGGGATAACCGATGTGCCGGACGGATTGATCAGTCGCATGGGAATGAACAATCGGTATTCGATCGAGGTCGCTACTTTTTTAATTAAGAACAACAGTTTGCCTGATTTTCTATTCGTGTATTTGCCGGATCTGGACAGCAGATTACATAATAAAGGACCGTCAGACTTAAAAGGGGTGCAGGACGTAGACCGGCAAATTCAAACTTTATTGCGGGCGTTCGGTTCGCCGGAGGAAGCGGCCCGGAGAGCCGTCATCGTTGTGATGGGCGACAGCGGGGTGAGCCAAATTCATCCCCGTTCCCGCAATTCGACCGTCCCGTTGCACGAGCTGCTCGGACAGTATCGGGTATTGCAGTTCGGCGGTTCGGTAACGGAAGAAACCGACTTGGCGCTGGCCGTGAACGAATCGATGGCGTATGTGTATAAGCTAAGGTCCGAGCCTTCTCTCCGGGATGTCGCAAACCTTCTGATCGCCGACGAGCGCATCGATTTCGCATCTTGGGAGGACAACGGCTGGATCCATGTCGTTCAAGGCGGAACGGGGGAGACGCTTCAATACAAAAAGGGCGGAGCCGTTCTGGATCCGTATAAACAGGCATGGACCGTCAAGGGAAATCCGGATGTGTTCGACTTACGAGTAGACGGCAACAGCCTAACCTATGGAGATTACCCCGACGGCCTGCAGAGATTATACGCCGCGCTGCATTCGCACGAAGGGGAGTTCTTGGTCGTAAACGCGGAGCCGGGCTACGAGCTCGCGAACGAAAGCTCGCCGACCCACCCGGGGGGCGGCGCTCACGGGTCCATTTACAAAACGGACTCGCTTTTTCCGGTCATCGTTTACGGCACGGACGAGAAACCGGACTACCGAAGAATTACGGATCTCAAGCCGTTTATTTTGCGGTTGCTCGATTCGTTTACATCATGAAAGTTCGATTCGGGAACGAGACGGGGCGGCACGCGTCCCGTTTTTTTTCGTTTTTTTTTGAAAACGGTGTCACGATTTTATAAAACGCTGGCGTCAGGTCGCAAAGACGGGATGAACCCGCCTCGATATAATGGGGGCTGTCGGTGCAATCACCCTATCGAAGCGAGGCGAACCGCGTGTCGAAGATTAAAGAAATTCTCATCTACCATCATAGCCATCTCGACGTCGGATACACCCATCCGCAGCCCGTCCTGATGGAGCTGCAGAACATGTACATCGACCAGGCGCTCGAGTTATGCGAGGCGACGGAGGCGCTGCCCGAGGCGTCCCGGTTTTACTGGACGTGCGAGGCGACCGCGCCGGTGCTTCGCTGGTTGAAGCAAGCGGACGAGCGGCAGCTCGAACGGTTCGAGCGCTACGCAAGGAACGGGCAGCTCGCCGTCTCCGCGATGTTCGCGCATACGGCGCCGCTCACGAACGCGGAGCAGCTGGCCCGCATGCTGTATCCGATCCGCGAGCTGCGCGAGCGATTCGGACTGAAGCTCAATACGGCGATTAACCACGATATCAACGGACAGCCGTGGACGCTGTCGCAGGTGCTGCTCGACGCCGGCGTCGAGCTGTACCTGACGGGCATCAACATTCACTTCGGCGGGTACCCGCTGCAGCGGCCGCGCGCGTTCCGTTGGAAGGCGCCGGACGGTAGGTCGCTGCTGTGCTTCAACGGCGAGCATTACTCGTTGTTTACGCAGTTCTGCAAGCTGTGGGAGAAGAGCACGGCGCGGATGAGGGAGGGGCTCGACGAATACTTCGAGCGGCTCGAGCGGCAGGATTACCCGTACGATTTCATCTTCCTATCGGCGACGAACGTGCCGCTTCTCGACAACACGCCGCCCGATACGGAGCTGCTCGAGATGATCGAGCGATGGAATGCGGAGGAACATCCGCAGAAGATGCGGCTCGTGACGCCCGAGACGTTCCGCGAGAGGCTTCTCGAGCTCCCCGAAGAACTAGTGCCGACCTTCGCCGGAGACTGGACCGATTATTGGAATTTCGGCGCAGGCAGCTCCGCGTACGAAACCCGCCTTAACCGGAGATCGAAGATCAGCCTGAGAACCGCAGAATATTTGGCGGCGCTGTCGCATGGCCCGGATCGAACGGACCGGCGCTGGCTGGACGAGGCGTGGGAGCAAGTGAATTTGTACGACGAACACACGTGGGGGGCGAACATCTCGATTACCGACCCCGACGATCATTATACGAAGGCGCTCTGGGCGCACAAGGCGCATTACGCCTATCAAGGGAACAGCATGGCATCCCTCGCGCTGAACCGGAAGCTGGAGCAGTTCGCGGGGAACCCGCCGCAGTCGGAGCAGCCGGAAGGGCTGCTGCTCGTCAACCCGACGCCGGCGGAGCAAACGATCGATCTGCATATTCCGCTTCATTACAAGCCCGAAGGCCGACAAACCGCCGCGGCGCGGTACATCTACCATCAGAACAACTACGACGCGGACCGTTCGCTGCCGTACGCGGGGACGCGGACGCTGCCGCCGTTCGGCTACCAGTTCGTGCCGTTCGCCGAGCTGAGCGAGCCGCCGCGGACGGCCGACGTCATCGTCGAATCCGGTCGGATCGAAACGAGTTTCTATGACCTCCGCTACGACCCGGCGACGGGGAGGATTACGGCGCTCACCGACAAGAAGCTCGACTGGCAGATGATCGATCCGACGAGCGAGTGGACGCTGTTCCAATACGTGCACGAGAAGCCCGACCCGCTCCGGAATCCGCAGCATCGCACGTCGTTGTACCACCGCGACGTCGACAAGACGAACGCCAACATCAGCTGTTGGAAGAGGGAGTGGAAGGCGCGCCGACGGGGCGCCGACAAGCTGGCGTCGCTCCGCGTCGAGCGCCGCGGCAGCGCCGTCGAGCTGGCGCTCGCCTGGGAAGGGGAGGGGTTCGATCGACTCGAGCAGCGCATCGCGTTGTTCGCGGACCGCCCGGGCATCGAGCTGACGGCGACGATGCGCAAGACCGACGTGCGCGAGCCGGAGGCGATGTACTTCGCGTTCCCGCTGAACCTCGACGCGGGCTGGCAAGCGATCTTCGACAGCGCTTCTACGTTCGTGAAGCTGGACGAAGAGCAGCTGCCGGGCATGTGCCGCGACTGGGCGACGGTCGACCAGACGGTGTCCGTCTTCGACGGCGCCAGGGGCGTGACGCTCGCTTGCCCGGACGCGCCGCTCGTGCAGATCGGGGATTTCCACTTCGGCAAGGAGCAGACGGAAGTGCCGCGGGACGCGAATCCGCTGCTGCTCGCCTGGCCCGCGAACAACTATTGGGACACCAACTTCAAGGCGAGCCAGCCGGGCGCGATGTCGTTCAAGTACGAGCTGCGCGCCTTCGACCGCTACGACGCGTCCGCCGCCGCCGCCGCGGGGCTCGCGGCCTCCCATCCGGTGCAGCTGTTCCCTGCGGTCGAGTGCCCGGCGTATAAGGAAGGTCGTCTTCTATCGGTGTCCGGCGCAGGCGCGAACGTCATCCACGTTAAGCCGGCGGAGGACGGGAACGGCGTCATTCTGCGGATGAATAACTTGCTGGAGAAGGAGACGGAGGCGCGAATTTCGCTGCCGGGCCGTCGTGTCGCCTCGGCCTTCGCGACCGACGCGCTGGAGCGGAACTTGGAGGAGCTGCCCGTCGACGGCGACGGGGAAGCCTGCCGCGCGTCGTTCGGCGCGCGGGCGTTCCGGACGATCCGCGTCGTCGCGGAGTCGTAGAGGGCTGGCGTTACTCCCCGGCCGCGATGCCGGCCGGGGGTTGGAACATGTCCTGATGGCCGCGGAACTTCTTGCCGAATTCGCCGGGCGGGAGCCCGGTTTCCGCCTTGAAGACGTTCGCGAAATAATGGACGGTATCGAACCCGGTCGCCTCCGCGATCCGCTTGATCGACCAGTCCGTCGTCGTCAGCAAGGCGGCCGCCTGCCGAACCCGTTCCTTCCGGACGTAATTCGTGAACGTCTGCCCGAGCTCGCCGGCGAACAGCCGGGACAGATGACGAGGCGAGATGTGCAAATAATCGGCGACGTCGGACAGCTTGAGCGATTGCGACAGGTTGTCGCGGATGTACAGCTTCGCCCGATGAACGAACGTGCTCGTATTCGGTCTCGCGGGCTTCTCCTGCTGCGGCGGCTTCCGCCGGTTGAACGCCGCCTCGAACGACGTAACGAGCGCCCGCGACAGGCTGAGCACGTGATCGTCCAAAAACGAGCACGGCTCGATCGCCGTGGAGATCAGGGCGGACCATAACTGCGGAATCGGATGGTCCGCCGTCGATTCGAACCAATACGAATCCGTCTTCGCCATGCGGTGAAACCGATCGATCGCCGCCGGGCTCGACTCGGCTTCGAGCAGCTCGAAGGCGAGGAACAGGATGAACAGCCCGTTCTCGCTTTTGATCTGATGTTGAAGATGGGGGCGGGACAGGAAGACGACGCCGGGCGACAGCGGGATGCGGTTCGCGCCTTCCTCGTACTCGCCTTCGCCGTCGAGAATATAGCAGATCTCGAAGAACGAGTGCTTATGCACGTGGTTCGTGAGCAGCTGCGTCTCGCCGCCCCAGTAATGCACGTAGTAGGATACGTCCGTGCCGCGCAGGGTGACGGCGTAATCGTTCAGGAACGCGTTGCTCTGGTTCAGCTGCTGCTGGGTCCATCTCATGGGGAGCTCTCCTTCTTCGCGGTGTCTCCATTTTATAAAAAGGTGTCACGAATTTTTAAAGACGCAACTCGCCGGAAAGCTTAGGATATAAGCATTGAAAGCGGATTCAATCCCGCAAGTAGAGCGAGCACACTCCACGGAAACCGGGTGATTTTTAGAATGTCGATCCATCCCAATGATACTGTACGCGCTTCCCCAAGGCAATACGCTCTAAGGCCGCCGCGCATCGGCGACGCGATGCACCGCGTCGTCGTCTACGCCCTGCTCGCCGCCGGAAGCGCGTTGTTCTTGCTGCCGTTCTTCTGGATGATCTCGACGTCGCTGAAGGACGAGGCAGGCTTGTTCAGCCTACCGCCGGCATGGATTCCGAGCACGGTCAAGTGGTCGAATTACGCGGCCGCGGTGCAATCGTTCCCGTTCCTAAGATACGCGTGGAACACGACGTTCCTGACCGCCGTCTCGATGTTCGGCTCGGTGCTCTCTTCGTCGCTCGTCGCATACGCGTTCGCGAGGCTTCGTTTTCCCGGGCGGTCGTTCTGGTTCATTCTGCTGCTGGCGACGATGATGCTGCCTTCGCAGGTGACGATGATTCCGCTGTTCATCCTGTTCAAGCAGTTGGGCTGGATCGACACGTATTTGCCGCTGACCGTGCCGTTCTTCTTCGGCGGGGCGTTCTACATCTTTCTGCTGCGGCAGTTTTTCCTTACGATTCCGAGGGAGCTGTCCGAGGCGGCCAAAATCGACGGATGTCCGGAATTTTTCATCTTCCTGCGGATCTTCCTGCCGCTGTCGAAGCCGGCGCTCGCGACGCTCGCCATCTTCACGTTCATGTTGACGTGGAACGACTTCCTCGGGCCGCTGATCTACTTGAACGATCCCGACAAATTCACGTTGGCGTTGGGCTTGCGCTCGTTCCAGATGCAATACGGCACTCGCTGGAACGTCATGATGGCGGCGTCGATCATCGTCATGCTGCCGACGATTCTGTTGTTTTTCACATGTCAGCGTTACTTCATCGAAGGCATTACGCTGACCGGGGTTAAGGGATAACGGATTATCGATCGAACTCAATCAAGGAGGGTTATGTATTTATGAAAAGTAGAAAAAGCTCGCTCATCCTGCTCAGTACGACTCTGATTCTTTCCATGCTCGCGGCGTGCTCGGGCGGCGCGGCGACGGAAGCTCCCGAGGACGACGCGCCTCCGGCCGCGACCCCCGCGGAGAAGCCTGCGGAAACTCCTGCGGAGACGCCGGCGGAAGCGGAGAAAGAGCCGGTGACGATTCAATTCTGGCATATCTACTCGGACGGCGACATGAAGACGCTGATGGAAGAGGTGGTCAATGAGTTCGAGGCGAAAAACCCGCACATTACGGTCGAGGAGCTCGGCGTCTCCTTCTGGGACTATTGGACGAAGCTGACGACGGCGGTCGCCGGAGGCAGCGGTCCGGACCTCGCGCTCAACGAGATCGACAACGTCGGCGCCCGCGCGAAGTCGGGCACGCTCGTCAATCTCGATCCGTTCATCAGCCGCGACAACTTCGACACGTCCGCGCTGTTCCCGGTGCTCGTCGAGCAGTCGAAATACGAAGGCGCTTCTTACCATATGCCGTTCGAGACGGACGTCCGTCTGCTGTACTACAACAAAGCCGCGTTCCGCGAGGCGGGCCTCGACCCGGAGAAGCCGCCGGCCACTTGGGAAGAGCTGGCTTCCTACGCCGAGAAGCTGACGAAGATGAACGGCGATCTGATCGACCGGATCGGCTTCTCCCCGGCGCTCGGCAACATGTACCTATGGACGCTGGCTTGGACGAACGGGGGCGACTTCTGGGACGACAGCTTGAAACCGACGTTCACGAAGCCGGAAAATGTCGAAGCGCTCCAATGGATGGCGGACGTCCAAGCGAAATACGGAAACAAAGCGTTCACCGCCTTCAAGTCGCAGACCGGCTCGCTCGGCTACAATCCGTTCATCGCCGAGAAGGTGGCGATGATCGTCGACAACAATACGCTGTACGGCGACATTCTTCGCAACAATCCGAATTTGGAGTTCGGCGTGGCGCCCATTCCGGCCCGGAAGTCGCCCGCGAGCTGGTCGGCCGGCTTCAGCCTCGAGATCATCGACAACAAAGACGAGGCCAGAGCGAACGCCGCTTGGGAGCTGATGAAATACTTGCTGGATAAAGACGTGCAAATCAAGATGCATAAGGTTTCAAGGGGGTTGTATTCCAACATCGCCGCGGTCAGCGATCCGCAGTTCATGAACGATCCGATCTGGAAGACGATGGTCGGCATTATGGATCACACGCGCTTCCGCGAATACGTCGCGGCGTCTCCGGCGTGGGCGAACCATATTCAGCCGCAGGTCGAAGCCGTGCTTCTCGGCGAGATGGCGCCGGAGGAAGCCCTTAAGAAGGCCCAGGAGCTCGTCGAGACGGAGCTGAAAAACTTCGCCGCCACGCAATAACCGTCCGCCGTAACGATCTGACTTCCGTTCTTCGGCCTGGAACCTCCGGGCCGAAGGCCGGACAAAGGAGTTCGCCCTGAAATGAGAAACCGAACGTTCAAGATGAATATGCGAACGAAGGAAGCGATTAACGGATATTTGTTTTTCTCTCCGTGGCTGATCGGGTTGATTTTCTTCCTGGGCGGTCCGATTCTGTACTCTTTATATCTCAGCTTCACCTCCTACAACATGTTAAGCGCGCCGAAATGGGTCGGCACGCTCAACTATCGCATCCTGTTCTCCGAGGATCCGCTGTTCTGGGAGAGCCTCTACAATACGCTGTATTACGTCGCTTTCAGCGTGCCGTTATCGACGGTCGCGGGCGTGCTCATGGCGGTGCTCCTGAACCAGAAGGTGAAGGGCATCGGCGTCTGGCGGACGATCTTCTATCTGCCCAGCGTCGTCTCGATCATCGTCGTATCGCTGCTCTGGCAATGGATCTTCGATCCGAGCTTCGGCCTCATCAACTCGGCGCTCGCCCAGATCGGCATCGAAGGGCCGGGGTGGCTGCAGGATCGGGTTTGGTCGAAGCCTTCGCTCATCATTATGAGCCTCTGGGGCGTCGGCGGCGGCATGATCATCTATCTCGCCGGCTTGCAAGGCATCTCCCGAGAGCTGTACGAGGCTGCGACGGTAGACGGCGCCGGACGGATGCGACAGTTTTTCAACATTACGATTCCGATGTTGACGCCGACCATTTTCTTCAATTTGATCATGGGCGTGTTGGGCGGCTTCCAGGTGTTCGTGCAAGCGTTCATCATGACCGGCGGAGGTCCCGTGAATTCGACGATGTTTTATGCGTTGTATTTGTACAACAAAGCGTTCCGCGATCTAGCGATGGGGTACGCGTCGGCCATGGCGTGGGTGCTTCTCGTCATCAGCCTGATGTTCACCTTGCTTATCCTGCGAACGAGCAAGTCGTGGGTGTATTACGAAGGAGCGGACCATAAGTGACCCATAACGTATATTCCATCGCCCTCGACATCGGAGGCGTCTTCATCAAAGCCGCGGTGCTGAACGCGAGCGGCGACGTGCGCATGGATACGATCATGATCTATCCGTCCCGCTCGAAGGAGGACAAGGAGACGCTGCTGAAGCATCTGACGTCCGTGATCGAGCAGCAGGCGGCTAAGATTATCGACAAACATTCCTTGTTGTCCGGCATCGGCTTCGCGTTCCCGGGGCCGTTCGATTATGAGAACGGCATCTGCTACATCCGGGGCTTGGGTAAATTCGATCATATTTACGGCGTCAATCTCCGCGAGGAGCTGACGAATCGGCTGCTGCAGAACGCCGGCTTGCGCCGGCGGATGGCGGCGCCGTTCTCCGTCGTGTTCGAGAACGACGCGAACCTGTTCGCGCTCGGGGAGCTGCTGTCCGGCGCCGCGCAAGCCTATGAGAGAACGATCTGCCTTACGCTCGGATCGGGGGCCGGCTCGGCGTTCATCGACGGGGGCGTCTTGGTGAAGGACCGGCCGGACGTGCCGCCGAACGGGTGGTTGTATAAGGAGCCCTTCCGCGAATCGATCGTGGACGATTACATCTCGAAGCGGGGCATCCTCCGGATCGCGGCCGAGCTGGGCGCCGACCCGGGGCTGGACGTGAAGGAGCTCGCCGAGCTCGCGCGCGGCGGCGACGCGGCGGCCGCGGAGACGTTCCGGCGCTTCGGTCGCTTGGCCGGCGAGATGCTGCGGCCGTTCGTCGCGCGCTTTCGGCCGGACGGCATCGTCGTGGGCGGGCAGATCGCGAAGAGCGCCGACTTGTTCCAAGACGAGGTCCGCGCGGCGCTCGGCTTCCCGGACGTCGCCGTTCGCTACAGCGACCGGGCGAATCTCAGCGCGTTCGTCGGCGTCGCCAAGCTGCTCGCGGACGTGCAGGCGGGGAACGCGCAGAGCGGGTGAGGACGAACCGATCGACATCGTTCGGTACTTGAAGGAGGACATCGATATGGCATCATCAACGGCGGCGAAGGCGTCCGCGGCGATCTCGCGACCGCTTCGAACCGGCGATAACATTCCCGTCGCGAGCGTCCGGGCGAGCTCGGAGGCGAGTCCGGACGCTCGCGCCGAAAATCTGATTGCCGATACCGGGCCGCCTGCCTCGGCTTCTTGGGTCGCGGACGAGCGGGACGGTTCGGTATGGGTCGAGTTCGATCTTGGGGCTACCTACCCGATCGGCGAAATGCGGGTGCGGAACTATCGACAATCGTTGCCCGGGTTTCCGGATCTATGGAAGCGCGGCTTACGGCGAATTACCCTAGAACACTCGCTGGACGGGGAGCGGTGGACCGAGTTGGCCGGGGAAGAAGGCGCCCCGTACGAGCTGGCTCCGGCGAACGGATCCTCCGCGGAGGCGGGGGAAACCTCGATCCGATGGACCAATCCGCTCGCGAGGTACGTGCGTATCGCGGCGGACCTCCGCGCGGACGGATTCTGGGGCGGATGCGACGCGAACGACCGGTTCGGCGGGCTAAGCGCGGTTCGCTTCTACGCGGGAACCGGCTGGGCCGCGGAGCCCGCGGAAGCGTGGAACGCGTTGTTCCGGCGCGGCTCCGGCTGGACCGGCTCGGACGGCATCTACTCGATTCCCTTGGACGGGCGCGATTCCCACGGCGACGGCGCCTTCGGAAGGACGCTGCTGTTGTTCGGCGACACGTTCGTCGGCGAGGTGGATCCGGTTACGAGGCGGCGCTTGACGATGAAGATGATCAACAACTCGATGGCGCTGCTCGACGGCGCCGAGCCGGATCCGGAGCGTCTTCGCTTCCTGTGGAACGACGCCGATCCGGCCGCGCCGGACAGCGCGATCGTCCCCGCGACGCCGAAGGCGGCGGCCGTCGACGGCGCCTATTATTGGCTGCAGGACGGCGCTTCCGTCGGCGGAAGCTTCTACTGCTTCCCGATGATCGTCGGTCCGAATCCGGACGGGCCGGACGGCTTCCAGTTCCAGGTGCACGGCGTGACGATCTGCCGGTCGCCCATGACGCCGGAAGGACCGGATTTCGATTCGATCGAGCAGTTCGATACGCCGCTCTACGGCGCGACGGCGTCCGGCCATCTTGCGTATTTCGGCGCGGCGGTCATGCCGCATACCGAAGCGTCGAACGTGCCGGATCCGGACGGATACGTCTATGTGTACGGCTTGCTGAACGACGGCCGCCTCCGGGCGATCGTCGCGCGCACCCTTCCCGAGCATCTGTCCGACTGCGGGCGATGGACGTTCTGGGACGGGCACGGCTGGTCGCCCGATCGCGCCGAGGCGGCGCCCGTCTCGTCGGAGACGTCGCCGGAGTACAGCGTCTCGCCGCTGCGAGGCGGCTCGCAACACGGCCGGTACGCGCTCGCGTACATGCGGAGCGACGAGCCGCGGGCCGTCGCCATCCAGCTCGGCGACAGCCCGGTCGGCCCGTTCGAAGGCGAGATCGCGCTCTACGCTTGCCCGGAGGCGAAGGAGGGCGGCGGCCGGTACGTGTACAACGCGAAGGCGCATCCGAGCCTGTCGAAGCCGGGAGAACTGTTGATCAGCTACAACGTCAACTCGACGTCGATGATTGATCACGTTCGCCATGCGGACATCTACCGCCCCCGCTTCGTGAACGTGCGCCGGATCGAGTAGGACGGCAGCCGCTTGGGGAGCTGCAGTCGGAGTAACTCCGATTAATCCCCACAGTAGCTGAGCAACCGCCCCCGAACCGCGCCCGCCGACACACTTCCGCCCTTGAACTTCGCACGCTTTGCGCACCTCCTGCCAAAGGGGGGCGTAACATACTTATTTCGTATCGTAGATGACTTTCTAACTTAGAAATATATCTACGATACGAAAATAGAGGGTTCACCCGCTTTCGCGCGGTGTCCCCGTACCTACGCAAAGACAGGATCCGACGGCGGGACTATACTTGCAACGAAATGGAAGCGAATAAATCGGCAAACAAACTCGCTCGGGAAAGGGGTGCAAGGGTGCGGGTCCATCCGATATTTTCCGATCATATGGTGCTGCAACGGGAGAAAGAAGTCGCCATCTTCGGCGAGGCGGCCGACGGCGAGGTCATCGAGGTCGAATGCGCCGGCCGGCGCGCGACGGCGGTCGCGGCGGGCGGAAGCTGGCGCGCGACGCTGCCGGCGAACGACGCGGGCGGACCTTATCGGCTCGCGGTAAGATCGGGAGCCGAAGCGATCGTCTTCGACGATGTGTGGTACGGCGACGTGTGGCTGGCCGGCGGGCAATCGAACATGCAATGGCCGCTGCAGTCGTCCGCCGGCGGGGCGGAGGAGATCGAGAACTCCGGCGGCTACCCGCTCATTCGATATTACGAGGTTCCGAAGGTCGCGTACGACGACGGCGTCGAGCGGGAGAGCGGCTGGCGCGCGAGCGGGCCGGAGGCGGCGGGGGAGTTTTCGGCGGTCGCCTATCATTTCGCGAAGCGCGTCCATGCGGAGACGGGCGTCGCGATCGGCATCGTCGGCTGCAACATGGGCGCGACCTCGGCCGCTTGCTGGGTCGCGGAGGAGACGCTGGAGCGGGACCCGGCGCTGCGCGTCTACTTGGACGAGTTCCGCGCGATCGCGAAGGATTTCGATTGGGAGGCGTACGAAGCGGAGGAGCGCGCGTTCCAGGACGCGTTCGCGGCATACGAGGCGGCGGTCTCGCAAGGGAAGACGAAGGAGGAGCTCGGACCGGTCCCGTGGCCGCCGCCCATGAGTCCGAGAAGCTTCATGCGCCCGAACGGGTTGTACGAGACGATGCTGAAGCGCGCGGCCCCGTACACGCTGAAGGGCTTCCTCTACTACCAAGGCGAGGGAGATGCGCATCGCCCGATGTTGTACGACAAGCTGCTCGAGGCGTTGATCCGCAATTGGCGGCGGGACTGGGAAGACGACGCGCTGCCCTTCCTCTACGCGCAGCTCCCGTCGTTCGGCTGCGACGGCGATCCGGGCGGCGACGCGTGGGCGCTGCTTCGCGAGTCGCAGACGATCGTCGCGGAGCGCGTGCCGCATACCGCGATGGCGGTCATCCTGGATTGCGGGGAAAAGGACGACATCCACCCGGCCGACAAGAAACCGGTCGGCGACCGACTCGCGCGGCTGGCGCTGGCTCGCGTCTACGGCCGATGCGACGTCCATGGCGAAGGTCCGCGCTTCGTTGCGATGCAGGTGAACGACCGCGGCGCGGCGCGGCTTCGATTCCGCTTCGGGGGCGATCGCCTGACGACGAAGGACGGCGAGCAGCTCGTCGGCTTCGAGCTGTGCGGCGCCGACCGCGTCTATGTCCCCGCGGAGGCGCGAATCGAGGGCGACACCGTAATCGCCTTCTCCGACCGAGCGCCGCGGCCGATCGCCGCGCGCTACGGTTGGGCGAACTACCCGGAGGCGAACTTGACCGACGGCTTCGGGCTGCCGGCGGCGCCGTTCCGGACGGACCGCGAAGGGAGGGGGAGCCCGGCCGCGATCGATGGCCGAACGGACGAAAACCGCGAGTGAAGCTGTCCATCCGAATCCGAACATGAGAGGAAGGAATCGATGTGCGAATCGCAAACCGACGATGGATTACCGTCAGTCTCGCCCTCTGCGTCTCGGCTTCCGCGGCGTTGCCGAGCGTCGGAGCGGCGTCCTCCGGGAGCTCGAGCCCGCCGGGCGCCTCCGAGGGGGTACTGTACGCCGAGCAGCTGCTGCTGAAGCCGGTCGCGACGACGGCCGGAAGCGAGGCGCCGGGCTTCGAGGCGGCGAACGCGACGAACAATTCGGGGATGTCCGGCTTCTTCGGCCCCCTGGAGCTGCACGGCACGGGGAGCGGCACGATGTGGCGGACGGACGCGTTCCCCGGCGCCGACAATTGGCTGCAGCTCGATCTGGGCGCGGTCGCCCCGCTCGGGCGGATGCTGATTTGGAACTATAACGAGCCGGGCGGAGCCGAGTGGGGCGTCAAGCACGCGGAGATTTTGTATTCGATCGACGGCGTCCGGTGGAGCTCGTTGGGAGGCCCGGGGAAGAAGCACAAGTTGGAAAAGGCGACCGGCTCCCCGAACGAGCAAGCCTCCAATCTTGCCGCTCCGATCGACTTCGCCGGCGTCCCCGCCCGATATGTCAAAATCGTACCCGACGCGCACGCCGCCAGCGGCAATTGGGGCGCGGGCCGGGAGAAAGACAAGCATTACGGCATCGCCGAGGTCCGATTGTACCGCCATGCCAATATCGTGGACGATGCCGGCGATTCCATCGCCGTCGCGCGCGCGAAAGCCGGCAGCGAACGGCCGGACGCGCCCGCGGACAACGCGGTCAACAACTACGGCATGTCCGGAGTAGGCAGCCGCGAGGATACGCACGGCAACGACAGCGCCGCCATGTGGTCGACGGCGGACGCCCCGGGAGCGGCGAATTGGATCGAATTCGATCTCGGCGGCACGTTCCCGCTCGGGGAGCTGCACGTATGGAACTACAACGCCTTGGACGGCGCGGATCGGGGCATTCGCTGGGCGAAGGTGAAGGTTTCGCTCGACGGCATCGCCTGGACCTACGCGAACGGCGGAGCGCCGCTCGAGTTCGCGCGCGCGTCGGGCGCCGCGCCGGAGGCGGCGTCGAACCTCGCGAGCGGAGGACCCGTCGACTTCGGCGGCGCGAGCGCGAGGTACGTAAGGATCGAGCCGAACCCGGCGGCGGATGCGGCGGAGCCGGGCAACTGGGGCGGCGGGGATGCATTCGGGCTTGCCGAAGCGCGGTTCTACAGCGCGCCCGGGATGGTCGTGGAGTCCGCGCCGGAGTGGACGTCGCTGTTCGCTCGGACCGAGGGGTGGACGGGGTCGGACGGCATTTTCTCGATCGCCTATAACGGGGTGGACGCGCAAGGGGCGTCGGACCGGACGGATACGCTGTTTCTGTTCAGCGATACGTTCACGGGCTCCGTCGATCCGGTAACGAAGGCGCGCGACCTGCAAGGCTTCTACAACAACACGCTCGCGACGCTGGAAGGCAGCGTGCCGGACCCGCGGAACGCAGAGTTTCTTTGGGGCTCGGACGGGACGGGGCAGGATTTCTCGAGCATTTTCGAACCGAATACGCCTTACGCTTACGTCGGGACGGTCGCGGCCAACGTCGCGAACAACGCGTTCGGCATGTCGCCGTCCGCGCACCCGAGCGCGCCGACGGCGGTGACGCCGCCGCAGCCCACGGACACGCACGACAATCGGAAGGACGGCCATACGATGTGGTTGTCCGCGGCGGACGGCGGCGAGCATTGGATCAAGTTCGATCTGGGCGCCGCGTACGCGCTCGGTCGGATGCCGATCTGGAACTATAACCAGTTCGACCCGGCGCAGCCGGACGTGCCGTACGTCGACCGAGGCATGAAGAACGTGAAGATTCTCTATTCGACGGACGATGTCGCATATACGGAGCTGCAGACGGCAGGCTACCCGTTCCAATTCGCCAAGGCGGACGGATCGCCGAAGCTCTCCGCGACGAACTTGACGGGGGGCGGCGTCGTCGACTTCGGAGGCGCGGCCGCGCGATACGTGAAGATCGTGCCGAACGCGGCGCCCGGCGACGGCAACTGGGGCGGCGCGACAGGCGACGAAGCGGCGTACGGACTCAGTCAGGTTCGCTTCTATACGGCTGATGGGGAACTGCTTCGATTCGTCCGGGCGGAAGCCGACAGCGCGTCTTCGTCGGCGCCCGCCGGCAACTGGTATTGGCTGCAAGACGGGATCTCCCTCGGGGACAGCTTCTATGCGTTCCCGCTCAACATGGCGCCGGATCCGACGCAGCCTCCGGGCTGGCAGTTCAAGGTCGTCGGCGTGGCGATGGCGAAGCTGCCGAACGCCGGCGGACCGGTGCTGACCGGCATTACGCAATCCGATACGCCGCTGTATTACGAGACGGTCGTCGATTACGCGCCGGGCGTGCCCGGCTGGCAATGGCCGCTGAAGTTCACGTACGGCGCAGGCGTCATGCCGAACACGGCGGCTTCCGGCGCGCCGGATCCGGACGGATACATCTATGTGTACGGCTACCGGGATCACGCGTTCGAACGGAACCTCGTCGTCGCTCGGGTGGCGGAGGCGAAGTTCGAGTCGTTTAACGAATGGCGGTTTTGGGGCGGTTCGGAAAAAGGGTGGTCGCGCCACATCGAAGACAGCGCCCTGCTGCTGCCCGGCGTCAACGTCTCGCCGGAGCTGAGCGTCACGCGCATGCAAGGCGGTCCGCTGGACGGCAAATACGTGCTCGTCTACGAGAAAGACTCGCTCAGCAACACGTTGGAATACAGCGTCGCCGACAGCCCGACGGGGCCGTTCCAAGCGCCGGTCGCCTTCTATTACGCGCCCGAGCCGGGCATGAATCCGCTCACGAACACGTATAACGCGAAAGCGCACCCGCATCTGTCCGACGAAGGGGAGCTGCTGATCACCTACAACGTGAACGCGACGGACGGCAATCAGCATTACGTCGACGGAACGATCTACCGTCCGCGCTGGCTGCGGATGCGATGGATCGAGTAGACGGCCTCGCGCCGGCCGCCGCTCGGAACGCCGCCAAGGAACGGCGGTGCGGGCGGCGGTTCTTTTTTCGTTGTTGACAAGGTGCGTTATTTTTAATACCATTCCTTCAAATCGACTCGCGAGTCAGAAGGGAGGGGATACGAATTGCGCAAAGTGAAGAAGCGCCATATGCATGAGCTGGTCGCGGAGGAAATCCAGAAGTACATCGAGGAGCACGAGCTGCGCGAAGGGGATAAGCTGCCGTCCGTCGAGGTGCTGACGAAGCTGCTGGGCGTCGGCCGATCTTCGCTGCGCGAAGGGCTGCGCTACTTGGAAGCGATCGATATCATCAAGGTAGAGAACGGCAAGGGCATCTTCGTCAAGGACGCGACCGAGGCCGGTTCGTTCCGGTACGCGGGGAAGGTGAAGGTCGAGAGCGAGAAGAAGTTTCTGCTGCACATTCTGGACGTTCGCAGAGCGCTGGAAGGGAAGGCGGTGGAGCTGGCGGCCCGGCGAATCGATGCGGAGACGATCGAGGAGATGCGGGAGTGCCTGAAAATCTACGACGAACGGAAACGGCAAAATTTGGACACCTCCGAGATCGATTACGCGTTCCACCAGTACATCTACAAAGCCGCTTCCAATCCGCTGCTGCACAGCGTATTCGAGTCGATCTCCGAGCTGTACGAGAAATTTTTCGTCGAGCCGCTCGGCGAGAAGCGGTTGTTCGACGACACTTACATGTTCCACCATACGCTTTTCGAGGGGATCGCGAAGCGCGACGTGAACCACGCATTGACGGAATTCAACAAGATGATGGATTTGATCGAAGGCAACATTCGGAACTATTAAATCATTGTAAAAATTCCTGACATTCGTATTGACAGAATGTTCCGTCTCCCTCTATGATTAACCTATCATACAGGTTGATAGTGTGATACCAACTCTTGCCATCTATAAAAAGGGGGAACAAGCATGAAAGCGCTTAAGATCAAGAAGTCAATGCAAGTCGCGGTATCTACCGTCGCCGTCGCGAGTTTGATCGCGGCCTGCGGCAACGGAGGCGAATCGACCGGAACAGGTTCCAACGATTCCGGAAAGAGCGGCGGCGAGACGGTGACGCTTCGCATGATCGAGAGCTTGTCGAATCCGGACCGTACGGCCATGTTGAATACGATGATCGACAAATTCGAAGAAGAAAACCCGAACATCAAGGTCGAATTGATCTCTCCGCCGTTCGAACAAGCGGACACGAAAATCCGGACGATGCTTGCGGCGAAGCAGGAGCTTGACGTCTTGGAAGCGCGCGATTTGAACGTCGCGGAATTCGTCAACAACGGCTACTTGGAGCCGCTGGACGATTACGCCGCGAAGTGGAGCGACTTCGAGACGGTCACCTCCGTCGCTCGCGCGGTCGGCACGACGCAGGAGAAGCTGTACTTCATCTCGAACGGGATGTACCAGCGTCAGATGTTCTACCGGGCGGATTGGCTGAAAGAGAAAGGCATCGAAGTGCCGAAGACATACGAAGAACTCGTGAACGCGGCGGTCGCGTTGACGGATCCGGCGAATAACCGGTACGGCTTCTCGTTCCGCGGCGGTCCTGGATCCAACTCGGTGCCTGACACGATGGTCCGCGACTACAATGCCGACAACGTCGACCTGACGGACCCGAACTTCCTGAAGAGCGGCGCCACGATCTTCTCGACGCCGGAAGCGAAAGCCGCGATTGAGTTGTACGTGAAGCTGTATAAGGAAGCTTCCCCGCCGGACTCCGTGAACTGGGGCTTCCAAGAGCAAGTGCAGGCGTTCACCTCCGGCGTAACAGCATTCCTTCTGCAAGACCCGGACGTTATCGCGTCGCTGCAGAACGACATGGAAGAAGGTACGTGGAGCTCGGCGATGATGCCGGTCGGTCCTGCGGGCAAAGCGCTTATCTCCGCCGGCGGCGCGGGCTGGAGCCTCGCGTCGCACTCCAAGCATAAGGAAGAGGCGTGGAAGCTGATCGCCTTCTTGTCTTCGCCGGAGCAAAACACGATTTTCTCGAAGGGCTACGGCACGATTCCGATTCACAGCACCGCCGTCGAAGACGAGTTTTTCCAGTCCGGTCCGTACAAGACCTTGATCGAGATGACGAATATGCCGGAGACGTACTTGAACTTCAAGGCGACGGTCGACTATCCGGCCAACGGCCAGTGGGGTACCCTCAACATGGAATCCGGGCAAAGAATGCTGCTCGGGCAAGCTACGGTCGAGGATACGCTGAAGGAATGGGACAACTTCTGGTCGAAAGCGAAGGAAGCAGTGAAATAACAAATATTAATATGATCCTGTGATGGGTAACCTTGCGTTGCCCATCGCGCGTTCATAGTTCAGGCGGTGATTTTTGCATGACGAAACAAAGAACGTTCATCTTGTTCAGCCTGCTGCCGGCGTTGCTGCTTCTCGCCGTCTTTACCTTCTATCCGTTCTTTCGCGGAGTCGTCATGGCTTTCCAAAATTATGTGCTGTTCGACTTGACGAATGTCCGATTCATCGGCTTCCAGAATTTCGAGAATGCCTTCAACGACCCCAAGTTTCTGTATGCGCTGCGGAACAGCGCGATCTGGGTCGCCTCCTCGCTCAGCCTGCAGTTTCTGATCGGGTTGTCGCTGGCGTTGGTGCTGCGCAGAGGCTTCCGCGGACGCGGGGTATATCAAGGCTTCGTCTTCTATTCGTGGGCGTTGTCCGGATTTCTGATCGGTCTGATCTGGAAATGGATGTTCAACTCGCAGATGGGCGTCGTCAACGATCTGTTGATGCGCGCCGGCTTGATCGAGCAGCGGATCGGCTTTCTGTCGGACCCGAATTGGGCGATGGTGTCCGTGATCGTCGCGAACGTTTGGTACGGCATCGCGTTCTTCGCGATCATGTTGCTCGCGGCGCTGCAATCCGTTCCCGCCGAATTGTACGAAGCCGCCGGCATGGACGGCGCCGGCGCGATTCGCAAGTTTTTCAGCGTGACGCTGCCGTACATCGTGCCGACGATCATTGCCACGACGCTGCTTCGGGCGATTTGGATCTTCAACGACCCATCGCTTATTTACGGACTTACGAACGGCGGACCCGCCGGTTCGACGCATATTTTGTCCTCCCTCATGATGGAGAAAATTCTGTCGGGCGGCGACTACGGCTCCGCATCGGCGATCGGCGTCATTATGCTTGCCATGCTTATGCTGTATACGATCTTCTATTTATTCGTGACGAAGTCCGAGAAAGTGGGGGACTTCTAAGATGGCCAAGTCTCGCGTTCTCCTGAGTTTGAAAGTACTGTACTTATCGTTCCATCTCGTCTTGATGGTGTTTCCGTTGTATTGGATCGTCATGACCTCGCTAAAGCCGAAGAAGGATATTTTCTCCTTCCCGTTGCACTATTGGCCGCAGCAATTCACGTTGGAAAATTACATCAATATTTTTAAAATATCGAAATTTCACGTATATATCGGGAACAGCTTGCTGGTCTCGGTCTTGTCGGCGGTCATCGTCATCGCCATCTCGATTCTCAGCGCATACGTCATGGCTCGGTTTACGTTCCGCGGTCATAAACAAATCATGATGGCGTTCTTCTCGACCCAGATGCTGCCGGGCTTCGTCTCGCTGGCGCCGCTCTACTTGTTATTGGCGGAGCTCGATCTAATCAATACGCGGTTTTCGCTGCTTATTCTGTACACCGTCGGCTTGATCCCGTTCTCGACGATAATGCTTCGCGGCTTCTTCCAGCGCATTCCTTCGAGCCTGGAGGAGGCGGCGATGATCGACGGGTGCTCCAGACTCGGCTCCTTGTATCGGGTCATTCTGCCGGTCATGCTGCCCGGCATCGCATCCACGTTCATCTTCGCCTTCGTGCAGAACTGGAACGAGCTGTTCGCGGCGGTCATGTTCATCGACAGCGAGTCGATGAAGACGCTGCCGGTCGCGATGAACTCGTTCATTATGAAGTTCGACGTGGATTGGGGCGCTATGTCCGCCGGCACGGTATTGTCCGTGATCCCGACCGTGATTTTGTTCGCTTTCGCGCAAAGATACATCGTAGAAGGGTTAACGCAAGGCGCCGAAAAAGGCTAAAGACAGAGGGAACGGATAAGGGTAGGGGAGATACATGACCAATCGCGACGAGGAACGTCACATACAAACATTAGTCGCTCACGATCCGGTGGACACGCGCCATCACGGCGCCGTGACGATGCCGTTATACCAGAACAGCTTGTTCGCGTTCGAAAACCACGCCTCCTTCGATTGCGCCATGAAGGACGTGCTTGCCGCGCATGTGTATTCGAGAGGGAATAATCCGACGGTTATGTATTTGGAGCGGCGCATCGCCGAGCTCGAAGGCGGCGAACAAGCCCGCTGCTTCGCCTCGGGCATGGGCGCGATCGCGGGCACGCTGCATGCCCTGCTGCAGACGGGAGATCATATCGTCTGCGTCGATCAAGCGTACGGACCGACGCGGGAATTCCTCGCGGATCTCTCGACGCGGTATCGGGTCGAGGTGACGTTCGTCGACGGTTCCGAGTTGGACGCCTTCCGACAGGCGGTTCGACCGAATACAAAGGTAATTTATTTAGAGAGTCCGACGTCCGGACTGTTCGAGCTCCAGGATTTGGAGGGGGTCGCGGCCATCGCTCGCGAAGCCGGCGCGCTCACCGTCATCGACAACTCTTGGGCGACGCCGGTCTTCCAACGACCGATCTCCATGGGCATCGATCTGGTCGTTCATTCGCTCACGAAGTATTTTTCCGGACATAGCGACAGCTTAGGCGGCGTCGTCGTCGGCCGGCGCGACCTGATCGAGACGATCAGCAACCGGAGCTACATGCTGCTCGGCAGCGTCATGACGGCCCACACCGCTTCGCTCATTACGCGCGGCGTCCGCACGCTGCCGCTTCGGATGGAGCGGCATCAAGCGAGCGGCTTGCGGGTGGCGGAGCATCTGCTGCGCAAAGGCGACGTCGTGAGGGTGAACCACCCGGGACTTCCAACGCATCCCCAACGGGGGCTCGCGGAGAAGCAGTTGCAAGGGTACGGCAGCTTGTTCTCCTTCGTGACGCGGCATCCCGTGGATTCTCTTAAAGCCTGGGCGGACGACCTGGAATATTTCCGTATCGGCGTCAGCTGGGGCGGATACGAAAGCTTGGTCACGGTCGGCGCCGCGCCGGCCCGGTGGAATCAAGGCGGCGAGAGTCCGTCGATCGCAAGGTTGTATATCGGCTTGGAGGATCCCGACGTGCTGATCGGGGACATCGAACGCGCTTGGTCGAGGCTGGTCCGCGATTGAGCGTCGCGCAAGGAGCCGCTCCTGAACGTCCGAATCGGACGGTTCGGGAGCGGCTTCGTTTTTTTCGAGGGAAACAGACATTGTGGCGAGCCGGCGGCACATATCCTTATACCAGCTTCGCGAGGCGAAGCGCGCGTCATCGGTATGGGAGGGTGAGCCCAGCATGAAGATCGGGGATGGATGCGTCTTTCGCGCGCAACGCGATCCGCGGGGGAGGGATGCCGCCTTTCGCATCTTAGCGCTGCTGCGGAATCGGGGAGTCGTTCCGAATCGGTATGGCCCATATCTCGACAAAGGCGGGTAGCGCATAATGAGAGCCTCATCGTTCCTGAACGGGCTGAGCTTCGCGCTGTTGCTTCTGAATTTCGCGATCCTCGTGTTGCATCACTTCAAGCTGCTGTTGATTCTTCCATCGCTTCTATATAAACCGCTTCTTGCGGCCACAATTTTGCTAGTGCTGATCGCTCAACTGTTGTCGTTCATGAAAAGGTAGCGAAAAAAAGGAGAGCCCTCCGAGGCTCTCCTTTCCGTTCACGGCAATGGATCGGTTCTACTCCGATTTCCGATAAACGATCAGAATGGCGCTTCGCTGCCCTTCCGTCCCGTTGATGGATTTCTTCACGATCGAGCCGTACTTCACTTCGACGATGTCTTCTTCCTTCAGTTGAGCTAAGAACGCATTCGCTTCGTCCACCGCGAGCGAATGCTCGCTGTCCAGAAATTCCTTCACTTGAATCAAGCGGTTTCACCTCCTTGGATAAACCGTACCCCCTCGATTCGCACGCGAACGATGCCGGCGGGAAGCTCCAACTCGTAGGTTTCGCCTATGCGCGCCATCAACAACTGGAAGCCGAGCGGGGACAGGAAGGACAGCCGGCCGTCGTCCGGATCCGCGGTGTGCGGCAGGACGATGGCATAGGTTTCGCGGCTGCCGTCGTCCAGGTAACGGATTTCGACTTCGCTGCCGATCAGGGCGATCGCATGCAAGGCGGGGAAGGCTCCCCCTTCCAGGATGTCTTCGAGCACGGACGTATAAATTTGCAGCGTCTTCTCGACGATGCTCCGGGCTTGCCCTTGCTCCGGATAATGCTCGTCCAAGAAGCGCGCTCGGTGATCGTCGAAATAAACGAGCTGATGTAACAGCTGCAGACGCGGCCCTTCTAATAATAATCTATGGGTCATGATTTGTCGTTCTCTCCTTCGCGAGGATGATGGGTATCGCCAGAGGCGGAATAAAGACGGGAAACACAGCATCACCTTCCTAAGCCATTTAATGTAAACCAACGTCAAAATGAAGGAAAGACACTTCGCTTTCCGGAAGCGAAATGTCTCTCTCACCGTCACCATATCAAAACTGGTACATCGTGTCAATGAAGTATAATACATCCATAAACAGGGTGGAGATATAGGAAATGGTTATTTCGTTGTAAGCGCGGACGTCGGCAGCGGCTTTACAGCTTTAGGAAGCGATGATATAGTGAAATTATCTTTTTAAATCATACATGATATATTATATACTCGCGAAAAGGGGTAGCACCGTGGCAAGCAGCTTGCGCATATGGTACGACCGTCCGGCGTCGGGTTGGCAGCAAGGGCTGCCAATCGGCAACGGGCGACTGGGCGCCGTCGTGTACGGAGGGATCGGCGCGGAGACGTGGAGCTTGTCGGAGACGACCTTCTGGTCGGGGCGGCCGGAGCCGCTCGATCCGCCTTCGAATACGAAGGCGGATCTGACGCGGATGCGGAACGAATTTTTCGCGGGAGACTTCGAGCGCGGGGAGGCGGAGGCTCGCGCGCGGCTGCAGCCGACGAAGCGCAACTTCGGCACGAACCTGCCGTTATGCCGCATGGAGCTGACGTTCGATTCGGCGGGCGAGGGGGTTACGCGGGAGCTGGACCTCGAGCGGGCCGTCGTCTCGACAACGTACTCGAACGGCGGCGCGCGCTTCCGGCGCGAGGCGTTCGCGTCCCATGTCGACGGCGTACTTGCTTCGCGGTTCTTATGCGACCGTCCGGGGGGCGTGTCGTTCGAGCTGCGGATCGAGGGCGACGACTATGTCCGCGTCTTGGGCGCCTCGGCGGGCGACGGAACGATCCGTTTCGAAGCGCAGGCGCTCGAGACGATGCACAGCGACGGCCGCTGCGGAGTGCGGTGCGCGGGCGCCGTTCGCCTCGCGGTTCGCGGCGGCGCCGTTCGCGAGAACGAAGGCGGCGGCTTGCTCGTGAGCGGCGCGGACGAAGCGGTCGTCTACGTCGCCGTCGCGACCGACTACGGCGCGACCGAGGGCGAGGATTGGCGATCGGCGTGCGACTCGGCGCTGTCGCAGGCGATCCGCAAGGGCTACGAGCAGGCGAAAGCGGATCATGTATGCGATTATCGAGCGTTATTTTCGAGAGTAACCCTTTCACTCGGGGACGGCGGACAGCCTTCGCTGCCGACCGACGAGCGGGTGCGGCGGATCGGAAGCGGTCCGGAGGACCCCGCGTTGTACGCTTTGTTCTACCAATACGCGCGGTACTTAACGATATCCGGCTCCCGGGAGGATTCTCCGCTGCCGATGAACCTGCAAGGCATCTGGAACGACGGCGAAGCGAACCGAATGCAATGGAGCTGCGACTATCATCTGGACGTCAACACGCAGATGAACTATTACCCGGTCGAGACCGGGCACTTGGGCGAATGTCATGCGCCGCTGATGCGGTTCGTGGAGCGGCTCGCGGCGTCGTCGGGGCGGGCGGCGGCGCGTCATTTCTATGACAGCGACGGATGGGTCGCGCACGTTTTCACGAACGCGTGGGGGTTCGCCTCGCCGGGGTGGGAGACGTCTTGGGGCCTGAACGTCACCGGCGGCTTGTGGATCGCGGCGCATCTGATGGAGCGGTATACGTTCGGCCGCGACGACGCGTTCCTCGCGCGAACGGCGTACCCGGTGCTGAAGGAAGCGGCTGCGTTCTTCCTCGATTACATGACGATCCATCCCGAGTTCGGCTGGCTCGTGACCGGTCCCTCCAATTCGCCGGAGAACAGCTTTTACACCGGGGACGATCGCGTACGTTCGCATGCGCTTTCGATGGGGCCGACGATGGATCAGATGCTCGTGCGGGAGCTGTTCGAGTTTTGCATCGAGGCGTCCGAACGGCTCGACGCGGACGCGGCGCTGCGCGAACGGCTGCGGGAGGCGGCGGAAGCGCTGCCGCCGCTGCGCGTCGGAGCGCGGGGGCAGCTGCAGGAATGGCTGGAGGATTACGCCGAGGCGCAGCCGGATCATCGCCACTTATCGCATCTCTACGGCTTATTTCCCGGCAATCAGGTGACGCCGTTCGGTACGCCGGCATTGGCGGCCGCCGCCCGGAAGACGCTCGAGCTTCGCATGAGCCGCGCGGAGCTGGAGGACGTCGAGTTTACGCTTGCGCTGTTCGCGGCCTGCTTCGCCCGTCTGCGCGACGGCGATGCGGCGCACCGGCAGCTGTCGGATTTGATCGGGAAGCTGTGCTTCGATAACTTGTTCACCTTCTCCAAAGCGGGCATCGCCGGGGCGGAGACGAACATCTTCGTCATCGACGGCAACTTCGGCGGCGCGGCGGCGATCGCCGAGCTGCTGCTGCAGAGCCACGCGGGCGAGCTCGACCTGCTCCCGGCGCTGCCGAAGCGCTGGCCGACGGGGCGGGTCGCCGGCCTTCGCGCGCGAGGCGACGTCGAGGTCGACCTCGTCTGGGAAGGCGGGGCGCTCGCGGAAGCGACGTTGCGAGCCGGCACGGCGGGCCGAACGACGGTGCGGTACGGGGAGAGGACGCTCTCTCTGGAGCTGCAGCCTGGGATGACGTTCCGGTTCGGGCCGGACTTGACGCCGTTGCCGGGGTAGCTCGGGAAATTCCGCTTCTAAGCGCAAGAATAGGCGGAAAAATCCGCTTCTAAGCGCAAATATGAGCTTAAAGTGGGGGGATAGGCGGAAGATTCCGCTTCTAAGCGCGAATATGAACCTAGAGCGGCGGCGGAGGGCCGGCATAGCAAACAACATACGAGAGCAACTTCGGCGGAATCTAGCACGCTTGAGGTTGCTCTTTATATTTCGGCGGTGTACGTATCCTGTTATAATAGGAGGTATTCCATTCGAGTGACTGACAGCGCTTACAATGGAAGAGGGGGCAAGTGCATGTTCAGACATACGAAGGTGTTTCGCAATTTCCTGATCTCCTATTTAGTCATTCTCGCCATACCGAGCGTCGCCGGCTACATGTCTTATCGCACCTCGATCAACGTCACGACGTCGGTGTCGATCGAAAACAGCGTCACGCAGCTGCAGAAAAGCAAAGAATTGTTAGAACGCCGGATGGCGGAGGTGGAAGGCCTCACCAGGCAGTTGGCGATCAACCAGGACCTCGCCGTCCTGATCAACGAGAAGGCGACCCAAGAAGGCGTCAACGTCTACGGCATTTGGAAAATGATGCGCGACGTCACGGCCGTCGGTCAAACGAACGATTTCCTGCGGCATTTCTACATTTACCTTCAAAACTATAACGTCGTATTAGCGCCGGGCTCCGCGTACTTTCGACCTGAGCATTATTACGCGATCTATCATTACGCCGATCTCCCGTTCGAGGATTGGCGGAAGCAAGTGCTCGACACGACGCATCGAAGCGAGCTGATCCCGCTGAAGGAATTCGTCTCGGGCACGCAGCGCACGTCCGTTATTACGTACATGCAATCGCTTCCGCTCGACAGCTTCCACGACACGTCGCCCGCGGTCGTCGTCGTCGTCATCGACGAAGATGCGATCGCGAGCCTCTTATCCGGCATCACCGACCGGTACGGCGGCTGGGTTCGCGTCGGCGACGAACAAGGGGTCGTCGTCAGCTTGACGGGCATCGAAGAGCCGGCGGTCGCGGCGATGGCGGCGGACTCGCGGTTCGACGCGGAGCGGGTCAGTCAATTTTACGAAGACGATCTCGTCATCACGATCCGATCCGAGAAGAACGGCTGGGTGTACCAGGCGGGCATCCCGAGGGAGGCGCTGCTCGAGAACGCGAACAAAATCAAGTCGATCACGTGGACCGTGACGGGCATCGCGCTGTTCGCCGGACTATTGGTCGGATTGGTGCTGGCTTATCGAAACAGCGCGCCGATCCATCGGATGCTCACCGTCTTCGGACAGGAGGGGAAAACCGGGCGCAACGCATTCGACTTCCTGCAAGGCAACATCGCCGAGATGATCACGAACAACCGGAAGCTCGAATCGGAGCTTCGCCGGCAGCAGCCGCTCGTCCGCGATGCGTTCTACAAACGTCTGATCGCCGGCGAATTCCAGACGCGCGAGGAGATCGTCGCCGCGGCGGTGCAATCGGGCGCGGGTTTAAGCGGCGACGCGGGGTTCGTCGGTATCGTGCAGATCAACGGCTATTCCGGGATGAACGACGTTCAGGTGCTGAACGAGCTGAGCGCGGCGCGCCTCATCCTGAAGCAGACGATGCTCGAACTGGCCGGACCGGTGCCGATCACGGAGCTGGGCGCGGACAAGTCCGTCGTAATGCTGCTTTCCCAGGAAGGAAGCGAAGGCGCGTTCGACCGCGATCAAGCGGATGCGCTGTTCCGGCATCTGTCCGAGCTGCTCTTCCGCGAGTATAAAATTTCCGTCTTCGCCGCGGTCGGCAATCCGTTCGCTTCGATTACGGACGTCAGCCTCGCGTACGAGCAGGCGAAGCTGGCGCTCGAACGCGCCGACCCGGCGCGGACGAACGACAAATCCGTCGTCTGGTACGGCGAGACGAAGCCGGAGAGCGATACGTATTATTATCCGCTCGACGTGGAACTGCGCCTCCTCGGCACGATCCGCGCCGGGGAACTCGAAGAGGCGAAGCGCATCGTTCGCATGATCGTGAGCGAGAACAAGGACGCCCGCGAGCTGTCGCCCGAGATGAAACAACAGCTGGCGTTAGAAATCAAGGGCACGCTGCTGAAGCTGCTCGATCAGAAGACGTTCCTGGAATCCGAGGCATCGGGCGACGTCAAAGCCCGAATCCTCGCGCTGCAATCGACGGACTCGCTCGACGCGTTCCACGCAGAGGTAGACGCGGTCATGGAGACGATGTGCCGAACGATCGCCAGCAAGAAAAACGACATGCACATCAAGATCGTCGAGCAGATCAAGTCGTTCGTCGGCGAGCGGTATTCCGATGCGGAGCTGACGTTGTACCGCATTGCGGAGCGGGTCGAGCGACCGGAGAAGTACATTTCGCAGCTGTTCAAGGAGGTGACGGGCACGAACTTGTCCGATCATCTGGAGCAGGTGCGCATGGACCGGGCGGTCGAGCTGCTGAAGGAGAGCGCCCACACGATCGACGAGATCGCGTCGCTCGTCGGATATAACAGCTCGCATTCGTTCCGTCGGGCGTTCAAGCGCGTGACGGGCGTGTCTCCGAGCGTCTATCGGCATTCCATCGAAGAGTAATCGTCGAATCGCTTCCGATTCAAGCGCCTCCCGAAACCGGGGGGCGCTTTCCTTTTTCCCATCGGAACTTTGGCCGTTCTTAGGAAGAGATGGACCCCCGAAATCGGCGTTATGGTACGTCGAACACCGGAATTGTACCTTACAGTCGGCCCGAACGATCGACTATGATCAATGCCAGAAGTAAGCGCTGTCAGCCTACTACATCGGTGATTCGTTGGGAGGGATCGTTTTGCAAGGGTTATGGGGGCAAGCCGTGAGAAGCTTTCGAACGCATTGGCAATTGTACATTCTCGTGCTGCCGCCGGTGCTGTATTTTCTGATTTTCAAATATTACCCGATGGCGAACGCGGCGTTGGCCTTTAAGGATTACAACGTCATGAAGGGGATCTGGGGCAGTCCGTGGGTCGGGTGGAAGCATTTCAATTTGTTCTTCGACAATCCGATGTTTTGGACGCTCGTGAAGAACACGCTGTTTCTGAGCTTCTATTTGTTGCTGGCGGGATTTCCGATCCCGATTTTGCTTGCGCTCATGCTGAACGAAGTGCGCAGCGCCCGCTTCAAGAAAGCCGTGCAGCTCGTCACGTTCGCGCCATACTTCATCTCCACCGTCGTCATGGTGTCGATCATTATGCTGTTCCTCGCGCCGAGGCTCGGGTTCGCGAATGTCGCGCTGCAGCAGCTCGGGCTGGAATCGGTTAATTTCCTCGGCGAGCCGAGCTTCTTCCGTTCGATCTACGTCTGGTCCGACATCTGGCAGACGGCCGGTTACGCGGCGGTCATCTATTTGGCCGCGCTCGCGGGCATCGATCCGACGTTATACGAGGCGGCGAAGGTGGACGGCGCGTCCCGGCTGCAGAAAATCATTCACGTCGATCTGCCCGGCATCCTGCCGACGATTACGATCATTCTTATTCTGAACGTCGGCAGCGTCATGTCGGTCGGCTTCGAGAAAATTTATTTGCTGCAAAACTCGCTGAACCTCGCGACGTCGGAAGTCATCGCGACTTACGTCTACAGCGTCGGGCTGCTGAACGCGAACTACAGCTTCGCGACGGCGGTGGGCTTGTTCAATTCCGTCATCAATCTCGTCCTGCTCGTCCTGGTGAACGGATTCGCGAAGCGCATATCGAACACCAGCATCTGGTAGGAAGGGGTAGACACCTATGGAATTGGCGACAACAACGACGAGGACGAAGCGGGCGATCCGCGAATCGGCGGGCGACAGGCTGTTCATGGCCGTCATCTACGCGATTCTGACGATCGTGCTCGTCATCGTACTGTATCCGCTCGTGTACATTCTCAGCAGCTCGATCAGCAGCCCGTCCGCGGTGACGTCCGGACAAGTGTGGCTTTGGCCCGTCGACGTCTCCTTCAGGGGATTCGAGGCGGTGTTGGGCACGCCCCAAATTATGCGGAGCTACGGCAACTCGCTGTTTTATACGGCGGCCGGCACGTTGATCAGCGTGACGCTGACGGTTATGCTGGCGTATCCCTTGTCGCGGACGACGTTGTTCGGACGGAACGGCCTTATGGCGTTCATCGCGTTCACGATGCTGTTCGGCGGCGGTCTTATCCCGACGTATCTCGTCGTGAGGGAGCTGGGGCTGATCGACACGCGCTGGGCGCTCCTCATCCCGAACGCGATCTGGGTGTGGCAGGTCATCATCGCGCGGACGTTCTTCCAAGCGACGATTCCGAGCGAGCTGTTCGAGGCGAGCGAGATCGACGGCTGCAACGACTGGCGCTTCTTGACGAGCATCGTGCTGCCGCTCTCGAAGCCGATCTTGGCCGTGTTGGTGCTCATGTACGCCGTCGGTCAGTGGAACGCGTATTTCGACGCGCTCATCTACTTGAAGTCGGATAAGCTGTATCCGCTGCAGCTCGTGCTGCGCAGCATCATCATCCAGAACAACAGCGCGGGCGTCATGGACCCGAGCATTCAGGTGGAGCGGGCGCAGCTCGCGGAGCTGCTAAAGTATTCATTGATCGTCGTGGCGACGCTGCCGGTGCTGCTCATCTATCCGTTCGTGCAGCGGCATTTCGTGCAAGGCATGCTGGTCGGTTCCGTGAAGGGATAACGCTCTGAACATGGGATCGGGCGACGGCAAGGTGGTGAGGACGATGTAGCCGGCCGAAGATGGATCGAGAAAAAAGGGGTATAATGGAATCCGAAATCGAAAGGGGAGCGTTACCCAGTGAAGAAGGTTGGACTCGGGTTATTAACGATCGTAATGGGATTAAGCGTCGTCCTGGCCGCATGCTCGAACGGCGGCTCCGACACGGCGGAAGGTTCCGCGGCGGGGCAATCGTCGGGTTCGGAAGCGCCGGCGGAGACGTCCGCGGGACCGGTGGAGATCAGCGTGTTCGCGGTGCAGGAGCAAGGCATCGACCTCGCGACGAACAAATTCACGAAGCATGCCGAGGAGATGTTCGGCATTACATTCGATTGGCAGACGATCCCGTCGGACGGGGCGAAGGAGAAGCGCCAAATCTCGCTCGCGAGCGGCGACTATCCGGACGCGTATATCCTGACGGCGTACATCGATCAATTTTCCCAAGCGGACGTTCTGAAATACGGCCAACAAGGCGTGCTCGTTCCGCTCAACGACTTGATCGATCAATACGCGCCGAACATTAAGGCGGCGATGGAATCCAATCCGGAGCTGAAGACGTTCAACACGGCGCCGGACGGCAACATCTACGGTCTTGTCGCTTACTCGCAGTGCTTCCACTGCTCGTATCCGAACAAGATGTGGATCAATACGGACTGGCTGGAAAAGCTGAACCTCGAGATGCCGACGACGCCGGAACAGTTCAAGAACGTATTGACGGCGTTCAAGACGCAGGATCCGAACGGCAACGGCCAAGCGGACGAAGTGGCGCTCAGCGGTTCGACGGAAGACTTCGGGGTGCGCGTCCTGCCGTTCCTTATGAACGGATTCGTGTACAACGACGACCGGAACTACTTGAACTTGAACGGCGGCAAGGTCGAGTCCGCCGCGATCAAGCCGGAGTGGAAGGAAGGCTTGGCGTACGCGAAATCGCTGTACGACGAAGGCTTGATCGACCCGGGCGCGTTCACGCAGAACGCTGAGGCGTTCAAGAAGATCGGCGAAAACGCGGGCGCGGAAATTCTCGGCGCCGGCGCCGGCATGCACCCCGCCATCTTCATTAACCTCGACGGGGAACGTTCGGCGCATTATAACCCGCTCCCGCCGCTGACGGGTCCGCACGGCTCCTTCGCGACGCATGACGCCGGCGGCGTATCGCCGGGCGCGAAATTCGCCATTACGAACAAGGCGAGCAAGGAAGCGCAGATCGCGTTGATCAAGCTGGCCGACTACATGTATACGCCGGAAGGGCAGACGAATGCGGCATCCGGCATGAAGGGCATCGACTGGGAAGATCCGGCGCCGGGCGACGCCGCGCTCGGGGAGAACGTCGAGCCGATGGTGAAGCCGATTCCGGCCAAGGAAGGCGAAGAGCCTCGCAACGCGGGCTGGAGCGGCATGGGCCACTTCTACATGCCGAAGGAGTATCGCGACAGCTGGGTGCAGGGCACGGACATCTACGACTCGGCGAACTACGAGCGACGTCTGTATCAGGCGACCTTATTGTACCAAGGCCACGAGCCGCAGGAGCTGTTCCCGATGTGGTCCGTCTGGGTCGATCCGGAGCAAGTCGACGAGCTGAGCATGCTGCAGACGAATATCAAGAAGTACATCGAGCAAAGCTCGCTGCAGTTCGTCACCGGCAGCAAGGACCTGAACGCGGACTGGGACGGCTACGTCAAAGGGCTTAAAGATCTCGGGCTCGACCGCTACCTGGAAATTCTGCAAGAAGCGTACGACGCTTCCGCGAAATAACGTACGTTACCAGGCGCCTGGTCATGCCGGAGCGCCTGGTTTTCTTTAAGGAGGGTCACCCCTATGAACTTGCAATCGCAAGCCGGCAAGCATGCGATCGTCGGGAACCGTCCGGCGCCCGATTTCTTCGAAGGCGCGCTGCTCGGGAACGGAGGCATGGGCGCTGTCGTCACGACGCGGCCAGATGCGGTCGTCGTCCGGTTCGGACATAACGACGTCTGGGACATTCGGATCGAGGAGCGGCATCGCGAGGAACTGGGGACGTTCGATTCCGTATTTGCGAAGCTTAAACAAATTCCGGAAACCTGTAAGTCGCTCGACGAGGATCCGTGGTACCGCGAATACGTTAAGATGGCCTGCGAAAATTATTCTTTCCCGTACCCGCGCCCGATGCCTTGCGGGTCGCTGCTGCTCGGCTTCGATCGACGGAAGGCGGAGCTGCTCGGACATCGCCTCGACATCGCGGACGGGACGTGCCGCGTATACTTCCGCGCGGGAGAGGCGGACGCGGCGCTCCGATTGTTCGTCGATCCGCGGGACGACGTGTTGTGGGCGACATGGGAAGCGCCGCCGAATAGCGGCGTCGCAGCCCCGTTCGATCGCGTCCGGCTGATTCCCGATCCCGAGACGCCGCCCGAGCTGCCGGTCTACGCCGCATCTTCGGACGACGCGGCGAAGCAGCTGTCGTTCCGGCAACGGCTGCCGCGCTCGATCGAGGCCCCCGATCCGCGGGACCGCGCGTTCCGGCTGACGGCGCGTGTTGGCGGGGGCGCGGCGTTCGCCGCCGGCGGCCGACCGCTGGAGGCGGCGATCGGAGCGGGGCAGGACTTCGTCCTCAGCGTCCGGCTCGATTCCGGCCTGGCCGCGGACGCGCCGGACGCCGCCGCGCCGATCGCCGCGACGACGACGGACGCGCGCGACGCCGCATTCATAGCGGCCTCATCGGATTGGGAAGCGTATTGGTCCCGCTCGGCGGTGGAGCTCGAGGACGAGCTGCTGGAGCGGACGTGGTACCGGAACCTATACTTCTTCCATTGCGCCGTAAAGCCGGAGGCGACTTGTCCGGGCTTGTTCGCCAATTGGAGCTACGGCAGGATCGGCGCCGATTGGCATGGCGACTATCATATGAACTACAATACGCAGCAGCCGTTTTGGGCGGCATTTTCCAGCAATCATGTCGACAAGCACCTCGCCTACGCCAATATGGTCGATCACGTGCTGCCCGTCAGCCGCCGATGGGCGCGCGAGTACTACGGCCTGCGGGGCGCGTACTTCCCGCATTCCGCTTACCCGGTCGAGATGACGATGATGCCGTACCCCGTCCCGCATTGGGGCTGGGAGGTATGCGAGACGCCGTGGACCGTGCAGAGCTTGTGGTGGCATTACGTATACACGATGGATCGGACGTTCCTTGCCGATCGCGCCTTCCCGGCGATGAAGGAAGCCGTCTTGTTTATGGTCGATTACATGACGCGCCCCGAAGCGCACGGCGAGGCATGGGGAGACGGCAAGTACCACGTGTTCCCGACGGTCGTGCCGGAGCTGTACGAGCTGACCCCGGGCTTTCGGAAAAATTACGATTGCATCGTCGATCTTGCGCTGACGAAGTTTCTGTTCCGCGCGTATCTCGAAGCTTGCGAAGCGCTAGGCTTCGCCGACGATTCGGCGGAGGCGGCGATCGGTGCGGAGGTGCGAGCCGTCCTGGACCGATTCCCGGCGTACCCGACGGCCGAATCCGCGCGAGGGACGGTGTTCGTCTCCGTGCCGGGGGAGGACCCGGAGGTCGTGTACAACGTGCCGAACGGGATCGTCACCGTCTTTCCCGGCGAGGACCACGGGCTTCATTCGAGTCCCGAGGAGTACCGAATCGCGCTCGATTCGTACCGCAATCACCGCAACGAAGGCGGGAACGAGCTGGTATTCTATCATCTCGCCGGGGCGAGGCTCGGCGCGCTCGATCTGGAGAGGTTCAAGCGGCAGATCGAATATTGTCTCTTGCCGAACGGCACGTGCACCGACCGGCTGCTCGAGTCCGGCGGCAGATATTCGGATACGACCGATTACGATTACATGTCGCGGATGGGGATCTGGTTCGAAAATTTCGCATTGCCCGCCGTCATTAACGAGTGTCTGCTGCAGAGCTACAACGGCGTGCTTCGCTTGTTCCCGAACTGGCCCGCCGAGAAGAAGGCAAAGTTTCGCACGATGCGGGCGCGGGGAGCGTTCCTCGTCAGCGCCGCTTTCGAGGACGGGACCGCGAAAGAGGTCGAAGTTTTCAGCGAAGCGGGAAGCGCGCTTCGGATGTACAATCCATGGGGAATGGAAGCGGCCGTCTGCTTGCTGCCGGACGGCAACGAAGCGCCGCTGACAGGAACCCTCTTCGAGCTGCCGACGGAATCCGGCCAGACGCTTCGCTTCTTCCGCCGTGCCTAATCTTGTACGCCGCCGATCATACATGATATATTGTGTGGAAAGGCGGTGGACGGATTCGCATGAGCGGGAAAATCAGCAGAGTCAACCTAACGGACGAAATTTATCGCATGATTAAAGAAGACATTCTCTCGAATCGGCTGAAGTCCGGCGAGAAGGTCAACATCGATCAGTTGGCGCGGACGCTAGAGGTGAGCAACATCCCGATACGCGAGGCGTTGTCGCGCCTGCAGTCGGAGGGCTTCTTGCACGTCGTGCCCTTCAAGGGCATGTTCGTCAATGGCATGAGCGAACAGGACCTGAACGAGCTGTTCGAAATTCGGCTGGCGCTGGAGCCGCTCGCTGCGGAGAAAGCCGCGCCGCGCATTCCGGACGAGGCGCTGGCGCGGCTCGAGCGCTTCATGGCGTCGCGTCGCGGCGACTTGCCGAACACGGCCGAGGGGCGGCTGAAGTTCGTGGCGGAGATGAACGAATCGGTGCACGGCGCGATTCTCGATTACTGCGGCAACGCGAATCTTCGCGGGGCGGTTAGGGGGTACATCGAACGAATCGAGCGGTATCTCGGCTTCATCCGACTCCATCTGGAGATGGACGATGCGGACGTGGAATGGCGCGAACACCAGGCGATCTTGGAACGGCTCGCCGCGCGCGACGCCGACGGCGCCGCCGACGCGATGCTCCGCCATCTCGAACGATCGCGGGAGCGTACGAACTTGAGGTTTCTGCAGACCAAGGACTAGGAACGGGAGGGCGGAGGAATGCGACTCGAAGGGAAAACCGCGATCGTGACGGGCGCCGGCTCCGGCATCGGCGAAGCGATCGCGGCGCTGTTCGCAAACCGCGGCGCGAACGTCGTCGTCGCGGATCGGAACGAAGCGGCCGCGGCCCGCGTTGCGCGGGAAATCAACGAGGGAAGCGGCCGGGCAATCGCGATTCGAACGGACGTCTCGCTGGACGCGGACGTGCGGAAGCTCGCGCGAGCGACGATCGATACGTTCGGCGCCATTGACGTAGTAGTGAACAACGCGTCGGTCATCCTCCCGGGACCGATTGAGCACGTAGAGGAAGCCGATTGGCAGCGCGTGATGGATAGTAACGTCAAGAGCGTCTTCTTGACGACGAAAGCATGCATTCCCGAGCTCCGGAGACGCCGGGGTTCGATCGTCAACCTGGCTTCGTTGAACGGATTGCTCGGGCAGCGGAACAATCCGGTGTACTCGGCCAGCAAGGGGGCGGTCGTCGCGCTGACGAAGTCGCTCGCGCTCGATTACGCCGCGGACGGCGTGCGGGTCAACTGCATCTGCCCGGCCGGCGTCATGACGCCGCTGCTGGAGGATTGGGTGGAGCGGCAGCCGGATCCGGCGGCGGCGGCGCGTTCGCTGGGCGAGATGCATCCGCTGGGCCGCTGCGCGACGCCGGAAGAAATCGCGAGAGCCGCGCTGTATTTGGCCTGCGACGATGCAGGGTTCGTCACCGGCGTCGCGCTGCCCGTGGACGGCGGGGCGTCGTTGGGGTATTAGGGTTTCTTTTTCTAAATAATCATACATGATATACGAAAATTTGGAGTGTGAAACCGCCATGAAAATCGTAAACGTCGAAAGCTTCGTCCTGCACGTGCCGCTCCACCCGCCGATTACCGACGCTATTAATTCGCCGACGCATTGGGGGCTGCCGGGCGTGCGCATTACGACCGACGAGGGCATCGTCGGGTACGGGTACACGGGCACGTGCGCCTATGGAGACGACTTGATCGCCGGCGCGATCGACCGGTATTATGCGCCCGTCCTGCTCGGGAAAGATCCGTTCATGGTCAAGGAGTTATGGGACGGCATGCGGTTCGGGCAGCTGCACTGGGTCGGACGCGCGGGCATCGCGCACATGGCGTTGGCCGCGGTGGACATCGCCCTCTGGGACATTATGTCGAAGGCGTCGAATAAGCCGTTATGGCAATACCTCGGCGGACACAAGTCGGAAGGGATCCAAGCGTACAATACGAACGGCGGATGGCTGAACTGGTCGAAGGAACGATTGCTTAAGGATATTACATCGTATGTGGAGCAAGGCTTCGCCGGGGTGAAGATGAAGGTCGGCAAGCCGGATCCGCGGGAGGACTTCGAACGCGTCAAGGCGGTGCGCGAGGCGATCGGGCCGAACATTATTCTGATGATCGACGTCAATCAGCAATGGAACGTCAATACGGCGATGACGTGGGGCAAGAAGCTGGAGCAGTTCGATCTGTTTTGGCTGGAGGAGCCGCTCAACCCCGACGACGTCGCCGGGCATCGCAAGCTCGCGCGGGAGCTGAACGTACCGATCGCGCTCGGCGAGCATGTATATACGAAATACGCGTTCCGCGACTATATCCAAGCCGAAGCGGTCGAATACGTGCAGGCGGATTGCACGCGGGTCGGAGGCGTCACCGAGTGGCTGCAGGTGGCGAACCTAGCGGCGGCGTACGATCTGCCGGTCGTTCCGCACGTCGGCGATATGGGGCAAATTCACCAGCATCTCGTGGCTGCGACGCCGAACGCGATCATGCTCGAATACATTCCTTGGATTCGCGATATTTTCGTAGAGCCCGCTACGGTGAAGGACGGCCGCTACGCGCTGCCGCAGCTGCCGGGCGCTTCTACGGAAGTGATTCCGAGCTGCTTCGAGAATTATCGCGTGCGATAAGTAGCCGAGCCGCTTCTCCATCGGGTATGATGGTAGACGAGTAAAGCGATTACATCCCTCGAGAGGAGCGGTACGATTTGGCGAACACAGGCGAATGGGAAAACGCGGAGCCGGGCGTGAAACGCAAAATTTTCGGCCCGGGGGAACGGCTGATGATGATGGAGGTCCATTTCGAGGAAGGGGCCGAGGGTTACGAGCACTCGCATCCGCATGAGCAGATGAGCTATTGCTTGAAGGGGCGCATCGAGTTTCGCATCGACGGCCGCGTCACCGTGCTGCAGGCGGGAGATACGATTACGATTCCCGGCGGGGCGAAGCACGGCGTGAAGGCGCTGGAGCCGTCGGCGCTGCTCGACGCGTTCACGCCGCTGAGATTGGACTTATTGAAGAGAGAATAATCGGACTCGCCGCCGAAGCGCGGCGGGCGGCGGGCGGTCCGAGATCGAATTTCGGGCCGCCTTTTTTTACTTCGCGCCTCCGAGCGCTCACTCTTCCCAGACGGATTCCAACGGCAAACCTCGCTCCGTGCGCGCCGCGTCTACGATGCGCTGGATGAACGAGGTCTTCGCTCTCGTGTACCCGTCGGGGTCCGCCGCGTACCGTTTCGCGAGTTCGCGCTTCAAAGCGCCGTACGCTTCGACCTCCGCCGGATGCGCCCGAAGGTAGTCTCGCAGCAGGATTTCGTTCCGCTCGTAGAATCCCTCTTCCGGCAGCAAATGCAAATGATGCGTGCGCGCGCCGGTTCCCGCCTCGCGGTAGAACAGATGCCTCCCGACCATCCCAGTTTTCTGATAGGCGTATCCCGCCTCGCGCAGCCGCTCCGCGTATTCCGCTTCGGAGAGCAGCGGCCGCGCGGCCGCGAACAGATCGAGAATCGGCTTCGCGGCTTGCCCCGGTACGGACGTGCTGCCGACGTGTTCGATCCGGGAGACGTTCGGAGCGAGCATGGCAAGCAGTCGTTCGCGTTCCGCCTCGAAGGCGGCCGGCCACACAGTGTTGTATGGGACGACGGCGACGGCATAGGGCTTCGATTCAGACATCTTGGACGCTCCTTTCGGTTTCAATTCGGAAGCGGCTGCGGTACTCCCTCGGCGGGCAGCCGGCGTACGCGCGGAACTGCTTGTTGAACGCGCTGAGCGACTGGAAGCCGCTCGATTCGGCGAGCTCGATCATCGGTTCGTCGGTCGAGCGGAGCAGATCCGTCGCGGTGTGCACCCGGAGTCGATTGATGAACGCTTGCGGCGAGAGGCCGGTCATCTTCCGAAATTCCCGGTATAACAGCGTTCGGCCGACGCCGGCGTCTTGGATCAGCCGCTCGCAGGCTGCGGGGTCGCGATAAGACTCCAGCAGCGGACCGACCCATTCGGCGGCTTCGACGCGTCTCGGCGATTCGCGCCCGGCGCCCGCCCGGCTTCGCGAAGCTCCAATGCGGCTCGAACGGACGGCAGAGGAAGACGTCACCCGGCTTGCCGTGATACGTACGGCCGCCGAACCGGTATTCGAGCTCGTCTTCGAGCAAGGCGCCGACCTCGAGGCAGTCGTGGATATGCAGCTCATGCGCTTCGTCCGTGCCGCGCCCGCGGAAGAACGCGAAGTCGCGCGACAGCCGGAACCGTTCTACGTACATGTCGGAATCACCTGATGTTCATTATAACGCTTATCGGCCGATTCCGTATACAAAACGACGAGTTTCGCGGGAGCTTCGGACGAGCGCCGGCGCGCCGAGGATGGTAGAGTGGGATGCATCGGAAGAAACGAATGAGGTGATCTTAGCAGTGCGGATTTACTTGATCGGTGCCGGCGTCATCGCCCGCGCGCATGCCGCGGCGGCGAAGCTGCCCGAGCCGGCGGCGCTCCGCGTCGCCGATCCGAATCCGGCGGCGCTCGAATCGTTCCGGGACGCGTATCCGGAGGCCGCGGCGTTCGACGACGCGGCGAAGATGCTCGCCTCCGAGCCGGCGCGCGACGACGATATCGTCATCGTGGCGACGCCGCCGTTCCTGCATCTGACGGGGTACGGCTCGCGTTCGGCTCCGGCCGCCACGCGTTGTGCGAGAAGCCGCTCGCGATGAACGTCGACGAGGCGGAGGAGATGGAGCGACTGGCCGCGGAGCGCGGCCTCTTGCTCGGATGCTGCGCGGTGCGGCACAAGGGCAAGGGCATGCTGCATAACGAAGCGGTCAAGCGCGCAGTGCAATCGGGCGTCTTAGGCGAAATTTACCACGCGACGTTCGTCAACAAGTGGGAGCGCAGCCGCGCCGGCATCGAATACCAGCCTCAGAGCCGCTGGTTCCTTGAACGCGCCCGCAGCGGCGGGGGGATCGCCATGGATTGGGGCCCTTACGACATCTCGACGCTGGTAGACGTCTTGTCGCCGTCCTCGATCGACATCGCCGCCGCGTGGACGGCGAAGCCGGAGACGGCCGCCGATCCGACGGACGTCGTCTACGACGTGGAGCATCATATCGGCGCGTTCCTGTCGTTCCGGCGCAACGGCGCTCGCGCGGTCGCGGTCCATTATGAGCGCGGCACGTGCACGCACGGCCAAGAGACGTTCCTCGGCGAAATCGAAGGGACCCGGGGCGCTGTCCACTGGACGCCGTACGATTCTAGGCAGCCGGTGGTTTTGCGGACCGATCGGGACGGGAAGGTCGTCGAAGAAGTCGTCGACCCGGGTCCGCGCGGACCGTTCACCGTTATGGACCTCCCGCTCGTACACTTTTATAATCGCATTCGCGGCCTGCCGTCGCTGGCGAACGTCAACGGCCGCGCGCTGGACCATTATCGGTTCATCCGTAGCTTGTACGATTGTGCGGAAACCGGGGAGCGCCGGACGATCGGCATCGAGGAGGCGTAGGGATGAAAGCGAAGGGCATCTCATCGAATATGTACGGGTGGGTCGAGCGATGGAAGGCGGACGGGAAGGAGCCGACGTGGGAGAGTCTGTACGAGGCTTGCGCCGAGGCGGGACTCGACGCGGTCGAGACGGACGCGACGCCGGAGAAGCTGGCGCTCGTCCGCGCGGCCGGGCTCGCCGTCTCCGCCTCGTACGTCGGGGTCGCGCTGCACGGCGAATACGACGCGTTGGAAGCGGAGGTGCTGCCGTTCGCGGAGCGTCTCGCCGCGGCGGGCGGCATCGATCTGATCGTGAACACCGATCCGTACGGCGGCTGGAAGGCGCCGCTTCCGCGGTCGGAAAGCTTGCTCCGGCGGCAGGGCGAACATCTGTCCCGGTTAGCCGAGCGCGCCGGCGCGCTCGGGCTGCGGCTGAGCCTTCATAACCACGCCGCGGAGCGGGAGCGGGCGCTCGCCGACCTGCGGACGGTCGCGGAATACGCCGACGCCGCCGTCGGGCTGTGCGTGGACACGGGCTGGGCGCACGTCGCCGGCTGCGACCCGATCGAGTGGGTGATGCAGTACCCGGAGCGCGTATACGCGGTCCATCTGCGGAACCAACGCGGGCGGACGCCGACGGAGGATTTGCTCGAAGGCGACGTCGACCTCGCGGCTTTCGTCGAAGCGTTGCACGCGGCGAATTACGGCGGCTGGCTGGCGATGGAGCTATGGCATCCGCCGGAGACGCGGCCGGTTCGCACGATGACCGGGGACGTTGCGCGCTCGGTCGCTTGGCTGCGCGAAATCGCCGGCCAATAAGCAAGTAGCCCCGCCAGGAAGCGCCGCGGACGTTCATCCGCGGCGCCTCGGCGGGGCTTCTTCATGCTACGTGGCGCTTTGCCGACGACCGGCCCCCCCGACCCGAAGCGCGCGAACGATCTGCTCCGCGGCATGTTCGAGCAGCGGCTCCGCGCGATCCATCGCCTCCGCGAGGCTCATCGGCCCGTTCGCGAGGCTGAACACCGCTTCGATGCCGTGCGGGTACAGCGCCTCGATACCGGGTCCGACGGAGCCGGCGATCGCGATCGTCGGCACGCCCGCCTTGCGCGCCTCCTGCGCGACGCCCATCGGCGTCTTGCCCGAAGCGGTCTGGCTGTCGATCCGGCCTTCGCCGGTAATGACGAGGTCGGCGTCCCGGAGCGCGTCTCGGAACGGCGACGCATCGAGCACGACGTCGATGCCGCGGCGCAGCTCCGCCGGGAAGAAAGCCAAGAACGCCCCGCCGAGGCCGCCGGCCGCACCGGCGCCGGGCAAGTCGTGCAGCCGAACGCCGGTAAACCGTTCGACGACGTCCGCCCAGGACGCCATGTTGCGTTCCAGTTCTTCTACGTCTTCCGGAGTCGCGCCTTTCTGGGGCCCGAAGACGCGGGTCGCGCCGCTCGGCCCGAGCAGCGGGTTGGACACGTCCGAGGCGAGCACGAACCGCGACTCGGCGATGCGCGGGTCCCACGCCGCGCCGTCGATCGCCGCGATGCGCGACAGCGCCCCGCCGCCGGGACCGACCGGCGCGCCGTCGACATCGAGCAGCCGCAGGCCGAGCGCCTGCAGCATGCCGGCGCCGCCGTCGTTCGTGGCGCTGCCGCCGACCGCCAGAATGAAGTCGCGGCAGCCTTCGTCGAGCGCCGCCCGAAGGAGCTGCCCGGTGCCGTAGGACGTGGCGAGCAGCGGGTTTCGCCGATCCGCGTCGACGAGGCCGAGCCCCGACGCCTTCGCCATCTCGATGACGGCCGCGCCGCTTCCCGAGAGAACGCCGAATTCGGCCTCGACCTCGTCGCCGAGCGGTCCCCTCGCTCGCACGGGCACCCGCCTGCCGCCTGCGGACGCCAACAAGCTGTCCAACGTCCCCTCGCCGCCGTCGGCGATCGGCACCTTGGCGATGCGCGCGTCCGGGAGGACGCGGCGTACGCCTCTTTCGATCGCGTCCGCGGCGGCCTCCGACGACAGACAACCTTTGAACGAATCCGGTGCGATGACGATGTTCACGGACCCACGCTCCTTACCTTTTTTTGGCGATTATAGCACGAACGGCTATAATCTATATACAACTAGTATCGTTGGGATAGGGAGGCGCATGCACTTGAATATCGGATTTATCGGAACCGGGGTCATGGGGAGGAGCATGGCCGGGCATCTGCTCGAGGCGGGGCACCGGCTGCACGTGTACACCCGAACGAAATCGAAGGCGGAGGAGCTGCTCGCCCGGGGAGCGGCATGGCATGAGTCGCCTGCGGCGTTGGCGCCGGCCTGCGACGTCGTCATTACGATGGTCGGCTACCCCTCGGACGTCGAGGCGATATATCTCGGGGAGGGCGGCCTCGCGGCGAACGCGAAGCCGGGCGCGACGCTGATCGATATGACGACGTCGAGCCCCGCGCTGGCGCGGCGCATTCACGCCGCCGCCGCCGAACGCGGCGTCGAGGCGCTGGACGCCCCGGTGTCCGGCGGCGACGTCGGCGCGCGGGAGGCGCGGCTGTCGATCATGGTCGGCGGCGGGCAAGCGGCGTTCGACGCCATGCGGCCGATCTTCGCCGCGCTCGGCAAGAACGTCGTGCGGCAAGGCGGGCCGGGCGCGGGGCAGCATACGAAGATGTGCAATCAAATCGCGATCGCGAGCGGCATGCTGGGCGTGTGCGAGGCGCTCGCGTATGCGAAGCGAGCGGGACTCGATCCGAGCACGGTGCTGGCGAGCATCGAGTCGGGGGCGGCGGGCAGCTGGTCGCTGAGCAATCTCGCCCCTCGCATCATCGCGGGCAACTTCGAACCGGGCTTCTATGTAAAACACTTCATCAAAGACATGAAGATCGCTCTGGACAGCGCGGAGGAGATGGGGCTCGAGCTGCCCGGACTGGATCTCGGGCGGACGTTGTACGAGCGGCTGAGCGACATGGGCTTCGCGGAGAAGGGCACGCAATCGCTGTATAGGCTTTACGAGCGGTAAGCGGCGGAAAGCATCCGAACGGGACGATGTCGCTTTCCGATGGAGCGAAGGAAGCAAGTACAACAAGAGGGGCCTCCATAACGGAGAGCCCCTCTTTACAATGCAGAAAATAAAAAACACGACCATCATCAGGTCGCATTCCGAATTTTGACAGTTCTTAACTAAACTAGAGTACCCTCGGCCTCTATAATATTAGTATAACTCGACAGAAAGTATAAGTCTATATTTTTTTTGCCCGTTCGGCTATATTTTTTAAGCAATCCACACATAGACCGAAGGAGGCACGGCATTGGAACCGATCATAACGTTGAACGGGATCGAAAAGACGTTCAAAGTGGCGAGGCGCGCCGCAGGGTTCAAGGAAGCGGTCAAGGCGCTGTTCGCAAGGGAGTATGCGCGGGTCGAGGCGCTGCGGGACATATCCTTTTCTATAGGGGAAGGGGAAATCGTCGGCTACATCGGACCGAACGGCGCCGGCAAGTCGACGACGATCAAGGTCATGAGCGGCATCATGGTGCCGGACGCCGGCGCCTGCAACGTCATGGGATTCACGCCTTGGAAGGAACGGACGGCGTACGTGCGCAACATCGGCGTCGTCTTCGGCCAACGCTCCCAGCTGTGGTGGGACGTGCCTGTCGTCGATTCGTTCGATCTGCTGCGGGACATCTACAACACTCCAGAGAATCACTACCGGGAAAATGTTTCTTCGCTTACGGAAGCGCTCCAACTGAACGATATCCTTCACACCCCCGTCCGTCAGCTCAGCCTCGGCCAGCGGATGCGGTGCGAGATCGCGGCTTCGCTGCTCCACAGCCCCAAGATATTGTTCCTGGACGAACCGACGATCGGGCTAGACGCCGTCAGCAAGCTTGCCGTGCGGCAGTTCATCAAGACGTTGAATAAGGAGCGCGGCGTGACGGTCATCCTGACGACGCACGACATGAGCGATATCGAGGCGCTGGCGGATCGGATCCTGATGATCGGCAAAGGCACGCTGCTGTATGACGGCTCGTTGCGCGCGCTGCGCAATCGGTTCGGCACGTACCGGACCCTCACCGCCGACTTTCGCGAGCACGACGCGCCGGTCGACGTTCCCGGGACGGAGCGGCTCTCTTGGTCTTCCGGACGCGCGGTGTACAGCTACGACAGCGAACGCGTTAGCATGGCGAGCGTCGTCACCGCTTTGTCGGAGCATGTCGAGCTGGTAGACGTAACCGTCGACGCGAAGCCGATCGACGAGATCGTCGTACAGCTGTATCGGGAGCACCGGATATGAGCGCGTACGTCTCCGTCTTAAAGCTGCGTTTCGTCACCGGCTTGCAATATCGGGCGGCCGCGCTCGCGGGCATCGCCACGCAGATCTTCTTCGGCTTCATTTTTATTATGGCGTATGTCGCTTTCTACGAGCACAGCGCCGTCGAACCGCCGATGCCGTTGGGCGATCTTGTCTGCTATATATGGCTGCAGCAGATGTTCCTCGGCTTTATCGCTCTATGGTTCCGGGATCAAGACATCTTCCATCTCATTACGAGCGGGAACATCGCGTACGAATTATGCCGGCCGTGCAGCATCTATCGGTTCTGGTACGCTAAGCTGCTCGCGACGCGGCTCGCAAGCGTCGCGCTTCGCTCCTCCCCGCTGCTAATCCTGGTCTTCTTGCTGCCGGAGCCGTATCGCATGAGCCTGCCGCCGACGTGGATCGCGTTCGCGCTGTTTCTCGTCTCGTTATTCCTTGGTCTGCTCGTCGTCGTGGCGATTTCGATGCTGATCTACGTCTCGGTGTTTTGGACGCTTTCCCCGGTCGGGTCGATTCTCATCATCGCGGTCGCGGGCGAGTTTTTGGCGGGCATGATTATCCCGGTGCCGCTCATGCCGGAATGGCTCCAAGGGATAGCGAGCGCGTTACCCTTCCGCTGGACGACGGACTTCCCGTTCCGCGTCTACTCCGGGCAGATCGGGACGGCGGAAGCGCTTCAAGGCATTCCGATTCAGTTGTTCTGGTTCGTCGCGCTCGTCGGCGTCGGGCGCGGACTGCTGCGCCGGGCGTTGCGCAACGTCGTCGTCCAAGGAGGGTGATCGGGATGAGACTTTACTTCAAGTATATGGCGATTCACTTCAAATCGCAGATGCAATATCGCACGTCCTTCTGGCTGCTGACGCTCGGGCAGTTTCTCGTTCCGTTCACGGTGTTCGCCGGGCTGTATCTGATGTTCGAACGGTTCGGCCAGTTGAAAGGATGGGGGTTTTTCGAGGTCGCGCTATGCTTCGGAGTCGTGCATCTGTCCTTCTCGCTAAGCGAATGCTTCGCCCGGGGCTTCGACGCGTTCTCGTCGCTCGTCGTCAACGGCGAGTTCGACCGCGTGCTCGTCCGGCCGCGAAGCACGGTCGTGCAGGTGCTGGGCTCGAAGTTCGAGTTCAGCCGGTTCGGTCGGATGCTTCAAGGGGCGGCCGTGTTAGCATGGGCAGTCGTCGGGGCGGACGTCGAATGGACGGTCGCGAAGGCGATCACGCTCGGCCTTATGGTGGCGGGGGGCGCGCTCATATTCACAGGCATCTTCATGCTTGCCGCGACGTTATGCTTCTGGACCGTGCAGGGGCTGGAGTTGGCGAACGTGCTGACGGACGGCGGTCGGGAGATGGCGAAGTATCCGCTGACGATCTACGAAAGGTGGGTGACCGTCATCTTCACGTTCGTCATCCCGTTCGGCTTGGTCAGCTACTTGCCGCTGTTGTACATTCTCGGCCGGGCGCCGGGCGGGTACGATGCGTTGTACGTCGCTATGCCGCTCGCGAGCGCGTTGTTTTTGCTGCCCTGCTTGCTCGTTTGGCGCTTCGGCGTTCGTCGGTACCGTTCGACGGGATCGTAGGAGCAGAGGTATACTCGAGCGAAAGCATGTTTTTATAAAGAGAGGGACTTTCGCGTGAAGCTTCGTTACAAAGAACTGAAACCGGAGGATGCGTTCCGGGTCGCGGAGATCGACCGCTCGGAGACGATCGAACGCACGTATGCCTTGACCGACGGGGCGTTAACGTCGACGCCGGCTCGCATCGAGAGTCCCTCCTGGGACGAGAAAGCGGCCCAAGAGATGATAGAGCGCTTCGCAAGGGAGTTGCTCGCAGGGGGGACGGCCGTCGGCTGCTTCGAGGGCGAGAGACTCGTCGGCTTCGGCGTCCTGTCGGGCGCCTTCCGCGGCGACCGCCGGGATCGCCTCGCCGTCGATCTGATGTACGTGTCGAGAAGCCATCGGAGACGGGGGATCGGTACGCGTATTTTGCGCGAGCTTTCCGCCGTCGCCGCGGACCGCGGAGCGAAGCAACTGTACATTTCCTCGACGGAGACGGAGTCGGCGGTATGCTTTTACCGCAAGAACGGCAGCGTGCCGACGCCCGAGGTCGATCCTGAGCTGTTCGAGAAGGAGCCTTACGACATCCATATGGTGATCAAATTATAGTAGGAACGAGCCGCAAGCCGGTAACCTTAAACATTCAACCATAAGGTTGACAATGGTTTTCCCGTTTTCGTATAGTGGACTTAGACAATTCTTAGGGGGACGAACGCGCATGCAAGCGTTAATCGAACGACTGTTTTCGCTCGACCGAGACGTTGCGAGCGAAGCGTTCCACGAGCTGATCCGACTGTCGGAGGAGCCTGTCGAGTGGGCGTACGACGCGTGGGATCGGCTGGCGCACGACTTGACGCACAAGGATAACCGCCGGCGCTCGCACGCTTCGCAATTGCTGTCCAACCTCGCGAAGAGCGACCCCGAAGGCCGGATCACGACCGTTTTCCCCGAGCTGCTAGAGGTGACGAAGGACGAGCGGTTCGTTACGGCGAGGCATTGCCTGCTGTCGCTGTGGAAGATCGCTTTGGTCGGTCCGGAACGGAAGCGGATGGTCGTGGAAGGCCTCGCCGGCCGGTTCCGCGAATGCGCGGGCGAGAAGAACGGCACGCTGATTCGGCATGACATCGTCGAGAGCCTGGGGAAGCTGTACGACGCGGACCCGGACGAAGCCGTGAAATCGCTCGCGCTCGAGCTGATCGAGCTCGAGGCGGATCCGAAATACCGCAAGAAATACGCCTCCGTTTGGAAGAAAAAGTGACCGAACCGAATCGCGCTTGACCGGACTCGGAATATGTTGTAAATTGATTCCCAACCATCAATACTTGAGACTATCAACAGCCTCGACCAAGGACATGAGATTCCAAGTACGGCGATGCAGAGAAGAGACCCCCGGCTGCAAGGTCTCTCGCCGCAGGAAGCTTTCCCGCCTTGCGAGCTGCAGCGGGGAACGTACGAGTATCCGCTGCCGGCGCCGACCGTTATCGATACGAGCATCGCCCTTCGGCGGTGAAATTAGGGTGGTACCGCGACGCATTCGTCCCTGAACGAATGCGTCTTTTTGTTTTTTCAAGAAGGAGGAGGATTGCGATGAGGCAATCGACATTGTTTTCCAGCACGCTTCGCGAATCGCCTGCCGACGCGGAGGCCGCAAGCCACAAGCTGCTGCTGCGCGCGGGGTATATCCGGCAGCTGGCGGCCGGGGTATACGCGTATTTGCCGCTCGGTCTGCGGGTGTTGGGAAAGCTGGAGCGGATCGTTCGCGAAGAGATGGATCGCGCGGGGGCGCAGGAGCTGTTGATGCCCGCGCTGCAGCCGGCGGAGCTGTGGAGGGCGTCCGGACGGTACGACGTGTACGGTCCTGAGCTGATTCGTTTGAAGGATCGGCAGGAACGCGAGTTCGCGCTCGGCCCGACGCACGAGGAGGTCGTCGCCGAGCTGTTCCGGAACGAGATCAGCTCCTACCGCAGGTTGCCGGTTACGGTATATCAGGTGCAGACGAAGTATCGCGACGAACGGCGTCCCCGGTTCGGATTGCTCCGCGGCAGAGAGTTTTTAATGAAGGACGCCTACTCGTTCGACGCGTCCTGGGAGGGGTTGGACGCGTCGTACCGCGGCATGTACGAAGCGTATTTGCGTATTTTCGAACGATGCGGCTTGCGGTTCCGCGCGGTGGAAGCAGACGCCGGCGCGATCGGCGGGGAAGGCGGCTCGCACGAGTTCATGGCGCTCGCCGATATCGGCGAGGATACGATCGTCGCGTGCACCCATTGCGCCCAAGCGGCGAACGTGGAGCGGGCGGCGTCCGGCATCGACCGGCAGCCTGCCGACGGCGGCGGATCGACGACGCTGGAGAAGCGGCGCACGCCGAACGTGCGGACGATCGAGCAGCTGTCGCGGTTTCTAGGCGCGGCGCCGAGCCGCTTGATGAAGACGCTCGTTTACGCGGCGGACGGCGAACCGGTGGCCGTGCTCGTGCGCGGCGACCACGAAGTGAACGAGATCAAGCTGAAGCGCTCCCTCGGCGTCGAGCGGCTGGAGCTGGCGGACGCGGCGACGGTCGAAGCCGTCACGGGGGCGCCGGTCGGCTTCGCCGGCCCCGTCGGGCTGCCGATCCCGGTATTCGTCGACGATGCCGTCGCGCGAATGCCGAGCGGCGTCGTCGGCGGCAACGAAGCGGACATGCACTGGATCGGCGTCGTGCCGGGCCGGGATTTTCCCGTCGAACGGACCGGCGACGTCCGCAACGCGGCGGAAGGGGAAACCTGCCCGCACTGCCGCGAAGGCGAGCTCCGGTTCCATCGCGGCATCGAAGTCGGTCACGTGTTCAAGCTCGGCACGAAATACAGCGCCGCCGGCGGCGCGACCGTCGCGGACGCGGAAGGGAAGGAAACGCCCGTCATTATGGGCTGCTACGGCATCGGGATCTCGAGGCTGTTGGCGGCCGTCGCCGAGCAGCGTCACGACGAGCGAGGGTTGGCGTGGCCGGCGTCGATCGCGCCGTACCGGGCGCACATCGTGCCGGTCGCCATGCGCGACGAGACGCAGCGATCGTTGGCGGAGGCGATGTATGCGACGCTGCTACGGCATGGCGTGGAAGCGCTGCTGGACGACAGAGACGAGCGAGCCGGCGTGAAATTCGCCGACTCCGAGCTGATCGGCGTCCCGGTGCGCATCGTCGTCGGCAAGCATGCGGCGGAGGGGAACGTCGAATGGGTCGATCGAGCGACCGGAGAGCGAACGGTCGTCCCGAAGGAAGAAGCGCTCGCACGGTTGATCGGGAACGACGAATCGTTCCGATGAATGGGGCTGGGAGAGGGCTTTATGTACGTCGTCGGGGCGATCGAGGCGGCCGCGGGGACGCTCATTTCCGGGTTGGGAGCGGACGTCGTCAGGCCGTTGCTATATTTGGCGCTCCTGGCGTTGTTCTTGTCGGCGAAGCTCGGCGGCTTCGGCGGCTTGAGGAGCGGACGCGGCGTTCCGCGAACGAAATAAGTCGAAAATGCGCAGCCGACCCCATGGCGGGGTCGGCTGCGTTATTTCTTTATTCATACGGATCGATCGTCCGAATCGTGCCGTCCTCGTTATAGAACAGTTCGGCGCACTTCACGCAGCGCTTGTGGTTGACGCCGCCGGACAGAGACGCGTCGTGGTAAAACAAATACCACTTGCCTTGATATTCGACGATCGAATGATGCGTCGTCCAGCCGATGACGGGCGTGAGGATCGTGCCCTCGAACGTGAAGGGGCCTTGCGGACCGTCGCCGACCGCGTACACGAGCTTATGGGTCGTGCCCGTCGAATAGGACAAATAATACTTGCCGTTATATTTGTGCATCCACGGACCTTCGAAATACCTCCGATCCTCGTCGCCGGCTTGGATCGGCTGCCCGTCCTCGTCGACGATCGAGATTTCCTTCGGCGTCTCCGCGAAGGCGAGCAGATCGTCCGTCAGACGGGCGACTCTCGGACCGAGCGCCGGCTCGGACCCGGACGGTCCCGCCGCGTCGGGCCGGAATTCGCCCGTCTGCCACTTCTCCAACTGCCCGCCCCAGAGGCCGCCGAAATACACGTACGCCGCTCCGTCGTCGTCGATCCATACGGCCGGATCGATGCTGTAGCTGCCCGGGATGTAGCTCGGCTGCGGCGTGAACGGACCGGTCGGGCTTGCGCTCGTCGCGACCCCGAGACGGAAAATATCGTCATGATCTTTCGCCGGGAAAAATAAGTAATACGTTCCGTTCTTATAGGCGGCATCCGGCGCCCACAGCTGCCTCTTGGCCCAGGGGATGTCCCGGAGGTGAAGCGCTTCGCCGTGGTCGACCGCCCTCGACGAGGCGGGATCGTCCATCGAGAGGACATGATAGTCCTCCATCGCGTACTGATCGCCGTTATCGTTCGACTCCGCTTCGTAGTCCAGATCGTGGGACGGATAGATGTATAGTTTTCCCTCGAAGACGTGTGCCGACGGGTCGGCTGTGTAGATATGCGTCACTAGCGGCTCGTTCGTCGGTTTCGTTCGCTCTGCCATACGATTCGCTCCTATCGGCGTTGAATTGAGTTGATTCTTATGCCAAGGTACCACAGTAGCGGAAGCGCGTACATGGACTGAGCCGCCGCGGAGTTGGACAAATGAAGCGCTCGACGAAGGTCGGTTCGGCTTAATCGAGGGGTTGCGGGAGCAGCTCCAGCAATCGCTTCGCCGCGGTCGAAAGCGGAACCCCGCGGAGCGTGGCGATGCCGACGCGGCGTTCGGGAAGCGGCGGGTCGAGCGCGATCTCGACGAGCCGTCCGTCTCGGAGTTCCGCCTCGACGTACTGCCTGGGAACGAAGGCCAGCCCGAGGCCGCTGCTTGCGAACTGAGCGAGCAAGTCGATGCTGCCGAGCTCGAATTCCGGCCGGAGGCGAATGCCGCGCCGGAGCGCGAAGTCGTCGAGGAACCGCCGCGTGCTGCCGCCGGGCTCGAGCATCAGCAGCGGATACGACGCCAGCTGCTCCAGCGCCAGCGGAGCTTGTGCGACCGCGTCGTCGTCCGGCCGGCCGACGAGGATGTCCCGAATCGACGCGCTGCCGCGGAAGTCGACCTTCGGATCCGCCGCGGGCAAATTCACGATGCCGAAGTCGATCGCGCCTTCTTTCAGGAGCGCGATCGTCTCCGGCGTCGTCCGGTTCGTGACGTGGATGCGGATCTCGGGGTAATCCCGGTGAAACTTCTCCAAATACGGCAGCAGAAAATGCTTGCACAGCGTGTCGCTGGCGCCGATATGCACTTCCCCCCGCGTCAGCTGCCGCATGTCCGCGACGGTTCTCTCCCCGGCTTCCACCATGCCGAGCGCTTGTTGGACGCAGCCGAACAGCGCTTCGCCTTCCGCCGTCAGCCGCACGCCCTTCGCCGTCCGGAAGAACAGCGCCGCGCCGAGCGCCGTCTCGAGCTGCTTCAGCGTATGGCTGACCGCCGGCTGCGTAATGTGCAGCCGCTCCGCGGCGCCCGTCAGACTTCCTGTCTTCGCCGCCTCGGAGAACACGCGGTACCACTCCAAGTTGATCTCCATAGTCATTACCCCTGTTTATGATTGGTATTAGATATATCAATTTTTTCAATGTCATTACAGGGAGTATAATCATCCACGTAGCAAGATACAAGAGCGGGAGGCGGAAGAAATGACCGTTACGGCGATCGTAGGCGCCAATTGGGGAGACGAAGGCAAGGGAAAGATGACGGACGTACTGGCGGAGGGGGCGGATTACGTCGTACGGTTTCAAGGCGGCAGCAACGCGGGCCATACGATCTTGAACCGGCATGGGAAGTTCGCGCTGCGAATGCTGCCGTCGGGCGTATTTCATCCGTCCGCGACGAACGTGATCGGGCCGGGGACGGCGCTGGACGTCAAGGTGCTGCTGCAGGAGCTTAGCATGTTGGAGGAGCGGGGCGTCCCGGCGCCGCGTCTGCGCGTGTCGGACCGGGCGCAGCTCGTGCTGCCGGCCCATCGATTGCTCGACGAGCTGGAGGAGGAGCGGCTTGGCGAAGGGAGCTTCGGCTCCACGAAGCGAGGCATCGCGCCGTTCTACGCGGACAAGTACGCGAAGATCGGCGTGCAAGCGGCCGATCTCTTCGACGAGCCCCGGCTCCGGAGCCGCATCGAGCGGCAGCTCGAGTCGAAGAACGTGCTGTTTCGCTATCTCTACGGGCGCGAGCCGCTCCACGCGGACGACGCGGCGGACGCGCTGCTCACGCAAGCGGAGCGGCTGCGGCCGTTCGTTTGCGACGCGAGCGAGCTGCTGTACGACGCGGTTCGGCGCGGAGAGACCGTCCTGCTCGAAGGGCAGCTCGGGGCGCTGCGCGATCCGGACCACGGCATCTACCCGTACTCGACGTCGTCCTCGCCGCTGGCCGGCTTCGCTTCCGTCGGAGCGGGGCTGCCGGCGGGAACCATCGCGAACGTACTCGCCGTTACGAAGGCGTACTCGAGCTGCGTCGGCGCCGGCCCGTTCGCGACCGAGCTGAACGGTTCCGCCGCCGAGGAGCTCCGTCGCCGCGGGGGAGACGCGGGGGAATACGGGGCGGTGACGGGGCGCCCGAGGCGCGTCGGCTGGTTCGACGCCGTCGCGACGCGATACGGATGCCGGCTGCAAGGGGCGACCGAGGTCGCGCTGACGAACCTCGACGCGCTCGGGTACTTGGAGCGCATTCCGGTGTGCACGGCATACCGGCTGGAGGACGGGCGCGTCGTCGGGCGCTTCCCGACGACCGGGGCGTTGGAGAAAGCCGCCCCGGTGCTCGAGACGCTGGACGGCTGGCGTTCCGACGTCTCCGACTGCCGAACGTTCGAGGCGCTGCCGCCGGCGGCAAGGCGGTACGTCGAATTCGTCGAGTCGTCGATCGGCGTTCCGGTGGCATACGTGTCCGTCGGTCCCCGGCGGGAACAACTCATTCGGCGGCGGTAAACGTTCGCGCGGAACGCAACCCTTTTTCCAAAACAATCGTCTAGGGGTATATCGGTAGCTTTGGAAAGAGGGATGGGATGAGCGTGTTTCGGCGTACGTCGATTTGGATTCTGGCGCTGTCATTGTTGTCGGCCGCGACGATCGCGGGGTGCCGCGGGACGTTCGAGGATCAGGCCGTCGGGCCGCCTCCGGGGATCGAAGGGTATATCGTGAAGAAGCAGGAAGGAAATATGTTGGTCGTCGCGGCGGATCGTACGGCGATCTGGTTTTCCTCGGCGCCGGGGAAGGCGAAGGTCGGGCAGAGGGTGCAGGTCTGGTACGGCGAAACGCAAGAATCGTACCCGGCGCGGGCGAAAGCCGATCGTACGACGATCGTTCTCAGCCCGAAGCCGACCCAAGCGGATTTATCGGAGGCGGACGCGGTGCGGGAGGCGCTGAGGGCTTACGAATCCGCGACGGCGCCGGTCGTGCGGCAAGCCGAGTACGACGCGTCGGCCGACGCGTGGAGCGTCACGATCGGAATCGAGGACGCGGAGAAGGTCGAGCGGGTGAAGGATGCTCCATAAACAGCGGGCATTGATTCGGCGGGAATCTCGAACTATAATATAGGAAACTTAAGGGCATGCGTAACTGGCGTAACGTGGATACCACGGGGGAGCGCATGGCGACAACGGCCGAACGCCTGGGCAGAGGTAAGGGGAGAACCCCTTGCCTCTTTCTGTTTTCTTACGCTTACGAAGGGATGGGTTCGAATGAGAGAACAACCGTTGATCTTGGACGGGAACGCGGTGGCCGCGGCCATCAAGGAGAAGCTGGCGGCGCGGATCGGGGCGCTGGAGGAGCGCGGCGTCGTGCCGCGCCTCGCGACGATTCTGGTCGGGGACGATCCGTCGTCGGCGACGTACGTGAAGATGAAGGGGAACGCATGCAGGAGGCTCGGCATCGATTCCGTCCGCGTCGACTTGCCGGCGGCGTCGACGACGGAAGAGCTCGTCGACGTCATTCGTCGCTTGAACGACGACGAAGCGGTTCACGGCATTCTGCTTCAGCACCCGGTGCCGCATGCCGTCGACGAACGCGCGGCGTTCGAAGCGATCGCGATCGAGAAGGACGTCGACGGCGTGACGACGCTCGGCTTCGCGAGGAACGCGTTCGGCTTCGCGGACTTCCCGTCCTGCACGCCGGCGGCGATCGTCTCGATTCTGGATTACTACAAGCTTCCCATAGAAGGGAAGCACGCCGTCGTGATCGGAAGAAGTCCGATCCTCGGGAAGCCGGTGTCCGTCATGCTGCTGAATCGGAACGCGACCGTGACGATCTGCCACTCCAAGACGGAGCGGCTCCCGGACATTGTCCGCGCCGGAGACATCGTCGTCGCGGCGGTCGGCCAGCCGAAGTTCGTTCCAGGCGATTGGATCAAGCCCGGCGCGGTCGTCCTCGATGCCGGTTACAATCCGGGCAACGTCGGCGACGTCGACTTCGACGCGTGTCTCGCGAACGCCTCGGCGATCACCCCCGTTCCGGCGGGCGTAGGCCCGGTCACGATCGCGACGCTGCTGAAGCACACCGTGGACGCGGCCGAGAAGCGACATAACGGTAGCTGAACTACAGAAGGAGAACCTTCCGGCGAAGTCGCCGAAAGGTTCTCCTCGTTGCGTTAAGGCTTATTCCGCCGCGATCCCCGCGACGGATTCGCCGGCTTTCTTAATCGTGTACGATACCTTCTCCCCGCTCCAGAAATGGAACGTCAATCGCATTTCGCCGTCGTTCACTTCCTTGAAGAAGTTCGGCGTCAGCGTAATCTCGTTCGCGTCGTACGAAGGCGAGAACGCATACGCGAACTCCTTGAACGACGTCCAGTTTTGCGGGCCGGCGTTGCCTCCCGTCGCATATACGGCTTCCATCGTCGCCAGACGATCGCCATGGAACGCGGCCGGGATCGAGAACGCTTCCGTCGTGCCCGCCGCGTCCGCAAGGACCGGCGTTTCGTAGACGATGACGTCGAACGTCCAGTCCGCGCCGCGGTTGAAGTCCGCGATGAGCTCCGCGCGTTCCCCGTATTCGCCCGACGCGGTCAGCTCCGACAGCAATGCCGCCCTCAACGTCAATGTCGTACCGTCGAACGTATAATCCTCGCCTCGGCGCAGCGGCTCTCCGTCATGGCGAAGGCCGACCAATCGTCTATCGTTCGTGTCGAAGGAGATGACGGCATCCTGCGTTTCCTCGCCTTTACGCACGAAGATCAAATCGGTTTCCGCGGTCGCGGAACGTACCTTCCAGCTGGCCTTCAGCATATCGATCAGCTGCGGATCGTTCCATTCCAGCTCGGTTCGGTTCAGATGCTGCCCGTTGTCCCACAGCATATGGGCAATGCCGCGCTCCTGCACGTAATGAAGCAGAAACTCGAAGAACTTCAGCTTCTCGCCTTGCTCGATCGTTCCCGTGTGGTTATCGAAGCCGAGCAGCCCGTATTCGCCCAAGACGACAGGAATGCCCCGGGACACGAACGTGTCGTAGACGCGGTCGAACGTCTGAACGACGTCGTTCTTCGTCTCTTCGTTGAAGCGGGTGAAGCCGGCGATGTTGACGCTGAACGGCCAGAACCCGTAATAGTGGACGGTGGCGATCAGATTCGGGTCGTCGAGCGCCTCGAACGTGTCGACCAGCGCGTCGAGCCGGTCTTGATTCGCGTTCGTCTCGAGCGTCGGCAGCACGAGCGGGCGGTCGGCGTTGTTGCCGCCGGAGGCGCGCACGATGTCGTGGAAGGAGACGTTCAGTTCGCGAAGCATCGCGAAGTGCGCCTCGCCGCCTTCGCCCCAGCCATCGGAGAAGCGAGGCTCGTTGATGCTTTCGAACGACAGCTTGTTCGAATGATTCTTGAACCGCTCGGCGATCTGCGTCCACGCGGCGTTGTAACGGGCGAGCACGGTATCGTGGTCGGCGCCCATGCCGTTCACCCAGAGCCAAGAATCATGGTGCAGGTTGATCATGACGTACAACCCTGCGTCCAGCGACCAGTCGACGACTTCCTCGACGCGGTCCATGAACGCCGGATTGATCGCATAATTAGGCGCTTCGCCCATGCGATGATCCCACGTGATCGGGATGCGAATGCTGTTATAGCCTTCCTTAGCGATGTGTCGAATGAGCTCTTGCGTCACGCGCGGGTTGCCCCACGACGTCTCGTCTTCGCCGGTCGCATCGAACGTGTTGCCGAGATTCCACCCGGGCTGCATCGCGTCGACGTACGATTGAATTTCGCTCTTCGGGACGACGATCGGAGCGGGGTTCTCCGCGGAAGCCGCGCCCGCGGCGGGGGCGAACAGGCCGAACAGGAGGGAGAACGTCAATACCATACCGGTAAGCTTTCTTGTCGATAACATGTGTCGAATGTACCTCCTCTAGGATGGCGGTATACGATGGACAGCCTTGCGACTCTCGCGAATATCCCTCCTTTCTATCATGGAAGCGCTGTCAGAAAGCGGTGACAAGGAATAATGTACCATAGTTGGAATACGGGAAGAATCCCAATAATTAGATGCGAAATCATATGAAAATTAAAGGAGGCGCACGTGCGAAAAAAAATCCGCCGACGGGATATCGTCGACGGATGGCTTCCTTATTTCGTCCGGAGGCGGATGACGTTCCAGGACGCCTTGCCGAGCGTCGCGAGGACGCGGGAGCCGTCGACCGACGCGTTCCCGTTCGCGTGCGGGCGGACGTTATCGGGGGCGGACGCCGTGTTGACGGCCTTCAGGTCGTCGTTTTCCAACACGAGATGTTCGATCAGGGTGCACGCTCCGAAGCTGCGCAAATCCGCCTCGAACGCCAGCGACTCCTCCAAGTGGCGGTTGACCGCGAAGATCGTCACTTCGTTCGACGCCTCGTTATGCACCGCAACGCTCTCCAGGTAAGGCACGTCGGTAATTTGCTTCGTGTCGTATTTGTCGGAACGCACGAGCGGGACGAGCGCCTGGCCGCGGCCGAACACGGAGGCGTGCAGGTACGGGTAGTAGATCGTCTGCGCCCAAGCGGGACCGCCGTTCTGCGTCATGATCGGAGCGATGACGTTCACGAGCTGAGCGAGACAAGCCATCTTCACGCGGTCCGCATGCTTGAGCAGACTGATCAGCATGCATCCGACGACGAGGGCGTCCTCCATCGTATACACGTCTTCGAGCTGCGGCGGGGCGACCTGCCAAGGCTCCAGCTTCTTATCCGATTCGTGGCTGTGGAACCAGACGTTCCATTCGTCGAAGGAGAGGAACATCTTCTTCTTGCTCCGCTTCTTCGCCTTGACGTAATCGCAGATCGCCGACACGCTGTCGATGAATTCGTCCATCTGCAGGGAGCGGGCGAGGAACGTCGGAGTATCGTTCTCCGCGTTGCCGTAGTACGTATGCAGCGAGAGGTATTCGACGTGCTCGTACGTATGGTCGAGCACCGTCGCTTCCCAATCGGCGAACGTCTTCATGCCGAGCGCGGAGCTGCCGCAGGCGACCAATTCGATCGACGGGTCGGTCCACTTCATGACCTTCGCGGCCTCTTGCGCGAGCCGGCCGTATTCATGCGCCGTCTTGTGGCCGATCTGCCACGGGCCGTCCATCTCGTTGCCGAGGCACCACGTCTTGATCTTGTGCGGTTCGCGGTAGCCGTGGCTGACGCGCAGATCGCTCCAGTAGCTGCCGGACGGGTGGTTCGCGTATTCGACGACGTTGCGCGCGTCTTCGATGCCTTGCGTCCCGAGATTGATCGCCCACATCACTTCGGAGCCGGCCGCCTTCGACCAGTCCGCGAATTCGTTCAAGCCGAACAAGTTCGGTTCGACGGTGCGCCAAGCGAGCTCAAGCCGCTTCGGCCGGTCCGCGACCGGGCCGATGCCGTCCTTCCAGTCGTAGCCGGAGACGAAGTTGCCGCCCGGGTACCGGACGATCGGAACGCGAAGGTCGCGGACGAGCTTCAGCACGTCCTTGCGGAACCCTCGTTCGTCGGCCTCCGGATGACCCGGCTCGTAGATGCCTCCGTACACTGCGCGCCCCAAGTGTTCGATGAAGCTCCCGTACAACCGGTCGTCGACCTTCCCGATGACGAAGTCTTTGTCGACGATCATCGATGCGGATTTTGTCATGATCTGCAGCCTCCATGAATTAATGAATTTATTAATCATAACTATCAATAACCTATAAATATTAAACGATATTTCATGAATTTATGCAATAATGAAATCACTAAGGCATAAACTTTCAATAAATTAATAAAAACATTAATCCTAATTTGGATTACACCCGTTTTTCAACCTGTGCAAAAAAGTACTATTGCTGGGGAAACACGTTGTCCCTAAAATACATGACAAACGAATGGCGATTCACAAATAACGACCCGGGAGTGGCTTTCTTGAGAGAACGATTGAAAGTAAATATTTACCTTGCAGGCGACTCCACCGTACAGTCCTATCATGCGGAGCATGCGCCGCAGGCAGGATGGGGCCAGTATATTTCCGATTATTTCCCGGACGAGGTTCGTTTCCTGAATCGAGCCATAGGGGGAAGAAGCTCGAAGACGTTCGTCCTGGAAGGCCGGCTGGACGAAATCGTGGAGGCGATCGGGGAAGGCGATTATTTGCTTGTGCAGATGGGGCATAACGATGCCACGGCCGGAAGACCCGAGCGATACACGGAGCCGTATACAACCTATAAGGAGTATTTAAAAATGTATATCGACGGGGCCCGCCGACGCGGAGCCGTTCCGGTCCTTATTACTCCGGTTGCGAGACTGCATGTCGAAGGCGATTGTTTTATCAACGATTTTCCCGACTACTGCACGGCGATGAAGCAGGTGGCGACGGAGGAAAAGGTCCCGCTGATCGATTTGATGGAGAAAAGCCTTGCTCACTACGCCTTCATCGGATATGAAGAGGCGTGTACGTTATTCATGGTTTCTGTGAACGGCACCGATCATACGCATTTCACGGAAAAAGGCGCGAAGCGAATCGCGGAGCTGGTTTCGCATGGACTCATGGAATTGAATCCGCGCTTTACGCGCAAGACTTAATGTCCTTTCTTGTTATATCCGCGATCACATCCTTCGTTTATACTGTTACATACAAAAGACGGTGGACGAACGCGATGATATGTAAGCGATTTCTTAAAATTCACTCCCTGGCAGGTGATCGTCTGTTGCTGAAGCGAGTCAAAAAATACGCAATGGCCGGAAAGAAGGGAACCTTTTACTGGAAAAGCTTGATTTGGTTTTTGTTCACGACGAGCATCCCGGGGCTGATCATCGGGGGCTGCATTTATTGGTTTGCCGTCGGATCGATCGAGAAGGACGTCAGCGAGCTTCACCAAAAGCAAATTGCGGAACGGGCGCAAAACATCGACGATCAATTTAGCTCCGTGGAGTTGGATATTTCGCACTGGGCGTTTAACCCGCGGTTCGGGTCCAACCTACGGGAATTTAACTTTGTGTATTACTTCAAGGAGACTTGGGACGTTACGAAAACCCTCTTCATGCTGCAGGGGTCGCACCCGTTAATCCAAGAGGTGCAGTTATTTATCGACCGCGATAAGCCGGTTTTATTTAAGCCTGAGTACTACGAATTGAAGGACGATACCCTCGTCTCCGGCTTCGAACGATTGATTGAAGAGGGTCGGAATATTTATTGGACGAATTGGCTGCCGGCTTCGGCATCCGCTCCGCCGTCCGTTGACGCTCCGATCGTGCTGACCCATAAAATACCGGGAGACAGCACGGCGCCGTTCGGCGTCATCGTCGTATCGCTGAAGCGCGACAAGGTCATGAACTTATTGAAAACGATGACGCCGTATAACGAAGGGCTGACTTTGCTTCTAGACAAGGAAGGTCGCGTCATCGTATCGGACGATTCCGTCGAGAAGCCGATAAGCGGCGCGATCAAGAGCGAAGTGATGCAGCGGAACGAACCGGCCGGCACCTTCCTATTCGCCTCGGACGGGGTGACGTATTCCGTATCCTACGGAACGATGAAGCGCATCTCCTCCGACTGGATCTACATTTCCGCGGCGCCGATGACGTCGATCACCTCGCCCGTCGTCGCCGTGTCCAATATGATCATTACGATCAGCGCGTCCGGCGTGCTGCTAGCGCTCCTCTTGTCATGGCTTGCCTCCTGGCGGGTGTACTCTCCCGTCGAACGGTTAATGAAGAGACTCTCGGGGGACAAGACGGGACCGTTCCATCCGCAAGCGGTTGACGAATTTCAATTTTTGGAGAGGCAGTGGAACCATTTAACGAATGAAAGCCTTTCTCTGCGGAATCGGTTGGAGGAACAACGCTCTCACGTTAGAGCCGGATTTTTGCTTCAGCTGCTTCAGGGACATCTGAACTCCTATTCGGAGCAGGATTTGAAGGAACGAGTAAAGCTGTACGGATGGAACGTAGATAATCACCTGTTCCATATCGTGCATATTCAACTTACCGGTTATGACGTCTTGACGGAACGATTCGCGCACGGAGACGAGAGCCTCGTGACCTTCGCGGCTTCCAACATTATCGAAGAGCTGTCCGCCGAACGGTTCGAACAATTCAGCGTAGTGAATTTTCACGATTTGACCGTTGGATTATTGGTGATGTCGCCGTCGGGCATTTCGGTTTCCGAACGATTGCACGCGCTTGGGGAAGAAATTACGAAGGCTGTGAATCGGATTATCAAAATGCAGGTCACGATTACGATCAGCGGGAAAATCGGCAGCATTCGGCACGTTCCGGACATGTTTATCGAGGTCGAGCGCGCGACCGGCTACCGGAAATTCGTCAATCAGAATCAGCTGATCGATATGGAGAACCTGTCGACGGATTCAGGAAACGAAGAAATCGGGTATCCTTTCGCGTTGGAGCGGGACGTCATTCACGCGATGCGGAACGGGAAACGGGAAGAGGCGGAACGGTTGATCACTCTTTTCCTAGAAGAAAGCCGATCCGGCCGCGGAACCGAAATTCATGTACAGCAAAGCATGCTTCAGCTCCTCGGCTCCATTCAGCACGCGATATTGCAATCGGGAACGAGTACGCGCCAATTGTTCCACGGAGAGAACATGTTCGCTCAATTGTCGCAGATCCGCGAACCGGACAAAATGCTGCATTGGATGAAAGAAAAGGTCATCGTACCGTTCATTGAAGAAAGAGACGCGAAAGCGAACAGTCAAATGAAACGGATGGTCGAAAACACAGTCGATTATATCCACGCCCATTACGCGGAGGACATCTCGCTTGACGGATGCGCCGACTTGGTCGGTACGAATCCTTATACGCTTAGCAAACTATTTAAGCAGGTGACAGGGGTGAATTTTATCGATTATGTCACCGAGCTTCGACTCGCGCAGGCGAAGAAGCTGCTTTGCGAAACCGACAGGAAGATCAACGACATCGCCGTCGAGGTCGGCTACCAGCAGCGATACTTCAACCGCATTTTCAAGAAGCATGTCGGCGTGACGCCGGGGCAATACCGGGAGCAGGCGGAAGCTTGACGGTTCGCTTGCGGCAAAACAATACCACCCCGCCAAAAAAGTACCATAGCCCTCGAAAAGCCTTGATCTTCAAGGCTTTTCTTGTGCAAAAATGTGGGCTTGCCGGTACCTCTCCGATAACGGGATACTGTGAAAAAAAGAAAGGATGAGCCGATGAACGCGACCTTGCCCAGCGAGACCGACAATGCCGCAGCCGCGGCCGCGGTCCGGACGGCGGCGAAACGAAATCCGTGGCTGTCGAAGGTAAAAAAAGATAAGTGGTTGTATTTGCTGCTTGCGCCGGGACTGCTCTATTTTTTGATCTTTAAATATGCGCCGATGTGGGGCGTCTTGATCGCTTTCCAGAACTATTCGCCGTTTCTCGGCTTCGCCGGCAGCGAATGGATCGGCTTCGAGCATTTCCGAAATTTTTTCGCCAATCCGGATTTTACTCGGCTGCTGCGCAACACGCTCATTTTGGCCGTTTACGATCTGGTGTTTTTCTTCCCTGCGCCGATCGTCATCGCATTATTGTTGAACGAGATTCGAGTGGGGATTTTCAAGCGGTTCGTGCAAACGATGGTGTACGTGCCGCACTTCGTATCCATGGTGATCGTGGCGAGTATGACGTACGTCTTCTTGACGACGTCCGGAGGGATCGTCAACGAAGTCGTCGCGGCGGTCACCGGCGGGAAGGTGAACTTCCTGTCGGATCCGAAATGGTTTCGGCCGCTCATCATTCTGCAAATCATGTGGAAGGAAACCGGATGGGGCACGATCATCTTCCTTGCGGCGCTCGCTTCGGTCGACGTAGAACAATATGAAGCCGCCGTGGTGGACGGAGCCACTCGATTCCAGCGGCTTATTCATATTACGCTTCCCGCGATCAGCAGCACGATCGTCATTCTATTGATCTTGCGGCTGGGGAATTTCTTGGACAACGGCTTCGAACAAATCTTCCTCATGACGAACTCGCTGAACCGGTCCGTCGCCGACGTCTTCGATACGTATGTGTACTTCGTGGGCATTACGCAAGGCGCCTTCAGTTACAGCACGGCGATCGGCTTATTTAAATCGCTCGTCGGCATCGTATTGATCTACGGCAGCAACTGGTTGGCGAAGAAATTCGGACAAGAAGGCATTTTATAAACGGGAAGGAGGACCCCGGCGCATGAACCGAAAACACGATTCCCTCGGGGAAAAAGCGTTCGACGCATGTAACTACACGTTTCTTGCTCTTTTCGCGATCGTTACCGTACTCCCTTTCATTTACATCATCGCCGGATCGTTCGCGACCGAGGTCGAATTGACGGAACGGAAATTTTTCTTATTCCCTCGCGATCCGTCGCTTTCGGCGTATCTATACATCTTTTCGACCGATACGATGTTTCGGGCGATGGCCAACTCCGTGATCATTACGGCATTCGGTACGGCAACGAACCTCGCGTTCACGCTGACGATGGCGTACTCGTTGTCCCGGAGAGATTTGCTCGGACGCAATGCGTTCATGAATATGATCATCTTTACGATGTTGTTCAGCGGCGGGATGATTCCTTCGTACCTCATCGTGAAGGAGCTCGGGTTGTTGGATCGATATGCGGCGGTCATTTTGCCGGGGGCGATCAGCGCTTTCAATCTCATCGTCATTAAAAACTTCTTTCAGAATTTGCCCGCGGGGCTCGAAGAATCGGCCCGCATCGACGGCTGCACCGATCTGGGGGTATTATGGCGCATCGTGCTTCCGCTGTCGAAGCCGATCATCGCCACGTTCGGGTTGTTTTACGCCGTCGGCCATTGGAACAACTTCTTTTCCGCGCTGTTGTTTTTGAACGATCATAAGATGTGGCCGCTGCAGGTCATGCTTCGAGAGATCGTTATGCTGTCGCAGATGGCGGCCGGCGACATCAACAACTTGGACCCGGATTTCGTGGAGCCGCCGGCGCAATCCGTGAAGATGGCGGTCATCGTGGTCGGCACGGTTCCGATTCTCATGGTGTATCCGTTCTTGCAGAAGCATTTCGCCAAGGGCGTCCTGTTAGGCTCCATTAAGGGGTAGATCGTCGCCGACCGGCGATATCTATATAAAACAAGCGATCCAAAATTAGGAGGGTAAGAAAGATGTCGATGAAAAAGCGGACGACGAGAACATCACTCGCAATCTTGATGGCCGCCGTCATGACGGCGCTCGCGGCATGCTCGGGAAACTCGGGAGGCGGCAACGAACCGGCGCCTTCGACCGGCGGACAAACGCAGCAAACGACGGACAACAAGGATGCGGCGCCTGCGGAACAGGAACCCGCGAAGCAGGAGCCGTTGAAAATTTCGTTCATGGTGCCGGGATTCGATCCGGAAAACCTAGGGTATCCGGATGACGATTCCATCATTATTAAGACGATCGAGGAATACACGAACGCGGATCTGACGATGCAGTTCGTGCCGAACAGCTCGTACCCGGACAAGATGAACATCACATTGGCGTCGGGCGAGCTGCCCACGCTCATGGTTACCGATCCGAAAAATCCGAGCTTTATCAACGCGGCGCGTAACGGCGCATTTTGGGAAATCGGGCCGTATCTGAAAGACTATCAAAATCTTGCCCAGGCGAATCCCGTCGTGTTGAACAATACGAGCATCGACGGCAAAATCTACGGCATGTACCGCGCGCGCACCCTCGGCCGGAACGGGATGACGCTAAATGCGGATTGGATGAAAAATCTCGGTCTCGAGGCGCCGAAGACGCTTGACGAGTTCTACAACGTTATGAAAGCGTTCAGCGAGAACGATCCCGACGGCAACGGGAAGGACGATACGTACGGCATCGTCATTACGAAATGGCACGGGCCTTGGGATATTATGCAGGTATGGTTCGGCGCGCCGAACAAGTGGGGCGAGGATGCGAGCGGCAATCTCGTGCCGACGCACATGACGCCGGAATATCGCGAAGCGCTCAAGTTTTTCAAAAAGTTGTATGACGAGAAGCTTGTAAACGAAGATTTCGCGGTTATGGACTCGGCGGTTTGGAACGATCCGTTCATCAACGGGGAAGTCGGCGTATTCGTCGACGTCGCGGACAACGCCCGCCGACTCGACGGCAGCATGCAGGAAAAATACGGCAAACGCGAAGAGTCGTATACGGCGGTATTCCAGGCGCCGGTCGGTCCGAAGGGCCACCGCGACATGCCGACGTCCGGCTACAACGGCGTCATTGCCATCTCCAAGAGCGCGGTGAAAACCGAGGATGAACTGAAGCGCGTATTGACGTTCCTCGACCAACTGAACGACGTGGAGATGCAAATGGTGCTGGAGAACGGCATCGAAGGGCGTCATTACAACATGGTCGACGGGTTCGTCGTCCCGATCGAAGACCAAGAAGCGGGCCATAAGAAAGAACGCCTCAGCTTGAACCAAATGACGATGTATATCGGGCCGGTCATTCCGACGCGCGAGCAGACGGCCATCAATGTGATGATCGCCGACGTGCAGAAGAAGAACGAGGAGATCATCGTCGGCAACCCGGCGGAACCGTTGATCTCCGAAGTGTACGCGCAGAAGGGGCAGCAGCTCGACAACATTATTAACGACGCGCGCATTCAGTATATCGTCGGCCAGATCGACGACGCCGGCTTCGATGCCGCGGTACAGCTGTGGTTGTCCACGGGCGGTCAAGAGTACATCGACGAAATCAACAAGCTCTATAAAGCGTCCAAATAATAATAACTTTTAGCGGGAATGGACAGTGCGCGAACGTTCGCCGCACTGTCCGTCGCTTTCATCGGAGGAGGATGGCGGATGGCTCAAGCGGAAGCCGTATTGCTGAGGAAGATCGACATCCGGCGGGCGGGGCTCCGAAACAAGCTGCTGCTCGGCGATCTCGACGGGGACGGCCGCATGGAGATCGTGATGGTGCAGCCGGACGGCGGCATCGACGACCGGTACGTGCCGCATCAGGTGCAATGCTTGACGGCTTTCGATCTGGACGGCAGCCTGCTGTGGCAGGTCGGGACGCCCGATCCCGATTGCGGAGGGCACGGATCGGATGTCCCGGCGCAAATGTACGATATCGACGGAGACGGCCGTAACGAAGTGTTGTGCGTCATGAACAAGCGCTTCCTCGTCTTGGACGGACGGACCGGGGAGACGAAGCGCGCGTTCGATCTGCCGGGAGAACAGGCCCACGACTGTATCATCATCGCGAATCTGACCGGCGGACCGCATGCGAGGGACATCATCTTAAAGGATCGCTACCGTACGTTATGGGCGCTCGATCGTGACTTTCGGTTGCTGTGGAAGCATGAGGGCAATCCGGGCCATTACCCGTGGGCTTACGATTTCGACGGAGACGGGCGCGACGAGGTGATGGCCGGCTATGATTTCCTCGATCATGATGGGAGGAAGCTGTGGTCCGCCCGCGATCTCGACGATCACGCGGACTGCATCTGGGTCGGGGACGTCGACGGCGACCCGCGCGGCGAGGCGGAGATCGTGATCGGGGGCAGCGTAACCGTTATGTACGACCGGCGCGGGAGAGAGCTGTGGCGGTACGACGGTTCGATCGAATCCCAACATGTCGCGTTGGGCAAGTTCCGGGACGATGTGCCGGGGCTGCAGGTCGCCGGACTGGACCGGATCCGTCGCGGGGATACCGGCGGCCGATTCGCGGAAGGCGGGAAGGACGGCATGTTTCTTCTCGATTCTCGGGGGCGGGAGCTGTGGAAGGAGGATCGGCGGACGAGCGGCTGGCTGACGATCGTCGAGACGCTTCGCCATTGGGACGACGGCTCGCTCGATTATATATTGGCGTATCGGCGCGGAGGCGGCGTCTTTCCGACGCTGTACGACGGGCATATGAACGCGGTCGCGACGTTCCCGGTCGACGGCTACGCCGCGCACGCGGACTTGACCGGGGCGGGCCGGGAACAGGTGCTGATTTACGATGCGGCGTCGGTTTCGATTTTCGGCAGCCGGGCGAGCGACTTAACCCCGGCGCGGCCCGGGGTGCCGTTGCCCCAACCGAAGCGGCTGTACAGCTCCACGCTGTATCCCGGCGGGGAATATCGATAGAAGGATGATGCGAAAGGAGAGAATCATGTACGAGGAACATGGGGCGCGCTCTGAGCTTGGGGAGCTGCTGTATGCCAACCGGCTCGGGGACGCGAACGACGCGGCGGACTTCGTCATGGAAGGGGACGGCGCGGTCACGTTTCCGCTGGGCCGGATGCGGCTGGAGAGCCGACGAGACCCCGGGGAAGGGCAAGCCGCGAATATCGTCTACTGGTGCAAGGAGACGTTCCCGGCGGACATCGCCATCCGGTGGAAGTTTTGGCCCGTTCGTCAGCCGGGGCTTTGCATTCTGTTTTTGTCCGCCGCGGGGCGAAACGGGGAGGACCTGTTCGATCCGGCGTTGTCGCGCAGAACCGGCATTTACGATCAGTACCACCACGGGGATATCGATGCGTACCATATCTCCTATTTTCGCAAAAGCAACGCGTCGGAACGCCGATTCCAGACCTGCAACTTACGCAAGAGCTACGGGTTCCATCTCGTCGCGCAAGGAGCCGACCCGATTCCGGGCGCCGCCGACTGCGATCCGCCTTATCGGATGCAGGTGCAAAAGCGCGGCCCGAGTCTCGAGTTTTCGATCGACGAGCTGCCGATTTTCCGATTCGTCGACGATGGAAAGACGTACGGACCGCTGCTGGGCGGGGGGCGCATCGGCTTTCGGCAGATGGCGCCGACGATCGCCGAATATACCGATCTAGAGGTTTATCGACTGTAAAGGAGATGAGGGCAATGAAGACGATCGATCGGCCGACGCTGGCTTGGCTCGGGACGCCGCCCGCGCTGCCGGCCGGCGCGACGTGGGGCGTGCCTTGGAAGGAAGGGGAGTTGCCCCGAGACGCTTCGCTTGCATTGCGCGGAAGAAGCGGGACGAAGGTAGCGGTACAGAGCTGGCCGACGGCCTATTGGCCGGACGGCAGCGTGAAGTGGACGGCGCACGCCGCATCGTTCCCTGGCGGCGCGGCGGAGGAAGGGTACGCGCTGGAAGCGGGGGAAGGCGTCCCAGCGGCGGTTCCCCTTGCCGTGAAGGAAACGGGCGACGCCATCGAGGTGGATACCGGGGCGATGGTGTGCCGAATGAACCGTTCCGGCGCTTCGATCGTCCGGGAGATGCTCCGGGACGGCGAGCCGGTTTGTACGGACGGCCGGTTAGTCGGCGTACGCGAGGCGCGCGTGCGGACGTCCGGGCGGAACGCCGTCGCCCTGGAACCGATCGAGAGCGTCGTCGAGCGGACGACGGTGGAGCAGGCCGGCCCGATTCGCGCGGTCGTCAAGATCGCCGGCCGCCATCGCATCGAAGGGAGCGGGCGCAAGTGGCTGCCGTTCACGCTGCGGCTGTATTTCTACGCGGGCGCGGCTCACGTTCGGGCGGTCCATACGTTCCTCTACGACGGGAACCCGCACCAAGATTTTATACGAGGACTGGGGATCCGCTTCTCGGTGCCGATGAAGGGACCGCTCTACAACCGGCATATCCGGTTCGCGGGCGACGCGGGGGCGTTCGCCGAATCGCCCAAGGGGCTTATGACGTTCCGGCTGCCGGAGCGGCAGCGAATCTTGTACGAACGGCAGACGGCCGGCGCCTGCATCGCTCTGGGCGAAGCGGAGGACGCGGAGCTGCTCTCCTTGCTTGACGATTCCCCGATATGGGCGGATTTCAAGCTGACGCAGCAAACCGCCGACTCGTACGCGATTCTGAAGCGCACGAAGGAAGGGTGCGCCTGGATTCGGGCGGCCGTCGGGGGCAGATCCGGCGGCTTGGCGTATGCCGGCGGCGAAGGGGGCGGGCTGGCCGTCGGCGTACGCCGCTTCTGGGAGAAGTTCCCGTCCGCGCTCGAGGTGTCCGGCGCCGACCGGGACGAAGCGTCCGTGACGGCTTGGTTTTGGTCGCCGGACGCTCCGGCGATGGAACTGCGCCATTACGATACAAAGACGCATGTGAGATCCTGTTACGAAGGCGCCGACGAGCTGCGCAGCACGCCGTACGGCGTCGGCAATACGAGCGAGCTGACTTGGTGGTGCTGCGGCGGCACGCCGGACGCGGAGACGCTCGCCGCGATGGTTCGGGAGAAGGAGTCGCCGCCGCTGCTCGTGTGCGAGCCGGCCCGCTTCTACGAGACGAAAGCGCTCGGAGCTTGGAGTTTGCCGGACCGATCCACCCCGCTGAAGGCTCAGCTTGAGGATACGTTGGATCGACTCGTCCGGTTCTATCAGGATGAAATCGAGCAGCGAAGATGGTACGGCTTCTGGGACTACGGCGACGTGATGCACAGCTACGACCCGGTCCGCCATACTTGGCGCTACGACATCGGCGGCTGCGCCTGGCAAAATACGGAGCTCGCTCCGAACATCTGGCTCTGGTATATGTTCCTGCGTTCGGGGCGGGAGGACGTCTTCCGGTTCGCGGAAGCGATGACGAGACACACGAGCGAGGTGGACGTCTACCATATCGGCGAATACGCCGGGCTCGGTTCGAGGCATAACGTGCTGCACTGGGGCTGCGGCTGCAAGGAAGCGCGGATCGGCATGGCCGGGCTGCACAAATATTATTATTACCTAACGGCGGATGAGCGGATCGGAGACATCATGGACGAGGCGAAGGACGCGGATTACGCGACGCTCCGGCTGGATCCGATGCGCGCGTACTTCGCCAAGGACGAGTTTCCGACGCATACGCGCAGCGGACCGGATTGGTCCGCATTTTGTTCCAACTGGCTGGTGCAATGGGAACGCTACGAGGACACCGCTTACCGGGATAAGATGCTGCGCGGGATCGAGTGCTTGAAAGGGATGCCTCACCGGCTGCTGACCGGTCCCGTCTTCGGTTACGAGCCGAAAACCGGAGAGCTATTGTATTTCGGCGACGAAAATTACGGACATCACCTGATGATTTGCATGGGCGGCGCGCAGGTGTGGCAGGAGATGGCCATGCTGCTGAAGGACCCGGAATGGGTCCGGATGCTGGCGGAATACGGCGAGTTTTACAATCTTCCGAAGGAAGAGAAAGCGCGGAGAACGGGCGGCGCGCTACAGGGCAAGGATTGGAACATTCCGATGCTGTCGACGGCGATGATGGCGTTCGCGGCCGATCGCGACATGAACAGGGCGTTGGCCGAGCAAGCCTGGGACTATTTGCTTCGGAGCGGCTTCGGCTGGAGCGTGACCATGCCGCTTGAAGCGCGGCCGGTACCCCGCCTCGAATACATACGGCCGATTCAAGAAATCCCATGGATCTCTACGAATACGGTTTCCCAATGGTCGATCAATCTGATCGTTTGTTTAGAATTAATCGGGGAGCATTTGCCGAACTCCATAGAAATGTTGGCGGCTGTCGCAGCCGAGAGAGAGGCCGAGTAATGCAGCTTGAGTACTTGGATCGAGGATTGGTCGCCGCCTCCACATCCGAAGGCGTGTTCGTAAGTTGGAGGGTGATTGGAAGCGAAGTGACCGGTTATTGCGAGAAAGGGTTGACCGGCGCCGTTTATCACCTTTATCGCGATGGGGAGCTCATCGCAAGGATCGCGGACAGCTCCAACTACTTGGATCGCGACGGGACCTCGACTTCGATCTATTCGGTGTGCGCCGCCGTGGACGGACGGGAAGCGGACCGAAGCGCCGAGGCGACCCCTTGGGAAAGCGACTATTATGAAATCCCCCTTCGAAAACCGGAGGGGGGCGTCACGCCGACCGGAGAAGCCTACACGTATTCCGCGAACGATATGAGCGTCGGGGATGTGGACGGCGACGGCCAATACGAGTACTTCGTGAAATGGGACCCTTCGAACGCTAAGGATGTATCGCATTCGGGCTACACCGGCCCCGTATATATCGACTGCTATAAGCATGACGGAACGCTGCTGTACCGCATCGACTTGGGCGCGAACATTCGGGCAGGAGCTCACTATATGCAATTCCTGGTGTACGATTTCGACGGGGACGGCAAGGCGGAGGTCATGTTCAAGACGGCGCCCGGAACGAAGGTGATCCGATACAGTCGCGAAGGCAAGCCGATCTCGGAAGCGTACATCACCATGCTTCCGGAGGATGCGGCCGCGGGCTATCGCCATGAGGACGATTACCGGATGAGTTCTTCGGATTACTATGAGCATCTCGTTCAGAAGTTTATGGGATGGCATGCGCATGAAGAGGTGCTAGCCGGACATTGGCCGGCCACGCTGGAGCGATGCTTCGGCGTCGAAGACCAATACAGCTATCCGTTATCCCGCGAAGACGCGCAGCGGCTGGCCGACACCTTTATCGACGTGTATGCGCCTAGTCGAAGCGACCGGAACAACCTCAGGGCGTTTCAAGGCTTTATCCTGAAGGGCCCTGAATATTTGACCGTCTTTAACGGCCGGACCGGAGAAGAAATGGAAACCATCCGTTACAAGCCGGGACGCCACGACGACGGTCTGATGTGGGGCGACTATGCGTGGAACCGGATCGAGCCGGGCAATCGAGTCGATCGCTTCCTCGCCGGGGTGGCGTATTTGGACGGAAAGAAGCCTTACGCCGTATTTGCGCGAGGGTATTATACGAGAGCCGCAGTAGTCTCTTATTCGTGGGATGGAAAGCATCTGCGGGAGAAGTGGTTCGTCGACAGCGGTTGGGTTCCGATGGATAACCCGTTTCGCGATACGCTCCGTCTGGCGGACGGAAGGAACGAGGCGTTCGGAAGCCTCGCCAAACAAGGCGCTCATTCGGTAAGCATCGCGGACGTCGACGGCGACGGCTGTCACGAAATTATATACGGAGCGGCGACCATCGATCATGACGGATCGATTCTTTATAGTTCGACGGGCGTTCTGCCTCCCGCCGGCGCCGCGCCGGGCGCGACCGCCAAGCTCGGCCACGGCGACGCCCTTCACGTCGCGGATATCGACCCGGACCGGCCGGGACTCGAGATCTTCATGGTCCACGAGAGCGGCGTATGGGGTCCTTACGGATATACGCTCCGCGATGCGGCGACGGGAGAAGTGCTGTACGGCGGATTTGCCGCCGGCGACGTGGGACGCGGGATGGTCGGGCAGGTGGATCCGGAGCGCCGCGGTTTGCAAACGTGGTCGAGCGAGGACATTTTCAGCCAAAAGACGTTCGGTCTGATGACGGCCAAGGGAGAACAGATCGATAAGAAGGTTCCCGGCACCAATATGAGCATCAAATGGGCGGCGAACATGACGACGCAAATCGTCAGCGGCTCCTTCGACCAGCCTGTCGCGATCGAGGATTGGAAGAGGGGCCGGTTGCTGACGGCGGAAGGAACCCGCTCCAACAACGGGACCAAGGGAAATCCGTGCCTGGTCGCGGATTTATTCGGAGATTGGCGAGAAGAGCTGGCGGTTCGAACGGCGGACAGCTCGGCGATCCGGATTTACCTTAGCACCGAGGTGACGGACCGCAAGTTATATACGCTGATGCACGACGCGCAATATCGGACGGGCGTCGCGCGGCAGAATGTTGTATACAACCAGCCCTGCTATCCAAGCTTTTATTTCGCGTCCGACATCGATTGGGCGAAGGTTCCGATTCCAAACTATTATGCGCCTCGAGTTTCCGCAGACCATAAGGAGCCTGAGGCTTGAAGGGAGAAAAGGATTGTCCTCGCCCCCGGCCTGCCTTATATTTGGGGAGTACGGAATGATAACTGCTATGACAGATCGGGGTGCTGGGATGGAAGCGAAGTTTTGTATGGCTCGCGGGCAACCGCTGGAATCGCGCGACATCGACGGAACGCCGCGGAGCGCGTGCACGGCGTGCAGCTTCGTGCATTGGGGCAATTACAGCGTCGGCGTCGGCGCGCTCGTCGCGAAGGACGGCAAGGTACTGCTCGTGCGACGGGCGCAGGAGCCCGGGAAGGGGTACTGGACGAATCCGGGCGGCTACATCGAGCAGCTGGAGCCGATCGACGAGACGATTCGCCGGGAGGTGTTCGAGGAGAGCGGCGTCCGCGCGTCCGTGAAGAGCGTGGTCGCGCTCCGAGACCAACCGAGGAGCATCCACAACGTGTACATCGCGTTCGCGATGGAATACGAGGGAGGCGACCCGACGCCGGACGGCGTGGAAGTCGACGGCGCCGGCTTCTTCGGTCCGGAGGAGATGGAGCGGATGAACGTGGCGCCGTTCACGCGTTGGCTCGTGGACGTGGCGCTGCGCGGCAAGTCGGAAGGGCTCGCGTTCGACCGCGAGCCGAATCCGCCGATGCAAGGCGGCCGCGGGTTCAGGGTGTAACGGGAACGGAGGAGCCCGCGCTAGTTCCGCCGAGCCGATAGGCGGTCGGCGACATGCGGTAATGCTTCGTGAACGCCCGCGTGAAGGCGAACAAGTCCGGGTAGCCGACGGTCGCCGCGATGTCCTGCACGGGCAGCTCGCTGTCCCGCAGCAGATCCGCGGCGTTCGTCAAACGCAGGTTCGTCGCGTATTGCTTCGGCGACATGCCGTACGCCTTGCGGAACGCGTCGGACAAGTACGAGCGGTGAACGCCGGCCTCTTCCGCCAGCGCTTCGACGCGGATCGGCTCGGCGTAATGCAGCCGGATGTAAGAGGCGCAATGCGCGAGCCAATCCCGCGGCCTGGCGAGGCGGTCTTCCTGCGGGGTCCCGACGCGCAGCCATTCGATCAGCTCGTAGAACGAGCGCAGCTGACGGATCGGATCGCCGCCGCCGACGCTCGCATGAAGGCGGTTCGCCAGCTCGCGCCAACGGGGACCGAGATCGACGTCCAGGGAAGGGCGGTCCGGCGTCAACCCTAGCGCGGCGCACAGATGCGGCGATTGCGGCCCGCCGAACGCGAACCACTGCATCCGCAGTTCCGTGGACGCATCCGCGATCTTGTACCGGTACGACACATTGGGGAAAAGACAAAACATTCGCCCCTCCCCCACTACGAATTTCCGGCCCCGCTCGTCGGTCAGCAGCAGGCAACCCGACACGACGAAATGAAAGCTAAAGCATTCGATCATCTTCGGTCCGACGTCGTATTCGGGCTTCGCCCGATTCCGGCCCGAGCGCAGCAGATAGACGCCTCCGGCCCGCTGCAGCTCCGAGGGCACCTGCATCCGAAATTCGGCGAACTCCCTGGCATATTCCTGCACTTTCCTTCCCCCGTTCCGATAAGACCTAACATTATGACAAACATTATAACATTTTGGTATGGTATCCGGCCCAACGGTTTCATATGATTTCTATATTCCGGTTCGCAAGAGAAGGGGGGCCATCCATTGAAACGTCCTAACATTCTGCTCATCACGAGCGATCAACAGCATTGGAATACGATCGGCGCCTTCAACGCCGAGCTGCATACGCCGAATTTGGACCGCCTCGTCCGCGAAGGCACGACGTTCGCAAGGGCGTATTGTCCCAATCCGACCTGCACGCCGACGAGAGCGTCGATTCTGACGGGCCAATACCCGAGCCAACACGGCGCTTGGACGCTCGGGACGAAGCTGCTGGAGGACCGGCATGTCGTCGGCGACGATTTCGCCGCGAACGGGTACCGGACCGCGCTCGTCGGGAAGGCGCATTTCCAACCGCTCAAGAGCACCGAGGAATATCCTTCGCTGGAAGCGTATCCGCTGCTGCAGGATTTGGACTATTGGCGGCGGTTCGACGAGCGCTTCTACGGATTCGATCATGTGGAGCTGGCGAGAAACCATACGAACGAGGCGCATGTCGGTCAGCACTACGCGATCTGGCTGGAGGAGAAGGGCTGCGCGAACTGGCGCGATTACTTCCTGCCGCCGACCGGCACGATGGATAAAGCCAAGCTGCACAAATGGGAGATTCCCGAGGAATACCATTACAATACGTGGATCGCGGAGCGCACGAACGCCCTCTTGGAGCGATACAGCGCGAACGACGACAGCTTCTTCCTATGGGCGAGCTTCTTCGACCCGCATCCGCCGTATCTCGTCCCCGAACCTTGGGATACGATGTACGACCCCGAAGCGCTGACGATTCCCGAAGCGTCGCCGGGAGAGCATGCGAACAATCCGCCGCATTTCGGCTTAACGCAATCCGAGCGGCCGGACTTCTCGTACTTGAAGGAAACCGGGCAGGAAATTCACGGTTATCATTCGCATCTGCTTCCCGAAGCGGAACGCAAGCGTCTCGTCGCGACGTATTACGGCATGGTGAGCCTGCTCGATAAATATATCGGCCGCATTCTGGATCGGCTGGACGAGCTGGGGCTGGCGGACGACACGATCGTCGTGTTCACGACGGACCACGGCCACTTCTTCGGGCAGCACGGGCTGCAGGCGAAGGGGGGATTCATGTACGAGGACTTGATCAAGCTCCCGTTCCTCGTTCGGTATCCCGGGCGCGTCCCGGCCGGGGACGTGTCGCACGCGATGCAGTCGCTCGTCGATCTGGCGCCGACGTTCCTCTCGTTCGCGGGCATCCCGATTCCGCACGGCATGGCGGGGGTGGACCAGTCGGACGTGTGGACGGGGCGGAAGAGCGCCGCGAGAGATCACATCCTGTGCGAGTTCCGGCACGAACCGACGACGATCCATCAGAAGACGTATGTGGACCGGCGGTATAAGCTGACCGTCTATTATAATCAGACGTACGGAGAGCTATTCGATCTGGAGGAGGATCCGGAGGAGCGGAACAATCGGTGGGACGACCCCGCGTTCGCGGCGATCAAGAGCGGGCTGCTGTTGAAATTCGTCTGGGCGGAGCTCGGCAAGGAGCCGCTCGCGATGCCGCGCATTCACCACGCGTAAGCGGCCTGCAGAACCAAAAAGAAGGAACGGCGCAGCGCCGTTCCTTCTTCCCTATGAAACTGCTATAAACCTATCGTTCCGGGCGCTCCCGAGGAGCGCAGTCCGGGGAACCGCGCGTTTTGGATGTCGACGATGGACAGCCATAAATTTTTCATGACGTCCTTATCGTGCAAATAAGAGGCGATTTGGTAGAGAGTGTTCAGTCCGCCGACGGCTTGATCTTTCGACGCGCAGCCGCTTAAATAATTATGTAGGATCCTCTCCTTTTCGAGCTGAATGAACCATAGCGCCTGCTGCTTCATTTTCCCTCCGACGGAACCGTTTAAGACCTTCTCCAAAAGCGTGTTCCTCCCTTTCTCTCTTTGAAAAAAGTGGTGCAAGGTTAATCATACACAGCTTTCGCCGCGAAGTTTGTCGGACTGCGTTGTCGCTTAATATTTATTTATAATTAAAGGATCGTATATAATTGAAAATAAAACGCTTTCACACATCGGAGTGGCCTATGCTGAGGAAAAGCATCCAAACGAAAATGTTCGTCGCGTTCAGCGCCGTCATGCTCTTCGCGCTTCTGAGCGTCGGATTGATCATCTATTGGAATTTAACGGAGAACATCAAAGCGAACGCGATTCAGTACGTCGCGGACAGCCTTCGCCGCGCGGACGAAAACCTGAACGTGCTGTTGGAGGATACGAGTCTCCTGCTGACGACCGTCGCGGCGAACGAAGAGAACGTGGTCGACGTGCTGCGCAGTCCCCACTTCGAGGTGTCGTACGAATGGGTGCTGGAACAAAAGAAAATCGAAAATTTCCTTTCGTATTTGGTCGCTTATAAATCGCATATCGCGAGAATTTCGGTCGTCGACCGGAACGGGAAAATTTTTTTCGTCGGCGCGCCTTGGCTGGACGCTTCGAACCTGAACGCGCCGTTATTCGAGCGATTTCTGGCCTCGACCGGGCAGCAGGTGCTGTTCGAACGCGCCGGTCGGACCAAGACGCTGGTGATCGGCCGCGCGATTCAATACAGCGAGTCGCCGAACGCCGCGGTCATGATCGACCTCAACTACGAAGTGATCGAGAACGCCTACAACATTAAACCTTCGGAGGACAGTCATATTTACGTCATCGACGAAGACGGGGATTTCGTCTTCAATACGAACGGGCAGGTATCGGAAAATAACGTCTTCGACTCGCTGCTCTCCGGCGTCTTCGGCAGGCTCCTCGGCCAAAATTCCGTCGGCGAGACGGAGGTCGACGGCAAGCCGCATCTCGTCGTGAGCTACAAGTCGGAGATCACGGGATGGACGACGGTCGGCACGATTCCGGAGCATGCGTTGATTCAAGATTCGATTCGCTTCCGCCATACCATCGCTCAAGTCGTCCTGTTGGCGTTCGTCGTCGCGTTATTCGTCTCGATCGCGATCTCGTCGCAAATTACGAAAAACTTGAAGCGGCTGCGCAACGCGATGTTGTGGGTACAGGACGGCAACTTGACCGTGTCGACGAAAATCGACGCGGAAGACGAGGTCGGTCAGTTGAACGAGCTGTTCATCCGGATGCTGGACAAGATCAGAACATTGGTCGAAGACATGAAACATCGCGAACGGCAAAAGCGCGAAGCGGAGCTGATGGCGCTGCAAGCCCAAATCAAACCGCATTTTCTGTATAATACGTTAAATACGATCAAGTACATGGCTCACCTGCAGCATGCGAAGAACATCGAGGAGGTGTCGACGTCGCTTACCGATCTGCTGCGAGGCGTCCTCGGCAACACCCGCGAATTCGTGACGCTTCAGGAAGAACTCGATTATGTGAAAAGCTACGTCAACATTCAACGCTATCGGTTCGTCAATCAGTTCGACATTCATTACGATATCGAACCGGAGCTTTCGCATCGCGAAGTGTTGAAGCTGATCTTGCAGCCGCTCGTCGAGAACGCGATCTACCACGGCATCAGTCCGTTGGGCGAACCCGGCCTGATTCAAATCCGCGCGTATCGAGAGGAGAGCCGAATGAAAATCGAGGTCGCGGACACCGGTGTCGGCATGACCGAGGAACAGATCGCGAAAGCGTTCGACACCGACGTCATGCAGGACAACGTGAGGCGCGGAGGGATGGGCATCATGAACGTGCACGAACGCATCCGCATGGTGTACGGCGAAGCGTACGGACTGTCTCTCTACAGCCGGCACGGGTCTTTCACGAAGGCGGTCGTAACGATCCCGTTGGAGAGGATGGCGGAGGCGCAATGATTCGCACGATTTTGGTAGACGACGAGATGTTGGCGAGGAACTACATCCGGGGGCTGGTCGACTGGGAACGGCACGGCTTCGACATCGTCGGCGAAGCGAGCAACGGGTTCGAGGCGCTTACGCTCATCGAGGAGGTTTCCCCGCAGCTCGTCCTGGCGGACATTCACATGGCCGGCATGGACGGCGTCGCGCTGTGCAAGCGGCTGTCGGAGCTGGGGGGAGACGTTCGAACCATCGTCCTCAGCAGCTACGACAATTACGATTACGTCCGGGAGACGCTTCGGCACGGGGCTGTCGACTACTTGCTCAAGCACCGGGTGGACGGGCCCGGCTTGACCGCCCTGCTTACGAAGGTGAAAGACGAGATCGAACGATCGAACCGGCTTCGGCGCGAAGAGACGTATTTGGAGAAACACTGGAAGCTGATGAATCTGGAGCTGTCTCGGAAGTACGCCAAGGACTTGGCGCTCGGCACCGAGGAGGAGCTCGGGCGGGCGATCCAATACTTCGCCAATTTGTCGCCGATCGGCGCCCGCAATCTGATGCTCGGGGTGATGCAGCTCGCGAATTACGCGTTGTTCACCGAGCAGCTCGCCACGCAGGAGAAGATGAAGCTGTCGCGTTCGGTCGCGGATCTCTGCCATCAGCAGTTCGACGAGCTGAACGGCATCGTCTCGGACCTCGAGCAAGGCAAATTTCTATTTTTGTTTTCGTTCGAACGGGAGAAGAGCGAATACGCGATGAGGCAGAGGCTCCACGCCTGCACGCAGCGCATCGAGCGTTCGCTCCTTTCGCTCATGAACGTGAAGGCGGTCTTCGGCGCGTTCCAGCCGATGCGCGACGTCGAAGGCGTCCGGGCCGTCTACGAACGGGCAGACGCCTCGCTCGCGGAGAAGCAGCAGCTGCGGTGGATCGACGTAGGGGCTTCCGCCGTCGGCCGACAGCCGGCCTTCACGCTCGGTTTAGGCGAAGAGCGGGAGCTGCAGCTCGCTTTGGAGAGGGGCGACGAGGCGAAGACGCGGTCGCTGCTCCGCGGCATCTTCGAAGCGATCCGGAGCCGCGGGGCGACCGTTCAATCGATTCAACTGACGGTCGGGGAACTCGTGAGCTTGGCGGAGAAAGTATGGAGGAAGTCGGGGGGCAAGGAAGCGACGTTTTACGAGGGAGCCTATCTGACGCGAAGCGACCTAAGCCGGGCCGATCGGCTCGACGACATCCGGAATTGGACGTTGTCGCTGTTCGACGCGCTGCTCGGCAAGCTTCCGAGGGACTTGTCCGACGAAGGAGATTCCGCGTACGTGAAAGCGGCGAAATCGTTCGTGCGTCGGCATTACCGCGATAACGTCTCGCTCGAGCATGCGGCGGAACACGCGGGGATCACCGCTTCGTATTTAAGCCGGCTGTTCAAGCAGCAGGCGGGCGTCAATTTTACGGAATACTTGAACCAAGTCCGTATCGAACAGGCGAAGCAGCTGATCCGCGACGGGCAAGGAACGGTGAAGATGAAACAAATTTATAAAGACGTCGGATTCTCCAGCTACAACTATTTTTTCAAAGTATTCAAAGACATCGTGGGGATGACGCCGAACTCTTACGCGAACGGCGCGGAGCGGCGGGAGAGCGGAGACGGCGAAGCGCGCTGAGCGGCGCGCTTTTTTTGTATTCGGTCGCAGAGGAGCGCGTGCAAAATCGTGTAGTATTTTAGGAAATATTGTAGCGCTTTCATGTCCATTCGTTTCGTAAGATTAAAGCGGTTACAAAATAGATGAATCCTTAAGGAGGTCGCTCGTATGAAAACGTTGCAAAAGGGATTGTCGGTGTCGCTGGCGGTCGCCCTCATGTCGACGGCGCTGCTCGCTTGCAGCACGGACTCGGCCGACGAGCCGAAGCCTGCGCCGCAGAGCGAAGACGGAGGCGCGAACGGCGGGGAAAGCTCCGCCGAAGGCGCGCTGCTGAACAAGGAAGGGTTCCCGATCGTCAACGAACCGATTTCGCTCAAGATTTTCGCGCGCAAGGCGCCGCCGAACGGCCCTTACGAGGACATGCTGATGTTCAAAGAATACGAGAAGATGACGGGCATCGACATCGTCTGGGAGGACGTACCCGACGAAGGCTTCGCGGAACGCAAAAATTTGTTGTTCGCTTCGAACGAATTGCCGGATGCGTTGTACAAAGCCGGGATTACGCCGCTGGAGGCCATCCGATACGGCAGCAGCGGCATGCTCGTTCCGCTCGAGGAATTACTGGAATCGTACGCGCCGAATATCACCGCGTTGTTCGATCAGTATCCGGAGATCCGCGCGTCCATCACGGCGCCGGACGGCCATATTTACGCGCTGCCGGCCATCCTCACGCTCGGGGCGGCTCGCACGAACAAGCATTGGATGAACATGGCTTGGCTCGACGCCGTCGGTATGGAGGTGCCGGAGACGCACGAAGACGTGATCGAGGTGCTGCGCGCGTTCCGCGACGGAGACCCGAACGGCAACGGCCGGCAGGACGAAATTCCGCTGTCCACTTGGAATTTGCCGGATCTCATCAACAGCATGTCGGGTTCGTTCGGCTTGCAGAGCCAGATGGGGTATCGCATCAATATCGACAACGACAAGGTCGACCTATGGCTTGAAGACGATCGGTTCAAGCAGCTGCTCGAGTTTCTGCATCAGCTCTACTCGGAAAAGCTGGTCGACCAGGAGCTGCTGACGCATACCGGCGCGGATTACGTCGCGAAGATGGGCGAAGGAAGCCTCGGCTACTTCTTCAACCAAGCGAGCGACCCGTTCGTCAATCGGAAAGAGGATTATGCGGGGATCGCCCCGTTCGTCGGACCGAACGGAGACCGGATGGTCAACGGCAGCCCGGTCGCCCGCGACTTCGGCACGTTCGCCATTACGTCGGTCAACAAATACCCGGAAGCGACCATGCGCTGGATCGACTACTTCTTCAGCGAGGAAGGTTCGATCTTCATGCGGTACGGCATCGAAGGCGAGACGTTCGACTTCCAGCCGGACGGGAAGCCGGAATATACCGAAGCCGTCCTGACGGATCCGCGGGGCACCGGGGTGACGATCGGTCAATTCACGCCATGGCCGGGCGGCGGATCGCCGCAATACGTCAACGTGAACAACGCGTCCGCGATCAACCCGCCGGAGGTGCAGGCGGCGCAGGAAGCGCTCGATCCGTACCTGCCGGAGAAAATATACGGAGCGCCGATGTTCGACGAACAGACGGCCAAGGAAGTCAACACGCTGCGGCAAGACATCGACGCCTTCGTCGACGAAAGCGCCGCCAAGTTCGTTACCGGCGCCCTCTCGTTCGACAAGTGGGGCGAATACGTCGATACGCTGAAGAAGATGAATCTCGAACAGCTTCAGAAGTTCTACCAAGACGCTTACGACAAGACGAAGTAACGGCGACAGCTGCGACGGCAGCGGCGGCGCGGCGGCTAAGCCGCCCGCTCCGGCCGCCGGGCCGCCGGGAATGGAGGGACGCCACAGTGGAGCGCACGTTCAAAAGAGTGTTCACCCGCTATGATTTATACTTGATGCTGCTCATCCCGATGGCGTGGTACATTTTGTTCCAGTACGGGCCGATGTACGGACTGCAAATCGCGTTCAGGGATTTCAATCCGGCGCGGGGCATCGCGGGAAGCGAATGGGTCGGCTTCGAAAACTTCGATCGATTTTTCTCATCCTATTATTTCGGCAGGTTGTTATGGAATACGGTCTCGATCAGCGTCTACTCGCTCTTATTCGCGTTTCCGATTCCGATCTTCCTCGCATTGCTGATCAACGAGATGAAAGGCGAGCGGTATAAGAAGCTGCTGCAGAACGTCACTTATATGCCGCACTTTATTTCCGTCGTCGTCATCGTCGGCATGCTTCAGCTGTTCCTTAACCCGCAAGCCGGCTTCGTCAATATCGCGTTGAAGGAAATCGGCATCGAGCCCGTCGCGTTCCTCGAGAAGGCGGAATGGTTCAAGACCGTCTTCATCGGATCGAACATTTGGCAAAACATGGGCTGGCAGTCCATTATTTATATCGCGGCGCTCGCCGGCGTCAACCCGCAGCTGTACGAGGCCGCCAAGATCGACGGCGCGGGACGGTGGCAGCGCATTCGGCACGTGTCGCTTCCCGGCATCTTCCCGATTATCGTCATTCTGCTCATTCTCGATATCGGCCACTTTATGAACGTCGGCTTCGAAAAAATCTTGCTGATGCAAAACAGCTTGAACAAGGACGCTAGCGACGTCATTCAGACGTTCGTATATCAGAACGGCATTCTGCAAGGAGATTTCAGCTACAGCGCGGCGATCGGCTTGTTCAATTCCGTCATCAACTTCGCCTTGCTGGTGCTCATTAACCGGTACGCCCGGAAGAAAGCGGAGACGAGCCTATGGTAACCGAACGGGGAAGCGCCGCTGCCGTTCGCGCGCGGAGCGCCATCGACGACGGACGATGGTTCGACGCCGGCGTGAATGCGGTAGCGGCGGTCATCTTGCTGATTGTATTGTATCCGCTGCTCTTCGTCCTCAGCGCGTCGTTCAGCGACCCGAGACAGGTCATGAACGGAGAGATGTGGCTGTGGCCCGTCGGCTTTACGCTGGACGCCTACCGCGAAGTGTTCAACTACGGCGCGGTGTGGGTCGGTTATAAAAACACCTTGTTCTATTCGTTCGCGGGGACGGTCGTGAACATCTTCCTGACGACGTTGGCCGCCTACCCGCTGTCTCGAAGGGATTTGCCCGGACGCAACGTCTTTATGTTCGTCGTCACGTTTACGATGTTTTTCAACGGCGGGCTGATCCCGACGTACTTGCTCGTGAGAGATCTCGGCATGGTGAACACGATCTGGGCGCTCCTCGTGCCGAACGCGATCGCGACGTACAACCTGATCGTGATGCGCACGTATTTCCAGTCGAACATCCCGTGGGAGGTGCAGGAAGCCGCTCATATCGACGGGTGCTCGAACGTTCGGATGCTGACGCATATCATCCTGCCGCTGTCGAAGCCGATTATCGCCGTCATGGTGCTGTTTTACGCCGTCGGGCACTGGAACGCGTTCTTTAACGCGCTCATCTATTTACGCAACGACGCGCTGTATCCGCTGCAGCTGGTGCTGCGCGAAATTTTGATCATCAGCCAGAGCAGCTATCTCGACGAAGGCGGCTCCTCGTTCGGCATGACCGAGAAGCTCCTGCTCGCCGAGAGCATCAAGTACGCGCTTATCATTATCGCGAGCATCCCGGTGCTGATCATGTACCCGTTCGTGCAGAAGCATTTCGTGAAGGGCGTTATGATCGGCTCGATCAAAGGGTAAAGAAATTACGGAGAGGACTGAAATCGATTGGCGAAACATGCGAAGCTGCTCATCCATGGCGACCGCGTAGAGAAAGGCGAGATTCATCCGTTCTTGTTCGGCCATTTCGTCGAGGATATCCGCGACCATATGGATGCGATGTTGGCGTTCCCCTTGAAAAATATGGATTTCGAAAAGGAGGCGGAGTTCGCCCCCGGCGTCTCCGGCGAATGGATGCCGATCACGAACGGGAAAAATACGAAGTTCGCGTTGGAGCCGCCGGCGCCGCGCCATTCCGGACACAGCCAGAAAATTCGAATCGCAAGCGACGACCGGTGTTACGCGGGAATCGCGCAGCGCGTCTCCGTCCGGGGCGGCATTCGCTACGAGGCGAAGCTGTTCGCGAGGGCGACGAAGGAGATCGAGTCGGTGCGGCTCGCGGTCGTGGACCGTCTGACGGGGAAGACGCTCGGCGAAGTCGAGGTCTCGATCGAAAGCCACGACTGGAGGGAGTACAAGACGGAACTCCGCGTCTCCGCCGCGAGCGCCGACGCCGAGCTCCGCCTGACGATCAGCTCCGAGGAGAAGTCGTGGAAGGATTCGATCTCGACCGGCACGCTGTGGCTGGATCACGTATCGCTGCTGCCGGAGGATCATGTCGGCCTCGTCAAGCGCGACGTCTTCGACATGGCGAAACGGCTGAACGCCGGCATGATGCGGCTCGGCGGCAACTACATCAGCGCGTACCATTGGCGGCAAGGGGTCGGACCGGCCTACGAACGTCCGAACGTCATGAACGAAGCGTGGGACCATCAAGCGGATAAATATTTCGGCACGATCGAGTTTTTGGAGTTTTGCGAACGGCTCGGCGTCGAACCGCTCATCTGCGTGAACGACGGCTCGGGCGCGCCCGAGGAAGCGGCGGAATGGATCCGCTATTGCAACGCGGACGCCGAGGCCGATCCGCTCGGCGCGCTGCGGGCGTCGCACGGCCGCGTCGAACCGTTCCGGGCGAAATATTGGGAGATCGGGAACGAAGTGTGGGGACCGTGGCAGGTCGGGCATTGCGCCGCGGAGGAGTACGCGCATCGTCTCGTCGCTTTCGCGAAGGAGATGAAGGCCGCCGACCCGGAGCTCGTCCTGCTCGGCTGCGGTCATACGGACGACGCATGGAACCGTACGGTGCTCGCCATCGCAGGCGAGCATATCGATTACCTGACGATGCACATTTACCAGCATTACTCCACGTATGGGTATCCGGGCAGAGACGCCGCCGAACGCGCGCCCGCGGAGGAGAAGTTCCGCGCGATCGTCAGCTATCCCGAAGTGTCGCGGTACGCGATCCGCCAAGCCGCGGACGCGATCCGGAGCAGCGAGAAGGGGCGGCACGTGAAGCTGGCGATCACGGAGTACAACACGATGTACTACCCGAACACGATTCGCCAAGGGCTGCCGAACGAGCATACGCTGGAAGCCGCCGTCGCGAACGCGGCGAATTTGAACGAGATGATCCGAAGCTGCGACATCGTGGAGATCGGCAGCTTCTCCGATCTCGTGAACGGCTGGCTCGGCGGCTGCATCCGGGTCGGCGACAACTACGCCGATCAGAAGAAGGGACGCTTGCCGGGCTGGAGCGGCAAGGGGGATCTCGTCTACGGCACGCCGACGTATTATGCGCTCGAGCTGTTCGCGAACGCGGACATCGCCCGGGTCGTGGGACATGAGCTGAGCTGCGATACGTTCGACGCGCCGAAGCACGCGTGGGGCGTGCCGACGAACGGCCTGCCGACGCTCGATGTCGTCTGCTGCGTCAGCCGGGACGGACGCAAGCTGACCGCCCTCGTCGTGAACCGCTCCCTCGAGGACGTCGACGCGGAGCTGCGCGTGAACGGCTTCGAAGCCGCGCCTGGCGCGGTCGTACGGGAAATCGCGGGAGACCGCATCGACCTCGTCAACGACGTGTTCCAGCCGGAAGCGGTCGTCAGCCGGCGATTCGAGGTCGCGACGGAGGGAAGCGGAGCGCTGTCGCTGCGCCTCAAGGCGCACTCGATCTATGCGGTCGAATTACCGGCCAAGCAATAATTGTTTCAGGACGCGCACGCCCCGGTCCAGCTCCTCGGTCGAGGCGTACGCGTAAGACAGGCGCAGCGATCGAACGTCTCCCCGGTCATAGAGAAAACCGGGATTCAGCAGGACGCCGCGGCGCAGCGCTTCGTCGAACAACCGTCCGGCGTCGACGGCGACGTCCGGCGCGAGCGTCAGCCATATATAGAAGCCTCCGTCAGGGACGTTCCAGGAGGCGAGACCGGAGAGATGCTTGCGCAGCAGCGAGAGCATCTCTTCTCTGCGTCCGCGGAGCTCGCCGCGCACGATCGCGAGTCGCTCGTCGTACAGCCCGCTGCCGAGCCACTCCGCCGCCGCCCATTGCGAGAGCGAGCTGGCGCCGTAGTCGGTCTGCATCTTGACGTCGGCGAGCCGGCCGACGACGGATTCCGGGCCGACGACCCAACCGATGCGAAGGCCCGGGCTGAGCGTCTTGGACAAGCTGCCGAGGTACAGGACCGTCCCTTGTCGGTCCATCGACTTGATCGGCGGCGGCGGCGGCGCGTCGAGCCACAGCTCTCGATACACGTCGTCCTCGATGACGGGGAGGCGCTCCCGCTCGCATACCCGGAGCAGCGCCTCGCGTCCGCGCGCGTCGAGCGTCGCGCCGGTCGGATTGTGGAACGTCGGATTCGTGTAGAGCAGCGCGGCTTTCTGTTGCCGTTGGCTGGCGGCCACCGACTCCGCCTGGAGACCGCCCTGTTCGATCGGCAGCCCTCTCAGCCGCATGCCGGCCGACTGAAACACCTGCAGCGAGTAGAGGTACGAGGGCGATTCTGTCAAGACGGCGTCGCCCTTCCGCAGCAGCGACAGCGAGATCAGCTGCAGCGCTTGGATCGCGCCGGAGACGATGAGGATCGAAGACGGCGACGCCGCGACGCCGCGAACGTTCAGCCATTCGGAGAGCTTCTCCCGAAGATATGCATTGCCGAGCGGCTCCTCGTAGCCGAGCGGGACGGGGCGTTCCGCCAGCCGCTCGAACAGCCGCCGCGTCTGCTCCTGCGGCAGCAGCGTAGGAGCTAGTTCTCCGGAGCCGAGGCGGACGAGGCCGGGCGGCGGCTGATTGATGCGCTGCACGACGTGCAGATTGGACTCGTACAGCCCGGAGGCGACGTATTCGTTCCACTTGGGCGGCGCGGACGCGGTCAGCATCCCCCAGGTCGTATTGACGACGCGCGTGCCCCCGCCCCGGTTGCCTTCGAGCAAGCCGAGCGACGCGAGTTCGTCGACGGCCTCGACGATCGTGCTGCGGTTGACGCCGAGGGCCGCGGCCAATGCGCGCTGCGACGGAATTTTCATCCCGACCGTCCACTCGCCGCGCGCGATTTTCTCCTTCAGACGATCGACCACCTGCCGTACGATCGGCACGGGCGATGCGCGGTCGGGCTTCCAATGCAGATCCGAATGCATGCGGACGTCCCCTTTTCCCCCAAGTACGTGCTTCGGTTCATCATATCATTTGGTTGGTTCGAGAACCAACCAACTTGGATGGAGACGGCGCGCGCCGATTCCGTTACAATGAGATGGTTGCCTAAAGGACGAAAGAAAAGGGGATGTTCCTTATGATAGATCCGCGTATGACCCGGCTCGCTCGCAACGTCGTGACGTATTCGCTCAACGTGCAGCCGGGGGAGAAGGTGTTGATCGCCGCGCTCGACGTGAAGGATATGAACGCCGTATCGGCGTTCGTGGAGGAGGTGCACCGCGCCGGAGGGCTGGCGTTCGTCGAGATTACGGACTATTCGGTGCTTCGGAAGCTCCAGATCGGCGGCACGGACGCGCAGTTCGAGGCGGACGCTTCGTACAAGCTGGCCCGCGTCAAGGAGATGGACGCGGTCGTGCAGCTGCTCGGCGAAGAGAACGTCTCCGAATACGCCGACATTCCGGCGGAGCGCCGGAATGCGTACCAACGCGCGTTCCGGCCGGTGACGGAAGAGACGCACCGGAAGCGATGGACGCTGTTCAACTATCCGTCGAAGGCGTACGCCCAGCTGGCCGGCATGAGCACGGAAGCGTACACGGACTTCCTGTTCAAGACGTGCACGATGGATTACCGGGGCATGTCCGAGGCGATGAAGCCGCTCGCCGCCCTTATGGAGCGTACGGATCGCGTTCGGATCGTCGCGCCGGGGACGGACTTGTCGTTTTCGATCCGGGGACTTCCGGGCATCGCGTGCGACGGGAAGGTGAATTTGCCGGACGGCGAGGTGTTCTCGGCGCCCGTGCGGGATTCGGTCAACGGGACGGTTTTCTTCAATGCGCCGACCTCTTACCGCGGGCATACGTTCAACCGGCTGTCGCTGACGTTCCGGGACGGCCGCGTCGTCGAAGCGTCCAGCGACAACGACGCGAAGCTGTTCGACATTCTCGACGTCGACGAGGGCGCGCGGTACGTCGGCGAGTTCGCGATCGGCGTCAATCCGTACGTCGACCGGATCATGAACGACGTCGGCTTCGACGAGAAGATCAGCGGCAGCGTCCATTTCGCGCTTGGCAACGCGTACGAGGAATGCGACAATGGGAACCGTTCGATGATCCATTGGGATATCGTCTTGCTGCTTCGCGCCGAACACGGCGGGGGCGAAATCTACTTCGACGACGTGCTGATCGGCAAGGACGGACGCTTCGTCGTCGACGAGCTGCTCGCTTTAAATCCGGAGCGGCTGACGGGGGCGGGAGAGTAGGCGGGGGCTTCGGCCTCCGCTTTTTCGCCGTATTCGACCTGCGCCTTCGCGATTCGCGCGCTAATCGCGGCATGTCTCCGTTCCCCATACGCATTCTCGTTCGTTCCCGCGCCCAGGGTAGGGAAGTTCTGCGCGTTGGTGCAGAAAGTAGACTGGAGCGGTGCAAAAAGCGCTGCGTCGCCGTGCAATTCGCGTGGAAACCGGCGGCAGACGGAAACCCGGCGCTTAGCGCGAATCCGCAGCAGCGCCGGACCCGTGCGCCGTGCGTACTTACGGCGCATGCGCCGGCGACCCTTCGAGGCCGCGTTCGCGGTATTGCCCGGGGGTCATGCCCTGTTCGCGCTTGAATACGCTGCAGAACTGCGCGTCGTTCGAGAAGCCGCATTCCATCGCGACGGCGGAGACCGACAAGCCCGTCTGCCGCAGCAGCTTGCAGGCGTGCTCCAGCCGCTTGTTGACGACGTATTGGCCGGGCGAAAAACCGGTGCGATCCTTGAACAGATGCCGATATCGATCATAGCTGTACCCGGCGAGCGCGGACAGCGAGGCGAAGTCGATTTTCTGCGAGAAGTGCTCGTTCATATAATTCCGCGTATATTGGAAAGGGTCCTCCGCCGCCGGCGGCGCCTCGGCCGGCAGCCGGCGTTCGAGCTCGACGGCGAGCTGGCTCGCGAGTAAATCGAGCATGCGGCCGAAGCGGGGGCGCTGCTCCTGCAGCTCCGCGAGCATCCGCGCGAGATGCGGCAGCAGCGGCTCCGCCCCGGCGTCGCGGAAGACGCCCTCGGGCAGCGGCGGCGCGGCCGTCTCCGGCAGCGCGAAGCCGACGCAGACGACGTCGGCCGCGACGGTCCGCCGCTCGTCGTGCAGCGTATGCGGCCGCACGAGCGCGAAGTCGCCCGGTCGGTACGCCCATTCGCGCCGCCCGATCCGCGTCAACCCCTCGCCGGCGACATAATAGACGAGCTCGTAGCACCGATGCCGGTGGAACGGGATCGTCTCCTCCGCCCGGCGGTCGACCCGAAACAAGAAATCGAGCGTCGCTACCATTCCTCATCCCTCCGAACCTAGTAGCCAAATCATACAATAAAAAGACCGATTCGTGATACCGAATTGGAGCGAATGTATTTATGATGTAGAGAGACAAGAACCAAATCATGATACGGAGGAACAGAACGATGACGACATATCCCGCGATCGACGCAGCTAGCGTGACCCGACGACTGCAACACCCCGGACGGAACATCCGCATGGTGCTCGACACCGACACATTCAATGAAATCGACGACCAATTCGCCGTTACGTATGCGCTTACGTCGCCGGACAGCGTGACCGTCGAAGCGTTGTACGCAGCGCCGTTCTTCAACGAGCTGTCGACGGGGCCGGCCGACGGAATGGAGAAGAGTTACCAGGAAATTTTGAAAATATTGCCGCTGCTCGGCAAAGAAGACGTTCCGGTGTACAGGGGATCGACGTCGTATTTGCCGAAGGAGGGCGGGTACGTCGAGAGCGAAGCCGCCCGCAACCTCGTCGAGCGGGCGCTCGCGAGCGATCTCGAGGATCCGCTCTACGTCGTGGCGATCGGCGCGATCACGAACGTAGCTTCCGCGATTCTGATGGAGCCGTCGATCGTCGATCGCATCGTGATCGTATGGCTCGGCGGGCATGCGTTCTCCTGGCCGGATACGCGGGAGTTCAACCTGTATCAGGACGTGCCCGCGGCCCGCGTCGTCCTCGACTGCGGCGCCCCGGTCGTTCTGGTGCCGTGCATGGGCGTGGCGTCGCATCTGCACACGTCGCTCTCGGAAATCCGCGATTATGTGTTGGACGTCGGCCCGATCGGGGAATACCTCCACGAGACGTACAAGAACTGCGCGAAGGATCACTTCGGATATACGCGCGTCATCTGGGATATCTCGACGATCGCGTGGCTCGTGCAGCCGGATTGGGCGCCGAGCCACCTCGCGCCGAGTCCGCGCATTTCGGACGATGGACGCTGGATCCAAGACCCGACGCGGCACCCGATCCGCTGCGTATACTACCTCCATCGGGACGCCATCTTCAAGGATCTGTTCCGGAAGATCGGAGCGCGGCCGGAATGAAGACGCCGAACCTCGTCGTCGTCGGGAGCCTGAACATGGATCTCGTCGTCTCCTCGAGCCGCATGCCGCTCGTCGGGGAGACGATCGAGGGCGAAGCGATTCATTACATTCCCGGAGGCAAGGGAGCGAATCAAGCGGTCGGCTGCGCGAGGCTCGGCGCGAACGTCGCGATGGTCGGCGCCGTCGGCGACGACGCCTTCGGCGCGCAGCTGATCGACGGCCTCGCGGAGGCGGGGGCGTCGACGGACCGCGTCGCGAGGCTGACCGGCGTTCCAACCGGCACGGCTACGATTCTGCATACGCCGGAGGATAACTGCATCGTCATCGTGCCGGGCGCGAACGGCCAAGTGACGCCGGACATGGTCGAGGCGTCGCGCGATGTTATCAAAGCGGCGGACGCGCTGCTCGTGCAGCTGGAGGTGCCGCTCCCGGCCGTCGAGCGCGCGCTTCGCATCGCGCGCGAAGCCGGCGTCGTCACGATTCTGAATCCGGCGCCGGCGAAGCCGCTGCCCGAGGCGATGCTCTCGCTCGCCGACTGGGTGACGCCGAACGAGACGGAATTCGCGGCGCTCGGGGGCGGCGCGGCCGAAGACGACGCGTCGCTCGCCGCCGCGATCGAGCGGTGGGAGGCGCGCTACGGCAATCGCCTCGTCGTCACGCTCGGGAGCCGCGGCGCCGCGACCGTCGAATCCGGCCGCCTCCGCGTCGCGCCGGCGCCGAAGGCGACGCCCGTCGACACGACGGGAGCGGGCGACTGCTTGAACGCGGCGTTCGCCTTCGGCCTCGCTTCCGGCCGGTCGGTCGAGGACGCGCTCGATTTCGCCGTGCGGGCGGCGTCGCTCTCCGTCACGCGCTTCGGCGCGCAGGCGGGCATGCCGACGCTGTCGGAGGCGGAAGCCGCGTTCGCGGAACGGAGCGGCGACGCATGAGGCCGCTCGTCATCGGCGCGATCGACGCGCAGACGCGTTGCGGACATTACCATGGACCGACGGACGTGATCGCCATCAAGTTCAAATGCTGTAACGCGTACTACGGCTGCTACTTCTGCCACGAGGAGGCGGCGGGACACCCTCCGGCGAAATGGGAAGACGCCGACCGGCAAGCGACGGCGGTGCTGTGCGGCGGCTGCGGCGAGGAGCTGACGATCGACGCCTACTTGAACAGCGGATACGTCTGCCCCGGCTGCGGGATCGCTTTCAACCCGAGATGCGAAGCGCATTATCCGCTTTATTTCGAATTCGCGGGGAAGGAATGAGTATAGGAATTCTTTCCCTTTTCCGAATCGCGCGTCCGGGTTATGATATAGAAGTCGGGCCCGACGAAATAGAACGAAAGGGGTTGATCGGTGTGGTAAACCAAACAGAGGTGATCTTCGTCTAACGACGAAGCTCGCCTCATAACGAAGGGGGAGGCTTCGGCCTCCCCTCTATATACGAACTGGAGAACCGCCGTACCTGTGGAGGCATCAGCCCCCACGGTTTTTTCGCTTTGCATGAGGAGGGCGAACCCCGTACGATACAAGAACGCGAAGGACGTGCTGCCCCCGCGTCTCTTGAAGGAGCTGCAGCAGTTCGTTCAAGGGGAATTGGTCTACATTCCGAAGAACGCCGACCGGCGGGCCGGCTGGGGCGAGCTGAGCGGCGCGAGACGGCAGATCGCCGAGCGCAACGAGGAAATCAGCCGCCGCTACGCCAGCGGGTGGTCCGTCGCGGAGCTCGAGCGGAAGTACCATCTCTCGGGAGACAGCATACGGAAGATCGTTGTCAAAATGAAATAAAGAAATGAAGCCGCCGTCCGCATTCGGACGAGCGGCTTTTGCTCGTTAGGCGAAGGTTGCCCGATATCCACCCGCGATCGCCTCGGGATCCATTGTCGAAAAGATTGAATAAAATTGTAACCCTTCAAGGGAATTCCAAGGAAAATAGGTCCAAAGGATGGATTGGCAAACTTATCCAGTAGGCATATACTTGCTGTAAAAATGGGGAATGCGAGGCGCGACGATGGGGGGAAACATGTTTCGAGTGTGGAGGATATTCAGCGGTTCAAAATCAAAAAGGGAGGATCGATGAGATGGAAGAACCTTTCAGGTTGCGTCGTCGACCGTTCGCCGCCATGCTGGCCGCGTCCATCGCCGCCCTCGTTCTCGTGCCCGGCGCGGCCGATGCGGAATCGAAGACGGAGACGTTCGCCCTGCATGCGTTTACGCACCCAAAGACGGGAGAGTCGTTTTTTAATGTATTTTTGCACCGCCCCGGCGGCGAAACCGTCGACCGCCGCGTCATCTTCAAGACGCCGAATGGGGAATGGAAGAGGCTTCCCGAAGCGGTACACGGAACGGGCGCCGTATACGGCGGCAATGCGTACGTCTGGGTGAACGATCCGACGTCACCCGCTTTCGACGGCATCTACTACGACGCGGCGACGGACGAACTGGTGGCGGGGGAGCTGTACGAAACCTCGCCCAACGGAAAGTTCGGGTTGCGTTACGTGATGTATTACGAGCTCGCGCCGGCCGAACGCGGATATGCCCCCGGATATTGGCAATCGAAACGAATCGCCGTGTTTGCGAAAAATAAGCAAAACGGCGTCCTGCGTCAAATCGCCGTCGAGAGGGAATGGCCGAACCTCCGCTGGCTTCCGGACGGAACGTTGCTTCAACAGCGGTATAGCGAGCAAGAAAAACAAAACGAAGTCGTTCGAATTGATCCGGATACGGGGATCGCGGAGCGAATCGCTCTCGCATCGCTGCGTGCGTACGACGAAGAGCTCGGACTGATGCTCTACGCCTATAACGAACCGGAGAGAAAGCTGTATATATACGACTTTCACGAAGGGACATCGCGTCCGGCGCGAGCAGGCGAGAAGGAGGAGTTGTTCCGCATCGAACATGCCGAGTCGTCGCCGGAGCGGCCGGAAGCGCCTGCGGACTTGGACGTCGATGCGCTGCCGGTGGCGGAGACGGGGTTCCGGCGGAACGACGAGGCGATGCTGCGTATCGATGGGCAAGACGTTCCGCTGCCCTATGCGTACTTCGGGGTCGACCGCAAGCTTTATCTGCCGATCCGACCGATCGCGGACGCCTTCGGTTGGGGCATCGAGCGGAACGGCGCGAAGCCCGAGTACGAGTACACGATTTCGACTAAGGACGGCGGCTCCATTGTCGTCGATCGCGCGAATTCCAGTATCTTGAACTTTCGCCTGTTCGTCGACGCGGCCGACATCCGGGCGCTGTACGGCGACCTAACCATCGATTGGATCGCGCCGAAGCGGTAGCGTAGAAGCCCGTTCTACAGGCGCGGGCACCATAGAACCGCGGCAGCCGAAGGGGGCGTTTTCGACTCGGCTGCCGCGGTTCGTTCATTTTCGGTCTAGTCGAGCAGCGGTTCCCGTGCTATAATCCAAATACCGGCAAGTTAAGCGCTTACCCAAACCGGTCGTAACGTATGATTTCAGGCAAGGCACATATGAATGCAAAGGAGAGCTCCCATTGAAGACGTTGAACATCGGAGTGATCGGCGCGGGCCGCATCGGCAAGCTGCACGCCGAAAACTTGGCCGGGATGAAGTCGGCGCGGCTCCATGTCGTGTCCGATTTATTCATCCGCGGACAAGAGCAATGGGTCCGGGACATCGGCGGACCGAAGACGACGGAGAAGTATGAAGACGTGCTGAACGACCCGGAAGTCGAAGCGGTGTTCATCTGCTCGTCGACCGATACGCATGTCGAGATGATCGAGAAGGCGGCGCTCGCGGGCAAGCATATTTTCTGCGAGAAGCCGGTCAGCTTCGACGTCAAGGAGACGAAGCGGGTGATGGACGTCGTGCGGCGAACCGGCGTGCTGCTGCAGACCGGCTTCAATCGGCGCTTCGACGCGAACTTCCGCAAGGTACGCGAGCTGGTGAGCGGCGGCGCGCTGGGCGAACCGCATGTCGTTCGCATCACGTCGAGGGACCCGAGCCCGCCGCCGTACGATTACATCCGCGTGTCGGGCGGATTGCTGTTCGATATGGCGATTCACGACTTCGACATGGCGAGGTTCTTGTCCGGCAGCGAAGTGGAAGAAGTGTACGTGAAGGGCGCGGTGCTCGTCGATCCGGAGATCGGCAGGCTGGGCGACATCGACACCGCGGTGACAACGCTTACATTCGCGAACGGGGCGATCGGCACGATCGACAACAGCCGCTCGGCCGCCTACGGGTACGATCAGCGGGTAGAGGTGTTCGGCTCGAAGGGGATGGTGACGGTGAAGAACGACTTCGACCATTCGGCCGAATGGAGCACCGCGGACGGCGTGTTCGGCGACAAGCCGAAGCATTTCTTCTTGGAGCGCTACCAACAGGCGTACAAGGCGGAGACGGAAGCGTTCGTGCGAAGCGTCCTCGAAGGGAAGCCGACGCCGGTCGACGGCAACGACGCGCTGCAGGCGGAACGCATCGCGTGCGCCGCGAAGCGTTCGCTGCTCGAAGGTCGGCCCGTGAAGCTGTCGGAGATCGAGTGATGTTTTTTTGAGGTTGGGTTAAGCGGTTACCCTACGTTATATCCATAATCGAATCAAGGAGTGAGGAACATGGCAACGACGGTACGGCTTACGATGGCGCAGGCGCTGCTCCGCTTCCTGGATCGGCAATACGTGTCGGTCGACGGCGAGGAGCATAAGTTCGTCTGCGGCGTCATGGGCATCTTCGGCCACGGCAACGTCACCGGCATCGGCGAGGCGCTCGAGCGAAGCGAGAACGGCCTGCCTTACATCCAGGGGAAGAACGAGCAAGGGATGGCGCATGCGGCGGTCGCCTTCGCGAAGCAGCGCAACCGGTTACAAATCTACGCCTGCACCTCTTCGATCGGGCCGGGGGCGCTCAACATGGTGACGGCGGCGGCGACGGCGACGGTCAACCGCATTCCCGCGCTGTTTCTGCCCGGCGACATCTTCGCGACGCGGCAGCCGGATCCGGTGCTGCAGCAGGTCGAGCATCCGATGGATTACACGGTGTCGGCGAACGATTGCTTTAAGCCGATCAGCAAATATTGGGATCGGATTACGCGGCCGGAGCAGCTGATGTCGTCGGCGATCCACGCGATGCGCGTGCTGACGGACCCGGCGGAGACGGGAGCGGTAACGCTGGCCCTGCCGCAGGACGTGCAGGCGGAGGCGTACGATTATCCGGAGGAATTTTTTCGAAAACGGGTCCACCGTATCGAACGTCGGCAGCCGTCGCAGGAAGCGCTCGCCGAAGCGGCCCGGCGAATCGCCGCAAGCGCGAAGCCGCTGCTCGTGATCGGCGGCGGCGTCCACTATTCCTTGGCCGCCGCGGAGACGCTCGCGTTCGCCGAGGCGTTCGGCATTCCGATCGCCGAGACGCAGGCGGGCAAGAGCGCCGTCCCGTGGAATCATCCGCTCTATATGGGCGCGGTCGGCGTCACGGGTTCGTCGGCGGCCAACGCGCTGGCGAAGGAAGCGGACGTCGTCATCGGCCTCGGGACGCGGTTCTCCGACTTCACGACCGCCTCGAAAACCGCCTTCCGCCCGGACGCGGCTTTCGTCTCCGTGAACGTGGCCGGCTTCGACGCCGTAAAGCTGGACGCCCTCGCGCTGCTCTCCGACGTCAAGGCGGGGCTCGAGGCGCTGACGCCCGCGCTTGCGGAGCGCGGCTACCGGTCCGCTCACGAGGAGAGCGCCCTGCGCGCGCTGAAGGAGGACTGGGACCGGGAAGTGGATCGGCTCTATGCCGCGGACCTGCCGGTAGGGCTCTCCCAAACCCGCGTGCTCGGCGAGATCAACGAAGCGATCGGCGAGGACGCCGTCATCGTGTGCGCGGCCGGCAGCCTGCCGGGCGACCTGCACCGTCTGTGGCGGAGCGCGAAGCCGAAGTCGTACCACATGGAGTACGGCTTCTCCTGCATGGGGTACGAGGTGGCCGGCGCGTTCGGCATTAAGCTGGCGGAGCCGGATCGGGACGTCTACGCGATCGTCGGCGACGGCAGCTACCTGATGCTCCACAGCGAGCTGATCACGAGTCTCCAGGAAGGCCGGAAGATCAACGTGCTGCTGCTCGACAATCACGGCTACCAGTGTATTCACAACCTGCAGCGCGCGAACGGCAGCGACGGCTTCGGCAACGAGTTCCGCTACCGCAGCGCGGATACCGGCGCATTGTCCGGCGCATACCTGCCGATCGACTTCGCCGCGCATGCCCGCAGCATGGGCGTCTCGGCGTACACGGCGACGAACGTCGACGAGCTGAAGGGGGCGCTCGAGAGCGCGAAGCGGGACGCGGTCTCGACGCTCATCCATATTCCCGTCCTGCCGGGTACGAACACCGACGGCTACGGCTCGTGGTGGCGGGTCGACGCGGCGGAGGTTTCGACGGACGCGAAGGTGCTGGCGACGCGGGAAGCGTGGACGGAGCGGATGAAGTCGGCGAGGACGTTGTACTAAGCCGAGGGCATGTATTGGAAAAAGAGGAGGAGCGCATTATGGCGATGCCGTCATTTTCGGAATGGAAATTGGGAATCTCGCCGATCAACTGGGTGAACGAAGACGTGCTGGCGCTCGGCGATCATTACACGTTCGAGGAGTTGCTGAACGATTTCGAACGACTCGGATTTCGCGCCACGGAAAACTGCCGCAAGTTTCCGAAGGATCCTGAGGAGCTGAAAGCGCGGCTCGCCGAGCGGAACATTCGGTTGACGTCGCAGTGGAAGGGCGTGCTGTTCTCCGATCGTTCGCGCCGCGAGGAGGAGCTGGCGTCGTACCGGCGCCACGTCGAATTTCTGCGTGCGATGGGCAGCGAGGTCGTCGTGACGTGCGAGCTCGGCGGCTCGATCACCGGCGATCCGCGCCGACCGGCCGGCGCGAAGGACGTGATCCCGCCGTCCGACGAGGAATGGAACGCGATGACCGAAGGGCTGGAGGAAGCGGGCCGCATCTGCCGGGAATACGGGATGAAGCTCGTCTATCACTACCATATCGGAACGATCGTCGAGAAGCCGGAGGAGATCGACCGGCTCATGGCGACGACGCATCCGGAGCTCGTGCACCTGCTCTTCGACACGGGGCACGCTTATTACGGCGGCGCGGATCCGCTCGCGGTGCTGAACAAGCATGCGGACCGGATCGCGTACGTCCACCTGAAGGACGTGCGGCAGGACGTGCTCGAGCGGGTGCGGCACGACGGGATCCGTTTCCAAGACGCGGTCGTTCAAGGGGTGTTCACGGTGCCGGGAGACGGGGCGATCGACTTCGCGCCGATTCTGGATCGGCTGTTCGCCGTCGGCTACGACAGCTGGATGATCATCGAAGCGGAGCAGGATCCCTCGGTGGCCGAACCGAACGCATACGCGGAGAAGGCGATCGCGTACCTGAGCGGCATCGCGTCACGGTCGGAGCAAGGAGGCGTCGCCGGATGACGAAGCTGACCGTTCCGAGCGGCGCGCCGAACGCGGAAGGCCGCGTCGTCGCCGTATCGCCGGAGAGCGCGGGCTGGACGTACGTCGGCTTCGAGGTATTTACGCTGGAGGCCGGCGGGCGATTGACGAGGGACGAGGGGGACCGGGAAACTTGCCTCGTGCTTCTAAGCGGCAAAGCCGACGTGCGGACGAAGGATGCCGAATTCGCCGGCATCGGGGAGCGCATGTCCGTGTTCGAGGGGACGGCGCCCTATGCCGTCTATGTGCCTTCCGGAGATCGCTTCGAGGCGACCGCGCTGACGCGGCTCGAGCTCGCCGTCTGCACGGCGCCCGGCAAGGGCTCGTTCCCGGCCCGGCTTATCGCGCCCGGCGACGTCGGCGTCGAGCAGCGAGGCTACGGAGAGATGGAGCGCCGCATTCACAACATTTTGCCCGAACAGAAAGAAGCGGACAGCTTGCTGGTCGTCGAGGTGTTCACCCCGAACGGACATTGGTCCAGCTATCCGCCGCATAAGCACGATCAGGACGATCTGCCGCGCGAGTCGTTCCTCGAGGAGACGTATTATCACCGCATCAACCCCGGCCGAGGCTTCGCGATCCAGCGGGTGTATACGGACGACCGGTCGCTCGACGAGACGATCGTCGTGAAGGACGGCGACGTCGTGCTCGTTCCGAAGGGGTATCATCCGGTGTCGGCGCCTCCTGGCTACGACGTCTATTATTTGAACGTTATGGCCGGGCCGACGCGGACATGGAAGTTCCATAACGACCCGGACCACGAGTGGCTGATGCATCCGGAACGGAATCGGAAGTAATCGCAAGCGAAGGAGGAATCGTACGATGTCGTTGATATCATTCGAGCCGAACCGACCGCTCGACTTGATCGGCCTCGGCCGGCTGTGCATCGATCTGAACGCGAACGAAATTCACCGGCCGATGGAGGAGACGCTCAGCTTCACGAAGTACCTGGGCGGCTCTCCCGCCAACATCGCGGTGGCGTCCGCGAGGCTCGGGCTTCGCACCGGCTTTATCGGCAAGGTGTCGAACGACCCGTTCGGCCGGTTCATCATGAAGTACTTAGAGGACACAGGCATCAATACGGAAAATATCCACACCGATCGCACCGGCGCCGTCACCGGACTCGCGTTCACGGAAATCAAGTCGCCGACGGAATGCAGCATCTTGATGTATCGGGACAACGTCGCCGACTTGAAGCTGGAGCCGTCGGAAGTAAGCGAGGATTACATCGCGAGCGCGAAAGCGATTCTCATCTCCGGCACCGCGCTCGCGAAGAGCCCGTCCCGGGAAGCGGTATTCGTCGCGCTCGAATACGCGAAGAAGCATAACGTCGTCACATTGTTCGACATCGATTACCGCCCGTGGACGTGGCAGTCGAAGACGGAGACAGGCGTCTACTGCCGGCTCGTCGCCGAGAAATGCGACGTCATCGTCGGCGGCCGCGACGAATTCGATCTGATGGAGGCGGTCGTCGGGCCGCAACGTCAGGACGACCGATGGACGGCGGACCATTGGCTCGGCAAGGGCGCGAGCGTTATCGTCGTCAAGCGCGGCGGCGACGGGTCGACGGCGTACACGAAGGACGGCGGCGAGTTCAAGGGCTCGACGTTCCCGGCGCAGGTCGTGAAGACGTTCGGGGCGGGCGATTCGTTCGCGGGCGCGTTCATCTACGGCCTCATGAACGGCTGGGACATTCCCCGCTGCCAGGAGTTCGGCGCCGCTTCGGCGTCCATCGTCGTCTCGAGCCACAGCTGCTCGGACGCGATGCCGACCGCGGAGCAAATCCAGGCGCGCATCGACCGCTTCCGCGCGGAAGGGATTTGACCGCCATGCTCGTATCGATGAAGGAGATGGTGGAGGAGGCGGCCGGGAAGCCGCGCGCGGTGCCGGCGTTCAACGTCTTCGGCTATGAGGACGCGATCGCGGTCGTGCGCGCCGCGGAACGGCTCGGGGCGCCGGTCATGTTGTCGACGAACGTCGTCGCGCTGAAGCACATGCCGTTCGCGATGTTGGCGCCGATGCTGCTGACGATCGCGCGCGAGGCGAGCGTGCCCGTCTGCGTCCACCTCGATCACGGCAAGGATTATGCGACGATCGAGCAGGCGATCGCGTTCGGTTATCCGTCGGTCATGTTCGACGGGTCGCAGCTTCCGCTTGCGGACAACATCGCGGAGACGAAGCGGATCGCGGCGCTCGCCCGGTCGCGCGGCGTCTCGTTCGAGGCCGAGATCGGCTCTGTCGGCTACAGCGATCCGTCGCTCGGGCTGAAGCACGAGTATACGGATCCCGAAGAAGCCGGCCGCTTCGTGGCGGAGACGGGCGTAGACGCGGTGGCGGTGTCGATCGGCACGGTGCACCGAATGGAATCGCAAGGCGCGAGCATCGATTACGAACGATTGGCGGCTATCCAAGCGCGCGTCGGCTCTACGCCGCTCGTGCTGCACGGGTCCACCGGCGTCAAGGACGATGACCTGCGACGGCTCGTCCGGCACCGGTTCGGGAAAATCAACATCGGCACGGCGCTCCGCATGGCATTCGGGCGGACGCTGCGGGAAGAGATGGAGGCACATCCGTCGGAGTTCGACCGCATCAAGCTGTTCGCGAAGCCGATGGAAGCCGTCACGGCGGAAGCGATCCGGAAATTCGAAGTCCTCGGTTGGGGGAAGGAGTAAGGAACGATGAGCATACAGACGATCCAGAACTATATCGGCGGCGCATGGACGCCGTCGGCGTCGGCGAATCGCGACGACGTGCCGAATCCGGCGACGGGCGAGACAATCGCGACGGTGCCGCTGTCTTCGAAGGCGGAGCTCGACGCGGCCGTACGGGCGGCCAAGGACGCATTCCAAGATTGGAAGAAGGTGCCGGTGCCGCGGCGCGCTAGAATCCTTTTCAAATATCAGCAGCTCTTGGTCGAACACTGGGAGGAGCTGGCGAAGCTCGTTACCCTGGAAAACGGAAAAAGCTACACGGAAGCGTACGGCGAAGTGCAGCGCGGCATCGAATGCGTCGAGTTCGCCGCCGGCGCGCCGACGCTCCTGATGGGAAGTCACCTGCCCGATATCGCGACCGGCATCGAGTCGGCGATGTACCGCTATCCGGTCGGCGTCGTCGGAGGCATCACCCCGTTCAACTTCCCCATGATGGTGCCGTGCTGGATGTTCCCGCTCGCGATCGCTTGCGGAAATACGTTCGTGCTGAAGCCGTCGGAGCGGACGCCGCTCACGGCGAACCGGCTCGCGGAGCTGTTCGCCGAGGCGGGGCTGCCGGCCGGCGTGTTCAACGTCGTGCACGGAGCGCGCGACGTCGTGAACGGGCTGCTCGAGCACCTCGACGTGTCGGCGATCTCGTTCGTCGGGTCGCAGCCTGTGGCCGAGTACGTGTATACGTCCGCCGCGGCGGCCGGCAAGCGGGTGCAGGCGCTCGGCGGCGCGAAAAACCATTCGATCGTACTGCCGGACGCCGACCTGAACCTCGCCGTGAAGGAAATTACGAGCGCCGCGTTCGGTTCGGCCGGAGAGCGCTGCATGGCGGCTTCCGTCGTCGTGGCGGTCGGCGGCGTCGGCGACGCCTTGGTCGAGAAGCTCGTAGAGGCGGCGCGAGCTCTATCCGTCGGCGACGGAATGGAGCCCGGCGTCTTCCTCGGCCCGGTCATCCGCGAGGCGCATAAGGCGCGGACGGTACAGTACATCGAAGCGGGCGTCCAGGAAGGCGCGACGCTGGCGCTCGACGGACGGGAGCATGCGAGGGCGTCGGCCCCCGGCTACTTCCTCGGCCCGACGATCTTCGACCATGCGCGCGCCGGGATGAAAATTTGGAACGACGAAATTTTCGCCCCCGTCCTGCAGATCGTCCGGGTCGAGACGCTGGACGACGCCGTCGCGCTCGCGAACGAATCGGAATTCGCGAACGGCGCTTGCTTGTACACGAACGACGCTCGGGCGATTCGGCAGTTCCGCGAGTCGATCGACGCGGGGATGCTCGGCGTGAACGTCGGGGTGCCGGCGCCGATGGCGTTCTTTCCGTTTTCCGGATACAAGAAATCGTTCTACGGCGACCTGCACGCGAACGGCAAGGACGGGGTAGAGTTCTACACGCGCAAGAAAATGGTCGTCGCCAGGTACTAAACGCCTCCCGCTTTTCTGGTACAATAGTAGGAAAATGAACCGGAACGACGGCGACGATGAGGTAGATAACGGATGGCAACGATTTATGACGTGGCGAAGGAAGCGGGCGTATCGATCGCCACGGTGTCCAAGGTCATTAACGAAACGGGAAGAATCAGCGATAAGACGCGGCAGCACGTCCGGAACGTCATGAAGCAGCTCGATTACCAGCCGAGCTTGGTGGCGTCGGCGCTGACGAAGAAGCGGACGAACACGATCGGACTTCTGCTGCCCGATCTCGGCAACCTGTTTTTCGCGGAGGTGGCGCGCAGCGTCGAGGATCGCGCTCACGAGAAGGGGTACAACGTCGTCATTTGCAGCACGGATAACGACGCGGACAAGGAGGAGAAATACCTCGCTTGGCTTCGGCAGAAGCGGGTGGACGGCATTATTCTCGCCACGGGCATGCAGAGCGACAAGTCGGTGAAGTCGCTGCTCGACGCGAGGTTGCCCGTCGCGTTGATCGCGCGGGAAAGCCGGCGCCTCTCCGTCGATACGGTGCGGGTCGACGACTTCCGCGGGGGCTACCTTGCGGCGTCCCATCTCGTCGAGCTCGGGCATACCCGCATCGCGGTCATCGCGGAAAACCTGAGCGTGTCGAGCAGCCGGGAGCGCGTGGAAGGCTACAAGAAGGCGCTGGAGGAAGCGGGATTGCCCGTCGACGAGGCGCTGATCCGCATCAGCTCCTTCGATATCGAAGGCGGGAAGGAGGCGGCGCGGCAGCTGTTGGAGCTGCCCGAGCCGCCGACGGCCGTCTTCGCGTGCAACGATCTGCTCGCGATCGGCATCATGCAGGTGTGCCGGGCGATGGGGCTTGCGGTGCCGGCGCGGCTGTCGGTCGTCGGCTTCGACAACACCTTGATCGCGTCGCTCGCGGAACCGCCGCTGACGACGATCGCGCAGCCGATTCCGGATTTGGGAAGAGAAGTGGTCGATCTCATTACGCAGGAGATTCACGGGGAGAAGCAAACGAAGCAGCGGGTCGTGCTCGACCCTCGGTTGATTCGCAGAGGGTCGACCGCGTCCGCGCCCGCGCAGGCGCCCCGCTGAGGGGCGGCCTCCGCGGCTCGGTTTGAGCCGATCGCGGGGCTGTACTTAAGGAACCGTCGAACCGGTCGTCTAACGAACCGGGGCGATCGGTTTTTCCTTGATCGATTTTAAACCGGTTTAACGAATCGAGCCGAAGCTGCGCACCGCGTCCATCGGGGTCGCGGACCGGTTTATTGTATGTAAGCGCTGTTATGCGGATAAGGAGGAAACGCCGATGGAACAATGCTTCGAGCGTTATATCGCGCCCGAGGAGCAAAGCGCCTATATCGAAATCCCGTTCCGGATGCCGCAAGGGGTCGAGGCGATTACGGTCAGCTACGCGGTTCGCGTAGAGGGCGAGGGCAAGGCGACGATCGACTTGGGGCTCCGGGACGAGACGCGGGTTCGCGGCTGGAGCGGCGGCGCGCGCAAGCAGTTTACGGTGGGGTTGGAGAAGGCGACGCCCGGCTATCTCGCGGGGCGGCTGAACGCGGGCGACTGGGCGGTGCTGCACAACGCGTACGAGGTGCCGCCGCAAGGCTGCACGGTGACGGTCGCGATCCGATTCGATCCGGCGGCCCCGAGATGGCTCAAGGGCGACTTGCATATGCACAGCGACCATAGCGACGGCACGTATACCTTGGAAGACAACGCGAGGATCATGGAAGAGCTGGGCTGCGACTTTCTCGCGATGACGGATCATAATGCGACGAGCCAGAACGACGCGTATCCGCGTCGGACGGACGTCGTCATGATCCCGGGCATGGAGTTCACGACGAACTTCGGCCACAGCAACTTCTTAGGGGTGCCGGATCCGCTCGACGACTTTCGCGTATCGAACATGGACGATGTGCGCCGGCGTATCCGGACGGGCCGCGAGCGCGGCGCGAAGATCGTCTTGAACCATCCGCACTGCACCCATTGCCCGTGGCTGTGGGATTTCGACGTCGACTTCGACTGGGTCGAAATTTGGAACGGCCCGTGGCGGGAAGCGAATCTGCATACGCTCAACTGGTGGCACGAGCAGCTGGTCGCCGGGCGGCGCCTGACGGCGGTCGGCGGCAGCGATACGCACCGCCCGCATCCTCATATTCGCCATGCCCGGCCGACGACATGGGTGTACAGCGACACGAAGACGGTGTCCGGCATCTTGGACGGGATCGAACGAGGCGGCGTCGTGCTGAGCTATGCGCCGGAAGGTCCGTTCGTCGCGCTGCAAGCGGGCGGATACGGCATCGGCGCCGTCGTGCCGCGCGGGGCGGTCGGCGAAGTTCGACTGGAGGCTTCGGCCTTGCGAGTGGGCGACGTCTTGAAGCTGATCGGCAACAAGGGGACGGCAGCGGAGCTGACGATCGAAGCCGACGGCGCTTTCGCATGGACGCACCGCTTGGCGGCGGGCGACACGTTCTACCGCGCGGAGGTGTGGAGACATTTCGCGGAGGTCGACGCAACGCTGCTCGCGGCCGTCACGAACGCGATTTATTTCGAGGAGATCTCGTAGGCCGAGCAGGATCCCGCCGAGGCCGAGCCCGTACGCATACGGAACGGAGAAACATGCAAACGATACTTACAAAGCTTGGGGGTATATCCGGAATGACGATCGAGTTCAACGTCATGTCTTTTAACTTGCGCTACAACAATGCCGGGGACGGTGCGAACGCCTGGCCGCGCCGGGTCGAGAAAGTCGTTCGTACGATTCGCCGGTATGATCCGCTGCTGATCGGCACGCAGGAGGGGCTGATCGATATGCTGACCGACCTCGACGAGCGTCTTCCCGAATTCGGGCGTCTCGGGATGGGACGGCTCGGCGGCGCGGAGGGGGAGTTTAACGCGATTTTTTACAAGAAAAGCGAGCTCGTCGTAGTCGACTTCGGTCAATTCTGGTTGTCCGACGCGCCGGAGGTTCCCGCCTCGGTCGGTTGGGACGCCGATCTGCCTCGCATCTGCACGAGGGGCAGATTCCGTCACCGCGCGACGGGGCGAGAGCTGTATTTCTTCAATACCCATCTCGACCATCGCGGGCGGGAGGCGCGCATTCGGGGCAGCCGTCTCGTCGGCAGGCGCATCGACGAGGCGCGCGCGGAGGCGGAGCTGCCGCTGATTTTGACGGGCGACTTCAACTGCCATCCGTCGCATGAGCCGGTGCGCTACTTGCGCGGGGAAGCCGAGGAGCGGATGGCGACGCGACTCGCCGATGCCTACGGCGCGCTTCCCGACGGGCGAGCCGGCTTGACGGCGCACGACTTCCGAGGCGGGGCGGAAGGGGAGCCGATCGACTACATTTTCGTAACGGAGGAGTGCGACGTGAAGTCTGTCGAGGTGGTCCGCGACGTCGTGGGCGGCGGGTACCCGTCGGACCATTATCCGATCGTCGCTTCGCTTCGGATTCGGTAGAAATTGTAAGAGCGTTCGACGAAACTTATGCGTACCCGCCGGCGTCTCTATTGTTATGGAGAGATGGAACGGAGGCGTTGACGGGATGAAGCATTGGCTTGCAAAAAGGATCCTCGCCGCGTCGCTGTCCGCCGCGCTGCTCTTAGGCGGCGCGGCCGCATGGCCGGATACATCGTCGGCGGACGAAGCGGCTCCGCGGACGTCGACGCGGGAGGTCGTCTTCGACATCGACCGGGGCAGCGTATCGGTGAACGGCCGCGCGCCGGCGACGACGTATCCGATGACGATACATAACGGACGGGTGTACGTGGCGGCGCGGCAGCTCGCCGAAGCGTTCGGATTTACGGCGGAGTACGACCCCAAGAGCTACGACGCGGTTCTTCGGAACGACGAAACCCGCATTCACGTCAACCAAGGCGCGATGCAGGCGTGGGTGAACGACATGCCCGCGCCGTTCGACGGGCTGGGGCTCGTGAAGGACGGACGTCTGCTGCTGTCGATCCGGGCGATCGCGGATTACATGGGACTGTACGTCGGGTACGATCCCGTCGCGAGGAAGGCGACCGTCGCCGATCCGGAATTTCCGTTCGCGAAGCCGGTGAATCCGGCCGAGCCGAACTTCGTGCCGATCGACTTCGCCCGGTACGGGGCTTATCCGCTCGTCGCGGCGACGGCGACGCCCGACGCGTCGTCCCGGACGCTGTTGTTCAGCGACAGCCCGGAGACGTTCCGCGAGTTCGGCGTCCTGTACCGCGACGAGGTCGATGGCGACGCGCGGCTGTTCCTGACGCACGTGAACGGCATGAAGGCGGCGGCGACGGTCGGATGGCTCGCGACGAACGAAAGCGACGCTCCGGTCACGGTAGCCTTCACGCGCCAAGGCGTCGCCGCTCGATCCAAGGACTACGCGAAGCAAGGCCGCGAGGCGCTGGCGGCGTGGCTTGCCGGAGGCGCGGAGGATCGCCGGACCGTCGGGCCGGGCGAGACCGTCGTCCTGTACCGGACGGAGCCGCTTTCGCCGATGGACGGCGCGCACGCCGTCTTCGACGTGACGACGGACGGCGCGCTCCGGTTCGACGTCGTCGCGGCGCCCGCATCGGAGCCGCTCGCCGTCGCGAGGTCGACGCCGTTCGCCGCCCGGGACATCCATGATCGCGGGACGTTCCCGGTCAGCGAAATCCGGCTGACGGCCGACGCCGCCGAGTGGGAGCCGGGCGAGCCGGCGCGCATCCGAATCGGCGCCGTCGGCAGCTTGAGCGGTCACTACGCCGTCGGCACGGACGCCGTCACCGGCGAGCCCGCGCAAAACTTCGGCAACTACGGCGTTATCTACCGACTGAAGATCGAGTCGCCGGGCAAGGCCGCGTTCGTGCTGGTGCCGCTTCGCGGCTTGTACATGGGCGCGGTCAAATTCGACGGCGACGTCGTGAAGACGGACGCGCTGCATGTCGGCGAGGGGTACGCGATCGGCCGCACGAGCGGCGCGGAAGCGTCCGTCGAGCTGGAGCTCGGCGCCGCGTCCGGCTCGTTCATGCCGTTCGAGGTGCTCGTCGTGCCGCTGCCGTAAACAACAGGGCCGTACCCCAGGTCGCCGAGGCGATCCGGGGTACGGTTCTTTTTCGTGGGGGAGGGGAAGGTGTTCTCAACCGGCGCTCCTTGTCCTCGTCTTCCCTTCGCTCAGCCGAGCTGAATCGACGGAAATCGTTCGTGCCGCTGAACCGGAAAAGCTCCCTCTCATCTCGCGAAATCGGGGCGGCTTCGGCGCACGAGAGGGAAAACCTCCGCCTTGTTCGGCGAAATCCGCCTTCGATTTCGATATTGCGCCGATTCAGAGGGAGGTTTTCCGTCTCGCGGTGCAGGCGGAGGTTTTCCGTCCCGACGCGAAAAAGAGCCGCCCCGACGATTCGGGACGGCTTCAACCGTTCGTCACTCCTTCGCGTTCGGCACGGCGCATGCGCCGTCGGCGCACGCTTCGCCGCCGCTCTCGGCATCGGCGCCGAGCAAGGTAAGCGACGGACGGCTCTCGTCCCAAGCCTGCTGCAGCGCGCTGACGAACGTCGCCGTCGGCTGGGCGCCGGAGATGCCGTACTTGCGGTCGATGACGAAGAACGGCACGCCGCGAATGCCGAGGGCGGAGCCGTCGCTCTCGTCGGCGCGCACGGCGTCCGCGAACGCGTCGCCCGCAAGCGCCTCAAGCGCCGCTTCGCGGTGCAATCCGACCTCCGCCGCGAGGTCCGCCAGCGTCTCCCGGTCGCCGAGATGCTTCGCTTCGGTGAAGTACGCGTGCAGCAGCCGTTCGGTCATCTCGTGCGCCTTGCCTTCCGACGCGGCGAAGTGCGCGAGCCGATGCGCGTCGAATGTGTTCGTGAATTTCCACTCGTCGTAATTGTACTCCAGACCCACCTGCTTCGCCTGGGCGGCTAAGCCGGCGTTCGACTGCCTCGCTTGCTCGAGGCTCATGCCGTACTTTTTCGCCAAAGCCTCATGTACGTTGTATGCGACGCCCTTCTCCATCCGCGGGTCGAGTTCGAAGCTGCGGTAGACGACTTCGACGTCGTCCCGGAACGGCAGCGACGCGAGCGCCTCCTCGAACCGCCGCTTGCCGATATAACAAAACGGACACACGAAGTCCGACCAAATTTCCACTTTCATCGCGCGGCCACCTCCATTGGTTTTCTCAATTATACTTGGTTATTAAAAGTAAGTAAATCTTTACGGTATTTTCCGGGGCTTGTCCCGGTCGCGCGCTTGAACTGGCGATGGAACGCCGTAGGGCTTTCGTAGCCGACCGACGCGGCGATCTTGTCGACGCTGTCGCCGGTCGTGAGCAGCAGCCGCTTGGCCGCTTCGATGCGGCATCGGATCAAATACTGGATCGGGGACAGCCCCCTCTCCCGTCGGAACAGCCGCGACAAATGGAACGGGCTGAGATGAACCGCGGCCGCGACGTCGTCCAGCGTCAGCGGCAGGCTGTAACGGTCGTTCATGAACAGCGTCGCGAGGCGCACCGTCCGGTCGGGGGCGGGACGCCCTGCGGCTCTGTCGGGATACCGGAGCAGCCGCAGCACGTCGACGACGAGCAGCCGAAGCAAGGCGTCGACAGCTTCTTGGTATTCGGGCGCGGCGTCGCCGAACTCTTCGATCAGCCGCTCGAAGGCGGCCTTCATCGCCGGAAACCGGTCCCGGGTCGGGAGAAAGCACGGCTTCCCCGGCTCGTCGAACCGGTCGGGCGCGAGCCCCGCGACGCGCAGTCCTTGATGCCCGAGGTAATAAAATCGGAACGGCGCCGAGGGCTCGGACGCTTCCTGATGCCAGACACCGGGCGGGAAGAAGACGAGGTCGCCTTGCCGCGCAACGAAGGGCGTCAGATCGACGACGTAGCGGGCCTCCCCTTCTACGATCAAGAGCAGCTCGCCGTGATCCTCGTGACGGTGCAGCGGGTACACGGACGGCTCTCCGATCCGTTTGCGAACCTCGGCGGCATAAAGGCAAGAAGGAGCTTCCTCGATCAAAGTAGTCATGAGGGATCATCACCGCAAGAATGAGCATATTATCGGCAAGAATGCCGATGGCGCGTTTCCCGGAATGTACCATACAATGAGCATGAATTCAATGCGCATATCGAGTCCGGGGGGGCGATTCGGGTGAACGAGGAGAATAGCAAGTTTGAAGAGGCGTTGGCGGCTTTAGGCGCGTCGGACGATACTTTGACCGAAGCGGAGAAGGCGTCGATCGACGAGCGGGGGTTCGTCGTGTTTCCGGGCGTGCTGTCGGAAGCGGCGCTGGCCGAGTTGAGAGACAAATACGAGGAATTGATGGAGCGGGAAGGCGCGAACGCAGGCATGGAGGTCCATCAGGAGAAGGGGACGCGCCGGCTGGCGGATCTGGTCAACAAGGGGTCCGTCTTCGACGCGGTGTACGTGCATCCGAAGGTGCTCGCCGCCGTGCGCCGGGTGATCGGCCGTCCGTTCCAGCTGTCGTCGCTGAACGCGCGCGACGCGGTTCCCGGCGAGGGGTTGCAGGCGCTGCACGCGGACTGGGGGCCGAGGCGGGCCGACGAACCGTTCCATGTGTGCAATTCCATCTGGCTCATCGACGACTTCACGGCGGACAACGGCGCGACTCGCCTCGTGCCCGGCACGCATAAGCTCGGCGGTTCGCCTTCCGATTATATGGCCGATCCGCGGGATTCCCATCCGGACGAAATTGCGCTCGTCGCGCCGGCGGGCACGGTGTGCGTATTCAATTCGCACGTATGGCACGGCGGCACGTCGAATCGGACGAATCGGACGCGGCGCGCCATGCATTCGTATTACACGGCCCGAGAGCTGCCGCAGCAGCTCCGTCAAGCCGAATACATCCGAAAGTCGACGTACGACAGAATCTCGTCCGCGGCAAGGTATATCTTGAACGTGTAAACGCCCATGCTCCTATGGTAGACTCTGTAATAAACGATGCGAAAGTGGGTCGAACATATGGAGCAGAAAAAAATCAGTATCATCGCCGCGCCGTTCGGGCTCGGCTCGAGCCGTTCGGGAACGGAGCTGGGACCGGAGAGCATGCGCGTCGCCGGGCTGCTGCGGCAAATCAAGACGCTCGGGTACGACGTGACGGGCGAATTTACCGTCGAGACGCCGGAGAAGGACGCGGCGTCCCCGTCCCCGTCGAAGATGAAGCATCAGGCGGCCGTTCGCGGCATGTCGAGCCGCGTGGCGGATCTCGTGACGGACGCCGCGCGAGGGGGCAGCTTCCCGCTCGTGCTCGGCGGCGATCAGAGCGTCTCGATCGGCGCCTTCGCCGGACTGACGCGGCACTACGCGAACCTGGGCGCCATCTGCTTTACGGCTTACGGCGGCTTGCTCACCGAGACTTCCTCCCCGACCGGCGACGCGAACGGCATGCCGCTCGCGATCGCGCTCGGCAAGGCGGGCTTCAAGCTGTCCGACGTCGCGGAAGGGGCCAAGCTTCTGAGCAAGGACAAGCTGGTGCTGATCAGCGTCCGCCATCTCGAGCCGGAGGAGCGGGATGTGATCCGTTCCGAGGGCATCGCGTTCTTTTCGATGTACGATATCGACAAGCACGGGATCGAAAAGGTGATCGCCCAAGCGATGGACATCGCGGGCAACGGCACGGACGGCGTCCATCTCAGCATCTCGGCCGACAGCCTAGACCCGCTTGAGGCGCCCGGCGTCGGCTTCCCGATTCCCGGGGGATTGTCGTATCGGGAGGCGCATTTCGCCTGCGAGCTGCTGGCGGAAACCGGCCGCATCACCTCGATGGACGTCGCCGAAGTGAACCCGTCGCAGGACGACAACCGCCGCACGGCGCGGCTCGCGGTCGGGCTCGTCATGTCGGCGCTCGGCAAGCGCATTATTTGACGGCATCGTCCGGCGGTCGTCGCCGGCCCCATCGCGCGCCGGCCGCGAACGATACGAAGGCGACGACGACAAGGACGGCCGCGGCGAACGCGGCCGTCTTTCCCGTTAGCGCCGGCTCCGGCGGCTCCGAGGGCGGCGGGAACGTCTCGATCGGTTCGCCTAGCGCGTGACGCGCGAAGGCGCTCGCCGTGCCGCTATTGCCGCACAGGATCGGGAACCAGGCGTCGTCATGGGGCTCGGCGAAGACGACGTATTCCCCGTCTTCGTGAAAGTCGACCCACATGTTCGGCTGCACGATGACGGTCTGACCGACATCCTCTCCCTTCCAAACGGCGTCGACGCGCAGCGCGACGCGGCCGTCGTCGCGGCGTTCGGCGACTTCGCCGCGGAAGACGGCTTCCGCACGCGCGAACTCCTCCTCCAGCGGGAGGACTCTCGCGCAGCTTAGCGCGGATGCGGGCGTCGGCGAGGCGGCGAATGCGCTAAACGTAAGGATCGCGGCGGCGAGGAGGAAGAGCGGACGGAATATTTTCATATCGAACACCCCCAATACTATCCAGACGAATCGTCGCGCGGGAAGGTTTCCGCGTCCTAGGAGGGATCGAACGATGAACATCGATATCGTCGGCGGCGGCTCGCTGGGCTTGCTGTTGGCCGGCAAAGCGGCGTGCGTGCCGGGCGTTCGGGTCCGGCTGATCGCGCGGACGCGGGCGCAGGCCGAGCGCGTCGCTCGGGACGGCGTATCCGTGCTGGAGCCGGACGGCGCCGAGCGCCGGTCGCGCTTGTCTTGCGAGGCCTTCGACGCGGCGGTCTCCGAGTCCGCCGATGCGGACTGGCTATGGTTCGCGACGAAGCAGACGCACTGGAACGACGCGTTGCTGGCTTATGCCGCGGGCGCGGCGAAGGCCGGGGCGCGGCTGCTGCTGTTCCAGAACGGCGTCGGGCACGTCGAACGGCTCGCGGCCGCCGGAGCGCCGCCGGAGCGCGTCTTCGTCGCGGTGACGACCGAAGGCGCGAAGAAGACGGCGGCGGACGCGGTCGCCCACACCGGCGAGGGGACGACGGCGATCGGGAGCGCGGCCGCGGCCGGTTCGGAGGCAGCGGCTGCGAGCCTGATGGGGCAGGCGCTTCCGGCGCGCGACGTTCTTCGAGCGGCGGGCTTCGAAGCGGACGTCGTTCCCGACATCGAACGGTTCGTCAGACGGAAGCTGCTGACGAACGGCGTCATCAATCCGTTGACCGCGATCTTGCGCGTGACGAACGGCGAGCTGGCGGCATCCCCGCATTACCGCTCCGTCATGCGGGCGCTGTTCGACGAAGCGTACGCGGCGCTGACGAATGCGGCGGAAGCGACGGATCCGGAAGCCGAATGGCGTCAGGTGCTACGCGTGTGCGAGCGAACGGCGGGCAACCACTCGTCGATGCTGCAGGACGTGCTCGGCGGACGGGAAACCGAGATCGATGCGATCACGGGCGCGGTGCTCCGGTCGGCGGCTTCGAAGGGGCTTGCGGCGCCGACGCATGCGGCGATGTACGCGATGGTCCGCGGGCTGTCTTCGGCAACGGCTGACGCTGATTCTCACTCCCGGGATTCATAGAAGATTCACTTGCCAACGGTCCCTTTTCGGCATATTATGATTATAATAAGTTCTAAATTAGAATTATTATAATCTACGGACCGGGAGGGATCGGCATGATCGAAAAGGACTACCACCATATCAGCCACCGCAAGGAGCAAACGAAAACGAAGAAAACGCTCTGGATCACGTTGATTCTGACGTTCGCGTTTACGATCGTAGAGGTGATCGGCGGTCTGCTCTCCAATTCGCTCGCCCTGCTCTCCGATTCGGCGCATATGATTTCCGACGTGGCGGCGCTCGGCCTCAGCATGGCGGCGATCTATATGGCGACGCGGAAGCCCAACGGCAAATACACGTTCGGCTACGTCCGCTTCGAGACGATCGCGTCGTTCTTGAACGGGCTGGCGCTGGTCGTGATCGCCGGCGGGATTTTCGTGCAGGGGGTGCTGCGCGCCGTTCGTCCGGAGCCGATCGACCTCGGCTTGATGCTCGGCATCGCCTCCATCGGCCTCGTCGTCAACATCGTGCTGACGACCGTGCTCAGCCGCAGCATGAAGGAAGAGAACAACTTGAACGTGCAGAGCGCGCTCTGGCATTTCATCGGCGACCTGCTCAGCTCCGTCGGCGTCATCGTGTCGGCCGTGCTCATCTACTTCACCGGCATCCCGTTGTTCGACCCGCTCGTCAGCATGGCGATCGGCGGCATTATCGCGGCGGGCGGCTGGCGCATCGTGAAGGAGTCGTATCGCGTCCTGATGGACACGGTGCCGGATCATCTCGATCTCGAGACGATCCGCAAGGACATCTTGGCGGTCGAAGGCGTCCAGAACGTGCACGACATGCACGTTTGGACGATCGCGACGGACCAATATTCGCTGACCGCCCACGTCTTCGTGCAGCGGGACATTCAGCCGATGTGCGTCACGCTCGCCGTGAGCGAGATGCTGACCGCGAAGCACGGCATCGCCCACTCAACGATCCAGATCGAGCACCCGCTGCTTCACGATCACGGCGAATTCGGCAAGCAGCACTTGAAGGTCGTTTCGTAAGTTTGCGCCGCGCAACGGCCGCCCGCCGAGGTCTTTCCTCGTCCGGGCGGCCGTTTTCGGTTGCCGCTGGTCGGGGAGGTTGCCACATACCCGGCCGGCTAAGCGTAGATCTGCGGTTAAAAGCGGAATATTCCGCTAATCCGGGCGGATTAAGCGCAGTTCTGCGGTTAAAAGCGGAATATTCCGCTAAACCGGGCGGTTCAAGCGCAGATCTGCGGTTAAAAGCGGAATTTTCCGCTAAACCGTGCCGCCGCTGCTCTCTCGGGCCCCCCGTTACCGCGGGAACAAGTAGTCCACCAAGCGTTGCCGCGAATCGAGCGACGCGCCGATCGCTGCGAGCGTGTATTGCTGCAGCGTCTTGTTCCGGTCGAGCTCCGCGGCGAGCCGGATGGGGTCGACCGCCTGATACTTCTCGACCAATAAGTCCAGCTCCCGCTGTTTGCTCTCCATTAAGCCGGCGCGCGACTCCAAAATAAACTCGCCGGTCCCGAGCCGTTGCCGCAGCCCGGTCAACGTCTCGATCGCGTCCTCCAGCTTCCCCACCGCCGTATTCGCGTTGCCCGTCGACGACACGGACGTATCCTCGAGATCGAGCCCGTCGTCTCCCGCGGTCGTATTCGGCAGCGTCAGCTCGTAATACTCCCCTCCCGGCCCCGTAGCGATGCGGTAGCCGGATCCGGCAGCCGAATACGTGCCGTCCAAATACGTCTCCCCCCCGAACCCGGTCCCCTCCGCGATCGCTTTCAGCTGCTCCGTCAGCTCCTCGTATTGCTCGTTCAGCGCGCTTCGCTCGCTCGAGCTGAGGCCCCCCGCGGAAACCTTATTCGCGATGTCCCGCATGTTCTCGAGCGTCTCGAGCTGTAGTCCGACCGCGTCGTGCACGTGAGAGACGACCGCAGACCCTTCGTCGATCGCATTCAAATACGTCTCGTATCGAGCGCTTTCTACTTCGAAGGCGTGAATCCGTCGATAGAGATAGGGATCGTCTTTGGGCGATGGAATGCGTTTCCCCGTAGATAGCTGCACCATCAGACGATCGTTGGCGGATTGCAGCCGACTATAGTTGTACACCGCTTGCAGGATGGACCCGAACGAAACCGTCACTTGCAACCCCCCTATCGAATCGCGACGCGAATCGCTTCGACCGCAGCGTCGTATTCCCGCTTGTGCACGTGCAGCGAAGCGCGCGCATACGTCATGACGAGCGCGTCGCACGTCGCGGCGTCGGCCCCCGGCAGCATCGCGTTCCGGCGAATCCAGTCGGACAAAGCGTTCAACGCGCGCAGCGCCCGATGCTCGAAAGCCGCGCGCCGCAGCGGCCGATCCGCGGCTTCCGCCGCTTGCCGAATCGCCGCGACGGCGGCTTCGTGCAGCTTGAGCGCGGCTGCGCCGTGGTCGAGCGTCGAAACGTACGCTTCCTGGTACGCGCGGAGCTTCTCGCGGTAAACCGTCTGGTCGATAATCGCCGCCTCCTCGTTTTTCACGAAGTCTATGTACTCTATCTCTATGAATAGAGAGAGCAGATATGACAAGGAAGATTGTGAAATAAAATTTCAAATTACATATTGAAACGCGAAACATAATGTTATACGCTTAGATCGAAGTCTAGCCAAGCTTTGGCAATCCGTCGAAGGAGGAGATGGTCGAACGCGGGGAGCCGCGGGGAAGAATTGTTTTATATGAAAGCGCATTCATAATCTCATTCGAAAAGGAAGTGGACTTACAAGCTATGTTCAATCGCATCTCTCGAAAAGGGATCGCCGCCGCCGTCGCCGCGCTGCTCGGCGCTCAGGCGATACTGTTCGGCGCGGGCGCCGAAGAAGCCTCCGCGAGCGTTGCGTCGGGCGAGGTCGTCGTCGAGTCGTTCGAGCAGACGACCGGTCTGTTCGCGTCCGCCGCGCAAGCCAGGGGCGTTCGGCTCGATCTCGTCTCCCGGCCGGAGACGATCCATTACGGCTTTCACGCGGTAAAGCTGTCGTACGACTTCACCGGGACGGCCGGCACGTCGGCGGCGTACGTCAACTTCCGCGATCCCTCGGGAACGACCGGCCGGACGATGCCGGGCAAGCCGACGCGCATCGGCGTTTGGGTGTACGGGGACGGCAACGATCATTGGCTGCGGGGGCAGCTCCAGGACGCCTCCGGCACGAGAACGGCCGTCGATTTCACGACGAGCTCGGGCCTCAATTGGGAAGGGTGGAAGTTCGTCACCGCGGCGGTGCCGGCCGCGATGGCGGCGCCGATCAAACTCAATCAGCTCTATGTCGCCGAGACGAAGGCCGACAATAAAAACGCCGGGGCGATCTACTTCGATCAGCTGCGCGCATTTTACGGCAACTTCTCCGTCTACGGCCTCGACCTCGCCGGCGTGCCGCCGCTCGCGGTCGGCGAGGCGGCGCAGGCGCGCGCCTTCGCGACGTACGCGAACGCCTCCGCGCCGACGCCGGTCGCAAGCGGCCTGTCGTTCGCGAGCAGCGATCCGGCGGTGGCGACCGTGGACGCGAGCGGCGTCGTGACGGCGGTCGGCGTCGGTACGGCCGCGATCACGGCCCGGTACGCCGGCGCGCCGGAAGCGTCTTACGCCGTCACCGTCGCGGCGGAGAGCGTCGCGCCCGAGCGGCTCGAGGCGTCGGGACCGACGCGGCTCGAGGCGGGGGCGAACGGCGAAATGCGGGCGTACGCCGTGTATGCCGGGCTGGCGGAGCCGGTCGCGGCGCTCGACGGCGTAACGTTCGCCTCGAGCGATCCCGGCGTGGCCGCGATCGACGCGGCCGGACGGGTCGCCGCCGTTGCGAAAGGGACCGCGACGCTGACGGCGACCTACCGGGGGGCGTCGACCGAGCTCGCGCTCGAAGTGACGGATCCGGTGCCGGTGCTGCAGTCGATCGAGGTCGCGGGGCTTCGAGCGATGATCGTCGGCTCGACCCAGCAAGCGAAGGTGCTCGGGACATACACTTGGCTGCCGGCGCCGGTCGACGTGACGGCGGACGCGGCGTTCGCGAGCAGCGACCCGTCGGTCGCGACGGTCGGCGCGGACGGCACGGTCGTCGCGCGCGCCTTCGGCACGTCGCGCATCACGGCGACGTTCGGCGGCAAGACGGCGTCGCATTATCTCGTCGTGAACGAGCCGCACGAGGCGCCGAAGGCGGAGCTGCGGGCGGCATGGATCGCGACGGTCGACAACGTCGACTGGCCGCGGAAGGGCGTCACGGACGCGGCGACGCAGCAGCAGGACTACGTCGAGCTGCTCGACGAGCTGCAGGCCGCCGGCATGAACGCGGTCATCATGCAGATCAAGCCGACGGCGGACGCGTTCTATCCGTCGGAATACGGACCCTGGTCGGAATGGCTGACGGGACAGCAGGGCAAGGACCCAGGCTATAACCCGCTCGCGTTCACGCTCGAAGAAGCCCATAAGCGCAACTTGGAATTCCATGCGTGGTTCAACCCGTACCGCATCAGCCTGCAGGACGACGTAACGAAGCTCGTTCCCGATCATCCGGCGCGGCTGCATCCGGAGTGGGTCGTCAGCTACGGCGGCAAGCTGTACTTCGATCCGGGCATTCCGGAGGCGAAGCAGTTCATTATCGACGGGATTATGGAAGTCGTAGAACAATACGACATCGACGCGGTTCATTTCGACGATTACTTCTACCCGTACCCGGTGGCCGGCGTCGACTTCCCGGATCAGCGCACGTACGAAACGTACGGCGCGGGCTTCGCGAACAAGGCGGATTGGCGGCGCCACAACGTAAATACGTTCGTGCAAGAGGTCGCCGAGGCAATCAAAGCCGAGAAGCCGCACGTCAAGTTCGGCATCAGCCCGTTCGGCATTTGGAAAAACAAATCGCAAGACCCGACCGGCTCCGACACGAACGGGCTGAGCAGCTACGACGCCATCTACGCCGATTCGAAGACGTGGGTGGAACAAGAGTGGATCGATTACATTACGCCGCAAATTTATTGGTACATGGGGTATTCGCCTGCAGCGTACGACGTCTTGGTCGAGTGGTGGAGCGATCTCGTGAAGGGGAAGAACGTGCATCTCTATAGCGGGCAGGCGGTATACCGGATCGGCTCGGCCGACCCCGCATGGCAAAACCCCGACGAAATGCCGAACCAAGTCGCCTATAACCGCAATTACGACGAGGTGCGCGGCAGCATGTACTTCAGCGCTAAGTGGTTCGGGGACAACCCGCTCGGCTTTACCGACCGGTTGAAGAACGAACTGTACCGCGAGCCCGCGCTCGTGCCCGTCATGCCGTGGCTCGGCGGCGCGGCGCCGCAGGCGCCGGCGGAGACGTCCGCGACCGCGCGCGGGGGAGCCGGCGTCGAGCTGACGTGGCAGGACGGCGGCGCGTCGGCCGGGGACGAGGCGGCGTATTACGTCGTCTACCGGTTCGACGGCGCGGCTGCCGGCGACACGAGCCGGCCGGAAGCGATCGTCGGGACGGCGCGAGCCGCAGACGGTGCCGTACAACGCTTCACGGACGGGACGGCCGCGTCGGGAGCGACGTACACGTACGTCGTGACGGCGGTCAGCCGCCTTCATCGGGAGAGCGTTCCGAGCGCGCCGGCGACGGTGCGGAACGTGCCGGACGTCGAGGCGCCGACGACGACCGCCGTCGCTTCCGGGGAGGAGCGGAACGGCTGGTACGTCTCGCGCGTGACGGTGACGCTGACCGCCGTCGACAACGACGCCGGGGCGGTTCGGACGGAGACGAGTTTCGACGACGGCGCGACGTGGCGGGCGTACGATGGCCCGATCGTCCTCGACGAAGACGGCACGCATCGGATTACTTATCGAAGCGCGGATGCCGCGGGGAACGTCGAAGCCGCGAAGACGCTTGCCGTCGGTATCGACCGGACGGCGCCGACGATTCTGTTCGAAGGCGCTCGATCCTATGCGATCGACGAATTCGTCGTTGTGAGCTGCGTCGCGTCGGATACGGTTTCCGGCGTCGTCTACGATCCGTGCATCGGGGCGGTCGTGTCGATGCCGGCGCTGGAGGTAGGCGTCGGTACGCATGAAGCGACCGTCAGCGCCGTCGACGCGGCGGGCAACGTCGGCACGGCTGCGGCGACGTTCGCCGTCGAAGCGCCCGATGGCGCCGTTCTCGCCCGCCTCATCGAGACATACGTCTCAGGGCCCGGGGAAGAAGGCATCCAAAACTCCTTGATCAAGAAAGCGGAGCCGGGCAACCTCGAAGCGTTCGCGAACGAGGTTCGCGCGTTAACCGGCAAGCGGCTGACGGAGGAGCAAGCGGCGATGCTGCTTGCCGTCGCCGAGCTGCTCTAGACGAACGAAAGCCGCATCCTTTTCGGCAGAACTACGGTTCTGCCGAAAGGCGCGGCTCTTTTCGCGTGGACAGCAACAAACGGATAACGTCGTCCGTTGGAGTAAGAAAGGGGGAATTCGATGAAACGAATTACGCGCTCTTCGCCAACCAAGCTCCCGCTTATGCTTGTTCGCCTGCTCCTTGGTTTTTCGAGGATGCCTTCGAGTCGAAAGCCATGGTGTACGGCAAGGTAATCGAGACAGAAAAGGATGGAAGAAAAGCAACGGTGGATGTGATTTCTTATGTAGGTCCCGATCAAGCGCCCAAACGCATTCTAATGCCGGAAACCATCGACGATCGGGACCAATATCCGGCAGGCTATAGCTGCCCTGACTTTTCGATGAAGTTTAAGGCAGGCGAAGAATATGTCTTCTTCTTAAGGGACATCCCGCCGAACCTTCGACTTCTTTCTCCAAGTTATAGAACTGCATCGAACGTCGAAAACGGGCAGGTGATCGTCGGATGGCCTAGGGGAGAAACAGACTCGTTGCAACATCGGTTGCAGGAATTTGCTCGAGTTAGCGGGTATTCCATCCAATCACCTGATCGTTCCTCTCCGGTTTGGAGCGGGGATCATAACAATGCTTGGTTATGGATTGTATTCGCATCCTGCATCTTATCGGGCATCATCTTCTTGTCATACAAAAGGGCGAAACGCTAAACGGAAAAGCTCCATCCGATTCGACTGACTCGGCGATGAAGCGCAGAAATCAGCGAAATAAGAGGGAGCTTTTCCCGTTCGCCTCACTTCGCGATGCGCAAATCCAACCCTTGCTCGGCGAACTCCTCGATTTGATTCGGCTTGATGCCGTCGTCGGTGATGAATGCGTCGATATGCTCCGGGCTCGCGAACTGCACGAACGAATTGACGCCGATTTTCGAACTGTCGCATAGCACGATCACCTGGGACGAAATTTTCACCATGATTCGCTTGATCTCGGCCTGGTTGATGTCCGGCGTCGTACAGCCCTTCTGCAGGCTGAAGCCGTTCGTGCCGAGGAACACTTTATCCACGTTCAGCTCGGCCAGCAGATTAGCCGCGAACGGACCGATCGTGCAGTGGAACTTCTTGCGCAGCGTGCCGCCGATGACGACGACCTGCACGCCGTCGAAATCCTCGAGGCATCGGGCGATCTCGATATCGTTGACGATGGCGGTGACGTTCCGCTTGTCCCGCAGCAGCTTCGCCAGCTCGTACGTCGTCGTTCCCGTATCCAATATAATGATGTCGCCGTCCTCGATCAGCTCCGCGGCTTTCCGCGCGACGGCTTGCTTTTGTTTATGGTGTTTAATCGTCTTGTTATGGTTGTCCAGCTCGAAGCCGACCTTAAGCGTGTCGGGCGGAATCGCGCCGCCGTGCGTCCGCTTGATCAGGCCGTTCGCCTCCAGGTCCCGAAGATCGTTGCGGATCGTCGCGGGCGATACTTGGAAATGCGCGATCAAATCGGGCACGAGCACTTTGCCGCGCTCCTGCACGAGCTGGACGATCTCCATCTTCCTCTCCTCGGCGAACAGCACGTCCTTCGCGAGCTCCTTCGAATTCATGCCTTCCATGTCCAGTCCTCTTTTCTGAGCGAAGAATGCTTCCTATTATAGCATATATCGTCAGCGTTCACTATTATCTGTTATTATACGAAAAAGAACGAGAGCGAAATCGACAAAAAGTAATTGACGATAACCAAAACGATAAAATATAATAACATAGGATAATAAAAAACAATAATGCAGGGCGAATTCAACCGGATAGAAGGGGAATGGCCATGGGCGTCAAAGACATTAACGTAGCGGTCATCGGCGCGGGGCGCGCGGGTCTGATCCACGCGCATCACTTCCGCAAGAGCGTGCCGTACGCGAGACTCGCGGCCGTCGTCGATCCGAACCGGGCGGCGGCGGAGCAGGCGGCCAAGGAGCTCGGCATCGAGACATGGTACGGCGACTATCGCGAAGCGCTTCGGGACGACGGGATCGACGCGGTCGTCGTCGTTACGCCTACGATCTATCACCGGGACATCGTCGTCGACGCGGCGCGGGCCGGCAAGCACGTCTTGTGCGAGAAGCCGATGGCGATGAACGCGGAAGAGTGCGAGGCGATGATCGAGGCGGCGAAGGAAGCGAAGGTCAACCTGCAGATCGCGTTCATGCGCCGGTTCGACGCCAGCTTCCAAGAGGCGAAGGCGCGGCTGGACGCCGGGGAGATCGGCGAGCCGGTGCTCATCCGGTCGCTCACCCGGGGGCCGAGCACGCCGCAGCCTTGGATGTACGACCTGAAGAAGAGCAACGGTCCGCTCGCCGAGGTGAACAGCCACGATATCGATACGCTGCGCTGGTTTAGCGGGGCGGAATTCGCCGAGGTGTACGCGATCGCCGGCAACTACCGCTGCCCCGAAGCGGCGGAGCCGTACCCGGACTTTTACGATAACGTTCTGCTGACGGCCCGGTTCGACGACGGGCGGCAAGGGGTGATCGACGGCGCGCTGTCGGTCCAATACGGTTACGATTCGAGAGTGGAAATTCTCGGGACGGAGGGCGTCATTTTCCTCGGGCAGCTGCATGAGAAGACGATCGTCACCGCGAGACGGAACAAAGAAATCACGAGACCCTTCATGAACAGTTGGAAACATCTGTATAAGGACGCGTATCTGGCGGAGGACATCGACTTCGTACAGAGCATCCTCGAGCAGCGATCCCCGAAGGTGACGGGCTACGACGGGATGATGGCGGTGAAGGTGGTCGAAGCGGGCAACCGCTCGATCCGGGAGTCGTCCGTGATTCGGCTGTCCTAACCAATACGATTTCCAAGGAAGGAGCATGCCTTATGCTAGCCGCCCAGATGACCGGGGTTCGGAAGGTGGCGGTGCGGGACATTCCCGCGCCGGAGATCGGCGACGACGAGCTGCTGGTCCAAGTCAAGAGCGTCGGAATATGCGGAACGGATTTGCGAATCATCGGGAACGGATTGCCGGGCATCGACGAGGAGCGTCCGCGGGTGCTCGGCCATGAAATCAGCGGCGTCATCGCGCAGGTCGGACGGCGCGTCGCCGGATATAAGGAAGGACAACGCGTCGCGATCGCGCCGAATATGGGCTGCGGGGTATGCCGCCGTTGCGGACGAGGCGACTCGCATCTATGCGCGAACTATTCGGCGCTCGGCGTCCAGATCGACGGCGGCTTCGCCGAATACGTCCGGGTGCCGGCCGCCGCGGTGCGGTACGGCAACGTCTTCGCGCTGCCGGATCATGTAAGCTTCGACGCGGCGGCGATTAACGAGCCGTTGTCCTGCGTCTATAACGGGCTCAAGCAATGCCCCGTCGCCGTCGGCGACGACGTGCTCATCATCGGCGCGGGGCCGATCGGCATCATGTACGCCATGATGGCGAAGTTATCCGGCGCGGCGCGCGTGTTCGTCGCGAACCGGAGCAAGGGTCGGCTCGAGCTCGCCAAGTCGATCGACGGCAGCTTCGTCGCGGTGGAGGCGGATAAGCTGCGGGAGACGATCCTCGACCTGACGGACGGGGAAGGGGTCGACGTCGCGGTGACGGCGAATCCGTCGCCGGAGGCGCAGCAGCTGGCCGTCGAGCTGACGGCGATGAACGGCAAGATCAACTTCTTCGGCGGGCTGCCGAAGGAGAAGCAGATCGTCCCGATCAACACGAATACGGTACACTATAAGCAGATTTTGCTGACGGGGTCGACGAAGGCGAACAATGAACATTTTCGAAGCGCGTTGAAGATGATCTCCTCCGGCCTTCTCGACGTCAGCCGGCTGGTCACGGCGCGGTACCCGCTAAGCCGATTCGAGGAAGCGCTCGAGAACGCCTCGAACGGCAGCGGGATGAAGACGGTCATCGCGTTCGATTGACGATTCGGGCAATGAATGCAAGAAACGGAAGGACGAGGTGGGAGCGTGACGGAGCGGAACGGCAATATCCCGTGCGTAGCGAGCGTCGACGTCGGCACGCAAGGCACGAAGGCGGCGCTGTTGACACAAAGCGGCGAGATTTTGGCGTCGGCGTTCGTGCCGTCGAAGCTTATTCGACGGAGCGGGGGGCAGGTGGAGCAGCGCCCGGACGACATGCTGCAGGAGTTCGTCGAAGCGGTCGCCGCCTGCGCCGCCGCGCGGCCGGACGCCGCGGTCGAGGCGGTCGCGCTGAGCGGACAGATGGCCGGCGTGATGGGCATCGACGCGCGCGGGGAAGCCGCGACGCCGTACGATTCTTGGCTCGATACGCGCTGCGAGTCGCAATTCGATCGGATCAAGGCGCTCGGGGAAGCGGCGGTCATCGCCGAAACCGGCTGTCCGATCACGTACGCGCACGGCCCGAAGACGCTGTGGTGGAAGCGCGAGCGGCCGGACGCGTACCGCGCGATCTCGAAGTTCGTCGTGCCGACGGCTTATATCGCCGGCCGGCTGACGGGCGCGAAGGCGGACGAGGCGTATATCGATTATACGCATTTGCATTTCTCCGGCTTCGCCGACGCGGCGTCGGGCGGGTGGTCGGCGTCGCTGCTCCGCGAGCTGGACGTCGAGCCGTCGAAGCTGCCGCGGGTCGCCAACCCGTGGGACCGCGTCGGCGGACTGACCGCCCGTTGGGCCGACGCGTGCGGGCTGCGCGAAGGGACGCCCGTGCTCGCCGGCTGCGGCGACACGGCCGCGTCGACGCTCGGCGCCGGCATCGTGCGCCCGGGCATGCTGTTCGACGTCGCCGGCACGGCGTCGGTGCTGGCCTGCTGCGTCGACGCGTATCAACCGGACACGGAGCAAAAGACGCTGATGTTCGCGCGCTCGGTCGTGCCGGGCTTATGGGCGCCGCTCGCGTACATTAACGGCGGCGGACAATGCATCGCGTGGTTCCGGGATCAGCTGAAGAACGAGGCGGGCGGCGGACCGGCGTTCGACGACTTGAACCGCGGCGCGGAGGCGTGGGCGCCCGGCTGCGACGGGCTGCATTTCGTCCCGCACTTCGGCGGACGGGTATGCCCGAACAACGCGCTGCTGCGCGGCGCATGGGCGGGCCTCAACTGGGGGCACGACAAATACGCTATGTACCGGTCGATCTTGGAATCGATCGCTTACGAATATCAGATCTACCTGAATATCTTGGCCGATTCGCTTCCGGACGTCCGGTTCGACGAGGTGCGGGTCGTCGGCGGCGGAGCGAAGGGGGCGACGTTCAACCGGATCAAGGCGAACGTGCTCGGCGTTCCGTACGCGACGCTGCGCGAGTCGGACACCGGCCACCTCGGCAATCTGCTGATCGCGGGGTACGCGCTCGGGTGGCACGACGACTTCGCGGGCGAAGCCGATCGGCTGGTCGCCGTGCGGGAGCGGTTCGAGCCCGATGCGGACGCGGGCCGGGCGTACCTCGAGCCGAAACGCCGCTACCCGGCGCTGCTCGAGAAGATCGCCGAGCTGCAGAGCGTGCTTAAGGATCGCGCGTAACGGAGCCATGCAAGACAGAGGAGGAACGAAGAACATGAAACTACCGGAGCCGGCCCATCGGCCGACGATGTATTTCATCGGCGTAACGACCGGCCAATCGTCGATCATGAAGCTGTTCCCGCTATGGGCGGAAGCGCTCGGCCTGAACGACGCCGTCATCAAGGGAATCGATATCGCCATTCACGCCGATCCGGCGACGTACGTCGAATGCGTTGAGTTCATTAAGCGGGACCCGCTGTCGCTCGGCGCGCTCGTCACGACGCATAAGATCGATCTCTACCACGCGGCGAGAGACGTCTTCGACGCGTTCGACCCGTACGCCGAATCGTTCGAGGAGGTGTCCTCGATCTCGAAGCGCGGCGGTCGCCTGATCGGCCACGCGAAGGATCCGATCACGAGCGGTCTCGCGATGGAGGCGTTCATCCCCAAGGGGCATTGGGCCGCGGGCGGCGAGGCGTTCCTGATGGGCGCCGGCGGCAGCGCGCTCGCGATCGCCTCCTGGCTCACCGACCCGGCGCGCGGCGGCGACGTCCCGTCGAGGATCGTCGTCAGCAATCGAAGCGAGCCGCGGCTGCGGTCGGCCGAGAAGCTGCTCGGCCGGATCGACACGAACGTCCGCTTCGAATACGAGCTGTGCCCGGAGCCGGCGGACAACGATGCGGCGCTCGCGCGGCTCGCTCCGGGCTCGCTCGTCGTGAACGCGACGGGGCTCGGCAAAGACCGCCCGGGCTCGCCGCTGACGGACGCCGCCGCATTCCCGGAGGGCGGCCTCGTCTGGGAGCTGAACTACCGCGGCGAGCTCGACTTCATGCATCAAGCGAACCGGCAGAAGGCGGCGCGCGGCCTGCGCGTCGAGGACGGCTGGATTTATTTCCTTCACGGCTGGACGCAGGTCATCGCCGAAGTGTTCGACCTCGAGATGACGCCGGAGCGATTCGCCGCCTGCGAGCGGATCGCCATGAGTCAGCGCAAGTAAAAACGAAACGAGGAGGAATCGCCATGTCCGCGAACGCGCATCCGCATCACCCGACGGCCGGCGGCGCGCCGGCGGCGCTGTCGCCGTTCGGAGTTTACTTTAGCCTGAATAACGGATTGTCCGATGCGTTGCCGTCCTTGAAGCGTCACCTCTCCAAGATGTCCGGCATGTACGCCGACGACGCCGCATACCGTGCGATGCTGGAGAAGGAAGATACGTTGCTCTATGAATTCTACGACCTCGGCGTTCCGGAGGCGGAGGGCAACCTAGCGTTCGGCACGAGCATCGTCTACCCCGGGAAGGTCGGGGACGAGTATTTCATGACGAAAGGGCATTTTCATACGATTCTAGATACTTCGGAAGTGTACTACTGCATCGGCGGCAAAGGGTACATGCTGATGGAAAACCCGGAGGGCGACGTACAGGTCGAAGCATTCACGCCCGGACGCGCCGTGTACGTGCCCGGACGGTACGCCCACCGAAGCATTAACGTCGGCTCGGAGCCGCTGATCACGTTCTACGTGTTCCGGGCCGATGCCGGCCATGACTACGGCAGCATCGAGACGAAGGGCTTCCGCAAGATCGTCGTCGAGCGGGACGGCGCTCCGGCCGTCGTCGATAACCCGAAGTGGAAGTGATGCGAGCCATGACCGCGCAAACCTATAAAGTGCTAGTGACGCCGCGTTCATTCGGCAAAAACGACCCCGAGCCGTACCGCCTGCTGGAGCGGGCCGGCTTCGAGATCGCCCGGAATCCGTACGGGCGGATTCTCACGCGCGAGGAGATGCGCGACGCCGCGCAGGACGCCGATGCGATTGTTCTCGGCGTCGATCCGCTCGACCGCGGCGTGCTGGAAGCGGCGCCGAAGCTGAAAGCGGTTGCGAAATACGGCGTCGGCACGGATAATATCGACATGGAATACTGCCGCGAACGCGGCATCCGCGTCACCGTGACGACCGGCGCGAACGCCGAGGCGGTCGCCGACTTCGCGCTCGCGCTCATGCTGGCGGCGGCGCGCCGGATCGTGCCGATCGACGCGGGCTGCCGGCGTCTCGAGTGGGGGAAGGTGACCGGCGTCGATCTGCACCGCCGCACGCTCGGCCTCGTCGGCATGGGGCAGATCGGCAAGGGCGTAGCGCGGCGGTCGCGCGGCTTCGATATGCGCATTCTCGCGTACGATCTGGCGCGGGACGAAGCGTTCGCGCGCGAGACCGGCGTCGAATACGTCGACAGCCTGCATGAGCTTGCGGCCGCCTCCGACTTCATCAGCTTGCACCTGCCGTTGACGCCCGCGACTCATCGACTGTTCGGGGCGGAGCTGCTCGCGCTCATGAAGCCGACGGCCGTCCTCGTCAATACGGCGCGCGGCGGCCTCATCGACGAGGACGCCTTGTACGACGCGCTGAAGCAAGGCGAAATTTGGGGAGCGGGGGTAGACGTGTTCGAACAAGAGCCGCCGACGAACCGAGCGCTGCTCGAGCTGGACAATTTGGTCATCGGCTCGCACACGGCCGCTTCCACGTTTCAAGCGATCGACAATATGGGAGTGATGGCCGCGAGATCGCTGGTCGACTTTTTCCAAGGGGGAACGAACGAATGAAGCTTGGGATACATGCGTACGCTTGGTGCTCGCAATGGACGAACGACACGCTGGACCTGATCGACCGCGTGAAGGGGCTCGGTCTCGATTTCATCGAAATTCCGCTCATGACGCTCGATACGTTCGATGCGGCGGCGGTGAAAGCCCGGCTCGACGCGGTCGGTCTCGAAGCGGTCACGTCGACCGTCCTGCTCGGCGACACGGACATCACGAGCGGGGACGCCGCCATCCGGGCGAAGGGGCTGCAGTACCTTAAGGACTGCGTCGACGCGACGCATGCCATCGGGGCGACCAGCCTCTCGGGCGTCGTCTATTCGCAGCACGTGAAGGCGGCCCAGTCGCGGCCGACGGAGGAAGAGTGGGCTTGGGCGGCGGAGGCGCTGCGGGAGGCGGCGCGGTACGCGCAGCGCGTCGGCGTCACGATCGGGCTCGAGCCCGTGAACCGGTACGAGTCGTATCTCGTCAACACGTGCGAGCAGGCGCTCCGTCTCAAGGAGATGATCGGCGAGCCGAACATCCGGGTGCATCTCGACACGTACCACATGAACATCGAAGAGAAGAGCTACTACGAAGCGACGAAGCGGGCGGGCGGGGATCTCATTCACTACCATCTATGCGAAAACGATCGCGGCATCCCCGGCACCGGCCTCGTCGATTGGGACGACCTCTTCCGGGCGCTCGGCGAACTAAAGTACGATGGCTATGCCGCGCTCGAATCGTTCGTCGACGTGACCGACAATATGAACACGTGGGTATGGCGGCAGCTGGCGCCGAACGGCGACGCGCTCGTTCGCGAGGGCGTCGCGTTCATCAAGGGCAAGATGGCCCAATACGGCCTGCAATAAGAGAGGGGAACGAATCACATGACGCATACGACGTATCCGAAAATCGGCATCCGCCCGATCATCGACCGGCGCAAGCTCGTCAAGGCGGCGACCCGCCACGTGACGCTGGGCCTCGCGAACGAGGTTGCTTCGTTCCTGAGCGCGAACCTGCGCTATCCGAACGGCGAGCCGGTCGTCTGCGTTCTCGCGGACGATTGCATCTCCGGTTTGCCGGAGGCGGCGCGGGCGACGGAGAAGTTCCGCCGCGAGGGCGTCGGCCTCGTCGTCACGGTCGCCTCGGGCTGGTGCTACCCGCTCGAGACGATGGAGATGAACGCGGATTGGCCGCACGCGATCTGGGGCTTCAACGGCACGGAACGGCCGGGCGCCGTCTATCTCGCCGCGCTGCATGCCGCGCATAACCAGAAGGGGCTGCCCGCGTTCAAGATTTACGGGCGCGAGGTGCAGGACATGGACGACGACAGCGTCCCGGAGGACGTATGCGCGAAGCTGCTGCAGTTCGCGAAGGCGGGGCTCGCCGTCGCGACGATGCGCGACAAGGCGTACTTGTCGATCGGCTCCGTCTCGATGGGCATCGCCGGCTGCATCGTCGAAGATTCGTTCTATCAGCATTATCTCGGCATGAAGAACGCTTACGTCGACATGACCGAGGTGACGCGGCGCATCGATAACGGGATCTACGATCCGGCGGAATTCGAGCGCGCGCTTCGCTGGGTGAAGGACAACTGCGCCGAGGGCGAAGATCCGAACCCGTCGGAGCAGCAAATCGCTCGGGACGCCAAAGACCGCAATTGGGAAACCGTCGTCAAGATGGCGTTGATCGTGCGCGACTTGATGGTCGGCAACCCGAAGCTGGCGGAGATGGGCTATGAGGAAGAAGCGTATGGGTACCACGCGATCGCGGCAGGCTTCCAAGGCCAGCGCGAATGGACGGACCACTTCCCGAGCGCCGACTTCCTCGAGGCGATTCTCAACTCGTCGTTCGATTGGAACGGCACGCGGCCGCCCTACATCGTAGCTACGGAAAACGACAACCTGAACGCGGTCACCATGCTGTTCAACCATTTGATCTCGCATACGGCGCAAATCTTCGCCGACGTCCGCGCGTATTGGAGCCCGGAAGCGGTGAAGCGCGTAACCGGGGAGACGCTGCAAGGAGCCGCTGCGAACGGCATCCTACACCTGATCAATTCCGGTCCGGCGGCGCTGGACGGCACTGGCGAGCAGTCGATCGACGGGCGGCCGGCGATGAAGCCGTTCTGGGACATTACGCCGGAGGAGGTCGACGCGTGCATGAAGGCGACCTCTTGGCGACCGACGTACATGGACCAATTCGCCGGCGGCGGGTATTCGACCGACTTCCTGACGAAGGGCGGCATGCCGGTCACGATGAGCCGCATCAATCTCGTCGAAGGGCTCGGTCCGGTGCTGCAGATCGCGGAGGGCGTCACCGTCGAGCTGCCGACGCACGTACACGACAAGCTCGATCAACGCACGACGCCGACTTGGCCGACGACGTGGTTCGCGCCGAACCTCGTGCCGGGCGACCCGGTATTTTCCGATGTCTACGACGTGATGGAAAACTGGGGCTCCAACCATTGCGCGGTCAGCTACGGACATATCGGCGGCGAGCTGATCACCCTTGCGTCGATGTTGCGCATTCCGGTCAATATGCATAACGTGCCGCGGTCGCGCGTGTTCCGTCCGAGCGCTTGGAGCGCGTTCGGCACGAAGGATCCGGAGGGTGCCGATTACCGCGCCTGCGCGGCGTACGGTCCGCTGTACAAGTGACGGGCGGGGCGGGCGGGTTCGTCCGGACGGTGCGGGGGGACGTTCCGAAGTCGGCGCTCGGCTTCTGCCACAGCCATGAGCACGCGTTCTTAGCGGACGGTCATCCCGCGACGCTGAACCCCGCGCTGCGCATCGACGATTACGCGGCGACGGTCGCCGAGCTGCGGGATTTCCGCGCGGCGGGCGGCCGGGCGATGGTCGACTGCCAGCCGCTCGGCTGCGGGCGCATGGAGCGGGCGCTCGTCGCCGCGTCGACCGAGGCGGACGTACATCTCGTCGCGTCGACGGGGTTTCATAAACTCGCGTTTTATCGGGACGGTCATTGGGTGAGGACGTACTCGGAGGAGCGGCTGCGGGACGTGTTCGTTCGCGAGGTGACGGTCGGGATGTACGAGGGGACCGACGCGGCCGAGCCTTGTGCGGCGTCCCTGAACGCGCGGGCCGGCGTCGTCAAGACGGCGGTCGACCGCGAGCGGATGGCGGATCCGGACAAGCGCTGGTTCGCGGCGGCCGCGGCCGCGTCGATCGCGACGGGCGCGCCGATCGTCTGCCACACCGAGACGCACGAGGAGGCGATCTGGCTCGCCCATTACTATTTGGAGCGCGGGGTGCGGCCGAACAACGTCGTGCTGTGCCATCTCGACCGCACGACCGATCGGCCGGAGACGCATCGAGAGCTGGCGAAGCTCGGCGTGTACCTCGAGTACGACACGATCGGCCGGTTCAAGTACCACTCGGACGAGGACGAAGCGAAGCTGCTGCTGCGGCTCCTCGAGTGGGGGATGGAGGATCGCATCCTGCTCGGACTCGACACGACGCGCGCCCGGCTGAAGCATTACGGCGGAGACGTCGGCTGGACGTATTTGATCGAGACGTTTCTCCCGCTGCTTGCGCGGTTCGGCGTCGGCGACGAAGCGATTCGGCGGTGGATGGTCGACAATCCCGCCGAGGCTTTCGCGTTCAAGCCATAAACATGCATCGCAGCCCGGTCGCCGTCGTTCGGCGCCGGGTTTTCCTGTTTCTAAACGGGCGGCGGCGGCCTACCTTCATCGCAGAATGAGTTCATGGAACTGCATTACACCCGACATCGTCTATTTATGTAAGATCATTTTCGATGGGAAATAAGATTATGAAAAGAAAAGGGGTCAAAAGCGATGACGGAAGAAAAGTATCGGTTAGTCAAAGCGATTTGCTTAAATCGGCAACTACCCTGTTGTTAACTCGACCGATCCGAGAGCGGGCGGTGGGATCGTTTCACTCGTAAGTTGCTCGTCCATCTGTCCTTGATAAGGAGATGAGAGGATTGAAACGTAAAAGCTTTTTCCTTATTTGTCTGAGTGTATTTATACTGACTCCCGCTAAGGCGAGTGAACCGCTTCAGGAAAAGGTAAGTAAGGCGTACGACTTATCGGGTAAGACGACAGAACAAATCGGAATCACACTTCGTTACAATGGGAGAACGCAAAAGGAGTTTTTCGTGGAAGGAACGTACGTATCCGTTAGGGCATTGTTTGAAGATACAGCCGATCGAATCGCCTGGGATCACAAATCCAAAGTTGCAACGATTCCGACTCCCAACGCGGAGCCTCACGGTATCGGATTCGGTTTGGACGGCGCAGTATGGTTTGCAGAAGAGTGCAATCAAATAGGGAGACTAGTTCCTCCCAGTGCTTAACTCGACTGCGATCGTCATGATCGAAGGTGCAACGTAACAGATCCCCAGAAACGGAAGGAGCCGCCATCGAATCGGAACGTTGTCGCGATTTCGGGGGGCGGCTCCACTTTCTTTCACGAAGGCTTACCGGGAGGACGACGAGCGAACCGGAAAATAGACGGTCCGCGCGGCGGGCAAGCGGGGATCCCCAGCCCAGAAGCTCGGAGCGCTCCCTTGCCGGCTAGCGTCGAAAGCTCCGTCGATGTCGGGACCGTCTTCATCGGAACATCTCCCCCCGCTATTCGGATCGAATCCACACGGTCATCTCGCCCGGCGTCCGGTTGCTCCAGGCGTAATACGGTATCGCGACGAGGGGCGCGTCAACTCGATCGATACGGTGCGCAACGTATAGCCGCCCTTCGTCTTCGTCCCGCATGGCGCTGCGCTTGCCGACCGTCGTCAGCTTGCAGACGCCGCCGAGCAGCGACGCATCGTACGACTCGACGAACGAAGCGTCGGCCGGAAGCGTCACGTCCTGCAGGTTTGGGCCATTGTCGGCTTCCTCCAGGCAATAGACGATCGGCCCGCGCTGCAGCGCGACCTTGCCCGCGTTCGCCCGCGCGTTCGGATGCGCCCGCATCCGTTCCACCGGCAGGTCGAACGTCAGCTCGACCCGGTCGCCGTCGACCCAGACGCGGTTCAGCTTGATATACCCGTCGACAGCCGCGCCCGCGTCGACCGCTTCGCCGTTCACCGTCGCGGTCGCCCGTCGGCACCAGCCCGGCACTCGCAACGCGAGCGTGAACGGCGCCGGCGAAGCGGACGATACGACGAAGGAGACGCGGCCGTCCCATGCATAATTCGAGGTCGCGGACAGGCGCACGTTATCGCCGCCGAACGCCGCCTCGACGCTGCCGCCGACGTACAGGTGCGCGAACAGCTCGCGAGCGGCTTCGTCGAACGAGTAGGCATAGGATCCTAGCGAGGCGAGCAGCCTAGCGATGTTGGGCGGGCAGCAGGCGCAGCCGAACCACGGCTGGCGCTCGACCTTCACCGTCGACATGTCCTCGCGGAAGTTCGCCGTCGCCGGCCACACCTCGAGCGGATTGACGTAGAAGTAGCTCTTGCCGTCGAGCGAGATGCCGCTCAGCACGCCGTTATACAGCGCGAGCTCCATCGCGTCGGCGTATTCGCCGCGTTTCTCGATCGCGAGCATGCGCTGCGCCCAGAACATGAGCCCGATCGCGGCGCACGTCTCCGTATAGGCTCGGTCGTTCGGCAGGTCGAAGGGGACGGTGAACCGTTCCTCGTATTGCGACGAGCCGATGCCGCCGGTCACGTAAAGCTTCGTACGCACGACGTCGTTCCACAGCCGCTTGCATGCTTCCATCAGCGAGTCGTCCCGGTACGCGGCGGCGAGATCCGCCATAGCGGTATACAAATACACGGCGCGAACAGCGTGCCCTTCGGCCGTCGTCTGCTCCCGCACGGGCAGGTGCGCCTGGAAATAGTCGTACGTGCGCCGACGGGCGCGCCGTCCGGTCGCCGGCTGTTCGTCGCGCTCCCGCGCTTCGAGGTCGAAGAAATGCGGCTGACGCCCCCGCTCCTCGACGAAAAATTTGCTCAGCTCGAGATACTTGGTTTCTCCGGTCGCGCGGGCCAGCTTGACCAGGGCGAGTTCGATCTCCGGATGGCCGTCGTAGCCTCGCTTCTGCCCCGGACCGTCGCCGAACATCGTGCCGATGTAATCCGCGTACCGGCTCATGACGTCGAGCAGCTTGCGCTTGCCCGTAGCGTCGAAGTAAGCGACGGCCGCTTCCATAAGATGGCCCGCGCAGTACAGCTCGTGATTGTCGCGCAAATTTGTCCAACGGTTGCCCTGCTCCTTGACCTGATAATAGGAATTCAAGTAGCCGTCCGGCTGCTGCGCCCTCGCCAGCAGCTCGATCGCGTCGTCGGCGATGCGCTCGAGCTCGGGATCGCGCCGCTCGGCGAGCACGTAGCCGACCGTCTCGAGCCACTTCCCGAGATCGCTGTCTTGGAACACCATGCCGTAGTAGTCGCCTTCGGCTTCCCCCGCGGCGATACGGAAGTTTTCGATCGTGTGGCTCGGCTCGGCGCCCGGAACTTCGTCGTTCAGCGCCTTCCATTGGTACGGGACGACGGCGTCGCCGACGCTCCTCACGCGCGGCGACCAGAATGCGTCCTCGATCGTAACGCGCTTCAAGTCGACCGGTTGCAGCGGTGTGCGGGTATCCTTTTCCAACTTGTTCATAGTTCCCCATTCCTTCCGTTAGGTAATTAACGACGATCCGCTCTAGCCCTTCAGGCCGGAGAGCGTGACCCCTTTAATAAAGAAATCCTGAGCCAATAGGAAAATGACGATCAACGGGGCGACCGACAGGACGGTGCTCGCCATCAAGACGGGCCAATCGGTGCCGTATAATCCTTGCATGGACGCGAGGCCGAGCGGCAGCGTCATCTTCGCTTGGGTGTTAATGAAGATGAGCGGCCCCATGAAGTCGTTCCACGTATTCATGAAGACGAAGACGCCGAGCGTCGCCATCGCCGGCTTCGACAGCGGCACGAACACGCGCCAGTACGCGCCGAACGGGGTGCAGCCGTCGATCTTCGCCGCTTCCTCGAGCTCCCCGGGGATCGTCAGGAAAAACTGCCGAAGGAGGAACGTGCCGAACGCGGACACGAGCGCGGGCAGGATGAGCGCCCAATGCGTGTCGACCAGGTTGTATTGTCGCATCACGATAAAGTTCGGAATGAGCGTCACTTGTACCGGAATCATCATCGTTGCAAGGTAGGCCGCGAAGAGGCCGTCACGGAACCGAAAACGCAGCCGCGCGAAGACGTAGCCGGCCATGGAGCTCGTGAACAGCTGAAAGGCGACGACGATGAGGGTCACTTTCAAGCTATTGAGAAAATACACATCGAACGGGAACCGATCCGCAAGCTTCAAATAATTGTCCCAGACGAGCCGCTCCCCGAACAGGGTCGGCGGGAAGACGAATACCTCCGGTAGCTGCTTGAGCGACGTGCCGATCATCCAGAGGAAGGGCGCGACCATCGTGAGCGCGCCGAGCGTCAGGACGGCATGCGATAGCAGCTTCGTCGCGAGGCCGGTCTTCGTCATGAGCGATCCCTCCTTGTTTAGTAGTACACGCCCCATTTGCGTTGACGCCAAAATTGAATGACCGTGATCAGGAACATCATGAAGAACAGCACGTACGCCATCGCGCTCGCGTACCCCATGTTGAAGTATTTGAAGCCGTGCTCGTACAGGTAGTGCACGATGACCGACGTCGAACGAGCGGGGCCGCCTTGCGTCATCAGGAAGATCGTATCGAATACCTGGAACGAGGCGATGAACGACATGACGGTGACGAAGAACGTCGTCGGCGACAGCAGAGGCACGGTAATGTACAGGAATTTCTGATACCACCGCGCGCCGTCGAGCGAAGCGGCTTCGTAGTAGTCGTCCGAGATGCCCTGCAGTCCGGCGAGGAAGATGAGCATGTTGAAGCCGAGATTTTTCCAGACGCTCGTCAGAATGACCGCGGGCATCGCCCAGACGGTGCTGGTGAGCCATTGCGGCCCGCGAATGCCGAACCAGCTAAGCACGTAGTTAAACAAGCCGTACTCCGGGTTATAGATGAATTGCCACACGACCGCGATCGCGACCATCGACGAGACGACCGGGAGGAAATACGCGGCGCGGTAAAACTTCTTAAGCTCGATACGGTCGAGCGCTACGGCCAAAAACAGCGAACAGGCGATGCCGAGCGGCACCGACGCGCCGGCGAAATAAATCGTGTTCCAGAACACCTTAATGAACGTCTCGTCCTTCCACAGCTCGATGTAGTTCGTGATCCCCGTCCACTCGATCGGCGTCAGCATATCCCAAGACGCGAAGCTCAGGAAGAAGGACGCGAAGACGGGGATCAGCGTGAACGCGAGAAAGCCTAGCAAATTCGGGAGCAGCAATAGTGCCGCCCAAGCGCCGTCCTTCCGGAAAAGACGCCGCAACGATTTCGCGCGAGCATCGCCTGCGCGGAACGACGCCTCCCGGCCGCCGGCTTCGGTCAAGCTCCTCTCCATGCTCATACGTATCTCCCTCCTTCGGCCGGCGCCCCGGCTCGCCGGAGCGCCGGCCTCAATCGCTTATTTTGCCAATTCCGCGTTCGATCTCTTCTCGATATTCGCCATCGTGTCGTCGACCGATTGCCCCGAATACCAAAGCTTATCCGTTTCTTCCGTAATGATGTCGTTGACGATGTTTTGCGTGATGAGGGTGAAAGGATACGCGTCCGCTTCGGCGAAGAAACGGGCCATCGCTTTGAAGCCTTCAGGATGCACCGATTCGTTATGCCACTTCGCGATGCCGTCCTCCGTGTACAGCGACTTGCGGTTCGGCATCCAGAGCCCTTCTTTAATGAGCTGGATTTGATACTCCTCCGAGGAGAGGAATTCGATCAACTTCCACGCTTCATCCGGATGCTTCGTGTTATGGGCGGCGGCGTGTACGTGCGCTTGACCGTGCGTCTTCGGCACGTCGAAGACGGGCAGAGGGGCGACGCCGACCGGAAAATCCATCGCGGCGAGCTCCTGCAGCGCCCAAGAGCCTTCGATGATCATCGCCACTTTACCGGTTTGCAGCATCTGATTCGCGCGCATGCCGATGCTCTCCAGCGTCTTCGCCGTCGGCGAGGCGCCGTGCTCGAGACGAAGGTCGAGCACCTTCTGCATGACTTCTTTGGCCTCCGGGGAATTGACGGCGATCTTCGATCCGTCTTCCGTGAAAATCTGTCCGGCGTTCGATAAGATTTCGGCCGACGTCATATAGAAGTTCTCCAATCCAAAGGCGCCGTACTGTACCACCTTATCGCCTTCCTTCACGGTAAGGTCGATCGCCGCTTGCCGGAACTGGTCCCAGGTCCACGCGTGGCTCGGATCGCTCGGCGGATAAGGGATGTTCGCCTTGTCGAACAAATCCTTGTTGTAGAACAACACCGGGGAGACGGTACAGCTGCTGACGCCGTATATTTTCCCGTCGATCTCCATAATGCGGGCCGAGGAGGGAATGAAGTCGTCCAGCGACATGGCCGCCTCGAACGTAGGCGTCAGGTCTAGCAACACGTTGCGTTCTTGGAAGGAACGATATTCGGCGGCGCCGAGGAAGAACACGTCCGGCGCCGCATTGCCCGCCAGCATCGTCAGCAGCTTCTGCGCGTATTGCGCCCCGCCCGGCGTGGGCTGATATTCGACCTTGATGTTCGGGTATTTCTCCATGAACAAATCAAGGCCTTTCTTCACAGCCTCGGTTTCGAGCGGGCTAGCTTCCCAGCCCATGAACTGCAGCGTGACCGCTTCGTTGCCGCCGCTTCCGCCGCCGTTTCCTCCTCCGCCGCAGCCGGACGCGAACAAGGCGAACGCCAATGCCAAGACCCCGATTTTTGCCATCTTCATCTTGCGACCCTCCTAGAATAGGTAATTTGGGTTCGACTGACTGGGCTGTGTTTGGTCGTATTGTAACCGCTTGCAATAAAAAGAATATCATGCGTACAATGAGAAGTAAGTAGCGCCCAAACCATATTAGGTGGAGAAAAGTTACGAAAGTTTGCATCCGGGAGACGATGGAGGCGGAGGGGAGGCGGGGCCGCGTGGCCTATTTGCGCGCGAAAATCGAGAAGCCGATCGAATTTTTATCTTGCGGCCGTTTCGAGTCGGAGGTGCCGTGGACGCATGGACGGCGCTGCTTGGATTCGTTCGTGGTCATCATCGGTCTGGAAGGCTGCCTGCACATCGCGCAGGACGGGGAGAAGTACGAGGTGAGGCCCGGGGACGTGCTCGTGCTGCTGCCGGGCGTCGTGCACGAGGGCTATCGTCCGTGCGAGGCGGGCGTATCGTATTTCTGGTTCCATTTCCTAACCTATTCTCCTTACGCCGTCCTCGACGAGGCGTCGCTGTCCGCCGAGCTGGCATCGCTCAACGGTCCGGAGTCGCAGAAGACGTGCGACGACGTGTACCTTCCTTTGTATTTCTCGCCCGTCAGTATCGAGCGCGCCAACATCTTGTTTCAGCAGCTGCAGCATATCGGCATGTCGAACTATTACACCCAGCAGGCGGCGCATTATATCGCCACGCTGCTCCTCATCGAGCTATCGGACCAGATGATCGCCAGCTATAAGACGTCGCCGGACAAGTCGCAAGGCGACAGGAATCTTGCGGAGATCATCGAATGGGTCCGAGTGCACGCCTTGGAGGATATATCCGTGCGTGACGTGGCGAAGCGGTTCCGTTACAACAAGAACTACCTCTCGCGTTTCTTCAAGCAGAAGACGGGATTTAACCTGAAGGAATATATCAATTTGATGAAAATCTCGAAGGCCAAGGACTTCCTCACCCGAAGCTCGCTCGGCGTGAAGGAAATTTCCGAAAGGATCGGCATCGCCGACGAGAAATATTTCATGCGCCTGTTTAAGGAATACGAGAGTATGACCCCGACCGAGTACCGCAAGGCATTTTATCTGATCCATATGAACAATCATTAAAAGGGTTAACTAGGTAGATAAATCTTACCTTTAGTGGAGAATCCTTAGCTCTCGGGTTTCGGAAGTTATCGTTTTCGATCTTTTGATCAAGATGGTGAAGGCGACCGCTCCCGCAAGAGACGTTCGGCTTCCTTTTTCCGGGCAATGTTGCTAACGAATACGGTAAAAGACACTGTTCGCTTGCTACGATCAGTGTCTTTTTCCACGAACGAGGAACGAAGTGGGGGGAGCGGGAACATACGCCCTCGCCCCGCCCCAATTACGACTTAGCTGCGCTGGAAAAACTCGATCCACTCGCCGTCCGGACCGTAGAAGAAGAAGTACCGGTATCCGTTCGGCAGCGTCGTGATTTCGGTATCGATCAGGCGAACCTCGGACGCTTTAAGCCGTCCGAATTCCGCCTCGACGTCGTCTACGGCGAACGCGGCGTGATGCACTTTGCCTTCGGCGGGAAGCTTGTCGCTGTACCCTTGAATGAGCTCAAGCTCCGTTTCGCCCTCGTGGCCGTAGCCGAGGAAAGCCAGTTCGATCACGCCGTTCGTATGCGTGAACCGATCCTTCAACCGAAGACCGACGACCTCCGTGTAAAATCGAATCGAAACGTCCATATTCGCTACCATGATGCCGACATGATCCATGCGTTTGCTTCCCATAGGTACCCTCCCGAGATCAAGAAACGATACCATCATAGGCAACCTTCCACGAATTGTCAATGGTCGTCCGGACGCTCGGATTCGATTCGTCCTCTCTTTTATACCGGCTGCGAGGCGCGCTCGCGCAGCTCCCGTTCGAGCCGTTCCTTCACGGAGTCGTTGCTGCCGCCGACCGAGGACCGGATTTCCCGGTATTCCCGCAGCACGTTGCGAATCGCGGAGCAATCGTCGCGGTCCGCGAGCTCGCCCACGGTATCGATGACCGACAGCGATAACGCCGCGCAGGCGTCGCGGAAGCTCGCGTCGGGATCCTCCGACAGGCGATAGTCTGCATAATACCGTTTCAAGCGTTGGATGAGCGTTTCGTCGCCTTTTTCGTACATGCGAATTCCCTCCCCTTCCTATTCTTACTATAAAATGTTCGACACCGGCCGGAATTATGTGCGCGGCTCGTCCCGAATTGAGGTATAATCTAGGAAAGCGCATTATTTACGAACGACGAGACATTACGATTACGGACAAGGAGTCATCTTATGCTCATCGTGAACAACTTGGTCAAAAGCTACGGCGACACGCCGGTGTTGAAGGGAGTCGACCTGGAGGTGAACCGCGGCGATTTCGTCGCGATCATCGGCGGCAGCGGCAGCGGGAAGAGCACGCTCTTGCGATGCATGGTCGGCAAGGAACGTCCGGACGGGGGGGACGTCGTGATGAACGGCGTCAACCTAACGCAGAGCAACTGGTGGACGCGGTGGGAAGCCAGCAAGGATTGGTCGGTGATCGGTTCGACGGATCAGCTGAACGGGCGCCGGACGGCGTTCCGCAACGTGGTGACGGGCCGCTTCCGGCAGTTCTCCTTCTGGCGGCAGCTGATCGGAGGCAAGCCGTCCGAGGAAGAGCATGTTCGCGCGATGGACTATCTCGAGCAGGTCGGGCTGCTCGATAAGGCGCTTCAGAAGGTGGAGAAGCTGAGCGGCGGGGAGAAGCAGCGCGTGTTGATCGCGCGGGCGCTGTCGCAGGGGGCGAAGCTGATCGTCGCGGACGATCCCGTCGTGGGTCTCGATCCGATGAACGCGGAGAAAATCATGGAGAGCTTCAAGGAGCTGTACCGCCGAGAGACCGTGACCGTCGTCTGCGCGCTGCAGAACATCGAGATGGCCGAGAAGTACGCCTCCCGCATCGTCGGCATCGCGGACGGGCGCGTCGCGCTCGATATTCGGGCTCGACGGTTGACGGCCGCGGAACGCAATAAGTTGTTGTAATTTGGTAAATGGCACAGGGGCGCTCCTCGTCGAGGAGTCGCCCCTGTCGTCGTCGATCCCTGAAGCGGCGCGAAGTATGCGATCATGCGATATCGAATGTTGGCGATTTCCGATGCTTCGTCGCTTGTTCGTAAGCGTACGCCAACGACAATAATTTCGGTTCGGTAAACGCTCCGCTCGTCCACGTCAGCCCGAACGGCTTACCGGAATCGCGGTATCCGGCGGGCACGGTGATGGACGGATATCCCGCCTTCGCCGGCGCGGCGACGCCTGTATGACCGGGGAAGAGAATCGCGTCCAACCGGTACCGGTCGGTGAAATCGTCGATCCCCTCGCGTTGCGAGAGGCGCAGGTCGCGCAGCTTGGCCCGAATATACTCCTCCTCCGTCAGCGTGCCGCTCGTTCGCTCCGCGGCCTGCAGCAGCTGCTGGCCGTATAAGGCGACGCCGGGATTATGGATCCGGTTGTACGCGATCAAGTCCTTGAGGGAGTGAATCGGAACGTGCGGGCCGAGCAGGCTGAGGTAATGGTTGAACGCCGGCTTGAATTCGTACATTAAGACGGTTAGATCCCATTGTTGCAACTGCAGCTTGTCCAAGTCGCCGATTTCCACAAGGTCCGCTCCGAGCCGCCGGAGCGTCTCGAGCTCTCGCTCCAGCAGACGACGATCTTCCTGGTCGATTTCGGGATAATCGGCGTCTTTGGCGATGCCGATGCGAGCCCCCCGCAGCCCCCCTTCGTTCAAGCAGGGCAGGTAATCGTCCAGCGCGCGGCCCATGCCCATTCGCGTGGAGACGTCCTCCTCGTCGAACCCGGCGATCGCGCTCAGCACGACCGCGGCGTCGGCTACGGTTCTCGTCATCGGTCCGACCGTATCGTGGGTCGGCGCGAGCGGAATCAAGCCGGTCCGGCTGACGAGTCCGATCGTGGGATCGAGGCCGACGATCGAATTTTCCACCGCGGGATTGATGATCGAGCCGAGCGTCTCCGTTCCGAGCGAGACCGTCGTCAAGTTGGCGGCCGCCGCGACGGCCGATCCGCAGCTGGACCCGCCGACGTCGAACTCGCCCGGTCCGTACGGGTTGCGCACGATGCCGCCTCGGGAGCTGTACGCGTTCGGCATCGCTTCCGACACGAACTTCGCCATCTCGCTCATATTCGCCTTGCCGAGTACGATGGCTCCCGCTTGCCGCAGACGTCTTACGACGAAGGCGTCTCTCGCCGCATACGAGTCCGCGAGCGCCATCGCGCCGGCGCTTGTATGAAGTCGGTCCGCGGTTTCGATGTTGTCCTTAAGCAGGACCGGAATGCCATGCATCGGGCCTCGCGTCCCGCGAACCTCCCGTTCCCGATCCATCGCTTCCGCGATCGCGAGCGCATCGGGATTCCATTCCAGCACGGCGTTAAGCCGCGGACCGTTCTTATCGAGCTTGGAGATTCTCTCCATATAATACAGCGTCAATTCCTTCGCCCGGAACGCTCCGTTCTCCATTCCTCGCTGTATCTCGAGAATCGTCGCTTCCTCGAAATCGATCAACGGTTCTCCTCCTCTGCCGAGCCTTCGTCGGTTCTCAGTGTACCGCAATCCGTTCGTCCGTATTCCCCAGCCATTTCCTTGGAAATCAGGAGCTTTCGACACATAGTCCCCTCTTGGACGAATCAAACTAACCTCGATTGTCATTCGAAGGAGGAACCGTTATGTCGCATGCGACTACCATTCAAAGCTCCGAATTTCTGACCGCCGTCAAACATAGAAGGTCGTATTACGGCATCGGGAACAAGAAAGTCGTCTCGGAGGAGCGGATTCAAGAGATCGTCGGGGAGGGGGTGCTGCATACGCCGTCGTCGTTCAACTCGCAGAGCGCCCGGGTCTTGGTGCTGTTCGGACAGCATCACGAGAAGCTGTGGAGCATTACGACGGAGACGCTTCGCAAGATCGTGCCGGCGGACCAGTTCGATTCCACGCAGCAGCGGATGAACGGCTTCGCGGCGGGGTACGGCACGATTCTGTTCTTCGAGTGCGAAGCGGTCGTCGAAGGGCTGCAGCAGAAGTTCCCGACGTATAAGGACAACTTCCCGCTGTGGTCGCTGCAATCGAACGGGATGCTTCAATACGTCGTCTGGACGGCGCTCGAACTGGAAGGACTCGGCTGCTCCTTGCAGCATTACAATCCGTTGATCGACGACGAAGTACGGTCTGCGTGGAACGTGCCCAAGGAGTGGAAGCTGATCGCGCAGATGCCGTTCGGCAATCCCACGCAGCAGCCGGGCGACAAGTCGTTCGAGCCGCTGGAGGAGCGGATGAAGGTATATCGGTGAACATGAAACGCCCGGTCTCGAGGGAGAGACCGGGCGTTTTCGCAATTTACGACAGAAACGCGCCGCCGTAAACGAACGCGCCGAGGATGACGAACGCCGGATGAATCTTGCGCCGCCGCATCAAATAGAAGGCGACCGCGGCGATGCCCGCGAACTGCAGCAGGCCGATGGCGAGGACGGATTCGACCGAGCTCTCCCACGTTACGATCAGCATCATGACGGCGATGACCGGCTGGACCCATAACGTCATGCCTTTCACGGCCGGCGATTGCTTATAGCGCTGAAGCAGTTGAAGCAGGACGATGAGCGCGACCGCGGACGGCAGGACGGTCGCGGCCAGCGCGACGACGACGCCGATCCAGCCGGACACGTCGTACCCGACGTACGAGGCGATCTTCGTGGCGATCGGACCGGGCAGCGAGTTGCCGAGCGCGAGCGCGTTCGTGAATTCGGCGCTCGTCAGCCAACCGCGATTCGGCACGACCTCCTGATACATGAGCGGGATGGAGGCCGGACCGCCGCCGTAGCCGAACACGTTCGCCAGGAAAAACGCGAGGAATAATTCCCACCATTCCGACATCGCTCAGCCCTCCCCCTTCCGCAGACGCCGGTCGTTCCAGCGCTCCGTAAGCTTATGATGGAAGGCGCCGTAACCGAGGAAGAGGGCGATGACGATCGCCGGATGCAGCCCGATGAGCTGCAGCAGGACGAACGTCAAGGCGAACGATCCGATGCCGAGCGTGAGGCCGAGACCTTTCACCGCTTTTTCTCCGAATTCGTACGCCATGACCCCGAGCATGACGGCGACGACCGGGACGACGGCGGCGATCATGCCTCGAATGACGGGCGACGTGCTGAAGAACGTAATGAAGGCGTACAAGACGACCATCGCGACGCACGTCGGCACGATGTGGCTCAGCAGCCCGACGAGCGCGCCTAACGCCCCTTTTTGCCGATAGCCCAAGTACGCGGCCAGCTTCGTCGCGATCGGACCCGGCAGCGCGTTCGCGATCGCGAGCACTTCCCCGAATTCCTCGTCGCTCATCCAACGGTATCTCGTCACCGCCTCGTAGCGGATTAACGGCACGATCGAAGGCCCGCCGCCGTATCCCAATATTCCCGTTCGGCACATCGCCGCGCCGAGCTGCAAGTACGCGTTGCCCATGATGTCCTCTCCTTCTTCCGCCGCCGAGTCGTCTTACAGACGAATACCCATGCGGCTCTTGTAACGCTTGATCAACACTTGACAGTCGACGCTGACGACGCCTTCTAGCGGGTACAGCTTTCGCTGCAGGAACGTCTCCATCTCCTGGTGCGAGCCGAACAGTCCGTGCATGTGAAGCTTGCTCGGTCCCGACATATGGTACAGGCTCGTCACCTCCGGTTCTTCGGCCAGGCGATCCGCGACCGCCATCAGATGCCGCGGCTCGACGTCGACGTTGAAGAAGGCGGAGACGGTCAAACCCAGGCGTTCGGGGTTGAGGATGCAGGCGAAGCGCTCGATGATGCCGTTCTCCGTCAGTGCGTTCAAGCGGGTTTGCACCGCTACGCGGGACAGTCCGACTTCTTTCGCCAGGTCGGTGTAGGAGGCCCTTCCGTCCTGAGATAGAAGGGAAATCAGCTTGCGATCGATCTCGTCTATCGTCGGGTCCATTTGCGAAACGATCTCCATTCTCGAAAAATTCATTCGATACGCAATGAAAACATTAAATTTTGTTTCGTTACGTAAGACTATACCCCGAAGGTTGGGAATCTTCAACGTTTTTTTCTCGGAGCCGGTACAAGAGAGACGGCGATCCCGATCAAGAGCCCTCAACCTCCTTCGATCGATAATTATTCATATCGAAGGTTCGTCCGTATCATGACAAGCCCGGTCGGGAAAGGAATGATTTCGGACCGCAGGGGAGAAAATGGAACGGGATATAGTATAATAGGGGAACCTAAACAGGAGGAGGTGGAGCTGGATGGTCAATACGTACGTTTATTCGCGAAGGGAAGAACTCGTCAATGCGATCACGCACGGCCTCGGCGCGATCTTCAGCCTCGTCGCTCTCGTTCTGCTCGTCGTATTCGCCAGCTTGAAGGGGACGGCGTGGCATATCGTCAGTTATTCGATCTATGGAGCGACGATGCTGATTTTATATACGTCGTCGACGCTCGTGCATGCGTTCCCCGAGGGGAAGCTGAAGGATTTGTTCGAGACGTTCGATCATTCCTCGATCTATTTGTTTATCGCGGGTACGTATACCCCGATCTTGCTTACGCTGCTTCGAAGCCCTCTCGGCTGGACGCTGTTCGGCGTCGTGTGGGGAATGGCGGTGGGCGGCGTCGTATTTAAGGCGTTCTATACGAAGCGGTTCGTGTTCTTCTCGACGTTCGGCTATATCGCGATGGGATGGCTGATCGTCTTTATGTGGAAGCCGCTCGTCATGGCCGCCGGCCCGGAGAGCATTCGATTGCTCGTGATCGGCGGATTATGTTATACGCTGGGTTCGGTGTTCTATGTCTGGCGGGCGTTCCCGCACCATCATGCGGTATGGCATCTGTTCGTGCTGGGCGGATCCGTCACTCACTTCGCGGCGATATTGTTCATGCTTCCATAGGACATCGGAAAAGAAGAAAGCCGCGGGGGGAGCCCCGCGGCTTCGCTGCGTTAATAGACGCGTCGCTCCCAGCCGTACAGCTTAGCGATCGCTTCGATGTAATAATAGTCGCCGTAGATGAGCGAGCCGTCGACGTATTGACCCGCCGGCTTATGGCCGGTCGCGCCGGTGAGGATCGCTTGGGAATCCGGGCGATCCCACGTCGCATAGCGCTCCGTCAGCGATTGCAGGATGTCGTGAGCGCCCTGCAAGTAGAGGCGCCGCTCGCCCTCAGGGACCGCGTCCGCGATTTCGAGCAAGCCGGATGCGGCGATCGCCGCGGCGGACGTATCCCGCGGCTCCCCTTCGAGCGTCGGCAGGCGGAAGTCCCAATACGGTACCTTATCTTCCGGCAGGGCGGATAAGAAGAAGTGGGCGACGCGCTTCGCGGTGTCCAAGTATCGGCGTTCGCCCGTGCGGCGGTATGTATTGGCGAAGCCGTTCAGCGCCCAGGCCGCGCCGCGGCTCCAGGCGGAATCGGCCGCATAGCCTTGTCCGCCGAGCGCTTCGCGAAATTCGCCGGTCTCCGCGTCGAAGACGGCGATATGATTCGACGATCCGTCGTCGCGAATGAAGACGCGGGCGGCGGTATCGGCATGCGACATCGCGATATGCTTATACCGCGGATCGCCGGTCGTCTCGGACGCCCAGAACAAGAGAGAGACGTTCATCATGCAATCGATGATCGCCCAGCCGTTCTTGTCCCCGTTCCAAGCCCGGATGAACCGTCCCGCCGGGTTGTAACGGCCTGCGAGGTAATTGGCCGCGTTCAGGCCGATGCGCTTCGCGTTCGAGTCGCCGGTAATCATATACTTGACGACGGCCGTTTGCAAATATTGAAATCCGACGTCGTGGTGCGTATCCTCGGTCGGGTGCGACAGCCAATAGTCGAGCGTCTCGTCCCAAGGCCAAGCGGCTTCCTTATAATGCTCCTTCCCCGTCACGTCGTACATCAGCCATAAAATCCCCGGCCAAAACCCCGACGTCCACCAGTCCGTCCTCCGATCGTCGTATGCGCCCGAAGCGTCCGCGAAATGCGGAGACCTCTCGCCGATGCCTTCGATCATGCGGTCGACTTTCGGTTCGAGGCGCCTCATGACGTCCGCGATCGACTCCCGATTCATCATGTTCGATCTCTCCTTCGAAGATATCTTCCTTTTTATTGATCATAAGGCTTGAACGGCTTCCATAGTGCAGGTCAGTTATGCGAAAATGTCGTTACATTATCTTTCCGAGGAGACCGATGGGACGCAATGGACACCTTATTCGATCTCGTGCCGTTCGATCAAGATCATGCGCTCTATACGAGCCGCCACCGTTCGGACGCGCCGATCAAAGGATATTATCATTACCACCAAGGCTGCGAACTGCTATACGTCAGCGAAGGGACGGGCAAGATCGTCGTCAACCGGCGAACGTACGAGATCGAGCCCGGAAGCTTATATTGGTTTCAGCCGTTCCAGCTTCATGCCGTGCGCCCGGACGTCGACGCGTCGAGACCGTACGTCCGTACGGTCATGAGCTTCGATCCGGTCGGCGTCGATCGGTGCGCCGCGGCGTTCCCGGATCTCCAACGGTTTTTCCGGTCGTTATGGAAGCGGCGGTTATCGGAACAGCGGTTCGACGTGTCGGGGCGCGCGCCGTTCCTCGAGGCGATTCTCTCCGCCTTCGAACCGAAGAAAGACGAGGGGGGCGAGCAGACGAACATGCTGCTGCTGCTCCAAGTTATCGCCTGCTTGCGAAACGAGCTCGGCGGGCGCGTGCCGCTCGAAGGCGAAGGCGAGGAGAGAACCCTGCGATATTCGGAAAGCGTGATGCAATGGATCGAGGTCCATTTCGCGAACGACTTCGCCTTAGAGGCGTTGTCGGAATCGCTGCATCTCTCGAAAAACTACGTCTCCCGCGTCTTCCGTCAGGAAACCGGCAGCAGCATCACGGACTATTTGATGGCCCGGAGAATCAAGGAAGCTTCCAAGCTGCTCCGATCGTCCGACGTTCCGGTGGAGCGGGTCGGCATCGAAGTCGGGTTGCCGAACGCGTCGTACTTCTGCCATCTGTTCAAGCGAGTCGTCGGCGTCTCGCCGCTGCAGTACCGGAAACGGTCGCAGTCCAACGCGCAGTTCTAAAATAACAGTTGTTCCTTCCGCAAGATTGAAGTTAATATTAAGAATTAATACAGAGAACCTATTACGGGTCGGAATCGGAGCGAGTGCGACTGTGGGGAACAAGTTGGGATCGTATGCGGCATTGATTGCCGTCGCCGTCATTTGGGGGGCGAATTTCGGGGTGTCGCGGTTCGCGATGGAGACGTTCGACCCCGCGCTGTTCACGTTTTTGCGGTTCGGCCTCGCCGTGCCGTGCTTCTTCTTGCTCTTGAAGTGGAAGGAGGGCTCGGTCGGCCTTCCGTTCCGCGCGTTGCTGCATACGTTCATCCTAGGCGTATTCGGCGTTACGTTATTAGAAATCCTGGTGATGTATTCCATCCAATACACGACGCTGGCGAACGCCTCGCTGTTGAACGTCGCGCCTTGGCCGATCTTCGCGGCGCTGCTGGCGCCTCTCGTTTCGAAGGAGCGAATGACGTCGCGTCTCGCGACGGGCGGCGCCATCGCGATGATCGGCGTGGCGCTCGTCGTCCTCGGCGGCGGCGGCTTCGATCCGTCTTCGAAGCATATGCTCGGCAACGCGATGGCGCTCGGCGTCAGCTTCATCGGAGCCTGCTACAACCTCGCGACGATGCCGCTGCTTCGGAGATACTCGGCGCTCCGCGTCAGCGCGTGGACGATTTTCTTCGGCGCGCTGCTCATGACGCCGTTCACGTTCGGCTCGTGGGGCAAGGTGGCATGGGCTTCGCTCGGCGGCGTCGAGTGGACCGCCTTGGCATACAACGTTTTGTTTTGCACCGTGATCGCGTTCGTCGCTTGGAACGCCAGCATGTTCCGCGTCGGCGCGACACGGTCGAATTTCTTCCGGTACGCGGTGCCCGCCGCGGCGGTCGTCGCGGGCTACGCGATGTTCGACGAGAGCATCTCGCCGTTCCAAATCGCCGGGGCCGTATTTATGGCGTTGGGGCTCGTCTGGATCGGCTCCGAGCGGAAGACGACCGCGCCGGTTGTCGAAACGGTATAACGCATGATATATCTCGTTCTCGCTTCGTTATCGTGGAGCATTGTCGGCGTTCTCGTGAAGATCGCCGGCCTGCAATTCGATTCTTATACGATTACGTTCGCCCGATTTTCGATCGGCGTCGTCGCCTTGGCCGGAGTCGTTTATTTTTCTCGCAATTCGCTTCGCCCCGCCACGTTTTATAAATGGATTTGGATCGGAGCGATCAGCAAGAGCGCCAACTACTTGTTCGAGAACGTCGCGATTACGATCGGTCACGCATACGGTAACATGCTCGTTCAACCGATTCAGACGATCGTGCTGCTCGCCGCCGGGGTGTTCCTCTTCAAAGATAAGCTGACCGCGAAGAGCTGGCTCTCCGGGGGCGTCGTCTTGGCGGGCGTCCTGCTGATTACGTTGAACGGCCGTTCGCTCGGGGACGCGATCGTCGAGCAGGGCTGGATCACGGCGCTATTCGTGCTCTCGGGCATCGGCGCGGCGCTGCACTTCCTCAGTCAGAAGATGCTGCTCGATTCGATGAACGACGTGTCGATGAACTACAGCATCTTCTTTTGGGCGTCGTTCGTCTCCGCTGTCCCGCTGCCGTTCGCGGCGGATTGGCAGCCGACGTTCGTGCCCGGCGCGTGGCTTAGCGCCGCGGGACTCGGCTTGATTACCGGCTTCAGCTTTCTGATGTTATCCAAAGCGCTCCGGACGGTGAAGTTTTCCGTCGCGGTCATCGTTTCGAATATGGCGGCTTTATTTACGGTTTTATGGTCCGGCGTCTTTCTGCGGGAGCCGATTACGGCGTATATCGTGATCGGCGCCTTCACGGTCGTCGCCGGGATGACGATGTTGAACTGGCCGGGCAAGCCGAAGCCGTCCGTCGAACCTTCCTGATTCCGTACCGAGCCGCTAGAATGCACATCCTTTTTTCCCGGAGGGAGGGGCAGCCTTGACGCTTCCGCAGATGGAGACCGATTCGCTGTTTCAACATGCTTTCTTTCACGCCAAGATCGGCATGGCCGTCGTCGCGTTGAACGGAAGATTTCAGAAGGTGAACCCTTCGATTTGCAAGTTGACCGGCTATTCGGAAGCCGAACTGCTCACCATGACGTACCTCGATATCACGCATCCGGACGATGCGGGCGTAGGCGAGCGGATGCGCGCCAAACTGATCGAAGGTACCATGGACGATTATCAGAACGAAAAGCGGTACATCCGCAAGGACGGCGTGCATGTGTGGGTGCAGCATACCCTCTCCGTCGTTCGAGACGCGGACGGCGTGCCTCAGGTGTTCGTGACGCAGCTGCAGGACATCTCGGCGCGCAAGAAGGCGGAGCATCTGCTTCAGCGGCATATGCAGCAATACAAGTCGTTGTTCGACGAGCATCCGGATCTCGTGTACGCCGTCAGTATGGACGGCGAGCTCACGAGCTTGAACCATTCCGTCGAGCGCATTACGGGTTATACGGCGGACGCATGGCGCTCCGCGTTTCCGAAGCCGCTGGAGGAGGGCGTTCGGCACGCGCTCGAGCACGCGCACGAAGGCTCGCTCGATACGTTCCGGTTCGAGACGGAGGTGCCGCACGCCGACGGGAGCAAGGTGCATCTCAGCGTCACCCATGCGCCGATCATCGTGGACGGCGAGGCGGTCGGCGTATACGGCATCGCCAAGGACATCACGCAGCAGGCTCGGCTCATTCGACAGCTGAAGGAGAGCGAGCGGAAATATCGCCTCCTCGCGGAAAACTCGCTGGACGTCATCGTCCGCTACAATCCGTTCGGCATCCTCACGTACGTGTCGCCTTCGTCGGCGTCGGTGCTCGGGTTCTTGCCGGAGGAGCTGGTCGGCGTCGACGCCATGTCGCTGGTGCACCCGGAGGACGTCGTCTCGCTCCGCGAGACGTTCGCGGACGAACGGCTGTCCACCTTCCGCTGCCGTACGAAGTACGGCGATTACGTCTGGATCGAAAGCCGGACGAAGAGCATTCGGGGAAAACAAACGGGCAAGGCGACGGAGTATATCGCGGTGCTTCGGGACGTGAGCGAGCGGGAAGCCGAGCGCCGGCGGCTGCGGGATGCCGAAGAGCAGTACCGCGAGCTCGTCGAGCATTCGCCGGACGCGATCTTCGTCGGAGTCGGGGGCCGCTTCGCGTATGTGAACGACACGGCGGTCGCGCTCCTCGGCGCGAAGAATAAGGAGCAGCTTTATGAGCTCGACCCGTTGACGTTAATTCACCCGGCGTACCGCGACGCTTCGGTCGCGCGCCGGAGGATGGTCGAGCGGGACAAACGCGTCGCGGAGCTGGCGCAGTCCGTGTTCGTCCGCTTGGACGGGAAGGCGATCGACGTAGAAGTGAAATCGATCCCGACGATCTACAACGACAGGGAAGCCGTGCACACGATCGTTCGGGACGTGACGGAGCGGAAAAAGACGGAGGCGCTGCTTCAACAATCCGAGAAGCTGTCGGCCGCCGGACAATTGGCCGCCGGCATCGCGCACGAGATTCGCAATCCGTTGACTTCGTTGAAGGGGTTCCTGCATCTTATGCAGACCGGGGCCGCGCAGAAGCCGCATTACTTCCGCATCATGAACGACGAGCTGTCGCGGGTCGAGACGATCCTGGGCGAGCTGCTCATTCTTGCCAAGCCGCATAGCTTCGTAATGGCGACTCGCGATACGACCGCTCTGCTGCGAAGCGTCGGGAGTCTGCTCGAGACGCAGGCGAACCTGCGCGGCATCGAGCTCTCCCTCGATCTTCCGGCCGAGCCGCTGCACGTTTACGGCGATGACAATCAGCTGAAACAGGTGTTCATTAACCTCGTCAAAAACGGGATCGAAGCGATGCCGGACGGGGGGCTGTTCGTCATCCGAGCGCGGGCGGAAGGCGACCGGGCGATCATCCGGTTCGTCGACGAAGGCAGCGGCATCCCGGAAGAGAAGCTTCCGTTCATCGGACGGCCTTTCTTCACGACGAAGGAATACGGCACGGGGCTCGGCCTCAGCGTCAGCTACAAAATCATCGAAGCGCATCGGGGGACGGTGTCCGTAACCAGCATCGTGAACGAAGGGACGTCGTTCACGATCGCGCTGCCGCTCGCGACGCTGTGATCTCGCAAGCAAACCTGTACGTTCGGCTTTGCCTGGCCAGCAGGAGGAGGGCGCCGGGCGTCTCCGCCGATCGCAGGCTTGCAGCGAAAAAGTCCGTGCCTTGGGTCGAGGCGCGGACTTTGTTTCGTTTACTCGAATAATTGCAAAAGATCGGGATCCCCGCTTTCCTCAATGCGAAGGATTTCCTTCTTTACATGTTCGCTGATCGTTTCCGTTTCCGATACCACCTGTTTATCTATCGAAACTTCCGAGATGGTTACCGGCCTCTTCCTGACTTCGATCCGTTCCTCCCAGATGGGAATTCGCTTGATTTGAGGATCGCTTTTTCCCCCGTTTTCCTTATATGGCGTTACTTCGATGACAAGTTCTTCCCGAGTGACGGGCACCGTGACGGTTTGCAGTTCCTCTACGATCTCCTTGCGAATCATCACCTCTCCGACCGGCACTTTCTTTTTTTCGATCGAAAGTTCTTCTTCGCGAAGCTTCCAAGTGCGCGGAAGGGAACTGCCGTTTCGTTCCTTAGAACTCATGAATGCCCTCTCCTTTAAGAAAAGACACCTTTAACCTGGAAGGTTAGCGAGGTGTCTTTAGTAAGAGTTATAGGCCGTCGTGCGCGCTAGTTGCCATAGGTTCGTCGATCACCGTCGTATCGCCTTTTACATCCACGCGGACTTCTTCATGGCGCAACTTTTCGCTGACGCTCTCCGTTTCCGTCACTTCTCGCTTATGAGTCGACACTTCTCCGATGACGACGGTGTGCTTACTGACAGCGATTTTCTCCTCGTTCACCGGGATATGAATCGTCTCTTCCTGGCCGATCGTTTCCGAAGTCGGCTCCCGATGAATCGTTTTTCGCTCGATCACGACTTGTTCATGTATAACGGGAACGCTGACCGTTTTCTGTTCCTCGACGATGTCCTTGTGCAGTATGACCTCGCCCGCTTGCACCTTGTTCTTGGTCACATCGAGCTCTTCGGCTTTCAGCTGCAACGTTGCGTCGGCTTTCGTCGGTGCGTCCGCAACGGCCGCTTCCGTTTCCTCGCCGAATTCCACATCGTCAAGCACGTCTGTATCCAGTTTTTCGGCCGCCTCCATCGTTACGTCGCATTCCGCCCCGCATACATCGGGAGTCTTCTCCTCGGCGAATTCGACGTCTGCGTCCATATCCTCCGCCATCTCCACGTCGGAGGCGGAGCTGTTTGCTTTTTTCGTGCTGTCCTTTTCCTTCTCATCGTCGCTGAATAAGTTGAAGAATGCCAAGGGGACCCCTCCCGGATCGCTGTCGATGATGGTGTTACCCTGCTATGATCCCCTCGGTAATGGGACCTATCCGTGGGGCTGTTCAGTAAAATCATCCACGAGGGTGGGAAAGCGATATGCGAATCCTAATAAGCGAGTGCATTGCGAACGTAGGTTCTGATATAATGAAGCGAGAATATTGCAATGGAAAGGAAGCTGTTATGAACGCAATAGAAGCTATAGTATGGAATTTGGAAGAGGTTCGCCGCCGCAGCCTGCTTGTTTGGGAAAGTATTCCGGATACCTATTTGGATTGGAAACCGGATTCCGATGCCATGAGCGTGAAAGACATGATCCGGCACGTATTAGATAGCGAACATTACTATCACCTTGCCTTATTGAACGAAGGAAGTCTGGCGAAATACGAATCCCCGTACGAAAAGCGTGCTTTTACGACCCTCAAAGAGGAAATCAGTTTTTCGGAACCCTATAGGAAAGCCTTTATGGATACGGTAAAATCTTACGCGCAAGCGGACTTATCTACCATACAAATAGATCGAAGCGACGTCGGGTATATTCGCACGTTGGGCGATATGCTTTTAAGAATTGCATATCATGAAGCAATCCATTCCGGCCAACTTTTAGATTATTTGAGAACAGCCGGCTTGAAGCGACCGAAGGTTTGGGATTAGCGCGTTGCGTGCTAATTGACGATAAATGAATTCGCGGCGCAAGTCGCGACGCCAAAAAAGTCCGCGCCTCGGTGTAGAGGCGCGGACTTCGGCGTCGTCAAAATATTTTTTTCGTTTGTTGGTCCGCTTTCAGCATCTCCGCCGCTTCCCGGAATCGTTGAGAGTGGACGATTTCGCGTTCCCGCAGGAAGGTCAAGCTGTCGATCAGGTCGACGTCGTCGGTCATGTCGATGAGCCATTGATAGGTCGCCCGGGCTTTCTCCTCCGCGGCGACGTCCTCGTACAAATCGGCGATCGGATCCCCCTTCGCTTGTATGTAGGCGGCCGTCCAAGGGACCCCGGCGGCATTGTGATAGAACAGCGCTTTATCGTGATTCGCGTAGTGATCGCCGAGTCCCGCGGCTTTCAGCTGCTCCGGCGTCGCGTCTTTCGTCAGCTTATAAATCATCGTCGCGATCATCTCGAGGTGCGCCAGCTCCTCGGTTCCGATATCGTTGACGATCGCGATGACCTTCTCCGGCAAGGTGTATCGTTGGTTTAAGTACCGAAGGGCGGCCGCCAGTTCGCCGTCGGCTCCTCCGTATTGTTCGATTAAGAACTTCGCCATCATCGGATCGCACTTGCTTACGCGAACGGGATACTGCAGCTTCTTCTCGTACACCCACACGTTCGGGTTCCCCCCTTGCTTCGTTCGATTATACCTGCCATGGCCAAGGCGCTTCCTTCCAGGCGAAAGGCATCGGCGAATAGCTGACTCCGAAGTGGTACAGCGGCCCGAACATCGATTGGAACTGATGTTTGATCGCCATGCTTCGCTGAACGTATTGATTGAATTGCGCGATCGCGGCTTGGTCGTCCGGATGCGTATCCAAGTATAAGTTCAACTCGACGAGGACGAAGTCGGTCTCTTGCATTTGCCGCATTAGGTCGTAATACGTCTTCCAATCGTCTTCCTTCCATTGGGAGGAGTGCGTCATTCTCGCTTCGCTCCCTTCGGCGATTCATAGGGGTTCGTGTATGGCGCGTATAAGGCCGGCCACAACGTCCCATGTTTCAACGCCTCTGACGGTCCGAACTGCGGCAATCCGTAAGGTTGGAATCCTAAGTATAGTTGAGGGGGCGTTTCGTACGTCTTGATACGGATCGGCGGGCATGGATCGTACGGACCGACGAACGGCTCGTAGCTCTTCCTTGTCGTTGACATGTCATAACCTCCCGCGGATACGTAATACTCCGTTGCTATGCATATGCACACTTCGAACGGTTTAGTCCAGTCCTATTTGTCGCGTTTATATTTCCATTGTTCGAACCTTTCCGCGACCTTACAATGGAGGGAATTTCGGGGACCGCCGGCGGGAGGCCGCTCACTTGGAACAACAACGAATCTATCTATTGCTTTCGCTGCTCGCGAATATGGCTTATTTTATCGTCTTGCTGTTCCCGATGCGCTCCGGATTCCCGTGGATGAAGCGGCTGAAGACCGCCGCTCCGTATTTCGGGGGCGCCGTCCTATGGGCGACGCAATCGCTGACGCTTCATTGCTTCGGGCTGCTTCGCGTCGACGCGCTCACCCTCGGCTTGATGGCGGCCGCTACGCTGCTGAATGCCGCCGCGATTCGGCGCGCGGCAGGGAAGCTCTTCCCGAAGGACGTCTCGCACCGCTCCCGAATGGCGTATAGGCAATTATCCGTAGCGATTGCGATGGGCGTCGTCTTCTCGGCGGTGTATGCCTCCATCTTCCTATTCGGCGCCGATCTCCGATCGGTCGACTGGCTGCTGTTCGCGAACGGCGTCGGCTACGCGGTCGCCTTCTCGTTTCTTACGATGCGCCTCGTCAGGCAGCTGCGCATCGACCAAGCGGAACGAAAGAAGAGCGGTTTCGGCTTTATCGTCTTTCTGGCGTTCCTCATCAGTCATGCATTCCTAGGTTGTTCGTTGACGTTCGTCGAAGCTTTCGGTTTCGCTGAAAATTACGATTTCTACATCCTCGAATTTCTGACGCTGCTCCTCATGACGATGACGTCCGTCATTACCGGCGAACGCCAATTCGTCGCGAAGCAGGAACAGCTGGAGCGAAAAAACGAGCAGCTGGAGCATATCGCCTACCACGATTCGCTGACCGGTCTGAAGAACCGGATGTTTATTACGGAATATCTGGAAGAGCGCATTCGGACGGGCGAGCCCTGCTTCGTCATGCTGATCGACCTGGACCGATTCAAGCAAGTGAACGATTGGCTCGGCCATCAAGCGGGGGACGTCTTGCTGCTGAAGACGGCCGAACGGCTGCGGGAGGCGATGGGCGAAGGAGACGTCCTCGGCCGGCTCGGAGGGGATGAGTTTCTCGTCGTAGGCGCCGGCGGAACGTTGGAAGCGGCGGTCTCGACGGCGGAGCGTATTCTGCGGTCGGTGCCGAAGCCGATCGATTACGAGGGTCATTCGCTGCTGGTGACGCCCAGCGTCGGAATCGCGCATGTGCCGACGCACGCGACGACGGCCGGCGAAGCGATGAAGCGGGCGGATCTCGCGATGTACCGAGCCAAGGAGAAGGGGCGGGACGCGTATCACGTCTTCTCCGAAGCGCTGGATGCGTTCGATTTCGAAGACCACCGAATGAAGCAAGAGCTGAAGGGGGCGCTTCACGGCAGCGATTTGGAGCTGTATTATCAGCCGCGGCTGGATCTGCGAACCGGCCGCGTCGCCGGCTTCGAGGCGCTGCTTCGATGGAATCGGGAGAACGGACCGATCCGCCCGGAGAAGTTCATCACGCTCGCGGAGCAGAACGGGGCGATCGTCGGCCTTGGCGAGTGGGCGATGCGGGAGGCGTGCCGGCAAATTCGAGCATGGAACGAGAAATACGGCGTGAAGCTCCGAGTTGCCGTCAACGTCTCGTTCGAGCAGTTGCGCAAGGACGACTTCGTTGATAAAGTAAGGACCATTCTGATAGAATCGGGCTTGGAAGGTAAGCTGTTGGAGCTGGAGATGACGGAAAGCGCGGCGATGCGGGACGAGGAACGCACGCGGAAGCAATTGGGCGAGCTGCGCCGGCTCGGCGTGCGCATCGGCACCGACGACTTCGGCACCGGCTACAGCGCGTTCGCCTATATGAAGCGGCTGGCCGTCGACCGGCTAAAGATCGACAAGTCGTTCGTGGAGGGGCTTCCCCATAGCGCCGAGGATCAAGCGATCGTCAAGGCGATGCTGTCGATGGCGCGCGAGCTGCGGCTTCGGACGACGGCGGAAGGCGTCGAACGCGCCGATCAGCTCCGCTTCCTCGCTTCGATCGGCTGCGAGGAAATCCAAGGGTATTATTATTCGGAGCCGCTCGGGCGCGACGCGGCGGATCAATGGTTGGATCGGATTCGATCCGAACCGAACGGATAGGAAGGACGGAGACGGAGCATGCGATTCGGTATCGTCGGCACGAACTGGATAACGGAACAATTTTTGCAAGCGGGACGCACGGTCGAAGGATTTCGAGCGGAGGCGGCGTATTCCCGTTCGGCGGAGCGGGCGGAGGCTTACGCCGAGCGGAACGGCATCCCGCTGCGCTTCGACGATCTCGACACGATGACGGCTTCGGGGACGATCGACGCGGTGTACGTCGCGAGTCCGAACGCGGCGCATGCGGAGCAGGCGATCCGCTGTATGGAGCGAGGACTGCACGTGCTGTGCGAGAAGCCGCTCGCCTCGAACGAAGCCGAAGCGTCGGCGATGGTCGAGGCGGCCCGAAGGAACGGCGTACTGCTCATGGAAGCGCTGAAGACGACGTTCCTGCCGAATTTCGAGGCGATAAGGGACAATATCGGCCGAATCGGAACGGTACGCCGCGTGCAAGCCTCGTATAATCAATATTCGTCTCGGTACGACGCGTACCGGGCCGGCAACGTGTTGAACGCCTTCGACCCGACGTTGTCGAACGGGGCGTTGATGGATTTAGGCGTCTATTGCCTGTATCCGGTCATCCGCCTGTTCGGGCCGCCGCGCGCGGTGAAGGCGAACGGCGTCCTGCTCTCGTCGGGCGTCGACGGTGAGGGCAGCCTCATCCTCGAGTACGACGGGATGGAGGCGGTCGTGACGTATTCGAAGATCACGTTCTCCGACGCGCCGTGCGAAATTCAAGGCGAAGACGGCAACCTCGTCTTCGATAAGATGAGCCAGCCGACGCGAGTCGAACGAAGAACGCGGGACGGCGCCGTCGAGGACCTGACCCGGCCGCAGTCCGAGCATACGATGCGTTACGAGATCGAGGCTTTCATGGAGACGGCGCGCCGCGGCGAGACGCAATCGAACGTCAATGACTTCGCGACGTCGCTCGCGACGATGCGCGTCATGGACGAAGCGCGCCGGCAGATGGGGCTCGTCTATCCGGCCGACCGCACGGCGAGATGAGCGGCGAAGGGACGCTGTTCCCCGCGGTCGCGTCGGCGGAGGATGTCCGTCCGGCGGCGTATGCGTATTATTTCCGCCAATGGAACGCGTTCGATATGCCATTCCATCGGCACGATTCTACGGAGATCATGTATTTGATTCGCGGCTCGTGCCGGATCGAAATCGCGCGCGACGGCGGTCCCCCGGCGGACATGACGCTGTCGCACGGCGAATTCATCGTGGTCGCCGCGAGCGTGCCGCATCGGCTGATCGTCGAAGGCTCGTGCCGCATGCTCAACGTCGAATTCGGCTTCGCGCCGAGCGGCGCCGGCGTGCCGTCGATCCGCGCCCTCGCGCGCGAAGAGCCGGCGCTCGCGGCGCTGCTGCAAGCGCCGGTGCCATACGCGGTGCTCCGCGACCCCGACGAAGTGTACCATGCGCTCAAGGCGCTCGTGCTGGAGCTCGACGCGTTGGACGCCGGGGGCGGGGGGACTCGCGGCGCGGACGGAGGCAAGGGCGGCGGAGGTCCGTTGGTGAGCTTGCTGTTCGCGCAGCTGCTCATCCGAATCGCTCGCCTTCGGGCCGAGGCCGAATCGGAAGCGGCGCCGCAGGCGGAGCTCTACGTGCGCAAGTGCATCGAATTCATGCGGCAGCATTACGACCGGGATATTCAGGCGAAGGACGTCGCCGCCGCCGTCAATCTGCATCCGGGGTACGTGCATCGTCTGTTCAAGTCGCAGACGGGGCGTACGCTCACCGATTATCTGACGGCGCTGCGGATGGAGAAAGCCAAGATGCTGCTGCTGCGCACCGACATTCCGATCGCGGACATCTCCGACTACGTCGGCGTCGGAAGCCGGCAATACTTTCACGCGCTGTTTAAGCGCCGCACGGGCATGACGCCGGTGCAATTCCGGCAGACGATGGATACGCACCACTGGGACGACGGGGAGCGAAGGTGAGGATTTTTGACACCGTCGCCCTGAAGAAGTCACGATTTTGATAACGCTTCCTCCGTGCGGCTTGCTACAATATGAACAAGTTGCGTATCACTTATGGAATACGGAGGAGTGGACCATGTCTTTCAAAATCGCCTTCATCGGCGCGGGCAGCATCGGCTTCACGCGCGGTTTGCTGAGGGACTTGCTCAGCGTGCCCGAGTTTCGCGACATCGAGGTCGCGTTCACGGACATCAACGAACATAATCTGCGGATGGTGACGGAGCTGTGCCAGCGCGACATCCGGGAGAACGGTCTCGCGATCGAAATTCAGTCGTCGACCGACCGTCGGACCGCGCTGAAGGATGCGAAGTACGTCCTCTGCACGATTCGGGTCGGCGGACTCGAGGCGTTCGCGACGGACGTCGACATTCCGCTCAAATACGGCGTCGACCAATGCGTCGGCGATACGCTGTGCGCCGGCGGCATCATGTACGGCCAGCGCGGCATCGCCGAGATGCTGAACATCTGCAAGGACATCCGGGAATGCGCCAGAGAAGACGTGCTGCTGCTCAATTACGCGAACCCGATGGCGATGCTGACGTGGGCGTGCAATACGTACGGCGGCGTCAATACGGTCGGCTTATGCCACGGCGTGCAAGGCGGCCACCATCAGATCGCGAAGGTGTACGGCCTCGAGAAGAAGGACGTCGACATCATCTGCGCGGGCATCAACCATCAGACGTGGTACATCCAAATTCGCCATCAAGGCAAAGACTTGACGGCGAATTTGCTGGAAGCGTTCGAAAATCACCCGGATTACGCGCGCACGGAGAAGGTGCGCATCGATATGCTGCGCCGCTTCGGTTACTACAGCACGGAATCGAACGGCCACTTAAGCGAATACGTGCCGTGGTACCGGAAGCGCCCGGACGAAATCAACGACTGGATCGACCTCGGCAGCTGGATCAACGGGGAAACCGGCGGCTACCTGCGCGTGTGCACGGAAGGCCGCAACTGGTTCGAGACCGACTTCCCGAACTGGATGAAGGAGCCGGCCCGCGTCTACGCCGCGCATCAGCGCAGCGAGGAGCACGGCTCTTATATTATCGAAGGCCTCGAGACGGGGCGCGTGTATCGCGGTCACTTCAACGTGATCAATAACGGCGTCATCTCGAACCTGCCGAACGATTGCGTCATCGAAGCGCCCGGCTACGCGGACGGCAACGGCATCTCGATGACGAAGGTCGGCGATCTGCCGCTCGGGCCGGCGGCGGTGTGCTCCGTCAGCGTGAACGTGCAGCGGCTCGCCGTCGAAGCGGCGGTGCGCGGCGACGACAAGCTGCTGCGCCAAGCGTTCATGATGGACCCGCTCGTCGGCGCCGTCTGCAATCCGAAGGAGATTTGGCAGATGGTCGACGAGATGCTCGTCGCGCAGGAGAAGTGGCTGCCGCAGTACGGCGCCGCGATTCAAGAAGCGAAGGAGCGGCTCGCGAAGGGGCCGTTGCTGCCGACGCGCGAAGGCTATAAGGGCGCCGCGCGCCTCGCCGTGAAGACGGTCGAGGAGATGAAGCTCGACCGCGAGGCGGCGAACAAGAACGCGGCCGAAGCCGACAAGGGGAAGGACCGGGCGGAAGCGAAAGCGTAAGACGAAGGCGATTGGGAGTGATGCGGTTCCGGCGCGGGTGCGCCGGAGCCGTTTCTTTTTCTAAGGCGATGGTTCGCTTGGCAGTATTGCACGCATCCTAACGGGGCAAAGTAAGGAAAAATCAGGGAGGGTAAACTCGAGATGACGACAACCCATCATGCTTCCATCCCGGTACAGGCGATCGAGGACGAGCTGGAGCGGTACGCGGCGCGAGTCATGGCGGACTACGCCGTGGACTCCTGCGTCGCATTCATCGGGAAGGAGAAGGAGGACCGGCTGCATGCCGGATTCAGCATCCGTCGCGGCAACGATTTCATTCTCATTCGGAGGCTTCATGCGGCGGACGCCGCGGGCGGGTATCGGCCGGTCGAGGATCGATGGACGCTGGAGATCGACAATCGCGTGGCCGGCGAAGGGTATCCGGACGTCGAAGCTGCGTTGGATGCAGCCGGAATTTTCGCAAGAAAGTAACCGTTCCGGTTGACAGGACGCGCCGCGCTCTCTAAAATGGGGAAAAATTCCTAGGGGAGCGAGAGAAGCGTGGGGACATTGTGGATGAAGGACGGGGCGCTGCCGAATCGGCCGACCGTCCTGTTTCTCGGCGACAGCATTACGAATGACGGGCGCTATATCTCATATATGGATCGGTACTTCGAGCGGCACGCGCCGGAGCGCCGCCCGACGTTCGTGAATCGCGGCGTGAGCAGCGAAACCGTGTCGGGCTTGAGCGAGCCGGATCACCCGTGGCCGCGGCCGTGCCTCCACGAGCGGCTGGATCAAGCGCTCGCGGAGAGCCGGCCGGATTGGGTCGTCCTCTGCTACGGCATGAACGACGGCATCTATTATCCGTTGTCCGAGGATCGATTCGAAGCGTATCGCGAAGGACTGGCGATGGCCATCGCGAAGGCGAAGGGCGCGGGAGCCAAGACGATCGTTGTCACGCCTCCGCCGTTCGACTACGCCTCGATGCGGCTTCAGGAGAATAGCGATTCGGCGGCCGGAGCCAAAGGGGAATACAGCTACCTTCGTCCATACCCGGCTTACAATGAAGAAGTGTTGAGCGCGTACAAGCAGTGGGCGCTCTCGCTGGCCCCGGAGGTCGACGCGGTCGTGAACGTGCACGATCCGCTGCTTCGGGACATCGAAGCGGCTCGCGCGGCCGATCCTTCGTATCGGTACGGGGACGGGATCCACCCGGAAGCGAGAGGCCACTGGATAATGGCGAAGACGCTGCTCTCGCGGCTGTTCAACATCCATCTGGAACGCGTGCCGGGGGAAGACGCGGGCGATCCCGTGGCTGCGCCGCGCGGCGAAGACGTCTACGACGTCGTCGAATCCGAATGGAACGGATACCGTAGAACGGACTTCTACGTGGACGGGCGCGAAGGATTGCTGATTTCGCCGTCGGTTCCGACTACGGGGAAGCCTTGGGTGTGGCGCGCCGAGTTTTTCGGGGCGTTCGCGCAAGCGGATCTGGCGCTGCTCGAGCGCGGATACCATCTCGCGTATTACCGGATTCCCGACCAGTACGGCTGCCCGGGAGCGGTGCGCCGCATGGAACGGTTCCGGGCGAGCGTCGTTCGCGCGTTCGGCTTGTCCCCGAAGGCGGCCTTGTTCGGCTTCAGCCGAGGCGGCTTGTACGCCCTCAACTACGCCGCGGCTCATCCGGAAGGCGTCGCTTCGCTATACCTCGATGCGCCGGTGTTAGACATCCGCAGCTGGCCGGGCGGGCTCGGGGAAGGGCCGGGCGACCGGTCATGCTGGGAGGAGTGCTTGGCCGTCTACGGCTTGACGCCGGAGACGGCGGCGGCGTTCGACGGCAACCCGCTCGATTCCCTCGGTCCCGTCGCCGAAGCGGGCATCCCGATCTTGCTGATCGCCGGCGACGCCGACGAGGTCGTCCCGTTCGCGGAGAACGGCGCGCGACTCGAACGCCGGTACCCGGAGCTCGGCGGCTTCGTCGAGACGGTGTTGAAGCCCGGCGTCGCGCATCATCCGCACAGTCTGGAAGACCCGGCGCCGATCGCGGCGTTCGTGGAACGAAACGAATAAACTCGCGATCGTTCGGCTTGCCGCTTGCGGCAAGCTTTTTACTTTTCGATCTTATTTGTATTCCATCGGTACGTCGGCGTCTCTCCGACGGCGTATCGAGCGAGCCGGACGCCGGACATCGGCGAGACGCTGAAGCTGCTGTAACGGACCGGAAGTGATGCGATTGCGAACATGTGGTTAAGCTGTAAAAAGGAATCATCGAAAGTCATGAATGGAAGGAAGCCACGAAAATCGAAATCTTGCAGGAGGAGTTCCAGCTTTTGCATGAGTACAACCCGATCGAGCATACGAAGTCGAGGTTGAAGTCCCCGGAAAGCATTATGAATAAGCTAATGCGCAAGGGCGGCGCGACTTCCCTCGCCGATGTCCGCGCCACCGTGAAGGATATCGCGGGGATCCGCATCACGTGTTCGTTCCTGTCCGACATCTACCGAATCGTCGACATGCTGCGGAACCAAAACGACCTGAAATTCGTATCTGTTAAAGATTACTTGAAGCAGCCGAAGCCGAACGGTTATAAAAGTTTGCATCTGCTCGTCGAGGTGCCCGTCTTTATGTCGGATCGCCAGGAGCTCGTCGCCGTGGAAGTGCAAATCCGAACGATCGCGATGGATTTCTGGGCGAGTCTCGAGCACAAGATCTTCTATAAGTATAACGGCTCCGTCCCGGAGCGGCTGCTCGCCGAATTGAAGGAAGCCGCCGACACCGCGTCGGAGCTGGACGAGAAGATGGAACGGCTTCGGAAGGAAGTCGACGAGATCAAACTCACCGCCTCCGCGGACGAGGAGCGAGAGATGCGCTTGCTCATCGATCGTCAGTCGTTCGCCGTTCCCGAACCGCTGCTCAGGCTAGTCGAAGAAAAATCGTAAGCGAGGCTCGGCGAGGAGGGGGTTCCAATAGAAAATAAGTTATTTCGCGTCGGCGTCGGCATCTTGCTTTTGTTTCTGATCATCTGGTTGGGCGCGCAGATCGACTTCGTCTTCCAACCGCTCGTCGTCGCGTTCCGGACGTTGGTCGGGCCGCTGCTCATCGCGGGAGTGTTGTTTTTCTTGCTGCGCCCGCCTATGCAATTTCTGGTGAAGCGGAAGGTGCCGAAGTCGCTCGCCATCCTGCTTCTCTATTTCGTCGCGGCGGGAGCGCTCGCGCTGCTCGCGCTGTCGGTCGGACCGATGATCAAGACGCAATTCGCGCAATTGATCGCAGGCCTTCCGATTTTCGTGGAACGCGCCGTCGCCGTGGGATACGAGCTCGCCCGATCCGAGGCGTTCGCCGTATGGCTGCACCGACTGAACCTTGACGTCGAATCGATCGCTTCGACGGCCTCGGGATACGCGATGACGCTCGTCGACCTCGTCACCTCCAATCTGACGAACGTGCTCGGCGCCGTAGCGAACGCGTTCTTGCTCGCCGTCATCGTCCCGTTCGTCCTTTATTTTCTGTTGAAGGACGGAGACAAGATGTTCGAAGGGTTCATCGGCCTGTTTCCGAAGACAAGGCAAGCGGACGCCCGCAAGCTGTTGTCCGAGATGGACCGCACGATCGGATTTTTCATCCGGGGGCAGATGACGGTCGCCGTCTGCGTCGGCCTGCTGCTGCTCGTCGGCTTCCAGATCATCGGACTGCGGTATGCGGTGCTGCTGGCTTTCATCGCCATGGTCACGAACGTCATTCCTTATCTGGGCGCGTTCCTGTCCGCCGCTCCGGCCGTGCTCGTCGGCTTGGCGCAATCGCCGGACATGGCGCTGAAGGTGTTGATCGTTACGGTCGTCGCGCAGCAGCTCGAGGGCAATCTGCTGTCGCCGTGGATCATGGGCAAGGGGCTGAACATCCATCCGTTGACCATCATCTTATTATTGCTGGTCGTCGGCTCCCTCTTCGGTCCGATCGGGTTGTTGTTCGCGATCCCGGGATACGCGGTGTCGAAGGTCGTCGCGGTTCATATGTATCGCTTCGTTCGGCAGCGCTCGGACGACGAGGAGAAGCCCGTCGCGTAATCGCGACGGGCTTCGTTTTCCTAATCGTTCGAAGTTACGCTTGCTTCTTGCGGCTCATGAGTACGATCGCGCCGACGACGATCATCACGATCGCGATATACGGCTTGCCGGACAGGAAGTTGAAGACCGAGCCGATCGAGAAGACGGCGAAGAACAGCAGCGAGATCACCGTCAGAATGTTAATCGGAATGAGCAAATACTTATTCCGTCCGCTGAACCAGTACAGCTCGAACAGTCCGACCGCCGGCGCCAGGATGAAGCCCGGCCACAGGATATGCCACGCGTCGTACAGCATGGAGATTTGGCACACGACCCCGACCGTCAGCAGAATGCCGCCGGGAACGAGCACGCCGACGCCCTTGCGTCCGGTCACCCCGAAATACAGCCAGTGGAAAAACAGTCCGAGCGGAATGACGAAGATCGACGGCCAGAAATAGCCGAAGATGTCGCCGACGTCGAACGTCTCCCCTTGATTCATGAACAGGAATGCCCCCAACAGGAGCAGCACCGCACCCGAAATGCCTCTAACGCTCATCCATATCCCTCTTTCCGGAAGTAAAGAACACGTGTTTTTCCACATTTTATCGCGATCCGGGACTTGCGTCTCCCATCTTCGGTTGCATGGCGCGACTGGACTTAAGACCGGGATTCCGCCCGCCGGATGGGAGTCCATTCCAATCGCGGCGAAACAGGAATGCGTCGCTCCGCGTCGAATCTTTCTTCTAGGAAAAGAGAGCGGCGGAGGACGTATGAAGCTTATAACGAAAGTCATGCTGTTGATCGTAACCCTGATGACTCCGGTCATCGCGCTGTACACGCTCTCCCAGCGGGTCGGCACGGGGATCGTCGAGGAACAGATCACGATCGCGAACCAAAATCGGCTCGCGATCTTCATGCACCAAATCGAGGGCGCCTTGGACCAGGTGTCCCAGTATTCCAACTTGATCTCCCAAGATCCCGATTTCGCGGCGCTCGCGGGGAACCTCATTCCGGCCGACGGGTACGATTACGCGATGCTGCTCGACGATCTGCAGAACAAGCTGAAGCTGTTCAGCATGTCGGCGGCCTGGATGAACCGGATCAACCTGTACTTTCCGGGGGCGGGTCACGCGATCTCTTCGTATTCGCTTCTTCCGTACGACGAGTCGTATTTGCGGGCGAATCTATCGAACGAGTGGCGATTCCGCACGATTCGGGTGAACGACATCGAGAAACAAGCGTTCACGCGCTTCTTCACCGAGCCGGCATCCGCCTCGAGCGACCTGAACCGCGCATCCGTCGTCGTGGAAGTCGACCTGATGGCCGACAACATCGTCTCCCTGCTCGACAGTTTTAAGACCAAAGGAAATAACGACCCGTTCCTCTATGGAGGCGCGAACGAGGTGCTGCCGAACACGAGCGCGGATATGGACTTCATCCGCCGGTTGATCGATACGGGCGCCGTCGGAGGCGATACATTGAAGGAAGGGCACCGCATCGTGACGGTGGACGGCGAACGGTATTTGGTGTACGGACTCTCCTCCGAGGAGCTGCCTTGGAGCTTGATCGATTACGCGCCGCTCGAGGACATTCTCGCGCCGGTTACATACAGCCGAAACTTGTTTTACGTCACCGCGGCCCTCCTGTTGCTGATGGGCGCCGGCGCGGCGTATTTGATCTACTCGCAGGTGCAGGTGCCGATCCGGCTGTTGGGCGCTGGCGCGGAGCGGTTGGAGCGCGGCGACCTGTCGACGCGGATCTTGAACGTCCGGCATGGGGACTTCACGCGGCTGTTCGGTCAGTTCAACCGGATGGCGGCGCGCATGCAGCACTTGATCGAGAAGGTGTACAGCGAGGAACTGCGGGCCAAGGAAGCGGTCATGAAGCAGCTTCAGTCGCAGATCAACCCGCACTTCCTGTACAACAGCCTCGCGTTCATCGTCAGCATGGCGCAGCTGAAGCGCACGGAGCCGGTCATCTCGATGGCCTACAGCTTGGCGGACTACTATCGGTATACGACGAGGAACGAAACGTTGGACGCCACGGTGCGCGAAGAAATCGCGTTCGTCAACGCGTACGTGGAAATTATGGACATGCAGCTGCGGAAAATTTCGTACCGCGTCGACATTCCGGAAGCGCTCGAGTCGATTCTCGTGCCGAGGCTGTTGTTCCAGCCGTTAGTGGAAAATTCGATCGCTCACGGCCTCGAGCCGAAGGAAGGGCCGGGCTCGATCTCGATCGAAGGGCGCATCGAAGCGGGGTTCGTCGTCTTCACGGTGGAAGACGACGGCGTCGGCCTGTCCGACGAGGCGCTCGCTAGATTGAACGCTTCGTTCGCCTCTCCGGAATCGTCCGGCGACAGTCGCGGACTGCGGAACGTGCACCAGCGCATCGCGCATCGATACGGCGCGGGGGCGGGCTTGTCGCTCTCCCGCTCGGCTTCGGGCGGCGTTCGGGCGACGCTGCGCTGGCCCTTGGACGCGACGGAAGAGGTCGAACGAGCATGTCCTTAGAAAACGGACGATTCAGAAAACGGGGGAGATGGACAATGCCGATGTACCCAAGCCGTACGATCGTAGCGGGGATGTTGGTCCTGACGCTCGGCCTTGCGGGCTGCGCCGACGCGAATACCGCCGTGGAACCGGGGACGGAGGCGGCGGGAGTGACGATCCCGTATGACCCGCCGGTCGTCGTCACGACGTCGAGGGTGCTGAACGACAGCGAGATGGGCAAGCTGATTCCGCCCGATTCGATCGACGACAATCCGATCTCGCGATGGGCGAAGGAGAAGCTGGGCATTATTCAAAACAGCATGTGGGTGCTTGTCGACGAAGCCGCGCTTCTGCACAAGACCAAGCTGGCGCTTACGGGAGACGAGCCGATCCCGGATGTTTTGTACCTGAACGACGCCGTATTGCCGCAGCTGCTCGACGACATCGCCGAATCCGGACGATTCATGGATATCGAAGAAGCGTTCGAGACGTACGCATCGCCTCGGATGAAGGAAGCGTACGCGAAAAATCCGGACGTCTGGAGGACGGTGACGGCGAACGGCAAGAAGTGGGGATTGCCGCAAATTTCGGACGGCAAGGTCGGCGATCCGATTCTTTGGATTCGCCAAGATTGGCTCGACGCGGCGGGGCTCGGCCCGCCGACGACGATCGAAGAGCTCGAGACGGCGCTGGACGCGTTCACGAACATGGACCCCGACGGGAACGGGAAGAAAGATACGTTCGGCCTTGCATTGGCGGGCAAGAACTCGTTGAACGGCTGGCTCGCCGACGCGAGCTTCCTGTTCGGCGCTTACGGCGATCAGCCGCACCAATGGAATCGATTGCCGGACGGCAGCCTCGCCTACGGCTCCGTGCAGCCGGAGGTCAAGAAGGCGCTAGAGCGGCTTCGGACGTGGTACGACCGAGGGTGGCTTCATCGCGACTTCGGCACGCACGACGAGCTGACCGCGGCGAACTTGTTCGTGGCGGGAGAAGCGGGCGTCGTCTCGGGGCCGGGGTGGATGGGCGGATGGCCGCTCGGGGAGGTGCACGAGGACGAGAACGGCTTCAAGCCGGAGTATCGGCCGATTCCGTTCCCGGCCGGCGAGGACGGCAAGATCGGGCGGCGAGGCTCCAAAGTGTCCTACGGCAGCTACATTTTCCGCAAGGATTTCCCGTATACCGAAGCGTTGTTTCGCTATTGGGACGAAGTATACGGCGCGCTCGTCGAGGATCCGGAATCGGACTTCATGCACGGGTTCGGCGAAAACTATGATTATAAGATCGTGGACGGCAAGTACGTCTACGACTTCAAGGGAGCGACCACGACCGTAGCGAACTTGCTTCTGATCGCTCCGGGCAGTACGCCGCAGGGCGTGCTGAAGGAAAGCTTGGAGCAGCGCGTATATCGCGGGCAAATCGAATCGCCGTACGAGAAGAAGCTGGCGGAAACGAGCTCCAAGCTGTTCCTCGAGGGCAAGATCGTGGGGGACCGACAGCTCGCTTACGCGCAGAAGGATCAATTCCTCGGCGTGCCGACTCCCGCGATGCGGACGAAGTGGCCGGCGCTGCAGAAGCTGGAGAAAGAGACGTTTCTCAAGATCGTTTACGGAAAAGAAGAGGCGGACGCGTTCGACGCGTTCGTTCGAAGCTGGCGGGAGCACGGCGGCGACGAAATTACGCGGGAAGTGAACGCGTGGGACGCCTCGGTCGATTAAATCGAAAGGTTGAGTCTATCGCATGTTTACGATATTCAAGCGAAGAGGGCTTGTCGCTGCGACAGGGAGCGCAGCGGCAGGCCTTTTTTTTCGTCGTACGAACAATTTCGACAAGCTCTGTTCAAAAATTGTCGAGATTTCTGGAATATACTAAGATTTATGCCTTAGTGCCTCTCGTAAGGAGAATAACGCGAAGCAGGAAGAGATTACAGGAGGAGTTTCTATTGGAACATATTCATGGGACTCATGACCCGATTCTGGTCGGTTTTTCGTACGTGGTGGCCGTTGTTGCATCTTACACGGCTCTGGATCTCGCCGGAAGAATCAGTACGGCCGAGGGGTTCAGGAGGTGGTTGTGGATGCTCTTCGGGGCGGCGGCCATGGGTATGGGGATCTGGTCGATGCATTTCGTCGCGATGCTGGCGTTCTCTCTCCCGGTTCCCGTCGCATACGATTTGCTCATCGTATCGGCGTCCGTCATCCCATCGATCCTAGGCTCGTTCGTCGCGTTATACATTGTCAGCCGCAGCAGCCAGTTAGGCGCGAAGGAGCTGCTGAGCGGCGGCTTGCTGCTCGCCGCAGGCGTAACGAGCATGCATTACATCGGGATGGCCGCCATGCAAATCGGAATATCCTACGACCCGGCCCTCTTCGCGCTTTCCGTCGCGATCGCGCTCGCCGCCTCCGTCGCCGCGCTCTGGCTGTCGTTTTATTTCCGCAAGGGCGGGGGACGAGGAAGCTGGTGGAAGAAGGCGGGCAGCGGGTTCATTATGGGCGCGGCCATCGCGGGTCTGCATTATACCGGCATGGCGGCGGCCCGTTTTCGCATCGCGCCCGACGGCGGAGACGCGGCCGGGGTGCTGCTGGATCAGAAATGGCTGGCGTACTTCATCTCGGGAGGCACCTTGTTCACGTTGGGGTTATGTCTTCTCGGCATCTTTATCTCGAAGCGGTTTTCCGTGAAGGATTCGGAAATTCAATGGAAGACCGTAGAGATTTACCGCATGAATCAAGAGCTTCGTCAGTTCAACGAGCATCTGGAGGAATTGGTCAAAGAACGAACCGCCCAGTTGGAGCGAGCGCATGACGAAGCCATTAAAGCGAATATGATCAAAAGCCAATTTTTGGCCAACATGAGCCACGAGCTGCGCACGCCGCTTAACGCGATTATCGGGTACAGCGAGATGCTTAAGGAAGAGGCGGAGGAAATCGGCGAGTCGACGTTCGCCGAAGACCTCGGGAAAATCAGCAAAGCGGGAAATCACCTGCTCGCGTTGATTAACGATATTTTGGACATCTCGAAGATCGAAGCCGGGAAGATGGAGCTGTTCGTCGAAACCTGCGAGTTGTCGGCGTTGGTCCAAGAGATCGAGAGCACGGTCGCTCCGCTGATGGATGCGAAGGGGAACCGGCTTCAAGTTCGAGCGGTCGAAGGCCGGATGACGACGGACGTCACGAAGCTCAGACAAATCTTGTTGAACCTGCTGAGCAACGCTAGCAAATTCACGGACGGCGGCGAGGTCGACTTCGAGGTTTACCGCGAAACGAGGGGCGGCGAACCGGGCTACGGATTCCGGGTAAGAGACGCCGGGATCGGCATGACGCCGGAGCAAATCGAGAAGCTGTTCCAACCGTTCACGCAAGCCGATTCGTCGACGACGCGGAAGTACGGAGGAACGGGACTCGGGCTGGCGATCAGCCGGCGGTTCTGTAACATCATGGGCGGCGACATCGACGTCGAGAGCGTATACGGGAAGGGAAGCACGTTCACTTGCTGGCTCCCCGAATCGATCTCGAAGCCCGTTGCGCTCGCCGAAGCGGCCGCCGCGGACGCGCCCGCCGAAGCGGAACGGAAGAAACCTTTAGTCCTGCTGATCGACGACGAGCCGTTCAACGAGCAAATCATGAAGCGGTATTTCGAAAAAGAGGGCTGGGAGCTCGCCTTCGCCGATAACGGGCAGCTAGGGCTCGAATTGGCGAAGGAGCTAAGGCCGAAGGCGATCTGCTTAGATATCTTAATGCCGGGGATGGACGGCTGGAGCGTTCTGTCCCAGCTGAAGAACGATCCCGACGTGGCCGACATTCCCGTCGTCATCTGGTCGCTGACCAGCGACACGCAACTGGGCTACACGCTGGGCGCCTCCGAATACTTGGTCAAGCCGGTGGAGCGGGAGCGGTTAATCAAGGTAATGGAGAAATACGTCACGGGTCGAGAAGAACGCCGAGTTCTTGTTATAGAAGACGATGCGACGACGAGCGAATTAATGAATAAGCTTCTAGTGAAAGAAGGCTATTCGGTGACGCAAGCCCGCAACGGCCGGTTCGCGTTGGAAGCGATGGAGCTTCAGACGCCGGCCTTGATCTTGCTGGATCTGATGATGCCCGAGATGGACGGATTCCAATTCATTACGGAGCTGCGCAAGCGGGACGCATGGCGCGACGTACCGATCGTCGTCGTCACCGCGAAGACGATTACGTCGGAGGACCGGAAGAAATTGAACGGCTACGTCCGGAATATCGTGCAGAAGGGCGCCATCGATTTCAAATCGTTGCTGGCGGAAATTCGCAAGTTGATGACGGAGGCGGAACCCGCGTGATAACCATTCTCTTGGTCGAAGATAACGAGATGAATCGGGATATGCTGACCCGGCGCCTGGAGCGTAAAGGCTATCGGATCATCGCCGCCCAAGACGGCAAGGAAGGGGTGGAGCTCGCGTCAAGACTGGTGCCTGATGTCGTGTTGATGGATTTGAGCCTGCCCGTGCTGGACGGGTGGGAGGCGACGCGGCGGCTGAAGTCCGCCCCCGAGACGAAGCATATTCCGGTCATCGCCCTGACCGCCCATGCGATGGTCGAGGACGAAGAGAAGGCGTACGCGGCCGGATGCGACGACTTCGACACGAAGCCGGTCGTGTTGGAACGTCTGCTGGACAAAATCGGCAAAGCGCTGCAAGCGTAAGCGGGCGTCATCTCATGGATGGAGAGGTACGAGGGAAGATGGAAGACATTCGAAACGCGAACCTATTTATTATCGACGATCAAGAACATAACGTATCGCTGCTTGAGCGAATTCTTGGCCGAGCGGGATTCCGAAACTTCCATAGCAGTATGGATCCCTTGCGAATTCCCGCCATGATGGATGCGGTCGAACCTGATCTCGTCCTGCTCGACATGCATATGCCGGGGATGGACGGGTTGCAGGCGATGAAGCTGATCCGAGATCGGGTCGGGCCGGATACGTATTTGCCGATCATGATGCTGACCGCGGACGTCACTTCCGAAGTCAAGCAGCAAGGGCTGCTGGCGGGCGTCAACGATTTTCTGACGAAGCCGTTCGATCGGACGGAGGTCGTCCTGCGCATCAACAATTTGTTAAAGACCAGGCAGCTTCACATTCAACTGCAGCAGCACAAGAACACCTTGGAACAGCGGGTCAGGGAACGGACGCAAGAGCTGCAGAAGAGCAAGCTGGAAATTTTGCAGCTGCTTGGCCGGGCGGCGGAGTACCGCGACGATATCACCGGGCGGCACACCGTCCGCGTCGGCGAGCTGGCCGGCCTCATCGCCGGCCGCATGGGGATGTCGGAAGAGGACGTCGAGACGATTCGGATGGCAGCGCCGCTGCACGACATCGGGAAAATCGGCATCCCCGACGAAATCCTCTTGAAGCCTGGGAGATACGAGCCGCACGAGTTCGAACGGATGAAGGTGCATACGTCGATCGGCGCCAACATTATGAGCGATAGCTCCTTCGCGCTGCTCAAGCTGGCCGCCGCGATCGCGCGATCGCATCACGAGAAGTGGGACGGTACCGGATATCCGGACGGGCTGCGCGGGGAAGAGATCCCGCTTGCGGCGCGAATCGTCGCCTTAGCGGATTATTACGACGCTTTGACCCACGAGCGTCCGTACAAGAGGGCTTGGACGCCGGAGGAGACGGTCGCCGAGATCAAGCGGCAGCGGGGACAACATTTCGACCCGAAGGTCGTCAACGCATTCCTGCAATTGTACGAGGAAGGTGCGCTCGGCGGGTAAACGACGAAAAACGGGACGCCGCACAGTCGTGCGGCGTCCCGTTGCGTATTCGGAATGGTTTAGTCGAAGTATACCGCTTGGCCCGTACGAGCGGACTCGTAGATCGCTTCGAGCAGCTGCGAGACGACGAACGCCTGCTCCGGCGTAACGACCGGATCCTTGTCCTCGTCGATCGCTTGGATCCACATTCTCATCTCGAGGTCCGCGTCGCTTTCCGACTTGCCGTCGTAGAACGCTACGCCGCCGGACTTCAGGTTCACTTCGCTCGTGAACAAGCGGCTGTGCTTCTCGCCGTTGATGCGGAGGCCGCCCTTCATGTCCGCGCCGCCTTCCGTGCCGCACAGCGTGCACTTCGCTTCATCCACGTCCAGCGTGTTGAGCGCCCAGCTCGATTCGAGCTGGATCGTCGCGCCGTTCTTCATGACGATCATGCCGAACGCGGAGTCTTCGACCGTGAATTTCTTCGGATCCCACGGTCCCCAAGCGTTCGCGGCGTTTTCCTTCTGGGACAGCTTATGGTAGGACGTGCCGAGGACCGCCTTCGGCTCGTAGTTGTTCATCATCCACAGCGTGAGGTCGAGCGCGTGCGTGCCGATATCGATGAGCGGACCGCCGCCTTGCTTCTCTTCGTCAAGGAACACGCCCCAAGTCGGCACCGCGCGGCGGCGAATCGCATGCGCCTTCGCGAAGTAGATTTCGCCGAGCTCGCCGTCTTCGCAAACCTTCTTTAGGTGCTGGCTGTCCGGACGGAACCGGTTGTTGTAACCGACCGTAAGCTTCTTGCCCGTGCGCTTCGCGGCTTCGACCATGCGCTTCGCGTCCGCGGCCGTCTTCGCCATCGGCTTCTCGCTCATGACGTGCTTGCCCGCTTCGAGCGCGGCGATCGCGATGTTCGCGTGGGAGTCGTTCGGCGTGCATACGTGCACGATATCGATCGATCCGTCCTTCAGCAGCTCCGTGTAATCCGTATACGTCTTCGCGCCTTCCGCGCCGTATTTCTCGGCGGCGGCGACGGCGCGCTCTTCTACGACGTCGCAGAATGCGACCATCTCAACGTTGTTCAACTTGCTGAGGCTCGGCATATGCTTGCCGTTGGCGATGCCGCCGCAGCCTACGATTGCGATGCGATACGTCTTGGCCATGAATAAGTCCTCCTAAATATGGTGTGATTTACGGTACGCCGACGGGGTCGTGCCGAACCGCTTGCGGAACACCGCGTGCAAGTAGTTCCCGTTCGAGAACCCCTCGCTCACCGCGATGCGCTCGACGGACAAGTCCGTCTCGGCAAGCTTCCTGCATACGGCTTCCAAGCGTACTTCTTCCAGTATACTGCTAAAGGAACCGTCTCCGCGAACCTCCTTGAAGATGCGCTGCAGCTGCCGCGAGCTGATGTTCAGCTTCTCCGCGACGCCCGCGAGCGTGACGGTGCCGGCGTAATTCGCGCGGATATACTGCATCGCGAGGCGGTACCGGTACGACTTCATGTCCCGCGAGGGAAGCTGCGGACGCGTCCCTCCGGCGTCGTATGCGAGCGTCGCCTTCAGCAAAATCTGAACGACATGCTGCTTGATCGTCGTATAGAGGCCCAGCGAGCCTTCGCTGCATGCCTGATACGCTTCTAGGAAGTGCCGCATCGCGTCGTGCAGATCGAGCGTAGGCGCGAGCGGCATCGCGCGAAGCTTCCCGACGCAGTCGTCCGCCTCGGCGTATTCGAGCCGATCCGCGGCGTCGAGCGCCTCGTCCGATACGTCGCGCGAAGCGATGTCGACGTGCAGACACAGCTCGTCCATCGCTTCCGCCGCGTCGGCTTCCTGGTAATGCATGACGCCGGGGCCGGTCATGTAAAACATCCCTTCCCGCAGCGCGTATTCCTCGGTTTCCATAACGACTTTCCCTTTACCCCTCGGGATAAAGTGAAACTCGAATTCGTCATGCTTGTGAAAATCGACGACGCGTCCCGGCGGGAACGTCGTCAGGTGAAAGCGGAGCACGCGGATGTCGTACCGGCCCCAACGGACCCGAATGTCCAACCGCTCCAGCGCGTCCTGTCTTTCTCGCATGACGGCGAATGGAAACTTGCTCATTTCCGAAGTTCCTCGAGACGGACGGCGCGGCGTTCGCGAGCCGACAGGTTGGATGCTTCCATGAGCCTCGTGAGTTCTACGGCGAGGCCGACGTTTTCTTCCGCGGTCGTGCCGTTCTGAATGTGGCCGACCCATTGGCTGAACGCGTTCTCGCGCTTCGGCGGTATCGGCTGCTCCTTCCAGCCGGATTCGCCTTGGCCGTCGACCTTCGTGCGAAGGAGCAGCGTGTCGTTCGGCGTGCCGTACAGCAGCGTGCCTTCCGTGCCGTGGATTTCGATCGAGAACGGCGAGTACGCGTTCACGAAGCCCGCTTCGACGACGCCGACGGCGCCCGACGCCGTGGACAACGTCGTTACCGCGTTGTCTTCCACGTCCTTGCCGGTCACGTAGCCGTATTGCGCCGCCACGTCGACGATCGGCTCGCCGAGGAACAGACGCGTCAGGTACATCGGGTGGCAGCCGAGGTCGATCATCGCGCCGCCTTGGGTTTGTTCGCCGTTGAAGAAGTGAGCCGGCAGCCAGCCCGCCGTCGCGCCGTTATGCGACAAGCGGACGCGAACGAGCGTCACCTTGCCGAGCTGGTTCCGATCCAGAATGTCGCGAATCGCCAGCGTGTAACCGTCGTTCAAGCGCGGCAGCGAGACGGTCAGCGTGACGCCGGCTTTCTCGATCTCCGCCAAAATATCGTTCACTTCGTGCAGCGTGGCCGCGACGACCTTTTCCGTAAAAATATGCTTTCCCGCGCGAGCCGCTTTGACGATCACTTCGTGGTGCCGGTTCGTCGGCGCGTCTACGATGACGGCGTCGATGTTACCGTTTGCAAGCATGTCGTCGAGCGATTCGAAGAACGGAACGCCGAGCTTCTCCGCCGCTTCCTTGCCGCGCGAAGGAATTTCGTCCCACACCGCCGCCATCTCGGTGCCGGGGTGCTCCTGCGCGTACTGCGTGTATTCCCACGCGTGTACGTGCCAGTAGCTGATCTTGCCGATTCGGATGGTCACCCTAATCTCTCCCGTCTATAAAATCAAGACATTGCCCTCTTAATGTACCATACTGATAACAAGATATTAACTATAATATTATGACGCACTCTGTATGGAAATGCGCCACATCTATGAATGTTGCGAAAGCAATAATTGTTAAAAGGGGAGTAAGATCAGTTAAAGAAAACGGCGCGAATTCAAGGTATGCTTAGGGAAACGATACGATCGGCGGCGCTGCGTCGGCAGCGCCCCGACCGCGTTCCGGAGGGTGAAATGATGACAACAGATTCGGGACTGCATTTCGATCGGGACTCTACGCGAGTGCGTCTCTGCCGGCTTCAAAGCTTCGTCAAGGCGATCGAGATCGACCCGCTGGGCGGCGCCGCGCCGCATCTATCCGTGGAACGGATCGACGAGCGCGCGACGCGCGTCTCGATCCGATTCGAGCTCGACCGGCGCGTCGAAGCCGACGACTGGAGAGCGCGCGTCTCGCCGGCCTTCGAGCCGTCCCTCTCTTGGTCGCCGCATCTGACGCCGACCGAACGGCACGTCGTCGATCGCCACTGCTTCCGCTCGCCGGCGCTGCTTGCGGCGGACGATCGCCGCGTCTTGGCGCTCGTCCCGGACTTGGACGCGATGACCCGCCGCGAGGGCGTGCCTTGGTATCTCGACCTGAACGCCGAAGCCCGCGAGCTGACGATCGGCATGAGCGAGACCGAACCGGACGAAGCGGCGCACGTCTTGTTCATGAAGCGTCCGGGCGCCGCGCACGAGGAAGGAGCGGTCGAGGTCGCATTTTATTTACTTGCGTTCGAAGAGGCGTCCGTCGCCGCCAATCCGTGGCGGCCGATTCTTCGTTTCCTGTGGGAGCGATGGGGCGCCCATGCGTTCCGCGCGGTCGCGGCGTCCGGGTCTTCCTTAGAGACGATGGTCGGGAGGGCGTACCGGTGGGCGTTCCGCAGCTGGGAGTCCGCGGTGTGGCAGCGTCTCGAGTTCGACGGCGAACCGGTCGGCGCGGCCGCCTTCATCGTCAACGTCACGCAGAGCCCGAACTATCCGGGACCCGCCGACGAACGCGAATTCCGATCGATCTGGAATCAAGCGTGGTTCAGCTCGCTGCGCACCGCGCACGGCATGTTCCGGTACGGCGCCGCGACGGGCGACGAGGAGCTGGTCCGGCGCGCGGCGCAGACGAAGAGGCTGGCGTTGTCGGCGCCGCGGCGAGCCGGCTTCTTCCCGGCCGTACTGGCGACGGAGATGGAACAAGCGACTCTGAACGACGGCACGTTCGTCAACCGATCGAGAGGGTGGGACACCGCCTATTGGGGCAACTCCAACCGCAACCCCGTCGCGCCATGGCGTTCGGTGAGAGGAGCGCCGTACCACGTGCTCGACATGAGCTGGACGGCGCTGTGGATGCTTCGATGGTACGAGGAGCTGGAGCGCGACGGGGCGCTGCTCGCGTACGCGGCCGAATATGCGGACGCGCTGCTTCCGCTCCAGCGGGCGGACGGCTTCTTCCCGGCGTGGCTCGATTACGACACGCTCCGGCCTTTGGACGTCTTGGCCGACAGTCCGGAGTCGTCGGCGTCGGCGACGTTCCTCTTCAAGCTTGCGGAGCTGACGGGGGAGGAGCGTTACGCGGCTTCCGCGCGCCTGGCGCTCGACGCGGTCGCGCGGGACGTCGTGCCGCACGGACGCTGGGAGGATTTCGAGACGTACTGGTCGTGCAGTCGGTTCGGCGAGGACCGCGTCGGTCGGAAGTTCGAGCGCAACGATATGTATAAACAATGCAACTTCTCGATGTTCTGGACGGCCGAGGCGTGCAAGGCGGCGTACGCCGCTTCGGGCGAAGCCCGGTATCTCGAGCTCGGCGAACGCTGCTTGGACGAGATGCTCATGACGCAGGCGTCGTGGCAGCCGCCGTACGTGCCGATCGACGCGGTCGGCGGCTTCGGCGTCATGAACGGGGACGCGGAGTGGAACGACGCCCGGCAAAGCTTGTTCGCGGAGTTGATTCTCGAATACGGGGAGCTGCTCGATCGCGAGGAATATATCGAACGGGGGATGGCGGCGCTCCGCGCGTCGTTCGTCATGATGTACTGTCCGGAAAATCCGAAGACGAAGGCGCAGTGGGAAGCGAAGTATCCGTTCTTCGACGAGAAGGATTACGGGTTCATGATGGAAAACTACGGGCATAACGGTCGCGTCGGCGAACGGGGTCTCGGCATCGGGGAGTTCTCGATCTTCGATTGGGGGGCCGGCGCGGCGGCGGAGGCGTACTTGCGAATCCGGGCGCATCGTCCGGAGTTGCTGCGGCGGTACGGCTGGTAAGCGGGCGGATCATCCGACCGGCGCCGAGCGGCCGACGTCGCGCGCCGGCTCGCGAGTGCTTGAAACGCAAGGAAGCCGTCGGCGGATCGCGCCCGACGGCTTCCGTTACTTCGGCGGAGCGGTCGATCCCCGAAGCTCGACCGTCGGCTCGAGCTTCACCTGAATCGTCTCCGTCTTCGAAAGGGATCCCTCGATCTTATCGATGAGAATCTGGCACGCTTTGCGCCCGATATCTTGAATCGGACTTCGCACGGTCGACAGCGGAGGATCGAGGATTTGACCGAGATAGACGCCCTCGTATCCGGCCACGGAGACGTCCCCCGGTATGCTAATGCCGAGCTTCTTCAGCACGATGTACACGGACGAGGCGAGCACGTCGTTGCAGACGAAGAGCGCGGTCGGCCGATCGCGGCCGCCCATCCGCTCGCGGAAGGCGCGGTTCTTCGCCAGCAGATGCTCCGGGTCGGTCTGGTTCGACTTGAAGTCGAAGTCGAAGGAGATCGCCGAAGCCGCGTCGGCGGGAAGGCCGAACTCTTCGAGCGCGGCGGCATAACCTCGCTTGCGGTTCAACACTTCGGAAGACTGCTTTAAATACTCGTCGTAGACGAAAGCGATGTTGCGATGTCCCAGCTCGAGCAGACGCCTAGTCATCTCGTACCCGCCCGCATAATCGTTGCAGACGACGTAGTCGCATTCCAAATCCTCGAAATACTTCGTATACAGCACGAAGGGGACGCCGTTCTTCTTCAGCTGCTTGTACGGTTCGGCTGTTCGGCAATGGAACGCCATGAAGCCGTCGACCATCAGGTTCTGGTATTTCCGAATATAGGACGCCTCCAGCGAGGGGTCGCATTCGGCGGGCGCGATGGAGAGCGTGTAGCCCTTCTCGATCGCGTAAGGGATCGCGCCGCGGATGATTTGGTTCTGATAATCGTCATGCAGCGAGCCGCCGAGAAGCAGGGCGAGCGTTCGGGAACGCCCGTTCACGAGGCCTTGCGCGAACCGATTCGGCGTGTACCCGAGCTGATCGGCGACTTCCTTGACCCGTTGAATCGTGTCCTTGCTGACGGATACGTCCTCGCGCAGCGCCAAGGACACCGCCATCTTCGAAAGCCCGACGACCTTCGCGATATCGTCCAACTTCACGCGTTTCTTCATAAGCAGCTCTCACCTATCGAAATAAAGCTTTATCGTTAAAACTATATCGAAGTTGACCGGAAAAGTAAACTATAGAAAAATTACGTTTCCCTTATTGTCAACGGGAAAATGTTGGACTATAATGACTTTACCGGTAAACTGAAAGCGATACCAAATTGCGAGTTCCTAATGTGTAAACGATAACACCCTCGTTCGACGAAATCGGTTTAAATGCGACTTGCGCGTTTAAATAGGCACAAAAAAAGGGAGGATGCTTCGCATGAAAAAGATGTCAGCAAAGCTGCTGCTCGCCGCGGTCATGGGAACGACGCTCGTTCTGTCGGCTTGCAGCGGGGGATCGGACGGCGGCGCGGCTGCGGGGAACGGCGCGCCGAAGGAGAAGGTCGTCATCGACTTCTGGGTCAACCAGTTCGAGGAGTCGACGAGCGCCTGGTTCAAGAAGTGGGTCGAGGAGTTTAACAAGACGCACGAACAGATCGAAGTGAAGCTGACGATCGTGCCGGGCGACGCCTGGGATCAGAAGATGAAGGCCGCGCAAGCCGCCGGCAAAGCGCCTCAAGTATATACGAGAGACTACGGCAAAATCGTGCCCGCGGCGATGCAAGGCCAATTCATGCCGCTCGACGAGTACGTCGATCCCGCGATTTGGGCGGACTTATATCCGAACGTCGAACAGTTCGTCCTGTATAAAGATCAGCACTACGCGTATCCGATGCTTGTCGAGCCGTCCGCGGTGTTGTACTACCGCAAGGATTTGTTCCAAGCGGCGGGTCTCGACCCGGCGAATCCTCCGAAGACATGGGATGAGCTGATCGATGCCGGCAAGAAGCTGACGAAGGACGGCGTATACGGTTTGCATATCGCGAGCAACGCGGTCGAGTTCTCCTGGACGACGTGGGGCCTCCAGATGAACGGCGGCCATCAGGCGATCTCCGAGGACTGGTCTAAGGCGAACCTGGATGCGCATTATGAAAGCTTGATCGCCTTCTATAAGCGCCTCTATGACGAGAAGATTGCTCCGGCGCAAGCGCTGAACGGATACACGGATATGGCGGATTTCGGCCAAGGCAAGGTGGCGATGTCCGTGAACGGATCGTGGGGCATCGGCCAGCTGCGCAACGATTACAAGGACATTCTGCCGAACGTCGGCGTCGCGCCGATGCCTACGCCGGACGGCGACGGCACGAAGCCGTCCGCTACGCTCGGCGGCTGGTCGTTCGTTATGGACGGCAAAGCGAAAAACCCGAAGGAAGCCGGCGAATTCATTTCTTGGTTCCTCGCGGGAGATCCGGAAATTATGGTCGATTATTTCCGCACGAGCCAATTCTCCAAGTTTCCTCCGCGCAAGTCGGTCGACGAAGCGATCAACGCGGATCCGCAGGCGCAGAGCGACGAAGTCCGCAAGATGATCGCGGAGAAGATCGTCCCGTATTCCCTCGCCGAGCCGACGTACGATTGGGCGATCAGCTTCGCCTTCGGCTCCGCGATCGAGCGCGCGATCCAAGGGCAGAGTCCCGCGGAAGCGTTGGCGCAAGCGGAGAAAGAAATCAACGAATTCATCGCGAAGAACGACTACGCGAGCAAGAAGCCGTAACCGACGGGGATTTCTCGGCGGCATCCGGGAGCGGTTCCGCGCTTCCGGATGCTTTCCTACTCGAAACGAGGTGGCAATGGCATGAAAAACAAGAAGAGGTACAACAACGGCACCGCGTACCTCATGCTTTCCCCGGTCGTGTTTATGCTGACTATATTCGTCGTGATCCCGCTCATCTACGCGATTCGGATCAGCTTCTACGACTGGAGCTTCTATCAAGACCCCGTGTTCGTCGGTTTTCGAAACTTCTATCTCGTTTTGACGGACGATCGGTTCTATACGTCGATCGGCGTCGGCCTCAAATTCGTGATTCTCGTCGTGCCGATTCAACTCGTGCTCGCCTTCTTGTTCGCGCATGTCGTGCGGGCGATGGGAAGGAAAGCGTCGAGCTTCGTGAAGACGTCCATCTATATCCCGACGATCATATCCGGGATTATTACGGCCATTATTTTCCAAATCATCTATAACTTCGACGGCGGCGTGTTGAACGCGATCATCGGTTCGTTCGGGTTCGAGAAGGTCGGATGGCTAGTGGAAAAGCAAATCGTCCTGTTCGGTCTTGCGATCCCGGCGATCTGGTTAGGCTTCGGCATCACGGCGCTGATCATGCTGGCGGGGCTGCTCGACATCCCTGAATCTTATTACGAGGCCGCGTCGCTGGAAGGCGCGTCGGCCGTCCAGAAGATGATCTACATTACGATCCCGCTGCTCAAAAACGTAGCCGTCTATTTGCTCGTCACCGGGTTCGTCGGCGCGATCCAACAGCTTGAGCTGCCTCTATTCCTTACGAACGGCGGGCCGTCCGACGCGACGCTGCTGCCGAACTTCTACATTTTCGAGCATTTCCGGAACGATCTGCTGATGGGCCACACGATCGCGGCCGCCTTGCTGCTCTTCGTCGTATTGGGCACCATCTCGGCGATCATCTTCAGAGTCATCAATTCCGAAAAGGCGATCGACGAATAATCGAGGAGGGACGTCCATGAAAACAATGAGTGCGTCGCAGCGAGCGGCCGTGTCCGTCATCGGCTTCCTGTTCGCGATATTCGCCCTGTTCCCGCTTCTTTGGATGGCGATCTCGGGTTTTAAGGCGAAGACGGAAGTGCTTCGGACGCCTGTGCGAATTTTCCCGGAAGCGTGGCTGTTTTCGAACTATGGCGAAATATTGAGCGATCCGGCGTTCACGCGAGCCGCCTTCGTCACCTTCGTCGGCGCGCTGATCTTCGCGGTCGTAGGATTAGGAATCAACTCCATGGCGGCCTACGCGTTCGCAAGGTTGGATTTCCGCTTTAAGGGAGCGCTCTGGTTATACGTCATTACGACGATGTTTATTCCCGGCATGGCGATCATGGTCACGTCCTTCGTCGTCGTCACCCGACTGGGGATGCTGGATACGATGTCCGTGCTGATCATCCCCGGGATGGCTTCGGCCGGCTCGATCTTCTTCATTCGACAGTTCTACTTGAATATTCCGATGGCGGTCGAAGAGGCCGCGCTGATCGACGGCGCGTCCCGATTCAAAATCTATACGACGATCTTCTTGCCGATGTCGTATCCCCCGTTCGTCATCGTCGGTATCGGTGCGTTCCTCGGGTTCTGGAATGCATACATTTGGCCGGTCATGACGATAACGGACGAAAGCTTGTTCCAAATCAGCCAATACTTGGCGCAATTCAGATCCGGCCGCGGGTCGGAGCTCGGGCTGATGCTGGCGGGCGCGACGCTCGGCGCGCTGCCGACGATCGGACTGTTTCTCGTTTTCCAACGTTACATCATTCAAGGCATTAAGATATCCGGTTTGAAATAATCGACATCGAGACATCGTTGCGGAGGGAAGAGACATGCTGGGAACTTCACTAAGAGACTTATACAAAGTAAGACATGGGAAAAGGAAACGAATTTCCTCCTATGACGTCACGGGCGGAAACAAAGATTACTTGACGGTTCGGCCCGGGGAGACGGTCGATCTCGGCCGAATCGCCGGCAGCGGCTGCGTGACGCATATTTGGATCACGACGGCGCCGTTCGACCCGGTTCCGGAGGTTGCGCTGTACCGAAAGCTGGTGCTGCGCATGTATTGGGACGGCGAACAAAATCCGAGCGTGCAAGCGCCGTTAGGCGACTTCTTCGGCATCGGCCACGGCATCACGAAAAACTACTGGTCCGCGCCGCTCGCGATGAGTCCGGAAGACGGACAGGCGCTGAACTCCTTCTTCGCGATGCCGTTCGGCAGCGAGGCGCGGTTTACGATCGAGTCCGACGCGGACCGGCCGATCAAGTTTTATTTCTATATCGATTACGAGTTGTACGATCGCGATATCGACAGTCCGCTTCGGTTCCACGCGATCTGGCACAGAGAAATCACGAAGGGGATCGCGGACGACATCTCCAACGCGCTGTTCGAATTCGGCGGAAAAAATACGACGGGCGAAGGCAATTACGTGATGTTGGACGCGGTCGGCAAAGGGCATTACGTCGGCTGCAATCTGAACATTCATAATTTGCGCGCCACGCGGGAATGGAACTGGTACGGCGAGGGCGACGACATGATCTTCATCGACGGCGAGGCGTGGCCCCCTTCGCTGCACGGCACGGGCATGGAGGATTATTTCAATACCGCATGGTGCCCGCAGCAGGAGTACCATTCGCCGTATCACGGCATTACGCTCGGCGGCGGACCGAACTGGTCGGGGAAAATTTCCGCGTACCGGTTCCATATCGAAGACCCGATTTTATTCGACCAGTCGATCCGCGTCACGATCGAGCACGGGCACAACAATCACCGGAGCGACGATTACTCGAGCACGGCGTACTGGTACCAGACCGAGCCGCATAAGGATCATCCGATCATTCTGCCGGTGCATCAGCGCCTGCCGCTGCCGGACATTCTTCCGTTCGACGACGAGGATCTGAAGAAGTGCTTCGACTACTAACCGACTCGAAGAAAGCGCGGTGATGGAGTTATGTTGACGTTGGAATCCCGGCGTCTCCGGATCCGGTTCGACGAGGACACCGGCTCCGTGCGCGAGCTGTTCGATAAAGCGAAACGGATCGATTACGCGGCCGCGATGCAGGCCGACGCCTTCCGGATCGAGACGGCCGGCGGAACGACGAGCCGATTCGAGCGCTGCAGGCATTCGATCTCGGAATCGCCGAACGGCGAGACGACGATCGCGTTCGAGTGGGAAGCGGCGAAGGCGTTGACGGTCGTGGGAACCGTCGCCGCGTCCGCCGAACGGGACGAAATCCGGTTCTTCTCCGAGGTCCGCAACGACTCGGGGGAGACCGTCGTCGGCTTGGAGTATCCGATCGTACCGAATTTGCAAGCGATCACGAACGAGGGGGCCGACGATTACGTCGCCCACAGCTTTGCGACGGGGCTGTGCGTTCGCAACCCGATCAAGCACTTCGGCGGGGACGTCGGACTGCGGCATATGCCTTACCCGGAAAGCTACTCCGGAGCTTCGATGCAGTTCTTCGCGTACTACGGCGAACGGAGGGGCGGATTGTATTTCGCGGCGTACGACGGAGAGATGCATCCCAAATGGCTGAATTTCTACAAGAACGGGAACGGTCTCCTGGAAGCTTCCTTCTTCCATGGCGCGGAGTCGATGGCGCCGGGGACGGGAATGACCGTCGGATACCCGGTCGTCGTTGCGCCGCTCGACGGCGAAGGATGGTACGAGGCCGCCGATCGGTATAAGCGTTGGGCCCTACAACAGTTCTGGTGCCGCAGAGGCCCGCTGTCGGAGCGGCCGGAGGCCGAACGCGCCCGCTGGCTGAACGAGGGGACGGGGGCGTGCACATTCGGGATCAACGCCGGTCGCGACCGGAGCGCATGGATCCATGAGTACCATAAGTACATCGAGACGCCGATGTTCCATGTCCTAGGGCCCGATTGGGTGCATCGCACGCAGAACTTCTATAACGGCGTTCCCGGCGGCATGGACGATTGGTTTCCGACGCGCTTTCACCCGGCCAATCTCGAAGCGATGAAGGCGTACGGGGACAAGTACGCGCCGTTCGAATTCGACTATTTGTTCGGATTGAACGGAGCGGACGCCGATCGCGGCAGGCAGGCGCTGCAGCGATTCCCCGAGGAGCGCGCGCTTCGAAGCATCGACAAGTACAAGTTTTCCCTCGTATGTCCCGCGGACCCGTTCATCCAAGCTTTGCACGTGCGCCGGGACGAGCGGCTGCAAGCGGAGGCGGACGTCGATTCGATTTACTACGACATCTCCGCCAACAACATCCTGAAGGTGTGCATGGACGAATCGCACGGCCATCCGGTCGGCGCCGGCAGGCAGATCGCTGCGGCCTACTTGAGCAACTACGCGGCTACGAAGGCGGCGATGATCGAGAAAGCCGGACGGTATATTCCGATGGGAACCGAAATGATGAACGAAGCGTTCCTGGGTGTGCTCGATTATTACCAAGCGAGAGCCGGCGGGCGCCCGGCAGCCCCATTGGAAATGTACAACTTCAAGAGCTTGCTTGCGACCGGCGAGGCGGCGCTCATTCCGATGTTCACCTATGTGTACAACGAATACGGCGCTCTGCGGATGGACGGCTGGGGCAAGCTGACGGAGGAGATCGGCTCCCTGTTTTACTTCGCCGCCGCGCGAACGTACTTATGGGGCGGCATCTACGAGCTGAATTACGAATACAGCCCGATGGAAGCGATCGACGGGAAGGAGAACGACCCGGAGGAACACTATTACATTTTCGAACCGCGAGGATACGCCTTATCTCCCGAACGAGCCCGCTACCTGGGGGCGCTGGCGCGGATGCGGGTCGGCCCGGGCAACAAATATTTGGCGTACGGCAAGATGCTGCGGCCGCTGTCGTTCGAGCGGGAGACGGCGGCGTTGGACTGGTTCCATTACAACTGCGATAAGAACTTCCCGGAGTACAACGAGTCCGGCGTCTACGAGGCCGATGCGGTCGTTCATTCCGCTTGGCAGTACCGGGAGGAGAGCGCCGCCTTCTTCTTCGCGAACGTCACGGAGGAGGCGCGGAACGTCTCCTTCGAGCTGGACATGAAGCGATATCGCTTGCCCGGGGCGTCTTATCGCGTCCGTCGCTTCGACGGGGACGCCATCGAAGACGGGGGAGAGATCGCGGCGGACGGAGCGAAAGCCATGCGGTTGACGATCCCGCCGAAACGCGTCGTCATTCTGGAAGTGATCGTCAAGGGTCCGGGGGACGGAGCTCGATAATTCACTAAGCCGAATAGGGGAACGGACGATATGAAGCTTCGGAGAGCATGGGCGTGCGCGCTCGCCGTCGGCGTCGCCGCGGGTACGGCCGCCTGCGGCCCGGGAGAGCGCGGGACGACGGAGAAGATGCTGGAACCGGACGGCGTCGACTTCGTCTTGGAGCGCGTCGCCGGTTTGGAGCAAGTCGCTCAGCTGACCGGCGCGGACGGCATGAATCGAACGGATGGGTATGCCGTCTACGGCACCGATCTCGGATCGATGTTCAACCTAGAAGATACGACGTATTTCGTCTTCGGGGACACGTTCGGGGAACGGCCGCCGGAGATGACGGGAGGCGGAGGGAGCTTCTGGCGCTCTAACGCGATGGCGTATTCGACGGACGCGGATCCGAGCGACGGCATCGCGTTCGACGGCATGATCGTCGACGACGTCGGCCTTGCGAAAGAGCTCTTGCCTTCGGTCAAGCGCGATTTCGAGGAGATGACGAAAATCCCGACTCACGGTTTGTATGCGAACGATGCCATGTATCTGTACTACATGTCCGTGAATCATTGGGGGGAGCCCGGCCGTTGGGACGCGAACTACGCCGGCATCGCGAAATCCGCGGACGAAGGGAGAACCTGGACGCTGCTCGACGACGTCAAGTGGCCGGGAGACAGCGGGTTTATCCAAGTCAGCCCCTATCGGATCCAGGAAGGGGACGAAGAAGCCGACATTTACTTCTGGGGCGTTCCTTCCGGCCGCTTCGGCGGCGTAAAGCTCATGAGGGCGAAGGAGTCCCGAATCGAAAGCTTGGACGGCTATGAATATTACGCCGGAACGGACGAAGAGGGGAAGCCGACTTGGACGGGCGAGCCGGAGGAAGCGGCGACGGTCGTCGACGACACGGTCGGAGAGCTGTCCGTCGTCTGGAACCCGTACTTGGAGCGGTGGCTTATGACGTACTTACGGGAAGGGCAGGGCGTCGTGATTCGGGAAGGCGTTGCGCCGTGGGGGCCGTGGGGCGAACCGATCGTTCTCGTCGATAAGGACGAATATCCCGGATTGTATGGTCCTTACATGAATCCGAGATATACAGAAAACGACGGGAAAACGATCTATTTCGCGCTGTCGTTGTGGGACCCGTACAATGTGTTCTGGTTCAAGGCGGAACTGGAGAAGAAGTCGCATGCGATTTCGCGAGTGCCGCCCGCCGCCGATGCGGATGCTTTGAATCAATAGGGAACACGAACTTTCCCTATTTTCCTTGAGACCGTCTGATTCCGGCAAATAGGGAACAACGATGTTCCCTATTCGCCGTTATGTGCCTGTTTTCAGGTGGTTTATCCGCAAATAAGGAACTTTGGTATTCCCTATTTACCGGTTTCGGGGGGACTTCGTAGAAATAGGGAATTTTCATGTTCCCTATTGCTGTCGAGCGAAGGGAGAACTGAACGCGGGCGAAAAAAAGGTTGCCGTCCGAGCCGTTCGAACGGCCGGATGGCAACCTTCTTCGCATGTTAGAACCGAACGAGTCCGTCGACGTTCACCGGCAGTCCGGTGCGCATCGAGATGTTGCCGGCGATGCCGGTGAGGATCGACATCGCGCCGTCGACGTGCGAAGCCGCCCGGTTGTACGGATCTTCCGCCGGCTCGCCGAAGATGTCGTTCAGCAAAATCGGATCGCCGCCGCCGTGCCCGCCGACGCCTTCGACGATCTCCGCCTCGTACGCCTCCCCGAACATCGGAATGACCTTGATGCTCTTCGTCTTCAGCGCGCCTTCGTCTTCCTTCTTGCCGCCGGAATTGACGTACGACTTCTCGACGATCTTCATCTCGATGCGGCCCTTGGAGCCGTTGATGTTCACCTGGAACCCTTCCCAAGGCATATAGCAGTTCAGCGAATACGTCATAATCGCCTTATTCTTGTATCGGACGAGCACGCCCATCGTGTCCTCGATGCTGATGCCGTCGCCGAACACGCTCTGATCGCGGTAATAGCCGTCTTCATGCTCCGCGTCCGCGTACAGTCCCTTCAGCTCCTCGCTCCGCTCGAGATCGAGCCCGAACGGGTCGCGCTTCGCCGCCTCGCTGCCCCGCGACCGATTGTAAAATTCCGTGACGCCCCGCTTCTCCGCGTTTTCCTTGCCGTAAAACATCAGAGAGCCTTGCGCGTACACCGTCTGGGGTTGGCTGCCGAGCCAAAAATTGACGAGATCGAAGTGATGCGTCGACTTGTGGACGAGCATGCCGCCGCTGTTTCGCTTGTCGCGGTGCCACCGCCGGAAATAGTCCGCGCCGTGCTCCGTATTGAGCAGCCACTCGAAGTGAATGGAATGCACGTCGCCGATCGCGCCGTTCATAATCAGCTCGCGAATTTTCGTATTGTGCGGCGCGTAGCGGTAGTTGAACGTGACCCGCAGCTGCTTGCCGGTCCGCTTCACCGCGTCGAGAATGTCCTGGCATTTCTCTTCGTCGACGGTCATCGGCTTCTCGCTGATGACGTCGCAGCCGAGCTCCATCGCCTTCACGATATACGTATGATGCGTCCGGTCCATCGTCGTCACGATGACGGCGTCCGGCTTCGTCTCGCGGATCATCCGCTCGAAGTCGTGCGCTTTGTACGTCGGCACCGCAGGGTGCTCGAAGCGCGTCGTCAGCAAGCGGTTGGCGTAATTCATCCGCGTCTGATTCGTATCGCAGAACGCGACAAGCTCCGAGGTGTCCCGGAAGTCTCTGGCTAAAGCGCCGTAAAAGAAAATCGCCCGTCCGCCGGTGCCGATCAATGCGTACTTCTTCTTCATCTGCCCGTCCCCTTCGTTCGAAAGAAATGATGAAATGATTGAATCCGTTACCATTTAATATAACGCAACGATGCGATATAATCTTCGTATAAAATTGCTCATATTCGCTCAAAAAGTTGCAATTCTTGCGCGAGGAGGCGGTCGAGATGGCGCATCATCAGTTCCGAACGGACGACGGCGCGATCCAAGTCGATTATACGAAGCGGATCGGCTACTTTACGATGGACGAGGATCACGCGCATGAAGGGTACGAGCTGTATTATTTGTTCGAGGGAGAACGCGATTACTTCATCCGGGACCGGACGTACCGGGTGCGGGCGGGAGAGTTCGTGTTTATCGAAAAGGGGGAGCTCCACCGGACGCTCGATACCGGGGTGCCGGATCACGAGCGCGTCGTGCTCAATTTCGCGGAGTCGGCGATGGTCCGCTTTCCGCTGCCTACGGAGAGCGGCGTCTTCCGTCTGCCGCCGCAGGAGCGTTGGAAGGGAGAGGCGCTGGCGCGCGAGCTGATCGACGAGAGCCGCGGCGAGGCGCCGGGCCGCGACGCGATGCTCGAGGCGCTCCTGAAGCAGCTGCTGCTGCTCGTGTTTCGCGCGGCGGCGGAGCGGCCGATCGACGAAGCGGCGCCGTCCGCGGTGCATCGGACGATGTCGGAGGTGGCCGCTTACGTCGGGGAGCGGTACGCCGAGCCGCTGCTGCTGAAGGACGTAGCCGAACGGTTCTTTGTCAGCCCGTATTACCTCAGCCGCAAGTTCAAGGCATGCACCGGCTTCGGCTTCGCCGAATACGTGCAGCTCGTTCGCGTGCGCGAGGCGCAGCGGCTGCTTCGGGAGACGAATCTGAAGATGATCGACATCGCCGAGCGGGTCGGCGTCGGTCCCGCGGCCCACTTCCATAAGCTGTTCAAGAAGGTGTGCGGTTGCTCGCCGCTGCAATACCGCAAAGGGCGTCGGGCGGCCGGTCCCGCCGGGTCAGCCGGGGAAGCGAACCGCTGAAGCGCGTTCTTCCAACACGGCGTCCAGATGCGTCTCGCGGCGGATCGGCCCGCTGTCCGCCATAATGTCGAGCAGCGCCTCCGCGATCCGTTCGCCGAACGCGTCGACCGGGGCGCCGACCGCCGTCACCGGCACGTCGAGCTCCGCGAGTTGCGGAATATGGTCGTAGCTGACGAGCGACAAATCGTCCGGCACGCGGAGACCGCCGTCGAGCGCGGCGCGCAGCAGGCCGGCCGTGACGTCGAACGCGCCGGTGATGACCGCGGTCGGCCGGCCGTCGAGCTCGAGCAGGCGCCTTCCGGCGTCGTAGCCGTGCCGCCACGTATTGCCGCCGGAGTTGAGGACGAACGCGTCGCCGGCCGAGAGGCCGCAGGCGAACGCGCCCTCCATAAATCCGGCGACCTTCTCCTGCTGCTTGCTGTCGGACTCCCGCGCGTCCCCGATATAGGCGATGCGCTTGTGGCCGAGCCCGGCCAAGTAACGGACCGCCTCTCGCAGCGCGTCCTTGCGCCTCACGTCGACGACGGCGAAGCGGGAGCCGACGAGATGCGAGGCGCCGATGGAGACGACCGGAATGTCGGTCGTCACCGTCTCGACATGCCGCGCTTCCGGCGTAATGTCTTCGAACACGACGATGCCGTCCACCTGAAGCCGCTGGAACAGCCGGATCGCCGACGTCGGCGGCAGAATCGACAAGATGACCTCGTAGCCGCGCGTGGCGAGCGCGTCGTTGATGCGGCCGACGAGGGCGGACAGCGCGACGCGTTCGAGCGACGGCAGCAGGACGCCGACCGTCATGCTGCGCCTCGAGACGAGGCTCTTCGCGGCGAGATTCGGCTCGTAGCCGAGCTGCCGCGCGAGCTCGACGATGCGCCGCCGGGTGTCGGTTTTGACGAGCGGACTGTCGTTGAGCGCCTTGGAGACGGTGGAGTAGCTGACGCCCGCGAGACGGGCGATGTCTTTGATCGTGACGTTCATTCGCTGATGCAGCCTCCTCCGGCGAAAAAATGCAAACGTTGTTATTATTTTTAGTATACCGTAAAATTTATCATTGATGAAAGCGAATTTTCAACATATGATAGACGCATGGGAAAATAACAACGTTGTTATTATGGAGGGATCGGGACATGGTGACGGTAACGAACGAGGTCATCGCCGCGGCGAAGGCGCTGGCGGCGGGCGCGCCATTGGAAGGCTTGGCGAACGTGTACGCAGCGTCCTTCGCGGCATCCGGCGGGGACAAGATCGCTATGGTGAAGGACGGCAGCGAGCGGAAGCTGCTCGTCGTCGGGGGAGGCGCGTTGTACGCCGCTCTGGAAGGGAACGAGGCCGCGGAGGGGAACACGCGGTATAAGCTGTGCCCGCTGACGCACGCGAACCGGCTCGCGCTGAACGACGCGTTCGAGTATACGAAGCCGCGGGCGATCGGCACGCGGATGGCGACGATCGGCCTCGGCGACCGGCTCGGGCTCGCGTCGTCGGGCCACATTAAGACGGTCGCGGGCAAGAACGTCCGCCCGATTTTGGCGCAGCAGAGCATTCGGGAGCTGACGTTGACGGGCCGCACGTACGAGGATGTGCTGGATGCGGCGTCGTACGCCGTTTTCCAAGAAGGATATCGAGACGGGTGGGGCGCCGACGGCGACCACCTGAAGACGACGCAGGACATCGAATACGCGCTGCGCCTCGGCTTCTCGATGCTGACGCTGGACGCCTCGGAGCATATCGACAATGCGGCGGGCTCGGCGAGCGACGAGGAAGTGGCGCGGCGGTACGCGGAGTTGGACGCGGCGTACCGGGAGCGCATCGAGAACGAGTATGCGGACCGGACGTTCGACATCGCCGGCGCTTCGATCGAGGTCGGCCGGACGGCGCTGCAGCGGTACGCGCTCGTATACGGCGAGGCGGTTCGCTTCATGGTCGATATTTACCGAACTTATATCGCGACGGCGGGCCGGGCCATCGACTTCGAAATTTCGATCGACGAGACGGCGACGCCGACCGATCCGGCCGCGCATTGGTTCGTGGCGAACGAGCTGAAGCGCGAGGGCGTCGCTCCGTACAGCATGGCGCCGCGGTTTTGCGGCGAGTTCCAGAAGGGGATCGATTACATCGGCGACATCGATCAATTCGAGCGGGAGCTGAGCGTGCACGCGGCGATCTGCGACCACTTCGGCTATAAGCTGAGCGTGCATTCCGGCAGCGACAAGTTCAGCGTGTTCCCGCTCGTCGCGAAATACACGAACGGCCGCTTCCATCTGAAGACCGCGGGCACGAACTGGCTCGAAGCGGTGCGGACCGTCGCTCGCGTCAACCCTTCGCTGTATCGCCGGATGCACGAATACGCCGCGGCGCATGTGGAAGAGGCGCTGAAGTATTACCACGTCACGGCCGACTTCGGCAAGGTGAAGCCGCTCGCGGAAGCGTCGGACGCGGAGCTTCCGGAATACATGAACGAGGACAACGCGCGGCAGCTGATCCATATTACGTACGGCCTGCTGCTGACGGCGAAGGACGAAACGGGAGCGTCGCTGTTCAAGGACGAATTCTACGCGACGCTTCGCGATCGGGAAAACGACTACGAAGCGGCTTTGATTTCGCATATCGGGAGACACTTGGATTTATTAGGGAAATAATTGGCGTCGATTACGACCATAAGGAAGGGATTTCCATGAGCGACATGATCCGAGATATGTTACAGCCGATTCCGATACCGTCGATCGTGCGCGTCCGACAGAAATTCGACGCCTCGAAGCTCGACGACCCGCTCGCGACGCTGCGGCAGGAGCTCGCGAAGCCGGGCGCGATCGACCGCATTCGGCCGGGGCAGCGCGTGGCCGTCGCGGTCGGCAGCCGCGGCGTCGCGAACATCGCGGGCCTGACCAAGACGACGATCGACGCGATCAAGTCGGCGGGCGCATCGCCGTTCATCGTGCCGTGCATGGGCAGCCACGGCGGCGCGACGGCGGAAGGCCAGGCCGAGGTGCTGAAGCATCTCGGCATCGACGAGACGACGATGGGCGCGCCGGTCGAGTCGTCGATGGAGGTCGTGGAGATCGACCGCCTCGCGAACGGCTTGCCGGTGTACGTCGACAAAATCGCCTCGACCGCCGACGCCATCGTCGTCATCAACCGCGTGAAGCCGCACACGGCGTTCCGCGGCCCGATCGAGAGCGGCATCATGAAGATGATCGCGATCGGACTCGGCAAGCAGAAGGGCGCGGAAGCGTGCCATCAGCTCGGCTTTAAGTACATGGCCGAATTCGTGCCGGAGATGGCGACGCTCATGATGAAGAAGCTGCCGATCGCGTTCGGCGTCGCGGCGGTCGAGAATGCGTACGACGAGACGTGCCATATCGAGGTGCTGCCGGCGGAGAACGTGTACGAACGCGAGGTCGAGCTGCAGAAGATGGCGAAGTCGCGTATGCCGCGGCTGCTGTTCGATCAGATCGACGTGCTCGTCATCGATTACATCGGGAAGAACATCAGCGGCGACGGCATGGACCCGAACGTCACCGGCCGCTATCCGACGCCGTACGCGTCCGGCGGGCCGGACGTGAACAAGATGGTCGTTCTCGACGTGACGAAGGAGTCGAAGGGCAACGCGAACGGCGTCGGCACGGCCGACTTCACGACGCGCCGGCTCGCGGACAAGATGGATTTCACCGCGACGTATTTGAACGGACTCACGTCGACCGTCTGCGCGCCGACGAAGCTCGCGACGACGCTCGAGAGCGACGAACTCGCGATCAAGGCGGCCGTGAAGACGTGCAACGTGCTCGACTTCCACGCTTGCCGACTCGTGCGTATTCGCGACACGCTCCACCTCGGAGAAATCGAAATTTCGACGACGCTGCTCGAAGAAGCGCGGAACCATCCGGACATCGAGATCGTCTCGGAGGCTCCTTACGAGTGGACGTTCGACGGCGAGGGGTATTTGCCCAAATGAAGCCGTATATCATAGCCGCAGATATCGGCACGACGAGCACGAAAGCCGTCGTCGTCGATACGGCCGCCGGCGCCGTACGCGCTGTGACGTCCATAGAATACCCGCTGCACACGCCCGCCCCCGACCGGGCGGAGCAGGATCCGGACGAGATCGCGCGCGCGGTAGAGACGGCCGTCCGTTCGGCCGTCGAGCGGGCGGGGATCGCAGCTAGCGACGTCCGCTGCGTCGTGTTCAGCTCGGCGATGCACAGCCTGATCGCGCTGGATCGAGACGGGAAGCCGCTTACGCCATCGATCACGTGGGCGGACAACCGAGCGGCTTCCTACGTAGACATTCTGAAGGCGCAGACCGACGCGCACGCGATTTACGCGGCGACGGGAACGCCGATCCATCCGATGTCGCCGCTGCTGAAGCTGATGTGGCTGCGCGACAAGGCGCCGGCGATCTTCGAGCGGGCGGGAACGTTCGCCGGCATTAAGGAGTACGTGCTCGCCGGCTGGTTCGGCGGCCGGCTCGTCGTCGATCATTCGATCGCGAGCGCGACGGGGCTGTACTCGCTCGAGCGCCGCGATTGGCATGAGCCGGCGCTGCGCGCGGCCGGCATCGACGCCACCCGCCTGCCGGAGCTCGTCCCGACCACGTGCGCGCTCGAAGGACTCGATCGCGCGGTCGCGGAGCGGCTCGGCTTAGCGCCGGGCACGCCGGTCGTCGTCGGGGCGTCCGACGGCGTGCTCGCCAACGTCGGCGCGGGCGCGCTCGAGCCGGACGAATTCGCGGTGACGATCGGCACGAGCGGCGCGGTGCGCGCGATCGTACGCGAGCCGCGCACGGACCCGCAGGGCCGTACGTTCTGCTATGCGCTGTCCGACGACCGATGGGTCGTGGGCGGCGCCATCAACAACGGCGGCGTGTTGTTCCGCTGGGTGCGCGATCATCTCGCGACGAAGGAAGCGGACGAAGCGCGCGCCGCCGGCATCGACCCGTACGAGGCGCTCACGGCGCTCGCGCAGCAGGCGCCGCCGGGAAGCGGCGGCCTCGTAACGTTGCCGCTGTTCGCCGGCGAGCGCGCGCCGTATTGGAACGCCGACGTGCGCGGCGTCTTCTTCGGCCTCTCGCTCGCGCACGGCAAGCCGCACATGGTGCGGGCCGTGCTCGAAGGCGTCGGCTACGCGGTGCGCTCCGTCGCGGAGGCGGTGGCGGACGCCGCCGGCCGGCCGCGCGAAATTCGCGCGTCGGGCGGCTTCGCGCGGTCGCCGTTCTGGCGGCAGACGATCGCCGACGTGCTCGGCGCGCCGCTCACCGTCCCGGACGCGATCGAAAGCTCCGCGCTCGGCGCGGCGGCGCTCGGCCTCGTCGCGCTCGGCGACTGGCCCGACTTCGCCGGGGCCAAGGCATGGTCGGCGTCTTCGCATACGCACGAGCCGAACCCCGCGACGCGGGCGACGTACGACGAGCTGTTCTCGATTTACGGCGATCTATACCCGCGGCTCGTCGACCCGTTCCGCCGCATCGTTCGCTTCCAGTCGCAGCCGTAAGGAATTCCAAACCCAGGAGGGAATCTCTCAGCATGACTTTGAACTTATTCGATCTCACCGGCAAGACCGCCGTCATCATCGGCGGAAACAGCACGCTAGGCTCCGTCATGGGCGAAGCGCTCGGCGCGTACGGCGCGAAGATCGCGGTCGTCGGCCGCAACGCGGAGACGTCGGAAGCGGCGCGCGCTCGCATCGCGGACAAGGGAGGCGAAGCCGCCGTATTCCAAGCGGACGCGACGAGCAAGGCGGACCTCGCCCGCGTGCTGAGCGAAGTCGTCGCCTGGTCCGGCTCCGTCGACGTGCTGCTCAACTGCCCGGGCCGCAACAGCGCGACGCCGTTCTTCGACATCACCGAAGAAGAATGGGACGGCATCATGGACGTCAACCTGAAGGGCGTCGTCCTGGCGTGCCAGGTGTTCGGCAAGCATATGATCGATCAAGGCCGGGGCGGCAGCATCATCAACATCTCGTCCGTCTCCTCCGGACCGCCGTTGTCCAAGGTGTTCACGTACTCCGCCTCCAAGGCGGGCGTCAATTCCGTCACGCAGTTTCTCGCGCGCGAATTCGCGCCGCATCACATTCGTGTCAACGGCATCATTCCGGGCTTCTTCCCGGCCGAGCAAAACCGCAAGATCCTCTCCGAGGAACGCGTGAAGAGCATCCTGGGCCACACGCCGATGAATCGCTTCGGCGCGGCGGAAGAGCTCCAAGGCGCCGCCGTATACCTCGCGTCCGAGAAGGCGTCCGGCTTCGTGACCGGCACGTTCCTTCGCGTCGACGGCGGCTTCGGAGCGATGACGATCTAGCAAGTACCGAACAACAGGGGGAAACCGAACATGAAACAGCAAATCGGCGTCGTCGGCCTCGCGGTCATGGGGAAGAACCTCGCCTTGAACATGGAGAGCAAGGGCTTCTCCGTAGCGGTGTATAACCGTTCGCCGGAAAAGACGAAGGAGCTCGCCCTTGAAGCGGCCGGCAAAAACCTCGTCGGCGCGTACAGCGTCGAGGAGTTCGTGCAGTCGCTCGAGACGCCTCGGAAAATTATGATCATGGTCAAAGCGGGCGAGCCGACCGACAAGACGATCGAGTCGCTGCTGCCGCATCTCGAGCAAGGCGACATCATCATCGACGGCGGCAACGCCTACTTCCCGGATACGCAGCGCCGCGAGCGGGAGCTCACCGCGA
>NZ_JAPSKE010000036.1 GCF_031177825.1 Paenibacillus sp. | reverse complement strand
GGTCACCTGCCCTCCCACCGTTGAAGCGACAATCATCTATCTAGGCGACGCATTGCTGCGCCGCTCCAGCGACCAACCCGAACGCACCCCGGGCAAGGGTCGCAGCGCGAAGCTGCCGCGTTCCTCTTAGGTCTTGCTCCAAGTGGGGTTTACCAGGAGACATGTCGCCATGCCCCCTCGTGGTCTCTTACACCACGGTTCCACCCTTGCCTGTGCTTTCTCGCGAAAGCCATCGGCGGTCCGTTTCTGTGGCACTATCCTTCGTCTCGCGACGACTGGACGTTATCCAGCACCCTGCCCTATGGAGCCCGGACTTTCCTCCCGCGGGTTCCCCCGCCGGCGATTGTCTGTCAAACTTCTCGACTAGAACAAGTATACGCGCATTCGGGTCGCGATGCAATGCTCGGAAGTTACCAACGCTGCCAGCGCGACGAACGCGGCGCTACAAGAAGACGAACGGCTCGGTCGACCCGGCCGACGCGTACGCCTCTACGTCCCACCCTTGCGCCGCCGCGTGCGCGTTCAGCCGCGCGGCGACCGCCGCTTTCATGATTTGCTCGATGTGGTGTCCCGGATCGATCAACGCGATGCCGGCGGCCAGCGCGTCGTGAGCCGTATGGTGATCGAGGTCGCCGGTGACGAACGCGTCCGCCCCGGCGGAAATCGCATGCTTGACGTAGCTTCGTCCCGAGCCGCCCAGCACGGCGACGTTCCGAACGACCTTGTCCGGGTCGCCGACGAAGCGCAGCGCCGGTACGCCGAACGCGGTTTTCGCCTGCTCGGCGAATGCCTTCAGCGTCGTCGGCGAAGGGAGCGATCCGACTCGCCCGAGGCCGAACGCTTCGCCCGGCAGCTCCAGCCGGAACACATCGTAAGCGACCTCCTCGTACGGATGCGCCGCCAAGAGCGCCTTCACCGCGGCCGCCTTGCGCCGCTCGGGCACGATCGTCTCGAACCGGAGCTCGGAGGCGGTCTCGAGCCGTCCCGGCTCGCCGAGATAAGGGGTCGACCCTTCCTCCGGCAGGAACGTGCCGGTGCCTTCGGCCGAGAAGCCGCAATGGCTGTATTTGCCGATCTGGCCGGCGCCGGCCGCGAATACGGCTTCCCGCACCTCGTCCGCGTGCGAAAGCGGCACGTACGCGACTAGCTTGTACAGCGTCTCCACCGCGGACGTCTTCAGCGGCTTCGTCGACGTCAAGCCGAGCGCGTCGGCGAGCAAGTCGTTGACGCCGCCCGTCGCGACATCGAGATTCGTATGCGACGCATACACCGAGACGTCGCTCGCGAGCAGCTTTTTGATCAGCTTCCCGTCGGCGCGGTCCGTCCGGATCGCGGCGAGCGGTCGAAAGAGGATCGGATGATGCGCGATAATGAGTCCCGCCCCGCGTGCGATCGCTTCGTCGACCACCGCATCCGTGACGTCGAGCGCGACCGCGACCCGCTCGACCTTGTTCTTCAAGGAACCGATTTGCAATCCGATCTTGTCGTCGGGCTCCGCTAACGCGGGCGGCGCCCACGATTCCATCCAATAGACGATCTGTCTCACGTCGACAGCCATTGCAGCACCTCGCTAACCTCGTTCCGCTCGGCCGTCAGCTCCGCGCGCTTCTTGAGCGCTTCCGGCTGTTCGGAGCGGCCGATCCGTTCGATCAATTCGTCCAGCTTCGCGACGTAAGCGGTCCACTTCCGGGCGAACAGCCGCGTCGGCGCACGAAGCAGATGCGGTCCCATCAGCAGAAGGACCGACCGCGGCAGCGTACCGCCGCCGCTCGGCGCGGGAACGCCTTCGTATAAGGCTTCGTTCCAAGCGGCCGCTTCCGCTTTATCCGACGGCGCATCCGCCGCCAGCACCTCGTACATTAATCCGTCTTCCTCGAGCAGCGTCTCCTGAACAAGCTTCCAACCGTTCTCGAGCAGCCACGCGCGCACGAGCCGCTCGCCCACGTTCGGCTGCAGCACGAGCCGCTGCACCCCCGCGAGCGCGGCGGCGCCCCCCGACAAAATGTCGACGATCGTTCCTCCGCCCATGCCCGCGATCGTAATCGTCTTGACTTCGTTCGGCTTGAGCACGGCCAGGCCGTCCCCGATCCGAACATCGATTTTGCTTGCGAGCCCCGCCGACAGCACTTGTCGTTCCGCGGCCCGGGCCGGGCCGACATGCACGTCGCCGGCCACGGCGTTCGGGATGATCCCGCGCTGCACGAGCGATACGGGCAATAGGGCATGGTCCGTTCCGATATCCGCGAGCGCTCCGCCCGGCAGCGCGAATTCCGCGACGGCCGTCAGCCGCTTGGATAGTTGAATCATCTTATACAACCCATTCCGTCCATAATTTTCTTAAGAAGAACGCCGTCGCGCCGAGCGCGGCCAGCTTCCCCAGCATCAACGATTGCGTTACGGCGAGCGGCTGCTCGGTGAACGCGTAGGCGTACGTCTCCGGTACGAACCAGAGCAAGCAGGCCAGGATCAGGAACACGGCGCCGGACTGCTTCGCGCGGCGGCTGAGCAGCCAACCGATCCAACCGAACACGCCGGCGAGCGGAATCCAGCTAAGCTCTAAAGCGACCCAACCCTCCGGCATAACGATGCGGTTGACCGCCGCCGAATACACGAACATGAGCACGATCCAGCCGCAGAGATGAATCCAAGGCACCCGAAGCGCGACCCCGAACGCGATCCAGATGATCGCGCAGCACGCGGTATAGAAAGCAGGAGCGGTCCAATCCCCCGTCGCTCCGACCCCGCCTTCGCCGCCGAGAAGAAACGCTCCTCCGGCCAACAGGGCGCCCGCTCCGACGCCGAACAACGCATAGGATAGCAACGGCTTTCGGTTTCGAAAATAGGCGCTGACGCCGTGCGCGGCAAGCACGACCGCGAGGAATACCCCGATTTGCAATAGCGGAGGAAACAAGCTAAAATGTAGACCAACGTAACAAAACAAACCAATGCTGCCAATTAGTAACAGCCAATGCAGCGGGTTGCTTTCCACGATTTTTCGTTTGCGCTCTTGCTGCACGACCGTCCCCGACGCTTCGGGGTCGCGATACAAGTTAAGCAGGAAATCGCAATATTGATCCGGGAGCAGCTTGCTTCGCTGCCAATGTTCGATTTCCTTGACGATCAAAGCTCGCTTCTCTTGGTCCATTCGGCAACGCCGCCTCCCGCTATATAGGGAAAAAGACCCCGACCGCACGGCGGATGGAGGTCCTTCTCGACGAATTATTCTAAGAAATCTTTCAACCGCTTGCTGCGGCTCGGGTGGCGCAGCTTCCGAAGCGCCTTGGCTTCGATCTGGCGGATGCGCTCGCGCGTAACGCCGAACACCTTGCCCACCTCTTCAAGCGTCCGAGTGCGGCCGTCGTCCAAGCCGAAGCGGAGGCGCAGCACGTTCTCTTCCCGCTCGGTAAGCGTATCGAGCACATCTTCGAGCTGTTCCTTCAGCAGCTCGTACGCCGCGGCGTCGGCCGGCGCGAGCGCCTCTTGATCCTCGATGAAGTCGCCTAAGTGACTGTCGTCCTCTTCGCCGATCGGCGTCTCGAGCGATACCGGCTCTTGCGCGATCTTCATGATCTCCCGAACCTTCTCGGTGCTGAGATCCATCTCCTTCGCGATTTCCTCCGGCGTCGGCTCCCGTCCTAATTCCTGCAACAGCTGCCTCGATACGCGGATCAGCTTATTGATCGTCTCCACCATATGTACGGGGATGCGGATCGTTCTCGCCTGATCGGCGATCGCGCGGGTAATCGCTTGGCGAATCCACCAAGTCGCGTACGTACTGAATTTAAAGCCCTTGTCGTGGTCGAACTTCTCGACCGCCTTGATCAGGCCCATGTTCCCTTCCTGAATCAGGTCGAGGAACAGCATGCCGCGGCCGACGTACCGCTTGGCGATGCTGACGACGAGTCGAAGATTCGCTTCCGCTAGGCGCCGCTTCGCTTCTTCGTCCCCGTTTTCGATCCTTTTGGCCAGTTGAATTTCGTCTTCCGCCGATAACAGCGGCACCCGTCCGATTTCCTTCAAGTACATCCGTACGGGATCGTTGATCTTCACGCCCGGCGGCAGCGACAAATCTTCGTCGAATTGGAAGTCGTCGTGATCGTCTTCCGGAAGCGCCATGCCTCCGTCTTCGTTCTCGTTCACGACTTCGATGCCCTGCTCCGCGAGCACCTCGAAAAACTCGTCGATCTGCTCCGCGTCCTGATCGAACGGGGACAGTCTCTCCGTGATATCTTTATACGTAAGCGTCGAGCGCTTCTTCCCTTGTTCCAATAGTTGCTCTTTGACTTGTTCCAAGGTCAGTTCGGTCTCTTGCTCCGTATGCTGTTCGTTCGTCATTCGACAACTCCCTCCTCCTTAGATCCGTTGCCCCAACTGCTTGAGCTCTCTCTCTAAGGTAATGATCTCGATTCCGATTTGCGCGGCGGCGGCGAACTCCTCCGCGCGTTCGGCTCTTGCAAGCTTCTGTTGCTTCTGCTTTAACTTGAGCTCCAAGTCGTGTTTGCGCACTTCCGTCAAGCAGTCCTCGAGCACCTTCTCGTTGATGGCGTCCTGGGGGACCGAGAGCAAGATGCTGCTCGCCATTGCCTCCAAGGCGTCGTCATGCAAAGTGCCGACGAATCCGCTAGGATTCGGCTCCCTGCCGGCGGCATAGTAAGCATATAAATAAGCAGCGATCGCCGCATGAGCTTCCACGTGAAATTCCCCGCCCAACTTCTCTTGGACGAGCTTAGCGGCATCTTCGCTGTACATCATAGCGGCCAAGAGCTGCCGCTCCGCCGAATAATAAGCCGGCCGCAGCGCGGGGACCGCCGGGGCGGAACTCCCCTTTTCATTCATATCAGTATTCCACGGAATTTCGTTCTTATCCCCTTGCCCTCTCACTTTTTGACGAATTTCGTTCATCTCTTGTTTCAAAGTTTCAAAGGCGTATTGGGTTTCTACGGCGAGTTCTTTTACGTAATGTTCCCGCTCGGTAGGGGATTCGAGCGCCGCTACGATGCGAAGCGCCGATCGAACGAACGATAATTTGCCCCCGTCATCTTGTAGTGTATGTTCCTTCTTTAAATATAGTATTTTATATTTTGTCGAAGAAACGGGGTTTCGGATGACGTTCGCGAGGAACGCTTCGGGACCGAAAGCGGCGATATATTCGTCCGGATCCTTGCCTTCCGGCAGCAGCGCCACCTCGCATTTCATGCCGGCCTTCTCGCAGAGCAACACGGTCTTATGCGCCGCCGCCTGTCCCGCGCGATCGCCGTCGTAACAGACGAGGATCGAGTCGCAGTACCTTCGGAGCAATGCCAGATGCGTCTCCGTAAGCGCCGTGCCGAGCGTCGCGACGCCGTTCTCCACGCCGGCTTCCCGGGCTTTGATCACGTCGACCATCCCCTCGAACAACACCGCTTGACGTTGCTTCCGAATGGAAGCCTTCGCGAGATGGAGCGGGTACAACACCTTGCTCTTCTGAAACAGAGGCGTCTCGGGCGAATGCAAGTACTTCGGCTGCGCGTCTCCGACGGCGCGTCCGTTGAAGGCGACGATCTTCCCTGCCGCATCCCAGATCGGGAACATCACCCGGTCGCGAAACCGGTCGAAGTAATCCGTCGAATCGTTGCGAGCGGCGATCAATCCGGCGCGCTCGGCGATTTGCGGCGAGAACCCCTTCGTCTGCAGGAACTGCAGAAGACTATCCCGCAGCGGCGGCGCGAACCCGATCTCGAATTCGTCGATCAGCTTCTGGGAAAAGCCGCGGCGCTTCAAATACTCGTATCCCGCCTGTCCCTGCTCCGTTCCGCCGAGCACGAAGTGGAAAAACTTCGCGGCCTCTTCGTTCGCGCTGATATATCGCAGCGCTTGCCGCTGCTCTTCCGTCATCTCGGAAGGCGCCGGGGCGAAATCGTATGCGACGCCCGTTGTTTCCGCCAAGGCGCGTACCGCTTCCGGGAACGATAAGCCTTCGGATTTCATCAAGAACCGGATGGCGTTGCCTCCGGTTCCGCAGCCGAAGCAGTGAAAGATGCGCTTCTCCGGCAACACGTTGAAGGAGGGCGTCTTTTCGGAATGGAAGGGGCACAAACCGAGATACCCGCGGCCGCTCCTCGCGAGCGATACCGTTCGACCGATCAGCTCGACGATATCGGTCTTCTCGAGCACGGATTGAATGACGTCCTCCGGAATCGATCCTGTCCTCATCCCATATCACCACATTCCGAAATTGCAAATATTAGTATTCGCTATATTGGACCATTCTCCTGCAAACCCGATAAAACTTTTGTCAAAACATGTAGAAACCTGTCCCGATCCTCCCCGGTGAACGGCCTCGGTCCCTTCGTGCGGCCGCCGGCACGCCTGCGCTTGGCGGACTGATGCCGCTCCTCCAGCAGCCTGTCGATGTTGTCGTTCGTGAACATCGTCCCTCTCGGTGACAGTACCGTCGTTCGCTTCGCCAGCCCAATCGTCGCAAGTCCATAGTCCTGCGTGACGAGCACGTCGCCCGGCGCGAGTCGGTTCGCGATGAATAAATCCGCGGACTGGTCCGACGCGTCGACTTGGAAGTTCGTAACGCCGGGAAGCTCCGGCAACACATGATTATAAGACGACACCATCCAAGCCGGAACCCCGTGTCGAACGGCGGCGATCGACACTTGCTCCTTCACCGGGCATGCGTCCGCGTCGACGACGATCTTCGGTTGTGCGGCGTTCATGCGTTCACCGCCGTTCTTCGTATCGATAAAGTTTACGAAAATAAAAGTCCTTACTAATATATACGAGGGCGCCGCGGAAAACTCCTGCTTCCGGCGCCCTCGCAAATTTTCCCCTTGGAAATTAGAACGCGAGCTTGCTTGCGATGTAAGCCGGCAGCTCGTCGATCGGCATGCGCACCTGCTCCATCGTATCGCGGTCGCGCACCGTCACTTGGCCGTCCGTTTCCGATTCGAAGTCGTACGTAATGCAGAACGGCGTGCCGATCTCGTCGTGGCGGCGGTACCGCTTCCCGATCGAGCCCGCGTCGTCGAAGTCGACCATGTAATCGGCGGCCAGCTTCTCGAACACCTTGCGAGCGCCGTCGTTCAGCTTCTTGGAGAGCGGGAACACGGCTGCCTTATACGGCGCAAGCGCCGGATGCAGGCGAAGCACGACGCGGCTGTCGTCGCCTTCCAACTGCTGCTCCTCGTACGCGTCGATCAGGAACGCGAGCGTGACGCGATCCGCGCCGAGCGACGGCTCGATGCAGTACGCGACGTACTTTTCCCCGGTTTCTTGGTCGTGGTAGTGAAAGTCTTCGCCGGAATGCTGCATGTGCTGCTTGAGGTCGTAGTCGGTCCGATCGGCGATGCCCCACAGCTCGCCCCAGCCGAACGGGAACTTGAACTCGATGTCGACGGTCGCGTTGCTGTAATGCGACAGTTCGTCATCCGAGTGATCGCGAAGGCGGATACTGTCTTCCTTCATGTTCAGCTTCAGCAGCCACTCCTTGCAGAAGGCGCGCCAGTATTCGAACCATTGCAAATCTTCGCCCGGCTTGCAGAAAAATTCAAGCTCCATCTGCTCGAATTCCCGCGTGCGGAACGTGAAGTTGCCGGGCGTGATTTCGTTCCGGAAGCTCTTGCCGATCTGGCCGATGCCGAACGGCAGCTTCTTGCGCATCGTGCGCTGCACGTTCTTGAAGTTAACGAAGATGCCCTGCGCCGTCTCCGGACGCAAATACACTTCGTTGGCGCTCGAAGCCGTAACGCCTTGGTGCGTCTTGAACATCAGGTTGAACTGGCGAATGTCCGTATAATCGAAGGCCCCGCAATCCGGGCAGACGATATGGTGTTCCTTGATGAGTTCCATCATCTGATCGAACGACATGCCGTCGACGATGATTTCCTGGCCCTTCTCCGCGACCGCGTTCTCGATCAGCTTGTCGGCGCGGTGGCGCGACTTGCACTGCTTGCAGTCGATCATCGGGTCGTTGAAGTTGCCCACGTGTCCCGATGCGACCCACGTCTGCGGATTCATCAGAATGGCCGCGTCCAAGCCGACGTTATACGGCGATTCTTGAATGAATTTCTTCCACCAGGCTCGTTTGATATTGTTCTTGAGCTCGACGCCGAGCGGCCCGTAATCCCATGTGTTGGCGAGACCGCCGTAAATTTCGGACCCCGGGAAAATGAACCCCCTGTGCTTCGCTAACGCCGTAATCGCGTCCATCGACTTCGCTGACATGTTCGATAACCTCTCCTTATATGCAAAAAATCCCGTCTCTACGCCCTGTTAGGACGTAGGGACGGGTTGTTCTCCCGCGGTTCCACCCTACTTGGCGCCGAAGACGCCCTCTTTTACCGAATTGCCTTCCGCTACGGGAACGCCTTCGCTCATGTCTCGGATCCGGGCTCTCACCGTCCCCGGTCGCTGCGATCCGCCGCACATCAGTTACTTGTTTTCCCATCCGACGCTTCCGGACATTCGTCCAATACACATATTGTGGTGAATTATAACAACGTTCCTTAATGATGTCAAGAGCCATTTCCGTCCGGGAGCTTCGTCGAATCGTCTTCCGCGTCGTCATCCGCATACACCGCTTCGATCTGATCCAGGACGGCGCGCGTCCGGAGACGAACGTCGGCATGCGTCTCGAACCAACGCCGCATCGTCTGCTTGAGGTCCGCTCTCGTGCGCGGCTTCACGTTGACGTCGCCGAGCCGCCGCAGGTCGGCGCGCTGCAGCACCGGGAGCAGCTTCCGTACGCCCGGGGCGAGCGGCGTACGGTCGGCGAACGCGCCCGCGCAGCGGACGCAAACGAGTCCCCCGGCGGCCGGGCTCCAAAACGCGGCCTCTTGCGACTCCGGGACGCGCCCGCATTCGGCGCACTCCTGCGTGATCGGCGACACGCCCGAGAACGCGAACAGCTTCAGCTCGAGCATCGCGCCGACGACGGCCGGATCCTTGCCCCCCGACATCGCTTCGTATGCGGCCTTCAGCTGTTCGTACAAGAAGGCGCTCGCTTCGCCGTCGGGGACGAGCCGATCGGTCAACTCGGCGAAATACGCCGCATACGCCGAACGACGCAGGTCGCCGCGGATGCCCGGGAAGGCGTCCAGCAGCTCTGCGTGATTCAGCGTACCGAGCGTACCTGTATTCGATTTGTAGTACACATACTCGCCATATGTATACAATTGGGTGACGGCGGCGTGGCGACTTCGCGTCTTCTTCGCCCCGCGGACCATCACCCCGACTTTACCGAGCTCGCCGGTCATTAGGGTAACGATCAAGTTACCCTCTCCGTATTCGACGGACCGAATGACGATTCCCTCTACTCGATGTAACATCCCTCGGCTTCTTCATCTCCCGGGATGACGTCGACGTCGATGCCGGACACGTCTTTCATCTGGTCCCATTCGCGGTAAAGCATATAAGCATCTACATCCCCAGTCAAAGTAAAATACGTCCACGAAAAATCTCGCATCCGAATTCATCCTTTCCGCTGTGGCGACTTTGACGCTATAGTCTTAGGATGTACGGACGCGAGTTTCCTATGCGATACATTTCATGGCAAACGTTTGTCTCAGTCGTGTCGAAACCCGAGATCCTTCAAGACGTGCTCCGTGTTTCGCCAGTCCTTCTTCACTTTCACCCACAGCTCCAGGAAAATGCGGGAGCCGAGCAGCGTCTCCATATCCTTGCGGGCGGCTTCTCCGATTTGCTTCAGGAGCGCGCCTTTCTTCCCGATCACGATCGCCTTCTGCGAATCGCGTTCGACGTAGATGACGGCGGAGACGTCGACGACGCCGTTGTCCCGAACGCTCATCGCTTCGATCTGCACCGCGACCGAATGGGGAATTTCTTCCCGGGTCAAATGAAGAATCTTCTCCCGCACCAGCTCCGCGCATACGAATTGCTCGGGGTGATCCGTCACCTGGTCGGCCGGATAATATTGCGGGCCCTCCGGCATGTACTTGCCTAGCTGCTCCAGCAGCGTGCTTACGTTGTTGCCTTTCAGCGCCGACACCGGCACGATCTCCGCGAACGGATATAAATCCTTATATTGCGCGATGATCGGGAGCAGCGCTTCCGGATGAACGAGGTCGATCTTGTTGAGCCCCAATACGACGGGCGTGCGCACGTTCTTTAATTGCTCGATGATGAACCGGTCGCCCCCGCCGAGTCCGGCCGACACGTCGATCAGGAACAGAACGACGTCGACTTCCTTCAGCGTATCCGTGGCCACCTTGACCATGTAATTGCCGAGCTTCGAATCCGGCTTATGGATGCCCGGCGTGTCGAGGAACACCATTTGTACGCTGCCTTGCGTGTATACGCCTTGAATTTTGTTCCGGGTCGTCTGGGGTTTGTCCGACATGATAGCGATCTTCTGGCCGATCACTTGGTTCATGAGCGTAGACTTGCCGACGTTCGGCCGTCCGACGATCGTCACGAAGCCCGAGCGGTACTTCGCTTGCGGGTGGGTTTTGATGTCCGTCATATGTTTTTATGCTCCTCCAGTACGAACGCGCCCGGCAGCAGCTCCGCCACCGTCATCACCTTCGTCTCGCCTCGCAGGTTGCTCATAATGACCGGCATGTCCGGCGGGCACAATTCCGAAAGCACCTGGCGGCAGACGCCGCAAGGCGTGCACGGCCCGTTCGTGTCGGCGACGACCGCGATCGCGGCGAAGTCGCCTCGCTTGACGCCGTCCGCGATCGCGCGGTGCAGCGACGTCCGCTCGGCGCAGTTCGTCGGGCTGTACGCCCCGTTCTCCACGTTGCAGCCGTAATGAATATGGCCGTTCGTATCCAGCAGCGCGCTGCCGACGGCGAATTTCGAATAGGGTACGTACGCCCGCTTCCGAGCTTCCGTCGCATGCTCCAATAATTGTTCGTTCGTTAGATTCATCGTCGTACTCCTTCTCGTTGGTTCCGAAAATAGGAAAACCGCGTCACTCGACGAGCCGCGCGAGCGCGGCGGGGACGAGCACCGTACCGGCGACGACGAGCGAGAACGCCGTTAAGACGAGCACGGCGGCCGCCGCCGTATCCTTAGCCGCTTTAGCGAGGGGCTCGCGTTCGGTGCCGACGACGAGATCGACGACCCGCTCCATCGCCGTGTTGACGCACTCGGCGCTCCACACGAGCGCGATAGACAGCGCCACCCACAGCCAATCGTCGCGATCGAGCCGCGCGTACGCGCCGACCGCGACGGCGGCCGCAGCGGCGACGGCGTGGATCCGCATATTGCGTTCGTGACGGAGCGCATGCCACCATCCCCAAGCGGCGTAGCGAAGACCGATCCCCTTCTTCTTTTTCACCGGGACAATCCGGCGCGCTGCAACACCTGCTCCTGCTTCTCGGTCATGACGCGCTCGGCCGCCTCGTCTTCATGGTCATAGCCGATCAGGTGCAGGAAGCCGTGCACGAACAAGAAGCCCAATTCCCGCTCCAGCGAATGTCCGTACTCTTCGCTCTGCCGTTTCGCCGTCGCCGCCGAGATGACGATGTCGCCGATCGGCTCGTCCGGCAGTTCGACCGTCTCGCCGTCTTCCGCGTCGTCGTCTTCCGACTCGTCGCCGTAGACGATCGGCGTCTCTTCGCCGGCGGATTCCCACATCGAGAACGACAGCACGTCGGTAGGCTTATCCAGCTTCCGATATTGCAAATTCAACTCCCGGATAGCCTCGTCGTCGACGATCGTCACCGAGACGTCGCCCGTCTCGATCGACTCCATCTCGCCCGCGAGCGCGAGGAGCTCCTCGAGCCGTCGCTCCAGTCCTTCCGGCAGCGTCACTTCTTCTTGTTCGTTGGCGAAATCCAAACGCAGCGTCATCGGGCCTACGCCCCCCCTTTCGTCTTAGCCGCGCCGTTCTGCGGCGCGTCTCCCGGATATTCGATGCGAGAGTGGAATACGCCCAGCAGCGTCTCCTTCATGCTCTTCGCGACGATGTCCAGTTCCTTGAGCGTCATATCGCATTCGTGGAACTGTTGGTCGTCCAGACGATCCTTAATGATCTTGCGCACCATGGAATCGACATGCTCGACCGTCGGGTTGCGGAGGCTGCGCACCGCCGCCTCGACGCAATCCGCGATGCCGACGATGGCCGCTTCCTTCGTCTGCGCTTTCGGTCCCGGATACCGGTAATCCGACTCCGGTATCGGCTCGACCGCGGCGGCCGCTTCCGCGTCGCCGGCGCTCTCCGCGATGCGCGCGGCGTACTCCTCCCGCTGCTTCACGGCCTTATAATAGAAGTATTTCAATAACGTCGTTCCGTGATGCTGTTCGGCGATATCCCGAATCGGCTTCGGAATTTTCGCTTCGTTCAGCATATCGACGCCGTCCTTCGCATGCGCCACGATGATCGCCTTGCTAACGCTCGGCTCGAGCGTGTCGTGCGGGTTGTCGCGGTTCATTTGATTTTCGATGAAATACGACGGACGTCGGGTCTTTCCGATGTCGTGGTAGAACGAGCCTACCCGACACAGCAAGCCGTTCGCGCCGATCGCCTCGGCGGCCGCCTCGGAAAGATTGCCCACCATGACGCTGTGGTGGTACGTTCCCGGCGCTTCGGTAAGCAGCTTGCGAAGCAGCGGATGGTTCGGGTTCGACAGCTCGACGAGCTTCAGCGGCGACAAGATGCCGAACGTCGCTTCGAAGAACGGCATCAAGCCGAGCACGAACACCGCCGTCACGACGCCGCCCGTGAACGCGTAGGCTACCGCAAGCAGCACGTCCTGGTAGTTGGCCATCTCGGGATTCTCGATGACGGCGAGCAGCGCGACCGACAGCGCCGAAAAGACGGATACCGCGATGCCCGCTCGCAAAATCGAGGCCCGCTGGCTGACGCGCCGAATCGCGAAGATGGCGACGTAGCCGACGACGAGCGCCACGAAGCCGTAGCGGAAGTCGAATAAAGCGTCCTGCTCAGCATGGAATACGATGCTGGCGACGATGCTGAACAGCACCGTGGAGATCGTGGCGAGCTGATCGTCGAGCAGCACCGCGATCAGCATCGTTCCGAGCGCGACCGGAGCCAGATAGGCAAGCGATGTATCGAGTCCTTGCGCGATGGAGACGATCTTCATCGTCGCCAGATTAATGACATAGATGATAAAGAGCATCAGGAGCAGACGGTTATCGTTCCGGATCGCAAGACGCGAGTGGCGGACGAACGCGTGGAGCGCGCCTAAGAACAAGAAGCAGAGCGCCGCCAAGCCGAGCCGCGGCAGCACGTTATTGTTGCCGTTTTGGATCAGGTTCATCTGTTCGAGCTTCTGATAGAGCTCCTCCGTAATCGTCTGGCCGGCGCGGACGATGGCGTCGCCTTTCTCGATATAGATCGTCTCGGTATCCCGCTCCGCCGCCTCCCGCGCGCGAACGGTCGCGTCCTCGTCGTAAAACCGGTTCGGCGTCAGCGCGAAGCGGATGATTTCTTGCGCCAGTCCCCGCGTCACGTTGCTCGTTAACGTCGACGCGTTGACCCACTCCGGCACCTGCATCCGAACGCTCTCCGCGTCGCCCGTCGGATCGCTCATTAACCGGTTCACGATATCGATGACGACGGGCTCCATCTCGAGAAGCTGTTCTTGCGTCAACTTCGGAAGCTTGAACAAGTCCTCCTCTTGGAGACGATACTGCTGTTCGTTCAGCCGAAGCCGAATTTCGTCGATCAACGTCGCGCTGTACGTATCCGCGTTCAACCACTTCGTTAACGTCGTTTCGTACGTTTGGCGGAATAGATCCGGCAGCTTGTTGCGATACACGCTCACCTTCTCGTCCGTCGTCAGGCCTTCGTCGGCGTTGATGCGGGCGATCTCGTCGAACAGCCGCTCCACCAGGTCGGTATTGCGCATCGGCACGATCGTCGACACCGGCTGGACGCGGCGGACCGCATCGGCCCGCGCGGCTTCCGTCGCCAGCTCGTCTTCGATGCGGGCGTTCGCGTAAATCGTCTCCTTGCTCACCGTATTCGGTTGTACGTCGTAGGTGGGCGGGATCACGTTTTCCGCTAGGGAAAAATAAAAAAGAAGGGCGAACGACAGCAATAATGCCGCCCTTACACCCATGCTGTATCGCCAACCTCCGATTTTATAACGATGCTTGCCGCGGATGCGGACCTCTTTCTGCGTCATTAGGGTATCCTCCTACTCCTATGACTATTGATCCTTGACGCGGTCATACGCCATGATAATCTTCTGCACCAACGCGTGGCGCACGACGTCGGACTCGCCGAACATGATAAATCCGATCTCCGGGATATTCTTCAGAATGCGCTCCGCCTCGATGAGGCCGGAGGTTTTCCCTCTCGGCAAGTCGATCTGCGTGACGTCGCCGGTCACGACCATCTTCGAGCCGAAGCCGAGACGCGTCAGGAACATCTTCATCTGCTCCGGCGTCGTGTTCTGGGCCTCGTCCAAAATAATGAACGAATCCTCCAGCGTCCGGCCGCGCATGTAAGCGAGAGGAGCGACCTCGATCAATCCCCGCTCGAGCGACTTGGCGACCGCCTCCGGGCCGAGCATGTCGTTCAGCGCGTCGTACAACGGCCTTAAGTACGGATCCACCTTCTCCTGTAAATCGCCGGGCAGGAAGCCGAGGCTTTCGCCCGCCTCCACGGCAGGCCGGGTCAGGACGATGCGCTTCACCTTGCCCTCCTTCAGGGCGACGACGGCCAGCACGACGGCGAGATACGTCTTGCCTGTCCCGGCCGGGCCGATCCCGAAGACGATGTCTTTCTTCCGGATCGTCGATACGTATTGCTTCTGTCCGATCGTCTTCACTTTAATGGGCTTGCCCTTATACGTCGCGGCGATATCGCCCTTGAACAGGTCGAGCAGCTGGTCGGCCTGCATCGTCTTGGCGAGTTCTACGGCGTACATGACGTCCCGCTCCGACAGCGTATAACCGCCGCGAATCAGTTCGAGCAGCACCTCGAACAGCTGCTGCAGCGATTCCACTTGCTGCTTCGTGCCTTGCACCGCGATCTCGGCGTCGCGGGAGAACAGTTGAGCTTCCGTCTCTTTCTCGATCAAGTGAAGGTAAGCGTCTCCCGGTCCGAACAGCGCAAGCCCTTCGGCCGCGTTCCTCAGCGGGATCTTTACGGTATGGTCAGCGATGCGTTCGTTCAATAGCGTCCTTCACTCCTTGTACATAGTCAAGGCCCGTCTTTCTTGTCGGGCGGCGCCAATTCCTCTTCCAGAATCGGCCGTTCGGTCGCCAGATCGACCTCGGCCTCGAACAATACATTCATTACCACTTTACCATTGTCGGTACGCTCATGCAAAATTTTTTCCGCCCGGATGACCGTGTTTCCGCCCAACGTCGCGATCAAATCCGCCCTCGCGTTCGCCAGCCCCGTCTCCTTCGCCTCCGCTACGGTCCGCGTCTCTTCGACGATCGTCGCTTCGCGGTGCGTCACCGTCATCCATCCGATCGGCGCCGTCCACGGCCCGAACCGCAGCTGCTTGCGGTCCGTCTCGACCTGCTCGTTGGCGTACGGCTTCTGCCAATATCCGCTCAGCTGCAGCGCGCGGCCGCCGAGCACGAGGTGGAACGTCGACCGCGACTCGCCGGTCAACGCCTTGTGCTGCTTGGCGATCGGCGCTTGCACGTTGTATTCGTACCAGACGAGACCGCGAACGTCGCCCTCCGCCACGACGACTTCCCGATTCTCCTCATCCCCTAGAATACCCGAAATTAAAATATCTCCGCGCTTCACCCGGGAATGAACGCCGACGAGCGGGACGCCGCGGTCCGCGATAATGCGCGTGATGACGGCGTCGGACGTCGAGACGAGATGCCTCGGGTTTTGCGGAATCCGCTTCTCCGGCACGGTCGCTTCCACGACGCGGATCGTTACCGTCGTCCCTTGCACGTCGACGCCGACCCAGGCGACGTTCGGGATCGTCCGCGCAAGCCTGTCCGCCAACACGCCGGGATCGCCCATCCGAATTTTCCATTGCAGCGGGTAGATGCCTTGCTCCGACGCCGCCTGCAGGATATGCTCCTTCGGAATCGTTTCGTTGCCGTCCACCTGCACCGTCCAGACGACCTGCGCGAGCAAATACATTCCGATCAGGAACGCGGCCGCCCCCGCCACGAACCACTTGCGCTTCCCGAGTTTGTCCAAGAAAAAGGGAAACCCATGCCTCTCCCTCGTCCGCACCCGACAGCCCGTCTCCTTGAGGAGCGGCTTTAAGCGGAAGTAGTCGGGCAGCGCGATAAGAAATTCGCCTCTGCCTTCGCCGCTCCTCCGGATGTCCCAGGCGGGGACGTTCTCCTGGACGAGCCGGTTGATCAGCTCTTCGAACGACGGACCTGCCACGTTCAATTTCACATACCCTCTTATGTATCGGACCAGCTGCGCGTTCATCCGTCTTCCCCCTTCGCGTTACGAGTACTTCACTTCGTCGATCAATCCTTCGATAAACACTTCCTCCGCAAGAATCGCGCGGATCGACAGCTGCTTCCCTCGGATTTCCATGCTTCCTTGCGTCAAAGCGAGCTTCAAATACGTTTCCGAAAAATGAAGCACGCCGCGATGGTTTTCCACGTACAACTGCATATTGCCGATCATCGTGACGCGCGGAAGGTCGAAGACGACGTCCTGGGGAAGGTCCAGCATATCCGTTGTCCATTTCGTTAGCTTGCGAGTCCAGCGTCGCATATGGTCCGTGGGCGCCCCCCTCCTGTTGCTCTTATCAAAATATGCGGCGCGGCGGGGAAATATGAAGCGAACTCGGGGGGCGTCGGACGGGGAAGAGGGAGCGCTCGCCATCCTTTAAAACAACGCGAAAAAAGCCGACCTTTCGGAGAAACATCCTCCGAAAGGTCGGCCGATTTCGTCTTTCCTATCGCTTCGTCGCGCGGTGCGGGCGGATGGCCCGCGGCGGTCCGTAAATCTCGGACCAAATCATGCCTTGCGCGGCGTTACGCGCATGCACGCCCGCCGAACGCGCCGGCGCCGGCTTCGATGCGGCGGGCGCTGCCGCAGGACGCCGCCGCGACATCGTCGCCGCGCTTGGCGACGGCGCCGCCGCCGGCTCGCTCGAGGCATGCTCGTAGGCCGCCGCCGGTTGGACCGACGGCTCGTAATGCGCCGGCTCCCGCTCATGGGCCGAGGGCCGCTCGGAACCGCCCGGCTCGCCTCGGCTCATGCCGCCCCCGCCGTTCGGCGGCGCGAGCGGACCGCCGCCGCCGAACGGCGGCATGCTTCCTCGACGAGGATCGCCCTTGCCCGCTCCGGCGCCCCGCGCCTTGTTCAGCACGAACGACACGATGCCGAACGCGATCAGTGCGATCAACGGATTGTCGAAGACGATGTTCAATAGGATGCGAATTACATCCTCCACGGTACGTCACCCCTTCCGCAAGCGTCCCCTCGATCGGCGATCACTTTTTGTCCGAATCGTCCGGATTCATCTTGCCGAACGCATCCCGCATTTGCGTATCCGATTCGATGTTCTTCAGGTTCATGTAGTCCATGACGCCGAGCTTGCCGCTGCGAAGCGCTTCGGCCATCGCTTGCGGCACCTGCGATTCGGCTTCGACGACCTTCGCGCGCATCTCCTCGACGCGGGCCTTCATCTCCTGTTCGTGCGCGACGGCCATCGCCCGACGCTCTTCGGCTTTCGCCTGCGCGATGCGCTTATCGGCTTCGGCCTGCTCGGTTTGCAGATTGGCGCCGATGTTCTTGCCGACGTCGATATCCGCGATGTCGATAGACAAAATTTCGAACGCCGTCCCGGCGTCCAACCCTTTGCCAAGAACCGTGCGGGAAATCAAATCCGGATTCTCCAAGACTTCCTTATGCGTGTTCGAGGAGCCGACCGTCGTGACGATGCCTTCGCCGACGCGCGCCATAATCGTCTCTTCGCCGGCGCCGCCGACGAGACGGTCGATGTTCGCGCGAACCGTCACCCGCGCTTTGACCTTCACCTCGATGCCGTCCTTCGCTACGGCAGCGACCCAAGGCGTCTCGATCACCTTCGGGTTAACGCTCATCTGCACCGCTTGAAGCACATCCCGACCCGCGAGGTCGATCGCCGCGGCCCGCTCGAACGGAAGCTGGATGTTGGCGCGTTCCGCCGCGATCAGCGCGTTCACGACGCGGTCGACGTTGCCGCCCGCGAGATAATGGCTCTCGAGCTGATTCACCGAGACGCCGAGGCCCGCCTTCCTAGCCTTAATCATCGGATTGACGATCCGGCTCGGAATGACGCGGCGCAGCCGCATCGCGACCAGCGTGATGATGCCGACGCGCACGCCGGAAGCGAGCGCCGAAATCCACAGCATGATCGGGAAGAAGCTCATAAATACGACGAAAGCGATGATCACGACGGCGATAATAAGCAACGTAAATACATCCGGTCCAAACATAGACAAATTCCTGCCTCTCTTATTTTAAGTGAAGTCGTTCCGTTTCCCGTACGACGATGCGTCCGCCGTCCACCAACACGACGACGACGGAGGCGCCCGCCGCGACGAACGCCCCGTCCGTCACGACGTCGACGCGTTCGTCATCGAACACCGCCGTCCCCGAAGGCCGCAGCGGAGTAACCGCCTTGCCGACCTTACCGGTCAAATCCGATCGCGTCGCGTGCGACACGTAACCTTCTTCCGTCTTCAACGCATCCCGCAAAATAAACTTGTTCCAGATGCCGCGATGCTTGAAGTACCGGACGAACACGGCCACGATCACGGCCGCGAACAGCGTCGCGATGCCGAGCGACGTCAGCGCGTCCCCCGTATCGTACGCGGCGAGCACGACGCCGGCGATCAGCGCCGCGATGCCCATTACGCCCAGAATGCCGAAGCTCGGGATAAACAGCTCCAGTGCAAGCAGCAAGACACCGACCACGAACATCGCCAAGTGCTCCACCCCCGCGAATCCCGCCACGTAATTTCCGAGAAAATACAACCCGAACGCGACGATGCCGACGATGCCGGGAACGCCGAACCCCGGCACGAGCAGCTCGATGACCAGACCGGCGATGCCTAAGATGAACAAGACCGTCGTCGTCGCCGGATGCGTCAGGAACCGGGCCGCCTGTTCGGCGAGCGTCGGCTCGATCGTCTGCTGCGAAGTCGAGCCGATCGTCGATAAGAACTCGTCGAACGATGTCGCGAGTCCCTCGGCGTACCCCACGGCGACCGCTTCTTGCGCGGTTAACGTAATGAGCTCGCCCGGTTCGCTGACTTGCCCGATCTCGGGCATGTCGACCTTCGCCGAATCGTCGACCATGCCTTCCGCGATCGCCGGATTGCGCCCGTTCCGCTCCGCGGCGGCGACCATCTGCTTCACCCAGACCGAGACGATCTTCGAGTCCCGCACGCGGTTGCCCGAGCCGTCTACGACCGCCGCAGCCCCGATCGTACTGGTTTCCTCCATGTAAATCTCATCCGCATTCAGCGCGATATAGCTCCCCGCCGAAATCGCTTTCCCTTCGACGTACGCGATCGTTCGGAGCGGAGTGGACCGGATCGCTTCGCCGATCTCCGTTGCCGCGTCGACGCGGCCTCCGAACGTATTGATGACGAGGACCGCCGTCTCCGCCCCGGACGCCTCCGCTTCGCCGAGCGCTCGTTCGAGAAACCGCTGCAGCCCCGTCTCGATCGTGCGATCGACGCGGATGACGGCGACATCGCCCGCGGCGGCGCCGGAAGGCGCTTCCGAAGCCGACGCTCCGATCGAGGCGAGCGCGATCGAGGCGAGCATCGCGACCAGTCCGAACCATCCCGTTCTCCAACGACGAATGATGTTGACCATCTCTTCCCCCCTCTGCTTCCTGCACGGTATTACGCAAGAAGGCTTGCGCTGTTTCAGTTCTTTCATTATTTTACCCTATCATGCCAAAAAACGCCCCCGAAGGTTATTCGGGAGCGTCTTATAGGTTTATACCAACAGCCGTTGCACGGCGGCGTTCACTTGCTTGCCGTCGGCCCGACCTTTGACTTTCGGCATTAATGCGCTCATCACTTTACCCATGTCGGCCTTGGAGGAGGCGCCGACTTCTTGAATCGTCTCTTCGACGATCCGAGTCAGCTCTGCTTCGGTTAACGGCTGAGGCATATAACGCTGGATTACTTCGACTTCCGCCTTCGCTTGATCCGCAAGGTCTTCGCGACCCGCTTTCTCGAATTCCTGAAGGGCGTCTCGGCGCTGCTTGACCTCCCGCGTGAGGATGTCCATGACTTCCTCATCGCTAAGCGGCCTGCGGGCGTCGATCTCGGCATTCTTGACCGCCGAACGAATCATGCGCACGACGGTGAGCGCGAACTTATCACCGCTCTTCATCAATGCTTTCATATCCTCGTTCAGACGTTCGCTCAAATTCATGCTTCGGACAGCCTCCTAGAATTTACGCTTACGGGCAGCTTCGGACTTCTTCTTGCGCTTCACGCTTGGCTTCTCGTAATGTCTGCGTTTCTTTACTTCAGCCAATACGCCGTCTTTGGAGATGGATCTCTTGAATCGGCGAAGAGCAGCGTCGATTGTCTCGTTTTTGCGAACTTTCGTTTCGGACACGTGTTTTCCCTCCCTCCGACCATGCACTCCAAGAAACACGGTATATCAAACAATATTATATGTGATGCGGAAAGGGGGTGTCAACTTTATTATCGGAGAATCGGTCCAAGCTTTTCTCCGCCGAGCAAATGGAAGTGCAAATGGTACACGACCTGCCCGCCTTCGTCGTTGCAATTGTTGATCAATCGGTACCCTCTGTCCTTGATGCCGAGCGCTTCCGCGACTTGCTGCGCGGCCAGCGCGATGTCGCCGATCGCCGCCGCGTCCTCCGCCGTCACGTCGTTCATCGTCGGAATATGCTTCTTCGGAATGAGCAGCACGTGAACCGGCGCGGCCGGCTGAATGTCGTGGAACGCGAGCACCGTGTCCGTCTCCAAAACCTTCTTGGAGGGAATGGCGCCTTCGACGATTTTGCAGAAAATGCAGTCCGCCATGGGGATGCCTCCGTTTTTCGTTGTCGATTCCATATTTTACATCATGGCGGTCCGCTCGTCCAATTTATAAACGTTTGTAAATCCCGTAAGAAGACAATCCTATTCAATTAGGAGGAGAAGGACCATGCTAATGGAATACGGCCTCATCGCGATCGAGCTCGTGATCGGGTTCGTGGCACTTTTTCTATATACGAAAATTTTGGGCAAGGCTCACTTTTCGAAGCTGACGCCGTTCGATTTCGTCTCCGCCCTCACGCTCGGCGAGCTGCTAGGCAACGCGATTTACGACAAGCATATCCATGTCGGGCACGTCCTGTTCGCGACGACGCTATGGGGACTGCTCATCTGGACGATCGTGTGGATGACGCAAAAATGGAATCGCATCCGCAAACCGCTGGAAGGCGAGCCGACGATCATTATACGCAAAGGAAAGCTGGAATACGACGCCATGAAGCGCTGCAAGCTGGATTTGAACGAGCTGCAGACGATGCTGCGTCAGCAGCAATACTTCTCCATGGAATGGGTCGAATACGCCATCCTCGAGACGAACGGAGCGCTCAGCGTCATGCCGAAGTCGAAATACGGCAACCCCGACCGGTACGAGTTCGGGCTGCCGGATCGAACCGCGGTCCTTCCCGTGTCGCTCATCCTCGACGGCGAACTCATTCGCGACAACCTTAAGGAAGCCGGCGTGGACGAAGCTTGGCTACAGGAGCAACTGAAGAAGCAAGGCATCGCCAAGTATACGGACGTTTTCTTCGCGGAATGGAACGATATCGACAGTCTATATGTCGCCTTATACACGAAGCGAGGACCTGCCTGACGGCCGGTCCTCGCTCGTTTGATTTCAGAAATAAGGCAGCAGCGAAATCGCGGCGAGCGCGGCGAGCGGCAGCGCCAAGCGGCGGAACCGGCCGCCATAGCCGTAGCCCGGGTACCCGTAGCCGTACCCCGGATAATAGCCCGGATAGCCGTAGCCGTAGCCCGGGCCGTACCCGTAATAGCCCGGCAGCCCGCGGACCTGCGGCGGCATCAGCTCCGTCGTGCCCACCGGCACCGCCAGGTACACGTATTCGTCGTCCATGCTCTCGACGATGCCGTCGTACTGCATGCCGTCCGTCGTATGGATGAGAACGTACTTGTGCATATGTTGCTTGCAAATCTCCATTGCTTCATGCGCGTGCATCCCATAGCACCTCCCTATGCCGATATCCTATTCCGGCAGAGGGAGATGGGCGCATGTACGTCTTTGTCCGGAGAAAATTTTCCTCGATTCCTAGGTCGTCTCGATCCGAACGCGGCTGCCCGCGCCCATCGGATCGGCCGGCGTAACGATCAGCTTGCGCGGCAGCCGAGCCTGCAGCTCCGGCACGTGCGAGATGACGCCGACCGCGAGCCGTTCGACGTGCAGCCGTTCGAGCGCCGACACGACGTTGTCCAGCAGCTCCGGATCGAGCGTGCCGAACCCTTCGTCGAGGAAGAAAAACTCGAGCGGATATTTGCCGCTGAGCTGGATTTGCGCCGATAAAGCGAGCGCGAGCGCGAGCGACGTCAGGAACGTCTCCCCGCCCGACAACGTCGACACGGGGCGGCGCACGCCGCCGTTCGCGTCGTCGCGGATGACGAAGCCGCCGGTCGAATCGAGTTCGATGGCGTACCGCCCCCGCGTCAGGCCGGCGAGCCGCTCCGACGCGGCGCGCGTCACGCCGAGCAGCTGCTCCTCCGCGAGAAACTCGACGAACGCGTTGCCCCGAAACACGGCTTGCAGCTTCGCTAGCTGCTGCTGCAAGGCGACCGCCTCTTCATGCTGCCGCGTGACGAGCCGCCACCGCTCGTGCCGCTGCCGCAGCTCCCAAGCGGCCCGCTCCGCCTTCGCCCGCGCCGCGAGCGCTTCTTCGCGCTTCGCCTTCGCTTCGGCGAGACGGCGCCCCGCCTCCAGCATCGCGGCTTCGTCGATCGCCCGCCCGCCGAGCCGAGCAAGCGCCGCGTCCCGCTTCGCCGCGGCCGCCGCGAGCGCCTCCTTGTACCCGGACGCCTCGTTGGCGAGCGCCTCGCGCCGCTCCGGCTCGAGCGCAGCGCGCTGCACGGCTTCTACGCCGTCGAAGGGGCTGGCCGCCAGCGCGTCGCTCCACTGCCGCTCGGCGCGCTCCCTCGCGTCCGCCGCGCCTCGCAGCGCCTCCTCGGCCGCGGCCAGCCGCCGGCCGGCGGTCTCCGCCGCGGCCCGCGCCGCGTCCGCCGCCTCTCGCGCCGCTTGCTCCTCCGCGCGCCACCGCTCGAGGCGCGCGCTCAGCGCCGCCGCCAGCTCGGCCGGCGGCGTTGCGTCGCCGCCGGTCAGCGCGGCGATCTCCTCGCGGCGCGCGGCCAGCTGCCGTTCGGCGGCGGCCGCCTCCGCCTCCGCCTGCGCGAGACGGCGCTCCGCGAGCGACTGCCGCTGTTGGAGGCGCTCCAGCTCCTCCGCGTTCTGCGCGAGGAACGGCTCGCTCTTCTCCAGACGAAGCCGAATGTCCTCGGCTTCGCGCTCCTTGCGTTCGGCGTCGCGAAGCGCCTCTTCGAACGTCTCCGGCGTCCACTCCGGATACGCCTCCCGCCATCGCGCCGCGGCGATCGCCGCCTCCCGTTCCGCCGCCTCGGCCTTCGAATCCGCCGCGCGCGCCGATTGGGCGGCGGCCGCGAGCGTCGCCCGCTCGTTCCGCAAGGCGGCGCGGGCCGTTTCGAACCGCTCTAGCAGCGCCCTCAGCTCCGGCGCTACGGCGTTCAGCCGGGCGACGACCCTCTCGACGACGCGGCGACGCTTCTCGAGCGACTCGGCCTGCGGCGTCTCGCCGGCGTCCCCGGCCGGGTAAGGCTCTTCGGCCGCGGCCGCCGTTTCGTCGACGGCCGAAGGCGCTTCGCTCCCTTCCAGCGCCGCGTTCAGCCGATGCATCGTCTCGTTCGCGCGACCGGCTTCCCGGCGTACCGCCTCGGCCAGCTCCCGCGCGTCGCGCTGCAGCCGCTCGAGGCGTTCGGCCTCGCCGCCGGCGTCCGGCGCGCCGGACGGGGGCGGAGCGGGCGCCGGATGGCTCGCCGAGCCGCATACCGGGCACGGCTCGCCCGGCGCGAGGCCGGCCGCGAGCGCATGCGCCCAGGCATGCCGTTCGCCGCCGATCGCAGCGGTCTTCGCCGCTAGGATGCGTTCGCCGAGCCGGCGCTCCTCGCGCAGCAGGTCGTCTTCCGCCGCATTGAGCACCGCCGCGCCTTGCGCGAACAAGGCGCGGGCCGCGCCCAGCTGCGCGATCGACGTCCGCACGGTTTCGTCCAAGCGGGCGGTCTCCGCCTCGCCGCGCTTCGCCGCCGCCGCGAGCGCGGACGCTTCCCCGCGCAGCGCGGCGGCCTGCGCCGCGGCCGTCGTCGCCGCGGTCCGCTCCCGCTCCGCGGCGGCCATCCGGCGGCGCTGCTCCGGCGGCGTCGCCAGCGCGGCGTACGCGGCCTTCAGCTCCGCTTGGAGCTGCAGCGCCCTGGCGCGCTGCTGCTGCGCGGCGGCGAGGGCGTTCGCCGCCGCCTCCCGCTCCGCTCGGCCGCTCGCCAGCTCGGCGCGAGCGCGCTCGAGCGCCGCCGCGTCGACGGACGCCTGCTCCGCCAGCGCGACCGCTTGGCGCAGCCGCTCGAGCCGCACCGCCGTCGGCGCTTCCTGCTCCCGCAGCTCCCGTTCCGCCGCGGCATGCGCCTCTTGCGCGGCCGCCTGCCGCGCCGCCGCGCGCTCGCGCTCGCCCGCCGCGTCGACCGCTTCGCGCGCGAGCCGCTCGGCCCGCGACGCCGCTTCCTCCCGCGCGCGCCACGTCGGCAGCAGCACTTCCGCCGCGGCCGCCGACGCGAGCCGTTCCTCGATCGCCGCGATCTCGGGCCGGCGGCGCTCCAGCGCGGCCCACGCCGCCTCGCTCGCGGCCGCTTCCTGCATCGCCTCGCGGATGCGCGCCGCTTCCGCGTGCGCCGTCTCCGCGGCCAGCAGCGCTTCCTTCAAACGCGCCTCGGCCTCGGACGCGTCGCGGAACGCCGCCTCCGCCGCGGAGAGCGCCTCCGGAGACGCGTCGCCGAGCCCTTGCAGCTCCGCCGCCGCCTCCCGCGCAAGCGCCTCCGTCCGGCGCAGACGCGCCGTCAGACGGGCGGCGAGCTCGTCGCCGTACCGCTCGAGGCGGAACAGCCGCTGCAGCATCTCCCGGCGCTCCTTCCCCTTCAGAGCGAGAAACTCCGAAAACTTGCCCTGCGGCAGTACGACGGCGCGCGTAAAATCGGTCATCGACAAGCCGATGAGCGACGCCACCGCGGCGTTCACCTCGCCCGCCTTGTCCGCCAGCACGATCGCGCCTTCGCTCGTCTCCTCGCACAGACGGCATAGACGCTGCTCGACCGTCCCGTCGGGCTTGCGCCGGTACGTTCGCTCCGCGCGGTATGTACGTCGGTCGGCCCCGTCCGACAATTGGAACGCGAACGACACGGACAGCGTATCCTCCTGCGCGTTCATAATGCTCTGAATGCCGCTGCCGGCGCGCTCCACCGCACCGTACATCGCCAGCGTCACCGCGTCGAGAATAGTCGACTTGCCGCTGCCGGTCGGTCCGAAGATGCCGAACACGCCCGCCTCGGCCAGCCGGGAGAAGTCGATCGTCTGCTCCTCCCGGTAGCTCTGCAAGCCTTGGATCGTTAAGCGAATCGGCTTCATGCGCTCTCCTCCTCCGCTTCCTCCTGCACCAGCTCGAGGAACAGCCGGACCGTCGCCTCGTCCGGCGTCGCGCCGCCGGTCTGCCGGGCGTAAAACCGTCGGAACAGCTCGTCGATCGGCAGCGCCCGTTCCGCGCGAACGCTTAAGGACTCCGGCGCGGACGCGAACACCGGCCGGATGAGGACGAGCCCCTCATGCGACCGGCGCAGCGTCTGGATTTGTTCCATCGTCAGCGCGTCGGTCACGTGCAGCTCGAGATCGATCCAGGCGCGGGCGTCCCTTCCCTCGTCGAACCAGCGATGCACGTCCGCGAGCCCCTCTTTGGCGATCCAGCGCACAAGCGGGCGGCCGGCCGAGAGCGGCACCTCCTCGACCCGAGGCGTCCCGCCCGGCGCGAGATCGACGATCGACACGGACTTCGCTTGTCCCGCTTCGGAGAAGCTGAACGCGAGCGGCGAACCGCTGTAGCGGATACGCGGCGCGGCTCCCGCCGCTCCGTTCTCGCCGTCGTCGCGCACGCGCACGTCCTGCGGGCGATGGAGATGACCGAGCGCGACGTACTGCGCGGCTCTTCCGAAGGCGGACGGATCGACCGTATACGCGCCGCCGACCTCGATCGGCCGCTCCGAGTCGGTCGGCGACCCGCCCAGCGCGTGCAGGTGGCTCATGACGACGTCGACGCTCCCTTTCCCGAACATGTCCCCCGTCGCATCCCGCACCAACGCCGCGATGCGCGCGGAATACGCGAGCTGCAGCGCCTGCTCGTCCGCCTCGGCGGACAACAGCTCCTTCAGCCGCGACTCGGACGGATACGGCAGCGCGTACACGTTCGCCCGCTCCCCCGTTCGCGGGATCGTAAGCCGAACGACGTCCAACGTCGGCAGCCCGACGAGCGCGACGCCTTGCGCGCGAGCGAGCGGCCCCGCCGCGCTCAAGCGATCCGGGTGGTCGTGATTGCCCGCGATCGCGACGACCGGCCGCCGCCCCCCGTTCGACAAGCGCGTCAATGCCTCGTAAAACAACGTCTCCGCGTCCGCCGGCGGATTGACGGAGTCGTATACGTCCCCCGCGAGCAGCACCGCGTCGACGTCCGCCTCGTCGGCGATTCGCGCGAGCTCGTCCACGAACGCTTCATGCTCCGCCTGTCGGCTTCTTCCTTCCAACGTTCTGCCGAAATGCCAATCCGCCGTATGCAGCAATCGCATCCTGTTCCGCCACCTCTCCCTACAGCTTCACGGCGCGCGCGCCGTCGAAGAAATATAAATATCGGTCCGGCACGTCCCGGCCCAGCGCCTTCTCCGCCGCCTTCGCATAGACGGACAGCTGCAGCCGATAACGCTCGGTCAGCTCGCTAAGTCCCGTATCGCCTCGAATCGCATCCGTCTTGTAATCGACGATGGCCAGCCCCCGGTCGTCCTCGAACAGGCAGTCGATGATCCCTTGCACCAACACCGTCTCCGCGGCCGTCTCGGCGTCGAGCGGGACGCCGTTCGGCGCCTCGCCGTACACTTCCGCGGCAGGCAGTCCGACGCTGAACGGGAGCTCTCGATGCGTCCTCGCGGCCGATGCCAAGCGCAGACCGGGCTCGCTCGCCGCGAACCGCCAGACCGATTCGACGTCTACGGCCGCGCGCTGTTCCTCCGTCAGCAATTCCCGCAGCACCATATCGGACAGCAGCGCCTCTACGTCGCTCGTCGTCAGGCCCGGGGCGAGGCGCAGATGCTGCATGACCGCGTGGTACGCGACGCCGCGTTCCACCGGCGTCAGTCCGCGCTTCGCGAGAAACCGCGGCCGCTTCGCGACCGCCGCGCCGGACGGCCCCCGCGCCGGCGAAGGCGCCGCGAACGGCGCTTCCGCTTCCTCCTCGTCCTCTTCGAGCAGCCTTCTCTTCCATTCCGTAACGGACGTCTTCGCGTACAACGCCGACGCCGACGGCCGCGGATCCGTCCAGCCGAGCGCGCGCAGCACGTCTCGGTCCCGCGCCGTCCAGTCGTCCGGCACTGGCAGCCCTTCCGTCACCGCGTGCTGCCCCCATGGCTCCGTACGCCCGCCGGCCGCCGCCGCTTCCGCCATCGCGTCCGGCAGCTCGACCATGAGCCGCCAACGGGAGCCGTCGGCCACGCGCGCCCCCGGCGGAAGCGCCGGCAGCCCGTAGGCGTCGCGCACCGGTTCCGCCGCGGGATGTCGCAGCAGCGACGGCAGCAGCCAGTCGAGGAAGCAGGCGCCTCGATGAATCGCATGCGCCGGCAGCTTCGGACCGGGGCTTGCCGCGACCGCGTTCCAATCCTCCAGCCGCTTCGTAAGCCCTTTGGCCGACCCGACGAGGATGAGCTTCTCCTTCGCCCGGGTCAGCGCCACGTACAGCACCCGCATCTCCTCGGCGAGCGACTCCGCGCGCAGGCGGCGCCGAATGGCCAGCTGCGGCAGCGTCGGATGCGCCGCGCCGAGCTCCGGATCGACGTAGCGCGGCCCGAACCCCAGCTCCTTGTGAAGCAGGAACGGTTCCCGTTCGTCTCCTCGGTTGAACGACTTGCCGAGGCCCGCGACGAATACGACGGGAAATTCGAGCCCCTTGCTCTTATGGATGGACATGATGCGTACGACGTCCTCCGTCTCGCCGAGCGCTCGGGCCGGCGCGAGATCGGAGCCGGAGTCCCGCAGACGCTCGATGAATCGAATGAAGCGGAACAGGCCTCGGAAGCTCGTCGCTTCGTATTGCCGCGCCCGGTCGTACAGCGCCCGCAGGTTCGCCTGCCGCTGCACGCCGCCCGGCAGGCCGCCGACGAAGTCGAAGTAGCCGGTCTCGCGGTACAGCTTCAGAATCAGGTCGGCGAGCGGCCCTTGCCGCGCCGCCGTCCGCCACGGCTCCAGCGTCGTCACGAAACGAGCGGCTTTCTCCCTAAGCGCGCTACCGACCGAGCCCGGATTCGGCTCCTTGCCGGAAGCGACGGAGCCGACCGCTTCGTAGTAGGGACGGCTCCGTCCCCCGGCTACGCGGATGCGCGCCAGCTCCTCCGCCGTGAAGCCGAACGCCGGCGACATCATCGTCGCGGCGAGCGGAATGTCCTGCAGCGGATTGTCGATCGTCTGCAGCATCGAGAGCAGCGTCTCCACCTCGACCGCTTCGAAGTACCCGCCGCCGAGCTCGGCGTGGGCGGGAACGCCGTACAACCGCAATTGCTCGATCAGAGACGGCGCCCAAGCCTTGTCCGCACGCAGCAAGATGACGATGTCGCGGTACATAATCGGGCGCATGCCTCCTACGCCCTTGTCGTACACTTGCATCGCCGGTCGACCCGCGCCGCCCGTCAGCTCTAGAATGCGGCGCCCGATCGCGCGGCCTTCGGCCTCCGCGGCGTCCAGATCCGGCGCTTCCGTCGCGGGACCGTCTCCTTCCGCCTCCTCGTCCGGCCCGCCGTCGCGGTCGATCAGCACGACGTCCGCGGCGAGATCGTGCTCGCCGTCCGGTTCCGGGTACGACGCCCCGAGCGCGAGCTCGGCCCGTTCGTCGTAATCGAGCTCCGCGGCTTCTTCGTGCATCGTCTGACGGAAGACGAAGTTGACCGCGTCGACGACTTCGCGCCGGGAGCGGAAGTTACGCGCCAGGTCGATGCGGATGCCGCCGCCGGCCGCGACGTTCTCCGCCGCTTCCGAGAGCGCGCGGTACGTCTTGTACTTGCGCAGGAACAACCCGGGCTCCGCAAGGCGGAACCGGTATATACTCTGTTTGACGTCCCCGACCATGAATCGGTTCCCCGCCCGCGGCGCGTCCGTTCCGTCCGTCCCGTCTCCTCGCGAGACGAGCCGAAGAATCGTCTCCTGCACCGCGTTCGTATCCTGGTATTCGTCGACGTATACCTCTTCGAATTGCTCCCGGTATTGGAGCGCCGCTTCGGTCGGAACGATGCGTTCCGGCGTCGACGCAGGATCCCGCAGCACCTGAAGACAGGCGTGTTCGAGATCGCCGAAGTCGACGAGGCCCTTCGCCGTCTTCGCCTGCCGGAACGCCTCGGCGTAATCGAGTACGAGGCGCGTCAGCTCGTCCATCAGCGGCGCGAGCGCGAAGCATTCCTCCGCATAGTCTTCGAGCGTTCGCGCGAGCAGCTGCTCCTTCAGGCCGTCGAGGCGGTCCTTGGCGTCCTTCCGCAGCTTCTTCGCCCGATCGCTCAACGCGGCGTCGACGGAATCGCCCTTCTGGGGCTTCAGCCGCCCGAACGCCCCGCCGTCGTCCGCGAACGCCGCGTCCCGCAGCGCGCGCCAACCGCCCGAGGCCAGCGCCGCGAGCAGCCGTTCGACGCCGGCCATGTCGGCGCGGAAGTTGTCGGCGTACGCGTGCGGACCTCCCGGCTGCAGCGCGAGCTCGAGCGCGGCGCGAAGACCGGCCGCGATGCCCTCGAGCTCCAGCTTGACGTCCGCGCCGATGCTCAGCAGCCATGGGTGATCTTCCGGCAAGCCGCCTTCGATGCCGGCCTCGCCTTCGATCCCGGCCCCGCCGCCGTCGCCGGCCGTCGCGCCGAGGCGGAACGCCGCCGCCGCTTCGCGCAGCCACGCTTCGGGGAACGGATGGCTGCGCGAGAAGTCGTATAGCCGATCGATCAGCTTCATCAGCCCGTCGTCGCCCCGTTCGCCGCCGAAACGGTCGGCGAGCGCCCAGAACGGCCCGTCCTCCTCGGCCGCGCCGTACCGCTCCTCGAGCACGCTCTCCAGCGCCTCTTGCCGCAGCAGCGCCGCTTCGGTTTCGTTCGCGATCCGAAACGCCGGATCGAGATCGGTCAGGTGTACGTAGCGGCGCACCGCGTCGAGGCAGAAGGAATGCAGCGTCGTGATCGACGCTCTGCCGACGAGCGCCAGCTGCCTGCGCAGATGACGCGAACCGGGGTTCGACGCGAGCGCCTTCTCCAACGCGTCGCGCATCCGGTGGCGCATCTCCGCGGCGGCCGCGTTCGTGAACGTGGCGACGAGCAGCCGATCGATGTCGATCGGCCGCGCTTCGTCGGTCACCGTTCGAATGATGCGCTCGACGAGCACCGCCGTCTTGCCCGACCCGGCCGCGGCCGCGACGAGCAGATGATCGCCGCGGGCGGCGATCGCCTGCCATTGCTCGTCCGTCCAGGTCGCGCCCGCGGGCTTCGGTTCGATGCCTCTCTTCGTCATGCGTCTCTCTCCTCTCCGTCGATGCGCGCCCAGACGTCTTCGTCCGCGAGCGGCGGCAGCACTCGATATTCGTTGCCGCCGATCTCCGGATCGAACCCGCAGACGGGCTTGAACTTGCAAAACGTGCACGGCGTCTCCTGTTTGCTGCGGTACGGCGCCGCTTCGACGTCCCCGCACGCGGCTTTGGCGCCGAGCTCCGTCATCTTGCCGCGCACGAACGCGCGCAGCCGGCTCCACTTCTTGGCGTCGACCGCCTTCGACCGCGCGCCGAGCGACCCGTCGGTCTTCCGTTCGAGCGGCACGATCGGGGAGATGCCGGAGCGCAGCTCCGTATCCATCAGCTGCGCCGCCTCGTCATCGTCGAGAAGCAGCCCCTGCATCTTGAACCTCTTGAACAGCTCCTGCGCCGCTTGTTCCGGCTCGACCGCGTTATGCAGCGTCAGCATCGGCTTGTGCACGTGGAAATACAGCGCCCCCGCCGGCGCCGCTTCGGCGCCGAGCCACGCTCTCGCCTCCTCCGAAGCCGCGTCAAGATAAGCGAGCAGCTGCAGCGACAGCCCGTAATACACGTCGGACAAGCGCAGCCGATGCGCCCTCGACTTATAATCGACGATTCTGATGTACCATTCGCCGCGTTCGGTGCGCGCTCCGTCGATCCGGTCGATGCGTCCCCGCAGCTCCATCTCTCGGCCGTCCGGCAGCGGCAGCTTGATCGCCGGCATGCCGCCGTCCTCGCCGAACGCGAGCTCCGCCGCCGCTTGGCGGAAGCCGCTGCGCGCCGCTTGGCCCCGCAGCGCCTCCGACGCGCGGCCGACGACCGCTTGCAGCTTCCGAGTCATGTAGCGATGCCGGTTCGAGCTGAACAATATTTCCGACAGCAGCTTCGGCGCCAGCTCCTCGACCGTCCGAAACGCGAGCTCCGCGCACTCCGCCTCGTCGAGCTCCGCCCACGTCCGGCCTTCTTCGGCGAGCTTCTTCGACAGCTGGCTGAGCGCCGCATGGTACAGCTGCCCGATGTCGGGCGCTTCGAGCCGGTACAGCCGGCGCTCCTTCAAACCGAGTCCGTATCCCGCGAAATGGGCGAACGGACAACCGGCGAACGTCTCGAGCCGGGACACGCTCGTGCGGAACGTCTCGCCGTACAGCGCGATCGCCGTTTCCTCCGACAACCGGCCGCGCCGGTTGTCGTAATCGAGCGACGGGAGCAGCCCGAGCAGACGCTCGCGCCAATACGGGCGTTCCGTCAGCCAGTTGTACGCGGCCCACCATACGCCCGAGACGGGCTCGCCGCGCTTCCAGCGACGCAGCTGCGGCAGCAGCTCCGCCAAGGCGCGGGAAGGCGTGGAGAGGCGCTCCAGCGCCTCCTCGTCGCTCGCCCCGGCCGGCACGTCGCTCGGCACGTACATCGTCTTCGCGTCGGGCGCGAGCCGCTTCAGCGTGCGAATCCATTCGGACGGCAGCAGCGTCGTCCCCTCGGGGTCCGAGAGAGCGTAACTGACCCAGAGCCCTTCGGACGGCAGAAACAAGGCGTTATACAGTAGAAAACGCTCGTCGAGCATACGCCTGCGGCTGTCCGGCGCGAGCTCGAGACCGGCTGCGTGCATCCGCTCGCGATCCGCTTCGGACACGACGCCCTTCTCCTTCGGCCGCATCGGGATGACGCCGTCGTTCACGCCGAGCAGGTATAACCGCTTGACGCCGAACGCGCGCGTCCGATCCAAGCTACCGACGAGCACCTGATCGAGCGCCGGCGGCACGAGTCCCATGCGAATGCCGTCGAGACCGGCCGAGATCATGCCGGCGAACAGCTCCGCGTCCGCCGGCTCGTCGCCGACGAGCTCGACCAGCTGATCGAGCGTGTCGACGACGCGGTCCCACAGCTGCTCGTGCTCCTTCGCCCGATCGGGATCCCCCGCGCGTTCCGCGGAATCGCGCCAGCGCGCGAGCGTATCGGCCGCGCCGGCGTCTTCCAGGAACGCGAACAACGCCGCCGCCTGCTGCTCGATCGTCTTGGCTTTCTTAAACCGCTTCTCGAAGGCGTGCAGCGGAGCGACGACGAGCGATCGCCACCGTTCGACGCGCTCTTCCCGCGCCCGCTGGCGTTCCGCGTGCGCCGCTTCGTCCCCTTCCAGCGGCGCGCCCGCGTTCAGCCGCCAAGGTTTCCCGTCGGTCCACCGCGTCCCCTTGATGCCGTACTCGAGAACGACGTTTTCCAACTGGTCCATGGCGTATCTCGCCTCCGACTCGGTCCGGAACGCGCCTCTCGGAAACAACAAATCGGTCTTCGCGGCACGGAACACGGCATCGTACGTCCACCGGGACTGGACGACGTCGATCGCCGAACGGACGAGCTCGCTGAGCGGATGGTGAGCGACGGCGCGCTTCTGATCCAGGAAGCACGGTATGCCGTGATCCCGGAACGCCGCCGCGATTACGTCGCCGTACCCTTCCCAGTTCCGGACGTAAACCGCGATATCCCGCCACCTCGCCGCGCCGGACGAGACGAGGCGGACGATGTCGCGCGCGGCCGCTTCGGCTTCGGCCCGCGGATTCGCCGCGGACACGACGCTCACCGCTTCGCCTGCATCGAGCGCCGGCGTAACGAGTCGGCCGTTCGCTTTGTCCACGAACGCCCGCTCAAGGGCGGCCAGCGCCGGCGCGGAAGCGTACCGTCCCGCCGCGCCGCCTTCCAGCATCGTCGCCCCTTCTACGGGAATGCCCTCTTCTTCCGCCATGCGCAGCAGCGTCGTCATCGTCGACGCGGTCGGATGGAACAGCTCCAGATCGTCCGGCGTTTCATGAGCGCCGTACGCCCTGTCGATCGTCAACGCGAACGTGACGCGCTCCGCATGCTTGCACAGCTGCCGCAGCGCCGCGAGCTCCGTCGGCGTGAAGCCGTGGAAGCCGTCCACCCAGATCCGCGCGCCGCGGATCGTCTCCGACGACGATGCATGCTCGCCTAGCAGCGTTAAATAATCCTCCGAATCGACGTATTTGCCGGAGAGCTCCGTCTCCATGCCGCCGATCAGAAGCGCCAGATCGTGCAGCTTGTCCCGCAGCGCAGGCGGGAACGCATCGTCCTCCGCCGCTTCGCGCAGCCGCGCCGCGTCGACCGCGTACCGCTTGCACTCCGCGAACCATTCGTTCGCCGCGTCGATCCAGCCGCCGCCTTCCGCGAAGCGCCGGAACGCGCGGAAGTCGCGGCCTCGCGACCGCGCGATTTTATATAGAAGCATCTTCTTGCCCGTATCGTCGATATGTAAACGGGATGCGCCCCCCGCCTCTTGCATGACGCGGAACGCCAGCCGTCGAAAGCTTAAGGATTGCGCGCGGATCGTTCCGCCGAAGCGGGCGACGAACGCGCGGTCGGCCGCTTGCGTCATCTGCTCGGGCACGAGCAGGATCAGCGGCGGACCGTCGGGAGAGCGCTCCAGCTCTTCCCCGATTTGCTCGAACGCGCTTCGGCTCTTGCCCGCCCCCGCGCGTCCCAGCACGAATCGAATACCCAAACCGAACCCCTCCGAGAGTGTCTTTTTTTCCAAGGTACACCGTCGAACGGGTGTTTGCAATGGATTTTTTTGCCGAGGCGAATCGTATTTCGATCGCAAAATAGAGTACAATGAGATGTAGAAGAAAAATGGGTGGAAGAAGGAGTTGCGTCGCATGGCGGAAGGAATCGTGCTGACCCCTGAGGGACTGCAAAAATTGAAGGACGAGCTGGAGGAGCTGAAGACGGTCAAGCGGAGCGAGCTGGCGGCTCGGTTGAAGACGGCGATCAGCTACGGCGACCTGAAGGAGAACAGCGAGTACCACTCGGCGAAAGACGATCAAGCGTTCATGGAAACGAGAATTTTGACGATCGAAAACATTTTGCGGAAAGCCCGCGTCGTCGAATCGATCGACACGTCGACCGTCCAGGTCGGCTCGGTGGTGACGCTGCACGACTTGGAATTCGACGAGAAGATCGATTACCGGATCGTCGGACCGGCCGAGGCGGATGTCGCCGATAATAAAATTTCGTATGAGAGTCCCTTGGGCCAAGCGCTCATGGGCAAATCGATCGGCAGCAAAATCACGGTGAACGCCCCGATGGGCGAAATTACGTACGAGCTGCTCGACATCAAAGCGGTATAACGGCGAACCGACGGGACAAGCGAAGTCCCGTCGGTTTTTTTCATAACGGAACATTCCCCTCGAAAAAAAAGCCGCCCGATATCCATCGGACGGCTAATAGCCGAAGCACCCGCCGCGTTAGCGGCTCCGCACCTCGAAAATCGCGAACTTCAAATAATTGCCCTCGTCCACGCCGAGCAGCTGCGGATGATCCTTGCCGGCGCCGCGGAACTCGACGAGACGCAGCGTCTTGCCGGCATCGTCCGCCGCCGCGCGGATCGTCTCGAGGAATACATCCGGACGGACGTGGTACGAGCAGCTCGCCGTCACGAGATAGCCGCCTTCGTTCACGAGCTTCATGCCGTGCAAGTTGATATCCTTATAGCCGCGGCATGCGCCTTCGACCGCGCCGCGGTTTTTCGCGAACGCGGGCGGATCGAGAATGACGACGTCCCAAGACCGGCCGGCGCCCGCCGCGATCGGCTTGGACGTATCCACCTTCGTTCCGGCTTCGCCCGCCTTCGCGCGCGCCGCGCGCTCCTCCAGCCCTTTCGCCTGCTCCCGCAAGTAATCGAACGCGTTCGCGACGACGAACTCGACGCGCTCCGAGAAGGCGTTCCGCTCGACGTTGCGGCGCGCCGTCTCGATCGCGTGCTCCGAGATGTCGAGGCACGTCACCTTCTTGGCGCCGTATTTGCAGGCGTGCAGCGTGAAGCTGCCTGTATGCGAGAAGCACTCGAGCACGGTCGCGCCGTCCCAATACGGGAACGTTACCTCTTTGCCGTTCGCATTGACGGGCGCGGATCGCGTCGTGCCGTCCGCTTCGGTCAGCTCCCGCACCGCGATGCCGCTTCGGCGCCCCCAGCCGGTCATCAGCGGACGAATCGCCGCCCGATTTTCCCGTTGGTCGAAGAAATAACCGGTCTTCTGTCCGTTCACGACGTCGACCTCGATCTCCAGCCCGTTCTCCCGAATGACGATCGGACCGCTCGGCGCTTCGCCGTACAGCGTGCCCGTCCGTTCTTCGAGCCCTTCGAGCGCCCGGATGCCGACGTCGCTCCGCTCGTAAATCGTGCGCGGGGCGAACAACTCGACCAACGCCTCGACGATCGGTTCGCGCACCCGATCCATGCCGAGCGTGACGATCTGTACGACGAGCGTATCGCCGAACCGGTCGACGGTCAATCCCGGCAGAAAATCCGCTTCGCCGTAAGCGATGCGGCAATAGCGCGGGTCGTCGACGAACCGCTCCCGCACCTCGAGGCACGTCCGGAACCGTTCCAGGAAGAACGCCTTATCCATTCGTTCGAGCTGCCCGCGGGATACGACCCGGCCGATCATCTGGGACGCGGGGTTCGCGTACGCCGAAGCCAAAAATTTACCTCTATGGTCCGTTACCGCAACGATCCCGCCCGGCTCCGGTTCGCCGTCGAAACGTTCGACCTCGTTCTTGAATATCCACGGATGGCCCGCTTCCAGACGCTTCTTCCGCGTCTTCGTTAGTATCATCGTCGCCAATGGCGTCTTGCACCTCTTCCGGCGAGCGGAGAGCCTGTCATGCCCGTCCCGCTCGATTCATATAAATAATTCGATGCATTGCATATCCATCCGAAACGCGAAGACGGGAGGGACTCTCGAATGTGGCAAGAGTTAGCGATCCCGTTCGGTCTCGGCTTCGCCGTCTTCCTGTTCGGTATGAAGGCGATGGAGATCGGGCTCCACGAATGGGCCGGACCGATCCTATCGGGCCTCATCCGCCGGTTTACGAGCACGCCGTTCCGCGGACTCGTCGCGGGCACGCTCGCGACGACCGTACTTCAATCGAGCGACGCGGTCACTGTCGTGACCATCGGCCTCGTTAACGCGGGCGTGCTCTCGTTCCGACAGACGCTCGGCATCGTGCTCGGCGCGAACGTCGGCGGCAGCATCACCGCGGATATGCTCGGCCTCGACATGTCCGCCGATGCGCTGCCGATGCTCGTCTGCGCCGGCGCAAGCTGGTTCGCCTGCCTCGCCGTCGAGCGGTTCCGCCCGTCCGCATCCCGCCTCGCCCGTGTGGCGCCGTCGCTTAGGCATCTGTCGCTGACGGTCTGCGGCTTCGCCTGCGTCCTGATCGGCATGGAACGAATGAACACGATCGTTCCCGTGCTGCAGTCGCGCGGATTGTTCGTCTGGTTTCTGGACATGTCCCAGCAGAGCATCGCGTGGGGGCTGCTCGCCGGCGCGCTCGTCACCGCCGTCATCCAGTCGAGCGCCGCGACGATCGCCGTTACGATGGGCCTCGCCAGCGTGCAGGCGGTCCCGATCGAGCTCGGCATCGCCATCGTGCTCGGCGCCAATATCGGCACCTGCTCCACGGCGCTGCTGGCCAGCCTCGGCGGTTCCAAGTCCGGCCGGTACGTCGCCTGGTCCCATATCGCGTTGAACCTCGGCGGCAGTCTGCTGTTCTTCCCGTTCATCGACCAGCTCGCCGCCTTGTCCGCCTTCTGGACCGAATCGCCCTACGACCAGATCGCGAGAGCCCAGACGATCTTCAACGTGCTCTGTTCGCTGATCGCCTTGCCGCTATGTTACCTCGGACTTAATAAGCTCCGGCCGCAGCGGATCCGCCCGTAACGATCGAGACGCCCGAGCTCGTGCCGAGCCGGTTCGCGCCGGCGAGAATCATCTTCACCGCCGCGTCGTAATCCCGCACGCCGCCGGACGCCTTCACGCCGACGGACGGGGAGACGCTCGCGCGCATCAGCTCGATATGCTCGACCGTCGCGCCGCCCGGCCCGAAGCCCGTCGACGTCTTCACGAAATGCGCGCCGGCCTCCTCCGACAGCACGCAGGCGATCTTGATCTGCTCCGGCGTCAGAAATCCCGTCTCGAAAATGACCTTCACGATGGCCTTGCCCCGGACGGCGTCGACGACGGCCTTCATGTCCGCGCGAACGTCGTCATGACGGCCTTCGAGCAGCCGACCGATCGACAGCACCATGTCGATCTCCTCCGCGCCCTGCTTCGCCGCCGTCGCGGCTTCGAACGCCTTCGCTTCGGAAGCGCCCGCGCCGAGCGGGAACCCGACGACCGCGGCTACCTTCACGCCGGTCCCCTCGAGCGCCTTGGCGCAATACGGCACCCACGCGCCGTTCACGCAGACGCTGTAGAAGCCGTGCGTCTTCGCTTCGTCGCACAGCTTCGAGATGTCCTTCGTCGTCGCGTCGGCCTTCAGGAACGTGTGGTCGATATACTTTTCGATATGTTTCACTTCAAAGCTCATGCTTCGTCCTCCTCGGTTCGAACCCCCAGCTTATGTAACGCGTTCCGTAAGATGGCATCGTTATTATCGTACCCCGAAGCTTTCTGTTTCTCCCATGCGTCGAGGGGCTCGTACCACGCGACGCCGCGAATCTCTTCGATTTGAGGTACCAGTTCGCCGCCGGACGCTTCGACGAGGTAGTAGTGCACTTCCTTGTCGATCATCCCTTTCTCCGGATGCTTGTACTGATATTGAATCAAGGCGAGCGGTCCCCGGATATCGCCCCGGATGCCGGTCTCCTCGAGAATTTCCCGCAACGCCGTCTGTTCGACGGTTTCCCCCGGCTCCATCTTGCCCTTCGGCAGCGACGTCCGTCCGTATCGGTCTTGAATCAATTGAATCTGAAGCTTGCCGCCGATCTTCCGATAGACGACTCCTCCGGCAGAAATTTCTTTCATCGGACTCACCTCTCATTACTAAGTTACGAAAAAGGAGAACCGCGCGCCGCACTCGAACGCCGTTCCCCTCCTTCGCCTTCTCCCGATTTAAAACGACGACGCCTTCGTCAGGCGCTCCGCCTCGATCGCGACGCCCTTGCATTCGTTGACGCCCGCTTCCGTCACGCGCACCTTCACCAGACGGCCGATCATCGACGGATCGCCCGGGAAGACGACCTGAATATAGTTGTCGGTGTACCCGCTAAGGAGCCCTTGTCCTTCGGCGCCCTTCGCTTCGCGTTCCGGAATGACCTCGAGCTCCCGGCCGACGAAGCGTTGGCCGTAGGCGAGCTGCATCTCCTCGGACAGGTCGATCAGCTTATGCACGCGCTCGTTCTTCAGCTCTTCGTCCACCTGATCCTCCATGCGCGCCGCCGGCGTACCGGTCCGCTTGGAGTAAGGGAAGACGTGCATCTCGGAAAATCCGATCTGCTTCATATACCGGAAGCCGTTCTCGAACATCTCGTCCGTCTCGCCGGGGAAGCCGACGATCACGTCCGTGGTGATGGCCACCTCCGGCCAGCGCTCCCGAATGCGCGCGATCCGCTCCGCGTACTCGGCGACCGTATACTTGCGGCGCATCCGCTTCAACACGGCATCGTCGCCCGCCTGCAGCGGCACGTGCAAGTGCCGGCAAAACTTGTTCGAGCTCATCAGCACGTCGATGACTTCGTCGGTGATCTGGCTCGCTTCGATGGAAGAAATTCGAAGTCTCTCCACGCCTTCGACCTTCGCGAGATCGCGAAGCAGCGCGGCGAAGTTGTAATCGTCCAAGTCTTCGCCGTATCCCGCCGTATGAATGCCCGTCAGGACGATTTCCTTGTACCCCGCCTCGACCAGCATCCGCGCTTGCTTGACGACGCTCTCCGGCTCCCGGGAGCGCAGCAAGCCGCGCGACCACGGAATGATGCAGAACGTACAGAAGTTGTTGCAGCCCTCTTGAATCTTCAAGAACGCGCGCGTCCGATCCGCGAAATCCGGCACGTCGAGCTCTTCGAACTGCCGCGTCTTCATAATGTTCCGCACCGCGTTGATCGGCTCTCGATCGGCGCGCACGTGATTGACGAGCTCGATGATCTCGCCCCGCCCCTGCGTGCCGATGACGAGATCGACGCCGGGAATCGCGAGAATTTCCGCCGGCGACGTCTGCGCGTAGCAGCCCGTCACCGCGATGACCGCGTCCGGATTACGCCGTACGGCGCGGCGGATGATTTGTCGGCTCTTCTTGTCGCCCGTGTTCGTGACGGTACACGTATTGATCACGTAGACGTCCGCCGTTTGCGATTCGAAGTCGACCTGCTCGTAGCCGTCGTTCTTGAACAACTGCCAGATCGCCTCGGTATCGTAGAAATTTACTTTACAACCTAACGTATGGAACGCCACAGTTGGCATCTTTTCTTTTATCCTCCCATCTCCCCGGACTCGTACAGGATGCAGGCCGCCGCGACCAAGCCTGCCGTCTCGGTGCGCAGAATGCGCCGCCCGAGGCTTACGGCGACGCAGCCGCGCCGTTCGGCTTCCGCCGCTTCTTCTTCGGTAAAGCCGCCTTCGGGCCCTACGATGACAAGCACCGGTCCGCGCGCCGGATCGAGCTTCGCTTCGCGAAGCGCGTCCTTCAGCTGCCGGCCGCTCTCCTTCTCGTAGCACAACAAAGCGAGCTGCGCCCGCTCGGCGGCCGAGAGCACGTCGCTCCAACGCATGGCGTCGCGCACGTCGGGCACCTTGCTCCGATGCGCCTGCTCGGCCGCTTCCTTGGCGATCTTCCGCCAGCGGTCGAGCCGCTTCGCTTCCTTCTTCGCGTCGTATTGCACGATCGTGCGCGCCGAAGCGAACGGCAGGAACGCGGTCGCGCCGATCTCGGTCCCCTTCTGGATGACCGTCTCGAGCTTATCGCCCTTCGGCAGGCTTTGCGCGATCCAGACGTCGAGCTTCGGCTCGCCCTCCATCGGACGTTCCTCCAGCAGCTTTAGCAGCACGTTCTCCTTGTACAGCTCTACGACTTCCGCGAGACATTCGCGGTTCGCCCCGTCGCTGACGATCACCTTGTCTCCCGGGGCGGCGCGCATGACGCGCATCAAATGATGGGCGTCGTCGCCGCGAACGATCGCTTTGTCCTCGAGCATATTGTCCGGCGTCACGAAATATCTTTGCATTCCGCTGTCTTCACTCCAGTTTACATCGTTTCCGCATCGTTTTCCAACCGTGTCGGCTCCGCCAATATTACCCTCCGAAGACGTACACCCAATCGATATTCGCGCCGAACAGCGCGGACATGAAGGCGAGCAGCGCGTGGCGCCAGACGACGACCTGACCCAGAATCGGGCCGAGCGTTACGTTGAACACCGGCGTGATGAAGACGATCAGGAGGAAGATGTATACGCCCCAAGCCTCGTACTTCATCATTTGCAAACGCAGCCGCAGCGGCGCGAGGTCTTCGACGATCCGATACCCGTCCAATGGCGGCAGCGGGATCAAGTTAAAGATGAATAACAACATATTGATGTGAACGAGATAGAAAAAGATAAGTCCGACCGCCCGATACAACCCGGGCGACGCGGCGTCCAACGCCCCCGTCGCGAAGAGGCCGTATGCGGCCGCTGCCGAGACGATCGCGACGACGAGGTTGCTGAGCGGTCCGACCGCGGACACGACGATGCTCATCAACCTCGGATTTTTGAAGTTGGAACGATTGACCGGCACGGGCCGGGCCCAGCCGAACCCGAGGAACAAGATGAAGAGCAGGCCCAGCAAGCTGACGTGCGGCATCGGATTAAGCGTCACCCGTCCGAGCTTTTGTGCCGTCGGATCGCCGAACCGATACGCGGTCGCGGCGTGAGCGAACTCGTGCACCGTGAAGGCGATCACGATCGCGAGAAACAGAAACGGCAGATGTTCCGGTTCGAACGGCAATCGGAAGTCCATCGGTTACCTCTTTCTCGCGACGAGCGCAACCCAACCGTTCTCCTCGCTTCGGCTCTCCATCGCGAAGCCGGCCCGCGTAAGCGCCTCGGTCACAAGGTCTTCCTTGCTCGTAATGATGCCGGACGCGACGTAGGCGCCTCCCGTCTCCAACGCTTGGTAGACGTCGTCCGCGAACGTCGCGATAATCTCGGCGAGAATGTTCGCGACGACGACCTGCACGGGCAGTTTCACCGGCGACGCCTCGGTCATCTTCAACGCGCCGAGCAGATCGCTAAGCTGGACTGTAATCCGATCTTCGAGACGGTTGAGCTTGGCGTTCTCCTTCGCGCTCGATACCGCCACCGGATCGAGGTCGAGCGCAAGCACGTGCTCCGCGCCGAGGCGGATCGCCGTGACGGCGAGAATGCCGGATCCGGTGCCGACGTCGATCACATGATCTCCCGGCTTCACGACCGTCTCGAGCGTGCGCATGCATAGCGCCGTCGTCGCGTGCGTGCCCGTGCCGAACGCCATGCCCGGGTCCAGCTCGATAATCGTCTCGTGCGGCTTCGGCTCGTACGTCTCCCACGTCGGCTTAATGACGAGGCGATCCGATACGTGCGTCGGCTTGAAATATTGCTTCCACGCCTCCGCCCACGCCTCCTCCTGGATGGACGCCAACGATAACTCTCCGCGACCGGGGTTCAGTCCGAAGGAAGGCAAATTCGCGAGCAGTGCTCTTACGCCCGCTTGAATCGCTTCCATATCCGTATCCTCTCCGAAATACGCCTGCATGACCGCGTCTCCCTCCGGGATATCGTTCAGCGGCTTCTCGTACCACTGTCCGAGCGACGTGTCGCGCTTGCGCTCGAGCGTTCCGGATTCTTCGATGGAGACGCCGCCGGCGCCTTGCGCGTGCAGCCAATCGGCGATCGCTTCCGTCGCTTCTTCGGTCGTATATATCGTAAGCTCGTGCCATAACATATCCCTACTCACCGCTTTCCGTTCGCTGTTTCTTCTTTATTATCTGAACCATTTTACCGAAAACGCCGCCTAAATACAAAAAAGCGCATTTTGACTCGCGCAAAAGACATCCATTTTTTATTTATGTCGCTTATAATGGTATAAATAGCCTGTACGAAAGGGGGATACGATCATGCACAAAGACGAACCCGATTCCGGAATTACGCTGCTGCGTTCCGGCGAAGGGTTGGAACGGGTCACCTTGAAGGGGTTGGAGCTGCGACTTCTGGCCTCGGGGGACGGCACGGAATTGATTTTACATAAGCTATCGGCGGGATCGCATTGGGGACTTAGTCCGGCGGACGGGTGGACAGCCCTGGAAGGGTTGTTCATGATCTCGGGGCGGCTGCGTTGGACCGGAGGCGCGGGCGACAAGCGATTGCTGCAGGCGGGCGATTTCCTCTCGGCTTCTCCGGTGTTGAAGGAAGCCGTCTTCGTCGCGGAGACCGACGTCGAGTTTCTATATTGCTCCTCCCAACCGGTGTTCCATCATTACAGCAATCAAATTCGCGAATTGATGAGTCTCGCCGTCGATATCGAGCAAAAGGATGGATACACAGCGGACCATTGCCATAGAATCATGCGGCTATCGATGATGCTCGGAGAGACGATGGCGCTGTCCTCCACGGAGCTCGCTTACTTGAATTTCGGATCGTTCCTGCACGACGTCGGAAAAATCAAAGTGCCCGACTCGATTCTCGGCAAGCCCGGCAAGCTGACGGACGAGGAATGGCGCGTCATGCGTCTGCACCCGACGTTCGGAAGGCAGATGCTGCACGAGACCGGACTGCCCAGCCTGCTGTCGGCGGGTCCGATCGTAGAACAGCATCACGAGCGATTCGACGGTTCGGGATATCCCCTCCGACTGAAAGCTTCCGAGATCTCCCTCGCTTCGGCGATCGTGGCGGTGGTCGATTCTTACGACGCGCTCACGACCAATCGAGTGTACCGTCCCGGCATCCCGAAGGCGGAAGCGCTCGACGAGATCGACCGGAGCCGCAAGACGTACCACCCGGAAGCCGTCGAAGCGCTGTTCCTGAATGCGGATCGGCTCGACGGTTAGTTCGACGAACGACGAACGCGCCCGCTTCCCTCTCGCTGAAGAGGGCTGCGGGCGCGTTCTTTGCGCTATAACGTATCGATTAATACATCGGAAGCGGCGGATCGATTGCGGCTACATGTTGGTCGTTCACGTACAGATTGACGTAGAAATAATCGAGCTCCAGTCCCGTCGTGTTGCCCAACAAGCTATGTACGCCTTCTTGAAGCTGGTACGTCGTCTCTCCCGTGCCGGTCAACGGCTGTACGACCTTGCCGAGCAACGACGAGTTCAAACGGATGTTGATGTCGTAAGCGGATTTGTGCGCCGCCGAAGCGGACATCGCCATTACGGCTTGAGCGACGATCGCGGCTCCCAAGAGTAACGCAATTTTCTTCTTCATCTTCCATTCCTCCCATGAAATAAAAATAAACGCCATCCCAGGGGATAGCGTCCAAATCGACGTATATCTCTTGGGAACCCGGCTGCCGTTGCTTACGCGGTAGGCCCGTGGCTTTGCGTCTCCGACTTTCGCCGGATTTGCCCTTTTACAAAAGTTATACGTCTAGTATATACCAAACTTAGGTATTATGGAATAGGTATTTCGGGGTTGTCTGCAATCGATTTCTGCGCTTTCCTAGGAATTTTACCGGAACAGCGCATTCGTCTTTTGCGACAGCTCGTCGAGCAGCTTCGCCGCGAGCTTCAGCCCCTCTTCCTTCCCGAGCAGGAATTGCGCCTTCGCCGCGTGATCGGCTTTCACCCGCGAGATCGATTCCGCTTCTTGCGCCAGCAGCCCGCTCAATACGTTCAGTTGAAGCTGACCCAGATTTCTCTCCAACGCCCGTTCTCTTTCTCGATTTACGTCTCGGTCGGCCTGTCGTTCGACGAAGTCGTCGATGTCCGACTCCATGAATCGTTCCGCCGTTCTTAGAACGTCGGCGTACGTCTTCGTCCGGTTTTCCTCCATTCGAAGCGGATGTCTCGCATGGCGAATCAAAAACCGGCACAGCAATTCGTCGTGGTTCGCCCTTCGATTATGCAACAGCGAGTATTCGCCCTCGAAATGCCCTTCGTTCTCGACGAATCTTCCAAGCGCCGTGTACTGACGGCAATCGGTACAATAGAGCAAAAATTCGCGCACGGTTTCTCACCCGACTCGCGAAGAACGGATGCGCCGGTTTACATATCGTGATCGGCCGGCGTCGGACTCGATTTCTTCGGCTCCGGCTTGTCGCTGACGACGGCCTCCGTCGTGAGCAATATCGCGGCGACCGAGGCGGCGTTCTGCAGCGCCGATCGCGTCACCTTCGCCGGATCGACGATGCCGCTCTCGATCATATTCACCCATTCGCCCGTGGCCGCGTTGTAGCCGACTCCGACCGGTTCGCGCTTCATGCGTTCGACGACGACAGAGCCGTCCACGCCGGCGTTCTGAGCGATCGCGCGAAGCGGCGCCTCCAGGGCGCGCAGCACGATTCTGACGCCGGTCGCCTCGTCCTCGACATCCGTCTTAAGCGATTCCACGGCCTTGACGACATTCGCGAGCGCGACGCCTCCGCCCGAGACGATGCCTTCTTCGACCGCCGCTCTCGTCGCGTTCAACGCGTCTTCGATGCGCAGCTTTTTCTCCTTCAACTCCGTCTCCGTAGCGGCGCCCACCTTCACGACGGCGACGCCGCCCGAGAGCTTCGCGAGGCGCTCCTGCAGCTTCTCGCGGTCGAAATCCGACGTCGTCTCCTCGATTTGCTTCTTAATCTGCTGCACGCGCGCGTCGATGTCTTGCTTCGCGCCTCCGCCGTCGACGATCGTCGTCGACTCCTTCGCGACGCGGACCTGACGCGCCGTCCCGAGCTGGTCGAGCTCCGCGCTCTTCAGCTCCAAGCCGAGCTCTTGCGTTATCGTCTGCCCGCCGGCGAGCGTCGCGATGTCCTGAAGCATCGCCTTGCGGCGATCGCCGAAGCCCGGCGCCTTCACGGCGACGCAGGTGAACGTGCCGCGCAGCTTGTTGACGACGAGCGTCGCGAGCGCCTCGCCCTCGACGTCCTCGGCAATCAGGAGCAGCGGCTTGCCCGTCTTCATCACCTTCTCGAGCACCGGCAGCAGCTCTTGGACGTTCGACACCTTCTTGTCGGTGATCAGAATGTAAGGGTTGTCCAGCACCGCTTCCATCTTATCGGAGTCGGTCACCATGTACGGCGATATGTAGCCGCGATCGAACTGCATACCCTCTACGGTTTCGAGCTCGGTCGTGAACCCCTTCGACTCTTCCACTGTAATGACGCCGTCCCTGCCGACTGCCTCCATCGCCTCCGCGATCATACGGCCGATCTCTTCGTCCGCCGCCGAGATGGAGGCGACCTGCGCGATCTCCGCCTTCGTCTCGACCGCCTTCGAGATGTTCCGGATTTCTTCGACGGCGACGCGCACCGCCTTCTCGATGCCGCGACGGATGCCGATCGGATTCGCGCCGGAGGTCACGTTCTTGAGGCCTTCGCGAATCATCGCTTGCGCCAGCACCGTCGCCGTCGTCGTGCCGTCGCCCGCGACGTCGTTCGTCTTCGTGGCGACCTCCTTCACGAGCTTCGCGCCCATGTTCTCGAACGGGTCTTCCAGCTCGATCTCCTTCGCGATCGTAACCCCGTCGTTCGTGATGAGGGGGGATCCGAATTTCTTCTCGAGCACGACGTTGCGCCCTTTCGGCCCGAGCGTCACCTTCACCGCGTCGGCCAGCGTGTCGACGCCGCGCAGCATTTTCTGACGAGACGTTTCGCTGAATACAATCTGTTTAGCCATTGTGGACCAGCTCCTTTTCCTTCGAAGGCTCCAGAATGCCTAACACATCGGATTCTCTCATAATGAGCAGTTCTTTCTGCTCGTACTTGATTTCGGTGCCTGCGTATTTGTTATAGAGCACCAGATCGCCGACCTTCACGTCCGGCGAAATCGTCTTGCCGTTCTCGACCCGCCCTCGGCCGACGGCCGCGACCACGCCGCGCATCGGCTTCTCCTTCGCCTTCTCCGGTAGCACGATGCCGCTCTCGGTTCGGTCCTCCTGTTTCAGGGGTTCAACTACGACACGGTCGCCTAGAGGCTTCAACATCGACTTTGCCCTCCTAAAAAAGGTGATATTTTGTTAGCAGTCTCACCGATAGAGTGCCAACAATTACTAATATACTAATTTTTTTCTCCGCTTCAACGTCGATGCAGCGGCAAGGGCGGCGATCAAGGGCGATTTTACGGAAATAGCTTGTCCCTTTGCTCCGCCGCTGTAAAAATGGCCGGTTTTCTCCGCCGCTCGACGAAAAAAAACCGCGAGATCGGGATCTCGCGGGGTTTTTCGGAATCCGCATGGATCGGATCGCGGACTACATGGCCTCGATCGTAAGATGATGCTTGCGAAATACCGCAAGCATGGCGGCTTTCGCCTCGGCCTCGTCCGGTCCGTGGATCTCCAGCGCGTAGCTCTGAGACCCCAACAACGTCAAGCTTAACCCCAGGATGCTCTTGACGTCGATAACCTTCTCGTCCCATCGCAGTACGATGCTGGATCGGAAACGGTTCGCCTCCTTGTTGATGTCCACGATCGTCCGCGTTTCGATTCCGCTCATACAAGCACCTCCGAAGAAAAATTTATCGCGGCCGACGGCGCGCCACGCCGTCTTCGATCGCCGCAGCCATGACTGCGTCCTTCACCCGATCCGCCACCGATTGGTTGAACACGCTCGGGATAATATAGTGCTCGTTCAATTCTTCGCTCGTTACGACGGAGGCGATCGCTTGCGCAGCGGCCAATTTCATTCGTTCCGTCACGCGCGAAGCTCTGCAATTGAGCACCCCCCGGAACAGCCCCGGGAAGCACAACACGTTATTGATCTGATTAGGGTAATCGGATCGCCCGGTCGCCATGACGCGCACGTACCCTTCCGCCTCCTCCGGCGAAATTTCCGGCGTCGGGTTCGCCATGGCGAAGACGATCGGATCCGGAGCCATTCGTTTCACGTCCTCCGGCTTCAACGCGCCCGGACCGGATACGCCGATGAATATATCCGCGCCGTCGATGACGTCCGACAACGATCCGGTTTCCCCGTTCGGATTCGTATGCTCCGCATACCAGCTCCAAGCGCCATGCGCGTAAGGTTTCCCGCGAACGAGCGCGCCGTCCCGATCGACTCCGATGATGTTTCGTACGCCCGCCGCAAGCAAAATTTTCGTGCAGGCGATGCCCGCCGCGCCGACGCCGCAGAGGACGACCTTGCAATCCTCCAACCGCTTCCGCACGACCTTCACGGCATTATACAACCCCGCCAGCAGAACGACGGCCGTACCGTGTTGATCGTCGTGAAAGACGGGAATATCCAGCTCTTGCGTCAACCGTTCCTCGATCTCGAAGCAGCGCGGCGACGAGATGTCTTCCAGGTTGATGCCGCCGAACGCAGGCGCGATCAGCTTAATGGTTCGAATAATCTCCTCGGTATCCTGCGTGTCCAAGCAGATCGGGAAGGCGTCCACGCCCGCCAGTTGTTTAAACAGCATCGCTTTCCCTTCCATGACGGGCATGGCGGCCAGCGGACCGATATTTCCGAGTCCGAGCACCGCCGAACCGTCGGATACGACGGCGATCGTGTTTCGCTTGATCGTCAGCGAGTGCGCGCGGCTCGGTTGTTCATGGATCGCGGTGCACACGCGCGCGACGCCCGGCGTATAGACGCGGGATAAATCGTCGCGCGTCTTAATGGCGATTTTCGGCGTCACCTCGATTTTACCGCCGAGATGCAGCAGGAACGTCTGGTCGGACACCTGCAGGACTTGTACGCCGTCCATATCGTTCAAAACCCGTTCGATCGTCTTGCTTTGTTGAGCATCCATGACGTTCACCGTAATATCGCGAACGGTCGTCGTTCGTCCCGGCCGATTCACGTCGACGGCGACGATGTCGCCGCCCGCTTCCCCGATCGCTGTCGCGATGTTACCGAACGTCGCCTTCTCCTTGTCGATTTCCAATCTCAATACGATCGTGGTGCTTGCGCTAGTTGGACTCGCCATGTTTCAAAACCCCTTTTTACCAAATATGCTGCGCCAAAGAGATGACCGCCGTCACCGTGATGCAACTGATTGCAGTGGTGACCGCCACCAATTGGGCGGCCAGCTCCGGACTTCGGCCGTATTCCAAAGCGATCAACGAACTATTCCGGGAAACCGGGTAAGCGCTGGCCATGAATAACGCTTGAGCGAAGACGCCGTCCCAGCCGAAACCGCGGATCAGCGCGAACGCGACGGCCGGCGCGAGCAGCAACCGTCCGATCGTGCCCAGCAGGACCGATCGCCCCAGGCTTACCGCTTGAACGTTCGCCAGCTGCGCTCCGAGCGTCAACAAGGCGATCGCGAAGAACGCATCCGATACCCCCTCGACGGGCTCCCATAGGATCGCCGGGATTCGAACGTCCAGCATTCGAAGGGCCGCCGCCCCCAGCATCGCATAGATGACCGGAAGCCGAACGGTATGAACGGCAAGGGCCGCCGCAAGCTGTTTGCCTTTGCCGGGGATCATTCGGAACGTGCCGAAGGTGTACGTGAACACATTTTGAATCACGGAAATGATGACCTGTACGGACACGCCGAGCGGATGCTGCGCGAATACGAGCTCGCTGACGGGCAACCCGTAATTTCCTTGGTTGCTTAGGATGAAGCTGTTCTGGACGACGTCCGCGTCTTCCTTCCCGACGCGAACCGCCTTGACCGCCGCGGCGGAGAGAACGCTGACCGTCGCGTTCAACAACAACCAGAAACCGATCGTCGCTCCGGCAAGCGCCGCGTCGATCGAGCTGTCATATAGCTTTACGAAGCATACCGCCGGCAACAAATAAATATTTAATACCTTAGACAACGTTCCCATATCCAAGCGGAACCGTCGTTGCAAGAAAGCGCCTAGCCCGGCCAACAGGAAGAACGGAACCATCACCTCTTGCACGATCAGGGCCAAGACGCTCATGCTTCTTCGCTCACAATGACATTCTTGCCTCTGCTCTTCAGTAGGAGCGGCACGACCATCCAAAGCATGGCGATCGCTAAAAACAAGACCGAAACCGGCTTCTGAAGGAAAATCATGAAGTCGCCGTTGGAAATCGTCAGCGCGCGCCTCAAGTTGGTTTCGATCATCGGTCCGAGCACGAGTCCCAACACGAGCGGGGCGATCGGGAAATCGTGCTTCGATAAGAAATATCCGACGACGCCGCATCCGATCAAGAGCACCAGATCGAACGTCGTAAACTGCACCGCATATACGCCGAAGATCGAGATCGCGATAATGATCGGCAGCAAATATTTGGCCGGCGTGTCGATAATTTTCGCGAAAATTTTCACGAGCGGCATGTTCAGCACGAGCAGCATCAAGTTGCCGATAAACATGCTGGCGATCAGCCCCCAAGCGATCGTCGGATGATCCGTGAATAACAGCGGACCCGGTTGGACGTTGTACATGATCAGCGCGCCCATTAAGATCGCCGTCGTGCCCGAACCGGGGATGCCCAGGGTCAGCAGCGGAATCAACGCTCCGCCCGACGCCCCGTTATTCGCCGATTCCGGCGCGGCGACGCCTTCGATGGCGCCTTGGCCGAACTTCTTCGGATGTTTGCTGATTTTTTTCTCTAGAATGTAAGAGAAGAACGAAGCGAGCGTCGCGCCCGCGCCCGGCAAGATGCCGATGAAGAAGCCTAAGATCGAGCCTCGCAAAATCGGACCGCCGCTGTCCCTTATATCCTGCCTCGTCGGCAGGATGCGTCCGACCTTCGCGATCGTACCCCCGCCCTTTTCTCGTTCCAAAATCGTCTTAAACACTTCCCCGAGCGCGAACAAACCGACCGCTACCGTCAAAAACTCCAATCCGGAGTATAACACCGGAATGTCGTACGTAAAGCGGGCCACCCCGGACACGTTGTCGATCCCGATCGTCGCGAGCAGCAGCCCGAGCACCGTCATCAGAAGCGCCTTCGTCATCGACTTTCCGGCGAGACCGCTGACCGCGCACAAGCCCAATAACATGAGCGAAAAGTATTCCGCCGGCCCGAACGACAACGCGACGGCCGACAACGGCTGCGCCAGCGCCACGAGTCCGACGAGCGCCACGATGCCGGCGACGAAGGAGCCGATCGCCGCGATCGCGAGCGCCGAGCCGGCTCGCCCTTGCCGCGCGAGCTGGTAGCCGTCCAGCGCGGTTACGACCGACGACGACTCCCCTGGCGTATTCAGAAGAATCGACGTCGTCGACCCGCCGTACATGGCGCCGTAGTAGACGCCGGCCAACAGGATGATGGCGCTGGCCGCCGCGGATTCCGGGTCCTGGCCAGCGGTCAGCGACGCGGTGACCGGGATGAGGAGCGCCACCCCGCTCATCGGTCCGATGCCCGGCAGCACGCCGACCGCCGTCCCGATCAGCACGCCGACGAAGGCGAAGACGAGATTATGCCATTGCAGCGCTTCGGCGAAGCCGTTCATTAAAAATTGGATCGTATCCACTCTCTATCCCTCCTTTTCTCTCTGTTTACCGGAACCAGACCGGGAGGCCCGGCAGCGAGCCTTCCAGCACGACGACGAATAAGAGATACACCCCGAACGCGAAAGCGGCGGCAATGGCCAAGCTCTTCCACAGCGTCCCCTTCTCCATCACCTGAAAACTAAACGCCAGGAACGCGAAGGTCGTAATTAAATAACCGAGCGGTTGCAGCAGCATCGCATATAGCAGCGCCGCCCCCAAAATCATAAGAAAACGCTTATGATCGAGTTTGACCGAAGGAGCGCCTTCTTCTTTGGGATACCGGAACGTTTCATAAAACAATCGGACGCATAGCAGCATCAGAACAATGCCGAGCCCCATCGGAAACAGGTTCGGACCGACGTTGCTCCCGTACGCGCTTTCCGAAATCCGCCCGCTCTCCGTAACGAAGGCCGCCCCAAGGACGAACAGCGCGACGCTGACGATCCGGCTGAACGTATTGCTCATGAAGGAAACCTCCTCTCTAAGGTGAAAAAGGAGAGAAGGGGATCCCCCTTCTCTCGGCCGGCAGCATCGTTATTTCGACATACCGAGCGCGGATAACAACTCTTGCACCAACTTGTCCTGTTCGTTAAGGAACGCCGCGAACGCTTCGGCATCTTTATAATCGCTTTCCCATGCGTTCGCTTGCAGTTCGGACTTCCAACCCTCTGCATCGGTGAGCGCTTTGAGCTTCTTCGACCAGAACGTCTTCGCGTCGTCGGACATCTCTTTCGGGCCGAACACGCCGCGCCAAATTAAAAATTCCGCTTCGACGCCCTGCTCCTTGAACGTCTTCAGCTCGCCGAGCTCGCCGCCCAGCCGTTCCGGCGCGCTAATCCCGAGCACCTTCACCTTCCCGGCCTTCAAGTACTCGCCTACGCCGGACACGTCCGTCGCGATGACGTCGGCCGACCCGCCAAGCAGCGCGGCGACCGCTTCGCCACCGCCGTCGTACGACACATACTTCACTTGCTTCGGATCGATGCCGTATTTGAAGGCAGGCAGCACGGCGATCAGGTGGTCCATCGAGCCCGGAGCCGATCCGCCGGCCACGGTGATCGACGTAGGATCGGCTTTGATCGCTTCCAGCAAGCTCGGAAGATCGTTATACGGCGAATCCGCGCCGACGACGATCGCTCCGAAATCTTTCGTCAATTGCGCGAGAGGCGTCGTATCCTTGAACCCGTAAGGGCTGTTCCCTTCCTTCTTGTTATGGTTGATCAAAATCGGCGGCGAATTGACGAACAGCTTGTAATCGTTTTTCGCGTCCGCCGTCGCGTATTCCGCCATGAATACGGCGCCGCCGCCGCCCGGTTTATTTTCGACCGTGATCGATTTTTCAACGAGCTTCGTTTCGCTTAACACCTTCGCGACCGAGCGAGCCGTCTTATCCCAGCCGCCGCCCGCACCGGACGGCGCTACGATCGTAATCGCCCGCTCCGGATAGGCGCTGCCGCCGCCGGCGCCTCCCGTCGAACATGCGGTGAGCGTTGCGACTAAAGCGCTTGCAATTAGGAGTGCAGGTATCGTTTTGGAAAACCGTTTTTTCATGGTTGGACCCCCTGGACCAGATGATTACGCCGGAATGAAAGCGCTCACTTACTGTACCAAAAAAAAATGACCGCTCCTAGTTTGCGGTCATAAACGGCATTAACGTCTTTTCGTTCCTTTTGTTCATAAAATTCACGGCTTTGCGACGTACCTTCGCTCCGGCCTTCCGATCGTGCCGTAGTTCAGCTGCGCGGCGAGCCTTTTTTGCGATACGAGGTATTCCAAATATCTGCGCGAGGTGGAACGGCTGAGCCCGGTATTGCCGCTCACCGATTCCGCCGTAACGCCCTCCGGTCCGGAGAGACGAATGCTTTCCATCACCTTCTCCAACGTTAGCGGGTCGATTCCTTTGGGCATCGCTTCGCCCGATTCCCGAAGCGCTGCGCCCGTCGCCGCCCCCGTTCCCTGCCACAGCCGTTCGATCTGCTCCGAGGACAGCCGGGTGCTTCCCCGCAGATGCGCCCGCGCCTCGCGATACCGGTCCAGACTGCTCTTGAAGCGTTCATAGGTAAGCGGCTTCATGATGAAATCGAATACGCCGCCGTGCATCGCATGCTTCACGACATCCGTCTCCGACGCGGCGGTGATCATAATAATATCCGTATCGAAGTTTTCGCTCCGGATAAACCGTACGAGATCGATTCCCAACATATCAGGTAGATAGACGTCCAATAACACCAGGTTCGGCTTGACGACGCTTAACCAATCCTTGGCTTCCTCTCCGGTCGACGCCGTCGCCACGATTCGGAATCCTTCGTTCTTCTCCGTAAATCGGCGATGAATTTCCGCGATCCGCAGATCGTCCTCGACGATCAGCACCTCAATAGGCGGTTCTTGATTCGGATTCATTTCCCTGCCGTCCTTCCTTCGGTATCGCTACGACAAAACGAGCGCCGCCCCATTCGCCTTCCTCTACGGAGACGGTGCCTCCCAACTGCTTAGTAAGCTCCGCGACTCTCGTTAAACCGAAGCCGCGTTTTCCGTGTTTCGCTTCCTTCGTTGTAAACCCGAGCTCGAATAGGTGCGGCATATCCTCCTCGGCGATTCCCGGACCGGAATCTTCAACCTCAAGCAGCAGATCGTCACCGAGATCGAGCAAGAAAATTCGTACCTTGCGGTCGGCTTCGTCGTTCCTCCCGACCGCTTCGAACGCGTTCGTGACCAAATTGCCGAGAATCGAAACGACGGCCTCGCTTCGGATTCGAGCCGGCAGCTTCTTCAGCGAACTCTCCCGGTCCAACGTCAAATCGACCTTCAACTCCCTGGAACGGTTTACAAAACCAAGCAAGATGCCGCCCACCGCCGGGTCGCGAATCCGGTCCGTAATCGCCTGGATCCAGTCCTGCGTATCGCTCGATTCTTTATGGATCAGTTCCAACGCTTCGTCATAAGCTCCTAACTGAATGAGGCCCGAGACGGTATATAGAAAGTTATTATACTCATGGGTTTGCGCCCGGAGCGCTTCCGTATAACGTTTGACTTGGGACAATTCCTCAGTCAGCTGATCGATCTCCGATTTTAAGCGGAAGCTGGATACGACGCCGATCACCTCTCCTCCGGATTTCACGGGGATCCGGTTGGCGATGATCGTTTTCCCGCCCAAGTCGCTCTCCTGATCCAGTTGGCGCTCCCCGGTGCGCAGCACTTCGAGCAATTCGCCGTTCGGCACGTACTCGATCACGGGTTGTCCGATCATATTTTTCCCCTTGGGCACCGACAAGATGTTTCGGGCCGTCTGATTAAGCAGTTCGATGTTTCCGTCCTTATTCACGACCATAATGCCTTCGCGGATCGATTGGATGACGGTATCCCTAATTTGATACAGCGACGAAATTTCTTCCGGCTCGAGTCCGAACATCGTTCGCTTGATATTTCTCGCCAGCAGCATGGCGCCCGCGATGCCGACGAACAAGCCCGCCCCCGCGACCCAAGCGATCCTTTTCCCGTAGTCGATCGTCATTTGACGAATATCCTCCAACAGAAATCCGACCGATACGATGCCGATGACGTTCCCGGCTTCGTCGCGAATAGGGACTTTCCCCCGAAGCGACAAGCCGAGCGATCCCCTTGCCACCGACGTATAGGATTCCCCATGCAGCAGCGCGCGATCGTTGTCGCCGCCGACCATCTCTTTCCCGATGCGAGACGGGATCGGATGAGAATAACGGATGCCCTCGGCGTTGCCGACGACGATAAATTCGGCTTCCGTAAGGATGCGAATGCGCTCAACGAACGGTTGAATCGTCGCTGACGGATCTTCTTCTTTGAATCCATGAAGCACTTCCGGAGATGCCGCGACCTGAGAAGCGATATGAAGCGCGCGACTGCCGATTTCTTCCTCGACCGTGCGGGACACGGAATAATAAGTCAGGATGCCGATTTGAACGATAAGCAGTAAAACAAGGAACACTGTAAACCATGCGATTCTTCGCTGCAGCGTCCACCCGGACCGCGGCGTTTTTTTCATATCGCAGTACCTCCTCTCCGCTGATTCTTCCTCATATTTCCTTATTCGGTATAATCGTCACATGGATTTTTCCCTGTTTCCGCCGCTGCGATGCTTCCCCGCACGGCGACCGACAGCTTCTTCCAATGCAAAAACACCTCCGATCGGCTAAGCGAATCGGAGGCGTTCTTGTTATGTCGGCTTGGCGACGTCCTACTCTCCCGGGACCCTGCGGTCCAAGTACCATCGGCGCTGGAAGGCTTAACGTTCGTGTTCGGGATGGGTACGCGTGGTTCCCTTCCGCCATTATCACCAA
>NZ_JAPSKE010000035.1 GCF_031177825.1 Paenibacillus sp. | reverse complement strand
CCAAAACTGGGGACAGATTCTGCTGCAGCTTTCAGTCTTCTTCCCCGACCGAATTGGACCTCATCTACCTTAAGCGGTCCATAGATTTTCTTTTAGGAGTGTTTACACAAAATTCTTGACAGACCCGTATTGCCCGATCGATCTAGCGTCTCCGGAAGAGGCCAGTAAAGGTCTACAAGAGATCCTCTCCGGTATCCCATTGGCTGAAGCGGGAACGATCACTTTGATCAATAATGCCGCGACAGTATCCCCTCTTACGGATTTATCGAGATACTCGGATGAAGATATCGTCAGGAACATAAATATAAACCTTACTTCTCCCGCAGTACTCCAATCTACTTTTCTCCGGTTGACTTCGGCAAGCGCGAAAAAGCGCAATATCGTGAACATCACTTCGGCTTCAGCGCAGTTCCCTGCCGGAGGAATGAGCTTGTATGGCTCGGCCAAAGCCGGATTGGATATGCTCACGAAATGCGCCGCATTGGAGCAAGTCGGAGAAAACCCGGCAAGTATCGTTGCGGTCGATCCCGGGATGATGGACACTTCCATGCAAGCGACTGCAAGGGAAGCGGGTATCGGACTATCGGATTATTTCGCGGCCCAGAAGCTCCAAGGGAAATTAAAGGAGACAGATACGGTCGCCAAAGAAATTATCTCCTTATTAGGTAAGGTGAAAACCGGAGAAATCGTTAGATTGTAAGTAAGGGAAAATATCGGCTGATTCATAGAGGAGATGGAGAACATATTCAAGAATCGAATCGAAACGCTTGACGAGCTGGAAGCCTCTCGTTCCGAAATAGGGTATCCTAGCAAGTTCGCGGCGATAAAGGTCATTCATTCATTGGATATTCATAGTATAGATTTTATTAAAAAGTCCCCGTTCATCGTCATAGCGACTTCGAATCAAGAAGGGGAATGCGATGCATCTCCGAGAGGGGACGAAGCAGGCTTCGTACATGTAATCGACGAGAAACACATCTTCATACCGGAGAGACCGGGGAATAAACGGATGGACTCGATCAGAAATATTTTGACGAATCCTAACGTTGGGATTATCTTTATGATCCCCGGTCTGGAAGAAACTTTCCGCGTGAACGGCAAGGCATGCGTTAGCCGAGATCAAGAGCTTCTCGACAAAACCGCCGCGAACGGAAAGCTTCCGCTCCTGGGCATCGGCGTCGCGATCGAGGAATGCTACATGCATTGCGGGAAGGCTTTCAAGCGTTCCGGTTTATGGGATCCAGGGCGATGGTTGTCCAGGAGCGACGTACCTTCGGCTGCTAGAATCATTGCCGCGCATGTGGGCGATAAAATACAAATTACTGAAGGGGAAGTCCAACAATCCTTAAACGAAAGCTATACCAAACGGTTGTACTAAATTGTTCGAATGGCTGTTGAAGCAGAGGAAGACTTAACGTGTAAACGAAACGAAGGAGAAGATGACGAACCTATGAGCATCACCCAAATCTATATGATACGGCATGCCGAATCTCCATTCGTATTCGGAGAAGAACGATCGAGAGGCTTGTCGGAGGAAGGGTTCGAAGCAGCGAGGAAAGTCGCGGATCGATTAGAGTCGGAAGCGATTCACGGCATTGTTTCGAGCAGCTACGTCAGGGCGAAACAGACGGTGCAGCGTTTAGCGGAGCGTAACAATTTGCCGATTATCGAATACGAAGAACTGCGGGAGCGACCTATTAAAGGGTTGGACTATCAAGCGCCTTGGGAGGAACTGCTCGCCGCGATCGAGAAGTCGTTCAAAGATCCGGACTTTGCGCTTGAAGGCGGAGAATCGACGAGACAGGCGCAAGAGAGAGCGATCCCCGTCATTCGAACCCTCCTCAAGGAATACGAGGGGAAGAACGTCGCGATCGGCACGCACGGGAACATCATGACCATCATTATGAATTATTACGATCCTTCCTATGGATTCGAGTTCTGGAACCGTACCTCGAAGCCGGATATTTATAAGATGACGTTCGTTGACGGACGACTGCACAAGATCGACCGATTGTGGGAGGGGGCTTGACGATGGCGGCGATGCACCGGATCGAATTGAAGCAGCAATCGCTGATCGGTTCGTTCACGAGAGAAGCGACCCCGATCGTCTCCGTATCGTCCGGGGACACGATTCGTTTCGAGACGCTCGACGCAGGCTGGGGAACGGGAGAAAGCAACGCGGATCGGAGGAAACCATTTTCCAGAAGGGAAAAGATCGACGGCGGTCATGCGTTAATCGGTCCGATCTTAATCGACGACGCGAAGCGGGGTGATACGCTGGAAATCCAATTCAATGAAATCATCCCTGGATCCTATGGATTTACCTCAGCCGGCCAATATCCGAACTGGCAAAATCGGAAGCTGCAGCTCACCGACTACGAGGAAATCATCCTTGACTGGAAACTGGATAACGCTGCGATGACGGGCGCTTGCGATATCAACGGGAAAGCCTTCGCGGTATCGTTACGACCTTTCATGGGCGTCATCGGAATGCCTCCCGAAGACACGGGAATTCATACGACCTGGCCTCCCCGATTTTGCGGCGGCAATATCGATTGCAAAGAGCTCGTGAAAGGAAGCAAGCTGTACTTACCCGTCCCCGTCGACGGGGCATACCTTGCGATCGGCGACGGACACGCGGCGCAGGGCGACGGGGAAATCAGCTGTCAGGCGATCGAATGTCCTATGGAAGCGGTTGAGATCACGGTTCATGTCTCGAAAGGCGCGCCGCTGACGAATCCTCGGGCGAATACGCCGGCAGGTTGGATTACGTTCGGCTTTCATGAGGATCTCGACGAAGCGACCGTTCAAGCGCTGGACGGGATGCTGCATCTGATGGGCGAGTTATATGGCCTCAATCGTGTAGAGGCGATGGCGTTAGGAAGTTCGGTCGTCGACTTACGCATTACGCAGATCGTGAACGGGGTGAAGGGCGTTCACGCCTGCTTGCCGCATGGGATCTTGAAGTAATCCGAGATTGCAACAGAGCTACATTTTCAGGCAACCTAGCGTAAATATTTCGCCGGCCCGTCTGTTACACTGGATGCAATTGACGGTAAGGGAGAGAGAGTCGCATGTGGAAGGCAGCGATCGAGGACGCGGTAGCGAAGACGAGAGTCAATATGGAGCGGTTCGGGGACCGGTTCCCTCATGTCAGCAAGGACGACCAGTACCTGTTGAACGACAATACCGATTGGACGGACGGATTTTGGTCGGGGATCCTGTGGCTCTGTTACGAATACACGGGGGAGCGGGAGTTCCGCGACGCCGCCGCGAGGACGGTAGACAGCTTCCGTCGGCGGCTGGAGCGGCATATTTCCTTGGATCACCATGATATCGGCTTCCTCTATTCGCTCTCGTCGAAGGCGCAGTGGATGATCGAGAAGGACGAAGCGGCGAAGGCATTGACGCTTCAAGCGGCTGATACGCTGATGAAGCGCTGGCGGACGAAGACGCAAATCCTTCAAGCTTGGGGGCCCGAGGGCGACGAGCATAACGGCGGGCGCATCATTATCGACTGCTTAATGAATTTGCCCTTGCTGTACTGGGCCTACGGGCAGACGGGAGAGAAGAAGTACTACGATGCGGCTGTGAAGCATGCCGAGCAAAGTCGGCGATTCCTCGTTCGCGGCGACGACTCGTCTTATCACACGTTCTATTTCGACCAACAGACAGGCGAAGCGTTGAAGGGCGGAACGCACCAAGGGTACGCGAACGGTTCGACATGGACGCGCGGGCAAGCGTGGGGCATCTATGGATTTGCGTTATCTTATCATTATACGAACGATCCGCTGTTCCTCGAGACGGCGATTCGGTTGGCGAAGTATTTCCTCGAGCGGCTGCCGGAAGACGATGTCGTCTATTGGGATTTCGACGCCCCGGTAACGCCGGAGACGAAACGGGACAGCTCGGCTTCCGCCATCGCGGCCTGCGGCATCTTGCAAATCTTATCGCATCTTCCGGAAGCGAACGCCGACAGAAACTGGCTTGAGGAGGGGGCGCATCGTTCCCTGAAGGGATTAGTGCAATCCTATTCGACGATGTCGAAACCCGACGCGCAGGGGTTCATCGAGAGAGGCTCGTACAGCGTACGCGGAGGGAATGCGCCGGACGATTATATGATCTGGGGCGACTACTACTACTTAGAAGCGCTCATGCGTCTGGAGAAAGGTCATAAGGGGTATTGGTACGAATAATCGAGCGAAGAAGATCCCTGACGGAGCCGAGTCAGGGGTCTTTTTTTCTCCCTTGTCTATCGAACAAACATTCTGTATTCGGCAGGAGATAAATGGTATAATCACCATGGTGATATGTACCTCGGAAGAACGAGGAGCGGGAGGGAAACGCATGGTCAATAGTCACAAGCCTGTCGGTTACACGTCGGTGTCCCCTTACTTCGTGGTGAATGGAGCTCAGAAACTCGTCGATTTATTAGCGGAGTTATTCCACGCTCAAGTCCTTAGACGTTACGATGCGGAGGACGGCACCATTATGCATATTGAAGTCCGGATTGACGATTCGGTCGTCATGATCGGCGACGCTTCCGAGTTTTTCCCGCCCAATCCATTATTGCTGCATGTGTATGTGCCGAATGTAGACGAGACGTTCCGCAGAGCTTTGGAACTGGGCTGCGTCTCGGTGGAAGCGCCAAGGGAACGAGACGGGGATCCGGATCGGAGAGGGACATTCAAGGATTTCGCAGGGAACCTCTGGTCCGTCGCGACGCAACGACTTGGGGACTGACAGAAAGAATGTATGCAAGGTTGTGATCCATAATGGAAGATCAAGAATCCAGAGCGAAACAATTATTTTTTACTTACCATGGAAGCCACTCCCGAATGTATCGCGAAGGGGACTTGGACGAGTATAAGGGATATAACATTCCGAGGGAAGTCGAAGTCGCTTGGTGCGAAGAATTCGTCATGATGCATGCGAAGGAGTTGTCGATTCGGAATTGGGATGCGGTAATCCACTTAGAAGCGCTCTCGAGAAGTTATCAAGACAGTACCATTCTCGAAAAGGTCGTCGCCTTCGCCGCAAGGAATACGATGAGTGCCGACAGTCTTGTAAAGCTTATGTATGCCGAAGGGATAATCCGAATCATTCAAGCCTGTAGAAATGTGGTTTCAAGAGATCTTTTATTCGAAGCATGCAAGGTAACGGTTCGTCTGTTTGAAAGTATCATGTCGGGTCCGTTAGTGCTGGATCCGGGTCATGAGTTATCGCAAGCCTCCATTAAAGACAAAAAATCCTTAAATAGCAGAGCTCTAAAAGGGATCGAGGAGATAAGGGGTTTATTAAATTGAAATCAAAAGTTTCGGGTCCCGAGGAGGGGATAGAGTTGACAGTCAAGAACGAATTGCTGAAGCAATTCGCCGAATGGAACGCATTCGTCGACCGAATCGCCGCATTGGACTGGGAACAACCGCTTAGCGAGGGGAAATGGAACATACATGGCGTCGTGTGTCATATCTACTTCTGGGATAACTATTTCCTCAAAGAAGCCATCGAGCCGATCTCCAAGGGCGATCCGGCGACGGTCGTACACCTCAACTACGATGAATTTAATCGCAGCGCCGTCGAACTCGGGAAGTCGCTGCCGAAAGAAGAGCTTATTCGTCTCGCCAAATATGTCCGTACGGAACTCGTTCGCGAAATCGAAGCGCAAGACGAATCGAAATTTTCCGAAGCCTGCGCGGACGGAGACGGAAATCCGTTCACGGTAGAGACGTACTTGAAGGATTTCATCGGGCATGACCGGCATCACATGAAACAGATCGAAGCGTTCGCGAACCGAACTTAGAGCCGTTCCGCAGACGCGGGACGACACACCGGAGAGAAGGATGTGACTTATGCTTCTATATCATTTCAGCGAAGATCCGGATATTCAGACGTTCGTTCCGCGCAGAGCGGAGCGGGGGGATGCGTCTTCCGAGGTCGTATGGGCGATCGACGAGCAACACGCCGTGAATTATTTCTTCCCGAGGGAATGTCCTCGTATTATCTATCGAAAATCGGAAACGATGAGCGACGAGGACCGAGAGCGCTTCTTCTCCGACACGACCGCCGACACGGTGATCGTTACGGAGAACGGGTGGTGGGACCGTATGAACGAAACCGTCCTATATCGCTATACGTTCAAAGCGGCGAACTTCGAGTTGTACGACGATATCGCAGGGTATTACATCGCGAAGACGACCGTGGAGCCGATCGACGTGGAGCCCGTCGGCAACTTAGTGAAACAGATTATGAGATGGGGCGCCGAGCTTCGGTTCACGCCCAGTCTCGTTCCGCTTCGGGAGAAAATACTGAGCTCCACGATCGACGATTTCTCGATGATCCGGTTGCGAAACGCGAAGGGGATGCCGGAGTCGGCGTCTCCGGCGAGCGGGTAACGACTAACGAAACCATTGGAGTGAGCATTCTTGTTGAAGCCTATTAATCATCGGGTTCGCGAGCAAGAGATCGTCGAGATCCTGGAAACTTGCGTCTTCCCGGACCCGGAGCGGTTAGAACAAGTCGTGGCCGAATACGAAAATAACCCCGAGCTGCGACTGTACGGATACGAATCCGAAGAGGAGATCGTCGGCGTCATCGGCTTCGAACGCATGGATGGCGGGGACGATCTCTTGATCCGGCATCTGGCCGTCAAGCCGGAATGCAGAGGGGCCGGCTTCGGGCGAGGACAGATTCTGGAGCTGATCGAGATGGCGAAGCCGCGCCTCGTTGCAGCGGAGACGGATGAAGAGGCGGTTGAGTTCTACCGCCGGATCGGCTTCGAAATCGAGAGCTTGGGAGAGCGGTATCCCGGCGTGGAACGATATCGCTGCACGTACCGAGCGGCAGAGTGACGGAACCCGTCGGGGAAGGGGACGCAATGGCGGAATATTACAAAGAAGTAAGGAAGCTTGTAGGCCACCGTCCGTTATTGCTGCCGGGGGCGACGGTCGTCATCGCGAACGCAGGCGGAGAAGTTCTCTTGCAATCGCGACATGACGGAACCTGGGGATTGCCGGGAGGATTAATGGAGTTGGGCGAGTCGTTCGAAGAGACGGCGCGCCGCGAGGTGTACGAGGAGACGGGATTGGCGCTGGGCGAGCTGTCGTTGGTCGATGTGTTCTCGGGGAAGGCGTATTATCGGAAAATCGCGAACGGCGACGAGTTTTACGCCGTCACGGCGTTGTTCCGGACGGACCAGTATTCCGGCAGTCTGAAGATCGACCATGGGGAAACTCGCGATTTGCGGTTTTTCGATCTGGACCGACTTCCGCAACCGATCGGTCAAGGATATGTGGAACATCTAGAAGTATATCGCAATGGCGGGAGGCGGACGATTTGATACTCGAAGCGGTAATGTTGCAAGTGAAACCCGGGATGGACGAGGCGTTCATCGAAAGGTTTAAATGGGAAACGGTGGAGGACCACACGGTCGGGTTCAGAGGCTCCGAACCATATGCGGAATGGAAGAAGCTGCTGCACGATCATTACGATCCGTTCCCGACGGTCGAGCATTATGTTTCCGTTCCGATCGGCGAGGGTGGATCCGAATGAGCGAGGACATCGTAGTCCGGCAAGCCGGCCTCGCGGACGTAGAGGACGTGGCCGTCCTGTTTGACGAGTACCGACAATTTTACCGACAGAGCTCCGATCTTGCGGGTGCCGCCGCGTATCTTACGGAACGTCTTGAGCGGAAAGAGTCCGCGATCTTCCTCGCTTCGGACGCGAAGAACGGCCGAATTCTAGGGTTTACGCAGTTGTACCCGACGTTCTCGTCGATCTCGATGAAGCGAGTTTGGATTCTCAACGACTTGTTCGTGTCGGAAGAACAACGCGGAAGAGGCGCGGCGCAGCGTTTGCTGGATCGAGCGAAAGCGCATGCCGCGGAGACGGGGGCGAAAGGGCTGGCGCTTTCGACGGCGGTCGATAATGCGGTCGCTCAACGCCTGTACGAGCGGAACGGGTACGTGCGGGAGACGGAATTTATCGATTATTTTCTTTCCATATAGAGGTTTCGAGTGTCGAAAATGAGCGAAACGGATCGCATGCTGCGATTGCTCAGGAAATGAAGGAAGTTCGGGATTTCCATATCGATCATGAGGAGGGCTCCGAATGGAGACGCATTCGATCATTCCGATTTTCCGAATGTTCGACGAAGGCAAGGCGAAACAATTTTATGTTGAGTTCCTAGGCTTTCAGGTGGACTGGGAGCATCGGTTCGAGCCGGACCTGCCGTTATATCTTCAGCTCTCCAAGGGCGCGGCGAAGATCCATTTGTCCGAGCATTACGGCGATTGCACGCCGGGCGGTGCGATTCGGATCGAGACGACCGGTCTCGAACAATACCAACGAGAGCTGCTGGAGAAGCGATATCCGTACGCCCGTCCGGGGTTGGAATCCGCCCCCTGGGGAGCGAAGGAGCTCCGCCTGTCCGACCCGTTCGGCAACCGCATTGTGTTCTACGAGTGGGAGAAGCCCCGATCATGACGTCCGCGGAGAAGGGGAAAACCGCCGACGCCGGATACCAAGTCGGCGTCAGAAGGACGTGGCCCGTCCCGCTGGAAGTCGCCTGGCTATGGCTCGTATCGCCGGAAGGCATGAGCGTGTGGTTGGATGCGGACGCGCCTAGGCGGGCGGGGGCAGGCGTCGCGTTCGAGGCGAGAGACGGCGTCCGATGCGAGTTCCGCGTCGTCAACGAACGGGTCAACGTGAGACTGGGGTGGCGGAAGCCGGAGTGGGAGCGGTCCTCGACGGTACAGGTGCGTACGATCGAGGCGTCGCCGGACAAGACGACGATTAGCTTCCATCAAGATCGGCTCGCCGACGCCGCGACGAGAGAAGCGATGAAGCGGCATTGGGAAGACGTCTCCACTCGCGTCGGACAGGCGCTTGCGGAGGTTGAACGAAAGGCTCGGCCATGAACGCGTTGGAAATCCGTACGGCGCGTCTGACGCCGCGACCGCTGCAAGCGGACGAAGCCGAGCTGTCTCTCGATTACGCGGTGCGCAACCGTACGTTCCTACAGCCGTGGGAGCCGATTCGGACTCCGTTATACCATAAGCTGGAGTCTCATCGCGAAGCGTTGATCGACGAGGCGGAGCAGCGGCGCGAAGGCAGAGCTCAGCAACATCATGAGAGGCAGCTTTCAATCTTGCCGCCTCGGGTATAAAATGGATGAACGCGAAACCGGAAGAGGGTACATGACGGAAGCGGTCGAGGCGATCGTCGGTTCGCCTTCGATACGGATACGCTTCATCGCGTCGAGGCGAACGTCATGCCTCGGAATGCGGCGTCGCTGCGCGAGGTTGAGAGGCTAGGCTTATACAGAGAAGGTATGGCGAAGAAGTATTTAAAGATCAATGGCGTATGGGAGGACCATATCCATATGGTGCTTCGGAACGAGATGTTGGAGTAACGAGGATGGAGGCGGTCGCGGCGTGAAGGTTCCGATCGAGATCGTGCCGTACTCTCCCGACTGGCCGGAACAATTCCGGACGATCGGTTCGCAGGTGCGACGAGCGCTAGGCGAGGCGGCGATCCGGATCGACCATATCGGGTCGACCGCAGTGCCCGGGCTGGCTGCGAAGCCGATCATCGACATCCAAGTGTCGGTCGATCGCTTGGAACCGACAGAGGCTTACGCGGAACGGATGATCGGCATCGGGTATACGTGGCGCGCGGATAATCCCGATCGAACGAAGCGTTACTTTCGGGAGTCGCCGGGGATGGATCGAACGCATATCCACATGCGCGTCCGGGGCAGCTGGTCGGAGCAGTTCGCGCTGCTGTTCCGCGACTATCTTCGGAGCAACCCCGAGGAGGCGGGAGGGTACGCGGCGATGAAGCGCGAGCAGGCGCAGCGGTTCCGCCTCGATCGCGATTCGTACGTGGATGCGAAGGAGCCGATGATCTGGGACATCATGCGCAGGGCGTCGCGTTGGAGTCAAGCGACGGGATGGGCGCCGGGGGAGTCGGATTTATAATGAACAACGAAGACGAATATTGGCCTCGCAGCGCGGAAGACCGAGAACGATGGGCGGCGCTTCGCGCATGGGAGCCGGAGCGGCTCGAACCGCATATTCCGGCCCTGCTCGCTTGGCTGAAGACGGGAGACGCCGGGAGCGAGGAGGCGGCCGCGGCGCTGCTGCCGTTGGAATACGCGCTCGTCGTTCCGATCCGGTCGATCTTGAAGGGCGGCGACGCCCGATGGAAGGCGGCCGTACTGGAGCGTCTCGTCGCCGATATGCCGAAAGATATCGCCTTGGAGTTGGCGCCGGACTTGCTGACGCTCGCGATGAGCGCGTCGGAGTCCGATCTGGAGGAAGGCGTCGACGAGCTTGCGGAGGACATGTTAGCGCGCTGGCTCTAAGGCGAAACGTGACGCGGAAGGGTTTTCTCGCGGACGTCGCCGGCGGCGGTTGCAAATCGCCCGATTTCGCGTAAAGTAGGGAGAGAGGATTCTGAACGTCGGGGGAACGTTACAATGTCGATCGCGGTATTCGATTCCGGGATGGGCGGGCTCTCGGTGCTGCATGAGGCCAGAGAGCGGTTGCCCGGGGAGAACTTTCTATACTATGCGGATACGCTGCACGTCCCATATGGAACGAAGCCGAAGGAAGTCGTGAAGGATTGCGTGATGACATCGATTCGGCACATTATGGAGCAGCCGGAGCGGGTGAGCGCGATCGTCATCGCGTGCAATACGGCGACGAGCATCGCCATACAGGACATACGAGCGGCATACTCGATTCCCGTGATCGGGATGGAGCCGGCGGTGAAGCCGGCCGTCGAGTGGAATCGCAACACCGGACGCAGGGTGCTCGTTACGGCGACGCCGCTGACGCTTCGGGAGTCGAAGTATCATGAGTTGATTAACCGGGTAGACGATCAAGCGATCGTGGATTCCTTGCCGCTGCCCGGCCTCGTGGAATTATGCGAAGGACTTCGGTTCGAGGGCGAGGACGTCGATGCGTATTTCCGCAAGGCGTTCCGCGGCTTCCAATTAGAGGAGTACGGAACGATCGTGCTCGGCTGTACGCATTTCCCGTTTTATCGGAAGGCGCTTCGCGCATTGCTTCCGAAACATATCCGTCTGGTCGACGGGAGCCGCGGCACGGTAAATCGTCTCCTAGAGGTGCTTGGCAGGACGACGGCATCCGAAATCGAACGGGGGGACGTCCGCTTCGTTAGCTCCGATGGAAGCGAATCGTACGTCCGGAAGCTGGAAACCGCATTGAAGCTTTACGCCCTTATGGCGAAAGACGAGGAGGCGCGCGCATGAGCGATAGTAAACAGCGATTCAGCGATCGCGTGGACAATTACGTCCGTTACCGGCCGGGGTATCCGGTCGAAGCGATCGATTTCCTGTACGAACGGCTCGGATTCGGCGAAGCGGAATCGATCGCGGATATCGGGGCGGGGACGGGAATATTTACGAAGCTGTTGTTGGAACGAGGCAGCTCCGTCGTCGCGGTGGAGCCGAATCCGGACATGCGCCGTGCCGCGGAGGCCGCCTTGTCGTCCTACGAACGTTACCGCTCGACGGACGGCTCGGCCGAGGAGACGTCGCTGGCGGATGACGCCGTGGACGGTATCGTCTCCGCACAAGCGTTCCATTGGTTCGATATCCCGCGCGTCAAGCGGGAATTCGGGCGCATCTTGAAGCCGGGCGGGTATACGGCTTTGGTCTGGAATCGCAGATTGACCGATACCGACGACTTCGCGGTCGAGTACGACGCGTCGTTGAAGCGCTACGGTCACGATTACGAGAAGGTAAATCATAAAAACATACAGCATGAACATTTCGTATCGTTCTTTAAGGAAGGCGAATACGAGAAGGCCGTATTCCGACACCGCCAGCCATACGATTTGGAAGGGTTGAAGGGACGCACGCTCTCTTCCTCGTATTGCCCGCTACCGGGCGAGGCGAATTACGAACCGTTGATGGCGGCGCTGGACGAGTTGTTCGCCCGGACGTCCCGGGACGGCTTTATCGCGTTCGAGTACGAGACGGAAGTGTTTTACGGACAAGTCTAGGGAGGCGGTACGATGGAGGAGCGGCGGCGCGTAGGCACGGGTTCCCCTTGGGAGCCGATCGTCGGATACAGCCGCGCGATTCGGGTCGGTTCCGTGATCGAGGTGGCCGGGACGACCGCGATGCAAGACGGCGAAGTCGTCGGGAAGGGAGACGCCTATCTGCAGACGAAGCACATCCTCGGCATCGTGGAACGGTCGCTGCAGGAGCTGGGCGGCAGTCTGGCGGACGTCGTGAGGACCCGGATGTTCGTTACGGATATGTCCAGGTGGGAGGAGATCGGCCGCGCGCACGGGGAGGCGTTCCGAGACGTGCGGCCGGTCTCGACGATGGTGGAAGTGAAGGCGCTGATCGATCCGGAGCTGCTTGTCGAGATCGAGGCGCAGGCGATCGTCGACGATCGCCGGAAGGAGTAGCGGTCGTGTTCCAACGAGACGATTATTTGCTCCGGATGATCGGGCAGATGACGGAAGCGTTCGCCGCGGCGATCGGGCTTCGTCAACAGAAGAAGTTCGAAGCCGCTTATGAAGCGCTCGACGATCTGCTGCACCGTTTGTCGCTGCCGAATCGCCAAGTGTTGAAGGGATTGTCCGTCCCCGACGTGATCGACCTGTTGACGCAGCGCGGGGTCGTGAATACGGACAAGCTGATCGGCGTCTCCAAGGTGCTTCGCGAGGAAGCCGGCGTAGCGCGCGACGAGGGCGAGCTTGAAGCCGCGTCCGCCTCGTTGAATAAAGCGATTCGCATCTATGCCGAGGCGGTTCGGATTTGCCGAATGCAGAGGACGGCGCTGCCGGAGGCGGAACAACTCGCCTCCATGCTTGCAGAGGCGGATCGAAGGGGATTCGGACCGGATGCGTGCATCGCTTTGGCGTATGCCTTCGAAGCGTACGGCCGGTTCGACGAAGCGGAAAATCGGTGGTTCGACGCGATGGAGCGCGTTTCGGACGTTGCGTACGCTACCGTCTACGATCAGGGGGAGAAGTTTTACGAGCGGCTGCTGCGAATGGACGAAGCGCTTCTCGCGCAAGGAGCCCTCCCCGCGGAAGAGGTGCGGGAAGGGCTCGACGATTTTACGAGACGGTTCGCTCCGCCGCGTGCTTCCGAATAACGGCGGCATACACAGACTTCGGGCGAAAGCCGACCAGCTTCTCGAGCGGCTCGCCGGAGCGGAAGAGGAACACGGTCGGCATGCCCATGACGCCGAATTCGGAAGCTAGCTCCGGATCGTCGTCGACGTTCACTTGGTAAATCGCGGCGTCGCGTTCCTCCTGCGAGAGCTCCTCGAGAATCGGGAGCAGCGCCTTGCAAGGGGGGCACCACGGCGCCGTAAATTCGATCAGGGTCAGCCCCGGTGCGGCAGCCGCGGCACGGAACGAATCCGCGGTCAGATGCGGAATGCTCATGGGATTTCTCCTTTCGTCGACGCGGATTCGCCGCGTATGGCTTCGATCCGCTCGATCAGATTCGATCGGATCGCGGTCAACGAAGCGATCTGTTCGTCGATTTCGCGTAATTTGGTTTCGTAGACGGGCATGATTTCGCGGCAGAAGGCTTCTTTATTTTTCATGACGCAATGCAGAAACCCGGCGATTTGTTCGGTCGATAAGCCGAGCCGAAGATAAAGTTGAATCGTGCGTACTTGGTCGACGGCGAACGGGCTGTATAGCCGGTATCCATTCTCGCTTCGCTCCGGTTGAAGCAAGCCCTGCTCTTCGTAATACCGGAGCGAACGCAGACTGACGCCGGTCTTCTTGGACAAATCTCCGATTTTCATGCCGCGATGCCTCCATGCGATCGTCTTTTCTCATAATAAACCCTACCATTGATGTGAAGGTCAACGATTATTTTTTGAAAACGGCCTTTCATCCTCCCTCTTGTGCGCACTTTCCGCTTGTGGTATACTTTTCAAGTGATGATGTCGATACTGCGAACATTGGAGAGTGGGGAAACCCACTCTTTACGTTTTCCTATAGAGGAGGTTCGATTGTGAGCGCAGCGGGAGTGCAACAGACGGTTGCCGATATGGTGACGCCGTTCCTGGACAGGGAGGGCTTCGAGCTTGTCGATGTAGAGTATGTTTCCGAGGGCGGGAACCGCTTTTTGCGGGTATACGTGGACAAGGAAGGCGGCATCGACATCGACGAGTGCGGACGAGTCAGCGAATATTTAAGCGAACAATTGGATAAGAACGATCCGATTCCGGACGCTTACATACTGGAGGTTTCCTCCCCGGGCGCCGAACGCCCGCTCAAGAAGCCCGAAGATTTCCGACGGGCGGTCGGCAAGGACGTCTATATTACGACGTACGAGCCGATAGAAGGAATGAAAGAGTTCGAAGGTCCGCTCGTCGCGTACGACGGCGAGACGGTCACGGTGAAGGCGGGCAAGAAGGGCAAAGCGAAGGACGTTACGTTCGGCGCGGATCGGATCGCCAGCGCTCGTTTGACGATTATTTTCTAAGGCAAGACTCGCGAGAGGGGGAATGACTTTCCAATGAATACGGATTTTATCGAGGCGTTGGCGGAAATCGAGAGGGATAAAGGAATCGGCAAAGAGGTGCTGCTCGAGGCGATCGAAGCGGCCCTCATCTCCAGCTATAAACGGAATTTCAATACGGCGCAGAACGTGCGCGTGGATATCAACCGGTTGACCGGCGTCATTCGCGTCTACGCGCGCAAGACGGTCGTCGACGAGGTGCTCGACCCGCGTATGGAAATCTCGCTTTACGCCGCTAGGGAGATAAACCCGAATTACACGATCGACGACATCGTCGAGATCGAAGTGACGCCGCGCGACTTCGGCCGGATCGCGGCCCAAACCGCGAAGCAGGTCGTTACGCAGCGCATTCGCGAGGCCGAGCGAGGACTTATTTATAACGCTTTCGTCGATAAGGAAGAAGACATCGTCACCGGGATCGTACAGCGGCTCGATACGCGCAATTTGTACGTCGATCTCGGGAAGGTCGAGGCGGTCATGCCGCTCGCCGAGATGATGCCGACGGATAAGTTCAAGCTGAACGATCGGATCAAGGGGTACATCACCCGCGTGGAAAACACGACCAAAGGTCCTCAAATCGTATTGTCCCGAACGCATCCCGGTTTGCTGAAACGGCTGTTCGAGCTCGAGGTGCCCGAGATTTACGACGGGGTCGTCGAGATTCGTTCGGTCGCTCGCGAAGCGGGATTCCGTTCGAAAATCGCGGTTCACTCGCGGAACGAGGACGTCGATCCGGTAGGCTCCTGCGTCGGTCCGAAGGGCGCCCGCGTCCAGACGATCGTGAACGAGCTTCGCGGCGAGAAGATCGATATCGTCCGCTGGAGCGAGAACGTGGATGAGTTCGTGGCGAACGCCCTGAGCCCGTCCAAGGTCGTCGAAGTGAAGGTGCTCGAGGACGAGAAGACGGCTCGCGTCATCGTGCCGGATTATCAGCTGTCGCTGGCGATCGGTATCAAAGGGCAGAACGCGAGACTCGCGGCGAAGCTCACCGGCTGGAAGATCGATATCAAGAGCGAAACGCAGGCGGAAGAGGAATTCGGCCGTCCGCGTACCGACGAAGCGCTGCCGCAGGATTCCGTCAGCTTCGATTAACGAATAACGCCCTAAGGAGGTGATCGTCGTGAGAGTTCGGCGCGTACCGCTGCGGAAATGCGTCGCATGTCAAGAAGGCAAGCCGAAGAAGGAATTGATTCGCGTCGTCCGCACGCCGCAGAGCGAGGTGCTCATCGACATCACCGGCAAGAAGTCCGGCCGGGGCGCGTATTTATGCGGGAAGGTCCGCTGCTTTGCCTTAGCGAAGAAAAGCCGCGCGCTCGACCGGGCGCTGAAGGTGACGGTCGGCGACGAAGTATACGATACGTTGGCGCAGGAATTCATCCGCGTGGAAGACGAGTTCCGCGCTTATCAAGCGACCTTGCCCGACGACGAGGAAGAAGGCGAACCGACCGGATGAACGACCGGGAACGAACGTTGTCTTATCTTGGGCTCGCGCTGCGGGCGGGGAAGCTGGAGAGCGGAGACGAAGGCGTGATGAAGGCGGTTCGCAGCCGCACGGCGCTTCTTGTATTCGTAGCGAACGATGCATCGGACAACGCGAAGAAGAAGTATCGGGATAAGTGCGATTTTTACGGCGTCCCGTTCAGCCTCGCGTTCGACCGTCAGGAATTAGGGCAAAGCATCGGTAAAGCGGATCGGGTGGTGGTCGCCGTCACGGATAAGGGATTATCCGAGCTTGTCCGCAAGAGCTTGGCAAATCATGCGGAGGTGGAGTTTCTTTGAGCAAGGCTGATAACAAGTTAAGAGTGTACGAATATGCAAAATCTTTAAACATGAGCAGTAAAGAGATTATTACGATTTTGAAACGGCTGGATTTGCCGGTCAATAATCATATGAGCGTAATGGAAGACAAAGCGGTGAATGCGGTCGAGAAGTTCTTTAAGGACGTCAAGGCGAACGCCGCAGCGAAACGAGCAGCGGAGACCCATAGCCAAGGGTCTGGAGCGAGCAGCGGGGGTGCGTCAGTGGCAACTAGCACGAGAAATCAACCGTCTCGAGGAAGAGACGACAACCGGACGTCGAATGAGCGATCCGGAACGCAGAACGAGCGTCCGCAAGGCGAACGCCAACAACAGAACGATCGTCCGCAGGGCGAACGTCAACAGCAGAACGATCGTCCGCAGGGCGAACGTCAACAGCAGAACGATCGTCCGCAGGGCGAACGTCCGCAAGGGGATCGTCCGCAAGGCGAGCGCCCGCAAGGGGATCGTCCGCAAGGCGAGCGCCCGCAAGGGGATCGTCCGCAAGGCGACCGTCCGCAAGGGGATCGTCCGCAAGGCGACCGTCCGTACAACAATCGTCCGCAGGGCGACAGACCGTACAACAATCGCCCGCAAGGCGATCGTCCGTATAACAACCGTCCTCAGGGAGACCGTCCGCAAGGCGGTTACGGCGGCAATCGCCCGCAAGGCGACCGACCGCAGGGCGACCGTCCGCAAGGCGGTTACGGCGGCAACCGCCCGCAGGGCGACCGTCCGCAAGGCGGCGGCTACGGCAATCGCCCGCAAGGCGACCGTCCGCAAGGCGGTGGCTACGGCAATCGCCCGCAAGGCGACCGTCCGCAAGGCGGCGGCTACGGCAATCGCCCGCAAGGCGACCGTCCGCAAGGCGGCGGCTACGGCAATCGCCCGCAGGGCGACCGTCCGCAAGGCGGCGGCTACGGCAATCGCCCGCAAGGCGACCGCCCGCAAGGCGGCGGCTACGGCGGTAACCGTCCGCAAGGCGACCGTCCGCAGGGCGGCGGCTACGGCGCTAACCGCCCGCAAGGCGGCGGCGGCTACGGCAATCGTCCGCAAGGCGGCGGCGGTCCAGGTCGTCCCGGCGGCGGTCGTCCCGGCGGCGGCGGCGGCCGATTCGGCGGCGCGGCGAAAATTCCGGCGCCTCCGGTCGATAACCGGACGCAACCGCAACCGACGCGCGAGCGAGATCGCGACAAGGACAAGGAACGCGATCGCGATCGTACGTCCCGATTCATGGAGGGCGAGTTCAGCGACGGCAAGGGTCGGAACCGGCGCAAGGGCGGCAAGGGCGGCAAGAACAACCGCGGCCAGCAGTCCGCGCGTCCGAAGGTCGACAATACGCCGAAGAAGATCATCGTCCGCGGCAATATGACGGTCGGCGATGCGGCGAAGCTGCTTCATAAAGACGCTTCCGAAGTCATCAAGAAGCTGCTGTTCATGGGCACGATGGCGACGATCAACCAAGAGATCGACCTCGATATCATTCAACTGCTCGCCGGCGAATTCGGCGTCGAAGTCGATGTGAAAATCGCGGAAGAAATCGACAACTACGACGAGATCGTCGAGACGGACGACGAAGCGGACTTGGAAGAGCGCCCGCCGGTCGTCACGATCATGGGTCACGTCGACCACGGCAAGACGACGCTGCTCGACGCGATTCGCGAAGCGAACGTCGTCGAAGGCGAAGCCGGCGGCATTACGCAGCATATCGGCGCGTACCAGGTTGAAGTCAACAACCGGAAAATTACGTTCCTCGATACGCCGGGCCACGAAGCGTTCACGTCGATGCGCGCACGAGGCGCTCAAGTCACGGACATTACGATTCTTGTCGTCGCTGCCGACGACGGCGTCATGCCGCAGACGAAAGAGGCGATCTCGCATGCGAAAGCGGCGAACGTGCCGATCATCGTCGCGGTGAACAAGATCGACAAGCCGGACGCGGATCCGGATAAGATCAAGCAAGCGTTGACGGAGTTCGAACTCGTGCCGGAAGAGTGGGGCGGCGACACGATCTTCGTGAACATCTCCGCGAAGCAACGCCAGAATCTCGATACGCTGCTGGAGATGATTCTCCTCGTAGCGGACGTGCAAGAATACAAAGCGAACCCGAACAAGCGGGCGCGCGGTACGGTCATCGAAGCCGAGCTCGACAAGGGCAAAGGCGCCGTGGCTCGCGTACTCGTGCAGAACGGCACGCTGAAGGTCGGCGACGCGCTCGTCATCGGCAACAACTTCGGCCGCGTTCGGGCGATGGTCAACGACAAGGGCCGCCGCGTGAAGGAAGCCGGACCGTCGACGCCGGTCGAAATTACCGGTCTGACGGAAGTGCCGCAAGCCGGCGATCCGTTCATGGTGTTCGAAGACGAGCGGAAGGCGCGCGAAATCGCCGAGTCCCGGACGTCCAAGCAGCGTCAAGCGGATTTCGGAGCGAACACGAAGGTGACGCTCGACGACTTGTTCAGCAAGATCAAGGAAGGCGATCTGAAGGAACTGAACGTCATCATCAAGGGCGACGTGCAAGGCTCCGTCGAGGCGCTGAAAGGCTCGCTCGCGAAGATCGACGTGGAGGGCGCGCGCGTGCGCATTCTGCATACGGGCGTCGGCGCCATCACCGAATCGGACGTCACGTTCGCATCGGCTTCGAACGCGATCATCATCGGCTTCAACGTTCGTCCGGAGCCGGCCGCGAAAGCGACCGCCGATCAGGAAGGCGTGGACATTCGTCAGCACCGCATCATCTACAACGTGATCGACGAGATCGAATCCGCGATGAAAGGGTTGCTCGACCCGATCTTCAAGGAAGTCGTCATCGGTCAGGCGGAAGTCCGCAACGTATTCAAAATCACGAAAGTGGGCACCATTGCAGGGTGTATGGTCACGCAAGGCAAGATCGCCCGGAACGCCGAAGTGCGCGTCATTCGGGACAGCGTAGTCGTACACGAAGGCAAGCTGGACTCCCTCAAGCGGTTCAAGGACGACGCGAAAGAAGTCGCGCAAGGCTACGAGTGCGGCATCGGCATCGATAAGTTCAACGACGTGAAAGAGGGAGACATCATCGAAGCGTTCGTGATGGAAACCGTAGAGAGGTGATGACGCATGGCCAAGGTGCGTGTCGGACGGGTGGGCGAGCAGCTTAAGAAAGAGCTTAGCCATATCATCCAATTCGATTGGAAGGATCCGGGCATCGGTTTCGTGACGGTGACCGGCGTGGACGTGACGAACGACTTGTCGCAAGCCAAGGTGTTCATCAGCGTGCTGGGCAACGAGGAGCAGAAGGAGACGACGCTCAAGTCGCTGTCCCGCGGCAAGGGCTTCCTTCGCACCGAGCTCGGCAAGCGGATGCGCCTTCGCCACGTCCCGGACCTCCTGTTTCACTTCGACAGTTCGATCGAATACGGCAGCAAGATCGAGAAGCTGTTGGGTACGATCAACCAAGAGGCGGATCGTCCATGAGCGTAACGTTTCATGAGGACAGCTATCGCGAGGCGCTCCGCCAAGCGGCGGAGTTCCTCCGGGAGGGAGACGACTTTCTCGTCGTCTCTCACCTGTCGCCGGACGGCGACGCGATCAGCTCGACGGGCGCCATCGGTTTCATTTTGAAGGCGCTGGGCAAGTCCTATACGTTGATCAACGAAGACAGAACGCCGGATAAGTACGCGGGACTGCTGGGCGGGCAGCCGATCATCGACTACGGTCGATCGGCGCCAAACCGGCGGTTCGAACGCGTCATCGCCGTCGATTGCGCGGATTTCGAGCGGATCGGCGGGGTACATACCCTTTTCGCGGAATCTAGGCTTCTTCTGAATATCGACCATCATCCGACGAACGACGGCTTCGGCACGCATAACGTGGTCAAGCCTTCGGCCGCGGCGACGGTCGAGATTATCTATGAGCTGGCGGAGACGCTCGGCATCGAATGGACGAAGCCGCTGGCCACCTGTATCTATGCCGGGCTGCTGACGGACACGGGCGGCTTCCGGTATTCCAATACGACGCCCGATGTCATGGCGGTAGCCGAGCGGATGCTTCGGCACGGGGCCGAAGGCGCCGTTCTCGCCGAGCAGCTGCTGGAGACGATGACGTACGCGCAGATGCTTCTGCTGAAGGAGGCGCTGTCGACGCTGTCGTTCACGGAGGATCGCAAGATCGGGTGGCTGTCGGTGACGCGCGATACGCTCGACGCCGTCGGAGCCGCGGACGAAGATACCGAAGGACTCGTGAACCTGCCGCGGAACGTGGCAGGCGTCGAGGTCGGCTTGCTGTTCAAGGAGAAGGCTCCCGGCAATGTGAAGGTGAGCCTTCGCTCCGCGGGCTTGGTGAACGTCTCGAGTCTTGCGAAGACGCTCGGCGGCGGCGGCCATGTGCGCGCGGCGGGGTGCACGATCAACGGTACGTTGGACGAAGCGATCCGGCGTGTGGTGGAAGCGGTGAAGGAACGGTTATGACGGAATGGGAAGGCGTATTTCCGTTGTGGAAGGACGTCGGCATGACATCGCACGATTGCGTGTCGAAGGCGAGAAAGCTGTTTCGCATGAAGCGCATCGGTCATACGGGCACGCTGGATCCTGAGGTGTCCGGCGTGCTTCCGCTTTGTTTGGGGCGGGCGACGCGCATCGTCGAGTATTTGCAAGAGCTCCCGAAGACGTACGAAGCCGAGATGACGATCGGATACGCGACAGATACCGAGGACGCGACCGGCGCGGTGGTGGAGCGCGTCGAAGCGGTCGATCTGACGGAAGCGGACATTCGCGCCGCGGCGGGGCGATTCGTCGGCGAGATCGAACAGACGCCGCCCATGTACTCCGCCGTGAAGGTGGACGGCAAGCGGCTGTACGAGCTTGCCCGGGCCGGTCTCGAGGTCGAGCGGAAATCGCGGGTCGTGACGATCCATTCGATCGATGTTACGGAGATTCGGCGCGACGGACCGTTTTATAAGGTAGCGATGACCGTCGTCTGCTCGAAAGGGACGTATATTCGCACGTTATGCGCCGATCTGGGGCGTTCCCTCGGGTATCCCGCCGTCATGTCGGCGCTCGTGCGCACCGGCTCGGGGCCGATTCGGCGCGAGCAATGCCTCACGCTGGCGGAGGCGGCGCGGCTCGCAGGGGAAGAGCGCCTCGGGGAAGCGCTTCTTCCGATCGGGGAGGCGCTGTCGTTCCTGCCGAGAGGCGACGTGTCGGAAGCCGCGGTCGTACCTGCGCTGCAAGGCCGGAAGCTGTACGCGAAAGCGGTGCGATCGGCGTCCGAACCAGCCGACGACCTGGCGGTCTATCGGTTATACGGCGGCGAACGCTTGATCGGGTTGTATCGCAAAGACGCGGACGAGGACATGTTCGTTCCGTTAAAGCTGTTTACTTAAATTCTTGGATGTTCGGTGAGTGGGGGAGTGGCGGCATGAATATCGTAAATCTCGAATATCCGGTGCCCGCGCACGCGTTGGAGAGCGTGCCGGCCGAAGGACAGTCGATGGCGATCGGCGATTTCGACGGCGTACATCTCGGCCATCGCGAAGTGATCGGCCGGGCGGTGAACGCGGCGCGGAGACGCGGGCTCGCGGCCTCCGTCATGACGTTCCACCCGCATCCGCGGGAGGTACTCGGGGCGAAGGCGTATTCGACTTCGATCACGCCGTTGGACCGGAAGCTGGAGCGGTTTCGCGAGCTCGGACTGGATACGGTATACGTGGTCTCCTTCACGACGACGCTGGCGGCGCTTTCCCCGGAAGCGTTCGTGGATGAAGTGCTCGTGCCGCTGCGCGTCAAGTCTGTCGCCGTAGGTTTTAATTTCACGTTCGGCCACCGGGGACTCGGCACGTCCGCGCTGCTGAAGCAGCTCGGCGAAGGCCGATTCGACGCGGAGATCGTTCAGCCGTATCGGGTCGAGGACGAGCGGGTGAGCTCGACGCTCATTCGCGAGGCGCTCGCCCTCGGCGACGTCGAACAAGCCCTGAAGCTGCTCGGACGGCCCTTCGACGTCTCCGGCGAAGTCGTGACCGGCGACGGCCGAGGGCGCACGATCGGCGTGCCGACCGCGAACCTGTCGATCGACGCTCGTTCCGTGAAGCCGGCCAACGGGGTATACGCGGTGAACGCGACGATCGAGACGGGGCCTTCGACGGGACGGACGTATGCCGGGGTCATGAACGTCGGCATGAAGCCGACGTTCCACAGCGCGCTCCCCGTACCGACCTGGGAGGTCCATCTATTCGACTTCGAGGGAGATCTGTACGGGCAGCGTCTAACGGTTTCGTTCGTCTCGCGCATTCGGGACGAGCGAAAGTTCGATTCCGTGGCGGCGCTCATCGAGCAGATCGGACGCGATATGCAAGAGGCGAAACGGAGAATCGGCGCCCAAGCATAAAATCGTTGAATCTAGGCTATTATGTATGATATACTACGAGACGTTGTTCGAATCGCGAGTGTTACCACCCGCGCGGGCGACGAACGAACCGTTGCTTGGCGATCCGACTCACCGACGGACGGCTAGGCAATCGGGGATCATACGAAGGAGGTGACGAAGGATGGCATTGACTCAAGAACGCAAGACGCAACTGATCGAGGAGCACAAGGTCCATAACACGGACACGGGTTCCCCGGAGGTGCAAGTCGCTATCCTTACCGAAAACATCAACAACTTGACGCAACATCTTCGGGAGCACAAGAAGGACCACCACTCCCGCCGCGGTTTGCTCAAGATGGTAGGCCAGCGCCGCAAGCTGCTCGCATACCTGAAGAACAAAGATGTGAAACGGTACAGCGCTTTGATCGAAAAGCTCGGTCTGAGACGCTAAGGGATAGGACCCAACCGAACGCAAGCGCACAACCGAAAGCAACCGTCTCTCGTTCTCGGACCGGCCTTCCGGTCCGAAACTCGCGAGAGTTCGGTTGCTTTTTCTTTTGTCGCGCGCGGGGGTTGGATGAAATGATTTGGCTGAAGAAGGAAATAATACATACGATGCAGAATGTATGATAGATCGAAACGAAGGAGGCAATGTATGGAATCCGGTAACGTAAAGCAAGTAAAGATGGACTTGGCCGGCCGGCCACTGACGTTGGAAACGGGCCGCCTCGCGAAGCAGGCGAACGGCGCGGTGTTCGTCCGCTACGGCGAGACGGTCGTGCTCTCCACGGTCACGGCTTCGACCGAGCCGAAGGACCTCGATTTCTTCCCGCTCACCGTGAACTACGAAGAGCGACTCTATTCCGTCGGGAAAATCCCGGGCGGCTTCATCAAGCGCGAAGGACGCCCGAGCGAGAAAGCGATTCTCGCCAGCCGTCTGACGGACCGTCCGATCCGCCCGTTGTTCCCGGAAGGCTTCCGCAACGACGTGCAGATCGTATCGCTCGTCATGAGCGTGGACCAAGACTGCTCGCCGGAAATCGCGGCGATGATCGGCACTTCGGCGGCGCTCAGCATCTCCGACGTACCGTTCGACGGTCCTATCGGCGGGGTCATCGTCGGTCGGGTGGACGGACAATTCGTCATTAACCCGACGGTCGAGCAAGAAGACAAATCCGACATCTACCTCGTCGTAGCCGGCACGAAGGACGCCATCATGATGGTCGAAGCCGAAGCGAACGAAGTGCCGGAAGAGGACATGCTCGAGGCGATCATGTTCGGTCACGAAGAAATCAAGAAGATCGTCGCGCTGCAAGAAGAGTTCGTGGGCCTCGCGGGCCGCGAGAAGATGGAAGTGAAGCTGCATCAGGTCGACGCGGAAGTGAACGCCGCGGTTCGCGCCTACGCATCGGACCGTCTGATCGAAGCGGTCAAGATTCAAGGAAAACACGAACGCAGCGACGCGATTTCCGCGATCAACGAAGAGACGACGACCCACTTCGCGGAAGTATACGCCGGCGATGCGGCGAAGCTGAAGGACGTCAAGGAAGTGCTGTACGACATCGTGAAAGAGGAAGTACGCCGCCTCATCACCGTCGACAAGGTGCGTCCGGACGGCCGGAAGATCGACGAAATCCGCCCGATCGACTGCGACGTCGCCATTCTGCCGAGAACGCACGGGTCCGGCCTGTTCACGCGCGGCCAGACGCAGGCGCTCAGCGTCTGCACGTTAGGCGCCCTCGGCGACGAGCAAATTCTCGACGGCCTCGACCTCGAGGATCGCAAGCGGTTCATGCACCACTACAACTTCCCGCCGTTCTCCGTCGGGGAAGCGAGACCGCTTCGTCCGCCGGGACGCCGCGAGATCGGCCACGGGGCGCTCGGCGAGCGCGCGTTGTCGAAGGTTATCCCGTCCGAAGAGAAGTTCCCGTACACGATCCGTCTCGTCTCCGAGTGCTTGGAGTCCAACGGCTCGACGTCCCAGGCGAGCATCTGCGCGAGCACGATGGCGCTCATGGACGCAGGCGTGCCGATTAAGGCGCCGGTCGCGGGCATCGCGATGGGTCTCATCAAGAACGACGAGCATTACACCGTATTGACGGACATCCAAGGGATGGAAGATCATCTCGGCGATATGGACTTCAAGGTGGCGGGCACGGCGGAAGGCGTAACGGCGATTCAGATGGACATCAAGATCGACGGCATCAACCGGAACATCCTGAGCGAAGCGTTGGCGCAAGCGAAGGAAGGCCGCATGTTCATCCTGAACAAGATGCTGGCCGCCATCTCGGAGCCCCGGAAGCAGCTGTCTCCGTACGCGCCGAAGATCACGGTCATGCAGATCAATCCGGACAAGATTCGCGACGTCATCGGCGCGGGCGGCAAGGTGATCAACAAGATCATCGAGGAAACCGGCGTCAAGATCGATATCGAGCAGGACGGCCGCGTCTTCATCGCATCCCCGAACGCGGAGGCGAACGACAAAGCCAAGGCGATCATCGAAGGCATCGTGAAGGAAGTCGTCGTCGGCGAAATCTATCTCGGCAAGGTGAAGCGCGTAGAGAAGTTCGGCGCGTTCGTCGAAATTTTGCCGGGCAAGGAAGGTCTCGTACACATCTCCCAGCTGTCGACCGAGCGCGTAGCGAAGACGGAAGACGTCGTGGCGATCGGGGATACGATTACCGTCAAGGTGACCGAAATCGATCAGCAGGGCCGCGTCAACTTGTCCCGCAAGGCGGTATTGGTCGCGGAAGGCGGAGCGGCTTCGGACGGCAAGACGACGGTCGGGCAATAACCGGAAGTCGATACAACCGAATAAGCATGAAACGGAAAGAGTCAGAATCACGTTCTGTCTCTTTTTTTATTGCATACATTTGAGGATAAGAGTTTGTCCGCGAGCCGTCTGCCGCGTTCGCGGAGGAAGGGGAAGAGTCCGAATGAACGGGATGTGGAAAAAGGGGTTCGTCGTCGTCGCGTTTTTCGCCTTCGCGTTCGTCGCCGTCAGCCGGTCCGGGACGATCGCGCATCAGGTAGCCGGCCTGCAGCCGAATCCGGCGGCGGTCGTCGGCGAGTCGGCCGGCGGCACGACCTTCGACGTCGATCCGGCGAAGCTCGACCCGGAACGCCGGGCATTGTACGATCGCGTGGCCGCGGCCGCCGAGAAGCTCCGTACGGAGCCGATCGACGCTAAAGAGGATCCGGTGTGGAAAGCGATTCCGGCGCTCAACGGGCGCGAGGTGGACGTCGACGCGACGTTCGAAGCCGCCGTAAAGAATGGAGGCAAGGAGCCGATCCCGTTCGTCTTTCGGGAGATTCCCGCGAAGGTGACGTTGGACGATTTGGGGCCGCTCCCGATTTATAAAGGCAATCCGCGCAAGCCGATGGTGTCGCTTATGATTAACGTCGCATGGAAGGAAGAAAATTTGCCCGGCATGCTGAAGACGCTGCGGGACGAGAACGTGAAAGCGACGTTCTTCTTCCTCGGGTCGTGGCTGAAGACGCATCCGGAAGAGGCGAAGCGAATCGCCGCGGAAGGGCACGAGCTGGCGAACCACGCGTATTGGCATAAGACGCCGCTCAGTCAGTTGTCCGACGAGGCGGTGCGGAAGGAAATCTTGGATACGCAGAAGCTGCTGAAGGAGACGCTGGGCGTCGAGGGGACGTTGTTCGCGCCGCCGTCCGGCGACTTCGACGCGAATACGGTCAAGGTCGCGCACGATCTAGGACTTCGTACGATTTTATGGTCGTTGGACACGATCGACTGGAAAGAACCCGGGGCGGAGACGATCGTACGGAAGGTCGCCGCGCGTCTCGAACCGGGGTCCCTGATTCTCATGCATCCTACGGAAAGCGCGAGCGGCGCGCTGCGCGGAATGATCCAGGAGGCGAAGCGGCAAGGCTACGCCCTCGGCACCGTCTCCGAGACGATCTCGCCGTCGCCGGCCTTGACGGTTGAGACGCCGACGGGTTTCTGATAATATCAATCTTCAGGAACAGTTGTCATACGGAAGGCGGAAGCGAGGGGAGAACAGGTGGAAAGAAGGCAGTTAAGTAACGGAATCCGAGTCGTGTTGGAGAATATGCCGACAAGCCGCTCGGTCTCCTTCGGCATTTGGGTCAAGACGGGGTCCCGCAACGAGAAGGAAGCCAACAACGGGATCTCGCATTTCATCGAACACATGCTGTTCAAAGGAACGGAACGGTTCAGCGCCAAGGATATCGCGGACGTCTTCGACGGGATCGGCGGCAACGTCAACGCGTTCACGTCCAAAGAATATACATGCTACTACGCGAAGGTATTGGATGAGCACGTCCCGATCGCCGTCGACGTGCTCGCGGACATGTTCTTTCGTTCGAAGCTGGCCGGGGACGATCTGGCGAAAGAGAAGAACGTCATCATCGAGGAAATCTCGATGTACGAGGATACGCCGGACGACATCGTCCACGATATGATCGCGAAGGCCGCGTACGGCGATCACCCGCTCGGCATGCCGATCCTCGGCACGGAGCCGAACCTGACCGCGATGTCGTCGGACGATCTGCGCCGCTTCATCGAGACGCATTACGGCAGCGACGCGATCGTCATCAGCGCCGCCGGCAATATCGGCGAATCGATGATGGACTTGTTCGAACGTCACTTCGGCGGAGCCGCGCAGCCGAACCGGCCGAGCGCGACGGAGCCTTCCGTCGCGCCGGCGTTCTCCGGCGGACATCAGCATCTGCGGAAGAAAACCGAGCAGAACCATATTTGCATCGCGATGCCCGGTCTCTCGCAGGACGATCCGCTGCTGTACGGGATGATCCTCCTGAACAACGCGATCGGCGGCGGGATGAGCTCGCGCTTGTTCCAGGAAGTTCGCGAGAAGCGCGGATTGGCGTATTCGATTTATTCGTATCACACGTCGCATACGGACAGCGGACTGTTTACGATTTATGCGGGAACGACGCCGAAGCAGACGGCGGAGGTGCTCGACCTGATTCAAGGCGTCATCGCGGACGTGCGGGACAACGGCATCTTGCCGGAAGAGCTTCGCAAGGGCAAGGAGCAGATGAAGGGGAGCCTCATTATCGGCCTGGAGAGCACGAGCAGCCGAATGACGCGCAACGGCAAGAACGAATTGATGCAAGGCCGGCAATTCACGCTCGACGATCTGATCGAGCGAATCGAATCGGTGACGATGGACGACGTGCGGGCGCTCGCTTCCCGCATGTTCGGCGGACCGTGCGCGACCGCGATGGTCGGCGGATCGGACAAACCGTTGTTGAAATGGAGAGATCGGTATGCTGCAGCCGTTCAAGGTTGAGATTAAACGAATGCCGGGGGCGGAGGACGTGCCGCTGCCGCTGAAGATGTCCGCGGGAGCGAGCGGATACGACGTGCACGCCGCGGTGTCCGAGCCTCTCGAGATTCCGCCCGGAGAACGGCGCCTCGTGCCGACCGGCTTCGCGCTCGCGATGCCCAACGGCGTAGAAGCGCAGATTCGGCCGCGCAGCGGACTCGCTTACAAACACGGCATCACGACGTTGAACACGCCGGGAACCATCGATGCGGATTACCGCGGCGAGGTGAAGGTGCTGCTCGTCAATTTAGGACAAGAGCCGTTCGTCGTCCGCCGCGGAGAGCGAATCGCGCAGATGGTGTTCCAGACCGTGCCGGACATCGATTTGTCCGAGGTGCGGGAGCTGGACGAGACGAAGCGCGGCGCGGGCGGCTTCGGCCATACCGGCGTTTAAAATCGAATAACACGCATCGTTCGTGAAGCCGATCGGCCCTTTGAGGCCGGTCGGCTTTTCCTATGGATAAAGCAACGTTCGGCGGGAAGCGCGTCGCATTGTAACCAAATCTAGGCGGGTGTCATAGGATATGACTATATTTCATGGCAACCGAAAGGAGCGTGTTCGCAATGCTAACCGGAACCCAGGTTGCTTTCATCGGCGGCGACGCACGTCAGCTGGAGGTGATCCAGCGGCTGACGGAGTTGGATGCGACGGTGACGTTGATCGGCTTCGATAATTTGAAGCAGACGTTCAACGGCGCGTCGCATGCGGAGCTCACCGAAGACGCGTTCGCCGACTTGGACGCCGTCCTGCTGCCGGTGGTCGGGACGGACGACGAGGGGAGAGTCGAGGGCGTATTCACCTCGAAGGAGCTGCGACTCACCGACGCCTGCCTCGCGCGGCTGCCGAAGCGCGCCAAGGTATACGCCGGGCTCGCGAAGCCGTACTTACGCAATCTCTGCCAGCAGCATGGCATCGCCTTGATCGAGCTGCTCGAACGCGACGATGTGGCGATATACAATTCTATTCCAACAGCGGAAGGCGCGCTCCTGCTGGCGATCCAGAACACGGATATTACGATCCACGGTTCGAATACGCTCGTCCTCGGCTTCGGTCGAACCGGCATGACGATGGCCCGAACGCTGCAAGGGCTCGGGGCGAGGGTGCTGGTCGGCGTTCGGAAGGAGGAGCATTACGCCAGAGCGTACGAAATGGGCTTTCAGCCGTTCCATACGTCGGAGCTGCAGCAGCACGTCGGGGATGCGGATATCGTCTTCAACACGGTTCCGACGCCGATTCTTACCGCCCGGGTGATCGCGGCGATGCCGCCGCGGGCGGTCATCATCGATCTCGCGTCGAAGCCGGGAGGGACCGACTTTCGGTTCGCCGAGCGCCGCGGCGTCAAGGCGCTGCTGGCGCCGGGGCTGCCGGGCATCGTCGCTCCGAAGACGGCGGGACGCATCATTGCGGCGGTCGTCAGTCAACTGATTATGGAAGATACCGCGAAACGGGGGAATGAAGCATGAATTGGAACGGAATTACGGTGGGATACGCGTTGACGGGTTCGCATTGCACGCTGGAAGAAGTCATGCCGCAAATCAAGAGATTCGTAGACGCCGGAGCGAACGTCGTGCCGATCATCTCGCATTCCGTTGCCATGACGGATACGCGATTCGGCAAGGCCGCGGACTGGCAGAAGCAGTTGAAAGACCTGACCGGAAATGATATTATTGCCTCAATTGTGGACGCCGAACCGCTCGGTCCGGCCAAGCTTTTGGACGTAATGGCGATCGCGCCGTGCACCGGCAATACGACTAGCAAGCTAGCGAATGCGATGACCGAGAGCCCGGTGTTAATGGCCGCGAAGGCGCAGATGCGCAACGGCCGGCCGCTCGTGCTGGCGATTTCGACGAACGACGGCTTGGGATTGAACAGCGCGAACATCGCGAAGCTGTTGATCACGAAGAACATCTATTTCGTTCCCTTCGGCCAAGATAATCCGCAGGCGAAGCCGAATTCGCTCGTCGCCCGCATGGATTTGATCATGGAGACGTGCGAAGCCGCGCTGCAAGGGAAGCAGCTGCAGCCGATGCTGATCGAAAGATTTTTATATTCTTAATCATGCGAACGATTCATGTCATTAATTATTCGAGTCGATTCCCGGAGGTCGTATTATGCGCATCTTGGTTCAGAAGTTCGGAGGTACGTCCCTCTCTACCACAGAAGCCAGAGAACATGCCATTAAACATATTCGTCGGGCGCTCGAAGAGCAATACGCGCTAGTCGTCGTCGTGTCGGCCATGGGCCGGCGCGGCGACCCGTACGCCACCGATTCGCTGCTCGGCTTAATCGATGCGAACGGGGGCTCGCTCGCAAGCAGGGAGCGCGACTTGCTCATGGCTTGCGGCGAGACGATCTCGGCCGCGACGCTGTGCGCCATGCTTCAGTCCCGCGGAATCGGCGCGGTCGCGCTTACGGGCGCGCTGGCAGGCATCGAGACGACGGACGAATACGGCAACGCTCGCATTACCGACATCCGAACGGAGCGGCTGCTGGCCATCCTGAAGGAGGGCAAGGTCGCGATCGTCACCGGCTTTCAGGGGGCGGCGCCGAACGGCGACGTCACGACGCTCGGACGAGGCGGCAGCGATACGTCCGCCACGGCGCTCGGCGCCGCGCTCAAAGCCGAGTACGTCGATATATTCACCGATGTAGAGGGCGTGCTGACGGCGGATCCGCGCATCGTCGGAGACGCGAAGCCGCTCGATCAAGTCAGTTATATGGAAATATGCAATATGGCCAACAACGGAGCCAAGGTCATTCATCCGAGAGCCGTCGAGATCGCGATGGAAGCCGACATCCCGGTGCGCATCCGGTCGACGTTCTCCGACGGGCTCGGGACGCTCGTCGCCGGGCAGTCTGTGCTTCGCGGCAAAGGGCATGTCCAAGACCGTTTGATCACCGGTATCGCGCATTCCGTGAACGTCTCTCAAATTCAAGTGCACGCCGCGGAAGGCCAATACGACTTGCAGCTCCGTGTCTTCAAGACGATGGCGGAGAACGGCATCAGCGTAGATTTGATTAACGTCAACCCGTCCGGCGTCGCGTACACCGTATACGATGCGGAAACCGAGCGGGCGATCGGCTTGCTGAAGCAGCTCGGGTACGAGCCTCATGCGGTCAAGGATTGTACGAAAGTGTCCGTCATCGGCGGCGGGATGAACGGCGTTCCCGGCGTCATGGCGATGATTATAGAGGCGTTGACGGAGGAAGAGGTCGGTATCCTGCAATCCGCCGACTCGAACACGACCATCTGGGTACTCGTCCGTTCCGCGGATACGGTGAAGGCGGTCAACGCGCTGCATCGGAAGTTTCGATTGCACGCGTAATTTTCGAATTGACATCATTCGATATCCTTCGTATGATAGGGAACAATTGAGAACGCAGCGCGGCCGGACGAGTGGCGGCGAGGAGGAACGAGAGTGGATTTCGGAAGATTGTTAACTGCCATGGTGACGCCGTTCGACGGCGACTTGAAGATCGATTGGAATCAGACGGCGAAGTTGATCGATTACTTGATCGACGAGCAGGGGTCTACCGGACTCGTAATCGCAGGAACGACGGGCGAGTCCCCGACGCTCACCGACGAGGAGAAGCTGGAGTTGTTCCGGTTCGCCGTCCGTCAGGCGAACGGACGAGCGAAGATTATCGCGGGCACCGGCTCCAACGACACGGCGCATTCCATTCACCTGTCCCAAGAAGCGGAGAAGCTTGGCGTAGACGCGATCATGCTCGTGTCGCCGTACTACAGTCGTACGTCCCAAGACGGGCTGTCGGCGCATTTCCGCGCGGTAGCGTCGTCCGTCGGCTTGCCGATTATGATTTATAACATTCCGTCCCGCACGGGCGTCAATATCGAAGCCAAGACGATGCTGGCGTTGGCGGACATTCCGAACATCGTCGCCGTCAAGGAATCGAGCGGCGACCTGGATCAGATGTCGGCCATTCTCGCGGGAGCGCCGGACGGATTCAAGTTGTACAGCGGCGACGACAGTCTGACGCTCCCGGCGCTGTCGATCGGCGCGTACGGGATCGTCAGCGTGACGAGTCACCTCGTCGGCAAGTTGATGAACGAGATGATCGACGCTCACGTATCCGGGCAGCCGGAGCGCGCGTCGAAGCTGCACCTTCGGCTGTCGCCGATGTTCAAGGGCATGTTCTTCTGCCCGCATCGCGTGCCGAATCCGGTGCCGGTCAAATATGCGATGAAGCATCGAGGAATCGATTGCGGCGGCGTTCGGCTTCCGTTGGTCGGCGTAACGCCGGAAGAAGCGAATTTCATCGACGCTTTGGTCGCTTCATACGAGGGGTAATCGACGATGCCCGCTTGCGTTATTTCCCTTTATGGGAGAGGACGCGGCGGGCATCGTTTCGTTAGCGCTGGACATTCTATGGATACCGGCGGCGGGACGCAGGCGACTTGTGTTTCGCGTTTTTGATCATGTATAATGAACGTTAAGTGACTTGGTGCGGATTTCCTGTTTCCTTACATTTTGCTCGGCATGGTTTGTATTCATATAGATCGTCGCCAATCCATTAGAGGAGGTTACCTTTTTGTCTAAGAAGAGTTCTGAGAAAGTCACCATTTTCGCCCTTGGCGGCGTAGGCGAAATTGGTAAAAACATGTACGTAGTTCAATATGCCAACGATATCGTCGTCATCGACGCCGGTCTGAAGTTTCCGGAAGAAGATATGCTCGGCATCGACGTCGTCATCCCGGATATATCGTATTTGACCGAGAACCGGGACAAGGTGCGCGGGATTCTCGTTACGCACGGACACGAGGATCATATCGGCGGCTTGCCTTACATTTTGAAGCATCTGAACGTTCCGGTGTACGGCACGAAGTTGACGCTCGGCTTGATCGAAGCCAAGCTGAAGGAAGCGAACTTGCTCGGCGAGACGAAGCGCATTCTTATTCATCCCGACTCCGAGCTGAATCTCGGCTCCATTACTGCGTCGTTCTTCAGGACGAACCATAGCATTCCGGATTCGGTAGGCGTCGCGCTCGACACGCCGGAAGGCCTGATCGTTCATACGGGAGACTTCAAGTTCGACTTTACTCCGGTCAATCAGCAGTACGCGGACTTGCATCGGATGGCCGAACTCGGCAGCAGAGGCGTCTTGTGCCTGCTGTCGGAGAGCACGAACGCGGAACGGTCCGGCTTCACGCCTTCGGAGAAGTCCGTCGGACAAGAGCTCGTCGAAGTGTTCCGGCGCGCGAAGCAGCGCGTCGTCGTCGCGACGTTCGCCTCGAACATTCACCGCGTGCAGCAAGTATTCGAAGCCGCGATGCTAACGAACCGGAAGGTAACCGTCATCGGCCGGAGCATGGTGAACGTCGTGACGATCGCCAATGAGCTCGGATATTTGGACATCCCGGAAGGCATGTTGATCGAACCGGAGGAGGTCAACAGCCTTCCGGCCGACGAGGTCGTGATCTTGTCTACGGGCAGCCAAGGCGAGCCGATGTCCGCCTTGACGCGTATGGCACGGTCCACGCATAAGAAGTTGGACATTCTTCCCGGCGATACGGTCATTATCGCGGCTACTCCGATCCCCGGCAACGAACGGTACGTCGGGCGCACGGTGGACGAGCTGTTCCGCCTCGGCGCGAACGTCATTTACGGTCCCGGCACGATTACGGGAGTTCACGTATCCGGGCACGGCAGCCAAGAAGAGCTGAAGCTGATGCTTAACATGATGAAGCCCAAGTATTTCATCCCGATCCACGGCGAGTACCGGATGCTGAAGCAGCATACGAACTTAGCGGTATCCGTCGGCGTCGAACGGGAGAATACATTCATTCTCGACATCGGAGATACGGTAGAGATCCAGAACGGCATCGCGCGCAGAGGCAGCAAGATTCCGGCCGGCAACGTGCTGATCGACGGACTCGGCGTCGGCGACGTAGGGAACATCGTCTTGCGCGATCGGAAGCTTCTATCGCAGGACGGCATTCTCGTCGTCGTCGTGACGCTCAGCAAGCAGGAAGGGAAGATTATTTCCGGCCCGGACATCATCTCCCGCGGCTTCGTGTACGTCCGCGAATCCGAAGGCCTGTTAGAGGAAGCGAACAAGATCGTGTCCAACACGCTGGCTCGTCTGATGGGCGAGAACGTGAACGAATGGGCTTCGTTGAAGACGCAAGTCAGGGATGCACTCGGACGATTCTTATATGAACAAACCAGAAGAAGACCGATGATTTTGCCGATCATCATGGAAGTGTAACGTTTTCCCCGTTGCTGAAGTCACCGGGACGGACGCCTTCCCGCCCCAGCGAACTGTTACCTGTAAGAAGGTTACAGTTCGCTGGGAGGGAGGGCGTCCGTTTTATTGTATAGATTCCTGCTTTCACCTTCATACTATGACGGATTGCTTCCGTATTTCGAATGGAGGGCTTACGCATGGAACGGTACGACATCGACATGAAGACGACCAGATCGGAGCAGCAGCCGGATCCTTACGGAGAACGAAAGAGCACCGTTGTTGAAAACATAACCGCTCTCGGCAACCCGAACCCGCCGACGAGCGAGCAGTCGAACCTCTATTGCATGACGATCATCGGCCAAGTCGAAGGCCATGTCGTTCTTCCGCCGCAAAACAAAACGACCAAATACGAGCATCTCATTCCGCAGCTCGTCGCCGCCGAGCAAAATCCGAAGATCGAAGGCATCCTCATCATCTTGAATACGGTCGGAGGCGACGTCGAAGCCGGCCTCGCCATCGCCGAGATGATCGCATCGCTCTCGAAGCCGACCGTCGCCATCGTGTTGGGAGGCGGCCATTCGATCGGCGTGCCGATCGCCGTCAGCGCCGACTATTCGTTCATCGCCCCTACGGCGACGATGACGATTCATCCGATCCGTCTCACGGGGCTCGTGATCAGCGTTCCGCAAACGTTCGAGTATTTGGACAAGATGCAGGAACGCGTGCTACGCTTCATTCAATCGCACTCGACCGTCTCCGAAGAGAAGCTGAAGGAACTGATGTTCAAGACGGGCGAACTGACGCGGGACATCGGGACGACGGTCATCGGACAGGAAGCGGTCAACTACGGACTCATCAACGCTGTAGGCGGTCTAGGGGACGCCATCCGGGAGTTGAACCGCCGCATCGAGGAGCAGCGGGCGGCGAAGTTGAAGCCCGAAGGAAGCGAAGGAGCGCCGGCGGGGAGGCTGGAGCATTGATCCTGTACACCCCCGTCCCGTTGGAGCAGGTGTTCCAGGGCATCGAGGACGTGAAATGCCCGGAAGAGGTCGTCGTCGGCGACATGACGCTGCAGGTCGAGATGCTCGCGCAGGGCGAAGCAAGGGTCGTTCGGCTCATCTCGCCGCGCGCCGAAGACTATATGAATCCGGCATATATGCCGGGTACGGTGTTCCGTCTGACACGCTGAACATACGTTCGAAACCTCAGGAGAACTGTGCTATAATGTTCTCCTGGGGGTGTTTTTGTTGGGGAAATCTAGTAGAAAAAAGCGTAAAAAGCCATTATCCTCCAACCTGAAATACGAATTATACGGCATCTTGCTGTTGCTGTTTTCCGTCATTACGCTGGCGAGGGAAGGATCGGTCGGCAAGTCGATCGCGTTCCTGTTCCGGGTGCTCGTCGGCAATTTGGAACCCGTCTTGTCGATCGTGCTGATTTACATAGCGGTATACCATTTCATGATTCGCAGACAGTGGCCGTCCGGCTGGTCCGTCAAGGCTTCGGGCATCGCGCTCTTTCTGCTCGGATGGATGGTCAGTTTACATAACGGTTTATTCGGAACGTTGATGCCTGAAGGCGGATACACGGGCGGTTGGATCGTCTCGCAGACGTGGGAAGTGCTGAAGAGCCACATGACCGGGGGCGGGTTGGAGTTTACGGCCGACGCCGGCGGCGGCATGGTCGGCGGCTTCGCCTACGCTGCGATTTACGTCTTGTTCGGCACGGTCGGCGCGATGCTGATCCAATTCGCGTTATACGCGATCGGCGTGTTGCTGTTCACCGGCTGGTCGTACGTGCAGATCATCGGCGCGGTGCGCCGCTTCGTCGCGAGGCTGCTCGGCAGGCTGGGCCGCTCGACGAAAGAGACGTTCCAGCTGCTGAACGATCGCGGCTCGGCGTCTCGCGGAGCCGCCGTCACGAAGCGGAAGGCGAAGCCCGCCAGGCCGGACGTCGCGCTCGACGACGAGTTCGACGAGGAGTATTGGAAGCCGGACAAGCCCCAGAAGAAGACGTGGTTCCATAAGCTATCGGGATTCGGAGATAAGCCGACCGAGGACGCCGCGTCCCGAGACGACGCCGAGGAGGAAGACGAGCAGCCGCCGATCGAGGAGGTCGTCTACCGGGCGCCGGAGGTCGTAAGCGAAGCGACGCGCACGGCGCCGTCGGCGCCCGAACCGCCGGTATCGGAGACGGAGGAGCGGCACGAGCCGGTCTTCGTCGACTTCTTGGACCAGGTTCGCGAGTCGGTGCAGCGTGCGGCCGGCTACGAACCGGAGCCCGGGCCGGAGCCGTCGCTCGTTCCGCCGTCGCCGACCGCCGCCCTCGCGGCGGGGCAAGCGCCCGGGGACGACGCGGGGGCGGATCTTGCGGACGATGCGCTCGCCGGCGCGTTGATTCCGGCGGCCGCCGCGCCGCCGCCGAAACCGTACGTGCTGCCGCCGTTCCATCTGCTCTCGCGGCCCGGAGGCGGCAAGGGCGGAGAGTCGGCCGACACGCTCGCCCGCGAGAACGCCCGCAAGCTGGAGACGACGCTCGAGAGCTTCGGCGTGCGCGCGAAGGTGCTGCAAGTCGTCCGAGGTCCGGCGGTAACCCGGTACGAAATTCAACCGGACGTCGGGGTGAAGGTCAGCCGGATCGTAAGCTTGACCGACGATATCGCGTTGGCGCTCGCGGCGAAGGACATTCGGATGGAGGCGCCGATTCCGGGCAAATCCGCGATCGGCATCGAGGTGCCGAATACGGAGGTATCGATCGTCTCTCTCCGCGAAGTCATGGAGACGTCCGCGTTCCACGAATCGGACGCTCGTCTTACGATCGCGCTGGGACGCGACATTTCCGGTCAACCGATCGTCGCCAATCTCGCCAAGATGCCTCACTTGCTCGTCGCCGGCGCGACCGGCTCGGGCAAGTCCGTCTGCATCAACGGCATCATCACTAGCGTGCTGTATAAGGCGAAGCCGGACGAAGTGAAGTTTTTGATGATCGACCCGAAGATGGTCGAACTGAACGTGTATAACGGCATCCCGCATCTGCTGGCGCCGGTCGTCACCGATCCGCGACGGGCGTCGCTGGCGCTGAAGAAGATCGTCGTCGAGATGGAGAAGCGCTACGAGGCGTTCTCGAAGTCGTCGACGCGGAATATCGAAGGCTACAACGCACAGCTGATCGAGAAGGGCGAGACGCCGCTGCCGTACATCGTCGTCATCGTCGACGAGCTTGCGGACCTGATGATGGTCGCAGCCGGCGACGTCGAAGACGCGATTACTCGTCTCGCGCAGATGGCGCGCGCAGCCGGCATTCACCTCATCATCGCGACGCAGCGTCCGTCCGTCGACGTCATTACCGGCGTCATCAAGGCGAACATTCCGTCGCGGATCGCGTTCGGCGTGTCGTCGCAGGTCGACTCCCGCACGATTCTGGATATGGCGGGGGCGGAGAAGCTGCTCGGGCGCGGCGACATGCTGTTCGTGCCGGTCGGCGCGTCCAAGGCGGTGCGGGTGCAGGGCGCGTTCTTGTCGGATAACGAGGTCGAGGCGGTCGTCACGTTCTGCCGGGACCAAGAGAAGGCGCAATACCGGGAGGAACTCGTCCCGGAAATTCAAGAGAGCGGCGAGGAGGACGACGATCAGCTGGACGAGCTGTTCGATCAGGCCGTCGTTATCGTACTCGAAGCGAAGCAGGCGTCCGTCTCGCTGCTGCAGCGCCGCATGCGCATCGGATACACCCGCGCGGCCCGTCTTATCGATCAGATGGAGGCGAAGGGCGTCGTCGGCCCTTACGAGGGAAGCAAGCCTCGCGAGGTGCTTCTGTCTTACGAGCAATATCAAGGCGGTCGATTGAGCTCCTAGGACGCATAGAACAAATTCACCTTTCTCATACTACATAAGGAAACAGGCTGCAACTTATGTAGAGAAAGGTTGAATCCACGCATGCGAACTAGACTGCTCTTGGTTACGCTCTGTCTCGTCGTCGGGCTTGCCTTCGCTTTCCAAGCGAAGCAGCGAACCGCCGACCATGGTGCGGAGGAAGCGTTCAGCAAGACGACCTTAAAATACGGCGCCGTCGGGCAGGATGTTCGGGAACTGCAAGGCAGGCTTAAGTTCCTAGGGTATTATAACGGTGCGATCGACGGCGACTTCGGCTATTCGACGCTCAAATCCGTCAAGAACTTCCAGTGGAAGTTCGGCATGAAGGCGGATGGAATCGTCGGCGGTTCGACGAAGCTAAAGCTGTATAACGCTACGAAAAGTTGGAGACCCGGTGCCGATACGGGAGGCGGCGGGGCGACCGCGGCGAAGCCGAAAGCGGAAAGCGCCGGCGCCGCGAAGCAGATTCAACAGTCGTCCCATCGGGGCTTCTCGAGCAACGACTTGAAGATGATGGCGAACGCGGTGTACGGCGAAGCGCGCGGCGAGCCGTACGAAGGACAGGTCGCCGTAGCGGCCGTCATCTTGAACCGGGTGGACAGCGCGAGCTTTCCGAATACGCCGTCGGGCGTCATATTCCAGCCGGGCGCGTTCACAGCGGTCGCCGACGGACAAATTTGGCTGACGCCGAACGAAAGCGCGATGAAGGCCGTTCAAGACGCGTTGAACGGTTGGGACCCGTCCGACGGCTGCCTGTACTACTTCAACCCGGTGACGGCCACGTCCAAGTGGATTTGGACAAGACCGCAATACAAACAGATCGGAAAACATATTTTCTGCCGGTAAGACATACACTTCCGGAAGAGAACAACGGGAAAGAAGTAACCGTCGGGTTGCTTCTTTTCCGTTTCAGAGCCGGTTATAGGACGTATCTGAAGGAACCGGCTTCCCTGATTGTACTTCGAGAACCGTTTTACTTATAATAACGGAAGACATTCGAAATGGAAGGAGTTTCCGCCCCATGGGAACGACACGCTTTGAACGGGATGCCGTCGGCGGCATCCGCCTGCACGTGCTCTCCACCGATCGCTTCAAGACGACGGCCGTCTCCGTCTTCGTCGGCACGCTCCTGCAAGAATCGACCGTTACGTCGGTAGCGCTGGCTCCGTTCGTCCTGCGCCGAGGCAACGCGAGTTATCCGGAGACCAAGGCGTTCCGAGAGGCGCTGGACGATTTGTACGGCGCAGGCTTCGGCTTCGATATTTACAAGCGTGGCGATTACCAGATCGTCAACTTCCGCATGGACGTCATCCGGAACGAATTCGCCGCCGGAGGCGCGCCGCTGCTGCAGCAGGCGATCGGCTTCCTCGGCGAAACGCTGACGAAGCCGGCCCTCGAGGAAGGCCGCTTCCTCGCCTCCTACGTGGAAGCGGAGAAGCATATGGTGCAGAAGAAGCTGGAGGCGATCGTCAACGACAAGGGACGGTACGCCGCGGAGCGCTGCATCGAGGAGATGTGCAAGGACGAGCCTTACCGTCTGCATCCGCTCGGCCAGAAGGAAGATCTTGCGGGGATTACTCCTGAATCGTTGTACGCCTCGTACCAAAGCTGGCTCGCCGGGGCGCCGATCGACGTATACGTCGTCGGCAACACGACGATCGACGAGGTGAAGCGTCTCGTACAAGAAGCGTTCGCGGTTCGCGGCGCCGACGCGCCGACGCCGTATACGGCGTCCCGTCGGACGAAGCGCGTCGCGGACGTCAACACCGTCATCGAACGGATGGAGGTCGGCCAAGGCAAGCTGAATATGGGCATTCGCACGCCGACCGCTTACGCGGAGCCGAGCTATGCGACGGCATTGTTATATAACGGCATCTTGGGCAGCTTCCCGCATTCCAAGCTGTTCCTGAACGTGCGGGAGAAAGAGAGCTTGGCGTACTACGCCTCGTCCCGTCTGGACGGTCACAAGGGAATCATCACGATCTCGTCCGGCATCGAAATCGACAAGTACGAGCGGGCGGTCGAGATTATCAAGAAGCAGCTCGAAGCGATGCGCGCGGGCGATATTTCGGAGCTCGAGATGAACCAAACGAAAGCGATGATTTCGAACCATCTGCGCGAGATGAACGACAGCGCCTACGAGATGATCGGCTTCGATTTCAACACGGTACTGTCCGGGAAGGAACGGACGGCCGAGTCGCTGCTTAGCGAGATCGGGCGCGTAAGCGTTCCGGACATCGCCGCGTTCGCCCAGGACGTACAGCTCGACACCGTCTACTTCTTGCGCGATCGGAAGGAGGACTAAGCCGTGAACAAACACGAATACCCGAAAGTCCAAGAGACCGTATACTCCGAGACGCTCGACAACGGATTAACCGTCTATGTGCTGCCGAAGGAAGGTTTTTCGAAGACGTTCGCCACGTTTTCCACGAAATACGGCTCCGTCGACAACCACTTCGCGGTCGGCGACGAACCGCCGATCCGGGTGCCGGACGGCATCGCCCATTTTCTAGAACATAAGATGTTCGAGGAGCCGGAAGGCGACGTCTTCGCGACGTTCGCGTCTAACGGCGCTTCCGCGAATGCGTACACGAGCTTCGACAGAACGGTGTACTTGTTCTCCGCGACGAACCGTATTCGGGAGAACGTCACCACGCTGCTGAATTTCGTGCAAAACCCGTATTTCACGGACGAGAATGTCTTTAAGGAAAAAGGGATCATCGGCCAAGAAATCAAGATGTACGCCGATCAACCCGACTGGCGCGTCTACTTCGGCTTGATCGAAGCGATGTACGAACGTCATCCGGTCCACATCGACATCGCCGGCACGGTCGAGTCGATCCACGAAATCAGCAAGGAAACGTTGTATCAATGCTATCGAACGTTCTACCACCCGTCGAACATGACGGTGTTCATCGTCGGCGGCGTCGATCCGCAAGAGATGATCGACCTCGTAAAGGAAAATCAGGCGGGAAAGACGTTCGAGCCGCAAGGCGAAATTCATCGCATCTTCGACGAAGAGCCGGCCGGCGTTCGGTTGAAGGAGAAGCTCGTCAAGTTGCCGGTGTCGATCCCGAAGTGCCTGTTCGGGGTGAAGGAGACGAAGGTCGGGTACTACGGCGCCGAGCTGCTCCGCCGCGAGCTTGCGACGAAGCTGCTGTTCGACATGCTGTTCAGCCCGAGCTCGAGACTGTACCAATCGCTGTACGACGAGAAGCTGATCACCGACAGCTTCGGCGCCGAATACAACGCAAGCGAACAATACGCGTTCTCCGTCATCGGCGGGGATACGAGAGATCCCGAGGCGCTCGTCGCTCGCGTGCGGGAAGAGGTCGAAGCATGGAAGACGTCGGGCATCCCCGAGGAGCTGTTCGAGCGGACGCGCCGAAAGAAGATCGGGGGCTTCTACCGTATGTTGAATTCGCCGGAAGCGATCGCCGGGGAATTCACGAAACATCGGTTTAGAGGCACGAACGTGTTCGATGTGTTAGAATTGTATGAGCAAATCACATTGGACGAAGTGGAAGCGCGATTGCAGGAGCATTTCAATTGGGAGCAGCTTTCCGTCTGTATCGTCAAAAGCGAGTGAACTTACACCGAATGAACAAGTCTCTTCGAGAAACGACCGTCCTCGTGACGGGCGGCAGCCGCGGCATCGGAGCCGCGATCGCCGAACGGTTCGCCTCCGTCGGGATGAAGGTGGCGATCCACTATTTGGAGCAGCACGAGTCGGCCAATGAGACGGCTCGGCGCTGCCTGCGCTACGGCGCCGAGGTGCTGACGGCCACGGCCGATCTGCGCAGCAGGGAGCAGATCGAGCGCATGCAAGAGAAGCTGGAGAAGCACGGCATGATTCCGGACATCGTCGTCAACAACGCGGGCATCTCCCATTACGGGATGCTCGCGGACGCGACGGAAGCGGATTGGGATCACGTCATGGACATTAACCTGAAGGGCATGTTTTTGTGTACGCAGGCGTTCATGCCGCATATGGTGTCGCAGAAGTACGGCCGGATCATTAACGTTTCGTCCGTATGGGGCATCGCCGGCGCGTCCTGCGAAGTGTTGTATTCCACCGCGAAGGGCGGCGTGAATGCGTTCACGAAGGCGCTAGCGAAGGAGCTCGCGCCGTCGGGCATTACCGTCAACGCCGTCGCCCCCGGGCCGGTCGACACCGAGATGATGAGCGGATTCGAGGCGGGGGAGAAGGAACGGATCGCGGAGGATATTCCCGCGGGCCGGTTCGCGTTGCCCGAGGAGATCGCCTCGCTCGTGTATTTCCTGGCGCTGCCGGAATCCGGATACATTAACGGTCAGATCATCTCCCCGAACGGCGGATGGCTGACCTAAGACCCCGACCGAGCGCTCCCGTGCATAACGTAACCTCTTTCCGCGAATATTAGAGATGGTCACCATCCATCACATATTCCGAAAAGGGAGGACGTAGAAGCATGTCGACGACATCGGTATTGAGCACGTATGATAAATGGAAGCAGTTCTTAGGGGATCGCGTGAAGAACGCTCGCGCCGCAGGCATGAACGATTCCACGATCCAGAAGCTCGCGACGGACATCGGCGACTTCCTTGCGAACAAAGTCGATCCGAAGAACGACGAAGAGCGCGTGTTGAAGGAGCTCTGGGCGGTCAGCGACGAAAACGAAAAGAAAGTCATGGCCGGCATTATGATGAAGCTTGTCGACTAACGAGCCATAGTCCATGCGAGCCCCGCCCGAAGGGCGCGCGATCGGCAATCCGGTCGCGCGCGTCTTCGCAAGGGGCTTTTTCTTCGCTTTTTTTTGACGGAGGGAAGGAATGGCCTGAAATTTGTAGAATATAATCGAAATACGCGGTTTTTCTTGCATTTTGGGATGGAGTGACGATCTGTGGAACAGAAACAATGGTATATGGAATATAAAATACATAAGAACCGGCCGGGCTTGCTCGGCGATATCGCTTCCCTCATGGGCATGATGTCCATCAACATCATTACGATCAACGGCGTCGAGGACATGACGCGGGGCATGCTGCTGCAGACGGACGACGACGAGAAAATCGAAATCATGGGTAAGATGTTGAAAAAGGTGGATAATATAACCGTAACGGCGCTTCGCGCGCCGAAGCTGGTCGACATTTTGGCAGTGCGCCACGGGCGTTACATCGAACGCGATTCGGACGACCGCAAGACGTTCCGCTTCACGCGCGACGAGCTCGGACTGCTCGTCGACTTCCTCGGCGAGGTATTCAAGCGCGAAGGCAACCAAGTGATCGGGCTTCGCGGCATGCCGCGCGTCGGCAAGACCGAGTCGATCATCGCCGGAAGCGTATGCGCGAACAAGCGCTGGACGTTCGTCTCCTCGACGCTGCTGCGCCAGACGGTGCGGAGCCAGCTGTCCGAGGACGAATTCAATCCGAATAACGTGTTCATCATCGACGGCATCGTCAGCACGATCCGCTCGAACGAGAAGCATTACACGCTGCTTCAAGAAATTATGGAGATGCCGTCGACGAAGGTCGTCGAGCATCCGGACATTTTCGTGAAAGAATCGGGTTTCGATATGAATCGCTTCGATTATATTATCGAACTTCGCAATGCGCCGGACGAAGAAATTTCGTACGAGTCTTTCACGAACAATTACGAGGGATTCTAATCTCAGGAGGTGACAGGAGTGTCTGACCTCGGGCAACTGCTTCGTAAAGCGCGCACGGAGAAAAATATCAGTTTGGACCAGCTCCAGGAGACGACCAAAATCCGCAAACGGTATTTGGAAGCGATCGAGGAAGGCAATTACAAGATCTTACCCGGCACGTTTTATGTTCGAGCATTCATAAAACAATATTCCGAAGCGGTCGGACTCGATCCGGACGAGGTGTTTCGACTGTATGCGCACGTCATTCCGTCCGCGGATCCCGAGCCGTCGAACGAGCCGATTCGCATGGCGCGCCGCACCGCGGTCAATCCGCCGGAGCGGGTGGGCAAGTGGGCGTCGGCGCTCCTGATGATCGCCTTTCCGATTCTCATTATCGGCGTGATTTATTACTACCTCAATATGAATATGGAGTCGCGCGACAACGTGCTTCCGAACGAGCCGATCACGGACAGCTCCGCCGCCGAACAAGGAGCGACGCTCGGCGGCGCGGACGGGTCCGACGAACCGTCGGAGACGCCCTCGGAGCCGGACGCGGTCGAGACGCCGCTGCCCCCGCCGACCGAACCGGAACCGGACGTTACGTTCGTCGACAAGTTCACTTATAGCAAAAATACGGTGGAACGTTTCGAGGTGCGCAACGCGGACAAAATCAAGCTCGAGATCAAAATCGTCGGGCCGGAAGCGTGGATCGGCATTACGCATGCGGACGCGAAGACGAAATATTTGCATCAAGGCGGACTGAAGAACGGAGATACGTATTCCGAAGAATACGATCATAACGTGTATCTGAACATCGGCCGGGCGAATGCGGTGGAGCTGACCGTCAACGGCGTCGTCGTCGAGATGGGGACCGAGCCGAATCCGCGAAAATTCCAATTCGAACTCGCCCAATCGACGTCCGACGCCGGAGCGACGGGCAACTGAATAATCGACGGTCATCGGGACATCCTAACGTCAGCAAGAATGTCACCATTCTACAACGATAGCGAGGGATATCCATGACCATCAGTTGGATCGTCACGGGACTAGGCGTCGTCGTCAGCCTGTTAGGCTGGTATTTGACGCCTGACGCATGGGGATACGGCATCTTCGGATTCGGCCTTGCCCATATCGTCCTCGGCATTCTGGACATGTTCCGGGATCCGGCCCGCAGCCGCACGTAATGCTTTACATAAAAGAGCGTTCGCCGTTCCCGGCGGGCGCTCTTTTGCCGTCTTTTGGCTTCCGTCGAATTTCTTGATATACTTATGGGACATATCCATTTTTTCGGAAGGAGTTCACATACACATGGCATCGGAATACTCGTTCGACATCGTATCGAAGGTGGACATGAATGAGCTGCAGAACGCGGTGACGCAAGCGGAGAAGGAGATCGCCACGCGATTCGACTTCAAGGGGAGCAAGAGCGAAATCAAGTTGGAAAAGGAAGCCCTCATCCTCGTCTCCGACGACGAGTATAAGTTGAACAGCGTCGTCGACATCCTGCAGAGCAAAATGGTCAAACGCGGCATCTCGATCAAAAATATGGACTTCGGCAAGCTCGAGCCCGCCTCCGGCGGTACGGTGCGTCAGCAGGTGAAGCTGAAGCAAGGGATCGGCCAAGAAGACGCCAAGAAGATAAACATTTTGATTCGCGATTCGAAGCTGAAGGTCAAGTCCCAAATCCAAGGCGATCAACTGCGCGTGACGGGCAAGAGCAAGGACGATTTGCAAGCGGTCATGGCGCTGCTGCGCGGAGCGGACTTGCCGCTGGAGCTGCAGTTCGTTAATTTTAAGTAAGGTCGTTGAGCCGATTCCGACGGGGTCGGCTCTCTTCCATGGTACGGACATCCTTTTGACCTCTCTAGCATGGTTATATTATAATGGCATCGATTGGAATGGGATAAACATTGGGGGATACCATGCATGACCGAGAAAATTAAGATGGTGACGCTCGGCTGCGAGAAAAACTTGGTCGACTCGGAAATTATGTCCGGCCTCGTCGCGCAGCGCGGGTTTGAGCTTGTAGATAATAAAGAAGATGCGACGGTCATCATCGTCAACACTTGCGGTTTCATCGACGCCGCGAAGGAAGAGTCCGTCAATACGATTCTGGAGATGGCCGAGCTGAAGGAGACGGGGGCGCTGAAGGCGTTGATCGTCTCGGGCTGCTTGACGCAGCGGTATAAGGAACAGCTGATGCAGGAGATGCCCGAAATCGACGGGATCGTCGGCACGGGCGACTTCGACAAGATCAACGACATCGTCGACGAAGCGCTTCGGGGCAAGAAGCCTGTCGCCGTCGGCAATCCGATCTTCAATTACGATCAAGCGCTGCCGCGGAAGCTGTCGACGCCTCGATATACCGCATACGTGAAAATCGCGGAAGGCTGCGACAACGCTTGTACGTTCTGCTCGATTCCGCTCATGCGCGGCGCGTTCCGCAGCCGTTCCGTGGAGTCGATTCTCGCCGAGGTGGAACAATTGGCGAAGCAAGGCGTGAAGGAAGTATCGTTGATCGCGCAGGATTCCACGAATTACGGTACTGACCTATATGATTCGTTCATGCTGCCGACGCTGCTTCACCGCGTTAGCGAAGTGGAAGGGATCGAGTGGGTCCGTCTGCACTATGCGTACCCGGGCTTCTTCACGGACGAGCTGATCGACGCGATCGCTTCGAATCCGAAGATTTGCAAATACATCGACATGCCGCTGCAGCACAGCGAGGACAGTATCCTGAAGCGGATGCGCCGTCCGGGCCGCGGCCGGGACGTGCGCGAGCTCGTCGCGAAGATCCGCGCCCGAATTCCCGATGCGGTGCTGCGCACGTCGATCATCGTCGGCTTCCCGGGAGAAACCGAAGAAGATTTCGAAAATCTCGTCTCGTTCGTGCGCGAAGTCAAGTTCGATCGCCTCGGCGTCTTCACCTACTCGAAGGAAGAGGATACGCCGGCTTCGCGCCTGCCGAATCAAGTGCCGGAAGACGTGAAGGAATACCGCGCGTCCCGATTGATGGAAGTGCAGCGCGAGGTAGCGAAGGCCGCGAACGGCCGGTTCATCGGCCAGACGATGGACGTGCTGATCGAACGGTACGACGGCCGCAACGACGTCTTCATCGGCCGATCGCAATACGACGCGCCGGAGATCGACGGCGAAGTGTTCGTCACCGGCTGCACGCCGGAAATCGGCCAGCTGCAGAGAGTCCGCATCACGCATTCGCTCGATTACGATTTATCGGGAGTCGGTGTATCCGCATGAATTTAGCGAATCGGATTACGCTGGCGCGTATCTTTCTCGTTCCGATCATCATGTTTTTCCTGCTGGTCAGCTTCAACTTGCCCGAGCTCCGCTTGGGCGAGTTCCACATTACATACAACCAGATCATCGCGACGCTGATTTTCATCGTCGCGGCCGCGACGGACGGGCTCGACGGTTATATCGCGCGTTCCCGTAAAATGGTGACGAACCTCGGAAAGCTGCTCGACCCGCTCGCCGATAAGCTGCTCGTCGCGGCGGTGCTCATTTCGCTCGTCGAGATGCATAAGGTCGACGCGTGGATCGCCGTCGTCATCATTTCGCGCGAATTCGCGATCACCGGCCTGCGCCAAGTCGCTCTGCTCGAAGGGAAGGTCGTCGCGGCGAGCGCTTGGGGCAAGTGGAAGACCGGCATTCAGATTACGATGATCATCGCGCTTTTGCTTAACAATTTTCCGTTTTATTTCCTCGGCATCCCGTTCGATTTGATTTCGAGCTGGGCGGCTGCGGCGATCACGATTTATTCGGGGATCGATTATTTCGTGCAAAACAAAAACGTCATCGACGACGTAAGGTAAGGAGGCCGAATCGAAGGAAGCGCCGCGCGCTTGCGTCCGATCGGCTTTTCTTTTTTTCTAAACAGGGGAGTGTTGCGGCATGAAGGCGGAAATCGTAGCGGTCGGCACGGAGCTGCTGCTCGGACAGATCGTGAATACGAACGCGCAATATTTGGCGGAATCTTGCGCCGGCATCGGCATCGACGTCTACTACCAGACTGTGGTAGGCGATAACGTGGATCGCATCGTGTCGGCGCTTCGGATCGCGTCGGAGCGGGCGGACATCGTCATCTGCACGGGCGGGCTCGGTCCGACGATGGACGACCTGACGCGGGACGCGCTCGGCCAACACGTCGGGGCGGAGCTTGTGATGGACGACGAAGGCATGCGGAAGATCGAAGCGTATTTCGCCGAGCGGGGAGCCGTCATGGTGGAGAGCAACCGCCGTCAAGCGCTGACGCTTGCGGGTGCGGACGTGCTGCCGAACGATACGGGGATGGCCGTCGGCACGGCGCTCCGCCGGGACGGCAAGCTGTACGTGCTGCTGCCGGGGCCGCCGCGGGAGCTGAAGCCGATGTTCGACCGGTACGCCAAGCCGTGGCTCCGGGCGAATATGAACGACGCGCTGCCGTTATTCTCGAAATCTCTGAAGTTCGCAGGGATCGGGGAGTCGGGTCTCGAGCATGCGCTGCTCGATCTGATCGAATCCCAAGCGGATCCGACGATCGCGCCGTACGCGAAGGAAGGCGAAGTGATGATTCGGCTGACGTCGCGCGCTTCGACCGAAGCCGAGGCGTTCGCCAAGATGGCGGAGACGGAGGCGGAAATCCGTCGTCGCGTCGGAGACCATCTGTACGCCGAGGAGGACGTCAGCTTGGACGCGGTCATCGTGCGGCTGCTGCGCGAGCGCGGAGCGACGCTCGCCGCGGCGGAGAGCTGCACGGGCGGCTTGTTCGCGGACATGACGACGTCGCATCCGGGAAGCTCCGAGGCGTTCGCCGGCGGCATCGTCAGCTACACGAACGCCGCGAAGACGGCGCTTCTCGGCGTGTCGGAGTCGCTCCTGAGCGGCCCAGGCGCCCCTGGAGCGGTCAGCGCCGAGACGGCGGCGAGCATGGCGGAAGGCGCGCGGAAGCGGCTCGGGACGACGTTCGCGGTGTCGTTCACGGGCGTGGCCGGGCCCGGACCATCCGCCGACGGCAAGCCGGCCGGACTCGTATACCTCGGCGTCGCCGAGGAGGGGAAGGCGACGGAGGTGCGCGAGCTGAAGCTGTCCGGCAGCCGCGAGATCGTAAAGCTGCGCGCCTGCCGCGCCGGCTTCTATGAGCTGTGGAAGCGCCTCCGGTAATGCTTGCCAAATCGGCGGCGTTCGGGGTATGATGGGGGTACGGAAGAACCGTGGCGAATCGTGATTTGCCGCGGTTTTTTTGCTGTCTCCCGGCCGGGGATGCGCGAAGGGGCATGACTGCGGTCAAGCGGCGTGGACCGTTGGGCAGCGCCGTTACCGACGCTAGGCGAGTGCGCGCAGGAAGTGCGCGAAAGAAGATTTGCGTACAGCGTGCGCAGTGCGGCGGAGTAGTAGGCGTCTGCCGAAGGAAGATCGACGGCGGCGGTATACACACCGTTGCGCGGACGATATGGAAGCGAACGTCAACAGCGACGCGAAACAAAAAAAGTCGAATGTATGTTCGAAAAAATGGTTGGCAAGGAGACGAAAAGAAGGTATCATACAATTATCAGAGAAAAGGAAGTGTTCATTGTGAGCGATCGGAAAGCCGCATTAGAGATGGCGCTCCGCCAGATCGAGAAACAATTCGGCAAGGGTTCAATCATGAAGCTTGGAGAAAGCGCGCATATGCAAGTCGAGACCGTGTCCAGCGGATCGCTCGCGCTTGATATATCGCTCGGGGTAGGCGGCTTCCCGAGAGGCCGAATCATTGAGATTTACGGACCGGAATCGTCCGGTAAGACGACGGTCGCGCTGCACGCGATTGCGGAAGTACAGAAGAGAGGCGGACAAGCCGCCTTCATCGACGCCGAGCATGCGCTCGATCCGGTGTACGCTTCGAAGCTCGGCATCAACATCGACGAGCTGCTTCTGTCCCAGCCGGATACGGGCGAGCAGGCGCTCGAGATCGCCGAAGCGCTCGTTCGCAGCGGCGCCGTCGACATTATCGTCATCGACTCCGTCGCGGCGCTCGTGCCGAAGGCCGAGATCGAAGGCGAGATGGGCGATTCTCACGTAGGCTTGCAAGCGCGACTCATGTCGCAGGCGCTGCGGAAGCTGTCCGGCGCGATCAGCAAGTCCAAGACGATCGCGATCTTCATCAACCAGCTTCGCGAGAAGGTCGGCGTCATGTTCGGCAACCCGGAGACGACGCCGGGCGGCCGCGCATTGAAGTTCTACTCCTCCGTCCGTTTGGAAGTTCGACGGATCGAGACGATCAAGCAAGGCAACGACATGGTCGGTAACCGCACGCGGATCAAGGTCGTGAAGAATAAAGTCGCTCCGCCGTTCAAGCAAGCGGAGATCGACATCATGTACGGCGAAGGCATCTCGCGAGAGGGCAGCATCATCGACATCGGGACGGAGCTCGATATCGTTCAGAAGAGCGGCGCGTGGTTCTCGTTCGACGGCGAACGCCTCGGTCAAGGACGGGAGAATGCGAAGCAATTCTTGAAGGACAATCCGAAGATCGCGGAAGTGATCGACAAGAAGATCCGCGAAGCGACGGTCGTCGCGCCCGGATTGCCTGCAGGCATAGCTGCCGAGGACGAAGACGACGATTTCGACGAGGAAGCGGAAGCGTAAGAATCGTTGTAGATCCGTTGTAAGAACTCTCATAAGAACAATACGCACCGGCACCCGGCCACCGTCGGGTGCCGGTTTTCGGTTGCGTAAGGAGGAAGAGACGAATGGAACCGCAAGGCGTCATTACATCGGTAGAGAAGCAGAAGAAACAGCAGTATCGATATAACGTGTTCATCGACGACGAGTTCGCCTTCGCGGTTCATGAGGACGTCTTGATGCGGCACCGCCTGTTCAAGGGGCAGTCCGTACCGCCGGACCGGTTGGAAGAGGTGCTGCGTGACGAAGAACGTCAGGACGCGTACGTGAAGGCCGTACGTTGGCTCGGCAACCGTCCCCGAACCGAGAAGGAAATCCGGACGTACCTGGTCCGCAAGGAATACGAACCGTCTGCGATCGACGACTGCGTGAGGCGGCTGACCGAGCAGCGGTACGTAGACGACGAACGGTTCAGCCGATCGCTGGCGGAGGAGCGGCTGCAGCGGCAGGGCAAGGGCAAGCAGTGGATCAAGCAGGAGCTGCTGCAGAAGGGCGTCGCCAAAGCTACCGTTCAAGAAGCGGTGGGAGACATCGACCCCGAGGAGGAGAAGGCGTCCGCGACGACGGTCGCGCGCAAGCGGTGGAGGACGCTGTCCGGACAAGAGGATCGCGTCGCCGCGAAGCGGAAACTGTATGCGTACTTGGCTCGGCGAGGCTTCTCCGCGGCCGCGGTCCGGGAAGCGGTGCGCGAGGCGACGGCGGACGAGCCGACCGGCGCCGAGGAAGAGGATTGGGGATGGGAATAGTCGTTGCTTGACAATTTTCTTTAGTGACAGCTACAATGAAATGGTATATTCAATTTTCATTTTCGCCAATTCTTTACGGAACGCGCGAGAAGAGAGAACTGCAATGTCAAAGCGAACGCAACTACAACTAAAAAAGAACACATCGTTGGGCCTCGAAGGATAAGCTCAATCGTTGTGTGGCAACGGGGAGGTGAACTAGATGACCTACTGGTGGGTCACGCTCATCATCGCTCTCCTTGTTGGCGCAGCATGCTTTGGGATCGGTTACCTTATTCGCAAGTCCATTGCCGAAGCCAAAATCTCAAGTGCGGAGGAAGCGGCTCGGAATATTCTCGATAACGCTTCGAAAGAAGCCGAGGCGCTGAAGAAAGAAGCGGTCCTGGAAGCGAAAGACGAAATCCATAAGCTTCGCTCCGAAGCCGAACGAGACATTCGCGAACGTCGCAACGAAACGCAACGACAGGAACGAAGGTTACAGCAGAAAGAGGAAACGCTGGATAAGAAACTCGATTCTTTAGAGCGTAAAGAAGAGCAGCTTGCCAACAAAGAGAAGCGCGTAGAAGAGACGCAACAGCAGATCGACGCTCTCTATCGCAAGCAAGTCGAGGAACTGGAGCGCATCTCCGGCTTGACGCAGGAAGATGCGAAGCAGATGATTCTGAGCAACGTCGAGAGCGAAGTACGTCTCGAAGCGGCTCAGTTGATGAAGGAAATCGAGCAGCAAGCGAAAGAAGAAGCGGACAAGAAGGCGCGGGAAATTATCACCTTGTCGATCCAGCGCTGCGCGGCGGACCACGTCGCGGAGACGACGGTATCCGTCGTCGCGCTGCCGAACGAGGAGATGAAGGGCCGCATTATCGGTCGCGAAGGTCGCAACATTCGCGCGCTCGAGACGCTGACGGGCATCGATCTCATTATCGACGATACGCCGGAGGCCGTCATCTTGTCGGGCTTCGATCCGATTCGAAGAGAGATCGCTCGCAACGCGCTCGAGAAGCTCGTCGCGGACGGACGGATTCACCCGGCTCGGATCGAAGAGATGGTGGAGAAATCCCGCAAGGAAGTGGACGAGCGGATTCGCGAATACGGCGAGCAAGCGACGTTCGAGGTCGGCGTTCACGGGTTGCATCCGGATTTGATCAAGATCTTGGGTCGCCTGAAGTTCCGTACAAGCTACGGCCAGAACGTGCTGAAGCATTCGATGGAGGTCGCCTACTTGGCCGGTCTGATGGCCGGAGAGCTGGGCGAGGACATCACCCTCGCGAAGCGTGCGGGCTTACTGCACGATATCGGGAAAGCGCTGGACCACGAGGTCGAAGGCTCCCACGTCGAGATCGGCGTCGAGATCGGCAAGAAATACAAGGAGCATCCGGTCGTCGTCAACAGTATCGCATCGCATCACGGCGATACGGAGGCGACGTCGGTCATCGCGATGCTCGTCGGCGCGGCGGACGCCTTGTCCGCGGCAAGACCGGGAGCGCGCCGCGAAACGTTGGAGACGTATATCAAGCGTCTGCAGCGTCTCGAGGAAATCTCAGAGTCGTTCGAAGGCGTCGAGAAGTCGTACGCGATCCAAGCCGGACGCGAAATTCGCGTCATGGTGCAGCCGGAGCGCATCGACGATGCGGAATCGTTCCGTCTGGCACGGGACATCACGAAGAAAATCGAGAACGAACTCGATTATCCGGGGCATATTAAGGTCACGGTCATTCGCGAAACCCGCGCGGTGGAATACGCAAAATAATATCGACAAGGCGGCTGTCCCGGTGCGATTCCGACTGGGACAGCCGTTCCTGTTTCGCGACAGTCGCGCACGAAAAGGAGCTGGGACGAAAGTGAAAGTATTGTTTATCGGCGATATCGTCGGCTCGACGGGCCGGCGGGCGCTGAAGGAAAATTTGCCGGCGTTGAAACAAACGCATAAGCCGGATTTCATCGTCGTGAACGGCGAGAACGCCGCAGGCGGCAAGGGAATTACGGGCGCGATCGCGAACGAATTTTTCGAGCTGGGCGTGCACGGCATCTCCATGGGCAACCATACGTGGGATAATAAAGACATCTTCGAGTTTATCGATAAGGAGCCGAGGCTCATCCGACCGGCGAACTTCCCGCCGGGTACGCCCGGCCAAGGCAGCGTGACGCTGAAGGCGAACGGGAAGGAGCTGCTGCTGATCAACATAATGGGGCGCGCCTTCCTGCCGCCGCTCGATTGTCCGTTCCGAACGCTCGACAAGTTGTTCGACAAGTCGAAGAAGCGTCCCGTCGCGACGCTCGTCGACGTCCACGCGGAGGCGACCTCCGAGAAGCTGGCGGTCGGATGGTATTTGGACGGCAAGGCGTCCGCGGTCGTCGGGACGCATACGCATGTGCAGACGAACGACGAGCAGCTGCTGCCGAACGGAACGGCGTACATTACGGACGTCGGGATGACGGGCTCTAGAGAAGGGATTCTCGGGATGGAACGGGAAGCCGTCCTGACGAAATTTCTAACGCAGCTGCCTGTCCGGTTCGCGGCCGCCGAAGGGAAGTACCAGTTTCACGGCGTCGTGATCGACATCGACGAGTCGACGGGCAAGGCGAAGTCGATAAAGTCGATTCGAATCTACGAAGGCGAGTTTAAGATGTTCTAATCGATTGTTCCATGTGGAACTATTCAGAATTGTGAGATAAATCAAAAAGAGACCCAAGCCAAGCCTCCTCGGGTGGAATGATTCCGAAAACATGCGAATATACATGAATACCGGAATGAGTGAAGCTTTCCCGAGGAGGTCCAATTCATGGAAGTATTAAAAGTATCAGCGAAATCGAATCCGAACTCGGTGGCTGGCGCATTGGCAGGGGTGTTGCGAGAGCGGGGAGGGGCGGAGTTGCAAGCGATCGGCGCGGGAGCGCTGAATCAAGCGATCAAGGCGGTAGCGATCGCCAGGGGCTTCGTGGCGCCGAGCGGCGTCGACCTGATCTGCATCCCGGCATTCACCGATATCGTCATCGACGGGGAAGACCGGACGGCGATCAAGCTGATCGTAGAACCGCGGTAGTTCGAACCTCGTTCATCCCGGGACATCGGCATCCCGCATTCATAACGCGTTTCCGCTCGCATGGCCTCCCTGAGAGGCTTTTTCTTTTGTCCAAACCAAGGGTTGAGGAAGGGGCGATTCGAGATGAAACGTTGGGACCTGCATTGCGACGCCTTAAGTAAAATGATTCTTGCCTCGGATATCCGCTTCGAGGACGACCGACGCCTGGACGTCACGGCGAAACGGCTGAAAGAGGGGAGCGTCCAACTGCAAGCGTTCGCGATCTACGTCCCCGAAGCGTGGAAGGGGAGGCCGTTCGACGCGGTGCTTGCCAGCATCGACGCGTTCGAACAGCGCGTCGCGGCCAGGCCCGACATCCTGCCGATTCGGTCGAAGCAGGACATCGAGACGCTCATGCGTCCCGGGGAGACGAGAATCGGCGCGATGCTGACGATGGAGGGCGCCGATGCGCTGGAGGGAAATCTCGCGTACTTACGCATCGCGTACGCGCTCGGCGTGCGGACGCTCGGCGTGACGTGGAACGTCGCGAACTGGGCCGCGGACGGCGTCCGGGAGCCGAGAGGCGGCGGGCTTACGGCGGCGGGCAGAAGACTGGTCGCCGAATGCGATCGGTTGGGCATGGCGCTCGACGTTTCTCATTTGTCGGTGAAGGGGTTCTGGGACATAATCGAGACGTCGCGGTACGCCCCGATCGCTTCGCATTCCAATGCGAAGTCGCTCTGCGACCATCCCCGCAACTTGTCCAACGATCAAATTCGAGCGCTGATCGCGGCGAGCGGCCGCATTGGCATTACGTTCGTCCCGTATTTCCTTCGAAGCGACGGACGCGAAGCCGGGATCGACGACGTGCTGCGCCATCTCGATTATGTCTGCGGCTTGGGCGGGGCGGATCATGTCGGCTTCGGTTCGGACTTCGACGGCATCGAGACGTGGGTGAAAGGGCTGGAGCATCCGGGCGGATATGAGACGCTAGCGGAACGACTCGAAAAAAATTACACTTCCGAGCAAGTAGAGGGCTTTCTGCGGCGAAATTGGTTATCCTATTATCAAGGGCGCTTTATGTAATCCGGAACGTCCGTTGCTCAACCCATCTCGAAACGGTATGGATACAATCGAAAAATACTATCTTTTGAGATACTTGAAAGCTCTTGCTTTTTATATGTCGGCATCATAAACTAACTACTGACATATGAAACTGATTTTCATGGTTTCACTTCGAACGTAACTATTTTTCGGCCTCCAAAGGAGTGGACTTTCTTGATTAGCCAATTGTCATGGAAAATCGGCGGACAACAAGGGGAAGGCGTTGAAAGTACCGACCGTATTTTCTCGACTGCGCTCAACCGGCTCG
>NZ_JAPSKE010000034.1 GCF_031177825.1 Paenibacillus sp. | reverse complement strand
TGTTACTCACCCGTCCGCCGCTAAGCTGTCCCCGAAGGAACAACTCCGCTCGACTTGCATGTATTAGGCACGCCGCCAGCGTTCGTCCTGAGCCAGGATCAAACTCTCCAAAAAGGGTAGTTCAAACGACTGCGCTCATTACAAGCTAGCATTTCTTACTTTAAGCATATGCTTTGGACATTTTTTCTCGGCGAGTGCCTCGCCTGCGAAAAAACTCCGACTCATGTTCAGTTTTCAAGGAGCAAGCTTTGTCTTACTCGGTGTTGCTTGTCCGACTCGCTTTCACGGCCGGAAGACTAATTTACCACATTTACAATCTTCTTGCAACTGGTATTTTCAGGAGAAGACCGTATCGTTGCCGCCGTCTTTCGGGCGGAAGATCATAATACCATGGGGCGATGGACATCTCAACAGGTAAATTACCCCAAATCCTTTTCCCTGGCACATCCTTTCTTTCGGAGGACCGCTACAAACCAGATCAGAAAAGGAAAAACGAAGGCATACGGGATCGAGTATGGAAAGTCGATCTTCGTCGCGAACTGCGTAAACGCCGTAATATTCGGATACACGATGACCGAAAGCACGACCATGATCATGCCGAAAGGCAAATACAACGGGCGGGCTTCCTTCAATCGAAACAGCTCCGCGAAGGTCATCACGGAAGCGTAGAAGGAGATTCCGAGCTTAAAGTAAATCGTTATAAACCAGATCCCCGCCATAATGACCTCCAACCGCTCCAAAAAATCGCCGATGCTGATCTTCTTGGCCAACGTATAACTCGGATACGTCTGTCTCCCCGTTACGTCCGCGCCCAATACCAAAATGGACAAGAGGGAAATTAGAATTAACAGAAAGCCTCCGAGAAGCACCCCGACGAAGAGCGCTTTCCTCGCTTTCGGCGCGTTCCTCACCGCGGGATAAATCATAAAGAACGCAACGAGCTCCATATAAGGCGTGCTCAATAACGGGATAGAGGCGGTAAGCACCGGTTTAACCCCGTATCCAAGGATCGGCGTTACGTTGTGAAAATCGAATTGAGGAGGAAGCAGAAAAATCATAATCAGAAAAAAAACGATCATCCAGGGAAAAAAAATTTCCGCCGTGCGGGCGAACGTTTCCAACCCGCTGCGAAGCCCCATAATAATGACCAATAAGAAGAAGGCATGAATAAAATGAATCGGCGTGTTCGGCAGCACCTGCGTCGTCAAAAAATCGCCGATATTTCGCAAAACGAAAGAGGCGAGCAAGAAAAAGTAACAAAAGTATAGAAACGAGATCGCCTTTCCCGGCCATTTGCCCAATACCTCCTGGCTATAATGCACTAAAGTAGCGGAGGGAAATCGAGATAAAATTAAGTTATAAAAAACGACCATCGATAAGCCCGAGATCAAACCGACGATCGCCGCGATCCACGCATCTTGCTTCGCTGCGGAAGCGAGACCGGAAGGCGCGATAAGAATCGAGCTGCCGACCGTGAATAAAATCGTCAGGACCGTCAGTTGATGGACACCTATCTTCCCTTTTTCGATCAAAGCACGTCTCTCCTCTTCCTACGATGGCCCGAACAGTGCATCGCTGATCGGCTTGTGAATGGCCGTAATCCAATCCACGGGATTCGGCAGCTTGACATGAAGCGCCTGCAGCGTATTAATGACGACGCCGACCGACAAGACGACGGAAAAGACGAACAGCTCCCACCGCCGCCCCTTCCTGACTAGTTCGGGCGCTTCGATAAGCGCGATACATCCGCCCGCGAAAAGTATGCCTGCTACCGACCACATGGTCGCTCACTCCTTTACTAACGGCTGCGTCGTCGTCCCGTACCGACGGAATCGCGCATCCACCTGAATCGTTACGTCGAGATTCGCAAAATAGGAGTCCCACTCCTTCTTTAGATCCTGCCAAGCCGCAGGATTCGCATCCTCGATCGCGTCCCCGAAGCCGAAGATGTCCGTTCGGTTTTCTTTCGCTTTGCGAATCGCCGATTCCATGATTTGTTTGATTTTCTCGTTCGACCTGCGCTCCAGCTTCTCGATCGTCTCGGGCTTCAGGAGATCGACATCGCATTGCACTTCCCCGATGTCTTCTTCGACTACAAGATCGATCCGGATTTCCGGTTTCCCCCCGACGACTTTGCCGCTCACTTCGGATTGCGTACGAATGATCTCGACTCCGATTACGCCGTCGCCGCTCGGACAGGCAAGCCGGCCCGCCGAGTTTTTCACTTTGCCCATTATGTAATTGTAGCCCTTGCTCTCTTCGTCGGTTAACCAACCTACCAGCTTATCGCCCTTGAACAACGCAACGCCGGAGTATTTCAAATTCGAGTAAGGATATACGCGCTCCGTGTTTTTTTCGGTCTCCCCCTTCTTCGCCTCGCCGGTGATCTCGATCCCCGTTAGAACGGGATCTCTCGTCGGATTCGTAAGATCCGACACGAATCGGTCCAATTGAATTTTAACGGTCGGCGCCCATAACTTTTCGGATATTTCCAACGTATTGAACAATTTATTGGCCGGGATTTTTTCGATCGGCGTCAAAATTTCCAGAACTTCCTCGGCGGTCGCGTCCTTCGCAACGATCAAATAGAAATCGCTTCGGATCTCACGATTTCTAGAGATGCCGTCCATTACTTTGATGATCCCTTGCCGCGCCAGTTGTTCTCCGATGACCAAGATGCGCAGATGCGAGGTATAGATTCTTCTCGGGGAGACGACGGTGAGCTTCCGGAGCGCTTCAACCGTCGTTTTTTCCGCGACCTTCATCGTCGTCACGGGCGGACTGAATTTCCCTCCGCCGTTCTTCGCCGCGACTTCGGAAGGATTAACGATTTGCACGGATACTTGAATCCGCTCGTCTTTCGCGTCCAGCCCCATGCCCGCGACGATCGACAATTCGTTCAGCTCCCGGCGGTCCCAGCACCCGGTTAGAAGCGTGAGGGCCCCCAGCGCCGCCAACCCCCATCGAAAGTTCCGGATTCGCATTGAACACATACCCCTTACTTTAAGCTTCGGTCCTGATTGGTCGATGCAATATCTTCTCGAATCTTATTTTTGCTGAGAAACCGAGGTCTGGAAAACAATCCCCATTGCGGCAACCGAAGGATCGTATCTTTCTGGTCCGCAAGATTGAAAGGTCCCATAGGAGACATATAAGGAACTCCGAACGAACGAAGCCCGCACAAGTGTTGGACGAGAGCGATCACGCCGACGATGGTGCCGAATAATCCGAAGGCGGCGGCGAACAGCATTAAAATAAATCGCAAAATCCGGATGGATATGCCCATGTTAAACGCCGGAATGACGAAATTCGAAATCGCGGTGATGGCGACGACGATAACCATGGCCGGCGAGACCAGCCCCGCTTCTACGGCCGCTTGCCCGATGACCAACGCGCCGACGATCGAAACCGCCTGCCCGACGGTCTTCGGCAATCTCACCCCCGCCTCGCGAAGAATTTCGAAAGTAACCTCCATTAAGAACGCTTCGACGAAGGCGGGAAAAGGAACCCCTTCCCGCTGCGCGGCAAGGCTGATCAACAAGCCGCTGGGGAGCACCTCTTGGTGGAACGTCGTAATCGCGATATACAGCGACGGAGCAAGCAATGAAATAAAGAAACAAACATATCGGAGCATTCGAATCAACGTAGCGAATTCGGCCCGTTGATAATAATCTTCGGCCGATTGATAAAACTCGACGAACAGAGCAGGCGCCAATAAGACGAAAGGGGTGCCGTCCACCAAGATGGCGATTCGCCCCTCGAGCAATCCCGCGGCGATGACGTCGGGACGTTCCGAGTTGTACAACGTGGGAAAGAGCGTGAACGTCTCGTCTTGAATCAATTCTTCGATGTATCCGCTCTCCAGGATTCCGTCGATCTCGATTCGAGCCAATCTTCTTCTGGCTTCGTCGACCACCTGCTCGTTGACGACGCCTTGAATATACATAATGCCGATTTGCGTCCGCGAAAGCGTCCCGAGGCTCATCGTCTCCAACCATAGCTTCGGGGTGCGAAGACGCCTGCGGAGCAACGATATGTTGGTATGAATCGATTCCGTAAATCCTTCCCGCGATCCCCTCACGACGGATTGGGTGGAAGGTTCCTCGACGGACCGCTCCTTCCCTCCGATCGAGTTGGCCGTCAGACCATAATCGCACCCGTCCGCCAGAATGACGGTCATTCCTAATAAGACGGCCTCGTAGATGCCTTGATAATCGATGATCGGCTTTGCATTTTCGATCGCGGGAATCTGATTGCGGATATACTCCATCTTGTTCTTAACGCCGCGGACGGCGTTCGCCCGAATCAGCGGCTCTTTAACCATCTCTTGAACGATGGAAGGGTTAACCAGCCCTTCGACGTAGACGATGCCGACCTCGGGGCTCCCCGCCGTCGGGTCGCGATGCAGAGACACGATAATGTCCGTGCTTTGTCCGAATTCCGACCGGATTTTCGAAATATTCCGATGCAGGTCCGCGACGAGGCGTTCCGGATGGTTCGGCTCGGGTTGCTTTGTGCGGCTCTTTTGTATTTTTTTCGAAAGAAGGGAACGAAACACGCGCGGAATTTTGGTCATCGGTTCGGTCACCAACACTTTTTGGTTAGCATCTCCCGATCAGGAAGGAATTATGAAAAAGCAAAGAACCCTTACAATGTAAGGGTTCTTCTATATGATCTGTAGTGGGCTCGAACCACTGACCCCCACCCTGTCAAGATGGTGCTCTCCCAGCTGAGCTAACAGATCAAGGTATTCAATTCGTCGCTTCATTTCGCGGCGACAAAACTGATAATATCACGTCCAAAAAATGATGTCAACAAAATCTTTGAATAAATATATCGCGGCAAATAAAAATACGAAAAAAAGAAGAACTCTCGCGATTGCGAGAGTTCTCGGTGCGATTATGATCTGTAGTGGGCTCGAACCACTGACCCCCACCCTGTCAAGATGGTGCTCTCCCAGCTGAGCTAACAGATCATCTTAAGAAGTTCCTTCGCGCGTCTTCGGTCGATTACGCGTTCCGGGAATATGATAATACCATGCTCCCGAAAAATCTGTCAACCCCCGACTCGAAAAAAACTTCAGACTCGTTGCCCCCGCCATCCGCTCCATGCCAACGTGAGCAGCGGCGGCAGCCATAGGAACAACGCGTAAGGCGCGTATCGTTCGACGGGGACGCCGACGATCGTGCCGCACAGCACGGCGATCATGTTCCACGGCACGAGCGCCGCGAGGAGCAGGCTGGTGTCGGCGGTGACGCGGGCGAGATGCTCCCGCGGGAACCGTTCGGTCCAGGCGGCCGCGAGACTTCGAGCCGTCATCATGATCGGCAGCGTCTGCGTGCACGAGACGAGGCCGAGCCCGAGGCCGAACAGACCCGTACGCGCCGTGGCGCCGACGAGCGAAGGCCGCTTGCCGAGCAGCCGCTCCGCGATCGGCCGGACGATGCCGGTACCCTCTAATATACCGTTATAGGCGCCGGCGAGAGCGATCAAGACGACGAGCTCGACCATGCCCGCCACCCCTTCGCCATGGGATAACGCGGCGCCGGAATCGGCGCTCCCCTCCGCAGGCGTGTAACCGCCCCACAACCAGCCGATCCACTGCAGCGCCGTTCCGCCACGCAGCGACGCGCCGACCGCGATGCCGGCGACGATGCCGACGATGAACGCATAACGCGTGCGCAGCCGGAACAAGATCGCGAGCAGCAGCGACGCCGGCGGCAACGCGAGCAACCAAGACTCGCCTGCCGCGGACTCGTACCCGAGGACGACTTCGCCGGTTCCCCAGTCGCCGAACCCGTCGAACGCCGCGAAGACGGCCAAGGCGATGCAGAAGGCGGCGTAGGTCGTCGGCTGCAGCAGCCGGAACAACGATCGTTCCGGCACGCCGGCGGACGACGCGACGAGCTGGTGCGCGCTCGAGAACGGCGACGTGCGGTCGCCGACGAACGCGCCCGAGACGAGCGCCCCCGCCATCAATGGCGGCGGAACGCCGAGATGCGCGGCGACGCCCATGAGCGGGATGCCTACCGAGCTTAGCGTCCCCGTCGACGTGCCGAGCGTCATCGCGACGATCGACGAGAAAACGAAGCCGAAGGTGACGATCCAAGCCGGATCGAGCAGCCGCAGACCGGCGCCCACCATGTAATCGATAACCCCCCCGGCCGTCCATGCCGGGATGAGCAAGCCGACGAACAACAAGATCCATACGACTTCCTTCGTATGTCCTACGCCTTCCCCTATCATCCTTAGAAGCGCCGCCCGCCCCGGTACGACGCCGAACCGCAGCACGCTCCAAATCAACGCCCCCAATCCGACCGAAAAACCGACCGCCAGCGGTAAATCAGCCGCGTATGCGGCGCCCAACCCTACGATCGTCAGCGCGACGATCCCCGTCCATCGCAAAGCGCTCATGATGAAAAAATCTCCTCGTCCTGCAACAACCTTCTTAGCTGCGCCGTTAAGTAGTCAGAATATCCGATAAAACGAAATGAAATAGGTGATTCTACGCAAAGAAAAAATCGGCTCAACCGCCTATGCAACATATTCGATTCAGATCGCGTTAAGTAAGCAAACGAAAGAAAACATTCAAAATCTTAAGAAAAAAGGTGATCGATATGATGAAAAGATGGATGATGGCAACTGCGGCGGCGGCGATCGTTCTCGGAACGATGTCCTCCTCGGCCTTGGCGTTCGGCGATCTCAAAGGCGTTCCGCACGCCGATAAAATTATGGAGCTGCGCGACCGCGGCATCGTGAACGGCGTGGAAAAAATCAAGTTCGTCCCTCACGAGAAGCTCACCGCGCAGCAAGCGATTCCGTTGATCGTGAAGAGCATGCAGCTCAGCCTCGCGCATATGACGTTCTTTAAAGCGCCCGAAGCGACCGATTACTTCACGAAAATCCCGAACGACGCATGGTATGCCGAAGCGTTCATCATCGCGCATCATAACGGCGTGCCGATCGACAAAGACGTCAACCCGAACGCGCCGGTGACGCGGGAACAGTTCGTGCAGTGGCTGATGCACGGCCTCTATGCGACGGGAGATTACGCTTGGATCGAAATCTATCATATGCTCGAAGACGAGAAGCAAGTGTCCGAAGGATACATGAGCGCGATCCAGCATGCGATCATCGGCGGCATCGCGGAGCTCGACGAGAACGGCAAATTCCGCCCGCAAGAGCCGATTACGCGCGCCGAAGCCGCCGTCATGGTTCGCAACGCGGTGCAATTCGTCGAGGAGCGTCAACAGCCGGTCGAAGAGCCGCAGGCCGACCCGATCGAATCCGGCGAGGTGAGGACGTCGACGACGGCGGTGAACGAAGACATTCAGAAGGTCGTGCTCGACATGGGCGAGAAGCCGCACCCGGGCTGGGGCGTTCGCATCGAAGGCATCGATTTCATCGACGACACCGCGGTCATCCGTTACAGCGTCACCTATCCGGACCCTGCAGCGTTGTATCCGATGGTCATCTCGTACCCGAAGGCGGAGACGTACCTCTCCTCCGAGTATAAGAACATTACGTACCAGCTCGTATCCGTGGATGACCGAATCCCGGACCCGGATGCTTCCGTAGACAACGGCGAAAGCTCCGGAGCGGCAGGCACCTACGAAGAAGGCCGCGCCCCCGATGGCGACGCATCGGAGCATGCGGCAAAATAACAGAAGAAGAGGCTTCGGCGGATTCGATAGGAATCCCCCGAGCCTCTTTTTCGTTCAATCGTAAAACCGCTCTCGATATTCCGGCCGCATCAATAAGCATTGCTCCCGCTTCCCGAACCAACGGTAACGGTTCCGCGCCACGAACGAATAGATCGGATCCCGAACGAAACGCGGAATGGCAAGCAAGGCGGCGAGCAGCGGCCACCCGCCGTCGAGGTGACGCGCCAACCGCAGCGCGCCGCCGGACCGAACGTACGCCGTTCCTCCCTCGACGAATACGAACGTATCGAGCGAAGCGGCGCCCGACAATGCATGCTCCCGGAGCAGCCGACTCCCCGTCTCGGATTGGAGCGCCGCATAGCGCAACGTCCCCTTCCGATTCCGAACGATCGTGAACCGGACGACGGCCGCGCATAAATTGCACTCTCCATCATAGAGAACAATCGCTTCTCCGCCCTTCTCCTTCATCGCTTCCTCCCCTTCCATTGCCGTTCCTTCCATTATAACGCTTCCGGCGCCAGTATAAAAACGATTCGGTTGCAGACCCTATGCTTACATCGATAATTAAGGGGGATTTCAGGATGACGAAAAAGAATACCCTGGCGTGGGCGCTCATGCTCGGCTTGGCGCTCGGCCTTACGGCATGCGGCGGCGATAACATGAGACAGGAGATGCAGCAGGAACGACAAGAGGACATCATCGACGAACGCGAAGACGAGCAGCTCAACGCGCCGGGCGCGGAATACAATCAGGAACAACGGGAAGACCGGATGGACGAGGTCGAGGACGACCGCTAGCATAGGACGGACAAGGAGGACCGGGATGGAGAAACAACTAAAAGAGCAAACCGCGTTCGAAACCGGCGGCATTCCGACGCCCGCCGGACAGGAAAACATTGCGGCGACGGACGGCATCGCGAATGCCGTGGAAGGCATCATGGATAACATCCAAGCATCGATCGCCGGCGACGCGCCCATGGCCGCGAAGCCGGCCCGCCGCAAATAGCGAATAGTCGAGCGACGCCCCTCGTGTACGCGAACGGCGGGCATCGCGCATAGGAGATGAAACGCAAATGCGCAAGAAGAAGCAGGCTCCGACCGTCGCTCCCGGGATGAATACGCACGATGCGTTGGAGAAGCGAGCGACGAATAAAGACATTCGAGCGGACGATTCTACGACGGTGACAAGGCTGTATTTGGATCGTACCCCGAACGATTAACTTTCAAAATCTAGGAGGCTTAGGAACATGGCTGGCAAAGCGATCAAAGACGGCGAAGACGATCAAATCATGAACAACCGTCCTCCGGGTTTGAAGAACGACTTCGGGATCGACGGCGAAGAAGACAAGCTGGATGCGGAGCTGATGCCGGACGGGAAGGCGCGGCTGAATCCGGCGTCGAAGACGCGAAACTAAACGATGGTTGCAACGCCCCGAAACGGAAAGATTGCCTTTGCGCGTTCGGGGCGTTGGATTCCCTTTAAGTGCATGGTCCCGAACTACATAGGCTTCTTGCGCACGGGCATTCTATAATGGCACGGCACTCATTACTCTTTGAGGAGGTTTCGCCATTATGGGCTTTTTCGATCGGTTGTTTAAGGGCGTTACGCAAGAAGAGGAATTCGAGGAAAGCCGGGTCGCCGACACGGAGTTTGCGGACGAAGAATTCGCGGACGCGGAGTTCGCGGCCGAAGACGACGCTACGCTGCGTTTACGCGAAGAAGAGCTGGAAATCCGGAAAGACCGCGTGACAACCGGCGAGGTCGTCCTGCACAAGGACATCGTCGAAGAACAACAACGCGTCGCGGTTCCGGTCGCGCACGACGAAGTCGTTATCGAGCGTCGGGTCCTCGATCATTCGCCATCTAGCGAACCTATCGCCGAAGAAGAGACCGTTCATATTCCCGTAACGGCGGAACGGGTGGACGTCGACAAGCGAACGGTCGTCCGCGAAGAAATTTCGGCGCATAAGCGCGAAATCGAAGAGACGGAATGCGTCGACGAAGTGCTCCACAAGGAAGTGGCGCATGTCGAGACCGACGGCGATGCCGTCGTGACGGAAACGGACGCCTACCGGTAAATCGACGGATTGTCCAATTCTGCCCCGCTGCGCCGTGCGCAAGCGGGGCAGAAACCTATTCGGAGGGGTGAACAACGATGTTGATGCGTGTCGTCTTATGGGCGATCGCCGGCGCCGTCATCGGCGGGATCGCGGGGTTGGCGCTGCCCGGGGTCGGAATCGGCATCGCCGCCGCGGTCGGAGGCGCGCTCGGCATCGCGGCGAGCTTGCTGTCTCCGCTTCGGAAAGCGCAGAGCCGCCCGTCGGTCGAACCCGAATCGGAGGAAGCGGACTCTGCGTCGCTGCGACTTCGCGAAGAGCGTCTGGATATCCGCAAGGAACGAGTTCAAACCGGAGACGTGGCGATTCGAAGGGAAGTCGTTGAGGAGCGCCGCACGATCGAAGTGCCGATCCGGCGGGAGGAAGTCGTCATCGAGCGAACGAGCGCCCATCCCGGCGACCCGGAGAGAAGCGTGACGGAAGAAATCCGCATCCCCGTGAAAGAGGAGCGAATCGACGTAGTGAAGACGCCCGTCGATCTCGAAGAAGTCGTCGTCTCTACCCGATCCGTCGAAGACATTCAGGAAGTCGAAGAACGGGTGAAGAAGGAAGTCGCAAGGGTCGAAGCGATCGGGACAGCGGACCTGACGGGCGATGCGGTCGGCGAACAACCTAGAGCGTAATGAAAAAACCCGTTGGAAGGCGCGAGTCTCTCGCTACGTCCAACGGGTTCTCTTCATAAGTGCCGTACAATGGAAATATGGGCCCTACAGGACTCGAACCTGTGACCAATCGGTTATGAGCCGACCGCTCTAACCAACTGAGCTAAAGGCCCTTAAGATAAGTTGGTTGCGGGGACAGGATTTGAACCTGCGACCTTCGGGTTATGAGCCCGACGAGCTACCGGACTGCTCCACCCCGCGACGCTTCATAAAAAAATTCGAAACCATATATTAATATAACGAATGATAACATCCCTGTCAAGCGGAATACGGCCGCCGGCGGTTACATTCTGTACCGTACTCCGTAGCGGCCCTTCCTAGAACAGAAAATTTCGACGTGCTGCGGACTCTCGTACCCGTAGATCCACCAGTCTTCTTCCATTCGCTTCGCCAGGCAGCTCGCCTGAAACTTCGTATTGTATAAGCGACCCCAGTACACCCATGCCATAGCTGTTCGAACACGCTCCCGTTGGAAGTAATGTGTTCTCATGGTGCCCCTAGGGTCGCCGTTCCATGCATTGGCTTATGCGCTTTCTTCGGAACCGGCCGCCGCTTCGATGTCCGAAAGCCGCTCTTCCTCGTCTCTCGCTCGATGCGCGATGCGCCCTGCGGCGGAAGCCGCCACGCTGGCGACCAGATCGTCGAGGAACGTGTGGACGCCCTTGCCGATCTTCGTGTCGAGCCGCTTGATGATGCCGATCTTATGTTTGTCGAGATGACCGAACGTCGTGACCGCGATGCTGCCGTATCCGAATACGGAACCCAGCGCCAACGTCTCGTCGCAGCCGAACAACCCTTCGTCCGACGCCACGAGCGATTGCAGCGGCTCGGAAAGCTTCCCCTGCTCCGCGAGCACGTCCAACTCGATGCCGACGAGCAGCGCATGCTGCATCTCCCGCTTCTCCAATACCGCCGCCACGCTGTCGAGGCAAGCCTCCATCGTCAGATGCGGATGATACGGACGCTGCATCTCCATGACGATCTCCGCGATATCTTCCAACCGTACGCCGCGCTGCTCCAGCTTACGCAGCACCGCTTCGCGAACGGCCCGGCTATGAACGCTCTTCCCCATGGTGTTCCTCCTCTCGTTCGTACGCTCCATTATATCACGACGCGTGAAATTTCTCCTTATGAAACGAGTCGGATACGGTATAATAAAGAGTAACAATCACGATGAAGGAGGCGGTACAGGTGAATTTCGGCATCGTCATCTTTCCTCCGAAGGACGTACAGGACGCGGCCAACAGTTATCGCAAGCGGTTCGACCCGCATTACAGCCTCATCCAGCCGCATCTGACGATCCGAGAGTCCGAATCGTGGGATCCGCCGACGCTCGCGAGCGCAATCGAACGTCTGAGCGAGGCCGCGGCGAAGCTGCCGCCGGTCGAAGTGAAGCTGAACCGGTTTTCGACATTCTACCCTGTATCCAACGTCGTCTACATGGCGCTCGAAAATCCGAAGCCGCTCGAACTTCTGCACGAATCGGTATGCGACGGACCGCTTGCCGTCCGCGAACGGAGATACAGCTTCACTCCGCATCTGACTGTCGCCCAGGGGGTCGGAGGCGATGAAATGCACGACATTTATTCCAGTCTGCGGCCGATTCCGCTGGCCTTCTCGTTCGTCGTCGATCGGCTCCACCTGCTGTACCAGACGGACAACGGCGCGTGGACCGCGCATCAGACGTTCCTCCTGCAAGGCTGACATTCGAACGGAACCTAAAAAACCTCCGAATCGCATCCGATTCGGAGGTTTCCTTTTCCCTATATAACCCGTTATTCCGCGACTTCTTCGACGACCTCTTCCGCTTCGACCGACACGCCTTCGTCGATCGGCATCGGCGCCGGCATGCCTGGCTCGCCCCAGTTCCCGCCTTGGAAGTTAGGATCCTCGCGCATCTGCTGCAGCATCGCATCGCCTTCCGTCTGCCATTCCTTGAGCGCTTGACGCACTTCTTTCTTGCCGTCCAGCACCTCTTGGAACTTCTGCTGACCGATGGACTGCACCATGTAGATGTTCGGGTACTTACGGTACATCGCCATCTCGTCTTGGATCGGCGCCGGCTTCAGCTGATAGAACGCGCCGATGTTATAGCTCATGCCTTCCTTCGGCTGGAGGTACTCTTTGTTCGAAACGAGCGTACCTTGGCTTCTGGATTTCAAGCGCGCCCAGTCGTCGCCATTGACGAACTTCAGGAATTCCCATGCGTCTTCGTCGTTTTGCGCTTTCGCGTTGATGCCCATCATGCCTTGCAGATAAATCTGACCGCCGATGCCCGGCGCTTCCGGATGCGTCGGCAGCGTGACGACATCCCAATCGATCGGATCGAGCTTATCGTTCGTCTCGGCCGTCTTGTTCGCATTAATAAGTTCGTTAATGTAATAGTAGCTCGAAATCGCCATCGCCGTGCGGCCCGACAAGAAGTTATCCCAGTCGAACGGCCCCGGCTCCTTCATCGGCTGCGCCTCCCAGTTCGGAGGACCCGGGATGATTTTCTGCTTGCGCAGGTCGACGATCTTCTTCCATACGCTCTCCCAGCTGTCGGAATCGACGGCCATCTTGTCGCCCGTCTGATCGTAGTAGCTCAGCTGAAGCGGCTGGGTGTACATCTGCATCTCGTAGAACGAGTCGCCGCCTTGATATGTCGTGAACGAGAAGCCGTACTTCTGGTTTTCGCCTTCGCCGCCCGACAGCTGACGACCCAAGTCGAACACTTGGTCCCACGTCATGCCGTCCGTCGGGAACGCGACGCCCGCGTCTTGGAACATCTTCTTGTTATAGAACAGCGCGGAGGAGCTGAACAAAGGCGCCAGCGCGTACAGCTTCCCGTCCGGCGACGATTCCTTGATGCCGTCGAGCACCGTCGGCACGATCTTGCCCGTGTCGAATTTATCCGCCGTGATGAGCGGGTCGAGCGGCATGAGCAAGTTTTCGTTCACGAGCTCGGACAAGTTGTTGAACTCCATCATGACGAGGTCCGGCGGGTTGTCGCCTTGCATCATCTTCTTCAGCTCTTCCATCGGATCCGGTTGCTTCGACGGATCGTACGGCTCGCTGCTATAGCGGTACATGCTGCTGTCGACCGCCGGTACGATCTCGATCTTGATATTCGGGTTCGCGAACTCGAACAGCTCGGTGAACTGCGAACGGAACCATTCGTCGTCGCCGTAGCCTTGCAATGTGCCGATCCGCAGTACGCGCTCGGTATTGTCCGTCTGCGCCTCCCCTTGCGAGCAAGCGGCCAGCGCCGTCAAGCTGAGCACGGAGGCCATGGAGACGGCCACCGTGCGGGTAAGCTTCGATTTCCTCGAAAGAAGCTTCATACTTTTCCCTCCAGTGATTTAGGTGCTTTAATGACGATCTTCTCCCCGTCGAATTCGAGCGACGCTTTGTTTCCGATTCCGAGCGTTTCCAAATATTCTTTAGGAATTTGCAATCGACCGGCCCGGTCGATGACGACGTACGCTTCGTGCTCTTCCTTCACCGTGCGCCTTCCAACGGTTTCAGTATTATAGACGGCGGAATCGAGCTCAGGGTTGCGCTTAATAAATTCTGTGCTTGTTAATCCGTCGCGGATCGCGACGACGCGGTCCACCTTGCCCGCCAGCTCCAGGTCGTGCGTGACGATGACGATCGTGACGCCGAGCTCCCGGTTGAACGTGCGGAAGATGTCCATGATCCGATCCGACGTCGCGGAATCGACGGAGCCGGTCGGCTCGTCGGCGAGCAGCAGCTTCGGGCGGTTCGACAGCGAGATCGCGATCGCGACGCGCTGCTGCTCCCCCCCGGACAGCTGATGCAGCTTGTTATTCATGCGTTCCTTCAACCCGACCCATTCGAGCAGCTGCTTCGCGTACGCGCGGTCGAGCTTGCCGCCGAGCATCATCGGCATCTCGACGTTCTCGAGCGCGGTCAAGTACGGGAGCAGGTTGCGGGCGTTGTTCTGCCAGACGAAGCCGACGGTGCTCCGCTTATATTCCACGAGCTGTTCGTCGCTGATCTTGAGTAAATCCCAGTCGCCGACCCGCACCGTCCCCGCCGAGGGGCGGTCCAGCCCGCCGAGGATGTTCATGAACGTCGACTTGCCGCTGCCGGAGTTGCCGATGATCGCCATCATCTCGCCGCGTTCGACGGTCAGGTTGAGGCCTTGGAGGGCGACGACCTCGACCTCGTCCGTCTTGTAAATCTTTACGAGTCCTTCGCACGTAATCATCGGTTACCGCTCCTCTCCGAGTTTCACCGCTTGGTGCACCCGCAGCCTGCGGATATGCGTCAGCAGGAGGCCCGCGCCGAGCGCGACCATGACGAGGACGACGCCGTACAGCTGATACGTGTCCCCCGCCTCGAAGACGACGCGGAACGGCGGCACTTGACTCGCCGCGCTCTCCGTCGTCTGCAGGAACGGCAGGAACAAGAGGCTCGCGACGCGGCCGATCGTCAAGCCCAGAGCGATCGAGAGGCCCGCGGTAAACGCCTGCTCCAGGAACAGCATGCCCGTCAGTCCTCGGCGCGACAGCCCCATCGCCCGCAGTACGCCGAATTGCACGACGCGGCTCGATAAATTAAAGAACCAATACAGAATGTATCCGATTAACGAGATGATGACCGAAACCAAGAAGCCCAAACTCAGAATTCCGAAAACGCCGCCCCGCGCCGGATGCTTCTGCTGCACGATCAGCTCGTTCCGCACGTCCTTCACGGACGCGAGACCGATGCCCTTCGCCTGCAGCTCCTCGACGATCGGAGTCACCCGTGCGTCCGGCTCCATCTTCAGCCACACCTCGTACGGAATGATAGGTACCTGATCGTAGATGTAATCGAGGTTGGCGATGAAGAACGGCGTGACGTCGGGGTATTGCGACGGCCAATACGGAAGCGTGCCGACGATCACGAATTCGATGAGCTGGCCCGAGATGCTGATCGACGCCAAATCGCCGGGCTTCAATTGATATTTATCCGCGATGTTCTGCGGAATGATCAACGCTTGCTCGAAATCGCCCATCAGATCGAGATATAAGTACGGATGCGCCGGATACAGATCGTTCCGCCACCAAGCGACTTCGGCGAATTTATCGTTGTCGATGCCCATGATCGTGCCGGTGCCGATCGACTTGCCGGAGATGACGACATTGCCCTTCGTCTGAAGAACGCGAGCGGCGTGCTCCACGCCCGGCAGCTCCTCGAACACCTGGAACGGCGGTTCGATGTAAAACACTTGCTGCGGAGGAGGCGCGCCGCCTCCCGGCTGTCCGCCCGGCTGGCCGCCGGGTTGGCCTCCGGGCTGGCCCCCCGGTTGACCTCCAGGCTGTCCTCCGGGTTGGCCGCCCGGGTTTTGCGAGCCCGGCGGCGGTCCGCTCGACTCGACGAAGCCTTCCCACGCCGTCTGGACGATGACGTCCGTACCGTATTGATACAGCGTCCGTTCCGTCGAGTTCAGGTCGATCGTCCGCGCCGCGGCGGAATTGTATACGCCGAGGCCGAGCGTCAGGATGAGCAACAGCATCAACGGATAATACGATTTCGAAGAACGGGATAATTGCGTCAGCGTCAAGTAGAGCGGAACGGGCAAATACGATCGCCCGAGCCAATTGAACAGCTTCAAGAGTAACGGGAACAGCCGTAAGCATAACAGCCCGATCGAGAAAATCGCAAGCGCCGGCACGAAAAACAGCGTCGGCTGCACCTGCAGCTGATCGGACGTCAGCCCGGTTTGCATCGAAATCATCTGGCGTTCCTTGAACATATACCAGCCGTAACCGACGACGCCGATCAAGGCGACGTCCAGGAAGTATCGCTGCCACGCCGGCGGCTTGTTCGCCCTGGCCATCTGCTGCTTCAATCCGACGATCGAGGACCGGGCGGATTGAATCGCCGGAATGACGGTCGAGATGACCGCGATCAGCACTGCCGCAAGGCCGTACAGCATGGCGTCCGTGCCGAAGCCGACCGGAATCGACTGGCGGTCGACGAACGTCAGGAAGCCGCTGGCCGAGCCGATGCTCTTCGCCATGAACCAGCCGAGCAGCGGGCCGACGACGAGCGCGATGCCGCCCAAGATGAAGCCTTCCAATAAGTACATCCAAATAATTTGCTTCGTTCCGGCGCCGCGGCTGCGCAGCACCGCGATGTCGCTCCGCTGCCGGTCGAGCGCCTGCTTGGCGTTCATCGAGATGTAATAGAACACCATCGCGATCATCGGCGCCGCCAGCGTGAAGAGCAGCAACTGCAGCTGCAAGCTCTGCGATCGGAAGTCCTGCAGCATGTCCCGGAACGATAAATCGACCTGCGTCCCTTGCAGATGCTGGTACAGCTCGATGTCGAGCCGCGACAGCGAGGACGACAGCGGCGACAAGTCGCTCGTCTGGATTTCGCGAAGGTCGAAGGCGTAATACCAAGTCGCCAGATTGATCGGAAGCCCCCGATTCTGCAGCAGCTCGTTCATCATAAGCGATTCGTCGACGATAAGCGTGTTGACGAGACCTTCGAGCCCTTGATACCAGTACGGGCTCGTGTCGTCCTTCGGCACGTACGCGCCGACGACCTTCACCCGCAGCTGCTCGTTCCCGCCGAACGCCGGGTAATAAAATTCGTCGCCGACGCGGAACGAGTTGCGGAACGCGCCTTCCTCGAGCACGACCGCCTCGATGACGCCGTTCTTGATGTCCGCGGAAGGCAGCGCGCCGTTCACGAGCTCGGCATGCTCCCCGAAGTCGCTCATCGCCGTTAACGTCATCTGGCGGCGCTTGCTCGGGTCAACCGTACTCGGGTCGACGACCGCGAGCTGCGCGCCGCGAATCGAGACCGCTTGCACGTAGGTCGCGAACGGAAAACCGACGCGCGCCGGGACGTCTTCCTCGATGAACCGCTTCACGTCGGCGAAGGCGCCGAGGTCCGCCTTGTCGCTGCCCGTCGCTTGATAGCGCATGAGCAGCGAGCCGGCGGGGAAGCCTTCGCTGTTTTCCTTCAGCGACGACGAGACGACCCGCTTCAAGGCGCCGTCCGAATACATCGGAATGCTCGTCGTGAAGGCCACCGCCACGATCAAACCGATCAAGGTCGAGATCGTCAGCCAGCGGGTGTTCCACATCTTACGGTAGAGAAACCGTAATAGAAGGAGTCCCATTAGCGACCAACTACTTTCTGTCCGGGCTCGAGCCCCTTCACGATCTGAACCTGCGTCGACGTCTGCTTGCCGACCTCGACGTCCACCTCCGCCTTGTTCCCTTCGCTATCCACGACCTGCACGTAGCTTCGGCCGTTATACGATCGCAGCGCCGCCGGCGGAATGACGACCGCTTGCTCGATTCGATCCGTAATGACCGTCACGCTGAGCGGCGTGCCTCGCGTCACGCCTTCCGGCCATGCTTCGAGTTCGACGAGCAAATACTTATCCACCGAATCCTCCTCGGGCTGATTCGGATTCGGGTTGTTGTTATCGTCTTCTTCGGCCGTCGGCAGCCGTTCGACCTTCCCCTTATGCTCGCCGGCCGCGCTGATGCTGACGACCGCGTCCATGCCGACGGCGACCTTATTCAGATCGTCGCGCGAGAAGTCGGCCGCTACGGCGAGCTCGGACAAGTCCGCAAGCACCGCGATGGTGTCGTATGCCGCTACCGTGTCGCCGGCCTTCACTTTCAGCGACACGACCGAGCCGTCGAACGGCGCCGTCAGCTTCGCGTTCGCGATCGTCTCCTCCAGCTCGACGAGCGTCGTCCGCTTCAGCTCGAAGTCGACTTTCAGCTGCTCGAGCTCTTCCGGCTCGTATTCGTCCGACTTGCGGAGAATGTCGATCATCTTCAGTTCTTCCTGCCGGAACTCGAGCTTCTGGCGGCGGAGCTCCCGTTCCTTGTCGGCGACGTCGAGCTCGGCGATCAACTCGCCCGCCGCGACCGTGTCGCCCGATTTCACGTACACTTCCTTGACGCGGAAGCTGCCGCCGCTCGTCTCGCCGCTGCTCGTGAAGAACAGGTTCTCCTCGCGCAGCGACATAATTTTGCCGATGCCCTGCACCTTCTGCTCGATCGTCTCGACGCGAACGTCGTACGTCGGCTTTTCCGACAGCTTCGGCGGCGTAATCGTCGGCAGCACTTCCTCCTCGGCTTCCTTCGGCAGCAGCGAGCAACCGGAGGTGACGGCGAGCGCCGCCGCCAAAGTCAATGCGAACGCGACGCGCGCGGAACGGTTAGGACGCCTTGAAGCGTCCGTCCACCATCTCATAAACATGATCGGCAACCTCCAAAATCGTAGGATCGTGAGTTGTCATACAAATCGTAACGTTTTCCGTCGCGATGATTTCGCGAAACACGGCCATGACCTGCGCGCCCATCTGGCTGTCCAGCTCCGCCGTCGGTTCGTCGGCCAACAGCATCGCCGGGCGGTGCGCGATCGCCTTCGCGATGGCGACGCGCTGCTGCTCGCCCCCGGACAACTCGTACGGACGGTGATCGGCCCGCTTCGTCAATCCGACCAGCTCGAGGCAATGCGAGACGCGAGCCTTCCATTCGCCGCGGGGCGCGCCCGCCATGCGGAGCGACAGCTCTACGTTCTCCCAAGCGGACAATAAGGGCATAAGGGCATACGTTTGGAAAATGAATCCGATCTTCTCCCGCCGAATCGCCGTCCGTTCTTCGTCCCCCAGCTTATGAAACGCATGGCCGTGAAAGACGATCTCGCCCTTCGTCGGCACGTCGAGGCCGCCCAACATATTGAGCAAGGTCGTCTTCCCCGAGCCGGATCTCCCTCTCAGCATGACCAGCTGGTTCGGGCGCAGCTCCATGTCGATTCCCTTCAGCACGGGAATCTTCTGTCCGCCGACCTGGAACGTCCGCTCCGCGCCTCGCACGGTTAGCAGCGTCCATGGGGCCGATTGCCCCGTTCTATCCGCATCCATCTCTATATAGTCCCTCCCATGCCGATTGCACTACATCTAAGACGCAGTGAAAACCCAAAAAGTTACACTGCTTGGACAAAAAAGATTTGGTAAAAAGAAAAGGCGCCCGAAGGCGCCTCGACGCGCATCGACACAGCCGGTCGACACGATGATACGATATTCGACTTTATCTTGTCATCCATCCGCCGTCCACGCACAACACATGTCCGCTCATATAATCGGAGGCGGACGACGCGAGGAAGACGACCGGACCTTTCATATCTTCCGGCGTCCCCCATCGTCCCGACGGGATGCGCTCGAGAATTTGACGGTTGCGCGTCTCGTCGTTCCGCAGCGCCTCGGTATTGTCCGTGGACATATACCCCGGGGCGATCGCATTGACGTTGACGCCTCGGCCCGCCCACTCGTTCGCGAGCGCCTTCGTGAGTCCGGCGACCGCGTGCTTGCTCGCCGTGTACCCCGGGACGTTGATGCCGCCTTGGAACGTAAGCATCGAAGCGATGTTGATAATTTTGCCGGAGCCCTGCTTCACCATCTCCCGCCCGAGCGACTGGCTCAGCAAGAAGACGGAATTCAAGTTGACGTCCAGCACCTCTTGCCAATCCGCGTAGCTGTGGTCGGCCGCCGGCGTCCGGCGGATGATGCCTGCGTTGTTCACCAGGATGTCGACCTTGCCGTACGCTTCCAGCGCGGCGGCCGACACGCGGGCCGCTCCCTCTTCGGAGGACAGGTCGGCTTGCACGACGACCGCCTTCCGGCCGAGCGCGCCGACCGCTTTCAACGTCTCCTCCGGCGCCGTCCGGTTGACGACGAGCGCCAGATCGGCGCCCGCTTCCGCGAGCCCGAGGGCGAGACCTTGTCCGAGCCCGCGGCCCGCGCCCGTCACGACCGCGACTTTCCCCGTTAAGTCGAACAGCTTGCTCATGGATGTTCCTCTCCTTCTTCCTCGTATCCGCAATCGACGGCGACGCCGGCGGCCCGATATTCGTCCGCGACGGACTTCGGCAGTCCCGCGTCGGTGTAGATCGTATCGATCTCGCCGAGCGACGCGAACGTCACGAGCGCGCTGCGGCCGAACTTGCTCCGGTCCGCGACGCAGTGCACGACGCCGGCGCTCTCGACGAGCGCCCGCTTCATCGGCAGCTGCGTCCCCGTGAACACCGTCAGGCCGTACTCCGGATGAATGCCCGTCGCCGACAAGAACGCCTTGTGTATGTTTAGACCGCGGACGAACTCCACCGCTTCGGCCCCGACGAGCAGGTTCCGTTCCCGATACCCCCCGGGCACCACGAGGCGAATCTGTTCCTTGCGAGACAGCTCCGCGATAATGAACAAGTCGTTGGTCACGACCGTGATCGGCGCGTTCGGCAGCAGCTTCGCGATTTCGAGCGTCGTGCTGCCGCCGTCGAGCGCCACGATCTCCTCCGGCTGGATGGCCGCAGCCGCGCGCGACGCGATGCTCGCCTTCTCCGCCGGATACTTCGTATTCGGCACCGGGGGCGGCAGCATCGGCTCCCCTTCGTCCGTCGCCGCGACCGCCCCGCCGTGAATGCGGCGGAGCAGCCCCTTCTCCTCAAGCTTCTCCAAGTCTTCGCGGACCGTCTTCTCCGTAACCCCGAGCGCGGCGGCGAGCTCCGCGACCCGGACGGTCCGCTCGCGGCCAAGCGTCCGTATGATGTGCTCGTGTCGTTGAACGGCCAGCATCGACGACTCTTACCGCAGCGCCTTCATCGGGATCATGTCCATATCGGAGAACGACTGGTTTTCGCCCGCCATCGCCCAGATGAACGTATAGTTGCTCGTGCCGACGCCCGAGTGGATCGACCAGCTCGGGGAGATGACCGCCTGCTCGTTGCGAACGACGAGGTGCCGCGTCTCGGTCGGCTCGCCCATCATGTGGAAGACGACGCCGTCTTCCGGCATATCGAAGTACAGATATACTTCGGAGCGGCGCTCGTGCGTGTGCGAAGGCATCGTGTTCCACATGTTGCCCGGCTTCAGCAGCGTCATGCCGAGCACGAGCTGGCAGCTCTGGATGCCGTCGGCGTGGATGTATTTATAAATCGTGCGCTCGTTCGAGTTGGCGATGCTGCCGAGATGCTGCGGCGTCGCCTCGCTGAGCGCCGCCTTCACGGTCGGATACGTCATATGCGCCGGAGCCGAGATGAGGTAATATCTCGCCGGGTTCGACGCGTCGGCGCTCGCGAACGATACCGACTGCGTGCCGCGGCCGATGTAGAGGCAATCCTTCGCGTCCATCGCGTAGTCGACGCCGTCCGCCGTCACCGTGCCGGCGCCGCCGATGTTGACGATGCCGATCTCGCGGCGCTCGAGGAAGGAGTTCGCGCCGATGAGCTTCAGGTCGACTTCAAGCGCGACCGCCGCGGTCGTCGGCACGACGCCGCCGATGATGTACCGGTCGACATGACTGTACACGAGCTTCAGCTCGCCCGGGACGAATAACGATTCCACCAAATATTCTTTGCGAAGCTTCTCCGTGTCGTAGCTCTTCGTAGCTTCGGCCGTAGCCGCTTGACGAAATTCCATGCTCGTAACGCCTCCGTTTTCCGTTTTGTTCCGTTCTCAAACTTCATTGTACCGTTTATGTTCATTTTTGTACAGAAATGTTTGTTTTTAATTTTCATTGCCCTCCGGCCGGGAGAGACAAGCGAAGCCGTCCCGCATCCCTGATCGTCGTCAACAAAAAAAGCGCAGCCGATGTCGGCCCCGCCTTCCAATTAAAGCTTCATATGTTCCAAGAAAAAAGCCGCGATCCTCTCCGTCTCGCCGAAGTCGAACGTCGGCAGGCGCCCCTCTCGGGCCAGCGTTTCCCGCGTCGCCGCATCCCAGCTTGCGGCGGCGATGACGCCGTCGAGCTCGTTCAGCAGCGACAGCTGCTCCGCCGAGTGCGCGAGCGCCAGCTTCGGATACTTCTCCCGCTTCCAGCCCTCCACGAGCACGAGGTCGACCCGACCCGCCATGCGCGCTAAGACGTCGTCGAGTTCGGAGGGATGTTCCTCGAACCAAGCCGTCCGCCGCGCCGAGACGATCGCCGTGACGGCCGCCCCCGCGCGGCGATGCTTCCACGAGTCGGTGCCGGGGACGTCCGGGTCGAAGTCGTGACCGTCGTGCTTCGCGGTCCCGACCCGCAGCCCGAGTCCGGCGAACCGCTCCGCCAACTTGCAGACGAGCGTCGTCTTCCCGGTCTTCTTGTATCCGACGATTTGCACCACCGTAAGCCGTTCCTTCACCGAAGAAACCCCTTTCTTATCCGCGCAGCGGCACGACGGTCACGAGCGAGCCGGCCGCGGTTCCGCTTCCGCCGGGCGGGATGACGACGAAGCAGTCAGCGCCGAGCCCCGGCAGCATCCGGCTCGACTGGTCGCCGCCGCCCGCCGCGGCGTACAGGACGCCGGACTCGCTCCACCAGCGGCCCCGCACGTAGCGCGGATACGCGTTCGGCTTCGGGAACGCCTCGGCGAGCCGCGCTTCGAACGCCGCGGGCCCAGGCCGCGGATCGCCCTGCAGCGCGAGAATGACCGGCCGCGCGAACAATTCGAAGCCGGCGAAGCAAGCGCCCGGATTGCCCGACAGCGCAAGCAGCAGCTTCCCTAGGCGGACGCCGGCCGACGTGACGCTCCCGGGACGCATCCGCACCTTGTTGAAGAGCAGCTCGCCGTCCCACTCGTGCAGCAGGTCCGTAACGACGTCGTAATCGCCGACGGATACGCCGCCCGAGGTAATCGTAAGATCGCATGACGCCAACCCTTCCTCCACCGCGGCCGCGATGCGGCCCATATCGTCCGGGGCCGCGCTGAGCGGCACCGGCTCCGCGCCCGCGGCGATCGTCTGCGCCGCCAGCATAAAGACATTGCTGTTGCGGATCTTGCCGGGGACGAGCGGCGCCTCGGGCGGGAGCAGCTCCGAACCGGTCGCCAGAATCGCCACCCGCGGCTTGCGATACACGATCGCATGGGTCCGGCCGACCGTCGCGAGCAGCGCGATTTCGGCAGGGCCGAGTCGGCGGCCCGGCTCGACGACCGTCGTCCCGGCCGCGACGTCGGAGCCGATCGCGCTCACGTTCGCGCCGGGCGCCGCCGAGCGGCGAAGGACGACGTGCGCGGCGCCCCGGACCGTCGTCTCCGCGACGGCTTCGAGCATCGCGACGGCGTCGGCGCCCGCCGGCAGCATCGCGCCGGTCATGACGCGCATCGCCTCGCCGGGGGCGAGCGCCGCCTCCGGCGCGTCGCCGCAGGCGACCGCGCCGACGACGCGCAGCAGGACGGGCGACTCCGATGCCGCGCCCGCTGTGTCGGCGGCCCGGACGGCGTACCCGTCCATGCCCGAGCGGCGGAAGTGCGGCACCGGCTCCGCCGCGGCGACGCGCTCGGCCGCCAGCCGGCCGTACGCCTCCGTCAGCGGCACCCGCTCGACGCCGACCGGCGCGGCGTGCGCGAGGAGACGAAGGCGCGCCTCCTCGAGCCCGACGGCCGTGCGGTGAAATCGTCTCGCCGCCTCGTTCATCCGCCGCTGACCGGCGGCAGGAACGCCACCTCGTCGCCCGGATGAATGATCGCTTCGTCGCCGGCGTACTCCTGATTAATCGCCGCGAAGCAGCTGGCGAGCCGATCCGCCGCGGCCGGATACGCCGCCGCGAAGGCGCGCTTCGCGTCCGCCACCGTCGCGGGCAGCTCCGTCTCGAGCCGGACCATCGAGGCGCCGACCGCTTCGGCCAGCCCTGCAAAAATCAAGATGTTCAGCATCGTCCGTCCTCCGTTTCTCCCGATTCCGGGACTCCATGAAAATAGTATACTATATTTCATGCCGAGCCTGCTCTCCCTTCCTTAGGGATGCACATGCGAAAAAGCCGCGCCCCCTCCTTCGTCGGGAAGCGCGGCCGCGGCTGCGAGCCGTAGTCAGAACCGCAGGCTCAAGTTGCTTAAGGTGCCGAACATGTAACTGCGATGAATCGTCTCCGGCGCCCGCGCCGGATCGCCGCTGCCGAACGCGATGAAATACGGAACGAAGTGTTCCGCGCGAGGGACCGCCATGCGAGCCATCGGGGCTTGCTTTTCGTAGTCGAACAGCGCCTCCATCCGGCGGGCGTTCGTCGCCTCGAGCAGCCAATCGTCGAACGCGACGGCCCAAGGCTCCGGCGCCTCTTGCCCCCATTTCACCGCCCGCAAATTATGCACCGTCACGCCGCTGCCGATGACGAGAATGCCTTGCTCGCCGAGCCCGCGGAGCGCGGCGCCGATCGCGAACTGCCGCTCCGGCGGCAAATACGGATTGACGGACGCCTGCACGACCGGCACGTCCGCCTCCGGGTACAACCGGCGCAGCAGCGTCCACGAGCCGTGATCGAGCCCTCGCTCGTAATCCCGCTCCGCCGGCAAGCCGGCGGCGGCGAGCCGGTCCGCCACGATCCCGGCGACGACGCTCGAGCCTCGCGCCGGGTATTTCACCCGATACAATTCATCGGGGAAGCCCCCGAAGTCGTAGATCGTCTCGTAGACGTCGTCGGAAGATGAGATCGTCGTGCGCTCCGTCTCCCAATGCGCCGTAAAGATGACGATCGCTTTCGGCTTGCCGAGATTCGGCGCATACGCCTCCAAGAAACTCGCATACGGCGACTGCTCGATCGCCAGCATCGGCGACCCGTGCGCCAAAAACAAAGATGGCATCTCCATTCCGATCCACCCTTCCTTCACTTTAGTTACTATTTGTAACTAACTATACTACTGAAACTGCGAATCGTCAACCAACGACTGCGCCCGACGGTACTCGTCCGGCGTATTCATATTGAACAACGCCGTCCCCTCCGGATCGAACGCCGACGTCTCGATCTCCCGCATCGTCGCGACGCGAAGCGCCGATACCCAATCCATGACCCTGCGTCCGCCACCGGCGCGATAAGCTTGAAGCCGCTCGAACGATGAAGCGCCGTAGACGGCGAACAACGGATGCAGCCGTCCGCCGCGTTCGGGCACGGCCGCGTCCGCCCCGGACGCAAGGCACAGCCGGAACAACGCCTCGGCGAGCTCGGTCCGGGCGAACGGCAAATCCGCGGCGGCGACGAGGCACCGCTCGCCTACGCCAGCCGCGATCGCCGCGGCGAGGCCGGCGAGCGGCCCGGCGTCCGGCTCCGCGTCCGCGAGCCACCGCACCGGCGTCCGCGGCCGAGCGACCGCCGCCGCCGCTTGCGCCCGCGACCGCAACGCGTCGTCGACGCCCCAAGGCAGGACGATCGCGATGTCGTCCGCGACCCCGTCGAGCGCCCCGACGAGCCGCCCGAGCGCCGGCGTTCCCCCGACGGGGAGCAGCCACTTATCCGTTCCCATGCGCCGGCTCCCGCCGCCGGCGAGGATGACGACGCTTCGTCCGGTCATCCGCATCGCCTCCGTTCCTTCTTTGATGCCCCAAGCATAGCATTTCCATCCGGATTATGGTACAAGTGGGGAGATTGCATTCATGCATATCCCCAAGCACGAATACGGACTCTATTTTCGGAAGAGGTGTTGCTTACATGAAACGGATTTCCGCGGCGCTCGCGGCGTCGCTGCTCGTCTTGCTGCCGCTGCCCGCGTTCGCTCATGTCAAGTGGTTCGACGGCGCGGAGACGCCCGTCAAGGAGACGCTCGAAAACGTGCTGTCTCCGCTGTTCATGACCGTCGCGCTCCTGGCCGCGGTCATTCTAGGCTTGCTCCCGCAAGTGGACGCGAAGCTGACCGGCGTCGGCGGGGTCAAACGTCTAGAGGGCTGGTTCGACAGCAAGCGCGAATGGACGTACCCGATCCTCCGGTTCGGGACGGCCGCGGCGCTGCTCATCCAGCTTGCGACCGGAGCCGTCTTCGCGCCGGACATTCACGTTACGCAGCTCCAGCTCTATATCGGCGCCGCCGTCATCGTCCTGCTGCTGCTGCCGTTCGCCGCGACGGCGATGCTCGCCGCCGTCGGCATCCTGGCGCTGTTCGCGCTCAGCGTCGTCGAATACGGCGTCTTCCATATGCTCGACTACGGCTTCTACGTCGCCGTCGCCGTCGCGCTGGCCGTCCGCCATACGAAGTACCGGGAGTTCGGCATGCCTTTCCTTTACCTCGGCACGGGCCTATCGCTCTGCTGGGTCGCGGTCGAGAAGTGGGTATTCCCCGGGATGAGCATCGGCATCGTGCACGATTACGAGGTGCCGACCTTCGGCTTTCCGGCGGACGTGTTCGTCAACCTGTCGGCGTTCATCGAGTTCGTCGTCGGCTATCTGCTCGTCGTCGGCTTGCTGAACCGGTTCCTCGCCATGGTGCTGACCGGCATCTTCATCCTGACGACGACCGTCTTCGGCTGGGTCGAAATCATCGGCCACCTGATGCCGCATATCATCTTGATCCTGTTCATCATCGAAGGCGTCAGCTTCTACCATCCGCCGATCAAGATGCACAAGTCGGTGCTCGATCAGATCGTGTTCGTCAGCTTGAACTTCCTGTTTACGCTCGGCACGATGATCTTGCTGTATTACAGGTTCGCCTAGCCGTCGGCTTCGTCCGCCGAACTAGCGTCGATCGCCGCGGGAACGCTCGCTCCCTCGGCGATCGGGAACCTCAAGGTAAACGTCGTCCCCTCGTCAACGCGGCTCCGAACCTCCATCGTGCCGCCGTGGTCCGCCACGATCTTATGGGAGATCGCCAGACCCAGCCCCGTTCCGTGTTCCTTGGTCGTGTAAAACGGATCGAACAGCTTCTCGAGCGCCGGCGCCGGAATCCCCTTCCCGGTATCCTCCACCGTCATGACGGCGATCGTCCCTTCCCGGCGAACCGCGATCGTCACGACGCCGCTCTCCTCCATCGCGTCGAACGCGTTTTTCACTAAATTGATAAGCATCTGCACGATCTTATCGCGGTCCATCCTGACGAGTATCGCTTCCTCCTGGAAGTCGCACCGGAGCGTGTGACCCTGGCGCAGCCCTTCCGGTTCGAGCAGCTTGAACGCCCGGCTGGCGCAGCCCTGCAGGGGATGCGGCTTCATGTTCGCCAGGCTCGGCTTCGAAAATTGAAGGAATTCCGACGTCAATTCGTTCATCCTCGTAATTTCGTCCATAATGAGTTCGTACCATCTGCCGAGGTTCCCGTCGCGATGCGCGACCTGCACGAACCCCTTCACCGTGGTCAGCGGGTTGCGGATTTCGTGCGCCATGCCGGCCGCGAGCTCCCCGACGACCCGCAGCTTCTCCGCCCGCGCCGCCGCTTCCGCCTCCAGCTTGCTCTGCCTCCATCTGCGCTTGACGTATTCCGCCTCCGCCAAATACCGGATCACGACGACTAAGCCGAACGAAGCGAAGAAATCCGCGCCCGTCACGAGAATGTTGTACGCCGTCGGCTCCATGTAGGAGAGCCGGACGGAGGAATACACGATCGTATACAGCATCGTCAACGCGCTGATCCGAACGATGCTGCGAACGGTAACGACCTCCTTCGCGAGCAAGGTCAAATACAACATATTGCACCAATTCAATTGGCTGTACCAATGCAGCGTGGCAAGCAGCGCAAGGGATAGCCAACGAACGGTCCGAATGTCTTTGTTAATGTACGCGCTTCCGATGAACAGCGCGCCGACGACGAGAAGCAGGAAGGTCGACGTCGTCTTGAGAAGGAGGATCGACGAGGCGATGATAAATACGCTGTACAGTGGAAGGAATACGCGATAATACCAAGTAAACAGTTCGCCCACCGGCCTTCCCTCAACTTCATGATGCTACTATATGTTTGCCATTTTCCCCCAATGTTCCTTCTTGACGACCAAACATTCGCGCGCGTAGAGAAAAGGAAAAACAGCCGAACGATTCATTCGACCGGGGTCCGCGGAGTGAAGATGCGACGACGGCGTCCCCATGGCGAAGGCGTACGCCCCGATCCCGAGCACGACCGAAAAGACGATCAACACGCACCGCGCCGCCTCCTGACCCGTTCCGTGCCAGACCGCCGGCGTTCGGCGACGCTCGCCCGCTTCGGGTCGCCTCGGCACGCACCGCGCCGCCTCCTGACCCGTTCCGGGTCGAACCGCCGGCCGTTCGGCGACGCTCGCCCGCTTCGGGTCACCTCGGCCTGCGCCGCGCCGCCTCCTGACCCGCTCCGGGTCAACCCGCCGGCCGTTCGGCGACGCTCGCCCGCTTCGGGCCGCCTCCTGACCCGCTCTGGGTCGAACCGCCGGCCGTTCGGCGACGCTCGCCCGCTTCGGGTCACCTCGGCCTGCGCCGCGCCGCCTCCTGACCCGTTCCGGGTCAACCCGCCGGCCGTTCGGCGACGCTCGCCCGCTTCGGGTCGCCTCGGCACGCACCGCGCCGCTCCCTGACCCGTTCCGGGTCAACCCGCCGGCCGTTCGGCGGCGCTCGCCCGCGTCGGGGCGCCTCGGCACGCACCGGGCCGCCTCCTGACCCGTTCCGGGTCAACCCGCCGGCCGTTCGGCGACGCTCGCCCGCTTCGGGTCGCCTCGGCACGCACCGCGCCGCCTCCTGACCCGTTCCGGGTCAACCCGCCGGCCTGTTTCTTCCGGCTCTAACGTACCTCCGGAAGCGCGCTTTTGCATGCGAGGAACGACGCGCGAACGCAAAAAAAAGCCCCGCCGTCCTTGGCGGGGCCAATCCATTTGCGATCTATTTCGCGTAGTACGTCTCCGGCTGCAGCCTCCAAGCGGACAATGCGGCGACGTCCTCGGGACGAATCTTCTTCGCGCGAAGCGCTTCTTCGAGGAGCGCCGTATAATTCGACAGCGTCCTGAGCGGGATGCCGCCGGCGCGAAACGCTTCCTCCGCCTTCTCGAACTGGTACGAGAAGATCGCGAGCACCGCGAGCGCTTGTCCCCCGGCTTCGTTCACCGCCTGCGCGGCCTTGAGCGAACTGCCCCCGGTCGAGATCAAGTCCTCGATGACGACGACCTTTTGTCCCGGCGCCAGCTGTCCTTCGATCAGGTTTTGCTTCCCGTGCCCCTTCGCCTTGTCCCGTACGTAAATCATCGGCAGGCCGAGCTTCTGCGCGACCCAAGCCGCATGCGGAATGCCGGCGGTCGCCGTGCCGGCGACGACGTCGGCCTGCGGGTAATATTCCTGAATAAGCGCCGCGAACCCGTTCGCGATCGTCTCGCGTACGTTCGGGTGCGACATCGTCAGCCGGTTGTCGCAATAGATCGGCGAGCGGATGCCGCTCGTCCACGTGTACGGCTCCTGCGGCCGCAGCGAGACGGCGCCGATCGACAAGAGCGCCGAGGCGATGTCCTGTTCCAGCTTGCTCACGTGCTTCGTCCCCCTCTACTGGTTTGCTGCGTTTACGACGTTATCTCCCGCACGATGCGCTCCAGCGCCTCCCGGGGATCCTTCGCCGCCGTGATCGGCCGGCCGATGACGAGGTAATCCGCGCCGTTCGCGAGCGCCTCGGCCGGCGTCATGACGCGCGCCTGATCCAAGACGTCGGCGCCCAGTGGCCGGATGCCCGGCGTCACCGTGACGAAGTCGGCTCCGCAAGCCGCCTTCACCGCGGCGGCCTCCTGCGCCGAGGAGACGACGCCGTGCAAGCCGGCGTCCTTCGCGAGCCGCGCATACCGCAGAACCACGTCGGCGAGGCTGCCCTCGATACCGATCTCGCGGCGCATCGTCTCCTCGTTCGTGGACGTCAGCTGCGTCACCGCGATGACGATCGGCGTCCCGCCGCCGGCGCTCGCCTCGAGCGCGCCTTCGAGCGCCGCCCGCATCATCGCGGACCCGCCCGCGGCGTGCACATTGAACATGTCGACGCCGAGGCGCGTCGCCGACCGCGCCGCGCCCCGCACCGTGTTCGGGATATCGTGGAACTTCAGGTCGAGAAAGATGCGATGACCTTGCGCCTTCAGCCGGCGAACGAGGTCGGGACCGGCCGCGTAATACAGCTCCATCCCGACCTTCATCCACACGGGAATGCCCTCGAAGCGCGCCGCGAGCGCGAGCGCTTCGTCCGCGCCGGGAACGTCCAGCGCGACCATGATCGGATGCGTATCCCGCATCGCCGCCGCGTCCTGCATCACTTCACCGGCTCCAGCGCCGACTTCGACGCCTTCGAGAAGCTGCCGGAGCTGACGAAGCCCGGCATGCTTTCGGACGAGAAGTTGATCGCCTGCAGCATGTTGAGCAGCGCGCGCACCGTATCGAGCGACGTCATGCAGACGACGCCGTTCTCGACCGCTTCGCGGCGAATCCGGAAGCCGTCCCGCTCCGGCGCCTTGCCCTTCGTCAGCGTGTTGACGACGAATTGCGCGTCTCCGGTGCGAATCATATCGAGGATGTTCGGGCTGCCTTCGCTCAGCTTATGCACATGGTCGACCGGCATGCCGGCATCGGTCAGCGTCTGCGCCGTGCCGCCCGTCGCATAGATGCGGTAACCCAGCTCGACGAAGCCGCGGAACACGTCGACCGCGTCGTCCTTGTCCTTGTCGGCGATCGTCGCGATAATGTTGCCGGACATCGGAATTTTCATCCCCGAGCCGATGAGGCCCTTATACAACGCCTTCGAGAAGTTGCGGTCGCGGCCCATGACCTCGCCCGTCGATTTCATCTCCGGCCCGAGCGTCGTGTCGACGCGGCGCAGCTTCGCGAACGAGAACACCGGCACCTTGACCGAGACGTTGTCGTCTTCCGCCCACAGGCCGTTGTTGAAGCCGAGATCCTTCAGCTTCGCGCCGAGGATCACCTTCGTCGCCACGTTCGCCATCGGCACGCCCGTTACCTTGCTAAGGAACGGCACCGTGCGCGACGAGCGCGGATTCACTTCGATGATATAGATCTTGCCCTTATAGATGACGAACTGGATGTTCACGAGGCCGACGACGTTCAAAGCCTTCGCGATCGACGTCGTCATCTCGACGATTTGCGCTTTGATTTCCGCGGACAGCGTCTGCGGCGGGTACACCGCGATCGAGTCGCCGGAGTGAACGCCCGCGCGCTCGATATGCTCCATGATGCCTGGCACGAGCACCGTCTCGCCGTCGCAGATCGCGTCGACTTCGACTTCCTTGCCGAGCATGTAGCGGTCGATCAAGACCGGATGCTCCGGATTGACCTTGACCGCTTCGACCATGTAGCCGAGCAGCTCGTCTTCGCTGTAGACGATCTCCATCGCGCGACCGCCGAGGACGTACGACGGGCGCACGAGCACCGGATAGCCGAGCTTGCTGGCTGCGCCGGCCGCTTCGTCGACGGACGTCACCGTCGTGCCCGGAGGCTGCGCGATGTCGAGCGAGCGGAGCAGCGCTTCGAACTTCTTCCGATCTTCCGCGGAGTCGATCGACTCAAGGTCGGAGCCGAGGATGCGGACGCCGGCGCGATGGAGCGGACCGGCGAGATTGATCGCCGTCTGGCCGCCGAACTGTACGATGACGCCGATTGGCTTCTCTTGCTCGATGACGTTCATGACGTCCTCGAAGAACAGCGGCTCGAAGTACAGGCGGTCGGACGTGTTGAAGTCCGTCGACACCGTCTCCGGGTTGTTGTTGATGATGACCGCTTCGTAACCGGCGTCTTGGATCGCCCATACCGCGTGCACGGTCGAGTAGTCGAACTCGATGCCTTGGCCGATGCGGATCGGACCGGAGCCGAGCACGACGACCTTCGGCTTGTCGGAAGCGACCACTTCGTTTTCCGTCTCGTAAGTCGAGTAGTAGTACGGCGTCGACGCTTCGAACTCGGCGGCGCACGTGTCTACCATCTTATACACCGGCTTCAGCCCTTGCTGGAAGCGCAGCGCGCGGATGTCGGATTCTACCGTATAATCCGTATGTCCGCCTTCCTTGCGCAGCTCGGCGATCGCGCGGTCGGTGAAGCCCTTGCGCTTCGCGGCCTTCAGCAGCTCCGGCGTCAGCGCTTCGACGCGAAGACGATTCTCGAAGCCGACGATCGATTGGATGCCGCGCAGGAACCACCAGTCGACCTTCGTCAAGTCCTGCAGGTCGAGCAAATCCCAGCCGCGGCGGAACGCCTCGGCGATCAGGAACAGGCGCTCGTCGTCCGGACGGACGAGGCGGCTCTTCAGTGTCTCGTCGTCGAGCGACACCGCGTCTTTCAGGAACAAGCGGTGTACGCCGATTTCGAGCGAGCGGACCGCCTTTTGGATCGACTCCTCGAACGTGCGGCCGATCGCCATCACTTCGCCGGTCGCCTTCATCTGCGTGCCGAGCCTGCGGTTCGCGTGGATGAACTTATCGAACGGCCAACGCGGAATCTTGGACACGATGTAGTCGAGCGTCGGCTCGAAGCAGGCGTACGTCTGCCCCGTCACCGGGTTGACGAGCTCATCCAGCGTGTAACCGACGGCGATCTTCGCGGCCATCTTCGCGATCGGGTAGCCCGTCGCCTTCGACGCGAGCGCCGAGGAACGGCTGACGCGCGGGTTCACTTCGATCACGTAATATTGATACGAGTGCGGGTCCAGCGCGAACTGCACGTTGCAGCCGCCTTCGATGTTCAGCGCGCGGATGATGCGCAGCGATGCCGTGCGGAGCATCTGATATTCGCGGTCGGACAGCGTCTGGCTCGGCGCCACGACGATGCTGTCGCCCGTATGAACGCCGACCGGGTCGAAGTTTTCCATGTTGCACACAACGATGCAGTTATCGTTCGCGTCCCGCATGACTTCGTATTCGACTTCTTTCATGCCGGCGATGCTCTTCTCGACGAGGCACTGGCCGATCGGCGAGTAGCGAAGACCCGAGGAGACGATCTCGACGAGCTCTTCCTCCGTCTGGCAGATGCCGCCGCCCGTGCCGCCGAGCGTGTACGCCGGGCGCACGATGATCGGGTAGCCGATCTCGCTCGCGAATTCGACCGCCTGGGGCACCGTCGTCACGATGACGCTCTCCGGCACCGGCTGCTCGAGCTCGCGCATCAGATCGCGGAACAAGTCGCGGTCCTCCGCCTTCTCGATCGCCGTCAGCTGCGTACCGAGCAGCTTCACGCCTTCCTTCTCGAGCACGCCGGCTTTCGCGAGCTCGACGGCCATGTTCAGGCCTGTCTGGCCGCCGAGCGTCGGCAGCAAGCCGTCCGGACGCTCCTTGCGGATAATGCTGGAGACGAACTCGAGCGTAATCGGCTCGATGTAAACGCGGTCCGCCATGTTCGTATCCGTCATGATCGTCGCCGGGTTGCTGTTGATGAGGACGACCTCATAGCCTTCTTCTTTCAGCGCCTGGCACGCCTGCGTGCCGGCGTAGTCGAATTCCGCCGCTTGCCCGATCACGATCGGACCGGAGCCGATGACCAAGATTTTCTTCAGCTTTTCGTTTTTCGGCATTCCCGTCACACCCCCCGTGCGAGCAATTCAAGCTCGGTTTGTCGCGCCGTCTTCGGACGCTCCGATTGGAACTTCCGTACCATCGTAAGAAAATCGTCGAACAAGTAACTCGAGTCGAACGGTCCCGGCGACGCTTCCGGATGATACTGTACCGAGAAGGCCGGCAGGCTCTCATGCTTCAGCCCTTCGATCGTGCCGTCGTTATTGTTGATATGCGTCTTCACCAACCCCGTGCCCGCGAGCGAAGCTTCCTTCACCGTGTAGCCGTGGTTCTGCGACGTGATGTAGCAGCGGCCGGACTCGAGGTCCTTCACCGGATGGTTGCCCCCGCGATGGCCGAACTTCAGCTTCTCGGTGTCCGCGCCGCAGGCGAGCGCGAACAGCTGATGGCCGAGGCAGATGCCGAAGATCGGCAGCTTGCCGAGCAGCGCCTTCACGGTTTCCACCGCGTGCGGCACGTCCTTCGGGTCCCCCGGTCCGTTGGACAGCAGGACGCCGTCCGGACGAAGGCGGAGAATTTGCTCCGCGGTCGCGTCGTGCGGCACGACGACGACGTCGCAGTCGCGGCGCGTCAAGTCGCGCAGAATGCCGCTCTTCGAGCCGAAATCCATCAGCACGATGCGCTGGTCCTTGCCCGGCGAGTTGTACACGCTCTTCGTCGAGACGCGGGACACTTGGTCGCGCAGCAGATCGCTGCCGAGCAGCCGCTCGCGCAGCTCCTCCACGCGGACGTCGCCCGTCGCGATAATGCCCTTCATCGTACCGTAGCTGCGCAGCTTGCGCGTCAGCATGCGCGTGTCGATATCGCTGATGCCGACGATGCCGTACTCCTTCAGCATATCGCCGAGCGAGTACTGCGCGCGCCAGTTGCTCGGCACCTCTTCGTGCCGGCGCACGACGAAGCCGTGTACGAACGGACGCACCGCTTCGAAGTCGTCGCGCGTAATGCCGTAGTTGCCGATGAGCGGGAACGTCATCGTAACGATTTGTCCGCAGTAGGACGGATCGCTCAGCACCTCCTGATATCCCGTTATGCCCGTATTGAAAACGACCTCCCCGACTTGTCCGCCTTCTCCTCCGAACGAGGTGCCTTCGAACAGCGTTCCGTCCTCTAGGTATAACTTAGCTAACAAACTCGTCACTCCCCTTTTCCGCTAGCTCTGACCATACTATGTTGCCGCCAAGCATTGTGAGCTTCGGCCAACCTTTCAAATGCCATCCCGCGAACGGGGTGTTTTTCCCCTTGCTCGCGAACGTCGTCGGATCGACCTTGCGTTCTTCCTCGAGATCGATGATCGTAAGATCCGCGGGCGCGCCGACCTCGAGGCGTCCCGTCGGCAGCCCGAACAGCTGCGCCGGTCGGCTTGTCAGCCGCTCGAGCACGAACGGCAGCGTCCAACGCCCCGTCGCGACGAATTTCGTGTACAACAGCGGGAACGCGGTCTCGAGACCGACGATGCCGAACGGCGCACGTTCGACGCCCCGCGCCTTCTCTTCCTCGCTGTGCGGCGCGTGGTCCGTGACGAAAATGTCGATCGTCCCGTCCTCGACCGCGGCGATCATCGCTTCGACGTCGCGCGGGGAGCGAAGCGGCGGGTTCATTTTCCAATTCGCGTCCGTCGCGTCAGGAATGTCCTCGTCGCTCAGCAGCAGATGATGCGGGCATACCTCGGCGGTTACGTTGACGCCGACCTGCTTGCCGAGGCGGATCAGCCGCGCCGACTGCTCCGTCGAGACGTGGCACACGTGGTAGTGGACGCCCGTCGCTTCCGCGAGCAGAATGTCCCGTCCGACGTGAATCGCTTCGGACTCGTTCGGGATGCCCGGCAGTCCGTGTTTCTTGACGAATTCCCCTTCGCTGAAGGCCGCCCCGCCCGGAAGCAGCGTGTCGTCCTCGCAATGCGCGATGATCGGCATGCCGAGCGCGGCCGCCCGCCGCATCGCTTCCTTCATCGTGCCTGCGCTCTGTACGCCGACGCCGTCGTCCGTGAAGCCGATCGCGCCCGCGTCCCGCAGCGCCTCGTAATCCGCCAGCTCGCGGCCGAGCTCGCCGATCGAGATGCAGCCGTACGGCAGCACGCGCGTCAACCCTACGCTCTTGCCGCGTTCGACGACTTTCGCCACCGTCTCCGCCTTGTCGAGCACCGGCCGCGTGTTCGGCATGCAGGCGACCGTCGTGAAGCCGCCTTTGGCCGCCGACCTCGATCCGGTCTCGATGTCTTCCTTATATTCGAAACCCGGCTCGCGAAAATGTACGTGCATATCGATCAGGCCCGCCGTGAGGAGCCTCCCGCCCGCGTCAATGACCTCGCGGCCGTCCGTCGTTACGGCTTCCGCCGCGTCGCCGCGCACGATGTCGGCGACGACGCCGGCCTCCGCGAGCACCGCGATTTTCTCTCCTTCGGCCGTTCGACCGTTAACGATCCATATCCCCATTCCGGCAGTTCTCCCTTCGGTTCTCGGTTATCCCAACAATGCCCGCTCCAGCACCGCCATGCGGATCGGAACGCCGTTCGCCATCTGTTCGAAAATTTTCGACTTCCCGCATTCCACGAGCGCGTCGTCGATCTCGACGTCCCGGTTTACGGGCGCCGGGTGCATGATGATCGCGTGCGGCGCCATCCGCCCGGCGCGCTCCTCGGTAAGTCCGTAAGCCGCGCGGTATTCCTCCGCCGAGCCGAACAGTCCGCCTTCATGGCGTTCGAGCTGTACGCGCAGCATCATGACGACGTCCGATTGCAGCGCTTCGTCGATGCCGACGTAAGGCGCGTACTCCGCAAGCTCCGACGCGCGCATATTGTCCGGCGCGCAGAACCGCACGCTCGCGCCCATCTCCCGCAGCGCCCACAGGTTCGAGCGCGCCACGCGCGAGTGCCGGATGTCGCCGACGATCGCTACCCGCAGCCCTTCGATCGCGCCGAAGTGCTTGCGCATCGTGTATAAGTCGAGCAGCGCCTGCGTCGGATGCTCGTTGTTGCCGTCGCCGGCATTGATGAGCGGCGCCTTGATGCGTTCCGCGAGCTCCTGCATGACGCCCACCGCCTTAATGCGGACGACGCCGCCGTGAATGCCCATCGACTCGAGCGTCTTCACCGTGTCGTAGATCGACTCGCCCTTCTGGACGCTCGACGCCGCCGCGGCGAAGTTCAGCACCTCCGCGCCGAGCCGCTTCTCGGCCACCTCGAACGAGAAGCGCGTGCGCGTGCTGTTCTCGAAAAACATATTCGCCACGAACTTCCCGCTCAGCGCGCTCGACGCCGCGACCGGCTGCGCTTCCCAGTAAGCCGCCCGATCCAAGATCGCCTCGAGCTCGCTCTTGGCCATCCCCTTCAAGCCGATCAAGTGCCTCGACTGTACCGCCGTTGTCGTCGTCATTCGTCGTCCCCCCGTTTGCCGGTAATCGTCACTTCGTCCTTGCCGTCAACCTCGAGCAGGCTGACATCGATCGACTCCAGCTTCGCGGTCGGCACGTTCTTGCCGACATAGTCGGGCCGGATCGGCAGCTCGCGATGGCCTCGGTCGACGAGCACCGCGAGTTGGATCATCTGCGGCCGTCCGCCTCGGATCAGGGCGTCCATCGCCGCGCGGACCGTGCGTCCCGTGTAGAGCACGTCGTCGACCAAGACGATCTTGCGTCCGACGACGAGCGCCGGATCGATCGAAGGGTCGTCCGTCCGCTTCGAGGAGGCGCCGCCGACATCGTCTCGGAAATTCGTGATGTCGATGTCCCCGACCGGCACCCGCTGCCCTTCGATTTCGGCGATCTTTTGCGAGATGCGGTGCGCCAGATAGATGCCTCGCGTTCGGATGCCGATGAACGTACAATTATCAACGCCCTTATTTTTTTCCAAAATCTCGTGCGCGATGCGGGTCAGCGCCCGCCTTACCGCCGTTTCGTCCATCAGCAACGTCTTCGTCTCCGCCAAAGATCCCACGCCCCTTCGCTCAGGCCTATAAAAAAATCTCCTTACCGGATCCGGTAAGGAGACGCTGCTGCGCGCAGGAAGACACGCCTTCGGAGCTCGCCGCGGTCTCCGTGCGCACACGGGCCGCGAAGAGCTGCCTTCGGCTTCTTCGTCGCAATATCGTTCACCTTGCCAGCCTCACGGGACTGTCCTTAAAGGTGCTTATTCGATTAGAAAGAATTATGACATGTTGCGGCGTTCAAGTCAACCCATTTTGTGCTATGATGTTGTTACTTTATGTAGGCAGGTGTCGATCTATGGTAGAACATTTGATTCGCGACGACATTCGCGGCATCGCGATTTCCGGCATTCGCCAGATGGCGAACCGGGTCGCCCAATATAAGGACGTCTTATCGCTGACGATCGGTCAGCCGGATTTTCCGACGCCCCCGCATATCGTCGAGGCGGCCGCCCGGGCCGCTCGGGAGGGGAAGACCGTATATACGCCGAACGCCGGCCTGCCGGAGCTGCGGGACGCCGCCGCCGCTTTCGTTCGCGCGAAATACGGCTTGGACTATCGCGGGTCGGACGAGACGCTCGTTACCGTCGGGGCCAGCCAGGCGATCGACATGGCGCTGCGGACGATACTCGAGCCAGGCGTCGAGGTCGTGCTTCCCGGCCCCGTATACCCCGGCTACGAGCCGCTTATCCGGCTGTGCGGCGCCGTCCCGGTGTACGTCGACGTGACGGATAGCGGCTTCAAGCTGACCGCCGAGAAGCTCGAGCCGGCGCTCACCGAGCGGACGCGCTGCGTCATTCTCGCGTCTCCGTCCAATCCGACGGGCGCCGCGCTGTCGCCGGACGAGCTGTCGGCGCTGGCCGAGCTGCTGTCGCGCCGGGATTTGTTCGTCATCTCCGACGAAATTTACAGCGAGCTCGTGTACGACCGTCCCCACGCCTCCATCGCCTCGGATCCGGGCATGCGGGAGCGGACGATCGTCGTGAACGGGCTGTCGAAGTCGCATTCGATGACCGGCTGGCGCATCGGCTGCGCGTTCGCGCCGGCCGCGATCGCGCAGCACATGGTGAAGGTGCTGCAGTACAACGTCACCTGCGCGGCGTCCGTGAGCCAATACGCGGCGCTCGAGGCGCTCACCGCCGGCATCGACGACGCCATCCCGATGCGGGAGGCGTATGTCGCCCGCCGCGACTACGCGTACGCGCGGCTCGTCGCGGCCGGCTTCGACGTCGCGAAACCCGAAGGCGCGTTCTACATTTTCCCGTCCGTGCGGAAATTCGGCCTCGACTCGACGTCGTTCGCTTACCGTCTGCTTGACGAGCAGCGCGTCGCCGTCGTGCCGGGCAACGCCTTCACGCCGCTCGGCGAAGGCTACGTACGCCTCTCGTATGCGTGCTCGATGGAGACGCTCGCCGCCGCATTGGACCGGATCGAGGCGTTCGTCGGTTCGTTACCCAAGGACTAGACGCTCCATAGCGGAGTGAACGAAGCGATACAGCTCGCCGATGCGAAGGCTCTTCGCATCGGCGGCGTCCCCATCGGAGCCTGCCGGCGCCTGCGCGCCGGTCGGCTCCGATGCCGTACCGACCGTTCGCGCCAGCAGCGTCTCCGCCATCGGCAGGCGAAGCGGTCGCGCGAGGAGCGCTTCGAACGACTCGCCTTCCTCCGCGGCGAGTTCGCTCAGCGCTTGCCGCGGATCGCCCGGGAAGCGTTCCGGGTATTTCCGATGCAACGCCTGCAGCACGTTCACCAAGGTTGCCACGGTTGCCTCCTTCTTCAGGCGGAAGTCGTTGTCATAACCGCCGACCGCCACGCCGAGCCGCAGCATCGCGCGGAGCGCGTCCCCCTCCGGCCCTTCGAACGCCGCGGGCGGCGCGGCCGCGAACGGCCGCAACGCCATGCCCTGCTTCGTTAACAAGGCTTGCAGCCGGGCGACCGCCGCTTCGGAGGAGGCCAGCTCCCGGAACGTCAGCCCCTCTTCGATCGCGACGCGGGCCGCGGCTCCCGCCGCCTGGCCGGTCGCCATGCCGACCGGGATGACCCGCGCGCTGCCGTGCGCCAGCGAATCGAAGCCGGCGGTGCGGCCGACGACGAGCAAGCCGTCCGCGCCGAGCGGCACGAGGCTGCGGAACGGCACGGCGTACTTTTCCGGGTGGCAGACGACCGCGCCGTATTCGTTCGGCGTCACGCGCTGAATATCGACAGGGTAAGACCCGAAGGCGATGCGATCCCATTGATCTCGATTTTCGCAGACGTCGACGATCGTCAGCCGGTATTCCGCCGCGATGTGCCGCGACTCGCGTACATACAGCTCCGGCGCCGAAGCGCCGAGCGTCACGCCCTCGAATTCGGGGTACCTCCGCCGCAGCTCGTCGACGATGCGCGGCAGCTCCGCTTCGGCCAACGCTCGCGCTTCCCGCTTGGACGCCGGATCAAGCGGATCTACGCCGAAAATTTGCAGCGCATTGACGAGCGCCGTTCCCCCTCGCTGTCTGCCGAGATTCAGCCCCCTCATGCGGACGCGGTCCGGATCCGACTCGGCGACATACTCCTTCATCTCGTCATAGCCCCAGGCGCTTCTGTCGTTGTTCCCGGTCAACGCATCGCCGTCTCCGCCCAGCCGCTTTCCGAGCTTGTTCCATACCTCCGCGCTTACGCCGTCCAATCGGAACATCAACGTCGCCGCCATCGCCTGCTCCTCGTAGCCGAGGTCCTCCCGCCCCGAGGTATACGGGACGCCGGCCGCCGCGGCGACGTCGGCGTCCTGCGTTGCGTCGATGACCGCCTTCGCGGCGATCTCGCGACGCGAGCCGTCCGGAAGCGTCGCCGTAATGCCCGAGACCGTCCGTTCGCCGGTCTCGTCCACCGTTACGATGGGCTCGATGCCCGAGAGGCCCAGCCGAACGTCGAGCCGTCGCTCCCGCTCCGTCAAACGGCGGAACGCGTCCGCCGCCGTCTCGACGTCGAAGGAGTCGCCCTCCAGCTTTTCGTACCATTCCAGAAAAATCCCGCGGTTTAAGATTTCTCCCTTCGGCCCGTAATTCATGTCGATCGTATTGAGCCATCCTAACGTCGCGAGCCCGCCGAGGCGGTCCCGCTCGCCGCCGTCCGCGAGCAGCGTCGTCATCCCGTTGCGCGCGGACGAGACGGCCGCCGCGACGCCCTCGGGATCCGACCCGATGACGATAACGTCGTACGACGTTAGAACTTCATCGTTCCGCCATTCGGGCGCCGTGACGACGGGCTCCGCCCTCGTGAAGGAACAGCCGCCGATCGCGGCGGCCAGTACGAGGCAGCCGACCGTTGCGGCAAGCGTTGTTTTCCTGCATTGCATCTCCTCAATTCCCTCCGTCGATTCTAGGGTTACACGAAACTCAGAATCTACGATAACGGGAAATTCTTATCGGCGATGCGCGCAAACCCTTATCGTTTTCTTAACGACTTCTTACGGTTTCCATGAGCGCGACGGCTCGTTCTCGGCGTTCGGCACGTACCTGGGGAATCGGGTTTCGAACGCCGTCTCCTTGGCGTCGCTCTGGGCGAAAACCCGGCCGTTATGCAGCTCTACGATGTTCTTGACGATCGCGAGCCCTAACCCCGTGCCGCCGGTTTCCCGGGAACGGGATCGGTCCACCCGGTAGAAGCGGTCGAACAAAAAGGGGATATCCCGCTCCGGAATTTCTTCCCCATAATTGATGATGCGCACGACTGCCTCCTCCCCTTCCGACGAAATCTCGATGCGGACCTGGCCGCCCGATTTCCCGTACCGGATCGCATTGGAAATCAAGTTTTCGTACGCCCTTACCAACTCGTCCGCATCCGCCTGGATCGTTAACGCGTGATCCGTCGACGCAACCCGGTAGATCATTCGTTCCTTCTGCAACAGCGGCACGAACTCCTCGGCCAGCTGACTTAAAAAATCGGTAACGTTGAGCGGCGCCAGCCGAAGCGGCACCCGCTTGCCGCTCGTCCGCGTAAATTCGAACAAGTCGTCGATCAGCTTCTTGAGACTCTGCGATTTCTCGTGAACGATCGAGAGATAATACCGCAGTTCGACTTCGTCCTTGTATCGGTCGTCCTCGATATACTCGAGAAAGCCGAGAATCGAGGTCAGCGGCGTGCGCAAATCATGCGAGACGCCGGTGATCAGATCGCGCTTCGCCTTCTCCGCCGACCGTTCTTCTTCGATCGATCGGCGCAGTTGTTCCGCCATCGAATTGACCGCGTCCGCGACAATGCCCAGTTCGTCCGAAGAGCGTTTGGCGATCTTGTGAGACAAGTCTCCTTTCGCGATTTCCTGCAGGCCGGCCGTAATTTCTTCAATATATTGGATGGGCTTGCGCGACAGCAGAAAGAAATACAGAAGAAACAACGCGCAGCCGAACGGGACGAGGAACGGCAACGAGCCTACGTTGTTGACGAGCCAGAACAAACCCTGCGCGAACGCCCCCCGTCTCCCTTCGGATAACGGCAGAAACACCGCGAAATAAAATAGCGTATAGCAACCCCCGACGGTCGCGGCGGATAAACCCAAGCTAAACAAAATGATGCCGATGAATTGCCAACGTATCGTGCGAAAAGAGGACCTCTTCATTCGGAATCCGCACCTCCTCGCGTTCGACCCCCGCGTTTATTATTCGATTTTGTACCCGACGCCCCACACGGTCTTAATATACCTAGGGTTTCGCGGGTCTCTTTCGATTTTTTCTCGGATTTTCCGAATATGCACCATGACCGTATTGCCGCCGTCCAAGAACGGCTCGTTCCAGGCATGCTCGTAGATGCGCTCCATCGAAAGCACGATGCCGCGGTTTCTCGCCAGCAGCTCAAGCACCGCGAATTCCCTCGGCGTCAGCTTCACCGACCGCCCTTCCACCGACACTTCGTGCGAAGCGGCGTCCACGAGAAGCCCGTCGATTTTGATTTCGCTCGATTCGCGCTCCGCCGGACGATTCAATTGCTTGTAACGGCGGAGCTGCGACTTCGCGCGGGCGACGAGCTCCAGCGGAGAAAACGGCTTCGTGACGTAATCGTCCGCGCCGATGCTGAGACCGGTGATTTTGTCGATGTCTTGCCCTTTCGCCGAAAGCATGATGATCGGCATATGGCGTTGTTCCCGGATTTTCATGCACGCCTCGACGCCGTCCATGCGCGGCATCATAACGTCGAGGATGATCAAGTCGACGGACTCCGACCGCAGCGCCTCCAGCGCCTCGACGCCGTCGCTCGCCTTCAGCAGCCGATACCCTTCGTTCCGAAAATAAATGTCGAGCAACTGGACGATTTCCTTCTCGTCGTCGACGAGCAATATCGTTTCTTGCGCCATTGCGGTGAATCCTCCGTTAGCGTTACTTCGCGCGAAGCGGTTCCTTCCACCATACCACATCGGCTTCGAGCTATTTTCTTAAAGGTTTCTTAAAAAAAACCTCCGCAGCGATCCTAAGATCGCTCGGAGGTCCCTATTTTGCGAATATAACCGCTCATTACTCGTACCGCTACGTCGATCGCGTCCTCGCTCGGTTCGAGCTTCGCATGGTGCAAGCCGTACGGCGTATCGACGCCGAGCCAGAACATGAATCCCGGAATTTCCTTGAGGAAATACCCGAAGTCCTCTCCGGTCATCGCCGCATCGCATTCGATCAAACGCACGTCCGGCATCTCCTCCCGAACCCAACGCATGAACGACGCCGTCTCCGTCTCATGATTGTACACTTGATAATAATTCGAGCCGTAATCGAGCGTCGACGTTACGCCGAACCCTGCCTCGACGCCGGAGAGCAGCGCTTCGATCCGCGCCTTCACCGCCGGCATCGAACCTTCCGACAACGTGCGGATCGTCCCTTCGAGGCGGGCATGCTCGGCGATGATGTTTTGCCGCGTGCCGCCTTGGATGACGCCAAGCGTCACGACCGCCGATTCCAGCGGGTTGACGTTGCGCGCGACGATCGTCTGGAGCTGCATGATCAGCGAAGCCGCCGCGACGATCGTATCGTTCGTCCGATGCGGGAACGCCGCGTGACCGCCGACGCCGCGCAAGTCAATGAACAGCTCCGACGTGTTCGCGAACAGCGTTCCGGGACGCGTGGCGATCGTACCGACCGGATATTCCGGGGCGATATGCAGCGCCAGCATCAGGTCCGGCTTCCAGACCCGGAACTCTTCGCTCTCCAGCATCGGCTTAGCGCCGCCGGGTCCTTCCTCCGCAGGTTGAAACACGATGAGCACATCATCGTCCACCGGGGAAGCGACACACTCCGCAAGCAGCCCGAGCGCGATCGTCATATGGACGTCGTGGCCGCAGGCATGCATGAAACCCGGGTGCTCCGAGCGGAAAGGATACGACGTATCCTCCTCGATCGCCAGCCCGTCCATGTCCGTGCGGTACCCGATGCAGCGCGCGCCGACGCGGCCCTTCACCCGGACGAGTACGCCCGTGCGCCACGTCTTCACTTCGACGCGTTCCGTTGGGAGCCGGCCCACGATATCCAAGATATACTGCTGCGTCTTGAATTCTTGGAAGCCCGGCTCCGGCATGCGATGCAGCGCGCGTCGGATGGAGACGAGGTCGCTTCCCAAAGAAGCCGCCAACGATCCGCTCATTATTTCAAGTTCCGAAGCTCTTTAATGATTTCCGTCTTCGATTTCGTCTTGTCGTCGACCATCTTGATGATGCGGGCAGGCACGCCCGCGACGACCGCGTTCGCCGGTACGTCTTCGACGACGACGGCGCCTGCGGCGACGACGGCGCCCGCGCCGACGCGCACGCCTTCAAGAATGACCGCGTTCGCGCCGATCATGACGTCGTCTTCGATGACGACCGGCTGCGCGGACGGCGGCTCGATGACGCCCGCGAGGACGGAGCCCGCGCCGACATGGCACATCTTGCCGACTTGGACGCGGCCGCCGAGCGTCGCGTTCATGTCGATCATCGTGCCTTCGCCGACGACGACGCCGATGTTGAGCAGCGCGCCCATCATGATGACGGCGTTGTCCCCGATCGTGACCATGTCGCGGATGATCGCGCCCGGCTCGATGCGAGCGTTAACGTTTTTCGTGTCGAGCAGCGGAATCGCCGAGTTGCGGCGGTCGTTCTCGATCTCGTAGTATTCGATCGTCGAAGCGTTCGCCTCGAGCAACGGACGCACTTCCGCCAAGTCGCCGAACAAGACGCCGCCGCCTTCGCCGAAGTCGAATACTTTGACGCTGCCGCGTTCGCCGGAAGCGATCGAACCTTTGAAGTATACCTTCACCGGCGTTACCTTCTTGCTGTTCTTGATAAAGTTAATAATTTCCATCGTATCCATGCGAAAAAGCCCTCCTAGATATGTAATTATTGAGAATCTACATTAAGCGTAGTTGCTCGATGAACGACTGCATCTCGCTCGGCAGCGGCGCTTCGAACGTCAGCCGTTCGCCCGTTCGCGGATGCGTAAAGCCGAGGACGGCCGCGTGCAGCGCTTGTCCCGGCACTTCCATCGTCCGTCCCTTGGATCGTCCGTAAACCGGATCTCCGACCAACGGGTGTCCGATGAACTTCATGTGAACGCGAATCTGATGCGTGCGCCCGGTTTCCAGCAGCAGCTCGAGCACCGTGAATTCCGGAAACCGCTCGGTTACCACGAAATGGGTCACCGCATGACGCGCGCCTTTGTCGGTCACCGTGAACAGCTTCCGATCTTGCGGATCCCGTCCGATCGGCGCGTCCACCGTGCCTTGGTCGTGCTCCAGCACGCCGTGTACGACGGCGACGTACCGTCTCGTCACGGAATGCTCCTTCAGCTGCGCGGCGAGCGACGTATGAGCGACGTCGTTCTTCGCCGCCATCAGCAGACCGGAGGTGTCCTTATCGATCCGGTGCACGATTCCCGGGCGAATTTCGCCGTTGATGCCCGATAAATCCTTGCAATGATACATCAAGGCGTTCACAAGCGTACCGCTCGGATGCCCGACGGCGGGATGTACGACCATGCCCCGCGGCTTGTTCACGACGATGACGTCGCGGTCCTCGTATACGACATCCAACGGGATGTTCTCCGGCACGAGTTCGGTCGGCGCCGGATCGGGCGGGCGGACGACGACTTCGTCGCTTGCCGCTACCTTATAGTTCGGCTTGACCGCCGCTCCGTTCACGAGTACATGACCGTCTCGAATCCAATCCTGCAGCTGCGACCGCGAGACGTCTTCGAGCGCGTCGGACAACAGCTTGTCGATTCGCTGTCCCGCCTCGTCCGATCCGATCTCGATGCCGAACGTTTCGATATCATCCGTTGACGGAATCATGGGCCAACCTCCGTTTCTCGCGGCGCGCTTCCAACAAGGTGTCTACGAAGATGAGCGCGATCCCCACGCTGATGCCCGCATCCGCTACGTTAAATATCGGGAAATCGTACACGAAATTGATGCCGATGGCGCGGAAGTCGAAGACGAAGTGGAAGAAGTCGACGACCTCGCCCATCCGAACGCGATCCACGAAATTCCCGAGCGCGCCGCCCAGGAGAAGCGACAGCGCGAGCGGCATCAGCTTCCGGCCTTCGCGAATCGTACGCACCAAATAATACACGATGCCGATAAGGACGACGATCGTCACGATCACGAAAAACCAGCGCTGCCCTTGCAATATGCCCCAAGCCGCGCCGCGGTTCCGGTGCGACGTCAGCATGAAGAAATCCCCCAATACCGGGATGACTTGTCCGAGGTCCATTCGGGTCGCGACCAGCCATTTCGACCATTGATCAAGCAGTAACACGACGAGCGCAATCAACCAATAGATCAAAGTCCGAACCTCCTGTCGGAATCGACGAATTCCAACCGTCATTGTACCATAGCATTCCCCAGAACGTCCACGAATGTAGCATTCCGCCTAGCATTTGCCGCTCGTAAAACGTTCCCTCCCCGCAAACCATAACGTTACTACCGAGGAGAAGGAGACCGCAGCCATGAAGCATTTGCAACCGACGCAAATCGAAAAATTGCGTGGCGATCTCACTCGCGAACGAGACGAAATCGCAAGCCGCCTCGAACGCAGCGATAAATTCGGCATGAACGAGCCGATGGGCGCCGAGCTCGGCGAGCTGTCGCTCGTCGACAATCATCCCGGAGACATCGGCAGCGAGATGTTCGAGCGGGGCAAGGATTTGGCGCTCGCCGAATTGTGGGAACACCAGTTGGAAAAGGCCGAAGCCGCGCTCGCTCGCATGGACGCCGGCACCTACGGGCGTTGTCTCGAGTGCGGGGAGCCGATCCCGCTCGAACGACTGCAGGCGCTGCCGTCGGCCGAATATTGCATCCGCCACGTCCCCGACGACGATACGTCGTTCCGCCGACCGTTGGAGGAGAAGTTTCTCGCCCCCGCGATGCGCTCGGATATGGACCATGACGACACGACGCAATTCGACGGGGAGGACGCTTGGCAGATCGTCGAGCGCTGGGGAACCTCGAACACGCCGGCGATGCAGGAAGGCCGCGACAACACCGACTACAACGACATGGAAATCGAGTCGGACGAAAACGAAGGTTACGTCGAGCCGCTCGAGAGCTTCTTAGCTACCGACATGTACGGCAATAACGTAACCTTCGTACGAAACGACGTGTATCAAAAGTATATGGAGCTTGGCGAAGGCTACGGACTGCTCGAGCCCGACGCCCGCGAGGACGGCGACGAGCTGACGGACGGCTATTCCTAATAGTAAAAGCCGCCGCCGCTCATATGCGCCTGCACCGACTCGACCAGATCGGCGATGTAATGCCCGATGATGGGCAAATCCAACGCTCCGATCTGGCGAAGTACATAGACGATCGTCGCCGAGAAAATCGTGACGCCGATCGCGATGCCAACCCCTCGGGCCGTGCCCGCGATCAAGTTGCTCACGATCAGCTTCCGGGGAGAATTGAGCAGCTGTACGTACTCTGCCAGCTGCACCCGCTCCAGATGATTCGCGATCCGTTCGACTTGATGTTGCACCTTGTCGGCCGTCGCCATGCCCTCACTCCTTACAAGACGTTAATGTGTTTGATCACGTGCGTGCAACGGTTGCACAGCGTCGGATGCTCGGCGTTCGCGCCGACCTCCGGCGTGACGATCCAGCAGCGTTCGCACTTCTCTCCGCTCGCCTGATCCACCTTAACCGCAAGCCCCTTCAACGCCATAGCGTCCGCCGGCGCCTCGCCGTTCGCGACGACCGCTTCGGAAACGATAAACAGCTTTTCCAGCTCTTCGAACTGGCCGAGCAGCTCCGCCGTCTCCTTCGTCGACGGGTACAACGTAACGCGCGCGCTCAAGCTGTTGCCGATGCGCTTCTCTTTGCGCGCGACCTCGAGCGCCTTCAGCACTTCGTCGCGCACGTCGATCAGCGCTTCCCACTTCCGCTCGAGCGTCGCGTCATAAAGCTCCGCGCGCGCCGGGGAAAAGACGGTCGTCTGCACCGTCGCGCCTTCGATGCCCGGAATATACTGCCATATTTCGTCGGCCGTATGCGGCAAGATCGGCGCGATGAGCTGCGTGACCGCGACCAACGATTCGTACATCACGTACTGCGTCTGCTTCCGGGCGACGCTGTCCGCCGCGTCCGCGTACAGACGGTCTTTCATGATGTCGAGATAGAACGCGCTCATCTCCACCGCGAGGAAGTGATGCACCGCTTGGTAGACCGTATGGAACTCGTAGTTTTCGTACGCGTTCAACACCTTCTCCTTCATCCGCTCGAGGCGGATGAGCGCGAACCGATCGAGCTCGGACAGCTCCGATGCGGCGAAACGGTCGTTCGCCGGGTCGAACCCGGACAAGTTGCCGAGATAGAAGCGAAGCGTATTGCGGATTTTCCGGTATACCTCCGCGGTTTGCTGGAGGATGTTGTCCGACAGTCTTTGGTCGGATTGGTAATCCGTCGAAGACACCCACAACCGTAGGATGTCCGCTCCGAACTGGTTGCATACTTTAAGCGGGTCGACCGTATTGCCGAGCGACTTGGACATCTTCCGTCCTTCGCCGTCGAGCGTGAACCCGTGACTGAGGATCGCCTTGTACGGCGCCCGTCCGTGCACCGCCGTCGACGTGATCAACGACGAATTGAACCATCCGCGATATTGGTCCGAGCCTTCCAGGTACAGATCCGCCGGCGACGTCAGATCGTCGCGCGCCTCGAGCACCGCCATATGGCTGGAGCCGGAGTCGAACCAGACGTCCATGATGTCCGTCTCCTTCCGGAACTCCGCATGGCCGCATTTGGCGCAAGCCGTGCCCGCCGGAAGCAGCTCCGCTTCCGACTTCGCGAACCACGCGTCGGAGCCTTCGCGTTCGAAGATGTCCGCGACGTGCTCGATCGTCGACTCGTTCACGAGCGGCTCGCCGCAGGAGCGGCAATAGAAGATCGGGATCGGCACGCCCCAGACGCGCTGCCGCGAGATGCACCAATCGCCGCGGTCGGCGATCATGTTATGCAGCCGCACTTCGCCCCAATTCGGCGTCCACTTCACGTTGCGAATTTCTTCCAGCATCTTGTCGCGGAACGCGTCGATCGATGCGAACCATTGCTCGGTCGCCCGGAAGATGACCGGCTTCTTCGTCCGCCAATCGTGCGCGTATTGGTGCTTGATGAAGCTCATGTGCAGCAGATGGCCGCTTTCCTTCAGCTTCTCCGTGATGACCTTGTTCGCGCTGTCGTAGAACATGCCTTCGAACCCGGGGGCCTCCGCCGTGTAATGTCCTTGATCGTCGATCGGGCTGAGCACGCCGATGCCGTATTTTTGGCCGACGATGAAGTCGTCCTCGCCGTGGCCCGGCGCCGTATGGACGCAGCCGGTGCCCGCTTCCAGCGTGACGTGCTCGCCGCACATGACGAGCGATTCGCGATCGTAGAACGGATGCTCGCAAGTCACGCGTTCGAGATCTGCGCCCCGGAGTCTCGAGACGACGTTCGCCGACTCCCAGCCGAGCTCCTTCGACACGCTCTCCAGCAACCCTTCGGCGACGACGAACTTGCGGCCGTCGACTTCGGCCACGACGTACTCGAGTTCCGGATGCACCGAAATGCCGAGGTTCGCCGGCAGCGTCCACGGCGTCGTCGTCCAGATGACGATCTCGGCGTCGTTCGGCAGCTTGCCCTTGCCGTCCTTCACGCGGAAGGCGACGTAGATCGACGGGGACGTCTTCTCGCGGTATTCGATTTCCGCTTCCGCGAGCGCGCTCTCGGAAGACGGGGACCAATACACCGGCTTCAAACCTTTATAGATATATCCCTTATTCACCATCTCGCCGAACAGACGGATTTGCTGCGCTTCGTATTTCGGCTGCAGCGTGACGTACGGGTTGTTCCAATCCCCGCGAACGCCGAGACGTTGGAACTGCGTCTTCTGCTTCTCCACCCACTCCCAAGCGTATTCCGCGCAGAGCTTGCGGAACTCGTGCGTCGACATCTTCTTCCGGTCGGCGCGGCCGCTGTTGGCGATCGCCTGCTCGATCGGCAAGCCGTGCGTATCCCATCCCGGCACGAACGGGGCATCGAAGCCCTGCAGCGATTTGAAGCGGACGACGATGTCCTTCAACACCTTATTCAGCGCATGCCCGATGTGGATGTCGCCGTTCGCGTACGGCGGTCCGTCGTGCAGCACGAATTTCGGTTTGCCGGCGCGCGCCTTCCGCACTTCCTCGTATACGTCCATCTCCGCCCAACGCGCCTGCATCGCCGGCTCCGCCGTCGGGAGGTTGCCCCGCATCGGGAAGTCGGTTTGGAGCAAATTCAGCGTCTTGCTGTAGTCCATCTTCTCCATCTTGAACTCCACCTTTCGAATGCTTTCCTGAAAACGCAAAAAAACTTTCCGCCCAAGGGACGAAAAGTTTCGGTTTCGTGGTACCACCCTTATGATCGAGGCATAACGAAATCCATGACAAGCCCTCGACCACTCTGTCATCGGTAACGGGATGAACCGGCTCGGGCTACTTGCGATACGCGTTCGGCCGAGCGCTCCTGGATGATTTTCCGCCGTTCGTCAACGCCGGGCTTTCACCTGCCCCCGGCTCTCTGGGATGACGCTTGCGACGTACTCGTTCCATTCTACGCTTTGGGTGTCAATCATTGAATTGCATCTACAATATCAGATTCCCGGCGGGAAATCAATGGGTCAGCGGTTGAGGTCGCCAGAGGCCGAATGGAGCGCCGGATTCGACTCGAGCGTGTCCCAGCTGTCGTGGCCGAGCATCTCGAGCTGCGCCTCGATCAACGTCTTGAAGCGCGTCCGATAGATGGAAGCTTGCTTCTTGAGCTCCTCGGTTTCGAGCGCCACCTTGCGCGACTTCGCGAGCGCTTCGTTCACGATGCGATCCGCGTTCTTCTCGGCTTCGCGAATGATCAGCTGCGCTTCCTTCTTCGCGTTCGACTTCACTTCGTCGGCCGCCTCCTGCGCTACGATGATCGTCTTCGACAGCGTCTCCTCGATGTTCGAGAAGTGGCCGAGCTTCTCCGACTGCGCTTGAAGCTGAGATTGAAGCTCCTTGTTTTCCCGGATCAAAGCTTCGTAATCTTTAATGACTTGGTCGAGAAACTCGTTCACCTCGTCCTCGTCGTAACCCCGAAGTCTTCTGCTGAATTCTTTGTTGTGGATATCGAGCGGCGTTAAGGGCATGGTGCACCTCCTGAATGCATTGAACGAACCTTACTATGGAATAAGTCGCTAGCGATACGATTTCGACATAAAGCGCCCGATTCCTGCACGGTTACGCAAATTTCCCGATTTTCAGACGGATGCGCCCCGATTTCGAAACGCCGTCCACGGATAAAATCTTAAACCTGCCGAATCCCTGCAAGGAGACGACGTCTCCCTCTTTCACTTGCCGCGAAGGGTCTTCCTCGACCTTCCAATTCACCTTGCATCGCCCCGCCTGAATCGGGACGGCCGCCTTGGCGCGGGAGAGGCGCGTCGCCTCGCTGACGACGCCGTCGAGCCGCATCGACGCAACCGTGCAAAACATCTCTTCGAACGCCGATTCGGCCGGGATGAGCTTGTCCGCGGGCAGCAGCTCGGTGAACACGTGCGTCCGGCCGACCTGCGACAGATGAAGAGAGAAGAAAGGCGCCATCTCTTCCGCGACGAGAATGTGGGAGCCCCACTCGTGCACGTGGATGTCGCCGATTTTATCGCGTTTGATGCCGAGGCCGAGAATCGCGCCCAAATAGTCGCCGTGTTCGAGCTCGGAGACACGCTCGTCCTCGCTCGTTACCGATAGAACGACGATCCCGACCGGTTCGTAGATCGGGTCGAGGAAGTCGGGCGAAACGATCGCGCGTCGACGTTCCGCTTCCGCGTATCCGCCGTCCGTCCGAACGAGCGCGTCGTCCGTGCGGTTCGCGAGCGACTCGACGATGAACGCCTGTCTCGGATCGAGGAAGTCCGTTCGCTTCACCTGCTTGCGTACGGCCGCATCCTCGATCCACTCGGCGGCTTTGTCGACGAACGGCTTCTCGTCGGGATGGAAGTGCTCGTAAGGAATCGATCGCATATCAACCCGGAATCAAAAACAGGATGACCGCTTCCACGCCCAGGGCGATAAACCGAAGCGCGAAGATCGCTACGATCGGGGAGATGTCGATGACCCCGCCGATGGCCGGAATGAATCTGCGGAAAATCCCGAGGTACGGTTCCGTCACGCGTCCGAGCAACTGCCCGACGAAGCTGTCCCTGGCGTTCGGCACCCAAGAAAGCAAGACATACGCGATGATCATGTAGAAGTAGATGTTATACAGCGTCCAAACGAGGGAACTAATCTGGTATTCCAACGTCCCGCCACCTCAATTCTGTTCTATGTATTGTCGTTCATCATGTCGGAGATGACGCCTTGAATTTCGACGGAGTCCGGCGTGCATACGAAGATGTTCGGACCGACTTTGGAGATCGCGCCGTTAAGCGCGTACACCGTGCCGCTCAAGAAATCGACGATGCGCATCGCTTGCTCCGGGCGCACCCGCTGCAAGTTCACCAAGATCGCGCGGCGCGAACGCAGGTGATCCGCGATATCTTGCGTCTCCTCATAATTACGAGGCTCGCACAGCACAAGTTTCGAAGATTTTTGGGCGTGCAGCGAAACGACGTTATTTTTCACCTTGCGATATTCGCCGGCTTCCCGTTCCCGTTCCCGCTCCCGTTCGGAATCCTCTTGAGCTTCGTACGCCGGTTCGCGTTCCGCGACCTCTTCTTCCTCTTGCAGTCCAAGAAAATTAAAAATACGGTTCATCATACCCATTGCTAGTCCTCCCCGACTATCCCTTACATGGTCATCGTTATTTTCCCACAAGAATGGATCCCAATCGGATCCACGTAGCGCCTTCTTCTACGGCGATCTCGAAGTCGTTCGACATGCCCATCGACAGATGCTCGATCGGCTTGCCGTACGCGCCCTTCGCGTTCGCCTCGTCCCGCAGCTCGCGAAGCGCCTTGAACACGGGTCTTGTCCGCTCCGGATCTTCCTCGTGCGGCGCCATCGTCATCAAGCCGACGACGTCGATCGCGTCGCACGCGGTCAACTTCGACAAGAACGCGGGGAGCTCGCCCGGCGCAAGGCCGTATTTCGTCTGCTCGCCGGATACGTTCAGTTGAACGAAGCACGGAACGACGATGCCGAGCTGCTTCGCCTTCTTCTGCAGCTCCTCCGCAAGCGACCACCGGTCCAGCGAATGTACCGTCGCGAAGCGTCCCAGCACGTCCTTCACCTTGTTCGTCTGCAGATGGCCGATGAAATGCCATACGACGTCCGTCCGACCTTGCAGCGCTTCCCACTTCTCCTTGGCGTCCTGCCAACGGTTCTCGCCGACGTTCGGGTACCCCGCTTCGATCGCCTCGATCGTACGTTCCAACGAGACGTATTTCGTTACGGCGATCACATTCACTTCTTCGCGACGCCTGCCGCTTCGTGCGCAGGCGTCCGCGATCCGGCGTTCTACCTCGTCGGCGGCTTCCCGCAGCGATCGGTTCACGGCCGCGTCACCTCACTCTTTCCGCGCGATCCACGCTGTCATCCGTCCGGTTCGGCCGCTCTCCTTCCGGTGGGAGAAGAACAAATCCGTCCGGCAACTGGTGCAATATTGTGTTATTTCGATATGATTCGCCAAAATTCCTGCTTCTGTCAGCTTTTGTCGATTGAAAATTGCTAAATCGAGCAAATACCGTCCCGGGGAGGAGGACGGCTTGATCGATTCGCTGCCTTCCGGAATATGCTTCGCGACTTGATCGTCCACCTCGTAGCAGCAGCCTCGGATCGACGGCCCGATCGCGGCGAGCAGCTCCGACGGTTCGGAGCCGTAGGCGCGCGTCATGGCGCGCACCGTCTCGCCGGCGACGTCGGCGACCGCGCCGCGCCAACCGGCGTGCGCGACGCCGACCGCCCGACGGATTGGGTCGACGAACCAGATCGGCACGCAGTCGGCGTAGAACGCGTTCAGCATGACGCCGGGGACGTCCGTAACAAGGGCGTCCTTCGAAGGCAGCGCGTCGTCCCGTACGAGACGTCCGGCGCCGGCCTCCGCCTCCGCGACGACGGCGACGGCGACGCCGTGCACCTGCTCGGCGCACGTCCAGCGCCGAAAGTCGAAGCCTGCGGCCTCCGCCACGCGGCGGCGGTTCTCCGCGACATCGTCGGCGCTGTCGCCGACGTGCAGCCCGCAGTTCAGGCTGCCCCAAGGCTCGCCGCTGACGCCGCCGCGGCGCGACGAGAAGCCGGCGCTCAACCAAGGAAACTTTTCCTCCCATGTGCGCCAACGAAACAACGTCGCGCCGCTCTCCGACGGGCGCAGCTGGAGCGGCTCGCGCCATGCCTCGGCCATGTGTCATCCCTCCGTCCTCGAAGCGGTTCGATACGCAACGCGGTTTTCAACAGTGTATCACAAAACCGAACGGCATACGAACGAATCCGGCCGGCAAGGCCGGGTCCGCTTCGCGTCGTATGCCGCATCGAGAGACTTACCGGTACTCGTCGTCCTCCGGTTCGTCCCGCCCCCGCTCGCGCTGCTGCCACTCCCGGTCTCGTTCCCGATCCCGGTCCCGCTCGCGGAAGGTTTTCGTACTGTCCTTGCCTCGTTCGTCCACCCGATACACCTTCGGGTCGTCCAGCTTCACCAAGATGACGTCGGCGCCGATCTTCACGATCGAACGCCACGGGATGACCACGTCGGTCCCGCCGCCGAAGAAGCCGAAAAACCGTCCCGAACTCGGGACGACGATCGAATCGATGCGCCCGACGCGCAAATCGAGCTCGATGTCGCTGATTTGGCCGAGCTTCTTGCCGTCAACGATGTTGATGACGTCTTTCGTTTGGAAGTCGGAAATTTTCATCACGGACACCCGCCTATCTCTACTACTATATGTGGCGGATCGTCATTTGTGTCCCGAAAGTTTCCGTTCTCAATGAAAAAGGCCCGTCCCGCCGCGCAGAGCGGAACGGAACGGACAATGGAGCGTTACGTCTTGACGTGCTTCTGCATCTGATTGATCGCCGACTTCTCGAGCCGCGATACTTGCGCTTGAGAGATGCCGATTTCCTCCGCCACTTCCATCTGCGTCTTGCCCTCGAAGAAGCGCATCGATAAAATCATCTTCTCGCGGTCGTTCAGCCGCTGCATCGCTTCGCGCAGCGCGATCTCCTCGATCCACGAGACGTCCTTGCTTTTGTCGTCGCTGATCTGATCCATCACGTAGATCGGGTCGCCGCCGTCTTGGTAAATCGGTTCGAACAGCGACACCGGATCCTGAATGGCATCGAGCGCGAAGACGACGTCTTCCTTCGGTACGTTCAGCTCGATCGAAATTTCCGTAATCGTCGGCTCCCGCGAGTTGCGGTTCGTCAGCTGATCGCGGACTTGCAGCGCTTTGTAGGCAATGTCGCGCAGGCTTCTGGAGACGCGAATCGGGTTGTTGTCCCGAAGGTATCTCCGGATTTCGCCGATAATCATCGGTACCGCGTACGTGGAAAACTTCACGTTTTGGCCGAGGTCGAAGTTGTCGATCGCCTTCATCAAGCCGATGCAGCCGACTTGGAACAGATCGTCCACGAACTCTCCGCGGTTATTGAACCGTTGAATGACGCTTAATACCAGGCGCAAATTGCCGTTCACCAATTTCTCCCTTGCGGACCGGTCCCCCTTCTGTTGCAGCGAGACGAACAATTCGCGCATTTCGGCATTGGTTAATACCGGTAGTTTCGAAGTATCCACACCAC
>NZ_JAPSKE010000052.1 GCF_031177825.1 Paenibacillus sp. | reverse complement strand
AGCGGAAAGGAGACATCGAATGGCTAAGGAAGATGTGATTGAAGTCGAAGGCACGGTAATCGAACCGTTGCCGAACGCCATGTTTCGCGTCGAGTTGGAGAACGGGCATCAAATTCTTGCTCATGTTTCGGGTAAATTGCGCATGCACTTTATTCGAATCTTGACGGGAGACAAGGTCGTGATTCAACTTTCGCCGTACGATTTGACGAGAGGGCGAATTACGTACCGCAAATGATTCGCCTCCGTAACTAGGATTAGGAGGGGTTCTCAGTGAAAGTAAGACCGTCGGTCAAACCAATTTGCGAAAAATGCAAAGTGATCCGTCGCAAAGGCAACGTGATGGTGATCTGCGAAAACCCGAAGCATAAACAAAAACAAGGCTAAAAAGGAGGTGCGCGTCTAATCTATGGCACGTATAGCTGGTGTAGACTTGCCCCGCGACAAGCGCGTCGAAATTTCCCTGCAGTATATCTACGGCATCGGTAAAACGACGGCGCAACAAATTCTTGCCGCAACGGGCATCAACCCGAACACGCGGGTAAGAGACTTGACGGAAGACGAAGTCAGCCGTCTGCGCGACCAAATCGACAAGAACCTGAAAGTGGAAGGCGATCTCCGTCGCGAAATCGCTCTGAACATCAAGCGCTTGATCGAGATCGGTTCGTATCGCGGTCTGCGTCATCGTCGCGGTTTGCCGGTTCGCGGTCAACGCACGAAGACGAACGCTCGTACGCGCAAAGGTCCTCGTCGGACCGTAGCCAACAAGAAGAAATAAGAAGGGGGGATAACAACCAATGGCAAAACCAGCCAAGAAGGCGGTGCGCACGAAACGCCGCGACCGGAAAAATATCGAGTCGGGCGTCGCGCACATTCGTTCCACGTTCAACAACACGATCGTTACGATCACGGATCCGCACGGAAACGCGATCTCTTGGGCAAGCTCCGGCGGCCTCGGCTTCAAGGGCTCCCGCAAGAGCACGCCGTTCGCTGCGCAGATGGCTGCGGAAACCGCTGCGAAAGCTGCGATGGAGCACGGCTTGAAGAGCGTAGAAGTCATGGTCAAAGGACCGGGCGCAGGACGCGAAGCCGCGATCCGATCGCTCCAAGCCGCAGGGCTTGAAGTGAATCTGATTAAAGACGTGACTCCGATCCCGCACAACGGTTGCCGTCCGCCGAAACGTCGTCGCGTATAATCAAAGCTCACATTTGTAGTATATTTATCCGATACATGGGAATAGTGGATGTGGAGGATAGGCATACTATGAAATTTCTCATTTTTGATTTGAGCAAAGCGACGTTTAAGGAGGGTATTGATCGATGATCGAAATCGAAAAGCCGAAGATCGAAACCGTACAAGTCAGTGAGGACGGCTCCTACGGCCGTTTCGTTGTAGAGCCTCTCGAGCGGGGATACGGGACGACGCTCGGCAATTCGCTACGCCGAATCCTGCTGTCGTCGCTGCCTGGGGCCGCGGTGACAAGCGTTCAAATCGACGGCGTGCTGCACGAATTCTCAACGGTACCGGGTGTGGTGGAGGACGTAACGGAGATCATTCTCAACTTGAAGGGTCTCTCGCTCAAAATCCATTCGGACGAAGAGAAGGTGCTCGAGATCGACGCCGAGGGAGACGGCGTCGTGACGGCGGGAGATATTCGCGCCGACAGCGACGTTGAAATCCTGAACCCGGATCTTCACATCGCGACCTTGTCCTCCGATGCACGGCTGCATATGCGCATTCATGCGCAGCGCGGCCGCGGTTACCAATCCGCGGACAAGAACAAGCGGGAAGATCAGCCGATTGGCGTCATTCCGGTAGATTCGATCTATACGCCCATTACCCGCGTCAACTACAGTGTGGAAAATACCCGCGTCGGTCAAGTGACTAACTACGATAAGCTGACACTGGAAGTATGGACTGATGGCAGTATCCGCCCTGAAGAAGCCGTAAGCTTGGGCGCGAAAATCTTGACGGAGCATCTGATGCTGTTCGTCGGGTTGACCGACGAAGCGAAAGACGCCGAGATCATGGTCGAAAAAGAGGAAGACAAAAAGGAAAAAGTACTCGAGATGACGATCGAAGAACTCGATCTCTCCGTTCGTTCGTACAACTGCTTGAAGCGCGCCGGCATCAATACGGTGCAAGAATTGATCACGAAGACGGAAGAAGATATGATGAAGGTCCGCAATCTCGGGCGCAAATCCTTGGAAGAAGTACAGGAGAAGCTGGAAGAGCTCGGCCTCGGTCTCCGCAAGGAAGACTAAGCCGTCGTTCCCGGACCTCCGTACGGCAAGCCAGATACTACGATATGACACCGTAAGGGAGGGACATATTCCATGACCGCATACCAAAAGTTGGGCCGCGATTCCAGCGCGCGCAAAGCGTTGTTCCGCGACTTGGTAACGGACCTGTTCATCTACGAACGGATCCAAACGACGGAAGCGAAGGCGAAGGAAATCCGTTCCATCGCCGAGAAACTCATCACGCTCGCGAAGCGCGGGGATCTGCACGCTCGTCGTCAAGTAGCTGCTTTCGTACGCCGCGAAGAGGCGCAAGAAGGAAAAGACGCGATCCAAAAGCTCTTCTCCGATCTCGCGACTCGTTACGCCGAGCGTCAAGGCGGATACACTCGCATTCTGAAGTTGGGACCTCGCCGCGGCGACGCCGCTCCGATGGTTTACTTGGAATTGGTGGATCGCGCCGAAGCGTAACAGCTTATACACGAAGGAAGGGCGGTCGGAATCTCGGATTCCCCCTAGCCCTTTTTTTGTACGTATCATAAGCTACGGGCGGTGATCTCCTGGATGCGAAACATTCGCATGACGATCGGCTATGACGGGACGGAATACCACGGCTTCCAAGTGCAGCCGGGCGTGCCGTCGATTCAAGCGGCGTTGATCGAAGCGATCGCGGCCATAACCGGCGAGACCGTAGCCGTACACGGCTCGGGACGGACGGATGCGGGCGTGCATGCGCGCGCGCAGGTCGTGAACTTCGAGACGTCGTCCCGTCTGCCTGCCGATCGGTGGTGTCAAGCGCTGAACGCCCGCCTGCCGAACGATATCGTCGTATGGAAAGCAGAGGAGGTCCCTTTGACGTTCCATGCGAGGAAGTCTTCGAAGCGGAAGACATATTGTTATACGATTAACGGGAATCGCTATCCGGACCCGCTGAACCGTAGAACGGAATTTCATCATCCGGGCTCGCTAGACGTTAGCGCGATGCGAGAAGCGATACGGCACCTCGAGGGCGAACACGACTTCACGTCGTTCTGTTCGGTCCGAGCGGCGTCCGAATCGAAGGTGCGAACCGTCTATGAAGCGAAGCTGACGCAAACCGCCGTGGAGGGCATGGAATCCGCGACGGGCGTCGGACGTCTACGATTGTTTTTCACCGGCAACGGTTTTCTATACAATATGGTGCGTATTATGGCCGGTACGTTGCTTGCGGTCGGAGAAGGAAAGCTGATTGCAGCCGACATCCCTCGAATCCTGCAAGCGCGAGATCGCGCGATGGCGGGTCCGACGGCTAAGCCGTACGGGTTGTCGCTCTGGAGCGTTGAGTACGAGTTATGATGCGTGAAAATACAGCTTGCTAAACGCCAGGATATGTTGTAATATATTGTTTGGCTTTGCTTTGTCAGCTTTCCCACGGCCCCGGCAAGGCACTTCCATTAAAGCCAACCAATGCAAGGCATGCAACATCCGAATTCGAATATGGCTTTGCCGACACTTTCGGCAAATTGACACCATCATAGACCACAACTGCTGTAAGGCAAGCACATGAATGGAGGATATCCTAATGCGGACTACGTATATGGCCAAGCCTAACGAAGTCGAGCGTAAGTGGCATCTCGTCGATGCAGACGGCAAGACGCTCGGTCGCTTGGCAAGTGAAGTCGCGAGCTTGATTCGCGGCAAGCATAAGCCGGAATTTACGCCTCACGTCGATACGGGAGACTTCGTCGTCGTCATCAACGCGGAGAAGATCGTACTTACGGGTAAGAAATGGCAACAGAAGAACTACTACCGTCATTCCGGTTACATGGGCGGTTTGAAGGTAACGCCGGCGCACGTTATGGTGCAGACGAAGCCGGAGCGTATGATCGAGATTGCGGTTAAGGGCATGCTGCCTAAGAACAAGCTCGGCAACGCGTTGCACACGAAGTTGAAAGTTTACGCCGGCAGCGAGCATCCGCATGCGGCACAAAATCCGCAACCGTACGAATTACGCGGGTAATAGGAGGAGTTCGACAACATGGCACAGTTCCAATACTATGGCACAGGACGTCGGAAGCATTCCGTAGCACGCGTACGTTTGGTACCGGGCGACGGCAATATCGTCATCAACCAACGCCAGCTCGACGAATACTTCGGGCTCGAGACGTTGAAATTGATCGTGAAGCAACCGCTAGCTTTGACGGAGACAGTCGGCAAGTACGACGTTATCGTCTTGGCTCACGGCGGCGGCATCTCCGGCCAAGCCGGCGCGATCCGTCACGGCATCTCCCGGGCGCTGCTGAAGGCAGATCCGGAATTCCGCTCCCCGCTTAAGCGTGCAGGCTTCCTGACTCGCGACCCGCGGATGAAGGAACGGAAGAAGTATGGCCTTAAAGCCGCTCGTCGCGCTCCGCAGTTCTCGAAGCGCTAATCGAACGCAACCGCAACGCCCCGAGAGTCTCTTTAGACTCCGGGGCGTTTTTAGTTTGGATTGACTTTCCAATTCCGCAAGAGTAAACTGTAATCCGACAGATAACAGATAGGAGTAACGAGGGAGGAATCGAAGTGGAGTCCGCCAATAAAGACTATAACCCCAAGGTGATCTGGGCGATTTGTTTTATTTTGTTGTTTTCCGTCATGAATGTGACGATGTTTAACATCGCGATCCCGTCGATCGCTGACGAATTTAGCCTGCTGCATTCGGAGGTCAGCTGGGTTACGACGGGGTACTCGATCATCTATGCGCTCGGTTCACTCACGTACGGCAAGCTGGCGGATCGGTTCCCGTTGAAGCGGCTCATCACGATCGGCATTCTTACTTTCTGCGTCGGATCGATCGTCGGCTTCTTCGCACAGACGTACGCGATGCTGCTCGTCGGACGCTTTATCCAATCCGCGGGCGCATCCTCTATCCCGGCGCTCGCGATGCTCATTCCGGCTCGCCTCGTGCCGCAGGCGCAGCGCGGGAGGGCGCTCGGGACGATCGCGTCGACAATCGCGTTCGCGTCCGGCATCGGCCCCATCGTCGGCGGCTTCGTCACCGGAGCGGTTTCCTGGAATTATTTATTTCTAATCTCGCTAGGCACGCTGCTCACCGTTCCGTTGTTTCTGCGTTGGCTGCCGAAGGAAGAGACGCGAACGGGAACATTCGATCTCGCCGGCGCCGCGTTACTGGGTGTCGGCGTCGTTGCGCTGCTCTTGGCGATCACTAACTTCGTCTGGTGGCTTCCGATCGCGAGCGCCGTCTTCTTCCTCCTCTTCGGACTGTGGATTCGCAGGGGAGCGAAGGACCCGTTCATCCAACCGCGGTTGTTTCGCATCGAAGGGGTGCTTACATGTCTCTTGATTACGTTCCTGTCGGGTACGGCCGCTTTCGGGATCATGATCGTCATCCCGACGCTGCTCGCCGACGTGAACGGACTGTCGCCTGTCCACGTCGGGTTCGCGCTGTTCCCGGCGGCGATGTCGGCGGCGCTGTTGGGCCGATACGGCGGGAAGTTGGCTGACCGGAGGGGCAACGGCTTCGTGGTCAGCTTGGCGCAGGGAGGCATCCTAACGGGCTTGCTGCTGCTGTCTTCCGTCAGCGGCCATGGTCCGTGGATGATCGCCGTAAGCATGGCGTTCGTGAGTATCGGATTCTCCTTCATGCAGGCATCGATCACGAACCATGTATCCGGCTTGTTGCCGAGAGAGATGATCGGGATCGGAATGGGGACGTTCACCCTCGTCAACTTCTTATCCGGTTCGATCAGCGGCGCGGTCATGATGAAGGCGCTGGACGAATCCGCGGGGGCATCCGCCGTCAACCCGTTCGCGGCCGAAGTCGCCTCGGGCTTCAGCAATGTATTCTTAGCGATGGCGGCGTTGGTATTATTGAACTTGTGGCTCGTGTATCGCACGTTCCGAGGGCGCGGCGTCGACCGCCGTCCCGCCGTACAGTCATAGCAGAATCGAGACGCCGAATGCGAATTCGGCGTTTCTTTGCACCCATTGCGAATTCAGAGAATATGGATACATATACGCCTAAAAGACGGATTGACATTTGGACCAGGACCTCTATAATTACTATATATCAAATAAATCAGAGCGAAATAGTTGGAATTAAAAAGGAGGCGCCCTTATCAATGAATTTGTTGGAAAAAGAAAAGCTAATCAATGAAGCGGCGGAGCGGTTGGAGAATGCGCCGATAGAGGAGCTTCTCGCCTTTGCGGTCGACACGTTCCCGAACATAACGCTCGCCTGCAGCTTCGGCGCGGAGGACGTCGCGCTCGTGCACATGCTGCAGAAGGTTCGTCCGGGCACGGATATTTTCTACTTAGACACGGATTTCCACTTTAAAGAGACGTACGAAACCCGCGACGCGCTCGCGGCTAAATACAACGTTAATTTCGTGCAGGTGAAGCCGAAGCTGACGCCGGAGGAGCAAGCCGCGCTGCACGGCGAGGAGCTGTGGAAGAGCGACCCGAACAAGTGCTGCAATATCCGCAAGGTCGATCCGTTAACGGAAATTCTCGGCAAATACGAAGCATGGATCACAGGCATTCGTCGCGATCAAGCGCCGACGCGCGCGAACGCGAAGAAGGTCGAATACGACGTGAAGTTCGGTCTCGTGAAGTTTAACCCGCTGGCGAACTGGACGTCCGAGGACGTGTGGAACTATATCCGAGAGAACGACGTGCCGTATAACCCGCTGCACGATCGGAACTTCCCGAGCATCGGCTGCGAGCAGTGCACGCGTCCGGTCGCGCCGGGCGAAGACCCGCGCGCGGGACGTTGGGCCGGTTCCGAGAAAACCGAGTGCGGTTTGCATAAATAAACTATTCTTAGCGCAGATAAGGGAGGAGCACAACCGATGTCTACGATTCAACCTCACGGCGGTACGCTGATTAACCGGATCGCCGAAGGCCAAGAGCGAGACGATCTACTGAAGCTGGCGGAAGGACTGCGCAAGATTCGCGTGAACGCATGGACGATTTCCGATATCGACTGTATCGGGGTCGGAGCCTTTTCCCCGTTAACGGGTTTCTTGAAGCAAGACGACTACCGCTCGGTACTCGATTCGATGCGCCTTTCCAACGGCACGGTATGGAGCATTCCGGTCACGCTGGCCGTTGAGGACGACGTGTTCGCAAACCTTGCGGTCGGGGAGAAGGTCGCCTTGGTCGGCGACACGGATGGAGTCGTCTATGCGGTTCTTGACGTAGAACAGACGTACCGCGTCGATCTGAAGGAAGAAGCGGTGAAGGTGTACAAGACGGACGATACGGAGCATCCGGGCGTCGTGAAGCTGCTGGAGCGTCCGAACGGATATGTCGGCGGCGCCATTACGGTTCTGAATCGCCCGAAGCCGGAACGGTTTCAAGAGTACTACTTCGACCCGGCCGATACGCGGAAGGCGTTCGCCGAGAAGGGCTGGCGCACGATCGTCGGCTTCCAGACGCGCAATCCGGTGCACCGGGCACATGAATACATTCAGAAGAGCGCGATGGAAATCGTGGACGGCTTGTTCCTGAATCCGCTCGTCGGGGAGACGAAGTCGGACGACGTGCCGGCCGACGTTCGCATGCGCAGTTATCGGGTGCTGCTCGACAATTATTATCCGAAGGACCGCGTTCACTTCGGCGTGTATCCGGCGGCGATGCGTTATGCAGGCCCGCGGGAAGCGATCATGCACGCGATGGTTCGGAAAAACTACGGCTGCACGCATTTCATCGTCGGCCGCGATCATGCCGGCGTAGGGGACTACTACGGAACCTACGAAGCGCAGGAGATCTTCCGCAACTTCACGGCCGAAGAGCTAGGCATCACGCCGTTGTTCTTCGAGCACAGCTTCTTCTGCACGAAGTGCGGCAACATGGCGTCCAGCAAGACGTGCCCGCACGATAAGGCGGATCACATGCACTTGTCCGGCACGAAGGTCCGCGCGCTGCTGCGGAACGGCGAATGCCCGCCGCCGGAGTTCACGCGTCCGGAGGTCGCGAAGGTGCTGATCGAAGGTCTCGCCGAGAAGGCGGTCACCGCGCCGTAACGAGAACTCGTCATATTTGTCCACCCTGTCCCATATAGATGAGATACATTCATCTGTATCGGGGCGGGGTGGTTTTCGTTATGAAGAGGCACGGGCGCGTAGTCTTTTGGCTGAGCGGCGGAGCGCGAGGGAAGCTGATTACGATGGGGCTGATGGTGGCCCTGATCGTCGTCGTATTCACGAATCAATTGCCGGCCGCGAAGACGTGGACGTATTGGACGCTGCCGTTATCGGGGAAGACGATCGTGCTCGATCCGGGGCACGGAGGAGCGGACGGCGGGGCGAAGAGCGCGGACGGACTGTGGGAGAAGGACGTCACGCTGAACATCAGCATGTACCTCAAGGATTATTTGCAGCAAGCCGGCGCGAACGTCGTCATGACGCGGGACACGGACACCGATCTCGCCGCCGCCGGCACGAAGGGATTCAGCCGCCGCAAGACGGAGGATCTGAAGGAGCGAGCGGCCATCGTGCGGGAGACGAAGCCGGATCTCTTTCTCTCCGTGCATTTGAACGCGATCCCGCAGCCGCAGTGGTACGGGCCTCAGACGTTCTACACAATGAACCATAAGGACAACGCGGCGATCGCTTGGTTCATCCAGGAGGAGCTGCGTACGTCCGTCGTCGAGACGCACCGCCAGTCGAAGCGGATTCGCAATATATTCATTCTCGACCGATCCGAGGTGCCGACGGCGCTCGTCGAAGTCGGCTTCCTGTCGAATGCGGCGGAAGCGGCGAACCTCGGAAAGACGGAATACCAGAAGCAGCTGGCGGCGGCGATCTATCGCGGCTTGCTGCGGTATACGTCCGGAGAGACTCCTCCGCTCGAGCCGACCGGCGGCGCTCCGGACGGAGAAGCGCCATCGGAGACGCCGATGCCGGCGCAGAACTCGGACGGCAACCCGGAATCGAAGCCGGAGGAGCATCCCGAGACGGAGACGTCTCCGGACGCGTGACGATCGGGCCCGGTTCTCCCCTTCCCCTTGCGTATGCTATAATGACGATACTTTGACACGAAAGCGAAGAGGTGGAACCGTTGGTAACGAGAGACGAAGCGATCCATGCACTTGAACATATCCGAGACCCCGACTCGGGTCTCAGCTTAGTGGAACTGGGCCTGATCCGGGACGTGATGGCTCGGGAGGCCGGCGTCTCGCTGACGCTGGTGCTGGCGACGGACGACGCGGAGGCGAAGAACGAGATGGAAGCCGCGGTGAGGGAATCGCTCGGCGAGATCGGCGTCGGTCCCGAGCTGATCCACATCCGCTCCCGCGCCGTGACGGACTTCGAGCGCGGCGAGATCGCGAAGAAGCTGCAGGCGGCGGCCCAGAGCGGCGGCGCGGCCGCGCAGAAGCGCAGCCCGGCGCTGCTCGACGCCGATCATCCGGCGACGTTCATCGCCGTCGCGAGCGGGAAGGGCGGCGTCGGCAAGTCGACGGTGACGGTCAATCTGGCGGTGGCGCTGGCGCGCCGCGGCAAGCGGGTCGGCTTGATCGACGCCGACATCTACGGCTTCAGCGTACCGGACATGATGGGGATCGATTCGCGTCCGGCCGTCGAAGAAGGCGGCGTGGCGCCCGTAACGAGCCATGGCGTGAAGGTCATCTCCATGGGCTTCTTCGTCGAAGACAACGCGCCGGTCATCTGGCGCGGTCCGATGCTCGGGAAGATGCTCCGCAACTTCTTCAACGAAATCCAGTGGGGCGAGCTCGATTACGTGCTGCTGGACCTGCCGCCGGGCACGGGCGACGTCTCCTTGGACGTCCATCAGATGCTGCCGCACAGCAAGGAGATTATCGTGACGACGCCGCATGCGACGGCCGCGTTCGTCGCCGCGCGCGCCGGCGCGATGGCGCGCCACACGAACCATGAAATTCTCGGCATCGTCGAGAACATGGCGTGGTACGAGCGAGGCGACGGGGAGCGGGATTACGTCTTCGGCCGCGGCGGCGGCGCGAAGCTGGCGGAGGAGCTGCATACGGAGCTGCTGCTGCAAGTGCCGCTCGGCGCGCCGGACAACCATCCGGCGGAGCGGGACTACTCGCCTTCGATCTACAAGGAAGACAGCCCGACGGGCAAGCTGTACATGGAGCTGGCGGATCGCGTGATCGCGAAAACCTCGGCAAATCCATAATCGACAAAAAAAGGCCGCACCGGGCATCCTCTCGAGGATCGCGCCTGGGCGGCCTTTATTCATTTTCGACAAATTACAACGATTCTTCCTCTTCCTTCTTCTTCTTCTCTTCCTCTTCTTTCTTCTTCTTCTCCTCTTCCTCGGCGGAAGCGGTCGCCTTCGCGCCCTTCTCGGCGTCGGACTTCGGCTTCGAATGTTCTTCCAGCGCGCGCGTCATCAGCTTGAGCAGATCCTGCTGGAACAACGGCGTATCGAGCGATTCTTTCATGATCGTAATGATTTGCTGGCGGTACTCGGCGCTCTTCATCGTCTGCAGCATCAGCGCTTGGATTTGCGGATCCTTCATGAGGTCGATCATCTGCTGCTGGTATTCGGGGTCCTTCATCAGTTCCTTCTGGATGTGCTTATTTTCCATCGTGATCGCGCGAGCGAAGTCGCCGGCGAATTTCGGGTCGATCATCGTCTCCTTGAGCGCCGCGGCGTAGGCGGGATCGCTCATGACCTCTTTGACGGCGAGCTGCAGCTGCTGTCCTTGACCCGTATTCAAAATCTGCAGCTGTTGGAAATCCGCCGCCTCGACTTCCTTGGACGCTTCCTTGATCGCCTTCTGGCCGTCTTCCGTCTTGAGGATGTCGACGACCATCGTCTTGACTTCATTATAATTCACTTGAGCGGACTGCTGCTGATCTTGTCCGCAGGACGTCAACACGGCAAGCGCGGCGACGGCCGCCGCGCAGGTTACCCAACGTTTCATCGCGCTTCTGCCTCCCCGATTCGGTTTGTCATAGTATTTGATTCCGAAGGGCGCTTTATGAAGCGAGGCGGTTGGCTTTTTTTGACGCGTTTCTATACAATTAGGGCAGGCGCGAATCGCGTCGCAACAGGAAAATCGGAGGTTTCGGACTTATGAATTTGGGAAAATGGATTTCGCTGTTTCTCTCCACGCTCGGGATCGGAATCGGAGCCGCCCTCGTCGTCGGCGTGTTCGTCTTTATGATCAATCCGGAGGTGACCCCTTCGACGATGGGCGTCGAAGGCATCTTGTTTAACTTGATCCAAACCGTAACCGTCGGCGCGCTGTTAGGCGCTTTCAGCCATATGGGCTTTTTCGCGTACTTAACCGTGAACCTGTTCGCGCAGGGCATTTTCAAGAATAAGTTGATGTGGACGTACGTCCAAGTATTCTTCATCGTCGTCGTGTCGGGGTATGCGGCGATGCTGCGCGTTCCGGAAGGGGAGAGCATGCTGCCGTATTTCGTCCTGCCGGCGCTCGTCGTCATCGGGGGTTATTTGGTGGCGCGGCGGAAGGCGGCGGAGACGAATCCGAAATCGTTCGTACCGACGCTGTTTTTCATGACCGCCGTGACGCTGCTCGAAGCGGTGCCCGCACTGCAGCAGTTCAATGCGTACGGCACCGCCATGATGGTGCTTCCGCTGTTCCTGTGCAACGCCTGGCAAATTCTTCGCCTGCATAAAATTTTGGCGCCCGCCAGAGCGGGAGAGCCGGCCGGACGCGCGTCGTAACGCTGCTACCGGCCGGCCCGGGGCCGTTCCTATTACGTTGTTGACGGAGCGGGAGCCGTAGAGGTCGGAGGCGCCTTCTGCTGCTCCTGCGCTTTATTCCCTTTCACGTCGGTGCCGGTGATCAGCTCGGTGACCGTCGCGAACGAATACCCCTTGGCGCGAAGCTCGTCGATGATCGCCGGCAGCGCTTCATGCGTTTGCTTGACGGAGTCGCTTGCGTGCAGCAGGACGATGTCGCCCGGATGGGCGCGGGAGACGACGGTGCTGACGATGCGGTCGACCCCCGGATTCGTCCAGTCTTTGGAGTCGGTGTCCCACTGGATCGTCTTATACCCGAGTTCGTTCGCGATCTTCAAGACGCGCTTGTCGAAGTCTCCGTTCGGGAGGCGGAGCAGGGTGGGCGCCTTGCCCGTCACCTGGGACAGTACGGTGTGCGCCGTCCGGATTTGTTTGCGAATTTCCTCGTCCGTCATCTGGCTGTAATTATCGTGCTTATGCCCGTGGCTGCCGATCTCGTAGCCGGCGTCCATGATCTTCTTGACGATGTCGGGATGCGCTTCGCTCCATGGGGCGGAGAGGAAGAATGTCGCCTTCTTCACCCCTTTTTGCTGCAGTACGTCGATAATCGGCTCCGCGCGCGTCTCGCCCCAGCTGATATCGAACGTCAGCGCAAGCACTTTCTGGTCCGTATCGACTTTATAGATGGCGGCGGGGCCCTCATCCGCTTTGAAGACGGTAATATTGCCCCGCTCCGCGTAGATGACGCCGACGGTAAAGACGGCGGCCAACATCATGATGAGGTAATGCTTGAGCTTTTTCCCGTTGAGCACATAAAATACATTCACTGATAGGTCCTCCTTTGGCCACTAGTGACACGTCCCCCGCGGACTGGCGCGAACGACTTGTTTCTTTGGGTTTGTACATATGTATGACGAGGGGAGACAAGTTATGCTACCCCTTCGGACACGAGAGGAGAGACGCCTGATGAGTTTGCAAACCATGAGAGCCTTCGCGAAAGATTTGGCGGCGATCCGGTGGTATATCGCGGTCAGCTTCGCGCTGTTTTTCGTCGGCGTGGCCTTCGGGGCCGGCAGCGAAGGGTTGAACGCCTATTTGGAAAGCCAGATCGCGCCGATGCGCGGCGTCGCCGAACGATTGGACGCCACCGCGAATCCGCAAGTGTGGATGTTCTTGTTCATCTTCATCAATAACTTCGTGAAGTCGCTGTTCGTCGTCTTCTTGGGGGCGTTGTTCGGGCTGTTCCCGTTGTTCTTCCTGTTGACGAACGGCATGATTCTAGGTTACGTCGCCGCCGTGGCGGGGGATTCGGGGGCGAACGTATTTTCCCTGATCGTCCGCGGCATCCTGCCTCACGGTTTGCTCGAAATTACCGCGATCTTGATCGCGGCCGCCTATGGCCTGAAGTACGGCGCTCTCGTCTTCGCGGAGCTGGTTCGCGCGTTCCGGGGCGGCGGTTCTTCCGCGTCGTTGAAAGCGTTCCACGGCACGTTCGGGCGGTTGATCGCATTTTTGTTTTTCGCGCTGCTGGTCGCCGCTTTCATCGAGAGCACGATCACGTATTTCTTGGTCCGTGGTTAAAAATGGCCGAAATGGTGAATAACAAAAACAGGACGAGACAAGCGTCCGGCTCGCACCATTACCCAAGAGCATTTCCTTCGTTGTCGTAATGTACATCTAAGAATTCGCAAGGGGGCCGTCAGCGGAACATGTTAGGAATTTTGTTTAACGACCGGGAATGCCGGGAGCTCGATTACGTGTTGCGCAAAGAGTTGGACGAGATGCTGCTCGATTTGCGGGATACGCGCATCGACGGAGACATGAAGACGGCGATCGAAAACCGATATAAGGTAATCTTTCGCATGTATGCACGATTAGCGTCGCCTAAGGATCTATCCAGGTATGCTTTGAATCGGAAGACGAGATAACCACTCGACGACGTCGGGTGGTTTTATGGTCTCTAGACGGGCTTCGGAAAATGATTTGCGAAAAGAGTTGACACTTCACTCTCGTTGTGATAAATTATTTTTCGCTGTCCCGAAAGCATCGGCGAGCTCGAAAGAGCGAACCAAACATTGTCAAGAAATTAAGGATTGCAATGGATGGGCGGATGTGATAGGATATAAAAGTCGCCGTTAAAACGGATGACAATAAGAAAACAGCTTGTTCCTTGAAAACTGAACAACGAGCGCATACGCGCTGTGAGCTTCGGCTCATAGCAAAATGTTTTGAAGCTAGCTTGTAATGAGCGCAGCAGTTTGAACTACCCTTTTTGGAGAGTTTGATCCTGGCTCAGGACGAACGCTGGCGGCGTGCCTAATACATGCAAGTCGAGCGGAGTTGTTCCTTCGGGGACAG
>NZ_JAPSKE010000033.1 GCF_031177825.1 Paenibacillus sp. | reverse complement strand
ACCCATCCCGAACACGAAATTTAAGCCTTCCAGCGCCGATGGTACTTGGACCGCAGGGTCCCGGGAGAGTAGGACGTCGCCAAGCTGACATAAGAACGCCTCCGATTCGATTCGTCGAATCCGGAGGCGTTTTTTTCTCTGATAAGATTAGGTAAAACCGGCGTACAGTTATACCTACTGGACGAAGGACATGAGGAAGATGCGTAATTTCGAGCGGATTCACACGGATACGGCCTTTATCGGCAAAATATCGTAAATTTCCATATCATCGTTGAAAGCGAAGGCATCGAGCTGTATGGCTTAAGACGAATACAAGCCCACATCTGCGGGCGTCATGGCGAGAATGCTGCCCGACTGAGCGGAACGCTTCATCGCCATCGCGAGGTATAGGCGCGGCGCCATCCACCACAGGTGGATGAAGCCTGCGGTGAGTGCCGCGGCGGGCGGCACCCAGACGGCCAATCCCGCTGACGCCAATACGCCGATCGCGGTTAGGTGCAGCTGGATCGATCGATATTGACGGAACGGCACGCTGGAGGTCGGCAGGTACCCGAACCAAGGCGATGCAAGCAGCCAACCGTACCGCTGCGAATATCTCAATTCCTCCCGTTCCCGGCCCAGGAGCGCCGTTGTCAGGACGTAATACGCCGCCTGCCAGCCGACCAAGGCGCCGATGCCCCAGAGCAAATGGTATGCTCCCCCGTGAAGAATCGGTACGACCGAAAGCCATAATGTAAGAAAACCTAAATAAACAAGGCTAATTAAAGGATGACGGCGAATCCTCTTAAGGAGCTTGTATTGGTAGATCACTTTTTCGTTCGCGGGCGTTTCTGCTTGCATCGCCACAACCGTCACCTCGGGGTCTTCGGGTTTCATTCACGCTTCTCTCCGCGCCCACATATACATAAGGAACGGTGGCGAAGAATGGGAATCACATACCGATTCTCAATTATAGCAAGTTCGCCAAAAAAAGTTTAGAGATTTAGAAGAAAGGCAATACTGGGAGTAAAACGAGAAAGGTGAGCTGCCCAATGAATGCGCTGAATCCCGAAGCGGAGCCGACGATCTGCATGATTTGCGAAGAGACGCGTTCGGAAGGAATTCATATTTGCGGTCAATTTATTTGTGCGGATTGCGAGACGGAAATGGTACGGACGGACGTGAAAGACGAGAAGTATCCGTTTTTCATTACCCAGATGAAACGAGTATGGTATAAAAAGGACGCATAATCGATGCAGATCTCATAGAATGGAAAGGACTTTCCGACGGTCGGGCGCGACGGCGGGGAGTCTTTTTTTCTGACGGAGAACGAGGTAAGATACAAGTAGATTATGTCGAAAAAGGGGGAAAGCGCCCGATGACGGACAAACGGACGCTTCAACCGGGAGACGCGCCGATCGTGGCCGCGCTCGCCGCGTACCGGTCGCGTCGTCGGGCGGGCTTTCATGTGCCGGGCCATAAAGCGGGCGCCGCGTACGCATCCGACCCGGATGTGGCGAGCTGGCTCGGAGCGGTTGGGCCTTACGATGCGACCGAGCTGCCGGGTCTGGACGATCTTCACGCGCCCTCGGGCGCGATCGAGCAGGCGCAGGCGCTCGCGGCCCAATGCTTCGGGGCGCGGCGAACGTATTTCCTCGTCGGCGGCAGCACCGTCGGCAACCTGGCGGCGATCCACGCGGCGGCCGGACCGGGAGAGCTGCTCGTGCTGCAGCGGGACGCGCACAAGTCCGCGATCCACGCGTTGATGCTGCGCGGCGCAGGGGCGGTATTCGTCCTCCCGGAAGCCGACGAGGAGCTCGGTTTATACGGCGGCGTGTCGGCGGACGCGATCGCGCGCGCGTTGGACGAGCATCCCGAGGCGAAGGCGGTCTTCGTAACGAGCCCGAATTATTATGGGATCGCCGCGGACATCGGCGCGATCGCGGAGGCGGCGCATGCCCGAGGGAAAGCGCTCATCGTCGACGAGGCGCATGGGGCGCATTTCGGGCGACATCCGCGGTTTCCGAAATCCGCGTTGCAGCAAGGGGCCGACGTCGTCATTCAGTCGACGCACAAGATGCTATCCGCCTTGACGATGGGAGCTATGCTGCATATAGGCAGCAATCGCATCCCGCATGAGCGCATCGAAGCGTACTTACGTATGCTGCAGAGCTCGAGTCCCTCCTACCTCATTCTCGCGTCGCTCGACCGGGCGCGGCGGGAGCTGCATACGAGAGGAGATGCGCTCTTCGCGGAGGCGTTGGAAGCGATCGACAGTCTTGGCGCGGCGTTGCGAACGACGACGAGCGGAAGATTCGGCGTCAAGACGACCTCGGATCCCTTTAAGCCTCTCCTCTACGACGCCGCCGGCGGGTGGACGGGCTACGAACTGGCGGAGCGTTTGGCCGAGGTCGGCATCTATACGGAGATGGCGAACGAGTCGTATGTCGTCCTGGCCTGCAGTGCAGCCACGTCGGCGGCGGAAATCGAACGGCTCCTCTCGGCGTTACAACAATTTGCCTCACGATTTCCGGCGAAAAAGAAGGAAAATCAGCAAAATTTCTCGAATATGTATGCATTAGGGGCGTTATCCTTGTCCGCACCCGTTTATTTCAAGGCGGAGGACGCGATTTCGGCCGCAAGGACGGACGTACGACAAGACATTCCATGGGAAGAAGCGGTTGGCGAGACGTGCGCGGAGATGGTTATTCCGTATCCGCCCGGCATTCCGATCCTCTTGCCCGGCGAGGAGATTACTCGGGACATCGCGGCGGCGGCGCTTCGCCTCCGGGAGCAAGGCGCTTCGGTTCAAGGCGTTCGCGACCCCTCGCTTCGAATGATCGGCGTTCGTAAGGAACCCTAATGGCAGCTAGGCAATATACTATGTTAGGAGCCTGAAAGTGAAAGGCTTGTTTATTACTTTCGAAGGACCCGACGGGTCCGGCAAGACGACGCAAATGAAGCTGCTCGGCGAGCGGCTGGCGTCGATGGGGGCGGACGTCGTACGGACGAGAGAGCCCGGCGGGACGCCGATCGGCGATCGGCTGCGCGAGATCGTCCTGTCTCCGGACAATGGGGAAATGATGGACGAAACGGAAATATTGCTCTATGCGGCCTCCCGCGCGCAGCACGTTCGCGAGGTAATCGTCCCGGCGCTCGAGCGGGGGAAGGTCGTCGTCTGCGATCGATTCGTCGACGCGAGCATCGCCTACCAAGGGTACGGCCTGGGCCGGGATCCCGAGGAGGTGGCCCGAATCAACCGGTTCGCTACCGGCGGATTGCGCCCGCATCGGACGTATTTGCTGGATGTGCCCGCGTCGGTAAGCCGCGAACGGCTATTGAGTCGAGCGCTTGCGGCCAGCGGCGCGGGACTCGACCGCATCGAGCAGAAAGAGAGAGAATACCACGAACGAGTGAGAGACGGATTCCTACTGATCGCGAAAGCCGAACCGCAGCGCGTGATGTTGATCGACGCGAATCGGACCGTCGCCGACATCGCCGCGGACATCCATGCGGACTTCGACCGTTTGTTACAGCAACAGCAATGACAAAATCGCTCAGAGGAGGAATTTAGGATGAAACTTGTAATCGCAGTTGTGCAAGATAAGGACAGCAACCGCTTGTCGAACGCCCTGATTAAAGAGGGGATACGTGCGACGAAGATGGCGAGCACCGGCGGCTTCCTGAGGGCCGGAAACACGACGTTCATGATCGGGATCGAAGACGATCGCGTGCAGGACGTCCTCGAGGTCATCAAGTCGAATTGCAAGGTGCGCGATCAACTGGTTACGCCGGTCACGCCAATGGGCGGTACAACGGATTCCTATATTCCGTTCCCGGTCGAGGTGCAGGTCGGCGGAGCCGCCGTCTTCATCATGCCGGTCGAGCGTTTCGAACATTTCTAAGAATAAAGCAGAGCACGAACGAATCATTTCGGACACGGAGGCGGATCGACGTGAAAATCAATCCCGGCATCCGCCCGTTCGGCAAGGAGCCCCTTCGGAACGAAGGGGCTTCTGGCACCTCCGCGTCCGCTAGGCCGTTCTCCGGCTTTCTAAGGCAGGAACGGGAGGCGGCGTCGCAGGACGAGCTGGCCCGACGGATGGAACGCATCGCGCAGCAAGGCGAACGGCTGGCCCGTTCGATGACGGTGCGCGAGCTTAGAGAATATAAGGTGCTGGTTCAACGTTTCTTGGAAGACACGGTGCGCAAAGGCGTCGGTTTGAAGGAGACGAGGGGCTGGGACCGAAGAGGCAGAACGAAACGATATCAATTGTTGGACGAGATCGATCAGGCGCTCCTTTCGATGGCGGACGAGCTGCTCGCGACGGAAGGCGGCCGTATCGAACTGCTTGGCAAAGTCGGCGAAATTCGCGGACTGCTGATCAACTTGTTTTACTAGGAGCGAAGGACATGCCATTCCGAGATATCCCCGGTCAGGAACGGGTGAAGATGCAGCTGCAGGCGGCGCTCCGCTCCGACGCGCTGTCGCATGCTTACGTCTTCGAAGGGCCTCGCGGCACGGGACGCAGAGCGACGGCGCATGCGCTCGCCCAGGCGATTCATTGTCTGGAGGGAGGCGACGACGCTTGCGGGAAGTGCGCCGAATGCCGGAAGATCGATAACGGCAATCACCCGGACGTCCTGAGCGTCGATCCGGACGGGGCGACGGTGAAGATCGATCAGGTGCGGGAGCTGCAGAAGCAATTCGCTTATCGAACGACGGGGACGAAGCCGAGAGTTTACGTCATCGAGAGCGCCGATCGGCTGACGCCGCAAGCGGCGAACGCCTTGCTGAAGTTCTTGGAGGAGCCGAGTTCCGCGACGGTAGCCATACTTATCACCGAAAACGGGCAAGCCCTCTTGCCGACGATTCGATCGCGTACGCAGCGCATGGTATTCCTGCCGCTGTCCCCCGAGACGATGGAGGCGGAGCTGCTGCGGGAGGGGCATCCTCCGGCGCTGGTCAAACCGGCGGTACGGCTGGCGCCAGGGTTGTCGACGGCGCGCGAGCTTATCCAATTAAATTGGTTTGCAGAAATCCGAAACGCAGTGTTACAATTGGCTAAGGAGTCTACCCGCGGATTCACCGCCAGCATGTTGGCCGCGCAATCGGTCGCAGGCAAAGGGGAGATGTCCGAGCACTTGGACACCTTGTTCGATTTGTTCGCCTTATGGTGTAAAGATATGATCGTACTGCAACGACAACAGACCGCAACGGTCGTGTTCATAGATCAACTGGAGTTCCATGCCAAGCAGGCCATGTCCAAGCCGGCCCATCACTGGGTCGCCGTGATGGACGAAGCGCTGAAGGCCAAGCGGAAACTCCGCGGGCATGCGAATCCCCAACTTGTCCTTGAACGGTTTTTATTCGCGTTGCAAGGAGGGACATGATGGATACGTATCAAGTCGTAGGCGTCCGCTTTAAGAAGGCGGGCAAGGTATATTATTTCGACCCCAGCGACCTTCCGGTCGAGGATCATGAGAACGTCATCGTTGAGACGGCGCGCGGCGTGGAATACGGCAAGGTCGTCATCGGCAAGAAGACGGTTCGCGAGTCGGACGTCGTACTGCCGTTGAAGCGAGTCATTCGCGTCGCCGATCAGAACGACGCGAAGGTCGTGGACGACAACAAGGCGGCCGCGAAGAACGCGTTCGATATATGCGTGGACAAGATCCGAGACCACGGACTCAAGATGAAGCTTGTGGACGTCGAATACACGTTCGACCGGAACAAGGTGATCTTTTATTTTACCGCGGAAGGCCGCGTCGATTTTCGGGAGCTCGTCAAGGACTTGGCCGGCGTGTTCCGGACGCGGATCGAGCTTCGCCAAATCGGCGTCCGAGACGAAGCGAAGCTGCTCGGCGGATTGGGGCCGTGCGGACGCATTCTCTGTTGCTCCTCGTGGCTCGGCGATTTCGAGCCGGTCTCCATCAAGATGGCGAAAGATCAAAACCTGTCGCTCAACCCGACGAAGATTTCGGGATTGTGCGGACGATTGATGTGTTGCTTGAAATTCGAACATGACAACTACGAGAGCGTGAAACAGGACTTGCCGTCCGTGGGCGCTCGCGTCATTACGTCGGCCGGCACGGGCGTCGTCGTCGGGATCAATCCATCCTCGCGGATGGTAAGCGTTCGCGTGGCGGAAGCCGGCAACCGCGTATCCGACTTCCCGCTAGACGACGTCGCGGAGCAAGAAGCGTAAGGGTTGTCTCTTTCCAGGGGTGGAACGGTGGAAGATAGAAAAGACCTATACAACCAAGTCACGCACATGGAAGACATGTTCGCGAAGTTCGGGGTAGAGCTGACGGGGCTGAGGAAGCAGATCGTCCTGCTGCTCGAAGAGAACAAGCGGCTCAGCATAGAAAACCAGCAACTACGCAAAATATTGCGCAAAGAGAACGGGACGGCGGAGACGCCCGCCGCTCCCGACCCGGACGTCGCGGCGGCTCAGGCGCCCGAGACGGCGGAGCGGCCGGGGGCCGAACCGCAGGACGCCGCCGGACAGGTCGGCGAAGGGTACGACAACTTGGCCCGGCTGTATCACGAAGGGTTCCATATCTGCAACGTATACTACGGGCATCTTCGCACCGAAGGCGATTGTTTGTTTTGCTTATCCTTCTTTAATAAGTAGACGGAAGAACCGTAGGACTACACAGCCCTGCGGTTTTTTGCGATTTCACGAGGGATGCTAAGGAAGGGGGACCGGCCGATGAAGGTCGAGCGAGTCGAGCTGCAGCCGGGCGAACGGTTGGACGACTTATTGACGCAAGATTTGAAAATCATACAGAGCGACGAGGTGTTCAGCTTCTCCCTCGATGCCGTCCTCCTGGCAAGGTTCTGTTCGGTGCCGAAGGCGGGCGCGATCGTCGATCTGTGCACCGGCAACGGGGTGATTCCGCTGCTGCTGACGACGCGAACGGGGGCACGGATTACAGGCGTAGAAATTCAGCCGCGGCTGGCTGACATGGCGCGGCGCAACGTGGAGCTGAACGAGCTGGGAGACCGCGTGCGGATCGAGTTGGCCGACCTGAAGACGTACCACGAACAAGCCGGTCACGGCGGCTTCGATCTCGTCACCGTCAATCCGCCGTACCTGCCGGCAACGTCGGGAGAGATCAAGGGCAATCCCCACATCGCCGCGGCGCGGCACGAGCTGTTCGCGACGCTGTCCGACGTGACGCAGGCATGCGCGAGGCTCGTGAAGTCAGGCGGCAAGGTGGCGATGGTTCACCGGCCGTCGCGGCTCGCGGAGATCGTAACGGAGCTGCGCGCGGCGAAGCTCGAGCCGAAGCGGATGCGCTTCATTCATCCGCGTCGCGATCAGGAAGCGAATATCGTGCTTGTCGAGGCGCTGAAGGATGGGAAGTCGGAACTTCGCCTGCTCCCGCCGCTCGTCGTGCATGAAGCCGACGGTTCGTACACGGAGGAGCTGCTCGACATTTTCTATGGACGCAAAAACGAACTGAAGGGGTAACCTAGAAGGATGGAGGGGGACGCGATGCTAGACAACGCCGAAGAAGCGCGCATCCAGCGCAGCTTCCGCGACGAGGGGCGGACGCCGTACGGCACGCTATACATCGTCGGAACGCCGATCGGAAACCTGGACGATATGACCTACAGAGCGGTACATATATTAAAGGAAGCAACATGGATCGCGGCGGAGGATACGAGGCAGTCGAGGAAGCTGCTAACGCACTTCGACATCCCCGGGAAGCTGGTTTCGTACCATGAGCATAATAAGGAGAAAAGCGGCGAAGCGCTGTTGGACAAGCTGCTCGCCGGGGAGACGGTCGCGCTCGTCAGCGACGCCGGCATGCCGGCGATTTCGGATCCCGGCGCGGATCTCGTCGCGGAGGCGATCGAACGGGGCGTCTCCGTCGTGCCGATCCCCGGTCCGAACGCCGCGCTGACGGCACTGGTCGCCTCGGGACTGCCGACCGAAGCGTTCACGTTCGTGGGTTTCCTGCCCCGCGATAAGCGGAAGGCGTCGGCGACGCTGGCCCGGTGGAAGCGCCAGCCGGCGACGCTGATCTTCTATGAAGCGCCGCATCGGGTGGAGGCGACCTTGAAACTCATGTTGGAAGCTTGGGGGGACCGCCGGTGCGTCCTGGCGCGGGAGCTGACGAAGCGGTACGAAGAATTCGCGCGCGGCACCCTATCGAGCTGTCTGAAGCATGTGGAAGCGAACGGGCCGATGGGCGAATATTGCGTGCTGGTGGAAGGGGATTCGGGGCTTGCCGGGGACGGCGAGGAGGAGACGGCCTGGTGGGCCGAATTGTCGCCGGCCGAACATGTCGAGGCCTACGAACGGAAGGAAGGTCTCCCGCATAAGGAGGCGCTGAAGAAGGCGGCGACCGACCGGAATGTGCCGAAGCGGGACCTCTATAACGCCATCCATCAAGGAAAGCCGGAGTAAGGACAAAAAAAGTGCCTATGATCCGTCAACGAAACCGTTGGAGATCATAGGCCAATAAGGAGATATAAAAAGGTTAGAATTAACATGGTCATAAAGCTATTATATACTATTTTTCTTATTTTGTCACAGGGGTCGGCATTTCTTTTAGGCATTCGTTACAAACAATTTTTCCCTTGAAATAGGTGACGTTGTCGGCGTTGCCGCAGAAGATGCAAGCGGGCTCGTATTTCTTCAACATAATCCGCTCGCCGTCGACATAAATCTCCAACGCGTCCTTCTCGCCGATGCCAAGCGTTCGGCGAAGTTCGATCGGGATCACGACACGGCCGAGTTCGTCGACCTTGCGGACGATACCTGTAGACTTCATCATATGGATAACTCCTCCCAAAATGTAAAATAACAATAAATTTATGCTCGCCATAATTCGACATAATTTTTACTAGTTTCTATGATACCAAGCATTCCCATAATAGTCAACGTGGATTGGCGCGTTTATAAATTCCTTATTTTTAAAGGGTTTTCCAATATTCAAGAGGCAACAAATTGGATAAGAATCCGACAGCGGCGTTCGACAAGGGAATGAAATAATTGTCGAATAATGTCGATTAATAGCGAAGAACGGTGGGATCGAACCATGTCGATATGGCCCGAAGAGAAGGTGTTTAAGGATCCGGTTCATAAGTATATTTATGTACAGGAACCCGTGATTTGGGATTTAATCAACACGCGAGAATTTCAACGGCTGCGCCGCATCCGACAACTAGGCACTTCGTACTTGACGTTCCATGGCGCGGAGCACAGCCGCTTCTCTCATTCGCTCGGCGTATACGAGATCGCACGCAAGATTATCAGTCAATTCGAGCGCAACCGCTTCGAGGATTGGCCCGGCGAGGAGCGCTTGTTGTGCCTGTGCGCGGCGCTGCTGCACGACATCGGGCACGGCCCTTTCTCCCACTCGATCGAGACGGTGTTCGGCGAGCATCACGAATCGTGGTCGTGCCGCATCATCCAAGGCGACACCGAGGTGAACCGGGTGCTGCGCGGCGTCGATCCGACGTTCCCGGACCGCGTCGCGGCCGTCATCTGCAAGACGTATCCGCAGGAGATCGTCGTGTCGCTCGTCTCCAGCCAGCTGGATGCCGACCGGATGGATTACTTGCTGCGGGACGCGTATAGCACGGGCGTAAATTACGGCATGTTCGACCTCGAACGCATCCTCCGGGTCATTCGGCCGTACCGAGGCCAAATCGTCGTGAAAGAGAGCGGCATGCACGCGGTCGAGGACTATTTGACGTCTCGCTATCAGATGTATTGGCAGGTGTACTTCCATCCGGTGACGCGGAGCTCGGAGATCGTGCTGCGGAATATTTTCGCGCGAGCGAAATCATTATACGACAGCGGCCACGCGTTCCTCTTCATGCCCGAGTCGCTGCGCCGGCTGTTCGACGGGACGCTAGACACGGAGCATTATTTGCAGCTGGACGAGGCGCTGGCGCAGGCCGCTTTCGAGTTGTGGACGAACGACAAGGACCCGATATTGTCGGATTTATGCCGAAGATTCCTACATAGAAAATTGTTCAAGTACGCCACGCCGTCGAAGCTCGACGACGAGTTGCTCGATCGGCTGCGGGAATCGATTCGCCGGGAAGGGTACGATCCGGAGTATTATTTGCAGGTCGATTTTCCGAAAGATTTGTCGTACGATGTTTATCGCTCGGGTCGAAACGCGCAACGAAAACCGATTTATTTGTTGAAACGTGACGGCGAGCTGCTCGAAATCAGCGAAGCGTCCGACATCGTTCGCTCGATCAGCGGCACGACGTCGGGGAGGCACCGAATTTACGTGCCCGAACGGATGCTGGAGCCGGGCAATCCATACGTTACGGCCGAAACCGAGGAATGGCTGAGAGGAGAATGAACCCATGATTACGGATACGCATACGCATCTGGACCACGCCTCTTTCGAAGGCGAGAGAGAGGCGGTCGTTCGTCGCGCGAACGAAGCGGGAGTGACCCGCATCATCAATATCGGCTGCAACCGGGAGTCGATCCCGACGACGCTTGCGCTCGCGGAGACGTTCGATTGCGTCGAAGCGGTCGTGGGGTGGCATCCCCAAGACGCGATCGATATGACGGCCGAAGATTTGGACTACGTCGAGCACCTGGCGCGTACGCATCCGAAGGTCGTCGCGCTGGGCGAGATGGGACTCGATTATTATTGGGATACATCGCCGAAGGACGTGCAGCACCGCGTCTTTCGCGAGCAAATCCGGTTGGCCCGGAAGCTCGGACTGCCCATCGTCATCCATAATCGGGACGCGCATGCCGATGTCGTTGCCATATTACGGGAAGAGAAAGCATACGATGTAGGGGGAGTCATGCACTGTTTTTCCGGCAGCTGGGAGACGGCGCAGATGTGCTTGGATATGAATTTCTACCTCTCGTTCGGCGGCCCGATCACGTTCAAGAACGCGAAACAGCCGAAAGAGGTGCTGGCGAAGGTGCCGATGGATCGTCTTTTGGTCGAGACCGACGCGCCGTATTTGACCCCTCATCCGTATCGTGGGAAGCGAAACGAGACGGGGTATGTCCGGCTCGTCGCGGAAGCGGCGGCGGAGATCAAAGGGCTTTCCTTGGAGGATTTCGCGGCGATCACGAGCGCGAATGCGGCATCGTTATTTCGCCCGATTGGAGAAAGGGGGAGATAAAGCGAGAAATTGGCGCAAATTGGTGAAACGCGTAGCGGTTATTTCGAGTAACCGGCCATAATTTACGAATTTCCGCCGATTATCATCGATTTCGGGGGATTGACCCCTCTTTACAACGATGGCTTGCTCCCTTTATGATACTTATCAGACACCGAATGAAATAAAGATTACAACATATTTCCAGTATCGCTGAGTTTCCCGATGAGCGACTGCAGAAGCCGCCCATCGCTTGGGGAAACGGGGGAACCGCATCGGACGTATCCGTAAGATACGTCTAGGGGTGAATTTTCGGATATCGCCGTCATTGTACGTACGGCGCACGCCGAGATAGGGCCACTCTCCGGTCCGAATCCGACAGCTAACCTCGTAAGCGTTACGAGAGAGGTAACCGTCCGTGCTGAACATGCACACTTTTCGCTTCCACGAAAAGCCGCGAACGAGCCTCTTCGTCCCGGCTTTTTTTCATGGATTCGAACGGTTGCCTCACACTACGAATATAGTCGCGTCGATCCTTTGCACCTGAGAGAACAACTCACGTACAAGGCGGGACTATGTAAGGAGGACTGTAGCAATGGGGGATATTCCTGTACAAGGAACCCATGAGGAAAGTCTGTCCGACATGTCTTACGCATGGCGCTGGGCCCGTGCTCATAAGAAGGTTTTATTGTCGGTCGTCGCAAGCGCGCTTGCGGCGGTAGGTCTATTCTCCGCGTTGATGTACGGTACGCAGTTCAAGCGCGTATCGATCGTCGCGGACGGTAACACGATCGAGGTCGTTACGACGACGGAGACCGTAGCAGACGTGTTAGAAGAACAAGGGGTAGTCTTAGGGAAACACGATGAATCGTCGCTGCCGTTGACGTCGAGGCTGAAGCACGGCGCCGCGGTGGAGATCGATCGGGCGTTCCCGGTCAGCGTCACGGCGGACGGCAAGACCGTCGAAGTGTACACGACGGGAGCGCAAGTGAGAGACGTCTTGAACGAAGCGGGCGTCACGCTCGGCGAGCTGGACCGGATCCGACCGGCGCTCGACGAACGGCTGACGGCTTCCGCCGACGTGAAGATCGTGCGGGTACAACGCGTCGTCGAGGAAACGGAACACGCGCTGCCGTTCGAGACGGTCAAACAAGAGGACAAGTCGCTGCTCAAGGGTAAAGAGAAGGTCGTACAACAAGGCCAAGAGGGCGTGCTCGTCAAGCAAATCGAGAAGGTATACGAGGACGGCGTCCTCGTTTCGGAACAAGTATTGGCGCGAACGGTGGAGCAGGAGAGTCTCGCGAAGATCGTCGCCATCGGCACGAAAGTGGAGCCGAAGCCGGTGACGAATGCGGTAGCCGTCTTGTCGGCGGAAACCCAAGAAGTGACGCTCGACGGCATGACCTTCGGCGTGAAGGGCGTGCTGAAGAACGTAACGCTTACGGCGTATTCGGCGGGCTTCGCTTCGACGGGCAAGCGGAAAGGCGACAAGGGCTACGGCATTACCGCATCGGGCACGACGGTGTCGGAAGGACGCACGATCGCGGTGGACACCAACGTCATTCCGATGGGATGGTGGGTGTATATCGACGGCGTCGGATTCCGGCGCGCGGAGGATAAGGGCAGCGCGGTCAAAGGCAAGAAGATCGACGTGTACTTCGACAGCGAAGCCCATGCGCACAAGTTCGGCACCAAGAAAGGATATACGGTGTATGTGATCGGACCGAAGAAGCCGGTCGCGAACTAAGTTTCTTATTTTTTCATCATGTTCTTTCATTCGGGAGTTGAGGGCCGCTTTGGCGGCCCTTTTTTCTTTGTCCGAAGAAGGGTACAATACCAGTACATCGTATAAGGAGCGCGGAGCATGATCAAGGAAATCATCGTGGTCGAGGGGAAGCATGATACGACGGCCGTGAAGCGAGCGGTCGACGCCGACACGATCGAGACCGGGGGATCGGCCGTAAACAAGGACGTTCTAGCCCGCATCGCGTTGGCGCAGAAGAAGCGGGGCGTCATCATCTTGACGGATCCCGACTACGCGGGCGAGCGCATACGTTCGATCGTCTCGGGACGGGTACCCGGCTGCAAGCATGCGTTCTTGTCCCAGGACGAGGCGACGCTGGGCGACGATATCGGGATCGAAAACGCGAAGCCGGAGTCGATCCGCTACGCGCTGGAGGCGGTGCGGACGGAGGCGGAGGCGCCGGGGACGGACGTCGCTTGGGCCGATCTGTTCGTCGTCGGGCTCGCCGGGACGGCAGGCTCCGCGCACCGGCGGCTGCTCGTCGGGCGGAAGCTTCGGATCGGCTATGCGAACGCCAAGACGTTCTTGAAGCGCTGCGCCATGTTCGGCATTCGCCGGACGGAAATCGCGGCCGCGCTCGCCGCCTGCGGCTGGCCGGCCGATGCATGGGACGAAGGCGCAGCCGCATATGCGGGAGCGAATGACGGAGAAGCGGGAAGGGGTGACGCCGAATGACGCAATGGACGGAACCGGCGCGGCAGGACAAGGCGGAAGGCATCGGTTCGCCGCGCAAGACGAAGGAGCTGTTGCAGAAATACGGCTTCTCGTTCAAGAAGAGTTTGGGACAAAATTTCCTCATCGACGGGAACATCCTGCGCAATATCGCGGACGCCGCCGAGCTCGGACCGACGAAGGGCGCGTTGGAGATCGGCCCCGGCGCCGGCGCGCTGACGGAGAAGCTCGCCGAGCGGAGCGGACGCGTCGTCGCGATCGAGATCGATCAGCGGCTATTGCCGATGCTGGAGGACGCGCTGTCCGATTACCCGAATGTCACCGTCGTGCTCGGCGACGTGCTGAAGGTGGATATGCAGGCGCTGTTTCGCGAGCAGTTCGACGGGCTCGACGGCGTATCGGTCGTGGCGAATCTGCCGTATTACATTACGACGCCGATCGTCATGAAGCTGCTGGAGGAGCGCCTGCCGGTGGAGTCGATCGTCGTCATGATCCAGAAGGAGGTCGCCGACCGGTTCGCCGCGGCGCCGGGCTCGAAGGATTACGGCAGCCTATCGGTCGCGGTTCAATACTATGCCGTACCCGAGGTCGTGGCCAAGGTGCCGCATACGGTGTTCATTCCGCAGCCGAACGTCGATTCGGCCGTCGTGAAGCTGAAGATGCGGGCGAAGCCGCCCGTCGACGTAACGGACGAGGCGTTGTTCTTCGACGTCGTGCAGGCGTCCTTCGTGCAGCGGAGGAAGACGCTGCTCAACAATTTGCAGCAGCGGTTCTTCGCGACCGAAGGGGGCAAGGAGGCGTGCCGCGCGTTCCTCGAGGCGTGCGGCATCGCGCCGGAACGCCGGGGAGAGACGCTCAGTCTATCCGAGTTCGCGACGATCGCGAACGCGATGCGCGAGCGATCGGAGCGAGCGTAAGACGTAAACGTACGAAAGCGCGACAGGTTCGCGTACACCATTCGCCTATGCCCGCCATACGATATACGTATGGAGGGATGGAACATGAAAATTGGCGACTGCGTCGTCCGCAAATCGTACGGGAAAGACGTCTTGTTTCGGATCCAGGATCTCAAGGATCGGCAAGCCGTGTTAAAGGGCGTATCGTACCGATTGCTGGCGGACGCGCCGCTCGACGATTTGGAAGCGGCGACCGAGCCGATGGAGGAAGACGTCAGGGGGGTATCCCTCTTAAAGCAAAGCCGCTTGCGCATCGCCGGTCTGAAGCGGTCGACCGAGCCTTATTTCGACGTGCCCGGCACGATCCTGCATCTGGACGGGGATCGATCGTATTTGAAGAAGAGCATTGCCGTCTATAACGAGCTGCGCATTCCCGCCGAAGGATACCATCTGTTGGAGTCGGACATGGCGGAGGCGCTGCGGCAGCTGCTGCCCGCGGTGCAGCCGGACATCGTCGTCATTACGGGTCACGACGCCATTCTGAAGCATCGGTTCGACGGCGATAAGCAAAATATCCGGAATTACAAAAACTCTATGCATTTCGTGCAGGCGGTCCGCGTCGCTCGCGCTTACGAGCGGAATCGCGACGCGATGACGATCATCGCCGGCGCCTGCCAGTCGCACTTCGAAGCGCTGCTCCAAGCGGGCGCGAACTTCGCGAGCTCGCCGTCCCGCATCTTGATCCATGCGCTCGATCCGGTCTATATCGCGGCGAAGTCGGCGTTCACGCCGGTGAAGGACACCGTGAACATCTACGATGTCATCACGCATACCGTCAGCGGGTTGAAAGGGCTCGGCGGCATCGAAACGCGCGGCAACTACCGGATGGGGTTGCCTCGAATCGGCCCGGAAAATTAATTTTTTTTAAAGAGATCCGTTGACAACGCGCAAAGTCCACTGATATAATATTCGGCTATTTGACACAAGCCCCCCTTTTCGGTTATAATACCTAAGGAAAGAGGTGGTGGTTGACAATGGCCAAGAATGCGCTGTTGGAAATTAAGAAGAGCCTTGAAGCTCACGTCGGTCAGCAAATTACGCTTCGCGCGAACGGCGGCCGTCGCAAAACGATCGAACGCACCGGTGTTTTGGAGGAAACCTACCCTTCCGTGTTCATTGTCAAACTGGACCAAGAACAACACGCTTTCAAGAGAGTCTCATACAGCTACGCCGATATTTTGACGGAGACCGTCGAAGTGACCGTGCGCGGCGACAACGATGGACAAGTTCGAATCGCCCACATTCAAGCCTAATCGACCGCCTAGAACAGCGATTGCTTTTAGAACGGCAAGGACCGGAACGCTCCGGTGCCTTGCCGTTTTTTCGTCTATAAGGGCTTATACGGAATCTCCGGAAAACGTCCCCTCGCCCGCCTTCGCATGCGGCCTCCTTCCTCGAACCATACTATCGATAACCGAACGATATGGGGCAGCCTAACCGAAGGAGGTGGAAAACATGGCGCGCAAAAGAAGGGGAGTCATGTCCGAGGAGTTGAAATACGAGCTCGCGAAGGATTTAGGGTTCTACGATACCGTTCAGAAGGAAGGATGGGGCGGCATTCGGGCCAAGGACGCGGGCAATATGGTGAAGCGGGCGCTGCAAATCGCCGAGAAGACGTTGGCGGATCAGGCCCGGGCGCAGACGCAGGGAATGCAGACGCAGGGAACGCAGACGCCGCCGCAGCGGATGTCGACGGCGATGGCGGCTTCGACGGCAACGACGGGAGCGGCGACCGCGACGATGGGGCGCACCGTCGGAATGACGACGACGATGACGTCGTCGTTCGCCCAGCCGCGGCAGGCGGGCGCGGCGATACAATCGCAGCCGGGACGATATCGTCCGTAACATAGGGACGGCCTAGGGAGTCCGGATCGCGGGCTCCTTTTTTGCATCCTCGCAATTGTGATACACTAATGGGACGGATGCTGAATGGAAAGGCGGTGACTCACCGAGGTGAAAGTGTACGAGAAGGCGCCCGCCAAAATCAATTTGTCGCTCGACGTGCTGCGGAAGCGGGAAGACGGCTATCACGAGGTCGAGATGATCATGACGATGGTCGATCTGGCCGATCGGCTCGAGATGGAGGAGCTGCCGCGGGACACGATCATTATCTCGAGCCAGGCCGGGTACATTCCGCTGGACGAGAAAAACTTGGCGTTCCAAGCGGCGAAGCTGATTAAAGAGCGGTATGGGGTAAAGAAGGGCGTCTATATTCACCTGGATAAGCGGATCCCGGTGTCCGCGGGGCTCGCGGGCGGCAGCACGGACGCGGCGGCGACGCTGCGCGGACTGAACCGGCTGTGGGACTTGAACATCCCGTCGCAGGAGCTTCAGAAGCTCGGCGAAGAGCTCGGCTCGGACGTGCCGTTCTGCGTGACGGGCGGGACGGCCATCGCCCGCGGGCGAGGCGAGAAGCTGACGCCGCTCGGCGCGCCGCCCTCATGCTGGGTCGTGCTGGTGAAGCCCCCGATCAACGTGTCGACGGCGGACGTCTACGGGCGGTTCCGCGTCGATCGGATCGAACGCAGACCGCGCACGCAAGAGTTGCTCCGGGCGATCGACGCGAGCGACTTCGCGGGCATGTGCGGGGCGCTCGGGAACGTATTGGAGGAAGTGACGATTCCGATGCACCCGGAGGTGCGGTACATCAAGGACTCGATGCTTCGGTTAGGCGCGGACGGCGCCCTGATGTCCGGCAGCGGACCGACCGTCTTCGCGCTCGTGCAGCGGGAATCGAAGCTCGCTCGCATCTATAACGGCCTCCGAGGCTTCTGCCGCGAGGTTCACGTGGTGCGCCTATTGTCCGCGCCTCTTGAACAAACACGGACGTAAGTGGTATATTCTCTTTATAATGTTCGGAAATTGATTGATTTTTGGAATTATAAGGGGGGATAAGGGGTGAAGAAGTTAAAAAGAAGCGCACGTCTCGTGGAGATGACGCAGTATTTACTGGCCAAACCTCATGTCCTCGTACCCCTGACCGTGTTCGCGGATCGCTACGCCTCGGCGAAATCGTCGATCAGCGAAGATTTAACGATCATTAAAGAGGTATTCGAGACGGAAGGCATCGGCGAATTGCATACGCTTGCAGGCGCGGCCGGCGGCGTGAAATTCGTGCCGAAGATGTCGCGCGACGGGGCGCTCGCCCTCGTGAACGGCGTCTGCCGTCTGCTGGAGCAGCCGGAACGGCTGCTGCCCGGCGGCTACTTATACATGTCGGACATTTTGGGCCAACCGGCCATCATGAACGAGATCGGGCGCACGTTCGCGTCGGTGTTCGGCGATCGGCCGATCGACGTCGTTATGACGGTCGAGACGAAGGGCATCCCGCTCGCTTACGCGACGGCGGCGCATCTCAATATCCCGGTCGTCATCGTGCGCCGGGACCCGAAGGTGACGGAGGGCTCCTCCGTCAGCATCAACTACGTCTCCGGCTCCAACAAGCGCATACATACGATGACGCTCGCGCGGCGCGCCTTGAAGTCGAAGGCGAACGTGCTCATCGTCGACGACTTCATGCGGGCGGGCGGCACGGCGCGCGGCATGATCGACTTGCTTCAAGAATTCGAGGCGACGGTGCAAGGCGTCGGCGTCCTGGTCGAAGCCGGAGGCGTGAACGAAGAGGAGTTGCTCGTCGACGAATACGTATCGTTGGCGCGGCTTGCGCACGTCGACCCGAAGACGAGGGAAATTCGCATGGCGCCCGGCAACTATTTCGAGGAGGGAACGAACCTATGAATCCAACAGTAATTTCGACAACCAAGGCCCCCGCGGCCATCGGACCGTACGTACAGGCGATGCGCGTCGGCGGACTCGTGTTCACGTCCGGCCAAATTCCGCTCACGCCCGAAGGCGCGATGGTCGAAGGCGGGATGGCGGAGCAAACCCGGCAAGTGCTCGAGAACTTGAAGGCCGTCGCGGCGGCTTGCGGCACGACGCTGGCGTCGACGGTGAAGGCGACGGTGTTCATTAAGGACATGAATCGATTCGCCGAGTTCAACGCCGTGTTCGAGGAAATGTTCGAAGGGCATAAACCGGCGCGCTCGACCGTCGAAGTGGCCCGGCTTCCGAAGGACGCGTTGGTGGAAATCGAGTTGATCTTGGCGGTTGAGGACTGAAATCGAAGCTTTCTGAATATTTATAAAAAAATGTGTGCGAGTCTCAAGAAATCGGAAGGAATTTGTATGACAATGTGGAATATTACACCAAGTCCTTTTTTTCGATAATGATAAGGTGGTGACCTAAAGTGCAAATAACCGATGTGAGACTCCGCCGCGTGAACTCCGAAGGTCGTATGAAAGCGATCGCATCTATTACGATCGACAACGAATTCGTCGTTCACGACATCCGGGTAATTGACGGGAACAATGGCATGTTCGTGGCGATGCCTAGCAAGCGCACGCCGGACGGCGAGTTCCGAGATATCGCCCACCCGATTTCGTCGACCACTCGGGAGAAGATCCAAGCAGCCGTTCTGGCGGAGTACGACCGCGCGGCATCCGAAGAGGAAGACGTAATCGAAGAGGGAGCGTAATTACGAATGCGACGAGAGAGCCGAGGGCTCTCTCTTTTCTTTTTTCGGAAAGTGAGATATGATTTCATGTGGGAAAAACCAACCCTCGACAGAGCGGAACGGCGAATTCGGAAGGGGGATTATCAGAAATCATGAATATTATGGGCATCGTATTGGCAGCAGGACTCGGTAAGCGCATGAAGTCCAAATTACATAAAGTGCTGCACCCCGTGTGCGGCAAACCGATGGTCGAGCACGTCATCGACGCGCTCGATGAAGCGGGCGTCGGCCGCAAGGTCGTCGTCGTCGGCCATGGCGCGGACGCCGTGCGTTCGGCGCTCGGCGCCCGGGCGGAATACGCCATGCAGGAGCAGCAGCTCGGCACGGGCCACGCGGTCCGCGTCGCGGAGCCGCTGCTCGGCGCCGAAGACGGCGTGACCGTCGTCGTCTACGGCGACACGCCGCTGCTGACGGCGCGTTCGATCGCCGGCATGCTCGCGCTGCATCGCGAATCCGGCGCGGCGGGTACGCTGTTGACGGCGACGTTCGCCGATCCGACCGGCCTCGGCCGCATCGTGCGCGGCGCGGACGGATCCATCGAGCGCATCGTCGAAGAGAAGGATTGCAACGCGGCGGAGCGGGAGATCAAGGAAATCAACGCGGGCGCGTATTGCTTCGACAATCGCAAGCTGTTCGAGGCGCTCGCGAAGGTGAAGAACGATAACGCCCAAGGGGAATACTACTTACCGGACGTCATCGGCTTGTTCCGGGAAGCGGGCGACACGGTGCAAGGGTACCGCACGAGCGACGCGGACGAAGCGTTCGGCGTGAACGACCGCGTCGCGCTGGCCGAGGCGGAGCGGCTCATGCGCGCGCGCATCAACCGGTCGCATCTGTTGAACGGCGTGACGATCGTCGACCCGGCTTCGACCTATATCGACGCCGGCGTGACGATCGGCAGCGATACGGTGATTTATCCGGGCACGTCGCTGAGGGGCGCGACGCAGATCGGTTCGGACTGCGCGATCGGGCCGAACAGCGACATTCACGCTTCGACGGTGTCCGACGGCGCCGCCGTCAAACACTCCGTGCTCGACAACGCGGTCGTCGGCCCTCGCACGACCGTCGGTCCGTTCGCGAACCTGCGTCCGGGCACGCGACTCGGCAGCGACGTGAAGATCGGGGACTTCGTCGAGATCAAGAGCTCGACGATCGACGACGGGTCGAAGGTGTCGCATCTAGCGTACGTCGGCGACGCGCGCGTCGGCAAGGACGTCAATATCGGCTGCGGCGTCATAACGGTGAACTACGACGGGTTCTCGAAGTTCGAGACCGTCATCGAAGACGAGGCGTTCGTCGGCAGCAACGTCAACTTGATCGCGCCGATTCGCATCGGGAAGGGCGCGTTCGTCGTCGCGGGCTCCACCATTACGCAGGACGTCGGCGAAGACGACCTGGCGATCGCCCGCGACCGACAGACGACGAAGAAGGGGTACGCGAAGACGCTGCGGGCCCGTCTCAAGGCGAAGAAAAATCGCTGAAGCCATCGAAGCAACAAACTATTCGAACATAAGCTGGAGGAGAACGTTCCATGTCTTACCGGGATCCCAAGCTGAAGGTGTTCACATGCAATTCGAACCCGCAGCTTGCGCAGGAAATCGCAGAATATATCGGCTTGCCGCTCGGCGTCTCGCAGACGATCCGGTTCAGCGACGGCGAAATTCAAACGCGGATCGACGAGAGCGTACGGGGCTGCGACGTGTACGTCATACAGTCGACGAGCGCGCCCGTGAACGAGCATTTGATGGAGCTGCTCGTCATGGTGGATGCGCTGAAGCGCGCGTCGGCGAAGAGCATTAACGTCGTCATCCCTTATTACGGTTACGCCCGCCAAGACCGGAAGGCGCGTTCCCGCGACCCGATCACGGCGAAGCTCGTAGCGAACCTGATCGAGACGGCCGGGGCGCACCGCGTCATCTCGATGGATCTCCATGCGACGCAAATCCAAGGCTTCTTCGACATCCCGGTCGATCACCTGCTCGGCGTGCCGATCCTCGGGGCGTACTTCAAGGAGAAGCAGCTCGAGGACGTCGTGATCGTCTCCCCGGACCATGGGGGCGTCGTGCGCGCGCGGAAGCTGGCGGATTACTTGAACGTGCCGCTCGCGATCATCGACAAGCGCCGTCCGGAGCCGAACGTCGCCGAGGTCATGAACATCATCGGCGAGGTGAAGGGTCGCACCGCGATTCTGATCGACGACATCATCGATACGGCGGGGACGATAACGCTCGGCGCCAACGCGCTGAAGAAAGCGGGCGTGAAGGACGTGTACGCCTGCTGCACGCATGCCGTGCTGTCGGGTCCCGCGATGCACCGGCTCGAGGAATCGCCGATTCGGGAAGTCGTCATCACGAACACGATACCGGTCGCGAATCCGGAGCCTTGCACGAAGCTGAAGACGTTGTCCGTGGCGCCGCTGATGGGCGAAGCGATCATCCGGGTCCACGAAGAACTGTCGATCAGCAAGCTGTTCGAAGATTAACGTCGTCGAAGACGACTATATCCGGCCTTCTCAGGGAACAGTAGGTACATCGTTTTCAGTATCTACTGTTCCAGAGGAGGCTTTTTTCGATGATCGACATGAAGGTAACGGTACTGTCGCGTTCCGGCGAGACGAAGTCCGATCGCCGCACGAACCGGGAGAGCGGCAAGATTCCCGGGGTCGTCTACGGCAAGAAGGTGGCGTCGCAGCCGATCTATATCGAGGAGAAGGCGCTGCATCAGCTCATGCGCAGCGGCGCGAGCGCCGGCGGCATTCTGCGGCTGACGCTGCCGACGCACGGCGAGCAGCCGGTCATGATCGGGGAAATTCAGCGCGACAAGGTGCTGGGGCGAATCCTGCACGTCGATTTCCACCAGATCGACATGAGCGAGCCGGTCAAAGCGACGGTTCGCGTCGAATTGACGGGCGAAGCGCAAGGCGTGTCGGAAGGCGGCATCCTGCAGGTGATGAACCCGACCGTCGAAGTGCGCTGCATCGCGAGCGCCATCCCGGCGGCGATCGAAGCCGACGTCAGCCGTCTCGCCGTCGGGGAACATCTCTACGTGCGCGATCTGGCGGTGCCGGCGGGCGTCGAGATTCGCAGCGACGAGAACGACATCATCGCTACGATCCTCGCGCCGCAGAAGGAGCTGCCGGAGGCGACCGACGAAATCCGCGATCAGGACGTGGCGGAAGCGACGGAAGAGCAGGTCGGCGCTCACGCGGATTAACGGCCGGTCGGGCGCAGAAGAACGTCGAAGTCCCCTTGGGAGAGGGGACTTTTTGTTTGCCCTTGGTGTATAATGGCTACGGGAGTGAGTATGTGATGAAATGGTTCGTCGGGCTCGGCAATCCGGGCAGAGATTACGAGGATACGCGCCACAATATCGGCTGGATGGCGCTGGACGAGGTCGCGAGGCGGTGGGGCGTCTCGACGGCGCAGTCGAAGTGCAAGGGGCTCGTCGCCGAAGCGAGGGTGGAAGGCGAGAAAGCGTACTTGATCAAACCGATGACGTACATGAACCTGTCGGGGGAATGCGTGCGAGCGTTCCTTGACTTCTATAAGCCGGACCCCGCGGATCTGGTCGTCGTATACGACGATATGGACACGGAGTTAGGTTCGATTCGCCTTCGCATGAAGGGCAGCCCCGGCGGTCACAACGGCATCAAGTCGATTATCGCCCATCTCGGCACCGATCAGTTCCATCGCATTCGGCTCGGCATCTCGCGCCCGGCGCCGGGCACGAACATCTCGAACTATGTGCTGGCGACGTTCCGCAAGGAGGAGCGGGAAGCGCTCGAGCGGACCGTAACGAAGGCGGCGGACGCGATGGAATACTGCTTGAAGGAACCGTTCGAGAAGGCGATGGCGAAATTTAACGGAAGCTGAATGGAACCGCCGCTCCCGTGGCGATACTAACATCAGATGGACACGGGAGGTGGGGACGTTATGTCGATTCGCTATGTTTGTAAGCATTGCAGAATGTCGCTCGGGGAGATTTCGTCCGAGCATGTCACGGAGGCGCAGCTCGGATTCCATTTCTTGACCCCCGAGGAGCGCAACGATATAATTACGTATAATTCAAGCGGAGACGTTACCGTCAAGCTTGTATGCGATTATTGCCGCGAAGCGCTCCAGTCTCATCCGGAGCTTTCGTTGGTATCCAGCCCGCTGCAATGACCGGCTACGCGCCGGCGCATCGGGCGGGATGAACGGCCTTGGCTTGTCAGCCTAGGCTTGTTTTGGTTTGCCGGGAAAGAGGTGTCCTAATCTCGAAATGAGACGTTTATTAGAAGCGCTTGCGACGGATCCGGATCTGATCACCGTGACGGACGGCATCCGGTCGGGGCTGAAGGAACAATTGGTATCCGGGCTTGCCGGCTCGGCTAGAAGCGTATTTGTCGCGGCGCTGCATTCGCAATTGCAGCGCCCTATCGTCGTCATGACGCATAATATGTTTTCCGCCCAAAAATTAATAGAGGATCTGGAAGAGTGCCTGCCTCGCGGCGAGCTCCTCGCGTACCCCGCGAACGAGTCGATCGCGACGGAGGCGGCGGTGTCGAGCCCCGAGCTCGTCTCGCAGCGAATCGATGCATTATCCCGCCTCGCGAACGGCTTCCGGGGCGTCTTGGTCGTGCCGTACGCGGGCGTCCGCCGTCTCGTCGCGCCGAAGGAGACGTTCCAGGGCGCCGCGGTGACGGCGTCCGTCGGCGAGACGCTCGCCATCGACGCGCTGCTCGGCCGTCTCGCGGAGCTCGGCTACGAGCGCGTCGAGCGGGTGGAGGGGCGCGGGGAGATGAGCGTGCGCGGCGGCATCGTCGACGTGTATCCGCCCAAGCCCGTCGAAGGAAGCGGCGGGGAAGCGGGGGATCTCGCCGTGCGCATCGAATGGTTCGACGACGAGATCGATTCGATCCGCTTGTTCGACCCTGTCGATCAACGCTCGAAGGAGCGGCTGGAGCGGGTCACGCTGCTGCCGAGCCGCGAGCTGTTCGCGGAGCCGCGAAGGTTCGAGATCGCGGCGCGGACCGCCGCGGAGCTGCTGGAACGCCAGCTGGAGCGGACGACCGACCGGACGGCGAAGGAGAAGCTCCGCGAGGAGATCGGCGGCGACCTGGTAAAGCTGCGGGAAGGCGCTTATTTTACCGGTATTTATAAATACGTCTCGTTGCTGTATCCCGAACGGCAGACGCTGCTCGACTACTTGCCTAAGGACGCGCTGCTGCTCGTCGACGAGCCGAACCGGCTGCTCGAGACGGCGAAGCAGCTCGATCGGGACGAGGCGGAGTGGACGACCCACCTGCTGCAGGAGGGCAAGACGATTCCGAGCTTCGCGCTGTCGAAGAGCTATGAATCCCTCTTCTTCCACAAGCCGTTGCAGACGGTGTATTTGTCGCTGTTCCTGCGGCAAATTCCGAACACGCAGCCGCAGAACATCGTGAACGTCATCTGCCGCGCGATGCAGCAATTCCACGGGCAGATGAACGTGCTGAAGACGGAGATCGAGCGATGGAGCAAGTCGAAGTCGACCGTCATGATGCTGGCCGGCAGCAAGGAGCGGCTCGAACGCATGCGCCGGGTGCTCGCCGATTACGGCATTCCCGAGCAGACGATGATCGAAGGCAATCTCCAGAGCGGCTTCGAGCTGCCGTCGGTCCATCTCGTCGTCATTACCGAGGGCGAGATGTTCAGCGCCAAGCAGCGGAAGGCGCGCAAGGTCGAGCGGAAGATCGAGAACGCGGAGCGCATCAAGAGCTACACCGAGCTGAAGATCGGCGATTACGTCGTCCACGTCAATCACGGCATCGGCAAATACGTCGGGATCGGCACGATCGAGATCGACGGCGTACACAAGGATTACCTGCATATTCTGTATGCCGGCGGCGATAAGCTGTCCGTACCGATCGAACAGATCGACATGGTGCAGAAGTACATCGGCGCGGAGGAAGGCAAGGAGCCGAAGGTTTACAAGCTGGGCGGCGGCGATTGGACGAAGGCGAAGTCGAAGGCGCGATCGGCCGTCAAGGACATCGCCGACGAGCTGATCAAGCTGTACGCGGCGCGTCAGGCGGCCCCCGGGCACGCCTTCCCGAAGGATACGCCGTACCAGCAAGAGTTCGAGGCGATGTTCCCGTACGACGAGACGACGGATCAGCTGCGCGCCATCGAGGAGATTAAGGGCGACATGGAGCGGCCGCAGCCGATGGATCGGCTGCTGTGCGGCGACGTCGGCTACGGCAAGACCGAGGTGGCCATCCGGGCCGCGTTCAAGGCGGCGATGGACGGCAAGCAGGTCGCCGTGCTCGTGCCGACGACGATTCTCGCGCAGCAGCACTACGAGACGTTCCGGGAGCGCTTCGGCGGCTTCCCGTTCAACATCGGCGTCTTAAGCCGGTTCCGCTCCAAGAAGGAGCAGACCGAGACGATCAAGGGCGTCGTGAGCGGCGCGATCGACGTCGTCATCGGGACGCACCGCATCTTGTCGCAGGACGTGAAGTTCAAGGACCTCGGCCTGTTGATCATCGACGAGGAACAGCGCTTCGGCGTCACGCACAAGGAGAAGCTGAAGAAGCTGCGGCTGAACGTCGACGTGCTGACGCTGACGGCGACGCCGATCCCGCGGACGCTGCACATGTCCATGCTCGGGGTGCGCGACCTGTCCGTCATCGAGACGCCGCCGGAAAACCGCTTCCCCGTACAGACGTACGTCGTCGAGCACAGCGGCGCGCTCGTCCGCGACGCGATCGAACGAGAGCTCGCCCGGGGCGGGCAGGTGTACTACTTGTACAACCGCGTCCAAGGGATCCAGCAGATGGCCGATACGATCCATGCGCTCGTGCCGGACGCCCGGGTCGCCTCGGCGCACGGGCAGATGTCCGAGCAGGAACTGGAGCGGACGATTCTCGACTTCCTCGACGGCGAATTCGACGTGCTCGTCAGCACGTCGATCATCGAGACGGGCGTCGACATTCCGAACGTCAACACGCTCATCGTGCATGACGCCGACAAGATGGGCTTGTCGCAGCTGTACCAACTGCGCGGCCGGGTCGGCCGTTCGAATCGGATCGCGTACGCATACTTCACGTATCAACGCGACAAGGTGCTGAACGAAGTCGCGGAGAAGCGGCTGCAAGCGATCAAGGAGTTCACGGAGCTCGGCTCCGGCTTCAAGATCGCCATGCGCGATCTCGCGATCCGCGGCGCGGGCAATCTGCTCGGCGGGGAGCAGCACGGCTTCATCGCCTCCGTCGGGTTCGATCTGTATTCGCAGATGCTGGCCGAGGAGATCGAGCAGCGGAAGGCGGCGCTCGACGGCGGGACCGAAGGCGCGGAGCCGGCGGAACGGCGCCCCAAGCCGGTCAACACGCAGATCGAGCTCACGCTGGACGCCTACTTGCCGGGCGATTACATCTACGACAGCGCGCAGAAGATCGAGATCTACAAGAAGGTGGCGGGCATCCGCTCCTTCGAGGAAGAGAACGAGCTGGCCGACGAGCTGCTAGATCGGTTCGGGGATATGCCGACGCCGGTCCAGACGCTGCTGGCGGTCGCGCGCCTCAAGGTATACGGGGCGGAGTACGGCATCCAGTCGATCGCGGCCAAGGGCGACGACCTGATCATCACGTTCGGGCCCGAGCAGAACGAGCGCATCGACGGCCAGAAGCTGTTCGCGCTCAGCAACCGGTTCGAGCGCAAGCTGAAGCTCGTCCCGGGCAAGCAGATCGTCATCCAGATGAACCGCAAAGGGATGTCCATGGAGGACGCGCTCCTGGCGGCGGAGAAGCTGCTTCAGCAGTACCGCGAGGTGCTGAAGGACGGCGCGCAACGCTCGACGAACGTTGTATGAATTGGCAGGATGTTCTTATGAACATCCTGTTTTGCTTTCAAGTGGTTGGCAACAATAATGGCGAACAGTCCCATACGGATGCATGATGTTGGACGGTTTGTACAAGATCTGGCGTATAAGTGAATCGTTAGCGACAAATACTAAGGTCGAATATAACACAGGTCATCACCCCCCCTCGAACCGTACAGGACGGACGACTTCGATGCATTCAAACTTCTAGAAAGCGAGGGCATACAACATGAAAGCAACAGGAATCGTACGCAGAATCGACGATCTCGGACGGGTCGTCATCCCGAAAGAAATTCGTCGGACATTGCGTATTCGCGAAGGTGACCCGCTGGAAATTTTCGTCGATCGCGACGGAGAGGTTATATTGAAAAAATATTCCCCGATCGGGGAACTAGGCGACTTCGCCAAAGAATACGCAGAATCGCTGAGCGAGAGCACCGGGCACATCACGATGATCTCGGACCGCGACAACATTATCGCCGTATCCGGGGCGTCGAAGAAGGAATACATGGACAAGCAGATCGGCCCGATCGTCGAGACGGCGATGGAAAACCGCAAGACGACGGCGGAGACGAATGCCGGCGAATACGAAATATGCAAAGATTTGACGGAGACGTACAGTTCCTTCGTCTGCTCGCCGATCGTGGCGGGCGGCGATCCGATCGGTTCGGTCATCTTGCTCAGCAAGCAAGACGGCACCAAGATGAGCCAGATGGAAGTAAAGATGGCGGAGACGGCGGCCGGCTTCTTAGCCAAACAGATGGAGCAGTGAACCGATTCGCTTTCCAATCGATCGACGGGCGCGGCCGCGCGCCTACATAAGGGCTTCCGTAACCTCACGCATACCGGCGCGGGTTGCGGAAGCCTTTTCGTTATGCGTAGAATGAAGTATCAATCGGGAAAAAGGGAAGTGGATGGCGTGCAACGAAATACGGGACGCATTACCGTCGCGGGGCTCGGACCGGGCGGCCCCGACGGCTTGACGCTCGGCGCATGGGACGCCGTACGGACGGCGTCGCTGCTGTTGCTGCGGACGGACAAGCATCCGGTGACGGCTTGGATGCGGGAACAGGGCGTCGCTTACGAAACCTACGACGCGCTTTACGAAGCGCACGGACAGTTCGGGGACGTATACGCGGCCATCGTGGACGATCTGCTGCGGCGCGCGGCGGACGGGAGCGACCTCGTCTACGCGGTGCCGGGACATCCGTCGGTCGCGGAGTCGACCGTGGCGCTCCTGCGGGAGCGCTGCCCCGCGGCAGGCGTCTCTCTACGCATCATTGGAGGCGAGAGCTTCCTCGACCGCGCGTTCGTCGCGCTCGGCTTCGATCCGGCGGACGGCTTCCAGCTGGCCGACGGGACGGCGTTCCGACCGGAGCGCCTGAATCCGTACAATCACATTCTGATTACGCAGGTGTATGACGGGTTCGTCGCTTCGGACGTAAAGCTCGGGCTGATGGAACGGTATCCCGACGACTACGAGGTGACGGTCGGGCATGCGCTCGGCGTCGCCGGCGAGGAACGGATCGAGCGCGTGCCGTTATACGAGTTGGACCGGGTCGGCGGGTACGGCAATCTGTCGCTCGTGTACGTGCCGCCGACCGAGCGGGACGACGTCCATTACCGTACGTTCGAGCGGCTGCACGAGATCATCGCGAAGCTGCGCAGCCCCGAGGGCTGTCCGTGGGACCGGGAGCAGACGCATAAGTCGCTGCGCAAATACTTCATCGAGGAGACGTACGAGGCGCTCGAGACGATCGACAACGACGACATGGACGCGCTTCGGGACGAGCTCGGGGACGTGCTGCTGCAAATCATGCTGCATGCGCAGATCGAAGAAGAGGCCGGCACGTTCGACATCTACGACGTCGTCGCGGGGCTGGCCGCGAAGATGGTGCGGCGTCATCCGCATGTGTTCGGCGACGTCCGCGTCGGCGGGGTCGACGACGTGCTCGCGACATGGCAGGACGTGAAGGCGAAGGAGCGGGAAGCGGCGGGCGATTCGGCGCCGACTTCGGCGTTGGACGGCATCCCGAGCGGGCTCCCTTCGCTTATGCGGGCGGTCGCCGTGCAGAAGAAGGCGGCGAAGGTCGGCTTCGACTGGAGCGAGCCGGCTTCGATCGCCGACAAGATCGAGGAAGAGCTGCGCGAGTTCCAGGAAGCGTTGGCCGGCGCCGGCGACGACCGGGCGGAACGGCTGCTCGACGAGATGGGCGATCTGTTGTTCGCGGTCGTCAATCTGGCCCGTTACCTGAAGATCGATCCGGAAGAAGCGTTGTCCGCGACGAGCCGAAAATTTACCAAAAGATTTCAGTATATCGAGGAACAACTACGTTTAAGCGGGAAATCCTTTGACCAAACTGATATTAATGAGATGGAACGCTACTGGCAGGATGCCAAAAGGAGCTGAAATGCCTTCTTACGCGTGAATATTTTGCGAAAATGTTGAAATGTTCGGTCGCAAAGCAGGATTTTCCCGGCATCCGAGAGAATACATAACTTGTGTTTCGCTATATTTTACCGTTGGATTGATTAGGAGGAATCGTAAGCATGAACAAGCAAGATTTGGTCAACAGCATTTCCGAGAAGAGCGGCCTGACGAAGAAAGACGTCGAGTCCGTATTGAACAGCTTCCTTGGCGAAGTAACCGACGCGTTGTCCTCCGGGGACAAGGTACAATTGATCGGCTTCGGCACGTTCGAGACGCGCAAGCGTTCCGCGCGCGTAGGCCGCAACCCGCAAACCGGCGCGACGCTCGAAATCGCCGAGTCCAAGGTTCCTGCGTTCAAAGCGGGCAACAAGCTCAAAGAAGCAGTGAAGTAAGATGCGTCTCGATAAATTCCTGAAGGTCTCCCGGCTCATCAAGCGTCGTACCGTCGCGAAAGACGTGTCCGACCAAGGACGGGTCTGGATCAACGGGAAAGAGGCGAAGGCGAGCAGCACGGTCAAGCCCGGCGACGAGCTGACGGTGCGTTTCGGCCAGAAGAGCGTCACCGTTCGTATCGAGCGGATCGCAGAGACGACTCGCAAGGACGAAGCGGCCGAGATGTACACAGTCATTAAAGAGGAATCGAACGCGTCCGGCGAGAGCGTGATCTAATCTTTCGCCGGTCGTACCGAAGCCGTTCCGAAGCGGGATGTTTACCGCTTCGGAGCGGCTTCTTTCCGTTCCTGCGGCATCGGTTCTAAAACCTGCCCCCCTCCCATATGGTAGAGGTATAAGGGAGGGGTACATGCCATGGTGGATCTTGGTGGTGGAAAGACCAAACGGCAAGAGGTTCGGTTGCTGAACCGCCGCTTGCTCGAAGTGACGGGCGTCCTGAATGTGGACAGCTTCGACAGCGAAGAATTTCTGCTCGAAACCGAACTCGGGTTCCTTAACGTAAAGGGACAAAATTTACATATCAAGAACTTGAACCTCGAGCAGGGACTGGTCACGATCGAAGGCACCGTCAACGCCTTCGCGTATTTGGACGGCGCGGGGCCGGACAAGTCGAAAGGCTTCCTCGGTAAACTGTTCAAGTGACGCTAAGCGCGCAATTTCTGACGATGGCCGCCATGATGCTCAGCGGGGCCGCGCTCGGGCTGCTGTTCGACGGCTACCGGGTGTTGTCGGGGGAGCTCCGGTTCCCGCGCTGGATCATCCCGCCGCTGGACATCCTATATTGGGCCGTCGGGACGGTCGCCGTCTTCCGCGTCTTGTTCCTCAGCAACGGGGGAGAGGTTCGGATTTATGTTTTTCTGGCGTTGATGATCGGGGTCTCGTTTTATTTCGCGCTGCTTAGCGACGTCTTCGTCAACGTGATCCGTTGGTCGATCGGTCGTATCAAGGCGTTGATCCGCATGCTCATCCGACTGGGCGATCTGCTCGTCGTTCGCCCCTTGATCGCGCTGTACCGCCTAGCCATTGTAATTTTGGGATTTTTGGCGGCCTTGTCTATTTTCCTCGGAAAACTTGTGTTACAATTGCTCTATCCTTTGTGGAAAATCACGTTATGGATCGGGCGCCCTCTCGGGCGGCGGGTATCCCGCCTCGTCCGCGCGGAAGCGTGGCTGACGCCGAGCGCGCGATTCGTTGCCGACGTTCTTCGAAGGACGGGCTTATGGAGAAAGCGCAAGTAGGGGGAATCTAAGAACATGGCAAAGGGATCGGCGAAGCATGCGGCGAAGCCGAAGAGCGAGCTCCGGAGGCGACGGTTGTATTTTACGATCATCGGCGGAGTATCCTTGTGGGCGATCTTCGCGTTTTGGGACCAGTCCGGGGCCATGAAGGAGAAGAAGGCGGAGATGGGCGTCTTGCTGCAGCGCCTGGAGGAAGTACGGGCGGAGCACGATGCGTACCAATCGGAAGTCACCCGTCTTCAAGATCCTGAATATATTGAACAGAAGGTACGGAAGGATTTCGGGATGACGCGCCCCGGCGACAAGGTGTTCGGCACCCCGGCGGAAGAGTGACGCATTGCCGAAATCCTGCGTATTCTGTATAATGCAGCTAATTCCATTCATGCATTCACCAAGGGAGGAACAGGTTCTTTTATGTCAACCATTGAAGTTGGCGCGAAGCTAGAAGGCAAGGTTACGGGAATTACCCACTTCGGCGCTTTCGTCGAATTGCCCGGAGGCGTTACCGGTCTCGTTCACATTTCGGAGATCGCCGACAGCTACGTCAAGGACGTCAAGGATCACCTCAAGCTAGAAGACGTGGTGACGGTGAAGGTCATCAATGTGGATAAGGACGGGAAGATCGGGCTTTCGATCAAGAAGGCCGTCGATCGTCCGCCGGAAGCTCCGCGACCGAGCTTCGGCCGCGACGGCCCGCGCGAAGGCGGCGGCGGCTTCGGAGGCGGGCGGCCTCCGCGCGAGGGCGGCGGCGGCTTCGGCGGTCGCGGCGGCTTCGGCGGCGGACGCGGCGGCGATCGTCGTCAAGGCGGCGGCGGCTTCGGCGGCGGCAGACCGGCGAGTTTCGAAGACAAGATGTCCCGTTTCTTGAAGGATAGCGAAGAGCGCATGTCCTCCCTGAAGAAAAATACGGAAGGGAAACGCGGCGGACGCGGCGCGAAGCGAGTATAGCTTCGACGCCGGAACCGACGGCTTCCCGGATGGAAACCGCAAGGCTTAACGCCTTGCGGTTTTTTTTTGTCGGCGGAAACTAGCGAAATTCGTAGTAAGAGGCAACCGATGGCGGCGGCTTTCTCTCTTCGCTTCTTTCTAAGGTGACTCCCTCTGTTCAGGAAGTCGGAGGCAGAAATTATTCATAATATTTTCCGCGTCATGATGCGCCGGCGCTTCGTTGTGACGGCATGCCAAGGCATTCGACATCATTCTACGACATGGCCGCGGGCGAATCGCCCCGACGTGCGTCGACGGCTCCGGCGCGCGGGACCCGCAATCGCATTCGCCGCAAGGGATGCGGCGGTACGCCGAAGCTGTCGGAAAAAATATCGAACCTACCAACGCATTGTGACAAACTTTTTAATAGAGTTATACCTATAATGAAACCACTCATTCATCCTGCGGGAGGAAACTACGGATTAGGGGTGGCTACGAAACATGGAAAAACGGAACGTGATGCAGCGGCTGGGGTGGGACATCGGAGGAGCGACGGGCAGGTGGAAGCAAACGGCGAAGGATCGGCTGCTGCACAATCGCGTCGTTCAGGCGGCGGTAGGCAAGCGGTGGGCGATCGTACTGATGCTCGTCGCTTTCCTGCTCGGACGCGCGAACATTCTCGGCGAGCTGGCGCCGTTCGCGATCGCGTTCTTCGCGGCCATCTCGTATTTGAGGCGGGGCCTTATGCAGACGTCGGCGCTGGCTTTGATCGCAGGCAGCCTGCTGTCGCCGCATATCCAGGTCGGGTCGATCGCCGCGCAGCTCGTCGTCTTCGCCTTGCTGCAGAAAGGGATGGCGCGGTACGAGAAGTCGGAGGTATCGCATGCGCCGGCGCTCGTCTTCCTATCGACCTTCACCGTGGGGCTGTTCGCCGATATCGTCGCTTCGAATATGACCTGGTACGCGGTTATGATGACATCGGTCGAAGCGGCGCTAAGCAGCGTATTGACGCTTATCTTCCTACAAGCGCTTCCGGTGCTTACGTTGACTCGGAAAAACTATCAGCTGCGGCACGAGGAAATCATCTGTTTAATGATTTTGCTGGCGTCGGTGCTGACCGGGACGGTGCAGTGGGAGATCGGCACCGTGTCGCTGGAGCACTCGCTGTCGAGATATCTCATCTTGATTCTCGCGTTCGTCGGCGGGGCGCCGATCGGCGCGTCGGTCGGGGTCGTCACCGGTCTCATTCTCAGCTTGGCGAACTTTTCCGCGATTCAACAGATCAGTTTGCTGGCGTTCGCGGGGCTGCTGGCCGGCCTCTTGAAGGACGGAGGCAAGATGGCCGTCGGCTTCGGAATGCTGCTCGGCACGTCGATCCTCGCCATCTACGCCGGAGACGCGACGCATGTGCTGCAGTCCACGTACGAATCGGTGGCCGCGGTGGCGCTGTTCCTGCTGACGCCGAAGGGCATGATCCGCACGATCGCCAAGTACGTGCCCGGCACGCAGGAGCACGCGAAGTCGCAGCAGGATTACATTCGCCGCGTGCGGGACATTACGGCGAATCGAGTGAACCAATTTTCCGACGTGTTCAAGCAATTGTCGAAGAGCTTCGGCCAGCTGACGGAGCAAAATCAACTCCTCCAACACGAAGCGGAGATGGGCCATTTCGTGAACGCAGTGACGCAAGAAGCGTGCGCGACCTGCTTCAAGCGAAACTCCTGCTGGGAGGGAGGATTCTATAAAACTTACAAATATATGACGGATATGATGACGGAGGTGGAGGCGAACCCGGAATTCGACAAGGACCACATTCGCGCGGAATGGAGGCAGACGTGTCATAAGACGGAACGCGTATTGACGATTCTGCAGAAGCAATACGAGAAATACCGCTACGACCGGCATTGGACGAAGCAAATTCAAGACAGCCGCAAGCTCGTATCCGAGCAGCTGTTCGGCGTCTCGCAGGTCATGGACGACCTGGTGAAGGAAATCCGCCGCGAAGGACAAGGCTTGTTCCTGCAAGAGGAGCAGATTACGCAGGTGCTCGAGGAGATGGGGCTGCAGGTGCAGCGGCTCGACATTATCTCGCTCGACGAAGGCAACGTGGAAATCGAGGTGGTGCATAGCTTCAGGCGCGGATTCGACGAATGTCGGAAAATGATCGCGCCCCTTCTCTCCGACGTGCTCGGCGAGACGATCGCGGTGAAGCAGGAGCGCTGGGACGAACCGGACGAGGGGCTTGCCACGGTACGGTTCTCTTCCGCGAAGGAGTACGAGGTGGAGACGGGCATCGCCTGCGCCGCGAAGGGCGGCGAATGGCTGTCCGGCGACAGCTTCTCGACCGTAGAGCTCGGCAACGGCAAGTTCGCGCTCGCGATCAGCGACGGCATGGGCAACGGCGAACGAGCCCGGGTGGAGAGCAGCGCCGCGCTGTCGATTTTGCAGCAGCTGCTGCAATCCGGGATGGACGAGCAGCTCGCGATCAAGTCGGTCAATTCGGTGCTCATGTTGCGCTCTTCCGAGGAAATTTACGCGACGGTGGATTTGGCCATCATCGATCTATATAGCGCGAAGACGACGTTCATGAAGATCGGCTCGACGCCGAGCTTCATTAAGCGGGGCGACGAGGTGCTGCCGATTACGGCGAGCAATCTGCCGCTCGGCATCCTGAAGGAGATCGACGTCGACCTGGTCGTGCATCAGCTGCTGCCGGGCGATCTGCTCGTCATGATGACGGACGGCGTCTACGATGCGCCGGGGCATGCCGCGAACAAGGAACTCTGGATGAAGCGCATCCTGTCCGAGATGGAATCCGACGCGCCGCAGGACATCGCGGACAAGCTGCTCGACACGGTCATACGCCACCATGACGGGGAGGTCGTGGACGATATGACGGTGATCGTCGCGAAGATCGACAAATTCGCGCCGGAATGGGCGACGTTCCGTTGGCGCGGGCAAGGCGCCCCCATCGAACGGCCGAGGACGGTGAGCTAGCGGGCATTTTCTAGTAGTAAAATAGGTCTATATCGCTCTCCTTATGGCAATGCTAGGACTAGTAGAAATTTACCGCTAGTCGCTAGATTCAGCCGGAAGGGGAGCGTTTCGTTTTGAAGCAAATCATCGTGATTACCGACGGGAATTCGAATGAGGGGATCAGCCCGATCACCGCGGCGGCGGAGGCGTACGCCAGGGGCGTCGTCGTGAACGTGATCGGCATCGTCGACCGGGAAGCGGCGGGCATGCGCGGGGAACGAGAAATCGAGGCCGTCGCCAAAGCGGGCGGAGGCATCCATAAAATCGTATCGCCGACGAAGCTGGCGTATACGATGCAAATGATGACGCGGCATACGGTGGTGGCGACGATCCAACAGGTCGTCAACGAAGAGCTGCGTTCGATTTTCAAGGACGAGACGGCGTCGCTGGAGACGCTCCCGCCGGCGAAGCGGGCGGAGGTCGTCCGATCGGTGGACGAATGGACGGAGACGGCGCCGCTGAAGGTCGCGCTGCTGATCGATGCAAGCGCGAGCATGAAGCATAAATTCGATGCGGTGCGGGAGGCGGCCTACGACTTGATGCTCAGTATGCAGGCGCGAGCGGGTAAAAGCGAACTCGCCGTGTTACATTTCCCTGGAAATAACTCGAACGCTGTCGAAACCGACGTCGAGTGGACGTGCGAGCTTGCAAAACTAGAGAAGATTCTATATAAATTAAACGTAAAAGGGACGACACCCACCGGGCCGGCGATCTTGGACGCGCTAGCCTTGTTCGGCGGCGTCGGGCGGCCTTCGCCGCGCCGCGCCGCGGACGCCGCTTGGGGGGATTACGTTGTCTGACGCGACTTCCGGAACGATTCGGCTCCGCGCGGGAGACCGCGTGACGTCGAGATGGAGCGGACAATCGATCGCAGTGGAACGGTTTCTCGGGGAAGGTGCCAACGGGAGCGTCTATTTGGCGCGTCTCCCGGACGGCTCTTCCCATTGCGCGTTGAAAATCGGGAACGACATCTATGCGCTGCAATCGGAGATTAACGCCCTGAAATCCGTCGGAGGCGACGCTCCGCGGCTGCTGCTGGCGGACGACGGCTCGTGCAGGGGCGTCTCGTTCCCGTTCTACGTCATGTCGTTCGTGCCCGGGAAGCCGCTCGGGGAAACGTCGTTCGGCGCGGACGCCGGGGCGCTGGCGTCGTTCGGCGCCGACCTGCTCGGGCAGCTTCGCGCGCTGCATGCCGCCGGCTGGGCGTTCGGCGACGTGAAGCCCGACAACGTGATGATCGGCCGGCAGGGCGAGGTGCGCCTCGTCGATTACGGCGGGGCGACGCGGTTCGGATCGTCGGTGAAGCAGTTCACGGAGCTATACGATCGAGGGTACTGGAAGCTTGGGGGACGACGGGCGGAAGCGGCTTACGATTTGTTCGCGTTCGCCGTCGTCATGCTCGAGGCGGCGGGGCTCGGGCGCCGCGTGCGGGCGATCGCGGGGTCGAGCCGCCGGGACAAGGCGAAGGAGCTCGTCGCGCTCGTCGACGAAAGCCCGCTGCTCGCCGGGGAGGCGAACGTGCTGAAGCGGCTGCTGCGCGGGGAATGCGGCGATACCGAGCAGGCGCTAGGCGCTTGGCGCGCCGCCGCCGCGAAGCCGCTGCCGCGGCACGCGCCGGCGGCCGGGGAACGGTGGCCGGCGTATTGGTTCGCCGGAGCGGCGGCCGCGTTCGCCGGAGCCGTCTGGTGGATGAGCGGCAACGGGCTGTCATAAATTGCGAAATTGCGAAAGCGGGGCGGTTGGGCGAATGCTGACGGACGAGTTGACGCGGCGGGCGGAGCGGACCATTCGGGAACGCTCCTTGTTCGCGCATGGCGAGCGGATCGTCGTCGGCGTGTCCGGCGGCGCGGATTCCGTCGCGCTGCTGCACATGTTGTGCGAGCTGCGCGAACGGTACGACTATCGCGTCGCGGCGGCGCACGTCAATCATGGTCTGCGCGGCGACGAATCCGACGCGGAGGAGGCGTACATTCGAGCGTTGTGCGAACGGCTCGGTACGCCTTGCTTCGCGACGCGCGTGGACGTCGCCGGCGCGCTGGCGGCGCACGGCAACAACTTGCAGTCGGCCGCCCGGGCGCTGCGGTTCGAAGCGTTCCGCGCCGCGGCCGTCGATTGGGGCGCGGGCGCGACGGCGCTCGGGCATCACGCGGACGATCAGGCGGAGACGGTGCTGATGCGACTGCTTCGCGGCGCCGGGGCCGGCGGCCTCGGCGGCATTCGATTCGTCGCGGAAGTGAACGGGTTGAAACTTGTTCGGCCGCTGCTCCGTATTAAGAAGACTGAACTCGAAGCGTATTGCGAACGACACGGTTTGGCGCCTCGATTCGATTCGAGCAACGCGAAGCGGACGTACTTCCGCAACGCGATTCGGTTAGATTTGCTTCCTTATATAATGAAGCTTCGCCCCGGCGCGGCGGATTCGCTTCGGCGGGCGGCCGAGCTGAGCGCCGACGAAGACGAGCTGCTCGACGCGCTCGCTTCGGAGCGGGTTCGCGAAGCGACGAAGCGGGAGGGGGGCGCGATCCGGGCCGAGCGAACGGCGTTCCTGGAAGCGCATATCGCTTTACAAAGGCGAATGATTAAAATAATATTAAATAGTCTCAAATTGGATGAAAACGCCATCGATTTCGCCAAAGTGGAACGGATTCGGGAGGCGATCGCAGCTAGCCTGCCCACGACGTTGGAAATCCGGACGAGCGCCGACACGGCGTTCCGAAGGTCGTACGACGCGCTGGAGTGGGGACCTTATCGGCGCGAGGCGCCGAAGCCGTACCGCCGCTCGTTCGACCCCGCCGGCGCCGAAGCCGGCGAAGTGGAGCTCCCCGCCGTCGGAGGATGGATCGAATGGCGGAGCGCGGAAATCGACCGGTTCCGTCCGCCGGAAGCGGCGGATGCCTTCGAGGCTTGGTTCGACGCGGATCGCGCGCCGACGCCCTGGACGGTCCGGACGCGTGCGCCCGGAGATCGAATGGACGTATTCGGTTTAAACGGGAGCAAATCGGTAAAAGATATTTTCGTCGACGGGAAGCTTCCGAAGGCGCGGCGAGACGTCTGGCCCGTCGTGACGGACGCGGACGGGACGCTGCTGTGGGTGCCGGGCTTCCGGCGGGCCGCGGCCGCGCCGGTCGGGCACGGCACGAAGCGGGTCGTCGCGATGAGGCTGCGGTTCGAGGGGAACTTTTTCGACTGACGAGGGTTATGGTTTTTTTCGCACTTACATACGATATTTATACTACCATGGTCAACGCCGACGGGAGGACGAACGTGCGCAACGACATTCAAGAAGTATTATTCACGGAGCAAGACATCCAAGAGAAGGTGGCCGAGCTGGGCCGGCAGATCACCGCGGACTACGCGGGGAAAAATCTCCTCATCCTATGCGTTCTGAAGGGCGCGTTCATCTTCGTTTCCGACTTGGTCAAGAAGATCGACCTTAAGCTCGACATCGACTTCATGGCCGTCTCCTCTTACGGGAACGCGACGAAATCGTCGGGCGTGGTGAAGATCGTCAAGGATCTGGACGCTCCGGTAGAAGGCCGGGACATCTTGATCGTAGAGGACATCATCGACAGCGGGTTGACGTTGTCTTATTTGATCGACGTACTGGAGCGCCGCAACGCGCACTCGGTCAAGGTCGTGACGATGTTCGACAAGCCGCATCACCGTACAGTCGGTCTAGAGGCCGATTATAAGGGATTCTTGATTCCGGACGCGTTCATCGTCGGATACGGCTTGGACTACGCGGAGAAGTACCGGAACCTGCCGTACGTCGGCGTGCTGAAGCCCGAGGTATACTCCGGACATGCGTAAAGACCGGGCGCGCGCGACCCGCGCGAGGGCCGAGCTTTGTTGTGATGCGGGTTTCCGCTATGATACAATATACTCACGCCTGAGAGGAGGTAGGGAATGAACAAGATCGTCCGGAACACCGGATTTTATCTGATTATTTTCTTAGTCACCGTCGGAATCGTGCACTTCATCAGCAACCAGAACAATCAAGAAGACTCGCTGAACTTCAGCGAATTCCGACAAGCGCTCGATGCGGGCGAAATCGCAGAGGTCACCGTTCGGTGGGACGGATATTCCTACTTAATTAGAGGGAAATACGAGGGGGCCGCGCCGGAGGATCCGTCATTCGTGACGAGAGCGCCTCTAGACGGCGATTTGTTCGAGATGTTGAAGACCAGCGGGGTTGTAGAAACCTACGAACGCCAAGAGGGCGAACCGCTGTGGATCGCGTTTTTAACGGGCATCGTGCCGTTCATCCTCATCTTCGTACTGTTTTTCTTCCTGATGAATCAAGCGCAGGGCGGCGGCGGCAAGGTGATGAATTTCGGCAAGAGCCGCGCCCGTCTATATAACGAGGAGAAGAAGAAGGTGACGTTCGAGGACGTCGCCGGGGCGGACGAGGAGAAGCAGGAACTCGTCGAAGTGGTCGAGTTCTTGAAGGATCCCCGCAAGTTTTCCGCGGTGGGCGCCCGAATTCCGAAGGGCGTGCTGCTCAACGGTCCTCCGGGTACCGGTAAGACGCTGCTTGCGCGCGCGGTAGCGGGCGAAGCGGGCGTACCGTTCTTCAGCATCTCCGGCTCCGACTTCGTGGAGATGTTCGTCGGCGTCGGAGCGTCCCGCGTGCGGGACTTGTTCGAGAACGCGAAGAAGAACGCGCCTTGCATTATCTTCATCGACGAGATCGACGCGGTCGGCCGCCAACGCGGCGCCGGACTCGGCGGCGGTCACGACGAACGCGAGCAGACGCTGAACCAGTTGCTCGTCGAGATGGACGGCTTCGGCGTGAACGAAGGCATTATCATCATCGCCGCGACGAACCGTCCGGACATTCTGGACCCGGCGCTGCTCCGCCCGGGCCGCTTCGACCGCCAGATTACGGTCGATCGTCCGGACGTCAAGGGCCGCGAAGCGGTGCTGAAGGTTCATGCGCGGAACAAGCCGCTGGCGAAGGACGTCAAGCTCGAGTCCATCGCGAAGTACACGACCGGCTTCACCGGCGCGGATCTCGAGAACTTGCTGAACGAAGCGGCGCTCATCGCCGCTCGCCGGAACAAGAAGGACATCGGCATGGCGGAGATCGAGGAAGCGATCGATCGCGTCATCGTCGGTACGCAGAAGAAGAGCCGCGTCATCTCCGAACGGGAGAAGAAGATCGTCGCGTATCACGAGGCCGGCCATACGATTATCGGCTACCACCTCGAGAACGCCGACATGGTGCATAAGGTCACGATCATTCCTCGCGGCCGCGCCGGCGGATATCTCATGATGCTGCCGAAGGAAGACCGGTACATGATGACGAAGAACGAGCTGCTCGATAAGGTTACGGGGCTGCTCGGGGGCCGCATCTCCGAGGAGCTGTACATCGGCGAAGTCGGCACGGGCGCGTCGAACGACTTCCAGCGCGCGACGGCGATCATCCGCTCGATGATTACCGAATACGGGATGAGCAAGCTCGGTCCGATGCAGTTCGGCACGACGCAAGGTCAGGTGTTCCTCGGCCGCGACATCGGGCACGAGCAGAATTACTCCGATCAGATCGCATACGAGATCGACCAAGAGATGCAGCGCATGATCAATGAGTGCTACGAGAAGGGCCGCGACATCTTGAAGAAGCACGAACGCGAAGTGCACCTCATCGCGCAGACGCTGCTCGAGAAGGAGACGCTCGACTTGGAACAGATCGAAGCGCTCATCAAGAAAGGGTCGCTCGAATCGCTCGAATCGGGCGAAGGCGCCGCCGAAGCGCCGTCCTCGAAGGACGACATTCGGATCAATATCGGTACGCAGGAAGGCGACGGCGCGAAGAAGCCGCCGACCGACGGAGAGAACGAAGAGAAGTAAATGGTGGAGGCGCCGCAGGCCAGTAGCGGCGCCTTTTTTGCGTCGTTCCGGGCTTTTTCCGTAATTGACACCTCCTGAAAGATTCTGTATTCTTCATATAATCGTACTTTTTTTCACAAACTACTCATATATGTGCACGGGGACCGGACCGCGGCTTCGCGGAATGGATTCGAACCAGGCGGAGAAGGAGTGGGTCGAATGGGCGCGCCTACCATGGAGGCTTTAGCGCTGGAGCGCAAACAAGAGCAAAACCGCGAGCTTCGCGAGCGGCTAGCGCAATTAAAGAAAGAACGGAATGCCATCATTCTCGCACATTATTATCAGCGCGACGAAATTCAAGAGGTCGCCGATTTTCGAGGCGATTCGTTCCTGCTGGCTCAGAAGGCGGCGGAGACGGACGCGGACACGATCGTGTTCTGCGGCGTCCACTTCATGGGCGAGAGCGCCAAGATTCTCGCGCCGAATAAGACCGTGATCATTCCGGACGAACGGGCGGGCTGCCCGATGGCGGACATGGTGAACGTGGAAGGGCTCCGGGAGCTGAAGCGCAAGCACCCGAACGCGAAGGTCGTTACGTACATTAACTCGTCCGCGGAAATCAAGGCCGAGACCGATATCGTCTGTACGTCCGCCAACGCGGTGAAGGTCATCCAGTCGGTCGATTCGGACGAAATCATCTGGGTCCCGGATAAGAACCTTGGCGATTACGTGTCCAAGTTTACCGATAAGAAGATGATCATCTGGGAAGGGTATTGCAACACGCACGACATGCTGACGGTGAAGGACGTCGTCGAGATGCGGCAGCAATATCCGAACGCCTTGTTCGTCGTCCATCCGGAATGCCGTCCGGAGGTCGTCAAGCTGGCGGACTTCGTCGGCAGCACGACGGCGATCATCGACTACTGCAAGAAGTCGGATCACCAAGAGTTCATCGTCGGCACGGAAGACGGGACGGGATATCAGCTTCGCAAGGACAGCCCGAACAAGAAATTCCATTTCGCGTCTAAGTATTTGGTGTGCCCGAACATGAAGGTCAACAACTTGAAGAAGCTCGTGCGCTGCCTGGAGACGATGCAGCCGGAGATTCACGTGCCGGAGGACGTCGCCGAGCGGGCGAGACAATCGCTGGAACGCATGCTGCAAGTGAAGTAACATGCCGCGTACCGGGCGGACGGGACCGGCGGCCCTCCGCCCGGCAGCGTAGGAAGGCAGGAGTACCTCATGATTCCTAGAACGCTAATCGATATAGATATCGCGGCCTTGCCCCGAGTCGAGACGGACGTCATCGTCATCGGCTCGGGGATTGCCGGTTTATACACCGCTTTGAAAGCGGCGGACGCGAAACAGCGCGTCATGATGATCGCGAAGAAATCGCTGCTAGAGAGCAATACGCGGTACGCGCAGGGCGGCATCGCGGCCGTCATCTCGGACGAGGACTCGCCGCTGTACCATCGGCAGGATACGCTTATCGCCGGCGCGGGTCTTTGCACGTCGGCCGCGGTCGACGTGCTCGTGCACGAAGGGCCGGACGGCGTCCAGGAGCTGATCCGATTCGGCACGCAGTTCGACCGCGAGGACGGCGGGGAATATGCGCTGACGATGGAGGGCGCGCACAGCCAGCGCCGCATATTGCACGCGCAGGGCGACGCGACGGGCGCGGAGATCGTTCGCGCGCTCGCGGCCGAGACGCGGCGGAACGAGCGGATCGAAGTGTGGGACGACCACTTCTGTCTGGATCTCGTCACGGATCAAGGCGAATGCTGCGGCGTCGTCGTCGAGCGTCCGTTCGGCGGCGAGCGGGTATTCGTGATGGCGAAGGCGACGGTGTTATGCACGGGTGGGGCCGGGCAGTTGTACCGGTACACGACGAATCCGGAAATCGCCACCGGCGACGGCATCGCCATGGCGTTCCGCGCCGGCGCGTACGTGCAGGACGTCGAGTTCGTGCAGTTTCACCCGACCGCCTTGACGTATCCGGGGGCGCCTCGGTTTCTGATTTCCGAGGCGGTTCGGGGCGAAGGGGCCGTGCTGCGCAACATCCGCGGCGAGCGATTCATGGAGCGCTATCACCCGCAGCTCGAGCTCGCGCCGCGGGACGTCGTCGCAAGGGCGATCGTCAGCGAGATCGACAAGACGAAGTCGACGTTCGTGTATCTTGATCTGACGCACGAATCGCAGGACGTTGTGAAGGCTCGTTTTCCGACGATTTACGAATTTTGTCTGCGGTACGGGTTGGATCTGTCGAGCGACTGGATCCCGGTGGCGCCGGCGGCGCATTACATGATGGGCGGCGTAAAGACGGACCTTCACGGCGAGACGAACGTCCGCCGGCTGTTCGCCTGCGGCGAGGTGTCTTCGACGGGCGTCCACGGGGCGAACCGTCTCGCGAGCAACTCGCTGTCGGAAGCGATCGTGTTCGGGCGCCGCATCGTCGAGCGCATCCGCGCGCTGCCGCCGTTAGAACGCGATCCGGAGTTCCATGTCGTGCTCGGCCGGACGGACGCGTCGACCCAGCCGGTCGTCGAGCGGCGGCTGAAGCTGCAGAAGTTGATGCTGCGGTACGCCGGTCTCGTACGGAACGAAAAAGGGTTGAAGAAAGGGCTGGAGGAGCTGCGCAAGCAATCGTCGTTGTTCATGACGAAGCTGTCCGGCCGAGAGCAATTCGAATACGCCAACTTGTTGACGTTGGCGCTGTTGACGGTGCTGGCCGCCCTGCGGCGGGAGGAAAGCCGCGGCGCGCATTATCGAGAGGATTTCCCCGAACGGGACGATATCGTCTGGAAGAAGCATATCGTACACCATCGGGATTTCGGAGTAGCGGAGGAGAGTTTGCAGCATGGCGGTTGATTCGATGACGCTTGATTTGTCGATCGTTCGGGACCAAATCCAAGGGTGGCTTCGCGAAGACGTCGGTCCGGGGGACGTGACGAGCCGCTCGATCTTGCCGGAAGACCATCGAAGCAAGGCGGTCATCCACGCGAAGGAAGCCGGCGTCGTCGCGGGCTTGCCCGTGGCGGAAGCCGTATTCGCCGAGGTGGATCCGGCGCTTCGCGTCACGCGGATCGCGACGGAAGGCGCGCCGATCGCGGTCGGCGACGTCCTGCTCGAGCTGGAGGGGAGCACGCTTTCGATATTGACGGGCGAGCGGCTGGCGCTGAACCTGCTGCAGCGGATGTCCGGCATCGCGACGACGACCCGCGCGTACGCGGCTGCGGTCGAAGGCGTGACGCCGGCGCCGCGCATCGTCGATACGCGGAAGACGACGCCGGGACTGCGGCTGCTCGAGAAGTATGCGGTGCGCGTCGGCGGCGGGCATAACCACCGGTTCGGCCTGTTCGACGCCGTTCTATTGAAGGATAATCACATCAAGGCCGCAGGCGGCGTGAAAGAAGCGGTCGCGCGCTCTCGGGCGGCCGTTCCGCATACGATGCGGGTCGAGGTCGAAGTGGAAACGATGGAACAGGTAGAGGAAGCTATCGAATCGGGCGCGGACATTATTATGCTCGACAACATGGCACCGGCGTCGATGGCGGAAGCGGTGTCGCGAATTCGCCGCGCCTCCCCGCGCACGGTCGTCGAAGTGTCGGGCGGCGTAAACTTGACGACCGTACGTACGATCGCGGAAAGCGGCGTAGACGTCATCTCCGTCGGCGGCCTGACCCACTCGGCGAAGTCGCTCGACATCTCGCTCGACCTGGGCGGGAAGAAGGGCGCTCGCGCATGATTCTCGTCGTCGACGTAGGCAATACGAATATCGTTTTGGGCTTGTATGAGCGCGAGACGTTGCGCTTCCATTGGCGGGTGGCGACCGACCGGTCGTCCACCGCCGACGAGTACGGCATTCTCATCTGCAGCCTGTTCCAACATGCCGGCGTTCGCGTGGATGATGTGGAGGGCGTCATGATTTCTTCCGTCGTTCCGCCGGTGAACGCCATGCTGGATCACATGTGCCGCAAATACGTGCGGCGCGTGCCGGCGTTCGTCGGTCCCGGCATTAAGACGGGCCTAAACATTCGGTACGAAAATCCGAGGGAAGTGGGCGCGGACCGTATCGTGAACGCCGTCGCAGGCATTCATAAGTACGGAAGCCCCTTAATCGTCGTCGATTTTGGTACGGCGACCACCTTTTGTTATATTGATGAAAAGGGCGATTACATCGGCGGCGCCATCGCGCCCGGCATCGGCATCTCGACCGAGGCGCTGTACCAGCGCGCGGCCAAGCTGCCGCGGATCGAGCTGGCGAGACCGCGCAGCACGGTCGGCCGCACGACGGTCGCTTCGATGCAATCCGGCATCATCTTCGGCTTCGCGGGTCAAGTCGACGGCATCGTGGAACGCATCCGCGAGGAGTTCGGAACGCGCCCTCGCATCGTCGCCACCGGAGGACTTGCGGAGATGATCGCCGGGGAGTCGAAGACGATCGATACGATCGACCCGTTATTAACGTTGGAAGGCTTGCGTTTGATCTACGAACGCAATCGCGTCAAATGAGGCGCAAGACGCGCCCGAGAGCGGAAGGAGAGAAACGAGCTTGAACGATTATTTAGTACGGGCGACCGGACTGCAGGGGAAGGTTCGCCTGTTCGCCGCGCGAACGACGGAGGTCGTGGAAGAAATACGAAGACGGCACGACTTGTTCCCGACGGCTGCGGCCGCGGTTGGTCGGACGGCGACGGCGGCCGCGATGATGGGCGCGATGCTGAAAGGCGAGGAGAAGGTGACGATTCAGGTGAAGGGCAACGGCCCGATCGGCCAGATCGTCGCCGACGCGAACGCGAAGGGCGAAGTGCGCGCTTACGCGGACAATCCGCATTCCCATCTGCCGAGCAACAGCTTAGGAAAGCTGGACGTCGCCGGCGTCGTGGGCACGGAAGGGTTTATTTACGTCATCAAGGATTTAGGGCTTCGCGAGCCGTACCGCGGCAGCATCCCGATCGTTTCGGGCGAGCTCGCGGAAGACTTCACGTATTATTTCGCCAAGTCGGAGCAAACGCCTTCCGCCGTATCGCTCGGGGTGCTCGTCGATACCGACTACTCGATCAAGACGGCCGGCGGTCTTATTCTTCAGCTGCTGCCCGGGCTCGAGGACGACGAAATCGCCGAGCTCGAGAAGCGGCTCGCAGCCATCCCGCCCGTCACCTCGATGTTGGAGCGGGGATTGACGCCGGAGGATATGATGCGAGAGCTCGTGGACGACATCTCCGCCGTGGAGCGTCTGGAGCTGCGGTTCCAATGCTTCTGCTCGCGGGAACGCGTGGAGAACACGTTGGTGTCGCTCGGCAAGGAAGAGCTGGACGCCATTATCGAGGGGGAAGGCAGCGCCGAGGTGGTATGCCACTTCTGCAACGAAAAATACGGCTTCGATCGGCCGGAGCTGACGACGCTGCGGGAGCGGCTGGACGCAAAATAGAATCGGTGGGAGAGCGATGTCGAGAGAAAAATGGCTTTGGGGACTGTGCGGCGCATTAGCCGCGCTCTCGGCCGCGCTGGCGGTGCTTCTCGCGGTACCGGGTCCGTCCGGAGGCGATGCCGCGCCGCCTCCCCCGGCCGACCGGCCGGACGGACAAGGCTCGGGAACGGCGGAAGAGGGCGACGGAACGGGGAAGCGCAAGATCGCTCAAGCCGGCTCGGTCACGTTGTACGAGGACGAATTTTTGGAGGAGCTTCGGGACGCCTTCGGAGCCGAATTCGTGCGGCACTGGTTGAAGGAAACCGTCGTCCGCTTGGAGGCGCAGTCCTTGGGCATTAACGTGACCCGGGCCGACATCGACGAAGAGCTGAACCGGATGCAAATCGGGTACGAGAGCGAAGCGGAATTTTATCGCGTGATGAGAGAACAGCTCGGCATGTCCGAACAGGCGCTACGGGACGACGCATTATATAGGCTCATGCTGGAAGGGGTCGCGACGGCCCGCATCCAAGTGACCGAAGCGGACGTGGAGGCGTATATCGAGGAGCATCCGGAAGAATTCGCCCCGATGCACGACATTCGGTACGCGCAGATCGTGGTCGACAGCAAGGAACGCGCCAATCTCGTGCTGCAGCAGCTGGGGAAAGGCGTCGCGTTCGACCTGCTCGCGAAGGACGTCTCGCTCGACGAGACGACGGCGGCCGCGGGGGGCGATTCGGGTTGGGTGTCCGCGGACGACCCGTTCATCCCGTCCGAGGCGGCCGAGGCGCTCGGCGCGATGAGCGTCGGCGACGTCAGTCCGCCCTTGTCGCTCGAGGACGGCCGTTGGATGATCGTCACGCTCCTCGGCCGCCGGACGATCGATCCGTTGGACGATTCCAACGTACGGGAAGAGCTGAAGCGCGAGCTTGCATTGGCGCAGGCGCCGTCGTTATTCGACGTCGAAGCGATGCTGCTCGAGAAGTACAATGCAGTTGACTTTCTCGATGGCGATTGATAAGATGGAAACAAAACCGACCTAATTACTCGGGATTATCCTTCTCACCGTAAGTCGGGCGGGTCGGATCTAAGGAGGATTCATACCATTATGGCCAAATTAGTCCAGAACATCACGCAACTCATCGGAGACACGCCTCTCGTTAAGCTGAACCGAGTCGTGCCGGAAGACAGCGCTGAAATTTACGTAAAACTCGAGTACCAGAACCCGGGCGCGAGCGTTAAGGATCGGATCGCGATCAACATGATCGAAGCGGCCGAGCGCGAAGGACGGATCAAGCCGGGCGACACGATCGTCGAGCCGACGAGCGGGAATACGGGCATCGGTCTTGCGATGGTTGCCGCCGCGAAGGGGTATAAGGCGATCCTCGTCATGCCGGAGACGATGAGCATCGAGCGCCGCAACCTGCTTCGCGCTTACGGCGCGCAGCTCGTTCTGACGCCGGGACCGGAAGGCATGAAGGGCGCGATCAAGCGCGCGGAAGAGCTTCAGGCGGAGAACGGCTACTTCATGCCGCAGCAATTCAACAACATCAACAACGTGGAAATCCACCGCCGCACGACGGGTCCGGAAATCGTCGAAGCGATCAAGTCGCACGACGGTCAATTGGACGCGTTCGTCGCGGGCATCGGTACGGGCGGCACGATTACGGGCGCGGGCGAAGTGCTTCGCGAGAACTTCCCGGGCATTCAGATCGTCGCGGTCGAGCCGGCGGCTTCGCCGGTATTGTCGGGCGGCAAGCCAGGCCCGCATAAGATTCAAGGCATCGGCGCGGGCTTCGTTCCGTCGATCTTGAACACGGAAATTTATAACGAAATCATTGCAGTGGAAAACGACGACGCCTTCGCGACCTCCCGCCGCGTAGCGAAGGAAGAGGGCATCCTCGGCGGCATCTCGTCCGGCGCGGCCATCTTCGCGGCGCTGCAAGTGGCGAAGAAGCTCGGCAAAGGCAAGCGCGTCGTCGCGATCGTGCCGAGCAACGGCGAGCGTTACCTCAGCACGCCGCTGTACAACTTCGAAGAAAACCAATAATCGTTTCATCGGTTGGAAGCACCGCCGAGACCTTAGGGTCCGGCGGTGCTTTTTTGTGCAAAACGCCGGGGTAGAGGTATTGTATTTTTGTATCGTCGAATTTTATCTAACTTAGAAATTTATCTACGATGGGAATAAAGAGGAGGTCTTCCCCCTTGGACAAACGAAGCATCGTTCGTTTCCATCAGGCTTTAGGCGATAGAGACGGATACGTCCTATGCGAGCGAGGCTATGATCGCCTTCATGCGGGACGTCTTCGAAGAGGACCCTTGGACGTTGATCGCGCCGGGATGGAGCATTGGATGATCGTTCGCGTTCCGGGCGGGTATTTCGTGCAATCAAAGGAATGCTGGCGCAAGTGATCGTGAATTTCGGCGCGAAATGCAGTATACTGAGGCAATAGTTTTCGAAGAACGGCGGTCGAGGGACGCATGATCACGTACGGACAATGGGTGGATTGGAACGAGCGCTACAATTGCCTCCCTTACATTGAGGCTTTCGATTATACGGCTTCGCCGGTTCGAAGCTGGGAGCGATTGTGGGAGGAAGCGGGAGAAGCCGCGGTCGTGCTGGAGAGCGGGAAGGCCGGACGATATACGTTCGTCGGCGCGGAGCCGGCGGAGTGGGTGACGGGCGGGTTGACCGAGGCGGTTCGGCGCAAGGCGAGCGGCGGTCCATCGGACGGGGAGCGGCTCATCGGGCCGCCCCTACAAATATTGCGGCGGTGGATGGCCGAGTTCGCCTCGCCGCCGGTGCCTCGCGCGCCTAAGTTTACCGGCGGCATCGTCGGTTACCTGGCGTACGACGTCGTCCGAACGATCGAGCGTCTGCCGGACGAGGCGGCTGCGGACTCTCCCGTGCCGGACTACTTCTTTATGCGGTTGGAGAAGCTATGGATCATCGACCATGTCGACCAACGGCTCTATTGCGCGGCGTATAAGACCCGCCTTCAGGACGAGCGGCGGGACGGCGAGGCGCTTCGCGCGCATTACGAGGAGGCGCGGGCGGCCGTTGCCGAGATGAAGCGGGCGTGGGACCGATGGACGCAGGCGGAAGCGCCGCCGCTGGACATCCCCGAAGCGCTCGACATCGACGTCGAACGAATGGCGGACGTCCGGCTCAGCTTGCCGAAGGAGCGGTACATGAACGCGGTCGAGCGGATTCGTGAATATATCGCGAGCGGCGACGTGTTCCAAGTCAATATCAGCGTCCGGCAATCGAAGCCGCTGCGCGCGTCCCCGGAGCGGGTGTTCGAAGCGCTGCGGCGTCTCAACCCGTCGCCGTACATGGCGTTCCTGCGTCTCCCCGGCGGCGAACGCATCGTCTCCGGCTCGCCCGAGCTGCTCGTGCGTCTCGAACACGGCCGCCTGTCGACGCGGCCGATCGCCGGCACGCGTCCGAGGGGGCGGGACGTCGGCGAGGACGGGGCGCTCCGCGAGGAGCTGCTGCTCAGCGAGAAGGAGCGCGCGGAGCATATTATGCTCGTCGATCTGGAACGGAACGATCTGGGAAAAATTTCGACGTTCGGCACGGTTCGCGTCAAGGAACTCATGGCCGTCGAGCACTATTCCCACGTCATGCACATCGTCTCCGAGGTCGAAGGCGAGCTGGCCGAGGGCAGGGACGCGTTCGACTGCATCGCGGCGGTCTTCCCCGGAGGGACGATCACCGGCGCGCCGAAGGTTCGCACGATGGAAATCATCGAAGAGCTGGAGCCGGTCCGACGCGGCGTCTATACCGGCGCGGTCGGGTGGATTGACTATAACGGCAATATGGAATTAAATATTACTATACGCACGCTGGTGTACAAAGACGGAACGGCTCACGTGCAATCGGGAGCCGGCATCGTAATCGATTCCGTTCCGGAGAAGGAATTCGCGGAATCGTTAAACAAGGCGAAGGCGTTGTGGAAAGCGGTAGAAATCAGCGAACGCGCGTAACGAGCGGAGCGGAGCAGAGGAGAGGGAGGCGTTACTATGATTTTGGTCATCGATAATTACGACTCTTTTACGTACAACCTGGTGCAGTATCTCGGGGAGCTTGGCGAGGAGGTCGTCGTGAAGCGGAACGACGAGATCGATCTCGACGGCATCGCCGCGATGCGGCCTGATCATATTTTGATTTCGCCGGGGCCTTGCACGCCGAACGAGGCAGGCGTGTCGCTTGGCGTCATCGAACGGTTTAAGGGAGAAATCCCGATCCTGGGCGTATGCCTCGGACATCAGGCGATCGGGCAGGCGTTCGGCGGCGACGTCGTGCGAGCCGAGCGGCTGATGCACGGCAAGACGTCGCCGATCGAGCATGACGGCCGCACGATGTTCGAAGGGCTGCCGAATCCGTTCACGGCGACGCGCTACCACTCGCTCATCGTGAAGCGGGAGACGCTGCCGGACGTGTTGGAAATTACCGCGCAGACGGCGGAAGGCGAAATTATGGGCCTTCGACACAAGCATTATCCGATCGAAGGGGTGCAATTCCACCCGGAGTCGATCATCACGGAGCATGGCCTTTCGATGCTCCGCAACTTCCTCGACCGGACGCGGGGGACGAACGCATGAAGCTGTGGTGGAACGGAACGATAATCGAAGAGACCGAAGCCGTGATCCCGATAACCGATCACGGCTTTCTCTACGGGATGGGGCTGTTCGAGACGTTCCGCACGTACGGCGGCAAGCCGTTCCTCCTCGAACGTCACGTCGAACGGCTGCGGGCCGGCTGCGAGGAGCTGCGGATCGCGTACGCGCCGGACGCTTCCGAGATCGGAACGGCGGTCGCGGAAGCGCTTCGGGCGAACGGCTTGACGGACGGGTACGTCCGCTGGTCCGTCTCCGCCGGAGCGGCGCCCCTCGGGCTGCCAAGCCCCGCGGGCTACGAAGCGCCGAACGTCGCCATTATGGCGAAGTCGCTTGGGACGAGCGCGGCGGCATCGAAAGAACTGCATGTGCTCAAGCTGACGCGGAGCGGGCCGGAGGGCGGCGTCGTTCGGCGGAAGTCTTTTCATTATATGAATAATGTACTAGGGAAATGGGAGCTCGCGGAACGAACGGCGTCCCCGTCGGCGGAAGGGCTGTTCGCCGACGCGCAGGGTATCCTTGTGGAAGGCATCGTCAGCAACGTCTTCTGGGTCGCGGACGGAGCGCTCCGCACGCCGGCGCTCGATACGGGCTGCTTGCCGGGCATTACGCGCGAAGTCGTCCTGGAGCAGGCGCGGGAAGCCGGCCTCCCCGTCGTCGAAGGACGGTTCGATTGGGAGGCGCTGCTTGCGGCCGACGAAGCGTTCGTTACGAACTCCGTGCAGGAGCTTACGCCGGTCGGGGTATTGTTCGATGCGGACGGGACGGAACGGAAGCGGTGGGCGCCGGATGCGGGACCGGTTACGGAGCGGCTCCGACGGTCGTACCGCAAGCTTACGGGAATCGAGGGATCGCGTACCTAATGGCAATTCATAAAGACCTTGGGCGCCGCACGCTCATTATGGGCATTCTGAACGTCACGCCCGATTCGTTCTCGGACGGGGGAAAGTACACGACGGTCGAGCGGGCGCTCGAGCACGCTCGGCGGTTGATCGCCGAAGGCGCCGACATTTTGGATGTCGGGGGAGAATCGACTCGACCGGGATACGTTCCGATTACCGACGAGGAAGAGACCGCGAGGGTCGTTCCCGTGTTGGAGGCGCTGCGCCGAGACGGCATCGACGTTCCGATCTCGATCGATACGTATAAGAGCGCCGTCGCGGAAGCCGCGCTTGCGGCGGGCGCAACGATCGTCAACGACGTATGGGGCGGCAAGAAGGATCCTCGACTGCTGGAAGTCGCCGCGAGGCGCAACGCGCCGGTCGTCCTTACGCATAACCGGGACCATATGAATTACGGTCCCGACTTCGTCGTCGACGTGTTTCACGACTTGAGCGAATGCATCTGGATCGCAAAGGCGGCGGGCATTCCGGACGACCATATTATTCTGGATCCGGGAATCGGCTTCGCGAAAACCCGTCGACATAATCTTGAGTTGTTGAACCGATTGGAAGCGGTCGCGTCGCTCGGCTACCCCGTACTGCTCGGGACGTCGCGCAAGCGATTCATCCGCGACATTCTGGACGCGGGGCCGGAGGACGTCGTCGAAGGCACGATCGCGACGACGGCGCTCGGCGTGCAGAAGGGCGTCTCGATCGTGCGCGTGCACGACGTCGGGGCGAACGCCAAGGCGGCGCGCATGGCGGACGCGATCGTGCGAAGCGGCGAAGAGTTGTGAACGTAAAAGGGGGAAGCAGTATGGACACGATGAAGCTGGAGCGCATTCAGCTGTACGGCAGGCACGGCGTATTCGCGGAAGAAAACCGGCTCGGCCAGCGCTTCTACGTCAGCTTGGAGCTGAAGCTCGACCTCTCGAAAGCCGGGGAGACCGACGATCTGCAGCATACCGTTAATTACGCGGAAGTATACGGCTTAGTGAAAGACGTCGTGGAAGGCGAAACGTTCAAATTACTTGAAGCGCTGGCAGAGACGCTCGCTTCCCGCATTCTTGACGCGTATGCTAAAATACATGAGGTAACGGTTCGCGTGATGAAGCCGCACCCGCCGTTCGACATCGTGTTCGACGGCGTGACGGTCGAGTTGACGCGCCGCCGAAAGGCGGCGTCATGAGCGTCGCTTATTTAGGCTTAGGCTCCAATATCGGAGATCGGGACGTCTTGCTGGCGCAAGCGATCGAGCGATTGAACGGACATCCTTCGATACGGGTGACCGACGTCTCGGCGCTGTACGAGACCGATCCCGTCGGGTACGAGGATCAGCCTCCTTTTCTCAACATGGCTTGCCGTATCGAAACCTCGCTCGCTCCGGAGGCGCTGCTCGCGTCGACGCTTACGATCGAACGGGAGCTGGGCAGAGAACGCACCGTTCGCTGGGGACCGCGGACGATCGATATCGATCTGCTGCTGTACGACAATACGACGCTTAACACGAAGGACCTGACCGTCCCGCATCCACGATTAATGGAGCGGGCGTTCGTGTTGGTGCCCCTTCTGGATATACTGGATAACAAAGAGCGCGACTGGCTGTCAGGACCCGCCGAGGGATCGGTCGACGCTGCGGGAGTGAGAAGATGGACCAGCAACAATTGGCCGGCAGAATTCGGGCGTTCCGAAAGCTGAAGGGATATACGCAGAACGAATTGTCGGAGAAGCTCGGCGTCTCGGTCGCGGTGCTCGGAGCGGTGGAGCGCGGCACGCGCAAGGCCGAACCGAGATTGCTGCGCGAGATCGCCGACGCGCTCGGCATCGAGAAAGAAGAATTGAACGGAACCGAAGGAGGGAATTGAGAACATGACGAAGACATTAAAGATCGGCAACGTCGAAACGAAAAACAACGTCGTGCTCGCGCCGATGGCCGGCGTGTGCAATCCGGCGTTCCGCTTGATCGCGAAGGAGTTCGGCACCGGCCTCGTCTGCGCCGAGATGGTCAGCGACAAGGCGATCCTGCACGGCAACGCGCGTACGATGGAGATGCTGTTCGTGGACGAGCGCGAGAAGCCGCTCAGCCTGCAAATTTTCGGCGGGGATCGGAACTCGCTCGTAGCGGCGGCGAAGCACGTCGACAAGCACACGAACGCCGACATTATCGACATCAACATGGGCTGCCCGGTACCGAAGGTCGTCAGCTGCGACGCGGGCGCTCGTTGGCTGCTCGACCCGAATAAAATTTACGAGATGGTCTCCTCCGTCGTCGATGCGGTCGAGAAGCCGGTTACGGTGAAGATGCGAATCGGCTGGGACCATGAGCATATTTACGCCGTCGAGAACGCGCAAGCGGTAGAGCGGGCCGGCGGGAAAGCGGTAGCCGTTCACGGCCGGACGCGGGAGCAGCTTTACACCGGCAAGGCGGACTGGGACATGATCCGTCAGGTGAAGGAAGCCGTGAACATTCCGGTCATCGGGAACGGGGACGTCGCTACGCCGGAAGACGCGAAGCGGATGCTCGACACGACGGGCTGCGACGGCGTCATGATCGGCCGAGGCGCGCTGGGCAACCCCTGGATGCTGTATCGGACGGTCGAATACTTGACGAAGGGCGAGCTCCCGGCGGAGCCGGACGCGGCGGAGAAGATGCGCATCGCGATGCTTCATCTCGATCGTCTGATCGCGTTGAAAGGCGAGGCGGTCGCCGTGAAGGATATGCGCAAGCACTTCGCTTGGTATCTCAAAGGGCTGCGCGGCGCGGCGGAAGTGAAGAACCGGATCATGGAAGTGACCACGAGGGACCAAGTCGTCTCGATTTTGGACGGTTACGTCGCGGCGCTCGAGAGCGGGATGTTGGAGCCTGGCGCGCTTTCCGTTGTTTGACATTTGCTCCCCCTTGAAATATAATCGTCAATAATTTAAATCCTGCTTGTGTTGATTCGGCCCCGCTGTTCATATAGTAATCACAAGTCGGAATACCGAACCAAATTTTCAGACGACGGGAGCTACTTAAAATGACGGAGAAAGAGGTCATTTTAACCCAAGAAGGGTTGAAAAAATTAGAGGAAGAGCTGGAGCACCTCAAGTCGGTCAAGCGCCGCGAAGTCGCCGAACGGATCAAGATCGCGATCGGGTACGGCGATATTAGCGAGAATTCCGAATACGAAGACGCTAAGAACGAACAAGCCTTCATCGAAGGCCGGATCATCACTCTCGAGAAGATGCTTCGGAACGCGCGGATCATCAACGACGACGAAGTCGACACGAACACGGTGAGCGTCGGATCGATCGTCATCTTGGAAGATCTCGAATTCAAGGATACGGTCGAGTATTCGATCGTAGGCAGCGCGGAGTCCGATCCGCTGCAGAACAAGATTTCGAACGAGAGCCCGGTAGGCAAGGCGATCCTTGGCAAATCGAAGGGCTCGATCGTCGACGTGAACGTGCCCGCCGGCGTCATTCAGTATAAAATCATCGATATTAAGAAGAAGTAATATAGCCCGACGACCTTGAGAGCTTCCTTCGGAGGCTTTTTTGGTTCATTGGGCTTGTCCTTCATTCGTAGGAGTGAGAATCATGAGCGATACGGTCCAACCACAAGAAATCGAAGTTAGCGAGCTGCTGCAAATCCGGCGGGACAAGCTGGATGCGCTGCGAGAGCTCGGCGTCGATCCGTTCGGCAAGCGTTATGAGCGCTCGAACTACGCAGGAGATGTACTGAAGGCATACGCGGAGACGACGGGCGAAGCGCTCGACGCGAACCCGATCGAGGTCAGCCTGGCCGGCCGCATTATGCAAAAGCGCGGCATGGGCAAGGCTTCTTTCGCGCATGTGCAGGATTTGACCGGCCGCATTCAAATTTACGTCCGCGAGGACGAAGTCGGAAACACGTTATACAAGGCATTCAACCTGCTCGACCTCGGCGATATCGTCGGGGTGAACGGCGTGCTCTTCCGCACGAAGACCGGGGAGCTGTCCGTGAAGGCGAAGTCGATCGAAGTGCTGACGAAGTCGCTGTACCCGCTGCCGGACAAATTCCATGGTTTGACGGACGTGGAGCAGCGTTACCGTCAGCGGTACGTGGACTTGATTACGAATCCGGAAGTGCAGCAGACGTTCATTACCCGTTCCCGAATCATCCAAGCGATGCGGCGGTACTTCGACGGCCTCGGTTTCTTGGAAGTCGAGACGCCGACGCTGCATGCGATCGCCGGCGGCGCCGCGGCCCGTCCGTTCGTGACGCATCATAACGCCCTCGACATGCAGATGTACATGCGGATCGCGATCGAACTTCATCTGAAGCGCTTGATCGTCGGCGGTCTCGAGAAGGTGTACGAGATCGGCCGCGTGTACCGGAACGAAGGCGTATCGACGCGCCACAATCCGGAGTTCACGATGCTCGAGCTGTACGAGGCGTACGCCGATTACCAAGACATCATGAAGCTTACGGAAAATGTCATCTCGCACATCGCCCGCGAAGTGCTGGGCACCACGACGGTCCTGTACCAGGGCGTCGAGGTCAATCTGGCGCCGCCGTTCCGCCGCGCGCATATGGTCGACCTGATCAAGGAAGCGGTCGGGGTCGATTTCTGGGCCGAGATGAGCGACGAAGAAGCGAAGCGATTGGCGAAGGAGCATAACGTTCCGGTCGAGCCGTCGCATACGTTCGGACATATCGTCAACTCGTTCTATGAGCAGTTCGTGGAGGAGAAGCTCGTTCAGCCTACGTTCGTTTACGGGCACCCGACGGCCATCTCGCCGCTCGCGAAGAAGAACGAAGCGGATCCGCGCTTCACGGATCGGTTCGAGCTGTTCATCGTCGGCCGGGAGTACGCGAACGCGTTCACCGAGCTGAACGATCCGATCGATCAGCGGCAGCGGTTCGAAGCGCAGCTGCTGGAACGGGAGCAGGGGAACGACGAGGCGCACGAGATGGATCACGATTTCGTTCGTGCGCTCGAATACGGCATGCCGCCGACGGGCGGTCTCGGCATCGGCGTCGACCGCCTCGTGATGCTGCTTACGAATGCGCCGTCCATTCGCGACGTGTTGTTGTTCCCGCATATGCGGGCGCGTTCCGTCGAGTAATAGGCTTAAGCGCTCGGCCCCCTGTCGGGGGCCGAGAAGCTTTACCGAGAAATGGTCGAAAAGAAACACTTGCATTGGTCTAGGCGGTTGTGATATATTATTGCTTGTCGCCGCGAGAACGGCGGCGCCGAAATAACGAAGCGGCAACGGTGGGAAAACATTGCCGGTTGCATCGATGGTTTCGGTGTGGTACATTAATAGTCCGGCCTTGAGCCGACAGCTTGTTCCTTGAAAACTGAACAACGAGCGCATACGCGCTGTGAGCTTCGGCTCATAGCAAAGTTTTGAAAGCTAGCTTGTAATGAGCGCAGTAGTTTGAACTACCCTTTTTGGAGAGTTTGATCCTGGCTCAGGACGAACGCTGGCGGCGTGCCTAATACATGCAAGTCGAGCGGAGTTGTTCCTTCGGGGACAGCT
>NZ_JAPSKE010000008.1 GCF_031177825.1 Paenibacillus sp. | reverse complement strand
TAACGTTAATCGGACTCCACACCTTGGACAGATAGGACGAAGGAATGTGAGGGCATAGACCCGTCGAGATTTGGGAGAGTGAGTCCCCAAGGATCTTGTGGAGAAAGCCGTGCAGCAAGGTTTACCCATGGAAGATTTTGTAATTCAGTCAACACCTTCTGTTCCCGCATGCACTCTAACGGATCTAAACTAGCCACACATGCTCTCGCTCCAACTGCTACTCAAACAAGGCTCGTGAAATCCTGCGAATGAGCAAGCATTCGTGAGAAAAACCTTATTCTTCGAGGGAGCGGAGTGAACGGTAATATATATAGTACATCTTTTATTTACAAGCCTATTTTACAGATTGCAGTCCGAATACCGGTGCTAATTTTGATGCAGATAGTTGCTCGCCAAGACCGAAATATTCGCAGAAATTCATAATCATCGGATTCCATTTCGAAGGATCGACATAGTTTGAGTTAGCATTCATTAGAAGATAATCTTCGATATGAACTTTTTCGATACGCACTTCAATGGCGACAAGGGAACTTGGTTGTTCGAATGGATGTATCTTCACAAATTTGGCTTCCAGATGGACGGGGCATTCTTTGACCCGTGGTGCTTGAACAAGTTGTGACGGAAGTTGGGTTAACCCTGCGGTACCGAATTTATCTACTTCATACTTATAGCCCCTCAATGCTTTGGATTCTGGCACCGGATTACGTCCTGTTAATAGGGTTAGCCGATCAACCGCAGGAATCAAGTCAATGGATGGGAGATTAAGTACGCACTCGTGTTCACGGATCAAATTCTGAACTGTCTGAGACTTGCTACTCATACCCAGCATACACGATTGATTGAGCCACCAGGCAGAGGACATAGGAGCCAAATTGGGCGTTCCGTCTTCATTAATAGTACTTATAAGCACGACAGAGGTGCCAAAGTAAAGAATTTTGGGTTCGATTACCGTATGCATAACATACTCACCTCTCCTCTAAGATCAATTTTCATTAATTTATCACACCCCTATTACGAGGTATAGGGATACGGAGTAAGACAGCAAAGTTCCGACATTGTACCCCGGTCCGGGGGCTAAAACTTGCCTTTATTTATAATATGGTTCACCACACATATTCTTAAACTAAGCTGCCCAGTTAGTTTAATACGCCCGGTAGAAAATAAAATAGCTTGCCGGCTTATGGCAAGCTTTTCATTCCAAAATGAACTTAAGGCAAGGTTATGGGTATATTCATAGAAGCTATGAGAGGAAAAGTAAAAGTAAGCCTATATTTCCGGCAAACTTATGATTCATAACCAGGCAGATTTATGGGTTAAGTCACATAAAAGTACGCATTCTCTATTCCCGCATCACTTTCGTCCGAACCTGGAACGAGTCCTTCCGAACCCGGAATTGAATTTCCCCATGAACGTCTGTCCGGTATATTCGGATGCTGGCGGCGTCCAATCGTTCGACGACCGTCGAATGAGGGTGTCCGTACATATTGCTGCGCCCTACGGAAATCGCGGCGGCTTTAGGTTTCCAGTAATTCAGCCATGCGGCCGTCGTCGACGTCTTGCTGCCGTGATGGGCGACCTTCAGCACGTCGATCGGAGAAGGCATCTCTGTTTCGTTCCGCAACGCCTCGGCGATCGCCGCTTCCTCGGCCGCACCGATGTCGCCCGTGAACAGAAACGTCTTTCCGTATACTCTCATGAGCACGACGACGGAGCGTTCGTTTTGGTCGTCCGACACGAAGAGATCGTTCTCATCCGACGGCTGCTTCGGAAACAGGATGCGCAGCTCCGTAGCCGGATCCGCCCGAACGATCATCCCTTCGTACGCCGCGGTCAACGGAATTCGCTTCGCCACGATCGCGCGAAACAGCGTCTCGCTCGTCTCTCCTTCCTTCGCCGTGCCGTTGAAAAAGACGCGCCGCACCGGAATGCCGTCGACGACCGCCCGCAAGCCTCCGATATGATCCGTATCTCCATGCGACATCAATAACGCGTCGATGCGTTGCACGCCCCGCTTGCGCAGCAGCGGCACGACGACGTCCTCTCCGACCTCGAAGGGGTCCTTCCGAAGTCTCCATTCCTCGCCCGGCCTCCCGAACCGGACCGTCCCCCCGCCGTCGATCAACAGATGCTTGCCGTACGGGGTGCGGATATAGATCGCGTCCCCTTGCCCGACGTCGAGGAAGCTGACGACGGCGGTTCGGTCGAAGGCGTTCGGCGCGTAAGCGTAAAGCAGCGCCCCGGCATAGACGACCGCGCATGCCGGAACGAGAAAGGCCCGAAGCCGAACGAGGGTCAGCAGCCGTTCTAGGGCGCGTCCTCCGTAGCCGAGGCCGAGGACGCAGCCTGGGCCGGTGCCGAAGGGGAGCTTATTCGCTGCGGCGGCGAGCAGGGCGAACAAGGATGCGTAATAAGCGCCGATCCACCAGAGCGGAGGCGTGGCCCAGATCGAAGAGGCGCCGTCGTAGCCGGACATCCACGTCACGAGCCTGAAGCTGAGCGATGTAAGCAGCTCGGCGACGTAGGCGAGCGCCCCCGCTCCTCCCGGCCATACGTAGGAGAGCAGCATCGCGATGGAGCCCAGCGGCATGATGCCGAGGCTGAACAGCGGCACGATCACGAAATTCGCCGGGAACGACAAGATAGAAAACGCGTTGAAATAGGCTACGGTGAGCGGGAAAGAGACGCATTGCGCGATCACGGTCACCGAGACGGCGGACTGGACCGCCGGCCGGCCGATACGAACGAGCCGATTCATGAGCGGCGTGCCGAGTATAATGCCAGCCGTCACCGCGAACGACAGCTGGAAGCTGACGTCGTACAAGAAGTACGGATTCCAAGCGAGCATGAGCAGCGCCGCTGCGGCCAGTACGTTCATCCCGTCCTTCAGCAGCCGCCTTCTCGCCGCATATAAGGCGATCATCGCCATAATGCCCGCGCGGACGACGGACGGAGACGCTCCGGTAAGCAGGACGTATACGGGTACAGCCGCGATCGCCGCGACGAGCCGCGTCTCTCTCGTAAGCGGCAACTTTCCCAGCAGCCATAGGATCGCGCCGACGTAGATAGCCACGTTCAGCCCCGAGATCGCCAAAATATGCGTCAGGCCCACTTGCGAAAATGCTTGGTACTTTGCCGGGTCTACATCTTCGCGAATGCCGAGGACGAGCCCTTTCATAAACCCGGCGACCGGTTCATCGTAAGCCGCTGCGATGCGTGCGCCCATGCCGTCCCTTATGCGATCGACGTACGAGAGGACGCGAGGCGCGGACCAATCCGCGGCCTCGGAGCGCTCCACGCTCGCGAGCCCTTCCGCGGTCGCCGTCCAATGAATATGCTGGCGTCTCAAATATTCCCGATAATCGAAGCCGCCGAAGTTGACGGCCGAAAGCGGCCGGCGGATCGTACCGGTCACTGTCGCGCGGTCTCCCCTCGCCCACTCCGCCATTCCATTGCGTTCTTCTTCGGTCTTGAAGTACACGTACACCTTCACGACTTCTCTCGGCAAGGCCGCGGCTTCGCCGCGCGCCGTCATCCGTTCGACCGTCAGATCGAACGTCGCCCGATCCCCGTCCGTCACGGGCTTCGTCCGAATGACGCCGGACAAGACGACAGCCTCTTCCGCCCCGTCCGGGAACGGAATCGCCGATGTATTGCCGGCGTCGTACCGCTCGAACCATCCGCCGCCGATCGCGAAAGCGGCGGCGACGGCGCAGGCGGTCAGCGCGTTCCTCCCATGATGCGTTCCCGCCCAGAGCAGAACGAATATCGCCGACGTCAGTCCGCCGAGCGCGATCCATCCCGCATCGAAGCGCGAGGCGATCGTCATCCCCCCCATCCAGCCGACGCAAATCCATAGCAGCGGACGTCTAATCTGCATCCTGCGCTCCTCCTTCCTTCCGCCGCATGACGCAGGTACACGAAAAAGCGCCGCCTCCGATCCAAGATCGGAAGACGGCGCATGTGCTTCATGCCCTTGCATGGAGATTCGATTACGACGTTACCCGCTCCGTCGGGACGCCCGGAGGCGGCGTATACGGCTCCAAGCGGCGGAACCGGATGCCGAGCTGATCCATCAGCTTCTCCACCTTCTCGGCGTCCTTCGGATACGAGCGATGATACACGATCTCCTTGACTCCGCTGTTCGCCAGCATATTCGCGCACGTCCAGCACGGTTGATCGGTGACGTAAACCGTCGCGCCGTCGCGATCGTGCAGGTCCGTGAACAACAGCAGATTTTGCTCCGCGTGAATCGTCCTTACGCAGCGCTGTTTCTTCACCAGCTTTTCTTCCCCGTCCACAGGCGCAAGCTCGTACTCTTCGACGATCATGCACCCGGCCTCCGAGCAGTCCGGGACGCCCATCGGCGCTCCGTTATACGCCGTGCCGAGCAGCTTCTTGCCCTTCACGAGAACGGCGCCGACATGGCGACGGGAACACTGCGACCGTGTGGAGGCCATGTAGGCGATATCCAGGAAGTACGTGTCCCAGTCTTTCCTCATGATTGCTGGCTGGCTGCTAACGCTTGATCGAGGTCCGCGATGATATCGTCGATGCCTTCGGTGCCGACCGACAGCCGTACCATCCCCGGCGTTACGCCGGTCGACAGCAGCTCGGCTCCTTCCAGCTGCGAGTGCGTCGTGCTGGCCGGATGAATGACCAACGACTTCGAATCGCCGACGTTCGCCAGATGCGAGAACAGACGCACCGAGTTGATCAGCTTCTTGCCGGCTTCGATGCCGCCCTTCACCTCGAACGTCAGAATCGCGCCTTGACCCTTCGGCATATAGCGCTGCGCGAGCTTGTACGACGGATGCGTCTCGAGGCCCGCGTAGTTGACGCTCTCCACCGCCGGATGGGCGGCGAGGTACTTCGCGACCGCGGCCGCGTTGGCGCTGTGGCGCTCCATGCGGAGGTGCAGCGTCTCGAGGCCTTGCAGCAGCATGAACGCGTTGAACGGGGACATCGCCGCGCCCATGTCGCGCAAAAGCTGTACGCGCGCTTTAATGATGTAAGCGATCGGTCCGACCGCTTCCGTATAGACGACGCCGTGGTAACTCGGATCCGGCTCGGTCATGCCCGGGAACTTGCCGCTCGCCTTCCAGTCGAACGTGCCGCCGTCGACGATGACGCCGCCGATCGACGTGCCGTGGCCCCCGATGAACTTCGTCGCCGAGTGAACGACGATATCGGCGCCGTGCTCGATCGGGCGCAGCAAGTACGGACTCGGCAGCGTATTATCGACGATGAGCGGCACGCCGTTCGCATGCGCGATGTCCGCGATGGCGCGAATATCCATGACGTCGCCGCGCGGATTGCCGACCGATTCGACGTACAGCGCCTTCGTCTTGTCGGTAATCGCGGCGCGGAACGCTTCGGGATTCGTCGGATCGACGAATCGAACCGTAATGCCGAGCTTCGCGAGCGTATTCGCGAACAAGTTATAGGTCCCGCCGTAGAGGCTCGACGCCGATACGATCTCGTCGCCCGCGCCGGCGATATTCAAAATGGAGTACGTAATCGCGGCTTGTCCCGAGGCGACGGCCAGCGCCGCAGGCGCTCCCTCGAGGGCGGCGACCCGCTTCTCGAACACGTCGGTCGTCGGGTTCATGATGCGGGAATAGATGTTGCCGAATTCCTTCAAGGCGAACAGGTTCGCCGCGTGCTCCGTATCGCGGAAGCCGTACGACGTCGTCTGATACAACGGGACGGCGCGCGACATCGTGGTCGGATCAATCTCCTGCCCCGCGTGTACGGCTAGCGTATCGAGCGACAGGCGTTTCTCGTTAGACAAAACAATCCCTCCCAGGACAAGTTAGGTTCTATCGAAATTTTCGCACATCGGCCGACGGAAGGAAAGCATTATTTTCCAGCTTCGACGGCGGGCCCGGCGACGATCGACGTCCGGATTTTCGCGAAGATGGCGGGGCCGATCCCTTTCACGTTCATGACGTCTTCGGGACGCGCGAACGCTCCGTTCGACTCCCGGTAATCGATGACGGCTTGCGCCTTGGCGCGGCCGATCCCGGGCAGCGCGTCCAACTCTTCCAGCGTCGCGCGGTTAATATCGACGACGCCCTCCGCGCTCCGCTCAATCGCTTGAAGCTCTACCGGCGCGCCCGTCGTCTCCTCCGTCGAACGCGCCGGCGGGGCTGACGCCTCGACGGCGAGAGCGCCGGCATCCGCCGTCGCGGCCGGGGCGGGCGGGTTCGCGGGCGCCCCGGGGTTCGCCGTTTCTTGCGCCGCTTCGACGTCCGAGCTGTCCAGCCAAGCCTCTACCTCCGCGTTCATGTCCCGCCAAGACGAAGCGTCCGAAGCGCCGGCTCCGCCGAAGACGGAGGCGAGCCAGAGGAAAGCGCCGACCGAAGCAAGCCCGCCGGCCATGCGGATGTAATGGACATTCATGGAATTTCACCTCGAAACGGGCATTCGTTCATTCCGAAAGCATAAGACAATGCGTACGATTCATATAGTTTACAAACTACGACACCCTCGTCGGTAACGCCGACGCTTACCATCGGGAAACAGAAGGAGGATGACGATGAACGTCGGATTTATCGGAACCGGGAGCATGGGTAGCATCCTGATCGAGTCTTTTATTCGGACGAACGCGCTGAGACCGGATCAAATCGTCGCGACGAACCGCACGTTCGCGAAAGCGGAACGACTCGCCGAAACGCATCCGGGGCTAAGGGCCGTGCCTAGCAACCGGGAAGTGGCGCTCGCCGCCGATATGGTATTTCTCTGCGTGAAACCGAAAGAGTTCAAAAACGTCATTGACGACATTAAGCCGTACGTAACCGCGGCGCAAACGGTGGTATCGATTACGAGCCCCGTCCTGATTCGTCATCTGGAAGAGCATATCCCTTGCAAAATCGCGAAAATCATTCCGAGCATTACGAATTACGTATGCAGCGGCGCGACGCTAACGATGTACGGAAGCCGCATGGAAGCGGAAGATATCGAAACATTGGAGCGGCTCTTGCAGCGCATGTCGAAGCCGTTGGTCGTGTCTGAGGAGTATACGCGGATAAGTTCGGATATTTCGAGCTGCGGGCCGGCGTTCTTGGCGTTCTTCGTCGAGCAGTTCGTGCAAGCGGCCGTGACGTACACGGGCATCTCGAAGGAGGAAGCGACGACGCTCGCCTCGGAGATGGTGCTCGGGACCGGATTGCTGCTGACCGCAGGCGGTTTCTCTCCCGAATCGCTTCGGGAGAGAGTCACCGTCCCCGGCGGGATTACGGCGGAAGGCCTTCGCATGCTGTCGCTGGATTTGGACGGCACGTTCGAGCGGCTCATCCGCACGACCCATCATAAATACAAAGAAGAGTTGGATAAGGTGGAAGGGCTGTTTTACAACCCCCAATCCTAAAACTTATCCGACGACGATATTGACCAGCTTGCCCTTCACGGCGATGACCTTGCGGACTTGTTTCCCGGCCATCGCCTCTTTCACTTTGTCCAGGGACGTCGCCAGCGCTTCGAGCGCCTTCTCGTCCGCGTCGGCCGCCACGTTCGCGCGGTCGACGATCTTGCCGTTCACTTGAACGACGATTTCGACTTCGTCGTCCACCGTCCAAGCCTCGTCGTACGACGGCCATGGCGCATACGATACCGAGCCGGCGCCGCCGAGCTTCTCCCACAGCTCCTCCGCGATATGCGGCGCGATCGGGGACATTAGCTGAACGAAATGCTTCATGCCCTCGAGCGGAAGCGTCTCCTGCTTATAAGCCTCGTTTACGAAAATCATCATCTGAGAGATCGCCGTATTGAAGCGAAGCGCCTCGTAATCCTCGGTCAGCTTCTTGATCGTGCGATGCCATGTCCGCTTGAAGGCGTCCGTGCCGCCGTCCGGCTTGATCTTCGGCTGGAGCGTTCCTTCCTCGGTCATGAACAGCCGCCATACGCGATTGAGGAAACGATAGACGCCTTCGACGCCGTTCGTGTTCCACGGCTTCGTCTGCTCGAGCGGCCCCATGAACATCTCGTACATGCGCAGCGTATCCGCGCCGTACTCCCGCACGATGTCGTCCGGATTGATGACGTTGCCGCGCGATTTGCTCATCTTCTCGCCGTTGTCGCCGAGAATCATCCCTTGATTGACGAGCTTCTGGAACGGCTCCTTCGTCGACACGACGCCGATATCGTACAGTACCTTATGCCAGAAGCGGGCGTACAACAAGTGGAGTACCGCGTGCTCGGCGCCGCCGATGTAGAGGTCTACCGGCAGCCAGCGTTCTTGCGCTTCCTTGGAGCACAGCTCCCGATCGTTGTGCGGGTCGATGAAGCGCAAGTAGTACCAGCAGCTGCCCGCCCATTGCGGCATCGTGTTCGTCTCGCGGCGCGCCTTCATCCCCGTCTCCGGATCGATCGTGTTCACCCATTCGGTCACGTTCGCGAGCGGCGATTCGCCGGTGCCGGAAGGCTTGATCTCGTCGACGTCCGGCAGCAGCAGCGGAAGCTCCGATTCCGGAACGGGCTTCATCGTGCCGTCTTCGAGGTGCAGAATCGGAATCGGCTCGCCCCAATACCGCTGACGGGAGAACAGCCAATCGCGAAGACGGTAGGTGACTTTCTTTTCGCCCTTGCCGTTCTTCTCCAGCCACTCGATCGCAGCCGCGATGGCGTCCGCCGTGTTCAAGCCGTTCAAGAAATCGGAGTTGACGTGCGCGCCGTCGCCCGCGTACGCTTCCGCGCCCACGTCGCCGCCTTGCACCACTTCGACGATCGGCAGGTCGAACTTCTTCGCGAATTCCCAGTCGCGTTGGTCGTGGCCGGGCACCGCCATGATGGCGCCCGTGCCGTAACCCGCCAGCACGTAATCGGCGATCCAGATCGGCACCTTCGCGCCGTTCACCGGATTGATCGCGTACGCGCCGGTGAACACGCCGGATTTATCCTTGGCGAGATCGGTCCGCTCGAGGTCGCTCTTGCGGGACGCCGCGTCTTGATACGCTTCTACCGCGGAGCGCTGCGCGTCCGTCGCGATTCTATCGACGAGCTCGTGCTCCGGCGCCAAGACGCAATACGTCGCGCCGAACAGCGTATCCGGCCGCGTCGTGAACACGACGAGCGATTCGTCCGTTCCGTCGACCGCGAAGCGCACCTCCGCGCCGGTCGACTTGCCGATCCAATTGCGCTGCATATCCTTGATGCTCTCCGACCAGTCGAGCTCCTCCAGATCCTCCAGCAGCCGCTCGGCGTAAGCCGTGATGCGAAGCACCCACTGGCGCATGGGCTTGCGGATGACCGGGTGGCCGCCGCGTTCGCTCTTGCCGTCGATGACCTCTTCGTTCGCGAGCACCGTGCCGAGCGCCGGACACCAGTTGACCGGCAGCTCCGCGACGTACGCGAGGCCGCGCTTATACAGCTGGATGAAAATCCACTGCGTCCACTTGTAATATTCCGGATCGGTCGTGCTGAATTCGCGGTCCCAGTCGTAGCTGAAGCCCAGCGACTTGATCTGGCGGCGGAAGTTGTCGATGTTCTTGAACGTAATTTCCCGCGGATGCTTGCCGGTGTTCAGCGCGTGCTGTTCCGCCGGCAGGCCGAACGCGTCCCAGCCCATCGGGTGAAGCACGTCGTAGCCGCGCATGCGCTTGAATCGGGACACGATGTCCGTCGCCGTGTAGCCTTCCGGATGGCCGACGTGGAGGCCGTCTCCGGACGGGTACGGGAACATGTCGAGCGCGTAAAATTTCGGTTTGTTCGGGTCGTCGAGCACCTTGAACGTCTTATGTTCGTCCCAATACGCTTGCCATTTCGGTTCGATCGCCTGCGGGGAATAGCCGCCGGGCGATTGCTTCGTCGTCTCTGTCATGAATAACGTCCTCCTGATCCATTCGTGAATCGTTAAAAAAAGCTCCCGCCCCTAGCGAGATTCGCTAGGGACGAGAGCTTTGTCTCCCGTGGTACCACCCTAGTTAACGGCCGCGGTGCTTCCTCGGTCCGTTCACTTGACCTCTTAACGCGAGGGCTTCGCCGCGGATTTCTCTTCCGCGGTGCTCCAAGGCGAGTTCGCCGATCCGCCGTGCCGACTTTCACCAACCGTCGGCTCTCTGAAGTACGGGGTTCCCGGGTACTAATCCTTATCGTTGCTTGAAAATGTGTTCATTTTCCCAAATTATACGCGGAAAAAGCTGCGAAAGTCAAGCCGAACGCGGCTTCAGCGCTTCGTCGCCGCGAAAAACATCCGCGTCGTCTCTTCCTCGTCGATCGGATCGAACGTAAAGTCGGCGTACGTCTCGATCTCGGCGAAGCCCGCGTCGGCAAGCAGCCTGCGGATCGTCCCCGCCGGATAGACGCGCTGACGATGCGTTTCGATCGAACGGTCGTACCGACCGTCGGCGCCGCGCACGAAGAACGTCAACCGATGCGCGATCGTCGACGTCTCCTCGTCCAGTTCGCACGTCCATAGGTAGGAGGCCTCTTCGTCGTCATGGCAGAACGGCTCGTTCGCCATGTAAGCGTCGAGCTGATTCGGATGATGCATGTCGAACAGGAATACGCCGCCGGGCTTCAGCGTGGCGAAGGCCGAGCCGAACGCCCGCGCGACGTCGGCTTCCTCCGTCAAATAATTCAGGCAGTCGCACAGCGAGACGACCGCGTCGACGGGCGCCGGCGCACGCCATTCCCGCATGTCGCCGACGACCCACTCCAGCTCGCCGGGCACCGCCAGCTCGCTCCGTACGGCGGCTTCCTTCCGCCTGGCGACCTCGATCATATCGGCGGACAGGTCGACGCCGATCACGCGCGAGCCCTCCTGCGCGAGCGGGATCGAGAGCGTGCCGGTGCCGCAGCCGAGATCGACGACGTCGTTCGGCCTTCCGCCGCGCGCGGTCCAATACGCGTCCAGCCAGCCGAGCCATTCGCCGTACGGCATGTCCGCCATCAGACGGTCGTACACATAAGCGAAAGCGCCGTACGGCCCTCCGGAGGCGTGCGGCGCTTCGTTCGTCTTGGTCATGTTTCCGCCTCGTCTCCGGAAGTCGCGAGCGCCTTCCCCTTCTCGGTCAGGTGCGTCCAGCTGCCTTTCTGCTCGATGTACCCGTCCTTGTACAGCTTGCCGATCGCGCGCTTGAACGCCGACTTGCTGATGCCGAACCGCTTCGCGATCGCGTCGGCGGGCGACTCGTCGGAGTACGGCATCGCGCCGTCGGGACGACGCCGCAGCTCCGCGAGCAGCTTGTCCGCGTCTTCGCCTCGGCCGACCTCCTTCTGCTTGCGCATCGACAGATTGACATGCCCGTCCTCGCGCACGAACGTCACGCGGGCGTTCACCTTCTCGCCGATGCGCAGCGGCCGCGGTCGATCGTGCGACGGAATGAAGCCGATCGCGCCGAAGCCGAGCACGCCGCCTTCGACGACGACGAGCGAGCCGGCCGTCAGCGAACGGTACACCCACGCCTCCATCCATCGGTTGCGCCACGCGTCCGGCGCCTTGAAGGCGTAAGGCGCGAGGTCCGCTTCCTTCACGGAGCGGGCGAGCAGACGCCCCTCCTTGTCGCGGTCGACGCGGACGAACACCTCGTCGCCGACGAGCGGCCATACGGATTTCTCGCTGGGCAGCTCCTTCAGCGGCAGCAGCATGTGACGGGACAAACCGATGTCCAGAAACCAGCCGAGGCGCGGATTCATATCCGCGACCTTCAGCCGCGCCACCTTGCCGAACCGCGCCAGGGGCTCGCGGAGCGTCGCGGTCATCCGGTCTTCGCTGTCGTGGTACAAATACGCCTCGACCGAAGCGCCTCGCTTCAGCGGCTGTCCGAGCGCCTCCGGGAACGGCAGCAGCACGTCCTGCTTGCCGTTCGTGAGGGTGAAGCCGTGGACGTTTTCTTCCGAAACCTTAAGCGTCTGCACCGTGCCCGAAGCGAGCGGCGCGACGCGAACGATGTCCCTGCCCGTCATGCGAGCTCGACGGACTTGGCGTCCGACCACAGCCGCTCGATATTGTAATACTCGCGTTCTTCGCGGTGGAACACGTGCACGACGACGTCGCCGATGTCGAGCAGCACCCAGCGCGCGGTATCGAAGCCTTCGACGCCGCGCACGCGCACGCCCGCCTCCTCCGCTTTCTTGCGAATTTCCGTCGTGATCGACTGCACTTGCGTATCCGAGTTGCCGTGGCAGATCACGTAATAATCGGCCACCGGCGAGATGCCGGTCAGGTCGAGCGCGACGATGTTTTGGGCTTTCTTGTCTTCCGCGGCTTCTACCGCGAGTTGGAGCAATGCGTCAGGGGATACGGTCATTCAAAAACCTCCCGGTCGAATTTGGGTCAATAAATCGTTGCGGGTCAGCACCGTCAACGGGTAAATGCGTTTGCCTTGTTCGATCAAAAATCGGAGCGTGCCGTCGAAGCCGGCGACGAGCGCCTCCTCGAGACTTTTCTCGGACAGCTCCCGCAGCGTGTCGACGCCGGGGAAGTCGCGCCCCGGCTCGATGTAATCGGCGAGGCAGACGATCTTCTCGAGCTTCGTCATGCCGGGGCGGCCCGACGTATGGTACCGGATCGCGTCGAGCGCCTCGGCGTCGCCCACGCCGAAGTCGCGCCTCGCGACGAACGCTCCCGCGTGGGAGTGCCACAGCTCCTTATCGTAGAGCAGGGTGTCGAGCCCCGCCTCGTCGCCGTCGGCGAGAATCGCCTGGCGCTGCTTCTCCACGGGCCAATACTTGGCGACGTCGTGCAGAATCGCCGCGATCCGCGCCTTCTCCACGTCGGCGCCGAACCGCTCGGCGAGCGCGACGCTCGATTCGACGACGCCCAGCGTATGGCGCCACCGCTTCGCGGGCATCTCCCGCTCCACGAGCGCGCAAGCTTCATCGACGCTCATCCGCATGAACGTAGAGCCCCCTCTCCTCGATATACCGCCGCACCGGCTCCGTTACGACGTACCGGATCGACAGCCCCCGTTCGCGCCGCTCGCGGATGTCCGTCGACGACACCTCGAGCGCCGGCATATCCGCGAGCGTTACGCGCGTCCGCAAGTACGGCGGCAGCTGCTCGGTCGCGACGGGATATCCGGGACGGGTCAGCCCAAGGAACGTTACCTGCGCCGCGACGTCCTCGATGCGGTGCCACTGGGGCAAATACAGCACCATATCGCCGCCGACGATCCAGACGAACTCGCAATCCGGCTCGCGCTTCGAGAGCGCCTCCGCCGTCTCGACCGCATACGAGACGCCTCCGCGGTCGAGCTCGATCGTCTCGAGACGGAAGCGAGGGTTGTCTTGAATCGCGAGCTCGACCATCTCGCGCCGTTCCTCCGGCGTCCCTCCCGGGCGCGAAGTCTTATGCGGCGGGCGGAACGTCGGCATGAAGCGAACCTCGTCGAGACCGCCGGCCTCGATCGCGCGCTCCGCGGCGACCAAGTGACCGACGTGCACGGGATCGAACGTGCCGCCCATCAGTCCGACGCGCCGCTTCATGCGCCCGTACCCGCCGTAGGCTCGAACGTCTCGAGCACCGCCTCGCGCATCGCCGCGACCGGCGCCGGCAAGCCGGTCCAATACTCGAACGCGTACGCGCCCTGATAGACGAACATGCCGAGACCGCCGTGGACGACGAGTCCCGCCGCCTCCGCTTCGACGAGCAGCTTCGTCTTCAGCGGGTTGTAAATCAAATCGCTGACGACCGTCCCGCTTCGGATCGAGGCGGGATCGATCGGCGTCGCGTCCGTGACCGGATGCATGCCGATCGGCGTCGTATTGATGATGATATCCACGTTGCCTATAATATGGTCGATTCCTTCCCAGCCGATTCCTTGCGTATCCGCGACGGCGCCGAGCTCGCGAGCGAGCTCGGACGCCTTGCCTTCAGTCCGATTCGCCACGATCAAGCGGGCGGGCTCCTCCTTCGCGAGCGCGTAACCGACGCCGCGGGACGCCCCGCCCGCGCCGAGCAGAAGAATGCGGGCGCCGCGAAGCGATCGGCCGGTCTCTTCCTTAAGCGAACGAACATAGCCGATGCCGTCCGTATTGTAGCCGACGAGTCGACCGTCCCGGTTGACGATCGTGTTCACGGCGCCGATGACCCGCGCCGTCTCGTCGATCTCGTCGAGGTACTGCATGACTTCGACCTTATGCGGAATCGTGACGTTCACGCCCCGGAGACCGAGAGAGCGAACGCCGCGCACCGCGTCCCCGAGCGCCTCCGGCTTTACATGGAACGCGACGTACGCCGCGTTCGTGCCCGTCTCCGCGAAGGCGCGCCCGAGCATGATCGGCGAGCGCGAATGCCGGACCGGATCGCCGAACACGCCGTATAACGCCGTGTAGCTGTCGACGCGCAAGCCTTGCGTAATGTGCTCTTTCTCCAACCGCCGTCTCCCCTTAGCTCTCCCTCGTCCGCCCGACTCGAATGAATCAGATCAACGCGGGTCTCATAATCGTCTTGACGCCCTTCGGCGCGTGTACGTCTACGATCGCGCCGCTCTTGCCGTTCGCGCGGATCCAGCCGAGGCCCGAAATATACAAGTCCGCTTCTTCCCCAGGTTTAATCCGGAAGCGGTGCTTCGTCAGCGGCGGCATCGATGCCAAGTCTTCCTTCGTCGGCGGCTGCAGCAGCTCCCCGGCGTGGTCCGCGTACAACTCGTCCGCCCGCGCGAGCTTCGTCCGATGAATCGTGAGCGACGGGCTGACGTAACACGTGAACGACTGATGCGCCCCCTCGACGAAGTCGAACCGGGCGAGCGCGCCGAAATACAGCGTCTGCTCCGCATCGAGCTGATACGTCGCCGGCTTCACCGGCTTGTTCGGCACGATCATGTCGAGGTACGCCTTCGGCACGCGCTCCGTCAACCGAGAATCGTAGACGATTCCTGGAGTGTCGATGACGCTCGCTTCGTCGTCGAGCGGAATATGAATGAGGTCGAGCGTCGTGCCCGGATACGAGGACACCGTCACCTCGGCGTCGAGATCGCTGTAATCGGCGATCAGCCGGTTGACGAGCGACGACTTGCCGACGTTCGTCGCGCCGACGATGTAGACGTCCCGCCCCCGTCGGTGCGACTCGAGCGTCTCCGCGAGACGCTCGAAGCCGGTGCCGCGCTTCGCGCTCACGAGCAGCACCTCGACGGTCCGAAGCCCTTCCTCCTTGGCGCGCTGCTGCACCCAATTGCGGATGCGGTTCGGATTGATGCCCGGCGGCAGCAGGTCGATCTTGTTGACGACGAGCACGACCGGATTCGCGCCGACGAACCGCTGCAAGCCGCCGATCAGGCTGCCCTCGAAGTCGTAGATGTCGACGATGTGGACGACGAGACTATCCGTCCCCCCGACGCCGTTCAACAGACGCAGAAATTCGCCTTGGTCGGGCGTCACGCTGGACGCCTCGTTGTAATGCTTCATGCGGAAACACCGCTGACATACGAGCGGAGACCGTTCGAGCGCCGCCTTCGGCACGTAGCCGAGCGCCCCTTTGTTCTCCGCCTGCACCGCGATGCCGCAGCCGGCGCATCGCGGTCCGGCCGGCGCGTTCGGTTTCGCCACTTAAGGTAGCCACCCTTTCTTCCGGAGCCTCGAGAGGAAGGCCCGTTCTAAATTTCGATTGACGTTGCGCGTCACCCAGCTCTCCTCGGACTTCGCGATCGGCTCGACGAGAATCGTAAACAGACCGAGCCGGTTGCCGCCGAGCACGTCGGTCATCATCTGATCGCCGACGATGGCCGCTTCGTGAGGGCGCAGTCCCATGATCCCGAGCGCCTTCGCGAACGCCGCGTTCAGCGGCTTCTTGGCCCGAGAGACGAACGGCAGCCGAAGCGGCTCCGCGAACGCCCGAACCCGAGCTTCGTTGTTATTGGAAACGACGACGACCTGAAAGCCTTCCGCGCGCACGCCTTCGAGCCAAGCGCCGAGCTCCGGCGTGGCGAGCGGCACCTTCGCGCCGACGAGCGTGTTGTCGAGGTCGGTCATGATGCCTCGAATGCCGCTGGCCTTAAGCGCCGCCAGGTCGATATCGTAAATCGTGCGAACCGTCTGCTTCGGCAGCATCAACTGTAGCAAAAGCGTTCCCTCCGAGCATGGTTTCTTGCGACACATCATACCATAATTTGCCCGCACGCGCCAAAAGCGAACCGCCCCGAAGCCTTGAAGGCTCGGGGCGGTTCTTGCGATAGGATGATTACAAGCTTTCCCGGAGCTTGCGGATGCGAAGCTCCGCATGCTGGTATTCCTCTTCCGTCAGCCGCGCGCCGCTGTACTTCGCTTTTTCGAACGCGGCGAGCAGCGACTCCAAGTCTTTCTGCAGCCATGTATGCTGCGTCTTCCACCGCGCGGTCATCTCCCGGAACGTCTCATGCTCCGACCAAGACAGACCCTTGCGCTTGAAGCGCGCCATCAGCCGTTCGACGTCGGCCAGCAGCTTTACGTTGTAGTTCGGCGACTTGCTGAACGTCCGCGTGCGGAGCAGCGTCAGCCATTGGTACCGAATCGCGAAGTATACGACCGCGCCCGCGGCTGCGGCCGCGACGATCGCCGCGACGATCCAACCGCGCGCGCCGGAGCCGGATTCCGCTTCCGCGACGGGCGCCGCCGCTTCTACGGCCGGCAGGTCCTCCGGCAGCGCGACTTCGGCTTCGTTCTCGACCTGTACGATCGGCAGGGAGAAGCCGGACGTCGGCTCGAACGGAATCCATCCGTAGCCTTCGAAATACACTTCCGCCCAAGAGTGAGCGTCGGAGTTCCGCACCGTGAACGTGCCGGGTCCGTCCAGATCGACGTCTTCGCCGGGCAAATATTGCTCGAAGATGACGTCGTTGCTCGATTGTCCCGGCGCGTAGCCCTTCACCCAACGGGCGGGGAGGCCGAGCGTGCGCGCCATCACGACCATCGCCGTGGAGAAATAATCGCAGTAGCCTTCTTGGACCTCGAACAGGAAGCTGTCTACGAAATCCGCGCTTTGACGTTTGGTCAGGTCGGGCTCGTTCGTGTACGGGAACGTGAGGGACAAGTATGTCTCGAGCGCTCTCGCCTTTTCGTACGGGCTCGCCGCCTCCGCGGTCACCTGCGCGGCCAAGTCGGCGATTCGCTGCGGCAGCTCTTCCGGCAATCGCAAATATTCCCGAAGCTCCCGCGTCGGCTCGACCGGCGGCGCCGTCTTCAACTTCTCTTCGTCGATGACGGGCATCGAGGACGTCACCGAATACGTCAGCGGGTACGGGAAGTCGTCGCGCTCGGCCCAGAGCATCGTCTGGTTGTCGGTGTCCCAGAACCCTCGCCCGAGCGACACCGTCTCGCCGTTGAACACGCCCGGCTCCACCTTCTGCGGATACGGAGCGCCGAACAGCACGGGGAACGATTTGCCTTCGAGAATGCGGTACGTTTGCGTCACCTCGATCGTATCGAGCCCGCCGGCCGCCGGCGCTACCGGGTAGTCCGGCTCCATCGCCAGCGGCACCAGGTTGTTCCGCTCCGTGAACGTCGACGGCTCCCAGCCGCTGCCGGTATACAGCGAGCGGGTTTCCCCGCGCCAGTAGCTTCTTCTCGAGGCGTCGACGGTGAACACCGGCGTGTAATCGAAGTTGAACGCGCCGCCGAGCGAAGAGTCGTTGCGGCTGTAGCCCGACGCGGAGCTGCCGAGACTCAGCGCCGCGAAGCCGGGGCCGCTGCTGAACGCCGGCACGACCTCGCCTTGCGCCGTCTTCCACGCGGTATACGGGTCCATGATGATCGGCCGGATGCTCGGGGCCAGCACGCCGAGCGCCAGCGACGCGGTTACGATCGTTACGATCATGACCGTGATCGGCACCGGGTAGCTGACGAGGTTGTCGTAGCCGTCCGGATCGCGTTCCTTAAGCTGCTTCAAGTGGAATACGACGAGCATCATGAGACCGCAGCCGATCATGATCGCGACCTGCTCCCACAAGCGGAACAAGCTGAACGAATCGACGACGCAAAACAGCACGACGCTGCAGCTCATGACGGAAAACAACCGCCACTTGCTCTTGATATACCAATGAACGAACGTATACGCCGCCCATGCCCCGACCGCGAACCAAAGGAACGGACTGAGCCGCAGCAAGTATTCGATCGCCCCGAGCGCCCAACCGAGCCAATGGTCGGGAACGTCTCGGACCGGCCCCGGCCGCACGACGACCGCGGTCTGGTAGATGCAGGCGGCAAGCGCGAGAACGCCGCGAACCCAGACGTATTTCGGTACGAGCCAGGAGATCAAGAGCGTCGCGACGAACGCGCGACCGACGATGGACACCGTCTCGTTCAGCCAATAGAAGTCGAACCAAACGACGTATTGATATAGGAAGATGCCCAGGAACAGTTGCAGCGCCTTGTCATGCCAATCGGCGAGCAGCCAACGCGAGATCGCCGCGCCGGGACGCAGCGAATGCCGCTCCGCGGGAAAGCGCCATAACGTCATGCGCCCTTCCCCCCTAACAATAGCGGCAATTCGTCGAGCTGCTGCACGGTATAAGACGCTATGCCGACCGAGCGCAGCGCGGCGGACCAATCGTCCTTCGTCTTGCCGTTCCCTTCCGAGCCGATCCGCATGTGACAGGCGCTGACGCCGTTGACGTCCAGCCACTTCAGCGCCTTCAGGATCGACTCGCCCCGTTGCGGGCTGACCAAGAGAACGAGGCCGCCGCTCGACGGAAGCCGCGAGCGGTCGCGCAGTGCGCGGGACGGATCGCCGTTCGGGTCCGGCTGCACCTCGATCAGATGCTTTTCGATCCGTCCCCTCGTCTCGTAGCCCCCCGGCGTCTCGTGGAAGACCCGCCCGCCGCCGACGGACAGGAAGCCCGTCGACATGCCGCGCTTCGCCGCGAACTGCAGCAGCGAAGCCGCGACGGACACCGCGAGCTCGAACTGCTCGCTCGACCGGTAGACGTTCGTCTGGCGGTCGAGCACGATCGTCAGCTTCGGCAGCGACTCCCGCTCGAACTCCTTGGACTTCCAATGCCCCGTCCGCGCCGTCGCCCGCCAGTGCACCTTCGCAAGCCGGTCGCCGTAGATGTATTCGCGGACGCCGTTGATTTGCGTCGTCTCCCGCTGCGAGCCGTTCACCGACGATTGCTGGTGGTTGCCCTTGAACAGGGTGCGAAGCTGCCGCCACTCGGGGATGGCCACCGTACGCGGCAGCACGCTGAACGTCAGCGGCATCGAGATGACGCCGGCGTGCTCGAACAGGCCGAAGATGTCCTGCGTCACGCATTCGACGTTCTCGAATTTATACAACCCGCGGCCGAGGGGCGGCGTCACGTACGACAGCTCGCCGCGCCGCTTCCAATCCGGAACGAACGTGCCTTCGTACACTTGGCTTTCGCCCCCGAACTTCGTCAGCTTATCCTTCACGGTCACGTACGGAATCGGCCAGAAGCCCGGAATGTCCACACGGATGTTCGCTTTCAGCGCGCTGCCGGCCTGCAGCATCGCGCCGCCGGCGACGCCGCCGATCTCCCGCCGGCCTCTCGCCGAGGAGATGCCGCTCCACCGGCCGAGCAGCAAGTATACGGATAAACAGGTAATGATGATCAACAACATCAGACTCAGCTTGCCGCCTTGGAACGCTACGAAAAACAGACACGACACGACGCACAGCGCCAGTCCCCAAGCTTTCGCGGACCAGCGGATCGTTCTGGGGGCTCGCTGCATGCGTTATCGCTCCAATCGCACCGGAACCTTCGCGTCCCGGAAGATCGACTCGAGGATCGATTGCACAGTCACGCCTTCCAGTCTCGCTTCGGTCTCCAGCACGAGTCGATGTCCGAGCACATAAGGGGCGAGCCACTTGATGTCGTCCGGGATGACGAAGTCGCGTCCTTGCAGGAACGCGTACGCCTTCGAAGCCGACAGCAGCGCGAGCGTCGCGCGAGGGCTGGCGCCGAGCAGCAGCTGGCGATGTTCCCGCGTGCGCCGAACGAGCTCCACCGCGTAATGTCCGACGGCGTCCTCGATATGAATCGTTTTCGCACGGTTCTGTAATTCTAGCAATCTAGCGCCGTCCGTTACCGGCTGCAGCTCGTCGATCGGACGGGACACCGTCTGTACCTGCGCCATGCGCCGCTCCGTATCCTCGTCCGGATAACCGAGGGCGAACTTCAGCATGAAGCGGTCCATCTGCGCCTCCGGCAGCACGTACGTTCCTTCGAAATCGATCGGGTTTTGCGTCGCGAGCAGCAGGAACGGTTCCGGAAGCGGATACAACTCGCCGTCCACGGTCACGTGCCGCTCTTCCATCGCTTCGAGCAGCGCGGATTGGGTTTTCGTCGTGGCGCGGTTGATTTCGTCGATGAGGAGAATGTTCGTCATGATCGGTCCCGGGCGGAACTCGAACGCTTCGGTCTTCGGGTGGTAGATCGATACGCCCGTAATATCGGTAGGCAGCAGGTCGGGGTTGCACTGGATGCGGCGGAATTGGGCTTGCACCGACTTGGCGAGCGCCTTGATCAGCACCGTCTTGCCCGTCCCCGGAACGTCTTCTACCAAAACATGCCCCCCGGCGAGCAACGCGGTAAGCATGAGATCGATTTCGGCACTCTTGCCATAAATGCACGACTCCAAGTTCCGCTTTAATTCCGTTACGATGCGGACGTCGTCTTCCAAACGCGTTTCCATGTCCGGTGCCTCCTCTATTGTGCATACTATAAATCCATATTACTAAAAGGAAGGGGACCGGTACACCTTTGATGTCTCTAATTTTTTTTGTAACGATTTCCATATGATTGGTTGATATTGGGAAAAGGGTGAGGAAAGAACGCCGAGAAAAAAACCGACCTTTCTAATGAAAGGTCGGAAATCGGTACGGACCCTCGCTTTCGCCGGCTCGTCCTACCCCTTCGGGCGGACGAGCAGCGCGGCGAAGAAGGAAAAGACGATCGCCGCGGAGATGCCGGCGCTCGTGTAGTGATAGATGCCGCTGACGAGCCCGATCGTTCCCGTCGTGTTCAGCTCGGTGAGCGCCCCGTGCGCGAGCGAGTTGCCGAAGCTTGTAATCGGCACCGTAACGCCGGCCCCCGCGAACTCGATGAGCGGGTCGTACAGACCCACTCCGTCGAGAATCGCGCCGGCGACGACGAGCGTGACCATCGTATGCGCCGGGGTCATCTTCAATACGTCGAACATCAGCTGCCCGACGACGCAGATCGCGCCGCCGACCAGGAACGCCCAGACGAAAGGCATGAACGCTTCCAACATTACCGCGCACCTCCGCTTTCGATCGCCACCGCGTGGGCGATGCAAGGAATGCTTTCTTTTTGCTGGACCGTCAACGGGGACAGGAGCGATCCCGTCGCGACGACGAGAATGCGGTTCAGCTCTCCCCGCTCCAGTCGCTTCAGCAGATGGCCGTACGTCACGGCCGCGGAGCAGGCGCAGCCGCTGCCGCCGGCGAACACTTGCTGCTTCTCTCGGTCGTACATGAGAAGTCCGCAGTCGTCGTATACCGTCTCCTCGATCGGCACGCCGTTCTTCTTGAACAGCTCCTTCGCCATCGCGAGGCCGACGGCCGCGAGGTCGCCGGTCACGATCAGGTCGTAATGGCCCGGAGACACTTCCATATCGGCCAGATGCGCCGTGATCGTGTCGACCGCCGCCGGGGCCATCGCGGCGCCCATATTGAACGGGTCCGTAATGCCGAGATCGATGACTCTCCCGATGGTGGCCGACGTGATGCGAGGACCGTCGCCGCGCCGTCCGACGAGCGCGGCGCCGGCGCCGGTGACCGTGTTTTGCGCCGTAGGCGGCTTCTGCGAGCCGTATTCCGTCGGATAGCGGAACTGCCTCTCCGCGGTGCAATTATGGCTGCTCGTACCGGCGAGCACGAGGTCGGCGTTGCCGCTCGAGACGGCCAGCGCCGCGAGGGCGAGACTCTCCATCGACGTGGAGCACGCCCCGAAGACGCCCAGATACGGAATGCCGAACGTACGGGAGGCGAATGTCGCGCTCACGATTTGGTTCAGCAGATCGCCGCCGATGAACAGGTCGACCTCGTCGATCGGAACGCCCGCTTTCTGCGCCGCGAGCATGGACGCTTCCTCGAGCAGCTTCCGCTCGGCTTTCTCCCAAGACTTCTCTCCGACGAACAAGTCGTCGTGCACGATGTCGAAGTCCGCGCCGAGCGGCCCCTCCCCTTCCACCGGCCCGACGACGGCCGACCGCGATAAGATGACCGGCGGCTCTTCGAAACGCCAGGTCTGCTTCCCTCGTTTCATCAGGATTGCCCTCCCGTCCCGATGATCCAATGGACGAGCGCGACGACGAAGGCGGCGACGGTGCCGAAGACGACGACGGCGCCGGCCAGCTTGAACATGCGCGTGGCGACGCCGAGCACGATGCCTTCGCTCCGATGCTCGATCGCCGCGGACGACATCGAGTTGGCGAAGCCGGTAACGGGAACCGCGGTCCCGGCGCCCGCCCATTGGGCGATCTTGTCGTATACCCCAAGGCTAGTCAGAATAACGGACAGCAGAATCAGCAGCACGACGGTCGGCACGCCGGCTTGCTCCTTCGTCATGCCTGCGTATTCGACGAACAACGTCGCGATCATCTGCCCGATGACGCAGATCGTCCCCCCGGCGACGAACGCCCGCCAGCAGTTGACGAGGACCGGCCGCGCGGGCTCCTTGCTCTTCGCGAGCGATTGATATTCCTTAGGCGTAAGATTGAACCGTTTTTTCGCAGCGCTGGACACAAGCATTCCTCCGTTTTCCCGTATGCTTGTCTTTCAGTATTTCCAGTTCGGTCGGCGATATGTTGAAGCGGCTCGGTAGGAATTGTTGGGAGAATATGATACGGTGGGTTCGGTAGAGGAGGCTGAGAAAGTGGAGATCGTTCCTTATTATTCCGAAAACGACGGCGCATCGCCGCCCGACGGCTCCTGCGTTCGACTGCGCCCCGGCGGCGCGCCGCGCCGGCTCGAAGGAGTCGCAGGACTTTGGCTCGAATCGCCCGAGCCCGCGCTCGCGTTGGCCGCGGCGCGCGCCGTTCGCGACCCGGTCTTGAATTCGCTGCCCGCGGACGAGGCGGCCTGGGCGTCGTTCGGTCCGGCGGCGCTGAAGACGTTCGCCCGCATCGTCCTGCTCCCGTTCGCGCCGGGCGCAAGGGCGCAATCGTTCGAAGCGAACTTGGACGCCGCGCTAGCGCTGGCGGATCGGTACGGCGTGCCGGCGGAGCGCCGCATCGTGGACGTCTGCGTGCTGCCGCGGCGCATCGAGCCCGACCCGGAGCTGTACGCGGCGCGCATCGTCTCCTTGCGGGCGCGGGGCTTCGCCACATGCGCCGGGCTCCCGAATTTCGTCCACGACGACGACGAGAGACGGCTGCCGGCATTCGCGCATCGGCTCGCGGCGGCCGGCTTGTCGTACGCCATCGTCAGCGAAAGATTGCTACGCAAAGAAGGGGGCGTCCTCCGGTCGTTAGACGACTAAGGACACCCCCCTTTCTTATTCTTATCGTTCCCCTCGTTGCAGCGCCCGCAGATCGGACCAACGAACGCGGCGAACGCCCGCTTCGTTCATGGCCTGAAGGACGTCCGCGTCGCGGAAGATGTCCATCTCCCACCCGCGCTTTTCCCAATGCGGGTTGATCGCCTTCAATTCGTCCGTCACGAGGGACGGGTGGATGATCAGCTCGGTGACGCCGGGCGACAGGCTGCGAAGCAAGGCGATCATGTCGCGCTTGAAGCTCTCGTACGTCTCTCCGGGCAGCTTCTGGAACGGAAGGCCGACCAGATCGTCCAAGATGGAGACGCCCGTCGCATCCGCGATCGCCCCGATTTGGGCGGCCCTCGCCTGCAGCTCCGCAGTCGCCCCGCGATTCGCGGGCGCCTTCCGCGGCAAGCGGAACGGCAGACGGTATCGGACGCACACCTCGAACACCTCGCGCAGGAAGTCGCGCCCGGTCTCAAGACCGTACACCGAGCCCATATGGTTATCGAGGTGCGTCGGCTCGAGCCCGGAGGCGATCGCCATCTCGATCTGAGCGATCAACTCCGCGCGCACCTGCGCCGGATCCGCGGTCGACTCGACCGTCCGGACGTCGGCCGGGAACCAGCCTTCCTTCGTTATGAGCGACGTCGCGTCGCCGGCGCGTCCGACCGGTCCCCACTTGTACCCTTCCCATTCGCTCGTCAGCGTGAAGTGGACGCCGACGTTAAGCTCGGGCCGCGCCGCGCTCCACCGGAGCGCCTCGCGCGCCCATCCGCACGGCATCATGATCGTCGCCGAATCCACGACGCCTTCCTCGAGCAGCCGGAATATCCCGAGGTTCGTCGAATGGCACATGCCGAAGTCGTCGGCGTTCACGATCAAGAGCCGTTCGTCCGAGCCGAAGCCTAATCTCTCCGCCCCGTTCATCGCGCGGTCGCTTTCCGCTCCAAAGCCGCCCGACCGAGCGCGAGCGCGCCGCTAAGCCCCGCGTTGTCCCCGAGTCCCGGCGGAACGATGTACGCATCGATGCCGTCCGCGATCGCCTCCGCCCGTACGTAGCCGGCGAGCAAACGCCGAACCTCCGCGCGGACGAGCGGGAACAGCTGCTCCTGTTTCATAACGCCGCCGCCGAGAATGACGCGCTTCGGCGACAGCAGCAGAATCGCGCTTGCCACCGCTTGCGCGATGTAGAACGCCTCGATGCCCCACGCCGGATGATCCGTGCCGAGCTCGGCTCCCTTCACGCCCCAGCGCTTCTCGAGCGCGGGACCGGCCGCCATGCCTTCGAGGCAGTCGCCGTGGTACGGGCATACGCCCGCGAAGTCGTCTTCCGGATGCCGACGCGTCAGCACGTGGCCGCCTTCCGGATGGACGAGGCCGTGGACGAGCCGGCCTTCCGCGTATACGCCGACGCCGACTCCGGTGCCGATCGTGTAATATACGCAGCTGTCCAAGCCTTGCGCCGCGCCCCAGGTCGCTTCCCCGAAGGCTGCCGCGTTCACGTCCGTATCCCAGCCGTAAGGGACGTCGAACGCCCGCTTCATCGCGCCGAGGAAGTCGTAATTCCCCCAACCCGGCTTCGGCGTCGTCGTGACGAAGCCGTACGTCGGGCTCGCCGGATCGATATCGATCGGGCCGAAGCTGCCGATGCCGATCGCTTCGACGTTTTTGTTTTGGAAATAATCGATAACCTGCCGCAGCGTCTCTTCCGGCCGCTCCGTCGGGAAGCTTACCCGATCCTCGATGTCGCCCCGCTCGTTGCCGATGCCGCAGACGAACTTGGTGCCGCCCGCTTCGATTGCGCCTATACGCATACAACTCTCCCCTTCGCCGTTCGTTAGCAATAACCGAATCGATGATTCGTTTCAATTGTATCTCTTTTCCCTCCAAGGAAACAACCGTCATCCATTGACCGAAGGCTCGTCCGGATCTAGGACGAACTACTTTTTCCGAAAAGGAGAGTTTTGAATGCAGTCGATGGAAGACCGGCAGCGCGTGCACGAAGAAGGTCCGTCTCCGAGCGTCATAAGCGCGGGACGGACCTTATTTTATTTCGAGACGAACGCGAGCGCGCGGAGCGGCGAACCCGAGCCGCGCTTTACCTTCAACGGAGCGATAAAGACGACGCTCTCGCCTAGAATCTCGTCAAGCTTCGTTAAGTTTTCCACGATGTTCACCCCGTTCCCCAGCAGCGCGTAATGCGCGGGCGCGCCCTCGGCGGCGCTCCCGTCGATCGCGATGACGTCGCAGCCGACGACCTTGACGCCCTTCTCGACCAAATAGAGGGCTCCATCTTCCGAGAGGCCCGGCCATTCCTTGGCGTACTTCAAGTCGACCGTGCGAGGCACCCAATACCGGTCCCATCCAAACCGGAAGAAGACGATATCGCCGGACTCGATCCGCTGATGCGACCGTTCCCATTCCTCGATGTTTTCGCGGGATACGCTGCCGGTTTCGTCGAGGAACGAAACGTCGATCGTGAGCGCCCTGCCGAAAAACTGCGTCGTCGGCGTCTCGTCCATATACCGATGCGCCTCATGCCCCTCCCGAAGGAAATGCGCCGTCGCGTCCATATGCGTGCCGCAATGCTCGTTCATGACGAGCTGATACGCGAGCGCGATGCTGCCCGTGTCGAACGAATCCCACAACGTGTGGAAGTAACGCGAATGCGACAAGACGACGGGCATATCCTCCTCGTACGTATGCGAGAGGTCGATCACTTGCATGCGGAACAACATTTCCGCCAATTGCTTCGCTTCGCTCATAAGGGGCCACCATCCGTTCCGATGTAATAAGTTTCTCCTGTTTATAGGATACGGCGCTCGCTCGGCGATTCCTTCCTCCCTTATCGGATCGGGACGAACAGGAGGAGCGGTTTCAAGCGCAACGACGCTTGGAACCGCCCCTCCTGTTCGTTATTGCTCCGAAACCTTAAGAATCGTCACCGCGTCCAGGAACGCGGTACTGTCGCCCGTCGCCGCCGTGCCGACGAATCGGATCGTACGGCTCGAACCAGAGGAAACCGTGAACGGCTCCGTGACGAACGTCTGGAACTCGGCCGAGGACGCCGACGAGAACGTGCCGATCGTCGTATCGCCCGCGCGCACCTCGATCGTCTGTTGGCCGCCGAAGGCGCGTCTGGCCGATTGGAATTGTATTGTATACGTCCCTTTGGGGAAGAAAAGCGTTTGGCTGATTTCGCCTGCGGCGCCGTCTTTGTTCTGGATGAGTCCGGTCTGCACGCCTTCCGGCGCCGGCGCGGCGCCGAAGGCGCTGCCGTTCCGTTGCACGCCGGCGGTCGCGTTGAACGTCCAGCCTTCCGTCATATTGACCCGTACCGCCGTCACGGCCGGCGATTCGAAGCCCGCATTCGCGAATACGGGGGCCGCCTGCGGAGCCGGCTCGCCGATCGTAATCGCGTCGATGAACGCCGTGTTGTCGCCCGTCGTCGTCGTCGCCGCGAACCGGATCGTATGGTGGCCCGTCTCGACCGTGAACGCGTCCGTCGCGAAGGAAGCGTACGCCGTGGAAGCCGGCGCGTACGAGCCGACCAACGTCTCGTCGACGTAGACGTCGAACGATTGCGCGCCGCCGAACGACCGCTTCGCCGCCTGGAACGTAATCGCGTACGTCCCGCCGGGCAAGAAGACGGATTGGCTGAATTCCCCCTGGCCGTTATTCGTGTTCAGATACGCCGCTTGGATGCCCGACGGAGCGGGCGCTTCTCCGAACACGCTGCCGTTCTTGACCAGCCCCGAATGCGAATGGAACGTCCAGCCTTCCGCCGCGCCGCCGACCTGCACGCCGGTCGACGCCGTCACCGGCGGCGATTCGAAGCTGCCGTTCGGAATCGCCGGACCGGACGGAGGCGTATACGGCACGAGGTCGATCGCATCGACGAACGCCGTGTTGTCGCCCGTCGTCGTCGTCGCCGCGAACCGAATCGTATGCCGGCCGGGTTTGTCGATGACGAAGCCGTCCGTCGTATACGCTTGGTAGCTGCCCGACGTCGGCGTGTAGGAGCCTAAAACCTGATCGTCCAGGTACACGGCGAACGATTGCTGTCCGCCGAAGCTGGTGCGCTTCGCCGCTTGGAAGCTGATCGCGTACGATCCCGCCGGGAATACGATCGTCTGGCTGATGGCGCCGGCGATGCCGCCGTTCGTCTGCAGCAGCGCGGACTGCGTGCCTTCCGGCGCGTCGGCCGCCCCGAAGGCGCTGCCGTTGCGCTGCATGCCCGACCGCTCGTTGAACGTCCAGCCGTCGCCGCCGCCCAAGACGCCGTGGCTCGTCGCGATCGTCGGCGATTCGAAGCCGCCGTTCACGAGTTCCGGCCAATCCGGAATCTCGATGCGCTCGACGGACACCGCGTCGACGTACGCCGTCCGTTCGCCGTCGGCCGTTACCGATACGAACGAGACGTCATGGGTGCCGGCTTCCACGGTGAAGAAGTCCGAATCGAAGTCGGCGTAGCTCGTCGCGGTCGGCGCGTACGTACCGACGACTTGGTCTCCGACGCGCACCTCGAACGTCTGGGCGCCGGAAACGCCGGACGCCGCGGCGCGGAAGCTAAGGACATACGTCCCGGCAGGGAATTCCACCGGTTGCGAGAAGCGTCCGGCTTCGCCGTCCGCGGATCGCAGCGCCGCCGCCTGCACGCCGAGCGGCGCGTTCGGCGCGCCCGAGGCGCCGTTCCGCGCGACGCCGGACGTCTCGTTGAACGTCCAGCCCGCCGAACCGGAGGACGAAGCCGAACCGCCGAGCAGGATACGGGCGTCATTCGTCGCGGCCGGCGATTCGAAGCTGGCGTTCGCGAGATGCGGTGCGTCGAACGGCTTCGGATGCGTCATTCGAACGTCGTCGAGGAACGCCGTGTTATCGCCGACCGTCGTCGTCGCGACGAACCGGATCGTGTGGCGGCCTCCCGACGTCTCGAACGGCTCCGTTCGGAACGTGACGTATGCACCGGACGTAGGGGCATACGAGCCGATGACCGTGTCGTCGAAATACACGTCGAACGTTTGCGTGCCTCCGAAGCTGGTGCGCTTCGCGGCTTTGAACTCCATCTGATATGCGCCCGGCTTAAAGTTGATCGACTGGCCGATGACGCCGGAGACGCCGCCGTCGGTCTTGAGATACGCGGTCTGGACGCCGAGCGGCGCCGGGGTCGCGCCGAACGGGCCGGCGTTATGCTGAACGCCCGCGCGGGTGTTGAACTCCCAGCCGTTCGTCATCGGTCCCGGCCGCGCCGACGTCGTGCCCGGCTTCTCGAAGCTCGCGTTGAAGAACGTGACGACCGGCATTTCCTCCGGTATGTCGCGGCTTACGAAGCAGCGCTTCGCATGCCCCGGACTCGGATCGCCGCCGAACTGCTCCGCGGAGCAAGCGACTCCGTCCTCATGGACGGCATAATTGAACAGGCCGTCCGCGCCGAAAGCGACGATCGCTTCGCCCTCGAAGTAGCATTCCCCGCCCTCGTACGCGCAGAACGCGTAGCCGTCCGGCGAATTGCTGACCTGTCTCGTCTGGTACAACGCGGAGACGGTGGCCGAAGGATTCTTCCCGTCTTGGAAAGCCTTCGCTTTCAGCAGCGCCAGCGTTCCGTCGGCTAAGATGATCGGCCGCTCGTACAGCGGAGACGCCGTCGTCGGCTCGCTGCCGTCCAGCGTGTAGCGGATTTCCGCGCCTGGGGTCTCCGTCGTCAGCGTCACCGCCTCTGCGGACGGGTAGACGCCCGGCGCCAAGCCGAACGTCACCGGCTCGACCGTGTTCGGCAGCGACTTCGGCAGCACCTTGATCAACGCGACGCCATACGCGCTCGGGTCGGCTTCGCTCGCGGCCTTCACGGCGATCAGCGTCTCCTCGTTCACCTGAGGCGCATGATAGACGCCCGTGTTTTTGTTGATCGCTCCGCCCTCGGCGCCGGCCCCGCCGACGATGCTCCAAGTCACGCCGCCGGCGTTATCGATGACGTTCGCGGTCAGCTGCAGCTTGTCGCCCGAGCGAATCGTAGGAGTAAGCGGCGACACCTCGACCTGCGTTTGGGCAGGGGCCGTCGTATAGATCGCGAAGTGGTACGCCTCGTCCACGTTCGCGTCGCGGAACGAAGCGCCCGCTTCGAAGCTTGCGGAAGCCGGCGGCAAAATCGCGTTGCCGGTCCGCGCGACATCGTCCTTATAGACGTGCTTGCGGAACGTCTTGCCGATCTCGACGCCGCCGAAATCGAACGTGACGTCCTTCGGCGCGCCTGCCTTGCTCTCCAGCAGAATCGTATAGTTCCCGTCCGCCGTCTTGAACGCGGCCGCGCGCAAATCCGGCGAGCCCGTATCCACCGCGATGACGTCGCTATGCTCGGGAATGTAGCGGTTCAGGAGACCCGCGCTGTAGAATGTCTTGTTCGGCGTCATGCCGAGCACGATCGAATCCCACATCGTATAACTGCCGTTAACGCTGCCGGCCGGATCGTGCGTCCACACGCCGTTCAACTGCCACACGAGCGCGGACTTCACGCCGCCGTTCGCGACGGCCACGACGGAATTCGCGAAGCCGGCGTCCCAGTTGCTCATATTGTCGTCGCCCCAGCCGAACTCGGTCAGATGCACCGGCTTCGGCGCCACGTAATCGCTGCGCTCCTTCAACGCGCCGCGAAGACCTTCGTACGCTTGCCCGTATACGTGGAAGCTGTATCCGTCCATATGTTCGTCGATACGGTCTTTCATATAACGCGTCCAGCCCGGTGCGCCCGTCTCCTCCGGGCCCCAGATTTCGATCGAATCGCGGAGGCCGTCCGCCGCGAGCCGCTCGCTCACCTTGCGCACCATCTCCGCGTAATACGCTTGCTGATCGCCCGGCGCCTCGAAGTCCCAGCTTCCGTTCGGCTCGTTATAGAACGTCAGATACTTAACGTTATCGTAACCGCGGTTATGAATAAGCTCGTTCAGCACGGCCGACGTCGAAGCCGCATACGCGTCCAGATCCGCCGGCGCGCTCGTCCACGGGTCGACGCCCGGGATGTTGAACCACTCGTGCGCTTTGGAACCGATCTTCCAACCCATATTGAACTCGATTTCCGTACCCGCCTCTTTGAAGGCGTCCAGGTACTTATAGAACGCTTTCATTTCCGGGCTGTCGAATGTGTACACGCCCTTCGACGACTCCATCCAATCGATCTGGAACCATATTCTCGCCACCTTCGGCTGCAGCGTCAAGATGCGCTTCTTGTCCATCTCCCAATGCATATCGGTGTATCCGAATCGCCGGGTGCCCTCCATCAGCGACCCCGGAATAACGTTGACCCCGATACCGAGGAAGTCGGACTGGATCACTTCGTTCGGATCGACCCGCACCGTGTGCGTCTCCCGAACGGTCGAGCCGGCCGGGTCCGACGCCGCTGCGGACGGCGCCCCCGCCCACGTCGAGAGCGCGAGCGACGCGGCCATCGCAAGCATGCCGATCCGGTGGATTGCCCTCTTGTTATTATTGTTCATTATTGAATCTCCTTCCGTTTATTGTTGCAGCATTATCGTATCTTTTCGTAACCGCTTTCAGTTTGAATATTTTTAGGAATCAATTGAAATGTTTACCGATGGCGGCGCGACCCGGGTTGAAAAATCTTGTCGTCGGGTTGAACAAGTTCGCGCCGCCATGTCGGAATCAAGGCACGACTTCGATGTTCACGTCGTCGATGACCGCGGTGTTGTCCCCCGTCGTCGTCGTCGCGACGAACTTCACCGTATGGCTGCCGGCGGACGCGGCGAAGGAATTCGTCGTATGCGAGGCGAAGGTTCCTAACGTCGGCGCGAACGAACCGACCTTCGTATTATCGAAGTAGACGTCGAACGACTGCGTTCCCCCGAAGCTGGTCCGCTTCGCCGCTTGAAATGCGATGCGGTACGTCCCGGCCGCGAAGGTCGCCGATTGATAGAACTCCCCGGATACCCCGCCGTCCGTTTTCAAATATCCGGTCTGCACGCCTTCCGGCGCGTCGGCGACGCCGAGATTGCTGCCGTTATGCTGAATGCCCGCCCTCGAATTGAACGTCCAGCCGTACGTCGCCGGACCGAACACCGAATTCGTCGTCGTAGGCGTCTCGAAGCCCGCGTTCGCGAAAGTCGGCGGCGGGGAAGCCGGTTCAATCGTCACCGCGTCGATCACCGCTGTGTTGTCCCCCGCCGTCGTCGTCGCGACGAACTTGACCGTATGACTGCCGGCCGTCGCCGTGAACGCGTCGGTCGCATAGGACGTAAACGTGCCCAGCGTCGGCGCGTACGAGCCGATCTTCGTATTGTCGAAGTAGACGTCGAACGTCTGCGTTCCGCCGAAGCTGGTTCGCTTGGCCGCTTGGAAGCCGATGCGGTACGTGCCTGCGGGGAAATGAATCGTCTGTTGGAACTGTCCCGCCACCCCGCCGTCGGTTTTCAAATACGCCGTCTGCACGCCTTCCGGCGCGTCCGTCACGCCGAGGTTGCTTCCGTTACGCTGAATGCCCGCCCGCGAAGCGAACGTCCAGCCGTGCGTCGCCGGACCGATGATCGAATTCGACGTCGGCGGCGTCTCGAAGCCGGCGTTCGCGAACGCAGGACCGGAGGCGCCGGGCGTCAACTTCAGCAGCGCGATGCCGTACGCGGACGGATCCGACCCGTTGGCCGCCTTCACGGCGACGTACCGTTCGGACGTCGCGGACGGAGCCGTGTAAAGTCCGCTCGCGCTAACCGTTCCGTTGCCGCTGCCGACGACGCTCCAAGAGACGCCTCCGACGGCGCTGTCGATGACGGTCGCCGACAGCTGCACCGACTGCCCCGACTGCACCGTCGCTTCGACCGGCGTCACCTCGACCTGCGTCTGCGGCGGCAGCGTCGTGTAGACGATTACGTTGTAGTTCGCGTCGACGCTCGAGTCGTTGAACGACGCCCCCGCGGAGAAGCTGCCCGTCGCCCGCGGCAGCAGCGCGTTCCCGGTCCGCGTCACCGAATCCTGGTAGACGAACTTCCGGAACGTCTTGCCGACATGGACGCCGTTGAAGCCGAACGTTACGTTTTTCGCCGTGCCCGCTTTGCTTTCCAAGAGAATCGTATAATGACCGTCGCTCGTCTTGAACGCAGCGGCCCGCAGGTCGGGCGTTCCCGTGTTCACCGCGACGACCGCGCTGTGCGCGGGAATATACCGCTGCAGCAGACCGGCCGAATAATACGCCTTCTTCGGCGTCAGGCCGAGAACAAGCGAGTCCCACATCGTGTAATTGCCGTTGACGCTGCCGGCCGGATCATGCGTCCAGACGCCGTTCATCTGCCAGACGAGCGCCGACTTGACGCCGTCGTTCGCGACGCGGATCACGGTATTGGCGTACCCCGAATCCCATCCGCTCGCATCGTCGCTCGCCCACCCGAATTCCGTCAGATGGACGGGGTCGGCCCCGACGACGTTCTGCCGCAGGTCGATCTCGGCGCCGAGGTCCGCATAAGGAACGCCGTAGACGTGGAAGCTGTAGCCGTCGACGTGCGCGTCGACATTGGTTTTCATGTACGCCGTCCAATCCGGCCCGGTCGAGCCCGCCCGTACTTCCTCCGGCGCCCATATTTGCACCAGATGCCGCAGCCCGTCTTGAGCCAACCGCTGGCTCGCCTTCTGCACCATGGACGCGTAATACGCCTTCTCGTCGTACCCCGGCGAAGCGAAATCCCAACTCCCGTTCGGTTCGTTGTAGAAAGTAAGATACTTGATGTTGCCATACCCGCGGTCCACGATCAGCTCGTGCAGAACCGCGGACGTAGAGGCGGCGTAGGCGTCCAAGTCTTTCGGAGCGCTGATATACAGCTGCTCCGTCGTCAAGCCGGGCAGGTTGAACCAGCTGTGAACGCTCGAACCGACCTTCCAGCCCATATTGAATTCGATCTCGGTGCCGGCGGCTTGGAAGGCGTCGAGATATTTGTAGAGCGCTTTCATTTCCGCGCTTTCCCAATCGTAGACGCCCTTCGTCTTCTCCATCCAGTCGATCTGGAACCAGACGCGCGCCACCTTGGGCTTGAACGCGAGAATCCGCTTGCGATCCATCTCCCAATGCGCTTCCGTATAGCCTTGCGCAAGGCTCGCCTGCATCAGCGCGGCAGGGATGACGTTGACGCCGACGCCCAGAAAATCGCTTTGAACGACCGTATTCGGGTACACCGTCACCGTGTGATTCGCCGCTTGCGCCTCCTGCCGATCCCCGAACGACAACGAGGCGAAGACGAGCGCGAACAGCGCCGCCGCCAGGATCGCTTTCTTCTTCCTCTTCCATCCAAACATCAAACCATCGCTCCTTCTCCGGAAAATGGTGTCGTGCCGCCTGCGAATCGTTCCGGCACAAGCTTTCCCTCCGGCCACCACCTCCTTCCCGCCGAAATAAGGAACGAGCCAAAGTCGGTTTCGGCTTTGGCTCGTTGTCTTTATGCGTATTCGATTGGATTACAATCCGTGCTCCGCGCGCAGTCTCTTGACTTCGTCGTTGTAGAACTTCGTGAACTCTTCGGCGCCGCCGTCCTTGAATGCCTTAATCGCTTCCTCTTTGTTCTTTTGGAACTCTTCTTCCGACTTCGAGAGGATGATCTTGGCCGCTTGACGCGCTGCAAGCTCCTTCAAAGCGGCTTCCGTCTTCTTGTGCTCCTCGGCGAGCGTGACGCCCGGAACCGTGTTGCGCTTTAAGATTTCGTCGTCGGACATGCCGTTCATCCACGTCGTGAACGTGTCGAGCTTGCCTTCTTCGATCAGCTTCTCGAACACTTCGCCCGAGTACGTCGCGCCGTAATGGGCGGCGAAATCTTTCTCCAGCGGGGTCGCCGCCTTGGAGAGCGCCTCGCCGGCGTTGAACAGATTGACCGGTTGGCCGTCGTTCGGGTTGACGAGATCGCCGCCGAGACCGATGATGTTGCGGTCGAGCGACAAGCCCGTCTTCTCGAATTCCGTACCGCCCGCCGACTTGAGCGCGAGCGTCTCTTCCGTCAGCGTCGGAACGCCGTTCACCATGTTCCAATGCGTCCCTTCCACACCGTTGTACATCGTTCTTGCGCCTTCGTAAGAGAAGATATAGTTCAAGAATTCCATTGCTTTCTCCGGGTTCTTCGAGCTCTTCGAGATCGAATACGACTTATCCACCCAACCGAGCGGGTTGACGCCGCCCGTCCAAGCGAGCTTGCCGGCCGGAACGACGATATACCCCTGGTCGCCTTCCGGATGCTGCGCGTTGAAGTCGCCCATCGCCCAAGTCGCCGGACCGACGACGATTTGGCCTGCCGTCGCTTTCGCCATATAGTCGTTGTTCTTCATCGTGAGGGAGTCCGGATCGAGCAAGCCTCTGCGGTGCGCCTTGTTGAAGAAGTCCATCGCGACCCAGAAGTTGGACGTTTCGTCCGTCAGCACGCTGATGAAGTTATGATCGCCGACTTGCGCCGCCGTCAGGTCGCTCGTCGCGCCGGACGACTTCGTGAAGACGAGCGGCGTAATCGTGTACGGCCAGAGGCCCCAGTCCTGCCACATCGATACGCCGTACACCGGCTTGCCTTCGTCGGTCTTCGGATGGTTCTTCACGATTTGCTCGACGGCGTCCAGCATCTGATCCATCGTGTCCATCGGCGGCGCGCCGATTTCCTTGTACCAATCCCAGCGAATCGTTGCGCCGATCGTAATCGGAGCGACGGATTGCCCCGGCTTCGGCTGCACTTGCGGCGGCAAGAAATACGCCTTGCCCGTGCCGTTGCTCCAGTTTTTCTTGCCGTATTCCACGACCGTGCCGATGTTCGCGGTAATATCTTTCCCGTGACTCGCCAGCAGATCGTCCATCGGGATGATCAAATTGCCTTCGATGAGCTGCTTCTGGAATTTGTTCGGGTCCGCGCGAACGATGTCCGGCAGCTCGCCGCCGGCGAGAAGTACGTTGAATTTATTTTCGTCCGCTTCGACGTATTCGATCTTCACGCCGAGCTTCTCCGCGAGTTCCTTCGCGATCACGCTGTCCTGCTGCACCGAGTTCCACTTCGTGCCCGGCTCCATGACGAGGACGCGCAAGGTGACGAGCTCCTTCGGTTCCTCGTTCGCCGCCTCGGGTTCCGTACCGCCTTCGGCCGTTTGGCCCGCGTCGCCGGTTCCTTCGTTGTCCGTCGCGTTATTGGAGCCGCCGCCGGAGCAAGCCGACAGCACCAGCGCCAGGATCATCGTCATCATGATCGCAAGCTTCCAAGTCCCTTTCTTTTTCATTGCTTTACCCCTCCCACATCGAATAAGGATCTATAATTATCGGCCGTCGGCCGGATAATCCGTCGCTTAGCCCTTAACGGCGCCGAGCATGATGCCCTTGACGAAGTACCGCTGCAGCAGCGGATACACGAGCACGATCGGCAGCGTGACGAGCATCGTGATCGTCATGCGGATCGACTGCGGCGTCAGCGTACGAACCAAGTCGCCGCGGTTCAGCTGTTCCGTCGTCATGTTGGACAAGTTGCTGGATTGGTTCAGGAAATTATAGAGCACGAGCTGCAGCGTCTGCAGTTTCGGGTTTTCCACGAGAAAGAAGTTATCGAACCAAGTGTTCCACTGCCCGACGGCGGCGAACACGGCGATCGTCGCGATGATCGGCATCGACAGCGGGAAGATGACGCTCGTGTAAATTTTGAAATACCCCGCGCCGTCGATCTTCGCCGATTCCTCGAGCGAGGCCGGCAGCTGTTCGATGAACGTCTTGATCAAGATGACGTTGAAGGCCGAGAGCGCGGACGGAATGATGTAGAGCAAGAAGTTGTTCTGGAAGCCGTACGCCTTCATCGTCAAATACCAAGGAATGAACCCGGCGTTGAAATACATCGTGACGAGCACGAATCGGTAGATGTACTTCCGGAACGGCATCTCGTCCTTCGTGATCAGGTACGCGAAGAAGGAGCAGCAAAATACGGTAACGATCGTTCCGAGCACGGTTCTCGACAGCGAGACGATCGCGGAGTCCGCGATGCCCGGGAGGCCGATCGTCGTCCGGTACGCCTCCAGCGAGAAACCCGCCGGCCAGAGGTACACGCCCTTCTGGGCTTCGATCGAGTCGCTGATCGAGTAGATGAAGATATAGTAGAACGGATAGATCGTGACGATGACGAGCAACGCGAGAACCAAATAGTTGATCGTATCGAACGTAAGATCCTTCAGTTGAATAGGCCGCTTGCGGCGAACCGCCGACGCGTTGGCTTGCATGCTCATGGCGAGACTCCCTTCCCGGCGGCTTATACGATACCTTGCCCGCGGATTTTCTTAGACATAAAGTTGACGCTGAACAACAAAATGATGCTGATGACCGACTTGAAAATGCCTACGGCCGTGGAGTATGAATAATCGCCGGTAACGAGACCGAGCCGGTATACGTACAGATCGAGCACTTCGATCCGGTCGGCGACCATCACGTTGCTGAAGACGAGATATTGCTCGAAGCCGGCGGACAGCAGATTGCTGATCGACAGCAGCAGCAGGACGATGAAGGTCGGCATAATGCTCGGCAGCGTAATGTGCCAGATCGTGCGAAGCCGGCCCGCGCCGTCGACGCGCGCAGCGTCGTACTGCTCGCTGTCGATGCTGACGATCGCGGCCAAGTAGATGATGGCGCTCCAGCCGACGCCCTTCCACAGCAAGAGAAGCGTCTGTACGGTCCATACCCGTTCGTAGTTCCCGAGGACGTTGACCGGCGTATCGCTCAGCCCCAGCTTGAACAGGATCCCGTTCACGGCCCCTTCCGTGCTGAACATGCTGAACGCGAGGGAATATACGATGATCCAGCTAATATAATGAGGCAGCGTCGAGGTCGTCTGCACGATCCGCTTGAACCATTCGTTTTTCACCTCGGACACCATGATCGCGAACAGCATCGGGATCGGCGCCGTCGCGATCGACAGCAAGCTGAGCGCCAGCGTGTTGATCAGTACGGGACCCATGCGGGGATCCGTTAGCATGGCCGCGAAATTTTCCAAACCGATAAACTCCGACCGGCTGAGCGGAATGCCCGGACGATAGTCGAAAAAGGCGTAGATCCAACCGAACAGCGGCACGTAACTGAAGGCGAAGGCGATCGCCACGAAGGGCAGCGCCATCAGCAACAGCTTGATTCCGTCTTTCCGGAAGAGCTTCGACTTCTTGGCGGACTTCTGTTTTTTCGCTGCGTACGTAATTTCCATAGCTCTTCTCCTTTGTCTTGCAGTCTCTCTTCTCTCTCCACCTGTCTCTATGATAGCGGTTCCTCGGATTCCCCCGAATGAAGGATCTTTCGACTATATTGAAAATTTACCGGGGCAACGACGCGCCGAATTGAACGATTTAACGATTCGCTTGAACTCGAACGCCCGCTCCTCCGAACGAAAAAGGACAGCGCGAGCGCTGTCCGGAAAAACTTGAACGATTTTATTCTCCGACTTGCGACGCCGGGATGCGCATGACGACTTCCGCCCCCTTCTCCCTCGCCTCGAAGTGCAAGCCGTATTGCGGACCGAAGTACAGCCGGATCCGCTTATTTACGTTGTTCAGCCCGATGCCGCTGCCGGCGCCGGACGACTCGTAGCCCTCGCCGGCCGCGAGCCGCCGATTCAGCGCCTCCATCCGTTCGGGTTCGAGTCCGATGCCCGAGTCGGCGACGCGGATGACGAGCACGCCGTCCGCGACCTCCGCCCGAATGGCGATATGAATGACGTGGCCTTCGTCCTGCCGCCCCGACGCGATCGAATTTTCTACGAGCGGCTGTAAAATAAAGCGGGGAACGCGGCAGGCCAAATCCGATTCGTCGATGTCGATATCGAAGACGACGTTGTTGTCGAACCGCGTATTAATAATCTTGATGTAGTGCTGCAGATAATTGATTTCGTCGCGCAGCGAGCACATCGGGTCCTTGCTCGAGAAGACGGGCCGCAGGATGTTGCCGAGCGCGACGATCGTGCTCACGATGTTATCGGCTTTAATGATCGAAGCCATCCAGCGGATGCTGTTGAGCGTGTTATACAGGAAGTGCGGATTGATCTGGTACTGCAGCGCTTCGATTTCCAGCTCCCGCTTCTGCTCCTGCATCGCGTTGTTTTTCTTGATCAGGTCGACGATGCTGAGCGACATCTCGTTGAACCGCCGGATGACCGTGCCGAATTCGTTGTTGGGCACTTCGTCGAACGTGACGCCCAGCTCGCCTCGGCTCATGTCTTTCATCTTGCCGGAGAGCAGATGCAGCGGTCGGATCATCTTGTTGAGCCAGAAGTACGACACGATCAAGATGACGATCAAGCTCAGCAGAAAAACTAGGAAAATCATGCGCTGCACGGTATAAATTTGCGATGAGTACACGTTCAACGGAATTTCCTTCATTAAGTACCAACCGGTGTCCTGCAGCTTGCGGTACACGATTTGAACCCGCTCGCTGCCGTCGACGAGTTCATGGCTCCCGTACGCCGGGGCGTCGGCGCCGTCCGGCGGCATGTAAGGACTCATCGAACCGATGCGGTCTTGGCGGCTCGCGGAGACGATGCGGCCGGCCGCGTCCGCGATGAACATCTCGCCGTCGTCCGCGTCGAGCGACGCGGAATAAATCGAAGCCAAGTATCGTTCGTCGATGTTGAAGATGAGCGTCGCGCTGATTCGCGGATCGAATATGGCCCGCGTCCCCCGGAGAATGCTCACGAGGGCGCCGTCGTTGTCCTCCGTCATGTACGGGTTGAAGAACGACTTCGTTAAGCTGCCTTCGATGACGATGCCCGGGTATTGCTCCTTCGAGCGGCGGAACGGCTCTGATTGAAAGAAGCTCTTCGACCATTCCTCGACCGGATGCACGAGCGTCGTATCGCCGCTGCCGCCGACCGCGCCCTGGTTTTCCGCCGTGACGTAGATGGAATGCACGTAGCTATAGTTGCCGATGAATCTCGTGATGCGGGCGTGGAGCATATTTTTATAATTCAAAAACTCCAGCTCGCTCTTCTCGGTTAAGTTGAGCAGCAGCTCCTGCATGCCGTCGTCCTGCAGAAACAGCTTCTGCAGCCGATCCACCTCGGAAATCAAATTATGAATGTTATGGTCGAGCTGTTGGAACTGCTGGAAGAGAAGGCGTTCGTTCTGATCCTTGACCATGCCGAGCATGAACGAATAGATGGAATACGACGCTCCCGCGAGCACCGCGATGCTGATGACCATGAAGACCAAGATGAGCTGCGTTCGGAGGCTTTGAAACCAACGGAGCCGCTTCATGCGTCGCCACGCGCCCCGGCCACCCATTGCTTCCGATACTCGTTCGGGTTCAGGCCCGTCACCTTCTTGAACACCTTACTGAAATACGTATATTCCGGCGAAAATCCGACCTGCACCGCGATGTCGTACGACTTCAGCTGCGTGCCGGTCAGCAGCTCCTTCGCCCGCTCGATCCGGTACCGATTGAGATAGTCGACGAACGAAATTTGCAGTTCCTTCTTGAAGAGATTGCTCAAATAGCTGAGGCTGAGGCCGACGTGATCGGCGACCGACTGCAAGGAAATGTTTTCGGTATAATGCCGCTTGATATACTGCAGCGCTTTCGTAATTTCCCCGCTCATGTTCAGCTGGCTGCGCGCCTTCTCCGCGATGTCCGACAGGTAAACGAGCGTCTGTTCGAGCATGTCGGGCAGGTTGTCGCTATTCTCCAGCTTATCGGTCACCGAGACGAGCAGCGTCAATTCGTTCTGATTATCGTCGTACACGTTCGTGCTGACCCACTGGACGAATTGGAACAGCAAAATTTCGACCGACTTCCGATCCTCGCCGAGGGCGTTGTCGAACGAATCCATGTAATGGTCGTACTCCTTCTGCTTCATCGGAGAGAGCAGCGCGCGCAGTTCCGGCGCTTCGCGCATGGCGGCCAACGTCTCGCGCGCCGCCGTCGGGTCGACCGCCCCTCTCCCGTCGTGCAGTTGTCCGGGGCCGGACAGAAACTTGCGCTCGAGCGCTCGAGACGCTTCCGCGTACAGCTTCGGCAGCGACTTGTAGCCGTTCTGAATGCCGCTGATCCCGAACGAGACGGAGCCGTTGAAGTAGGTGCGGATCACCTCCTGCACATGGAGCAGAAGTCCGCGGGTTTCCTGAACGATCGCCTGCTCCGAATGCATGTCTTCGAACGAAAGCACGATCGCGTACCGCGTCTCGTCGATGTGGAACGCTTCCCCGCGCTTATGGACGGCGGCGATCTCGTTCAAGATGTTCAGGAGCGTCATCTTGATCAGATGGCCGTGCTCGTCCCGGAACTTCTCCTTCAGCCGGGGGTATCGGTCGACCTCCATCAGGCAGGCGACCAGTCGCGCCGGCGACAGCCGCAGCCCGTGTCGCAGCGCGAACGACTCGAACTCGTCCGCGGAGAAGATATTATAGAACAGGAAGTCTTTCAGCATCTGCTCCTTCAGCAAATCCATGTTTTGCGACGGAAGCCGCCTTTCCTCGGAAGTCCCTCGTCCGCCCTGCTCGAGCAGCTCTCTTCGGACGCCCTCGAGCACCGTCTCGATTTCCTCCTCGGTCATCGTCAGCTTCAATATATAGCTGGATACGCCGTACGTCATCGCCTTGCGCGCCAGCTCGAACTCCTCCAAGCAGGACAGGACGACGAGGCGCGTGCCCTTGTCCCGTCCGCGCACGTTCGCGATCAGTTCCATGCCGTCCATCTTCGGCATCCGGATGTCCGTGATGACGACGTCGGGCTTCTCCCGTTGGTAATACTCCCAGGCCGCTTGCCCGTCGGGGAAGTCCGCGACGACCTCCATGTCGAACTTCTTCCAGTCGACCGAATTTTTCAACCCGAGGCGGACGAGCATCTCGTCCTCGACGATCATGACTCGAAACACGGCGGGCCCCCCATTCGTTGTCGTTCATTGTTGTAGCTTATTATATTTTATCGATTTTCTGGATGTTTAACAACAAAAGAAGGAGCAACCCGCGCGATTATTTAAAAAATACGAACCGTTCGCCCATTCGCATCAGGTGGAACGCCAGCTCGGGGTACGTCTGATACGCGTAATCCGCGAAATACGCCGGGTTTTCGTCGTTGTGCTTGAATACGCCGTAATGCATCGGCAGCGCGAGGCGCGCGCCGATGTCATGGGCGAGATCCGCCGCCTCGCGATAGTTCATGTTGCCGACGATGCCCGCGGCGGTACGCTTATAGTCTCTGCCGTTGATCGGCAGGAACGCCGCGTCGACGTTCTCCGCGCCGATCCATTGCGGCAGCTCGGGGAAGCCGACCGTGTCGCCCGCGTGGTAGACGACGACGTCCCCGAAGCGGAGCACGTAGCCGAGATAGAAGTGATTGCCGTCGGCGTCCCGCTCGAACTCGTCATGCTTCGCCGCGAACGCCTTGATCTCGACGCCCGCAAGGCGCAGCGTCTCCCCATGGTTCATGCCGCCGAGGCGCGCGTCGTCGAACCCCCATTCCCGAAGGAGCGGCAGATGCGCCCGCGGCGCGACGAGCGGCGCGCCGTCCTTCAGGCGCAGCGGGACGAGCGATCGCTTGTCCATATGGTCCTCGTGATGGTGCGAGCACAGCACCGCGTCCAGCGGCGGCAGCGCCTCCGGCGCCACCGGCGGCGGCGCGAGTCGCGACCATGGCTCACCGGCGAGTTCGTGCACCCAATCCGATATATATAAGTCGATTCCGATCGTGCAGCGCGAGCTCTTGAAGATGTACCCGCATTGGCCGAGCGACCAGATCGCCAAGGCGCCGTCCGGCACCGTCGTCGCGGCGATTTCCGCGGCGAGGTCTCTTTTCCCTATCATTCCTCCAGCTCCCTTCGAATCTCGATTCTATGCTCTAGAAACATTAAAGCATAAAAAACGCCCGCCGGGGACGACAATTTTCGTCGTCTCCGGCGGGCGCGCGCGCATGCCTTCGGCAAGTCGTCAATCGATATTCGACCGACCGAGCACCGCTTGCAGCAGCTCTACCTCCATCTCGAAATGGAGCATGCGTAGTCCGGCGAAACGCCCGTTCCTCCTCTTATAGAGTAAGCTCGAGCGCGCCGCCCGCGTGCTCGACGATTGCCGCGCCGGCGGCGAGCGACGCTTCGAATCCGCCGTCCGCGAACCGGACCCGGTACGTGCGCCGGCCCGCATCCCCCGGGAACGGCGCGCCTTCTCTCGCGCCGAACCGCAGCCGCCGCGACGCGTCGCCCCAAACGACGGACGTCCGCGCGAAGGCGCCGCGCTCGTAGCCGTAGCCGTCGCCTTCGTCCTCGTACAGCGTAAAGCCGCCGTCCGCCCCCGGATAGACGAGCACGTCCCAAGGCGCGTCGAGCGCCTCGCCGCTCCATTGCACGTCCGGTCCGATCGGCAGCACCGAACCGGCGCGCACGTACAGCGGAATCGTCTCGAGCCCGCAGTCCGCCGTAAGCCAGGAGCCTCCCGCATGCCGCTCGCCCGTCCAGAAGTCATACCAATCCGTGCCGGCCGGCAAGTATACCCGCCGCGTCGAACGCCCGCCGACGGAAGGCGAGACGATCGGGCAGACGAGCAGCGCCGGTCCGAACGCATACTGGTCGTCGATGCCGCGCACGACCGGATCCGCCGGGAAGTCGAACGCGAGCGGCCGCATCATCGTGCCGTGCTCATGCGTCACGGCGCCCGCCAGCGAATAAATGTACGGCAGCAGCCGATACCGCAGCCGGACGAACCGAACGAGCGTCTCGTAGATCGTCTCTCCCGGTTCGCCGAAGCGCCACACCTCCCGCGGCGTGTCCGTGCCGTGCGAGCGGAACATCGGCAGGAACGCGCCGTATTGGAACCAGCGCAAATACAGCTCCCGATACGCCGGATCCTCGCAGCCGGCGTCGTAGTCGCCGTCCCAGAACCACTGCTCCTTCTTCGCGACGAAGAACGCGCCGATGTCCGACGTCCAATACGGCGCGCCCGTCGCGACGAAGTTGAGCCCCGCCGGAATTTGCCGGCGCAGCGTCTCCCACTTCGCCGCCGTGTCCCCGGACCAGGTGATCGCCGCGTACCGCTGCTGGCCCGAATACGACGACCGCGTCAGATTGACGACTCGCTTCGCGGGCGTAACCGCCCGTTGCCCTTCGTAGATGCCCTTCGAATGCTGCAGCGAGTACGCGTTAATATATTCGGGGTCCAAGTATTTCTTGGACTGACCGGTATTGACGAGCAGCCGCTGCTCCGGCTCGAGCCGCACCGAGCCGTTCCAATCGGCTTCGAACGGCTCGGTGCAGTCGCACCACCAGGCGTCGACGCCGTGGTCGAACAATCCTTCCTTCGCCTGCTTCCAGTACAGCGCGCGCGCCTTCTCGCTGAAGGCGTCGTACGTCGCCTGATTGCCGAGCAGCGCCTTCTCGCGTTTCATCTCCAGATGGTTCGGACCGTCGTTGTTCATGATCGGCCAGATCGACACCATCAGGCGCGCGTGCATCGCGTGCAGCGTCTCCGTCATCGCCGTCGGGTCCGGGAACCGCTCCGGATCGAACGACTTCTGTCCCCATAGATTGCCCGTCCATGAGCACCAATCGAGGATGATGAGATCGAGCGGGATGCGTCGCTCCCGGTATTCCCGGACGACCTCGATCAGCTCCGCCTGCGACTTGTACCGTTCCTTCGACTGCGCATATCCGTACGCCCAGCGGGGCAGCAGCGGGGCGGCGCCGGTCAGCCGGCGGTACCCCGCGACGACGCGGTCGAGCGCCGGACCGTGGATGAAATAAAAGTCCATCTCGTCGTCGACCTCGGTCCACACGTAGGAGCCGTGCGCGTCGTCGCGGAAAATCATCAGCCCGTAACTGTCGAACAGGACGCCATACCCGTTCGTAGAAACGAGCACGGGCACGACCGCTTTCATATTTTGCTGGTACAAATATTGAAATGAGCCGCGAAGGTTCATGACGCCTTCCTCGTGCGAGCCGAGGCCGTACAGCGCTTCCCCTTCGCTCCATTCGAATTCGAGCTTCGTATGGAACGCCCTTCGCCGAATCGTCTCCTTCGCTTCCGCCGCTTGGGCGCGCATGCCGTCGACCGACATCGTCGTCGCCACCTCGGCCGACTCGTCGTAGACGTTCACGGCCGCCTCGGCGGCGACGAGCGTCTTCCCGCCGCGCGCCGGTTCCTGCGTCAGCAGCCGCCCGGCCGCGTCGCGGTAAGCGAAGGCGCCGGTCGCCTTCGTCACCGTGAGCGCCAGCTCCGACGTCCGGAGCTCGACCGCGTCGTCCGTCTCCGTATACGACCAAGCCGTATCTTGCTTCGCGTCGGGCACCACGGCGAGGCTCGTCTTCGCGCCGAACGCCTCCTCCTGCGTGTAGACGACGCGAAGGATCGACGGCGCGTACGGTTCGATCTTCATGCGGCCCGACGTCGTCGTTAACACGAGCGCTTCCGGGGTTGCCATCACATCTGTCACTTTCATCGCGCAAGGTTCCTCCTCATAAATATTCGTACGGCTTCCACCGCGACCCCTCGGGAACGACGCGTTGCCCCGGGTAAGGCGACGCGGTGCGCCATGACGCCTTCGCGGCGAGCGTTTCGGCCCAGGCGTCCTCGACCGGCGCGTACGAGATCGGGCCGAGCGGCGAGCGGGGTGCCTCGGCCGCCAGCGTCTCGACGATGCCGCCGAGCCGCGCGAGCGACGACTCGAGAATGCGCTCGCCGAGCTCCGCCGACGCCTCCTCGGCGTCCGCGCCGAGCGCGAGCCGCCCGCCGGCGTCCGGCTCCTGCTCGAGGCGGCGCAGCGAGAAGTCGACGAGGTCCGGCCGCAGCGCCATCAGCTGCGAAATTTCGTATTTGCCCGCATGATCGCCGGCATACATCCCTTCGACCAGCTCCGGATCGCTGCCGACCCACATCGGTATCCCGGCCCGCCGCCGGAACGCGTCCGCCGCGAGCCGCAGGTCGGCTTGGTTGCCGCCGCTGTGCCCGGTGACGACGACGACGGCGCGAAACCCGGCGTTGACGAACGCGCGCAGCTGGTACAGGAAGAAGTACAGCAGCGCCTGAGGCGGAACGCCGGTCATCGGCGCCTCCCCTTCCCCGACCTCGGAGACGAGCCACGACGCGTGATAGCCCGCCTCGTGAATTTGATAACCCAGCGTCGGCGCGACGATGCCGCCGTACCGCCGCGCGGCTTCCTCGCATACATAGTCCGCCTTGATCGAATCGAGCCCGTACGCGGCGATTTGCCCGTGCGGCTCGCAGATGCCGAGCGGCAAATACGCGAGCGGCCGCGCCGCGAGCCGTTCGCGAAACTCTCGGGGCAGCAGCTCCGCCCAACGCACCTTCGTTTTCATAGGCCTCTAGCAGCTCCCCTTATTTATAGAAGTTTCGCAGCCAAGCGTGCTTCTTAAGCTTCCGAACCTGCTCTTCCGGCAACCCTCGGCCGTCGCCCAGCGCGCAGTTCATCTCGACCTCGCGCCGGCGAAGCATGCCCGGAATGACGGTCGAGACGCCCGGGTGCGACAGGATGAAGCGCAAGGCGATCTCCGGCATCCGTTCGAGCTCGACCCCGAGATCGTCGGCGATGGCCGTCACGCGCTCGAACACCTCCCGCTTCCGGTCGTCCCGGAAGTAGCCGTTCCGGAAGTCGCCCTCGGGGAACGTCGTGTCCGGCCGCACATCGCCCGTCAGCCCGCCTTCGTCGAGCGGCACCCGCACGATCGTGCCGACGTTCATCTCCATGCAGAGCGGCAGAAGCTTTTCCTCCGGGGCTTGATCGAACACGTTGTAGATGAACTGCACCGCGTCTACGACGCCCGAACGGATCGCTTGCAGCGCGTTGTCCGCGTCATGATCGTTGATCGAGATGCCGAACGCGCGAATCTTGCCCTGCTCCTTCAGCCGTTCGACGCCCTCCAGCCAGTCGCCTTGGTCCGCCCAATCGTCAAGCCACACATGCGTCTGCAGCAGGTCGATCGTCTCCGTTCCGAGATTGCGCAAGCTGTTCTCCGCGCAAGCGATCATATGCTCCTTCTTGAACGCGTCCTGAACGGCCGTGCCGGCCGGCGCGGGCCACTTCAGGTTCATCGGCGACACCTTCGTCGCGACATAAATGTCCTCGCTGCGCGACTTGACGACCTCTCCGACGAGACGTTCGCTGTGTCCGTTGCCGTAGCCCATCGCCGTGTCGATGAAGTTGAGGCCGAGATCGATGGCGAGGTGGAGCGAGCGCAGCGACTCGTCGTCCTCCGCTCCGACCCAGCTCGTCTTCCCGATTCCCCACGCGCCGAATCCGACTTCCGAGATGCGAAGGCCCGATTTTCCCAATACGCGATAATGCATGTGCATAACTCCTTTTCTCGTCCCGTTTCCTCTGAGTATATAGAAGAGGCTCCCCCCGAACTTCCCCATCCCCCGGCTCGAATTTGCGATTTTGTTCACGGCGTTCACACGGACTTTCTTCGCGAACAAAATTGCAACTTTCCGTCGGCCCGCGGGTAAGAACGCCGGCCCGGCCCTATGCTACGATGAACGCAACGGAACGGAATCCCGCCATTATCGCAAACAAAGGAGCTGGGTCGAATGCTGACGCAAGATCAAATCGATTACTTCCATCAGAACGGCTACTTGATCATGAGAGGGCTGTTCAAGGGCAAAGAGCTGGAGCTGCTGCAGCGCGCCGCGGACGAAGTGCAGGCGCAGGGCGTTGCGCGGCAGGGGCCGAATCATCGGTACTATAAGAACCGCGACGGCAGCGAGACGTACTGGCGTTCGGAGGATATGTGGAACCGCGGAGACATCTTCAAGGCGGCGACGGTGAAGCAGGAATTGCTGGAAAACATCGGGCAAATCATCGGCCATTCCTTCTACCCGTGGAACGACTCGCTCGTCGTGAAGCTGCCGCATTCCGGCGCGCCTGTGCATTGGCACCAAGACCCGCCGTACGGCGCCAAGGCGCGCGACAAGACGTTCGGCATTCCGAACTTCACGACGGACATCTACCTCGACCACTCGGGACCGGACAACGGATGCGTGTACGCGATTCATGGCCGCCATCTCGTCGGGCACGTCGATCTGAAGAAGGTGTCCGAAGAAGACTTGTACACGAATTGCGGCGCGGTGCCGCTCGAGATGGAAGCCGGCGACGTGCTGTTCCACTGCTTGTCTACGCCGCACGGGTCGTCGTATAACCACTCCGACGTCCAGCGCCGCATCTTCTATGTTCATTATTTAAACGAAGAGGTGTATCAGGACAGCTACGCGCCGGAGCCATGGGCGAAGGAGCTGCCCGGCTGGAGCGAGAAGCGCCGCGCGCAAATCGCCGAGATGCTCGACGTGCGCAGGGCGATGGGCTTCGAGGAGACGAAGCTCGACGGCACGCTGCGGTTCGACGAGAACGGCATCTCGTTCGCCGGAGGAGGCCCGGTCACGCCGCCGCGATACTGGGAGACGCTCGCGTCGAACATTTCCGCCGAGCAATGGGCGGAGAAGAAAGTCGTGCAACGCGTATAAGGAAGGCTTGCGAACAGAGGCTCGCCCCCGAACGGAGAATTCGTTCTTCGTTCGTGGGCGAGTTTTTTCGTGCTTGCATATGAAAGTGCTTTGTGCTTAAATGGACTGACGAACGTTCGTCAGGGAGGTTATCATGACAGCAGAGAAAATCAAAGAAACCGCGCTGCGTCACTTCGCCAAGAACGGGTACGAAGGCGCCTCGCTCGCCGATATTTCCGGCGAGGTAGGGATCAAGAAGCAATCCATCTACGCGCATTTCCAAGGGAAAGACGATTTGTTCTTAGCCGTCTTCCGTACCGCCGCCGCGAATGAGCTTCAGTTCGTCGAGCATTATTTGGACCATGCGAAGGAGCTGGCGTTGGAAACCGTGCTGTATGAATTTCTGCTCCGCTACAAGGAACGATATGAACGGGAAGACCATACGAAGTTTTTTTTACGGATGGCCTTCTTCCCGCCCAAGCACCTATACCGAGAGGTCGTGGAGTACGGCAATCAGTACGTAGACCGGATCGGGAGCCTGCTCGAGCCGATCTTCGCTTCGAGCGCCGCCTCCGGGCAGCTCCATCCCGACGTGTCCGTCGAACGGGCGGTCGCCGCCTTCGCGGCGCTCCTGGACGGCATGTTCGTAGAGATGCTCTTCGGCGGTTCGGAAAGCTCGATGAGGCGGTTGGACGCATCTTGGTTCGTATTTTGGCGAGGGGTTAAGAACAACTAGAGGAGGCATCGCGATGAACCGCAGCTGGATTTATATATTTATCGGGGTCTTGTTCGAAGTCGTTTGGGTGACGGGATTTAAGCATGCGGCCGATGTATGGACGTGGGCGGCGACGGTCGTTTCGCTGGTCGTGTCGTTCGCGCTCATTATCGCGGCGTCGGCCAAGCTGCCCGTCGGGACGGTGTACGCCGTGTTCACGGGCCTCGGAACCGTCGGGACGGTCGTCGTCGAGATGGTACTGTTCGACGAGCCGGCGAGGCCGATCAAGCTGGTCCTGATCGCGATCCTGCTCGCGGGCGTGATCGGGCTGAAAGTCATCGGCGGCGGAGCTCCCGCCAACGGTCCGAAGGAGGCGAAAGGGTAATGGCCTGGGTATCTTTATTTATCGCCGGATTGTTCGAGATCGTCGGCGTCATCGGGATGAACCGCATCAAGCGGGATAACAACGTATTGGCGTACCTTCTGTTCGGGATCGGCATCGCGATGAGCTTCTTGTGCCTGAGCTTCGCGATGAGAAGCCTTCCCATGGGCACGTCGTACGCGATTTGGACCGGCATCGGGACGGCCGGCGGCGCGTTGGTCGGCATGTTGTTTTACAACGAATCGAAAGATAAGCGCCGCATCGCGTGCATCGGCATGGTATTGTTCGCGGCCGTCGGATTAAAACTCATCTCGTAGCTGCATGAACCGAACGGCCCCTTCCGCGCAGGAAGGGGCCGTTCGCGTTCCGTTCATGAACGAGGCAGCAGCTTATCGACGTCGATCGGTTTGCCGTCCATCCGAACCGATGGAGCCGAATCCGCCCCTTGTCCGCCTTTATGCACCACGACTTCGCATTTCGGACAAGCGAGCCTCTTCACCACCTCGACCAACGTATTTCCGCGGGCGCTTCCATCCGTAAACACTTCGATTTTTTTACTCATTCGTTCGTCCCCCTTCGTTCACGGCTCGAAGGACCGGACATGACGCAAGCGACGCGTCGACGCGGCCCACGGCGCTCTTCAGCAACGCCTTCATGCGCTGAAGCCGCTCGATATTCGCCTCGATCTCGGCGATCTTCTCTTCGGCGTATCGGCGAAGCTCTTCTTCCGGCAGCGCCTCTCCGGCACGAAGCGCCTGCAGCTGGCCGATTTCCTGCAGCGTAAACCCGATCGCCTGCGCCTGCCGAATCCAAAGGATGTCCTCGACGTCGGCTTCGCTGTACATCCGATACCCGGCTTCCGTGCGCGGCGGCTCCCGCAACAATCCGCGCTTCTCGTAATACCGCAGCGTCTCCAAGTGAACGCCGGCCCGTTCCGCCGCTTCACCGCTCTTTAAATGCGTCAATTCCGTTCCCTCCTCGGATCTATCTTACGCCCCGTAGGTAGGTACGGGGTCAAGACCTTCCCGGGCGCTTTTCCGAAAGAAATAACACGGGATAATCGCATATTTTGCCGAACCCTTGCTTTTCCGCTACCTTCGCCGAGGGGAGATTCGAACTCCAGCAATCCCTTTGGTTTGGTAATCCTCTATCGTTTCGATGCCGATGCCGCAACGGCTCGTTCCTCAGGATGGATTTCTCTATTGCGCCTATGCGGATCTTCGAATCGACGCTTGTTGTACCTATCGTATCTCCCTATCATATCAAAACTTTAGCTTCTCGATTCCCAATATTTTAATAGTATTCCTTGACAGGAATATTCCCGATGGTGTATATTACGAATATCACGGATGATCTTAAGGAGGAATTTTTACGATGGCTTACAACGCAATGGTTTCGAGGGTGGAGGACGAACGGGTCCTGATCTTGGAGCGCGTCTTCGACGCCCCTCGCGAGCTCGTGTTCAAGATGTTCAAGGAGGAGGAGCACCTGAAGGTTTGGTGGGGGCCGGCCGGTTGGGAGCTCCCGGTCTGTAAGATCGATTTCCGTCCGGGCGGGGTATGGCACTACTGCATGAAATGCGTCGATCCGAATCAAGGCGAATTTTACGGAATGGAATCGTGGGGAATCGCGTTATATAAGGAAATCGTCGAACCGAAGAAAATCTTATACACCGATTCTTTCTCCGATGCCGAAGGAAGCGTCGTCGAAACCCTGCCGTCCACCGAGGTCACGTTGGACTTCATCGACGTCGACGGCAAGACGAAGTTGGTCAACCGAGGCGAATACATATCGCCGGAGGCGCTCAAGACCGTTATGGACATGGGCATGCTCCAAGGCATCACGGAAACGTGGGATCGTTTGGAACAGCGCTTGAAAGAGCTCCAATAAGGAAAATAGGAACGGCCGCCGGACGATGCTTCCGGCGGCCGTTCGCGCGCGGGGCGAATCCCCGATTTATCTTCCGCCTCCCGCGACGTTCGCCGCTCCTTCGCGCCGCGTTTGATTGCGGTACTCCCGAGGCGAAACCTGACGGTACTCCTTGAAGTGTTTATTGAAGTAATGGATCGAATGGTAGCCGCAGTCGAAGGCGATGTCGGTGACCGACTTATCCGTCGTCTTCAGCAGATGCATGGCGATCTGCATGCGCAGCCGATGAATGAACCGGTTCGGCGTCACGCCCACCGCTTGCTTGAAGGTCGAATAGAAATACGTCTTCCCCCGGCCGTACAGGTCGATCAAGTGCTGCACGTCGATATCTTCGGTAATGTGCCGCAATATATACTCGACCGCCGATACGATGCCCGCGTCGATCTCGACGTCCCCGTCGCTCCGCGCCTGCTCCAGCGTGTACCGATACGCGGAGACGAGAATGTCGACGAAGTGCATGAACTGCTTGGACTCCCAGCCCGGCAGCCCCTTCTCCTGCTCCTCGTACGCGGCGGCCGCCGCGGCGTGGATGGCGCGCGCGTACGGCGACGCCGCCGGAATATGCGGCGTCGCCGCCGCCGTGTAGAACGGGTACAGCAGCTGGTAGCCGTAAGGGATCATCCGCACGATCGACGGCGAGAATAGCACCATCAACCAATGAATCGGCTTTTCTCTCCGGACCGCCAAATTGTAATGCGGCTCGTACGGCCGGAACAAGAAGACGTCGCCCGCCTGCCCGGAGAACGACCGGTGGAGCAGGCGGAATTCGGCGTCGTTTTCCAATAGGACATTGATTTCCAGCAGATCGTGCATGTGCAGCTCGTGATCCGTATCGGCATCGATCCGCTTCTCGATTTTCAGCTCCCGCTCCAATCGCAGGTCGTGGAAAAACATCGATCGTCCCCCTTCCTAAACTCCCTCCGCTTATCCCTTCACCGATCCGGACGTCATGCCCGCGATAATGTAGCGTTGGCCGAGCAAGTAGATGACGATCACCGGCAGCGTCGTCATGACGATATCCGCGGAGACGAGGTTCCAGTTGACTTGGAACTGTCCGAAGAAGTTGTAGACGGCGAGCGTCATCGGCCACTTCGAAGAATCGTTCAAATAGTACAGCGGCAGGATGAAGTCGTTCCAGGCGCCCATGAAGTTCAAGATGCCGACCGTCACGAGCACCGGGAGCAGCAGCGGAAACACGATGGAGACGAACAGCCGGATCGGCGAGCAGCCGTCCACGACGCCCGCTTCGTCGAGCTCCCGCGGCACCGAACCGACGAAGCCGTACATAAGGAACACGCTGAACGGAATGGACATGACCGCCAGCAGCACGACGATGCCGATCTGGGTGTTGATGAGCTGCGTCCACTGCATCACCTTCGTCAGCGTCACGAAGTTGACCGGCATCGCGATGCCGAGGATGACGAAAAAATACAGGAAGCGGTTCAGCTTCGAGCCGTTACGGGCGAAGACGTATGCGGCGAGCGCCGCGAGCGCGATGCCGAGCGCCGTCGAGGCGGTCGCGTACAACAAGCTGTTGAAGAACGATTGGACGAGGCGCCCCTGCTCGATGACGACCGCGTAATTGCTCCACTCCAGCTTCGTCGGCAGCGCCATGCTCATGGAGGCGGCGCCGAGCCGGTCCTTGAACGAGTTGATCAGAACGAGCAGGAGCGGCACGAAGAAAAATAGGCTGAGCAGCCAAGCCAGCGCGTTCTGAGCGATTCGGAGCGCTAGATGCTTTTTCATAATCAATGCTCCTCCCCTTGCCTCGACATCAATCGGATGACGAAATATCCGGCCGCGGTCATGACGAAGAACAAGAGCGACGATAACGCGGTGCCGACGCCGTAACGCCCCATCGAAAACTCCTTGAAGATGACCGTGTACAATACGTCCGTCGACCATCCGGGACCGCCGTTCGTCAGGACGTAGACGACCTCGAATACCTTCAGTCCGTGCAGCAGGTTCAGCACCGTCGTGACGACGAGCGCCGGCATGAGCAGCGGGATCGTAATATGGATGAATCTTCCCCAGGCGCTTGCGCCGTCGATCTCGGCCGCTTCGTAATACGTCTTCGAGATGGACTGCAGCCCGGCAAGCAGGATGATCATAATGTAACCGACGCCCTTCCACGTATCGACCGCGATGATCGACTTGAACGCCCAAGCGGCGTCGACGAGCCACTTCTGCGCCAGGAAGCCGAGGCCGAGAAACCGCAGCGTCTCGTTCAGCAGACCGGTGGCGGGATTGAGCACGGATTTGAAAATGAGTCCGACGACGAGCATCGGCACGATCGCCGGCATGAAAATCATGACGCGGTGGAAGCCCTTCATCCGAATGCCTTCGTTCAGCGCCAGCGCGAACGCCAGTCCGAGCGCCGTCTTCAGCGCGACCGTCGAGACGGTGAAATTGAGCGTGTTGACGATAAAGTCGACGTAGTTTTCGTCGGGCGAAAACATCTCCTTGAAGTTGTCGAACCCGATAAAGTTGATTTCGTCGGAATAGCTGTTCCAATCGGTGAACGAATAATAGAAGCCCATGACGCCGGGTACGACGAAAAACAACAAGTACAAAAAAATCGCGCCCCACGCGAAGTAGGAAGGGTAAAGTTTGTTCCGCATCGGCTTGCTCCTCGCTGCCGGAACCGGAACGACGGCGGCCCGGCGGCCGCGCCCCGCGTTTCCGTATCCGTTATTCTGCTTGCGGTCTCGCGGCGGACGTTCCGCGCGTTACCAGTTCGGGTCTTTGGCCACCTGCGCCATGTCGGCGCGGCGCTTGTCGATCGTCGAGAGGACGTCCGCCGGCTGCGCCGCCCCGCCGAACATCGCTGCGATGTCTTTGCCGATATCCATCCACTGCGGGTTGACGTAGTTGACATAGTTCTGGATGTCGGTGCCCTTCTTCGGATACATCGCGAACAGTTCCTTCTGCGCAGGCGTGTACTTGTCCTTAAGGCCCGGGAAGTTCAGGTTCGTGACGGTCGGGTCGTTATCGATCATGTACTGCAGACTTTCCTGCTTCGCGAGGTAAGCGAAGTACTGCTTCGCTTCTTCGATATGCTCGGAGCCCGAATAGATGAATTTGCTCGGGCCGCCCGGATGGATGTAGTAAATTTGGTTGTCGGCGATCGGAATGACGAAGTATCCGAAATCGGTCGCCTTCAGCTCCCCGCCGATCGCTTCGACGTCTTTGACGATGCTCTGATTCGCGAGCGCCATCGCGAATTCCCCGGAGGCGAGCTTCGCCGCCGTGTCGGCGCCGGTGTCGGAGAACGCGTTGTCGCCGAAAAACCCGAGATCGTACATCTCCTTCAGCTGGGCGAGCGCGGTCAGCATCGTCGGATCGTCGGCGAACTTCTTCTTGTTCGCGTTCAGATCGTCGTACAAGCCCGGCGTCACTTCGTCGTAACGCGGCCCCGGCTCCGCGAACCAGAGGACGTGGTGCCAGCCGTCGGCGATCGGCTCGTAAATCGGCGTGACGCCGGATTCAAGAATTTTCAGGGAGAGCGCCTTGAACTCTTCGTACGTCTTCGGAACGGAGAGGCCGAGACTTTCGAAAATTTTCTTGTTGTACGTCACGACGAAGCTGTTCGCCGTATCCCAAATCGTAAGCGCATATATTTTGCCGTTCACGGTCACTTGCTCGAGCGACAGCGGGTCCTCTCGCTGCGTCCACTCTTCGCCCGACAGATCGACCGCGTTCTGTTCGACGTTATAGTTGAGCGTCACTTCGCTGATGCCGCTCTGTCCGCCGAAGATGTCGGGGCCTTCCTTCGCGTTCAGCTTCGTCTTCAAGACGTTGAAGTATTGGTCCGCCGGAACGATCTGATAGTCGATGCGGATGCCGGTCTCTTCTTCGAACTTCTTGGCCAGCTCCATCTCCGCGTCCTTGATCCAGCCCTGGCTGGCGATATAAGTCAGCGTCACGTCTTTCTTCCCGGTCGATGGCTCCGACGCCGGTTCGTTCGCCGCCGGCGTCGCCGCCGCCGGCTCGTTCGCCGCTCCGCCGTTCTCCGTCGTCGCGCCGCTTCCGCCGCCGCATGCCGCAACGACCAACATCGTCATCAACAGCGCCGCGGTCAGCGTCCAACCTCTTATCAACCTCTTCGTCACCGTCATCGCTCCCCTTGACTTTGGATTCGAGTTTGCATCTCATGAATCCGCTTTCATTATCGGATTTGAACACATTATATCGCTGCGCCTTCCCCTCTCGCCATGGACTAACAGGACTCGTTATTTGTATTTATTTTACCAGTATGCGCTTTCAAAAATCTTTTGACAAACGGCCGCGAGCGGCGGAGAATGGAGAAAAACCGTACACCGGCTTGTCGGAGGATTGCATGCGCGAGCGTATCGTCAAAACATTCGGCAATATCCAAACGATCCTCTTCTCGACCTACACGCTGATTATCGTTATCGTCTTTACGATCTTGGTGGTTTGGTTTTATCTTTGGGCGTCCGACCGCATCCGCTCCAACGCGGAGGACTCGCTCGAGGGCATGGGCCGGTCGATGCAGGAGCGTATCGACTCCGAGCTCGGCAAGATGAACGACGTATCGCTGAACGTCTTGTATTCCAACTTGGTGAAGAACCGGTTTCAGGAATACCTCGGCAATGCGAAGCAGCGGGAGACGGACGCCCAAGCGGCCGCGAACGCCGTGAGGGCGGCGAAGGAGCTCGCGGACATATTGACCGCGGCGATCGGGCCGTCGCGGCCGGTCGAACAGCTCTACCTGTACGACTTCGAAGGGAAGGTGTACGGCAACGGCTTCGACAACGGCGAACAGAGCTACCGGCCCGAGGAGATGCCGTGGTACGACGCGGTACTCGCCGAGACGGGCGGCAAGTACATCTCGCTTCCCGTGCTGGACGAACCGATGTCGCGCTTCATCTCCTCGCGGGAGATGCAGTATTCCGTCTCGTTATACCGCTTGTTCTACGGCAGCTACAACACGCCCATGGGCATCGTCGAGGTGAAGCAATATTTCAACCGCATCTTCGACGGCGTCATCGACTTCGCGGAGACGAATCCGTACGGCGCCCGCGTCGTCATTTACAATGCGGCGGGCGACATCGTGTATCCGCTGCGGGCGTCGTCCGCCGACTTCGCCTACCTCGCGGCCGTGGCCGCGGCGCCGGTCGGAGAAGGATTCCGGCCGTTCGTCGATCCCGCCACCGGCGATCGGGAGCTTATCTCCGTACATCGTTCGGGCTTCACCGGCTGGAGCACGGCGATCGTCGTCTCCGAGTCGAAGCTGCTGGCCCCCGTCTCCGTCTTCGCCTCCCGCACCGTATTCGTCGGCATCGGCATCCTGCTGTTCGCGATTCTGTTGTCGTACGCGGCCGCGAACCGGATCACGCACCCGATCCTTAAGATCCACCGGACGATCCGCAACATGAGCCTGCAGGATCTAGGCACCGGCCGGATCGGGTCGAGCAAGCTGCGAAGCGGCGTCATCGAGATCGATCAGCTGCACGAAGCGTTCGTTCAGATGAACGATCGATTGAAGCATTCGATGGACGAACTGCTGTTATCTCAATCGCAGGAGCTGCAGGCGAAGCTCGTCGCGCTGCAATCGCAGATGAACCCGCATTTTTTGTACAACTCGCTTGCCACGATTCACGCAATGGCGGAGGAAGGCATGTCCGAGCAAATTATGGACATGACGGAAAACATGTCCAAGTTTCTCCGCTATTTCTCTTCCGACGCCTCCGCCGTGTCGCTTGCGGAAGAGATCGTGCATACGGAGAAATACCTCGAGATTAATCGGATTCGCCACGGCAGCAAGCTGGATTTCCGATTCGACGTCGACGAACGGCTGCTGCCGCTCGAAATCCCGAAGCTGATCGTCCAGCCCCTCGTGGAGAACGCGCTCAAATTCGCGACCCGCGGCGAACCGCCGTGGCGCATCGTCGTGACGGGCTTCGCGGACGGGAGCCGTTGGCGCCTCGAAGTGTCCGACAACGGCCCCGGCTTCGCGGCGGACAGCCTCGCCGCCTTGCGGGAGCGCATCCGGGAGGTCGACGAGACGGGCGTCATTCCCGCGCTTCAGCTCGGCGGCATGGGGCTCCTGAACATCTACATCCGCCTGAAGCTGACGTACGGGAAGGATATGGTATTCGACATTCGGAACGCGCCGGACGGCGGCGCCGTCGTCGCGCTCGGCGGCAGCTTCCGGGAGGTTGACTTGACGAAGCGAGCGGAAGGAGGAGCGTTGGCATGAGCACGGAACGCAGATATGCCGTCACGGTCGTGGTCGCGGAGGACGAGGAGCTGATCCGCGGCAGTCTCGTCCGGAAGATCGAGGGCGTCGACGCGTCCATCGGCGTCGTCGCCGCCGCGCAGGACGGGAAAGAAGCGTTGGAGGCCGTGGAGCGCTGGCAGCCGGATCTCGTCGTCACCGACATTCGCATGCCGGTCATGGACGGGATCGAGCTGATCAAGTCGCTGCATCTGTATCACCCGCGGGTCCGGAAGATTATCGCGACCGGCTACGCGGACTTCGAGTACGCCCGCGAGGCGATGCGTTACAACGTCAGCGAATACTTGCTGAAGCCTACGTCCGCGAAAGACTTGTCCGCCGTGCTGCTCCGGCTGAAGACGGCGATCGAAGGGCAGCGCGAGGCGGAAGACGGGCAGCTTCGCGCGCTGCCGCGCGCCGCGGGCGACAGTCCGGACGACATCGTCCGGGCGGTGTGCGACTACATGCGCGTACACTTCAACAAGGAGCTGAGCCTCGAGCAGATCGCCCGGCATTTCAATTTCAACGCGTCGTATTTAAGCAAAATCTTCGTCAAGCATACCGGCGAGCCGCCCTCCCGGTATCTCATGTCGCTTCGGATCAACGAAGCGAAATATTTGCTCTCGCAGCATCGATCGCTCAGCGTTAAGGAAGTCGGGGAGCGCGTCGGGTATCCCGATCAATTTTACTTCAGCCGCGTCTTCAAGCAGGCGGCGGGCATGACGCCGAAGGAGTTCCAAAGCTCGCGCGCGCAAGAGTAGACGACAGAACCGTCAGGCATCTCGCCTGACGGTTCTGTTTCGTGCGTACCCCGTGCCGCCCTGTTGTGATCACCTGCATTCATGCAGGTAGTTCCCCCAGCCGAAGCCTCGGACGACGAATCACCTGTATGAGTGCATCTATTTGACCGCTTTGAAAGTTGTTCTGCTCCGAACGCCTGCACTTTCGCAGGTATTTGGTGTTTTGGCTCTTTTTTCTTGAGAAATACCTGCACTTTTGCATTTCATCGCCCTCCCTGCCCGGCTATAGCTCCAAGACGGCCTTCACGACCTTCGATTCCGGCCGCAGCCACTCGTCGAACCGTTCCACGGTCTCGCCGAGCGCGGCGCGATGCGTAATAAACCGTTCGATGTCTACGTCCCCCGCCTCGATGGCCTCGACGACCCGGACGAAGTCGTCCCGCGTCGCGTTCCGGCTCGCGAGGAGCGTCAGCTCGCGCTTATGGAATTCGGGATCGCTGAACGCGAGATCGTTCTTCACGAGTCCGACGAACACGAGCGTTCCGCCGTGCGCGACGTACCCGAATGCGTTCTCCATCGACGTCGCGTTGCCCGTCGCGTCGAAGACGACCGTCGGTCCGTCGCCGCCGGTCAGCGCGAGCAGCCGCTCCGCCGCTCCGTCTCCCGCGATCAACGTCGCGTCCGCCTTCGCCCAATCGCGGCCGAACGCCAGACGCTCTTCGTTGACGTCCATGGCGATCACCGCCGCGCCGGCGTATTTCGCGAACGCCATAACGCCGAGCCCGATCGGCCCGCCGCCGACGACGAGCGCCGTCTCTCCGCGGCGCAGTCCGGAGCGGCGCACGGCGTGCGCCCCGATCGCGAGCGGTTCGATCATGGCCGCCGCGTCGAGCGACAGCCCGTTCGTTCGAATCAGATGCGACGCGGGGACCGCGATCCGCTCGCGCATCCCGCCGTCGACATGGACGCCGAGCACCCGCATCGACGTGCAGCAGTTCGTCTTGCCTCTTCGGCAGGCGATGCACTCCCCGCAATGCAGGTAGGGGATCACCCCGACCCGATCCCCTACCGTCAGCCCGCTCGCGCCGCCGTCGTCGATCGACTCGACGACGCCCGCCAGCTCGTGGCCGAGAATGCGCGGATACGCAAAGAACGGCTGATTGCCGCGGAACGCGTGATAGTCCGTCCCGCAGATGCCGACGCGCCGAATCCGGACGACCGCTTCGCCCGCCCGCCGTTCGGGCTCCGGCAAGTCGTCTCGGAGGACCAGCCGGCCCACCTGATCGCATACGATGCCTCTCATCCGTTCTCCGCCCCTTCCTTCCGATGAATCCGTTCGTTATATTCCGGACGTCCGCTGACCCACGATTCCCCGCGGACCGGCTCGAGCAACGCTAAGACTTGCGCGAGCAGCGCTTCGTCGATCGGCTCGTCCGTCCACGCCGCGTTCTTGACGATGTTGTCCGGATTCGCCGTGCTGACGAGCGTCGTCGGAATCGCGGGGTTCGCGGTGGAAAACTGCACCGCGAGCTTCGCGATATCCGCTCCTTGCGCGACGCAAAACTCCGCCGCCCGCTTGCAGGCGGCCTTCAGCTCCGGGCCTGCGGGATGCCACGCCGGCGTCCCCCGCGTGCCGAGCAGCCCCATGGACAGCGGCGACGCGTTGACGAGCCCCGCGTCCTTCGAGGCGATCAACGGCAGCAGCTCGAGCAGCGACGCGTCGTTCAGCGAGTAATGGCAATACGAGATGATCGCGTCGACGTCCGCGCGCGGCAGCAGCTTCTCGAACAACTCGAGCGGCAGACCGCAGATGCCGCCGAAACGGATCTTCCCCTGCTCCTTCAGCCGGTGCAGCGTCGGGATGGCCTCTTCCAGGATCAAATCGGCGGGCACGAACTCGATGTCGTGCAGAAACAAAATGTCTACGTAGTCCGTATGCAACCGCGCAAGGCTCTCTTCGAGGCTGCGGACGATGCGGCCTGCGCTGAAATCGAAGTCGTCCAGCCCGTAGCGTCCCGCCTTCGTCGACAAATAAAACTTGTCCCGCGGCAGCTCCCGGATCGCCCGCCCCAGCACCGTCTCCGCCTTCGTCAGTCCATAATAGGGCGATACGTCGATGTAATTGATGCCCGCGTCGACGGCGGCATGGACGGCGCGAATGCCGTCGCGGTCGTCCGTCTCGCGGAATACCGATCCGAGCGACGAGGCGCCGAAGCTCAGCGCCGATACGTCGAGGCCGGTACGGCCCAATCGGCGGTATTGCATGTCAACATCCCTCCGTTCGGGTGAAATCATTATCCCTTTTCCATATTGTAGCTGCTCAAAATCGGCAAGGGAATAACGGCATATTGCGAAAATGTATCTTATTTTGATATCTTCATCTCAAATCAACCCAACCCGCCCCGGAAGGAGTCGAGCGAATTTGAAGCCTTATCGCAAGCCGTTCTTCGGCGACCCGCTCTTCCCCGTCGATCTCGTGTTTCAAGGCCTAAAGAAACCGGAGAACGAGCTTCCCGATCATCTGCACGACCGTTACGAGCTGGTCTATGTTCATCAAGGACGAGGCACGTTCTTTATCGACGAGACGTTCTACGAGAAGAACGCCGGCGACTTGTTCGTCATCCCCGGGAACGCGATCCACCGGTCGATCCCGGACGAAGCCGAGCCGATCGTCTCTACCGCCCTGTTCTTCGCGCCGGCGCTCGCCGCCGAGGCCCCGTCGGATGCGGACGGGTACCGTCCGCTGCGTTGCTTCGAATCGGCCCGGAAGCGGAAGCGGTACAAGCTCGAGCTCTCCGCGGACGCCGATGCCAGGAACGACGTCGAACGCATCCTCGGACGAATCCACGAGGAGCTGGAAGAACGGCGGCTCGGCTACCGCGAAGCCGTACGTCTGCTGCTGCGAGAGCTGCTGCTCCGGCTGAACCGATTGGAGCCGGCCGAAGGCCGGAGCGCCGGCGGGCCGGATCTACGCATCGTGCCGCCGTGGATGGACGCCGTCCTGCGCGAGCTGGACCGGCTGCCGGAAGGCGCGTCCGGCTTGTCCGAGCTGTCCCGTCGGGCGAACGTCTCGCCGGCCCACTTCTCCCGCGTGTTCAAGCGGCTGACCGGCATGAACGTGACCGACTACTTGAACGCGAAGCGAATCGTTCGGGCCAAGGAGCTGCTGCGGGACACCGGCGAGCATGTCGGCGAGATTGCCGAGCGCTGCGGCTTCGACAGCATGCCCCATTTCCACCGCGTGTTTAAATCGTTGACCGGACTGACGCCCGGCGCGTACCGCAAGCGGCAGCCCGGCCCGGCCGATGGATTCGCATAGCTACGGATAAAAAAACGCGATCTTCCAAATAATGATTCAAATGAAACGGTTTGGGGGTATCTTTATGGACAAAGGAGATTTCAAACTCACTTCCGCTGAAATCGGGACGCTGTGGGGCCAATATATTAACGGAACGGCCGTTGACGTTGTAAACCGCTACATGTTACGGATTGTAGAGGACGAGGACATAAAAACGCTGATTGACGAAGCAGTAAGGACTTATGGAAAACAAAAACAGCAAATCGCAGCGTTTCTGGAGAAAGAAGGGTTTCCAATCCCCATCGGATTTAATGAATCCGACCTGAATCCGGGAGCTCGAAGACTGTTTTCGGACGCCTTCTGTTTGCAGTACCTGCACATTATCACGCTTCATGGTTTATTGGGACATGTCACGTCGTTTTCCGCTTCGGTACGGAAGGATCTGCGGCAATTTTATGACGGGTGCGACAATGACGGGAAGAACATGTACCACAAAACCATTGAAATGATGTTGGAAAAAGGGCTGTTCCAAAGAGATCCTTACTTCTTTCCCGGGGAAACCCCCGAATACGTGCAAGGTCAAAAGTTTTTACATGGCTTCTTTGGCGACAAACGACCTTTAGCCGCAACCGAAATGATCGCCCTTTCCTTTAACCTGAAAAAGAAAATACTGGAGAAGACGCTCTCCATTGCGTTTAGCCAAGTGACGCAACAAGAAGACGTGAGGAAGTTTTTCGTGTCGATGCAGGAAGTGTCCAATGATCAAATTCAAACGCTAAGCGACATATTGCGCGGCGATAATTTGCCTGTTCCTACGTCGTGGGAAACCGAGATTACGACTTCGACCGAGCCCCCTTTCTCAGACAAATTAATGCTGTACCACATTGGTTTTTTATTGCAAGCGTCGCAAGCCTATCATGGCACAGGTCTGGCATCCGCGATGCGAATAGACCTTGTTGCGCAGTACGAAAAAATCATTCTAAGAAACCTCATGGTCACGAAAGAATGGTTTGATCTTATGACGAAACATCAATGGTTAGAGCAGCCGCCGCTTGCACCCAATAGAAATCTGATCGCGAATGGGAAATAAGGAAAGAGAACGCCCCTTGCAAAATACGGAGGCACCGACGACGAGTAAACGTGTCGAGGTTCTGTTATGGTGTGTTGCACTCCCGGGCTTCGGTCAACTATTAAACCGAAAATATGTAAAAGGCGTTTTGTTCCTTGGATTGGAGCTTCTCATTAACCTGCAGTCTAATTTTAACACTGCGATCCAGTTGAGTTTCAGGGGGCAAATCGATAAGGCAATCAGTCAAACCGATTACCAATGGCTAATGTTTTACCCCTGCTTATATCTGTTTTCCTTGTGGGATGCTTACAGGGATGCTGGCGGCGGGGGGTCTCCCTATGCTTTTCTCCCTTTTGTGTCGTCCGCCTTTTTTACGACCGTCGGGCTCATCTACTCCTCGAATGTCATACTGTTCGGGAGCCTATGGGGTCCTGTTTGGCTACCCATTTTATTTTGTATCATTGGTTTCAGTCTGGGATGGTTGCTTAAAGGCTTTTTAAACTGGGTATCCCGACGGTGCTGCGCGGGCCGATCGGTTTAACCCTCTTCTTGCCCGTATTACGACACAAGGCCGCCGGTCGTACCTCGGCGCCTTGTGCCGATCCTTTTCGAAGGTCGTTACTTCTTCACTTTATAAAACTCGTGATACAGCTTCATGAGCGCTCGCTTCTCGATCCGCGACACGTAGGAACGGCTGATGCCGAGCTCCTTGGCGATTTCCCGCTGCGTCCGTTCGTCCCCGCCGGTCTCGAGGCCGAAACGCGCTTTAATGACCTCCTGCTCCCGTTCGTCCAACACGTCGAGATGCTTATAAATTTTCCGCTTTTCGATCTCGAGCTCCACCTGTTCGCCGACCGTATCCGGATCCGTCCCCAAAATGTCGATCAACGAAATTTCGTTGCCCTCTTTATCCGTTCCGATCGGGTCGTGGAGCGACACGTCCTTCTTTTGCTTTTTCATGGAACGCATATGCATGAGAATCTCGTTCTCTATGCAACGAGCGGCGTAAGTCGCCAGCTTCGTCCCCTTCCCGGCGGAATAGCTTTCCACCGCCTTGATCAATCCGATCGTCCCGATCGAGATAAGATCCTCGGGATCGCCGGCGTTGTCGAACTTCTTCACCACATGGGCGACCAAGCGCAGGTTATGTTCGATCAACATATTCCTGGAGTCCTGATGTCCCTCCGCCATAAGCTTAAGGTGCTTTGCCTCTTCGGCCTCGGACAGCGGCTGCGGGAACGCGTTGTTCTTGACATAAGACACCAAGAGCATTAACTGCTTAATGAAAATCGCAATCATTGCAAATAAACCAGGCACGTTCGAACACCCCCTGAAGTTTTGCACGCCCCGTCCTCCGGAAAAAACAGGGACGTCGCATCCCTATATTGTATGTGGGCGTCCGCCTATTCGTGCCTGTACACGGGCGAGGCGATCCCGTTCGACGGCATGAAAAATATTCGACAATCGTACAATCCGTGTCAGAGCAAGCGCTATTGACAGATCATCTACTACGTGTTACTTTATAGCAGTAGTAAGTAACACTGGATACCTGTGATACAGAATAGCAAAGGGTGATTGTATTGGAAAACCTTACGGAAATGCTCAAAGGGGTGCTTGAGGGCTGTGTCCTTGAAATTATTAGCCGCAAAGAAACCTACGGCTACGAAATCACGCGGCGGCTGAACGCCCTCGGCTTCACAGATGTTGTGGAGGGAACGGTGTACACTATCCTGATCCGGCTTGAAAAAAACAAGTTCGTGGAGATCACCAAGAAGCCCTCCGACATGGGACCGCCGCGGAAGTTTTTCGCGATCAACGACGCGGGGCGCGAGGAGCTGCGTAAGTTCTGGGGAAAATGGGAGTTCGTATCATCAAAAATGAACGAGTTAAAGGAGAAAGAATTATGAATTTTTGGGAAAAAATCACCGGCAGCGACATGACGAAAGAAATGAAAACATTCGAATCGCGAGCCGAAAAGCTGCCGGCTGATTATCAAGCGGCATGGAAAAAAATCAATGCCAATCTTTGGGCGCACTCGGATTTCACCGGTCGCAACCTCATGCCGATTCTTGACGGTGTGCTTGGCCTGCTCGAAGAAGCGGCGGCGGACGGTCAGAGCGTCCAAGAGGTTTTGGGCGACGATATCAATGGCTTCTGTTCAGCGCTGGCCGGCGCGGAAGGGGCAAAGTCTTTTCGCGACAAGTGGCGCGAGCAGCTTAACAATAATATCGCTAAAAAATTAGGTAAATAGGAGGCTAACATGAGAATACGAGATATCATCGAAGGCAAAAAAGAGTGGCGCGCGCACGTGGCGCGCGTCAAAGCGCTCCCGCAAGATTATCAAATTGTTTATAAAGAGATTCAAAAATATTTGTTTAAGGTCGGCCCTGTCGAGTTAACCGAAGGGACGGGTTTGCTCTCGGGGATCGTCGATCTTTTCGAAGAAGGCGCCGCCTTGGGGAAAGGCGTGCTCGAAGTGACGGGCAGCGACGTTGCGGCTTTCTGCGACGATCTAATCAAGGATTCAAAAACGTACGCTGACATCTATCAAGAATCTGTAGGCCAAGAAGGTTACAAGGCCATGAAGAAGGTTACGGATAAAACAAAAGAAAGGGGAAATCGGGATGGAAGCAGCCATTGAAGTGAAAGGTCTGCGAAAGTCTTTCAAGGACGCAGAAGTTCTAAAGGGCGTCGATTTTGAAGTGAAGCGAGGCGAGATTTTCGCCCTGCTCGGCTCCAACGGCGCGGGCAAGACGACGATTGTCAGAATCCTCGCAACGCTGCTCCAACAGGACGGAGGCACCGCCACCGTAAACGGTTTCGACGTCGCGTCGAAACCCGAACAAGTGCGGCATGCGATCAGTCTGACCGGGCAATTCGCCGCCGTGGACGAATTATTGACCGGGCGGGAAAATCTGATCATGATCGCTAAACTGCGACACCAGAAAAATCCGCGTCAAGTCGCGGATGATTTACTCAATCGCTTCGACTTGAACGATGCCGCCGACCGCAAGGTGTCCGCCTATTCGGGCGGTATGCGCCGGAGGCTCGACATTGCCATGAGCCTGATCGGAAAACCGCAGCTCATCTTCCTCGACGAGCCGACCACAGGCCTTGACCCCGAGGCGCGCACCGAGGCTTGGAAAATTGTCAAGGAGCTTGCCGACGGCGGCACAACGGTTTTCCTGACGACTCAGTATTTGGATGAGGCCGAACAACTTGCCGATCGAATCGCCATTTTGCATAAGGGCAGGATTATTGCCCAAGGCACGCTTGAAGAATTGAAAAAGCTGTTCCCGCCCGCAAAGACGGAGTACGTGGAAAAACAACCTTCATTGGAGGAAATATTCCTCGCAATCATTGGTAAAAAGGAGGGAAAGCAACAATGAACGAGCATTTTTTCAGCGACACGAGCGTGATGCTTGGACGTTCCATGCGCCATACTTTTCGAAGCATGGACACCATCCTCACGGTTTGCATCACTCCGATTGCCATGATGCTGCTGTTCGTCTATGTGTTTGGCGGCGCAATCCAAAGCGGTATGGATAACTATGTGAACTACCTGTTGCCCGGTATCCTGTTGATTGCGATTGCAAGCGGCATATCCTATACGGCTTACCGCCTGTTTCTGGATAAGCAACGGGGCATCATCGAGCGGTTCCACTCCATGCCGATTGCGCGTTCCTCCTTGCTGTGGGGGCACGTGCTGACCTCGGTGGTATCCAACGTCATTTCCGTTGTCGTCATCATTCTCGTAGCGCTCATTATGGGCTTTCGCTCGTCGGCGGGGGTACTGCCTTGGCTTGCCGTAGCCGGTATACTCGTACTGTTTACGCTGGCTTTGACTTGGGTCGCGGCGATCGCCGGACTGTCCGCGAAATCGGTGGAAGGGGCTAGCGCGTTTTCCTATCCGCTTATCTTCCTTCCATTTATCAGTTCGGCCTTTGTTCCGACCGAAACGATGCCGTCGGTCGTGCGCGCCTTTGCCGAAAACCAGCCGGTGACCTCTATCGTAGAAACCATCCGCGCTCTATTGTCAAGCGAACCGGTAGGCAATGAGATCTGGGTCGCTCTTGCGTGGTGCTTAGGGATATTGATCGTCGCATATGTATTCGCGGTGCGCGCGTACAAACGGAAAGCAGTTTAGGTTTTGCTCGTGAAGATCGAGGCCGTCGAAGCGAAGGAAAGGTAAACACAGCGGTAGTCTAGGACTTTATTTTTCAGTCCAAGGCTACCGCTGTTTGTTTGTTCAAGCCGGTCGAGCTCTTATTTCACTGCACAGCTGTCTCCGTAGAGACGGCGCCGCTTATCCGTTACCGGTTCGGATTTCCCGGTTGATTGGGTTTGCCTGGATCGTCTTTCCCAGGTTTGTCGACTTCGATCGTATACGTCTGCTTCGATTTGCCGTCCGTCCCCGTCACATGAACGATCACTTTCCATTCCTTCGGACGCAAATCCTCCACGAACGCCGTTGCGCCTGGCTGCGTCGGAACGGCGGCGACCTTCGCCATCGGCGGCATCGACGCCTTGTAGCTCCGAACCCCCGGCGAGAAGCCCGCAAGGGGTTGACCGCCGATCGTGATCGAAGCGAGCGTCGCGTCCGTCTCCGGCACGGCGATGCGGGACAGCTTCGAACCGGCCTCCGGCGCAAAGTAGATGCTGCCGTCGACGCCGAGCGTCATCAAGTTGACGAAGCCGCTGTATACTTCCTTGTATCGAAGCGTCTCGGGATCGATGGCGATCAACTTCCTCGATAAGGTCGTGTATAGTATGCCGTCGGGCCCCCACTCGAGCTCGTATGGCAGCCACTTACTAGTGTTATACAAGCTCGGGCTGATCTGTTTGCTTTTTACGATTTCTTTCGTAGCCGCGTCCATTGCGAAGATGGTTCCGTCCACGACGCCCCATAACAATCCGTCCGGACCGAAGGCGATCGAGCCGATCATGCGCGGCGCTTCGTCGATCTCCAGATCGTCGAGCGTGAACTCGTCGATTTTCCGTTCGTTTTCGACGTCCCATACGAATATTTTCGCTTCGGTCTCGGAAGGATCCTTTCCGAGGCCGCCCCACACGGTCGTACTGCCGTATAACAATCCGTCCTTGTAGGCGAGGCCGATGATGCTTTGATTCGCGACCAACTCCTCGTGATCGAACTGCTTCCATTCGTTCGTCGCCTCGTCGTACACGGCGAGCGCGCCGCCGAGGAAGCCGTAATCCGGCACCGTGCCGACGAACAGCTTGTCGTCCCCCGACGTGATGACGAACGGGCGGTCTTGGTGCTCGATGTCGAATACCGGCCTTGGGTTTTGATTCAGAACGATTTCCTTCGTCGGATCGTAGTCGTACATGATCGCCCCGACGTAAGTGCCGTAGTACACTTTGCCGTTCATGAAGCCGATGCCCTCCGGCTGCGCGAAGGAGGAGATGTTTACGTCGATACGGTTCGTGAACGGGTTATAGATGCTCATGCCGCGCTGATAACCGCCCATGTAGATTCTTCCGTCGAAGCCGGTCTTGAGCGACTGGATGCCGACCGGCTGCGCGCCGATCTCCAGCTCGACGAAGGACATCCATTTGTCTTTCGGATCGATAAGAATATACTCTCCGTATTGGGTGATCATGGCCAGCACGGTTTGACCGGCTTTCTCCCCGCTTTGCAGCTCGATCCATGCGTAATCCTTCACGCGCGCCGTATCCGGCAGCTCGTAAGGCAATACGATCTCCGTCTGCTTCTTTGCGGCGATATCGTACTCGTAGAACTTAGTTAAGTACTTGTAATAAATAAGGTTCGGATCATCCGGCGACGGCTCGGAAATCATCGCGCTGTGCTGGAACGTACCCTCGACCTCGCCGGTCGCGATGTCGATGACGACCATGTTCACCGTGCTCACCGATACGAACAGCTTGCCGTTCAGGACGAACACGTCCGCTAGGATGCCGGCCTTGCCGGAATAGCCCGGCACGTGAATTTCCGTCTTCTCGCCGGTGACGCGGTCGATCTTGTACAGCCGCATCGTCGCGCCGAGCGCGGCGTAAATATACCGATCGTCTACCGCGATGCCGCGAACGTATTGCTGTTCGGCTTCGACCGCGCCGTAGTTGCGGAATTCGCCCGTCGCCAGATCGTATTCGAACACCTTACCGTACGACGTCGTGTTGAATGTACCGCCGTACATTTTGTCGCCGATCGTCGTAAGCTCCCAAACCCAGTTGTCCGTTTGATTGTAACCGAGATTTTCCACGCGTTTCTCGAGAGGCAGATAACGATACAGGTTGCCGGTTTCCGTGCCGGAGAAGTAGACGTTCTTATCCGGACCGATCGTCATCGCCCAGGTGGCGATCGTGCCCGGGATGACTTCCTGGAATTTCAATTCGCCCGTCTCGCCGTCGACGGCGAAGAACGATCCGGGACTTCCGTTCGTAACGAAGTAAGCTTCGTTCTCCCCGGCCGCATTCGTCTGAATCGCGCCCGCCTGCCCCAGATTGACCTTCACCATGTCCCCGAGGGAGACCGGCGCTTGGTACGACCGATCGAGCGGAACCTCCGGAGGCTGGACCTCAATCGCGACGTCGTCGAAGTACGCTTCCGTCAAGCTCGGCGCGCCGGAGCTGAGCCCTACCCTCGCGGACACGGCGCCCGCCGGCACCTTGGACAGCACCCTCATGGCGGACCACTTCCGCGTACCGAGCGAATTGCTGGAGAACAACGTCTCGTTCGCGCCGACCTGCGCGTTGTTCGCGCCGTAATAATACACCTGCAAGACGATGTTGTGCGTCTGCGACAACACGTATGCGTTCGCCGAGACGACGATCGTCTCTCCGGCCGTGACCGCCACCTTGTCGCTCATGGCCCGCGTCCAAGCGGTTGTGGACGAGTCCTTGAAATACAAGCTATACGTTCCCGTGAGCGCCGCCGTATCGCTGCGCTCGAGCGTTCCCGTCGTCAGCTCTCCCAGGCTCCAACCCGGAATCGCGCCGCCGACCAAGTCGGCTTCGAAGCTAGGGTTCTGAACGCTTGTCGGCAGCGGCGTCTCGGCCGGGACGACCGTAACGCTCGCATCGTCGATGAATACCTTCGTCAAGCTCGGAAAGCCGGAATACAGCCCCACCTTGAAGGAAGCCGTGCCGATCGGAGCCTTCGCCGACACCGTCGCACGGAACCACGTACCGACGGGAACGGCGTCCTTCCCATAGTTCGTAAAGGCGTTCACGCCGATTTGCGTGCCTGCCGCGTTGTAGAAGTGTATGACCGGTTGCACGCCGTGCGATTGATCCGCGGCGGCTGCCTTGTAAATAAAGATGCTGAACGAAACGGTATCTTCCGCGCCAGCCGCAAGCGGCTCGCTCAACACACGATAGCTGCCTGCAGGCGAAGCCCCGGCCGTCCGATCGTGAAACAGTAAGCTATGGCTCCCCGTCCTTGCATACACGTCGCTGACGACCGTAGTTCCGTACGCGGCCGTCGCCGGGTCGACGGCCCAGCCCGGAGCCGCTCCTTCGACCGATTCCAGCTCGAAGCCCGGGTTCGTCAGCGTCGCGCCCAAGATGTCCGCGGCTTCGGCGACCCGCTGCATCGGAAGCGCTTGCGCAAGAAGACTAAAACAAATCGTGAAGACGGCCAGTAAACGAATGCTTTTGCGCCTCAATCTTTTCACTCCCCGTTCGTCATTGTAAGAATTGCATTAATTTTCTGACATCAAATGGTAAAAAAGAGCAGCGACATACCGATTCCGCTTGGCATCTACCTCCATTTTCTGTATCATATCTATATCACATCTATGGGATATTGTATTATCCACCCATCTGCCTGTCAATATGATCGGCGTACCGGTTGCCTGTTTTCGGTTGTCTTTTTTTATCCCTGAGATAAAATAACAAGAGATAGAAAAATAAGGGAGAGAGGAGTATCGCCTGGTGGAGAATAAGCCGAGCCGCACGACGTTTCGCGAACGCATGGACGAGATGATCCGCACCTTGCGCAGCGATATCGTGACGGGGAAACTTCAAAGCGGGACCTTCCTCCCTTCCATACATCAATTAAGCAAACAATACCGACTTAGCATTAACTCCGTGCAGAAGGGGTTAGACGAGCTGGTCGCCGAATCGCTGATCGAACGCATCCCGCGCGTCGGCATTCGCGTGACGGATACGCGGGAACACAAGGCGGTATCGATCTCGGTCGGGTATTATCCCACGCTCGTCGACGACATCGACTTGAACCGCTTGACCGAGCGCTTTCAGCTGCGATACCCGCACATTCGCGTGAAGCTCGTGCCGCTGCAGCTGTCCAATTACTTCGACGTCGCGGACTATTACCTGAAGAACGAAATCGTGGACGTCATCGCGATCAACCAGATTCACTTCCGCCAATTTTTCGAAGCGGACGGCGATCTCGAAGACCGGTTCGAACCGCTCGAGGAAGACGACGGCCACTATCCGTATTTATCGGATCCGTACCGGGCGAACGGCCGACTGCTGGTGAAGCCGGTCATTTTCTCGCCTGTCGTCTTATGTTATAACAAGCGGCATTTCGCCGAACGGGGCGTCCCCGAGCCGCCGATGGATTGGAAATGGTCGGAATTCATGGAATGTCTGGAGCTGCTGAAGGGCGAACACGGAGACGTCATCCTTCCGTTTTACTTTTACCCGAGCACGTCGAACCGTTGGCCGATCTTCATTCTGCAGAGCGGGGTCGACTTCGCGGCGCAGCGTTCCGGCAAGCTCGACTGGTCCTGCTCTCCGATTCTCGACAGCATTCAGACGTGCTATGACCTGATTCACAGGCAGAAGATGTTCTCCATTCTGCTGTCCGAGAACGACTTCGGCGTCGAGCGGCTGTTCGCGCAGCAGAAAGTATCCGTCATGATGACGTCTTACTTCAACTTGAATCGGATGCGGAACGCGGACCTAGCGTTCGACGTCGCCCCGCTGCCGTACGTTCATACGCCCAAGACGCTGCTGCTGACGATCGGGCTGGCGCTCAACCGGCGATCGAAGCAGAAGGAGGCGGGGCGGACGTTCATCGACTTCGTAACGTCCGCCGAATCGCAGCTTCACATCCGTAAGCATACGTACAGCATTCCCGCCCTGCGGCAGGCGGCGGAGTGGGAGGGCGAAGAAGCCCGTTATCGGCCGCCTCGGTTCGGGATGTATCGCGACATCAGCCACACGTATGCCCAGCTGTACGATCTTGAGCTCCGATCCGACGATCGCGAACGGTTGTTGGCCGCCATGAACATGTACTGGATGGGCCTGCAGAGCATCGAAACGACGATCTCCCAGTTGTCCGCGATCGGCGATTACGCGCCGGCGAAGTAAACCGCCGCAAGACGCAAAAACAACCGTCGGAGACGAACCCGACGGTTGTTTGCTTATTCATTACAGTACGCTACAGCTTCACCGGCTGCCCCGACCTCACGGACGCGTACCCGGCGAGCGCCACCTCGGCCGAGCGAAGCCCGTCTTCGCCGGAGATCGGCGCCGGCTCGCCGCGAAGCAGCGCATCCGTAAACGACTTCATCATGTAATAATCCATGTTGTCGCCCCAGAACAGATGGTGGCCCTTGCCCGTCGCCTCGCTGAACAGTTCGTTCTTTTGCGCCAAGGCGTCCACGGCGATGCTCCCCTTCGTGCCGACGATTTCCATCGTTACGTCGCCCCAGGTCGGGAACGACTTCGGCCGCGACCAGCTCGTGTCGAGCACGCCGAAGACGCCGTTCTCGAATTTCACGTGAATCATGCCGGCGTCGTCCACCTGCAGCTCTTCATGGAACAAGGCGGCGGCGTAAGCGTACACTTCTTTCACCCGGGACCCGGTAAACCAGTTCATAAGATCCATTACGTGAACCGTGTGGTCCAGCAGCGCGCCGCCGCCCGACAACGCCGGATCGACGAACCAGCCGCCCGGCATGGAGCCGCGGTTCGTGCCCTTGATCGCGACGATGTCGCCGATCTCGCCGCGGTCCACCGCTTCCTTCGCGCGAACGACGGCGGCCAAGTACCGGCAAGGGAAAGCGGTCATCAGCTGCACGCCGTTGTCCCGGCAAGCGGCGACCATGCGCTCCATCTCCTCGACGGAGATGCCGAGCGGCTTCTCGCAGACGACGTGCTTCCCCGCATGCGCCGCGTCGATCGTCAGCCGCGCGTGATGGACGTTCTCCGAGCAGATGACGACCGCGTCCACCGCATCGTTCGCAAGCAGCTCGCGGTAATCCTCATAATAGGTTAGCCCCCGTTCGCGCACGACCTTCTCGACCCGGGAAGCCGATTCGTCGGCGATCCCGACGACCTCGACGTCCGGCAGACGAAGCAGCGCGTCCAGATAGGAGAAGGCGTGACCGTGCGCGAAGCTGATCATGCCTACCTTCAACTTATTCATATGGACCCCTCCCCCAAGTTTCGATCGAAAACGACCGCCTTGCCGGTCTTGGCCGATTCCATGACCGCCAGCGCGAGCTCGAGCGCCTTATAGGCGTCCCGTCCCGTCACCTCGGACTCGCGCCCGCTGCGAATGCAATCGATGAAGTCGCGCAGCTCCAGCTCGTATGGCGAATGGTACCCCGGGCTTTGCGGCACCTCGACGAACGTTCCGTTCTTCGCCTCGCCGGCGGCTCGACGAACGTGCAGCGAAGCGGACTCGAGACTGCGGTTGCGAACGACCCCGCGGCTGCCGGCGATTTCGGCGGACGTATGGAACGGTCCCGGATACCCCCAATACGCTTCCGCGTTCGCCACCGCCCCGCTTTCGAATACGAGCGTCGCCGAAGCGTATTCCACCGTATCCTCCGCGCGATGCAGTCCGTAGACGGAGCGCACCTCGCCGAGCGTCCACCGAAGGAAGTCCAAATCGTGGATCATCAGGTCGAGCGCGACGCCTCCGCTTTGTTCGGCATCCTTGAACCATGGACGCCGGTCGCCCGGATGCGCGCCCGCGCGCTTCGCGTGAACGACGCCGATCCGGCCGAGCTCCCCTTCCTCGACCTTCGCCTTCATCTGAGCGTATTCCGGAAAATACCGGACCACATGTCCGACGAACAGGCGAACGCCGTACCGCTCGCACGTCCGAATGACTTCCTCTGCGTCCTCGAGCGTGAGGGCGATCGGCTTTTCGCTGATGACATGCTTCCCGGCCGCCGCCGTCTCCACCGCGAACGCCTTATGCAGATGGCTCGGCGTCGCGATGCTGACCGCTTCGCAGCCCGACCGCTCCAGCATCTCGGCGAACGACGCGTAAGGCGTCGCCCCCGTCCGATCCGACAGCGCGCGCATGGCGTCCGGATCGATATCGTGCACTCCGACGACGGTGACGTCCGGAATGCTCTGATAGCAGGACGCATGGATCGTTCCCATGCCGCCGCAGCCGACGATCGCAACTTTCATAAGTCCCTCATCCTCGTTTCGTTGTATAATCGTTCCTGACACCACCATATCGTCTTTCCGCGTTCGTGCATATGCAACGATTTGTCCGTTTATTATCCAATTTTGTCTTCGACGACGAGAAGGGGGCGACTCCCTTGGAGTTTTTTCAGGAACCGATCCTATATCAAAATCCGGCCTTATGCCTGAAAGTATGGCAATTTACGAGCCGTCCGAAGAAGCCGTCCCCTTCGATGCAGGACATCCGCTGGCATTATCACAAGGAAGTCGAATTCCTGTACGTGCAGGAAGGCGTTCACGAGATTTCGACGCCGAATCGAACGTATACGCTGAAAGCCGGAGACGTCATGGTCATCGGCTCGTCCCAGCTGCACCGCGGGCGCGTCGTCGGACCGGATACGCTCGTGTATATCGTGTTTCACGTCGACCTGGAGCCGTATTTCGATCCGGCGATGATGATGTATTACCGCCGCTTCTCCGAAGTGCTGCATCCGCTCGAGGAATTGAATTATATGTTCGAAGAAAATGCCGCCGTACGCGCCGAGGTCGCGCGAATCATCGAGAGCATCCATAAGGAGATCCTCGGGGAGTCCAAAGGCTACGAAATCGCGGCCAGCATGCATATCAAACATCTGCTGCTGACGCTGCTGCGGGGAGATACCAGGGGGCTGCTCCAAGCGCACGAGCATGTGGACGCTTCCGCGTTGAAGCCGATCGTCGAATACGTGGACCGGCATCTCGCCGAGAAAATCGACATGGAACAGGTCGCGCGGCGCGCCGGCATGAGTTATTTTTATTTCTCGAAATATTTCAAGCGGGCGATGGGCGCTTCGTTCACGGACTATGTCAACCGCAAGCGGATCGCGAAGGCGGAGCGGCTGCTCGTGACGAGCGGGCGGAGCATCGCGGAGGTGGCGAGCGAGGTCGGAATCGGCAACATGGCGCATTTCTACGAGCTGTTCAAGCGGTTCAACGGCTGTACGCCGAAGCAGTATGTGAAGGGCCTAAATGCGGGTTCGGGCGTCTGAACGGAGGCGCATTGCATAGAAGAGGCTGTCCCGCGAATCGGGACAGCCTCTTTCTTCTTCGTTACCCCTTATACGTCTTAAAGAGCGACGTCATATACTCGAAGAACGCTTCGGTATCGATCTTCTCCGCGATGCGAATCGTTCTGCCCCCCTCCGCCTCTTCGATGCGTCCCTGGCTCGGACCGGCGGCGTGCACCCGGCAGGCGACCTCCCGCAGCGTCGCGATCGGCGCGCCGCCGAGGTGGGACGTCGTCAGCAAATCCCATAGAAAATACGTGTCGTTCGCGTGCACATGGACGAGCGGCGGGCACATCGCGTAGCATTGCACCGCGAAGTCGAGCGCCGGATGCCGGCGCTCCCGAGCCCAAGCGTTGCGGCGCGCGACCGTCCAAGGCACCTGATCGGTCGCGAGCAGCGGGTACGCGATAATGTCGATGCTCGAGCGCCAGACGTCGGCCGCCGCTTCGGGGTCCCAGAAGGCGTTCCATTCCGCCGTGCCGTCATGCTCCGGCTCGATAATGTTGCCCGTCCCCTTGAACGACCCGCCCATCCAGACGAGCGATTCGATGTTTTCTACGATGTCGGGCGCGGCGAGCAGCGCGCGCGACAAATCCGTGAGCGGACCCGTGAACAGCAGCGTGACCTTCCGGTCCGCCTCCCTGAGCTTCCTCGCGAGATGAAGATGCGCGGGTTCTTCGGCTAACGGCGCCGAGGGCTCGTCCTTCTCGTTCAGCATCGGCAGCGCGTCCACGAAATACGCGTGCATGCGCCACTCCTTCGGGAACGGGTTTTTCGCCCGCGAGTCCGAAGCGGCTACTTCCACGTTCGCGCCGCCGCCGAAGACGTCGATGATTTTCCGCGATGCGCTGACCGCCGGTTCCAGGTAGCAGTCGCCGGGAATGACGCCGACGCCGAGCAGCTCCGCGTCTTTCATCAGCAGGACGGCGGCGAGCGACACGAGATCGTCGACGCCCCCGTCGTGGTTCATGTATACGAGCTTCTTGTTCATGTTCGTTTCTCCTTCCGTTCCGATGATGCTATGATACAGGAAACGGAACCGAAGGAGAAGCGAACCGCATGCGCACCGAACAACAAATTAAGCGAAAGCTGAACGAACTCGCGATGCAGAAGCGAACGCTCGAATCGCGTCTCGAAGGCGACGCGGCGAAGGACGCCTCCCTGACTGCGCAGCTCGAACGCCTGGAGGATTCGATCCTGCTGCTCGAGTGGGTGCTGAACGAGCCGACCGGCAAATACCACGTCTAACTTTTCCTGCGCAAATGCCGCCGCGCGGCGGTCAACCGTTCGATCCCTTCGTACCCGATCCCCTTCAGCCGCAGCAGCCGCTCCTCCCCATCGAAGCAGGCGCCGCCGTCCCGCACGTGCATATTGCACTCCCCGCGTCGACGTAAGATGTACGTTCGACATTATGGCGCCGGACCGCCGCTCCTGCGCCAACGGTTCGATGCTTGCTTCGCTGCGAGCGCGGCTGTCGGAAATTCGATTTCCTGTGGATAAGCCGACTCGACGGCCCGATGGCGACTAAACATTTCAAATTTGAGGCATTCCGTGGTACAATGGGGTACACCGTAGGAAATGAAGGAGGATTTTTCGAACATGTCCGAACAAACGCACGCATTGTCCCCCCATATGGAAATCGGCATCAGCACCTTCCTCGAGGCGACGCCGAACCCGGCGAACGGCAAGCCCGTCAGCCACGCCGAGCGCATCCGCCAAGGCGTCGAGGAGATCGTCGTCGCGGAGCAAGCCGGCCTGGACGTATATGCGATCGGCGAGCATCACCGACCTGATTACTCGGCGAGCGCCCCCGCCGTCATCTTGGCCGCCGGCGCGGCTCGGACGAGCCGGATCCGGCTGTCGAGCGCGGTCACGGTGCTTTCCTCGGACGACCCGGTACGCGTCTATCAGCAATTTTCCACGCTGGACGCCATCTCGAACGGCCGCGCGGAAATTATGGCCGGCCGCGGCTCGTTCATCGAGTCGTTCCCGCTGTTCGGCTACAGCCTCAACGATTACGACGAGCTGTTCGAGGAGAAGCTGGAGCTGCTGTTGAACATCTGTGCTTCGGAGAAGGTTTCCTGGCCCGGCGGTCACCGCCCGGCGATCGAAAACCGCGGCGTCTACCCGCGCTCCGTGCAGCAGCCGCTGCCGGTCTGGATCGGGAGCGGCGGCAACCCGGAGTCGGTCGTACGCGCCGGCATGCTCGGACTGCCGCTCGTCCTCGCGATCATCGGCGGGCAGCCGGAGCAGTTCGCGCCGCTCGTGCGGCTGTATAAGGAAGCCGCCGCGCAAGCCGGTCACGATCCTTCGAAGCTGCCGATCGCCACGCATTCGCACGGCTTCATCGCCGACACGGCGGAGCAAGCCGCCGAGCTGTTCTTCCCGCCGACGCAGGCGATGATGAACGCGATCGGCCGCGAGCGGGGCTGGGGCCACTACGGCCGCGCCGCGTTCGACGCCGCTCGCAGCCTGCGCGGCGCGCTCTACGTCGGCGATCCGGAGTACGTCGCGGAGAAGATCGTGCTGCTTCGCAAAAACCTCGGCCTCACGCGCTTCCTTCTCCACGTCGACGTCAGCGGCGTGCCGCATCGCGAGCTGCTGCGCACGATCGAGCTGCTCGGCACGAAGGTCGCCCCGATCGTACGCAAGGAGCTCGCGCGAATCGAGGCGTCGGAGTAAGTCGCCAGACGGAAGGGAAAACCTCCCGTCTATTCCCGTTGACGCTGGTACTTTAAGCAGCTGAACGGGAAATGCTCCCGCTTATCGGTGGAAATCCGCCCGATTCCGAACGTTTCCGGTGGATGAACAGGAGGTTTTCCTGTCCACATGCCGCAATTGGGGCGATTATACCGAATGTACGGGAGCTTTTCCCGTTCGCAAACGAACGCGCCCGCCGGGAACCCCCGGCGGGCGCGTTGTCGTTATGATTTCCTTCGTTGATCGCTTTCACTTTCTCGACCGGCAGTTTCAGTAACGCTCAGCTTGCTCTGCGGCGCGAACGGCACGGCGATCGTCATCGGATATTCCGCGCGCGGCACACTCGTCATGCGTTCGTCGCTCCTTCGAGTTCGATGTCGACGACGACCGCGCCGGCTTCGCCTGCGCAATCGATCTCGTACCAGCCGTCATGCGCCAGCACCTCGACGGCGCGACCGTTCACGTTCGTTCGAACGACGCCTTGCGACGCGGCGAAGCCGAAGCGGCCGCCCTCGCGCAGCGTCACCGACGTCTTCGCGCCTGCGTCGACGATTCGCTCGACCGCCGCCGTCGGCACGAGCTTGTTCACGAGGCCGATCGGCGTGACGCCGGCGCGCTCGGGTATGACGGCGTACATCGCCGTCGCCGCGTTATCCAGGCGCAGCGGCAGCCGCTCGGCGCCGCCGACGCGAACCGCCGTGCGGGAGAAGTATTCGTACAGCACGAAGCGCTCCCCATCGAGGCCCGGCACGTCGGACGGGCCGACGGTGCCTTCGGCCGTAGACTCGCTCAAGCCGAACGCCGCGACGACGCCGCTGTCCCCGACGCGGTTCCACAGCTTCAGCGGCACGGCGGCGGACACCGGATCGAGCGTCAGGCAATCCTCCGTCGGCACGCCCGGCCGGTCGCACCGGATGATGCGGCCGTCGCCGTAGACGAGCGGCCAGATGTGATCCGGATTCGTAATGCCGAGCTTATCGCTGATGTATACCGGGCCGCCGCTGACGGCGCGCAGCGCCATGTTCTGCACGTCGTCGTGGTTCGTGCTCCAGAACATATCCCAGTCGCCCCAGTAGAACGGGCCGTGGAAGTACGAGTTATACGCGTTCTGCAGCGCGTGCTCGCGGAAGCCCGTCGCTTCCTCCGGCACGAAGTCGTCGCTGTTGCGGGATACCGCGGACATCGGTCTGTGCCAGACATTTTCCGAGGCCATGCCCATGCAGTTGATGATCGTGCCGCCGAAGTGCAGCCCGACCGACGCTTCAAGCGCCGTATGCGCCGCCTTCGCGGCTTCGCCGATCGGCTTCATATCGCGGAAGAAATTCAATACCGCGCTCTGGCTGTCGACCTTGACGAAGTCGATGCCTTGCTTCTTCAGATAGCCGTGCCAGTCGTTCCAGAAGCCGAACGCGGCGGCCGCATCCGGCGCGGGCACCCACACGCCGCCGTTCGTCTCGAATAGATGCGCGCGGTTCCGCTCGAACAGCTCGCCTTCCGGATCGATGCCGCCCCAATAGCCTGCGATCGTATGCCAGACGCCGACCCAGCGCACGCCGAAGCGCTCCTTCATCTCGCGCACGACCGGAGCGAGGCCGTCCGGGAACTTCTCCCGCACGGCGTCGTACGACCGCAGCCGCTTGTCCGGGCTGATCTCGGACCAGCCGTCGTCGATCATGACCCAGCGGACGGGCAGTCCCGCTTCCGCGAGCTCGCCGGTCTTGGCGAGCAGCCCCTCCGCGTCGACCTTCTGGTAGAACGCGTCCCAGCTGCACCAGCCGAGATAATCGAGCGGCTCCGGGTACGACTTCTCGGCGCGCGGCTTCGCGAGCGCGTCCGCGGCGGCGAGGCCGAGCGCGACGTTGCCTTCGACGAGCGCGTACGGATCCGCGCCGCGCGAGACGACGAACGCGGCGGTCGACACGGTCGCGAAGCCGCCCTGGAAGGCGGAGACGCGCGCTTCGAAGCCGCCGGCCGCGAGGCCGCGCAGGTCGGTGCGGAACGCGTCGCCGGTCGTCGGCAGCAGATGCGCGTACGCGCCGTCGCTCGTGCGCCAGAGGAGCGACAGCGTCCGCGGCGGCAGCGCCGAGAGGTTCGGGTCGACGTGCGGACGCGTCCACCAATCTTTATGCTGGTAGTTCGCGAGCAGCGACGCCAGACCCGGAGCGCTTCCGAAGCGGACCGAGACGCCGCCCTCCGCGGCGAACGTCACGCGGTCGCGGAACAGCTCGCGGTTCGCCGCCGTCGCGACGACGTACAGCGCGGCCGCTTCCCCGCAGGCCGCGAGCTCGAGCCGCGCCTCGACGCGGCCGTCCGCGTCCGCGAACACGGCGCGCTGCACGCGCTCCGCGCGAAGGCGAGGCGACGCGACCGAAACCTCGGGCGCCTCCTCGAGCGACGCGAACGCGAGCGCCGGCTCCGCGCCGTCATACAGACGCGCCGAGACGCCGATATTTTCAAGAATCGTGCGCGAACCGTCGACGAGGCTGACGATTCCGCCGGTAACGCTTAGTTGCAACATGGTGGGCCTCTCCTTCCCGCTCTTAAACCGCTCTTAAAACCACACTTTGAACGTCTTCACTTCATACGGCGTCAAGCCGAACGTCAAGCGGTCGCCCGCGAAGTCCGCATCGCCTTCTTCTTCCTCGACGAGGTTGCACTCTACGGCTTTCCGGATCGGACGGTCGAAGCGGATCGCCGCGTCCTCGGTCCGATACTGCATATATTCGTATACCCGCACGACGACCGCGTCGTCGTCCTCGGCCTTCTTCACCGTCTCGAGCATCGCGTGCGCGCATTCGAGCGTCGCGAAGCCGCCGACGGCCGGAAGCTCGCCGTCCGGCTGCGCGGCGATCGGCGTCGCCGTCAGCGGCGCGTTCAGCTCGTACGCGGCCTTCGGGACGTTCGCTTCGCGCCAGCCGCCGACATGCGGCAGCAGCGCGTACGTGAAGACGTGGCGGCCGCGGTCGGCCGTCTCGTCCGGCTCGATCGGGGACTTGAGCAGCGTGAGGCGCATGACGTTCCCTCTCGTGTCATGGCCGTACTTCCCGTCGTTCAGCAGCGCGACGCCGTAGTTGCCTTCCGACAGGTCTGCCCACTTATGCGCGCACACCTCGAACTTCGCGTAGTCCCAGCTCGTATTCCAATGCGTCGGCCGTTCGATGTTGCCGAACTGGATATCGTACGTCGCCCGCGTGGAGCGGACGGCGACCGGGAACGCGGCCTTGAGCAGCACCTGCTTTTCGTTCCAATCGATGTCCGTGCGGAAGTCGATGCGCGGATCGTCCGCGTACAGCGATACCCGCTGCGTAATCGTCGAATCGAGGAACTTCCAGACGAGGCGCAGCGTGCCCCGCAGCGGTCCTTCCTCTTCGACGACGGCTTCGACGAGGTCGTCGATGACGGTCATCTTCTCTTGGTAGTACACGTCGATGTCCCACGCGTCGAAGTTGATCGGCTTGTCCTCGAACGCCTGCAGCGCGTTGCCGAGCTGTCCTTCGGCGATAACCTCGCGTCGGCCGCGCTTGTCGTAGATCGACGCGATCTGGCCGCGGTCGTTCAGGCGAATCGCATAGAACGCGTTCTCGAGCGAATCGCGCGTCACGCGGATCGCCGCCGCGCCGTCCCCCGAACCCGAGCCGGTCTCCGCCGGCACGAGCGCCATCGCCTTGTAGCCGAGCGACGGCACCGGCGCCGCTTTCAGCAGCACCGTCTTGCGCCCGTCGCGCGTCGACGGCTGCGATACCGCCGCGCCCTCGAGCGCGGCTCCTTCCAGCTCCGGCGTCCAGTCGAGCTCGAGCAAGCCTCCCCGCTCCCAGCCGAGCGCGTTCCAGACGACGAGGCCGGCCGCGTCCGCGCGAAGCAGCGAAGCGATGCGCGACTCCGCCGCGCGCAGCGCGTCCGTCCCGCGCCGTTCGATCTCGATGAAGTCCTTCCGCGCGTCCTCGTACACCTGACGAATCGACGATCCCGGCAGGATGTCGTGGAACTGGTTGAGCAGCAGCATCTCCCAGCCTTCGTTCAGCGACGCCTGCGGATACGCGTTCGAACCCGTCAGCGCGTCCGCGTATACGTTCAGCCACTCGGCCGCATGGTACAGCCGTTCCGCCTGACGGTTCGCGCGCTTCAGCCACGCCTGCGACGTATACGTGCCGCGATGATACTCGAGGTACAGCTCGCCGTCCCATACCGGCAGATCCTCCGGCTTGACGCGTTCGCCTAGGCGCTCTAGATACGGCTCCAGCTTGCCGAGCTCGAATCGCGGCAGCCCCGGCACGTCCTTCAGCACCTCGGCCGCTTCCAGGAAGTCCTTCGTCGGGCCGCCGCCGCCGTCGCCCCAGCCGTACGCCATGACGAGCTCCTCGTTGACGTTCTTCTGCTTGTACTGGTCCCACGTCCCCTTGACCTCGTACGGCCGCACGAGGCCGTTGTACGTGTAGGACTTCCCGCTCCCGTCCTCCGGCGTCGTAATGTAATGCGTCATAATTTCCGTGCCGTCGACGCCGCGCCACATGAACGTGTCGTGCGGGAAGCGGTTGTATTGATTCCAGCTGATCTTGCTCGTGATGAAATAATCGATGCCGCTGCGCTTAATGATCTGCGGCAGCGCCCAGTTATAACCGAACACGTCCGGCAGAAACACGACGTTCGTCTTCTGGTTGAATTCGTCCCGGATGAACCGCTTCCCGAACAAAATTTGCCGCACGAGCGACTCCCCGTTCGGCACGTTCATGTCGGGCTCGATCCACATGCCGCCGGTAATTTCCCACTCGCCCGAAGCGATCCGTTCCTTCACCTGCGCGTAGATTTCCGGATAGTCCTGCTTCAAGTACTTATATAACTGCGGAGACGTATGCAGGAACCGGTACTCCGGATACTGCTTCATCAGATGCAGCACGGTCGAGAACGTCCGCGACGCCTTCTCGCGCGAATGCGCGAGCCGCCACAGCCACGCCATGTCGATGTGGGAATGGCCGAAGCCGATCACCTTCGGCTTGCGCGCCTCCGGCTGCTTCCACGAGGCGATATCCGCCGCGAGTTGTTCCCGCGCCTTCGCGATCGACGCGTAATACGCCTCCGAACCCGGCTTCATGAAGTCGACCGTCAGCACCGCGCGATTGATCGCTTGCAGAATCGCGCCCCGATGCAGGTCCGTCTCCGGCAGCTCCTTCACCGCTTTCAGCAGCGTATCGACCATAAAATACAGCTTCTCCGCCGCTTCGTCGATGACGACGAGCTGCGCGAGCTTGAAGCGGCGTCTCTCCGGCACTCTTAGCACGCTGCTCCACGCCTTCAGCGCGATGAACGCTTCGCCCTTCTCGGCGAACTCCGGCGGCAGCCATGCGTCTTCGTGCCAGATGTCGATCCCCTGCAACGGCTTGCCGTCGACGTACAGCAGCGTCTCGGCCGTCGAGCCGCCGCCGTCGCGCGGGCCGACGAGGAAGCGAAGCGCTACTTTTTTGCCGCGCCACGCCTCGGGAATCGACACCTTCGCGCGGAAGTACGCCGTCTTGTCGTATCCGCCCCAGTACGAGCCGACCTCGAACGGCTTCCAACCCGAATCGTCGAATTCAGGCTTCCGCCAACCGTCCGGAACGCTCTGCATCTCGTCGAAGTCGCCTTCGATATATCGAAAGGACGGGATCTCTTGCACTTCGCGGTAGATCGCGGATTTCAGTTCCTCGACGCGCCGCCCCAGCTTCTCTTCCGTTAACCACATATGTGCTCGATGTTCCTCTCGTTAGTGGATTTCGTTCAGCGCCACCGACAACGACGCGAGGTCGCCCACGCTCTCGCCGAGCGCCGCGGGCACGATGTCGCACGCGCCCGCCGTCATCGGCAGCGCTTCCTTCGCCAGCACGTCCTTCACGATCGGCTCGAGCAGCGCCTGCTGCCGGCCGTAGATGCTGCCGATGACGATGCGCTCGGGGTTTAAAATATCGACGAGCATCGCCAGCCCCTTGCCGAGCTTCTCCCCGACGATGCGGTAGATCTCGAGCGCCAGCGGATCGCCCGCCTGCGCCGCGAGGCCGACCGTCTTCGCGGTAATCGCGTCGAGCTCCGCCTCCGAAGCGCAGAAGCTCGGCGGCTCGCCGCCCGAACGCAGCCGTTCGACCGTCATCGTCCGGGCCAAGACGGCGATGCCGCCGCCGCTGCAGAACCCCTCGAAGGAGCCCGCCTTGCCGTAGCCGATCGGCCCGTCGTCCTCGAGGCGGACGTGGCCGACCTCGCCGGCCATATCGTTTTTGCCGACGTACAGCCGGCCGTTCAGGATCAGACCTGCCCCCATGCCGGTACCGAACGTCAGGAACGCCATGTGCTCCGTCCCTTGGCCGGCGCCCCACTTCCACTCGGCCAAAGCGCAGGCGTTGGCGTCGTTTTGCAAGCCGACCGGCACGCCGTACCGCTCCTTCAGCGGGCCGACCACGTCGATCCGATCCCAATCGGGCAAGTTCGGCGGCGACAGGATGAGCCCGCGCTTGCTGTCGAGCGGGCTGCCGCAGCTGATGCCGATCGCGTCCGGACGGTCGACGCCCGCCGCGGCCAGGAGCTCGTCCACATTCGCGATGAATGCGGCGACCGCCTCCGCCGGCGGCGGGGTCGGATACATGCGCTTGCCCAAAATTTCGACCGCGCCCTCTCGGGCGCCGCCCAGTACGACGGCGCATTTCGTGCCGCCGATATCGATTCCGGCGAGGTATGTCATTTTCCGAAAAACTCCTCTTCCAGCATGATGCAAATCGCGTGGTAAATCGGCAGATGCCGCTCCTGAATGTCCGGCGTGGAATCCTTCGGCACGCGGATCGTGACGTCGCACGCTTCCGCCATCTTCCCGCCGGTTCGTCCCGTCAAACCGATCGTCTTGAGCCCCCGCAGCTTCGCCACCTGCACCGCCCGCATGACGTTGGCGGAATTGCCCGAGGTGCTGAGTCCGACGAGTACGTCGCCCGGCTTGCCGTACCCGTAAACTTGCTGCGCGAACATCATATCCGCGGCGACGTCGTTAATGAACGCCGTCAGCAGCGCCGTATGGCTGACGAGCGAAATCGCGGGCAAGCCGCCCTGGAGATGATCGGCGATATACCGACCTTCTTCGTCGCCATACGCTTCGATCCAGCGGGCCCGTTCCTCGTCCGGAACCGGACGCCTCGACATAAAGCCCTTCATCAATTCGCCCACGATATGCTCGCTGTCGGACGCGCTGCCGCCGTTGCCGCAGAACAGCGCCTTGCCGCCGTTCTCGTAGCTCTCCCGCATGATATCGTAGGCCGCGACGATATCGTCCTGACACGACGCGATGTCGGGATACTTTTCCAATAACGCTTCCAACGCTCGATTCATTCTTCTTCCTCCCGCAGCTCGTGTTTCACCGGACAGACGACGACCTTCACGCCGACCTCTTCCATCTCTCGGATGTACGCCGGCTCGACCAGATCGCTCGTAATGACCATATCGACGTCCTGCAGGCTGCTGAACGACACGAGCGCCTGACGTTGAAATTTGCTGTGATCCGCCAAGATGACGACGCGCTGGCCGGCGGCGATCATCGCCCGCTTGATCTCGGCTTCGTAGATGTCCGAGCTCGTGAACCCCTTCCGCGGGGAGATGCCCGACGTGCCGAGAAAGACGAAGTGGGCGTTATACTTCTGCAGCTCCATCTCCGCTTGCGGCCCGACGACGCTCATCGATTTCTTGATCAGCTTCCCGCCCAGCAGGAAGATGGCCGCCTCTTCGTTCTGGCTGCATTCTTCGGCGACGTTGATGCCGTTCGTCACGACCGTGAGGCCGGTCGTCTGCTTCAGATGGCGCGCCATGCACCAGGTCGTGGAGCCGGAGTCGAGGATGACGATCTGCTGGCCCGTCACGAGCTCCGCCGCCTTCTTGCCGATCGCGTTCTTTTCTTCGAAAAATTGAAACTTCCGCTGCTGCACCGGAGGAATCGCGACGTTTTCGATATCTTCGATCAGAATCGCGCCGCCGTAATTTTTCTGAATGAGTCCTTCCCGCTCCAGTTGATTCAAGTCCCGGCGTATCGTCTCCTCGGATACGTTGAACTCCTTCACGAGCTCGGACACCTTCACGCTCCGCTGTTGGAAAAGCTTCTCTTTTATCTTATGCCTTCTTTGGACAACGATCATACGCTTCCCCCCGTCGGTTATGGTTCCAGCAAGTGCTGCAATGCGTCATATAAGAAGCTTGGTTTTCCGAAGCTGCCGGATTTGAGCACGAGCATGAGCGGCTCCTCCGACAACGTGATGCAGGACGGCACGCCCGGCTCGATCTCCTTCCACACCTTCATGCCGGAGACGCCGAGCTTGTCGCAGATCGACGCGGACGTCTCGCCGCCCGCCGTGACGAGCCGATTCTGTCCCGTTCGCGCCATGACGGCGCTCGCGACGTCCGCGAGCGCGTCGGAGACGAGCCGAGACACTTGCTCGCCCGTCATGCCGAGCGTCGCGCCGATCCGCTTCGTCTCGGCGACGCGAGCCGGATCGTTCGTCGAGTGCACCGCGGCGTGGGAGCCCGCGCGCAGCACGCCGACCAGCGTGTCGGCCAGCCGCTCCAGCTCCGCGCCGCGTCCATGCGGCGAGAACAGCCGCAGCGTATCCATCTCGAAGATCGGAACGCCCTTCTCCTTCAAGTAGTCGATCTGCCCGGCGGTTTGCGGCATGAGGCTCCCGGCGGCGCACAAGATCCCGACGCCTTCGACGAGCGGCAGCGGCTTCGCTTGCGCGCCGCCCCGCTTCCCCGGGAGCGTAAGGGCCAGCTCCTCCGATAACGCCGAGCTGCCGCAGAGCACGTAGTCGTCCCGGACCGCGAGCGCGATCGTACGAAGATCGTCCTGCGACTCCACGTCGAGGATGACGTATCCGCCGCGCGATTCCGCTTCCTCGAGGCGGGCGCGGAGCCCTTCCGGCGTCAGTCCCGCCGTTCGTTCCCCTAGCCGCTCCACGCGCCGCTTCGTCTGCCCTCGCAAGATGTCGACCAAACTCGAGGTCGTCATCGGATGCACCGGATCGTTCCGGAACTCGGATCGCTCGAGCGGCAGCCCGCGTACGTAATGCATGCCGTCGACCGTCGTGCGGCCGTTCTTCGGGAAGCCGAGGACCACGACCGCGAACGAAACGCCGAGCGCGTCCAGCATCGCGTCGAACTCGGCGCCGACGTTGCCCCGGAACACGGAGCACGTCTTGTTGATCCACAGCGCCGCGCCCGCCGCCTTCAACCGCTTCGTGGCGTTCTCGACCTTCCCGTAGGCGATCTCCGGCGCGTCCAGTCGGGACGCCGTATCCAAGATGACGACGTCCGGACGCTCCGCCGCCGCGGACGCCGCCGACGGATCGAACGCCTCGAACGGATAGACATGCGTAAGGTATCCGGCCTTCGAGAACATCGTGCCGATGTCGTTCGCGCCGGTAATGTCGTCCGCGACGATGCCGATCACGACTCCCACTTCCTTCTAGGTTTATATCCTGCGTTCATCAGAAAATCTTTAACGACCTCCGGCTCTAAATTCCGCAGCTTCACGCCGGCCGCTCCCGCAGTCACCAGCATGCGGCACGCCATCTCGAGCGTCTGCAGCGCCATTCGCGCTTCCCGTACGCTCGTATCGAAGACGAGGACGCCGTGGTGCTCGAGCAGCAGGACATTCGCGTCCTTGGCATGAGCCGCGACCGCTTCCCCGAGGGCGTCCGAGCCCGGATGGCGATACGGCACCCTCGCCACGCGCTCCAGATAGTACATCGTCTCTACGAACCAATCCGACGGAAGCGCTAAGTCCGAGCAAGCGATCATCGTACTATAGAAAGGCGACGCATGCAGCACCGCGTTCACCTCGGGTCGAAGCTCGTAAACGGCGCGATGCATCGGCAGTTCCTTCGACGGCTTCTTGTCGGATTCGTGCAGCCGCCCCGCCGCGAAGCTGCATTCGACGAGGTCGTCGTCCTCCAATTCTCCCAAGAACGTGCCGCTTGCCGTTATCAAATAGCGGTCCTCGCCGGTCCGGGCGCTGATGTTGCCCGCGTTGCCCCAAGCGAGGCCGTTCGTCATCATATACCTGCCAGCGTCCTGCAGCTGTCGTCTGGCTTCTTCCACCGTCGGCATCGAGACCCCTCCGTCCGATTCATGTGTTGTGGTTTTCCCGAAAATGATTGTTGGTTTTGTTGGGTCTTGAACGATTTACCTCTAATTTTGACGAATACCCCACACCATGTCAACCTTTTTTCGTAAATCGGTCATGGCATTGAGGGAAAAGAAAACCACGCGAGCGCCGTCTCCGGCTCCGCGTGGTTTTATGGTTCCCATTCTCTTACAGTAAACATTTTTCGATGAGCGCCATTCGCAAATACAATCCGTTCTGCGCTTGACGGAAGTACGCGGCGCGCGGATCGCGGTCGACCGAAGGCTCGATCTCGCCGGCGCGCGGCAGCGGGTGCAGAATGATCGAATCGGGGCGCAGCACGTCCAGCAGCGCCTCGTCGATCGTGTATTTGCCCGACGCCTTCTCGTATTCTTCGAGCGACAGGAATCGCTCCTTCTGAATCCGCGTTTGGTAGACGACGTCCGCCGTCGCCGCCACGGCCGTCAAATCCGTCGATTCCTCGTACGAGACGCCCTTCTCGACCAAGTACCGCTTAACGTCGATCGGGATGCGCACGTTGTCCGGCGCGACGAAGTCGATGTGCACGTTCTTGTAGTTCGCGAGCATGTAGCTCAGCGAATGAACGGTCCGGCCGTTCGCCAAATCGCCGATCATCGCGATGCGGATGCCGTCGATGCGCCCGAGCTCCTTCCGGATCGAATACAGGTCGAGCAGCGCCTGCGTCGGATGTTCCCCCGCGCCGTCTCCGGCGTTGATGACCGGCACCGACGCCACCGACGCCGCTTGTCTCGCCGCGCCGATCTCCGTATGCCGCATGACGATCAGATCGCTGTAACCCGAGACGATGCGGATCGTATCTTCTAACGTCTCCCCTTTGATCGCGGAAGAAAATTGCGCGGCGTTCTCCGTACCGATCACCCGACCGCCGAGCCGATGCATCGCCGCTTCGAACGACAGCCGCGTGCGCGTGCTCGCCTCGAAGAAAAGCGTCGTAAGAATTTTGTTCGCGAACCGATTCGACCCTCCCTCGGCGACGACCCGCTCCATTTCGCCGGAAGCGGCGAACAGCTCGTCCAACGTCGGACGATCGAACTGCTTCGCGCCCAGCACATGATACAACGAATGCGACATCCTCGTTAATCCCCCTGAACAACCATTTCCATCATCCTATCGCATCGCAACGCCTACATCAAGGCGACCGAGAAGGCGTCCCTTCTCCTCGCGAATAAAAAAACGGCCGAGAGCATTTCTCTCGACCGTTACGCTGCATCCGCCGATTAACGCGCGACCGCGGCGGCAGGCTCTAAGACCGCTTCCAACGATCGTCGAATCTCCCGCAACTCCTTATCCGAAGCGCGAACGAATCCGACGATAATGTCGTTCGCGAGCTCGTCGCCCAACAGTTCCTTAAGCTCTTGCACCACGCGTGTGCACGATTTCTTCTCCATTCCCGCACGCCTCCGTAATCGTTGGTTGTTTTCCGTACCAAAAGGAGGCATTCCCTCGCCTCTTACTTTCGGCAGCTGGCTGACTTGGGTTCGCGAACCGGTAGTCCCTGTAGCTTTGCGTCCCTGATTTTCAACAGGTTTGCCCTTCTCGCTTTAAGAACAAGAATTACTTAATAGTATAACATATTTTACCGAAAAGGGTAGGTCGAATTGCGCGGTACGAATCACCTAGAAAATTCCTGTTCGCCGCTTTCCGAGCCGATCGCGAGATGACATAAAAATACGCCCGTTTCAAAAAAAAGAAACGGGCGTGCCTCTCACCACTCCGACAGCGAGCCGTCGGCGTTGCGCCAGATCGGATTGCGCCAGCGATGGCCGATCGCGGCCATTTCGCGCACCTTCTCCTCGTTCACTTCGATGCCGAGTCCGGGCGCCTCCAGCCGACGGACGTAGCCGTCCTCGTATTCGAATACGGTCGGATCCGCGAGATAATCCAATAAGTCCGAGCCTTGATTATAATGAATGCCTAAGCTTTGCTCCTGAATGAACGCATTGGGCGTGCAGAAATCTAGCTGCAGCGAAGCCGCGAGCGCGATCGGACCGAGCGGGCAATGCGGCGCGACGGCGACGTCGTACGCCTCGGCCATGGCGGCGATCTTCCGCGTCTCCCAGATGCCGCCGGCGTGGCTGAGATCCGGCTGGATGATGTCGACCGCGCCGCTCGCGAGCGCATGCTTGAAGTCCCAGCGGGTGAACATGCGCTCGCCCGTCGCGATCGGCACCGTCGTCACGCGGGCGAGCTCGAGCAGCGCTTCGTTGTTTTCCGGAAGCACCGGCTCCTCGATGAACATCGGCTTATACGGCTCCAGCTCCTTGATGAGCGCCTTCGCCATCCCCTTGTGCACGCGGCCGTGGAAGTCGATGCCGATGCCGATCCCGTACCCGACCGCTTCTCGGACCGCCGCTATGTTGGCGACCGCGCTCTCGATCTTCGCGTTCGAATCGATCCACTCCATCTCCGCGGTGCCGTTCATCTTCACGGCGGTGTACCCGGCGGCGACTTTCTCCCGGGCCGCCTCCGCCGTCTCGGCCGGCTTGTCGCCGCCGATCCATGCGTAGACGCGCATCTTGTCGCGGACCGACCCGCCGAGCAGCTCGTAGATCGGCACGCCGAACCGCTTGCCTTTAATGTCCCACAACGCTTGTTCGATTCCCGAGATGGCGCTCGTCAGAATCGGGCCGCCGCGGTAAAAGCCGCCTCGATACATCACTTGCCATAGGTCCTCGATATTGCCCGCTTCCTTGCCGATGAAGTAGTCGCTCAGCTCCTGGACGGCCGCCTTCACCGTCTCCGCCCTCCCTTCGACGATCGGCTCCCCCCACCCGGTCAATCCGTCGTCCGTCGTTACCTTCAAGAACAACCAGCGGGGCGGTACCGTAAACAGTTCGATGCTGCGAATTTTCATTTACCGATCCTCCTTAAGATTGCGGCGATATTGCGCCAGAATATCTTCCAGATGCGAGCGCATCTGGCTTCGCGCCGTCTCCGCGCGGCCTTCGGCGATCGCGTACGCGATCAAGAGATGATGCGCGATCGTCTTCTCGTCCATGCCTTCCCACTTCATCGTCCGCCTGCGGCTGTCCAGCAGCAGATCCGACGCGACGGACATCATCTCGCGCAGTACGACGTTGCCGGCCGCGTCGGCGATCAACCGATGGAAGTCCAAATCCTCGCGAAGAAAATCGTCGCCGCGCGCCATCTTCTCCCGCATCGCCGCCGCATTGTCCAGAATCGCCCGCTTGGCGTCCGCGCCGCCGTGAACCGCGGCGAGCGCGGCCAGCTCGGGCTCGACGACGAGACGCGCCTCGGTCAGCTGCAAGAGCGTCGCGTTCTCCAGCGCGTCCAGCCGCTCGCCCGACGCCCCCTCCAGACTTTGCGCCACGAACGTGCCGCGCCCTTGCTCGATGCGAAGCACGCCTTGCTTGCCTAGAATCTTCACCGCTTCGCGAACCGAGGAGACGCCGGTGCCGAACTCGCGGGACAGCTCCTCGATCGTCGGAATACGGCTTCCGACGCTCCAGTCGCCGCAAGCGATGCGCGCGCGGATTCCGTCGTACACCGCTTCGTACGCCAGCTTTCTCATGTCCGCCTCCCTTCTCCAAACCGATCTAAATTCATCATATCTATTTAAGAAAATAACATAATTCATATGATGTTTCTACCTTTTTCTTCATAGCAAAAAACGCCCGACGCGTTCAGCGCCGGACGTCCTTCTACAAAGAGCGGACATCGAGTTTACTAACATGCTCTTCCGCCCGAATATCCTTGAATATATCCGCGATCGTGCTATGCTCGTGCACTTGCGCGCGCAGCTCGATCCGTATCGTTCGTTCGTCGAGCTCCGACACCTTCGTCGCCTTGACCTTCACCTCGTGCCGAACGAGATGCGCCTTCAGCGCGTCGAAGTGTTCCATATCCGTCAGGATGAACGAAATTAAAATTTCCTTCGAGGTGAGGACATCCGGACCCCACTTCCGCATCAAGAACGGGATCAGGTCGACCCCGACCAAGACGAACAACAGCGCGACCGCCGCCTCGACATAATATCCCGCGCCTACGGCGATCCCAAGACCGGATGCCCCCCAGATCATCGCGGCGGTCGTGAGGCCGCTGATAACGTCGTCGTTGCGCTTCAGAATGACTCCGGCGCCGATAAAGCCGACCCCGGATACGATCTGCGCCGCCAGTCGCATCGGGTCCATCACCATGTGATCGAGCTTCGGAAAGTCGTAAGCCGCTTGAATGGAAACGACCGTAAGCAAGCAGCTGCTTACCGCGAGAACGAGACAAGTCTTCATGCCTAAAGGCTTCTTTTTTAACTCCCGATCGATCCCGATGATCAGACCGAACACGGCGGATAGTCCGATCTTCAGAAGAACGGCGCTCATCGGTCGCCCCCCTTTCGCTAGTAGTTCATACATATTCTCGGACGCGTCGACTTATCCCGCCGCCGGATTCGTCGAGGTCGTATCGGTTCCGTCCCGCTCCTCGTCCTCGCTCCAATCGAAGCTCCCGCGTTCGATCATCGCGATGAACGCTTCCGCGAACTCCGGATCGAACTGCTTGCCCGCATGCGCGCGCAGCTCGACGATCGCCTCTTGGAACGTCTTCGTGCGTTGATACGGACGCTCGGTCGTCATCGCGTCGAACGAATCGATGACGCACAGCGCTCTGGCGAGCTTGGGAATTTCCTCGCCCTTCAGTCCGCGCGGGTACCCCTTGCCGTCGTACCGTTCGTGATGCAGCTCGATGAGCGGCAGGAGCGGCTTGAACTTCTCGTTGGTGGAGGCGATCTCCTTGCCCCACAGCACGTGCTTCTTGACCATCTCCCACTCTTCGTTCGTCAGCTTGCCCTTCTTGTTCAAGACGTCCCTCGGAATTTCCAGCTTTCCGATATCGTGGATAAGCGCTCCGAGCACTAACGTCTTCTTCTCCGCGTCCGTCAGCGACAGCCGATCGCTCAGCTCCATCGCGTAACGGTACACTCGCTTGCTGTGCTGGAACGTGTAAACGTCCTTCGACAAAAATATATTCAGCTGCTGCTCGATTTCCCGAATGTCCTGTTCGATATCGAGCGTCCGCTGCAGGATGGAGTCCTCGTTATAAATATGTACGACGTTCTTCCCTTGCGCTTTCGCATAATACATCGCTTGATCCGCCCGGTCGACGAGCTGATTCTTATCGTAAATATCGAGCGTATATTGGACGACGCCTGCCGAGAACGACAAGCACCCGTGCGGAAACAACTCGACGCCCTCGAAGTACGTATCGTTGATACGCTTGCGTATGTGATTCGCGTACGAGAGCGCCTCCTCCGCGCCGACGTTCGGGAGTATGACGGTGAACTCCTCGCCTCCGTATCTCGCGACGACGACTCCGTCCCGATCGCAAAGTCGTTTCAGCTGCGCTCCGAAAAACTCCAACAGCTGATCGCCCTTCAGATGTCCGTAGACGTCGTTATATTTCTTGAAGTTATCCAAGTCGAGCAGCACGAGGGAAAACACGTCCCCCGTCTTCTTGGACGCGTTCAGCCGGCTTTCCAGCGCTTCTTCGAAATAACTATGGTTGTACAAGCCCGTGCGTTGATCGATGATCGCCCGCTCGGACAAGGAGTGATATAGCTCGAACAGCAGCTTGAACGATTTCGAAATGAGGACCGCGATCGCCATGAACAGGAACAGCCCGAAGAAGGGAGATCGCTCGAACAACATCGTGAGCACCAGCGAAAGCAGCAGCGTGCTCGCGTACGCCGAGATCGATTCCTTAAATACGCCGTTGAACACCTTGATCGCCGGCTTGCCCTGAATGACGTGGAAGCCGCCGAAGATGCTCGTGTTTACGAAGAAATACACGGCCAAAGCCAGAAGATAAATATAAACGCTTGTAACCTGAAGCGTCCCGAATCGTCCGCCCGCCCAAGCGAACACGCCCGAAGTGGCGACGATCATTATCACGTACATCGAGAAGTTCGCGAGATGCTTCCAGAGCACGACCTCTCTTCGGATCGCGGCGAGTATGCCGTAGCTGAACAGCAATACGTACAACGCGATGTCGAGTCCGTGGACGAAGAGCGCGGCTAAGATGACGGCGGAATCCATGGACTGCTTCGTACCGCTCGGCGGAAGCTGGAAGTCCAGATGGTTCAACACGACGACGGAGGCCACGAGCGCGTACAATAGGACCCACTCGTTCAGAGAGAAAGAAGGCGCGTTCACGAACGCCGCGAACAACGCGACGCCTAGGGCGCATACGCTAAACACATATAAATTTTGACGTTCTCGAAGCGAGTCGATGTATGCCTTCGTTCTCTGGAGCATCCTGCAGCACCTGCATTTCCGAGTAGTCTGACGTTATTATACACGAAATAGTCGAAGGTTAATATAATGAAAGAAGGAAGAACTCCGCCGATAGAATAGGCCGCATCGGAAAAATGAAAAAAAGCCGTTCTTAAGGCGTTACGCCTTAAGAACGGCTCTCGTCGGGTTCCGATTAGCCCCACTTATAACCGGAAGTCAATGCCACGATCACCGAAGCGACGATGGCTGCGTTCACGATCAACTTACCGAATTGGATTCCTTCCAAGCGCTTTTTCATTACGAATTCCTCCTCGAGAATAGTTTTGAATGAATCGATTAGATTCGTATTAGCCCCACTTGTAGCCGGAAGTCAATGCGACGATGACGGATGCGACGATTGCGGCGTTCACGATCAACTTGCCGAACTGGATGCCTTCGAGCTTCTTCTTCATAGCGGAACCCTCCCAAAATTTTCGAATGAATTCGATAGAGTATGTATGTTTACATCATTATGCTTGCGTGGAAACCGCTCCGTTCGGGAGCCCCTTCTTCTCGGCCGTCATGATCTTCTGCAGGAACATAAAGATTCCTACGTTCATCACGATATCGCCGATGCTGATAATCATCTGCCGCGGGTAAGGCGCGACGATCGGGATGATGTCTCCCAGGAAGGGCAGCCTCGTGTCCTCCATCAGCTTCGCGTGTTTATACACGACGTCGTTGTTCTGGAGCATGTCCGCGTAATACTGTCCCAGCGTCGACGCCGCTTCGAGCGACACCGGCATCGCCCCGCCGTTCAGAACCATGACGAGGAAATTCAGGAACACGCCGACGAAAATTGTCTTGAACCCCGGCTGTTTGTGGTTCAATCCGACGAACAAAAGACCGATAACATAAATAACCATGATCGAAATGCCCGTATACTGCTGCAGCGCTTCGTTCCTGCCCTGAAAGTAAAAGTACACGAACTGAAAGAGCAGCAACGCCGGGAAAACCCAACCGGCCACAAGCTTCAACCGAGACAATCCGCGCAATGCGCCGAAGACGCCTCCTCGGACGAACCCGACGATCAATCCGATTACGATACCGTCATAAACCATGTCGTCTCTCCGCTCGTTCTTGGCTTGTAACTGTTTTCAATATATCATGGATATATTGATTTGTCTAGCAGGTTTTAGAAGAAAAGTTAAATAAATATAATTACGCCAAGTTTTACCGCGATAATTCAAGAAAGCAGCTCGATTTGCAATTTGCGAATGCGGCCGAACACGAAAAAAGAAGCAACCCTTCGCAGGGTTGCTTCTTTCGTTCTGGGCCCAAACTCCCGACGCCTCGGATTACCGAAGGCCGTTGCTCTTGAGCCAAGCGATGCTGGTCGCCACGCTTTCGAGCGGCGGGTTTTGGCATACGTCCTGTTCGACGATCAGCCACTCCGCGCCGGCTTCCTTCGAAGCGGCGGCGATCGCGAGCAGATCCACTTCGCCTTTTCCGAGCTCGACCGTGTTCGTTTTGTCGCCCTCGCGCGTCATGTCCTTCAAGTGGACGAGCGGGATGCGGCCCTTGTATTTGCCGATATAAGCCGCCGCGTCGATACCGGCGTTGTGGACCCAGCAAGAATCGAGTTCTACCTGCAGACGGTCCGCCGGCACGCTGTCGAAGATATAATCGAGCATTAGTTTGCCGCCGAACGTACGCTGCAGCTCGAAGGAATGGTTGTGATAGCCGAACGCGATGCCGCGCTCGGCGCACTTGGCGCCGATGGCGTCGAGCTGCTTGCACGTCTCCGCGAGCGCTTCTTCGGTCGCGTATTTCTCTTCGCCCATCCACGGCACGACGAGATACTTGTTGCCGAGCGTCAGCGCGTATTCGATCTCTTCGTCGGCCGCTTCCAGCATCCGCGCGAGCGATACGTGGCTGCCGAGCGACTTGAGCCCCATTCCATCCAATTCCGCGCGAAGCGCCTTCGCGTCCAAACCGCCGTAACCGGCGAATTCCACGCCTTCGTATCCAAGCTCCGCCACGTTCCGAAGCGTGCCCAGGAAGTCCTGAGCCGTCTCGTTCCGAAGCGTGTACATTTGCAATCCGATCGACAATCTCGTCATCACTGCTTCAACTCCTAGTTAGAAATATGTATTGAATGTACCCCGATTCGCCTCGATCGTCCATATACGATATCGCCTGCACATGAACTATCCGGCTGTCATTCTCGGACGAGTCCGTCCTTAGTCGAACCAGCCCTTCCGCTTGAACCACCAGAACATCGCGAATCCGATCAGCGCCATCGCTCCGAGCGCGATGAAGTATCCGCCCTTCATGTTCAGCTCCGGCATATAGGAGAAGTTCATCCCGTAAATCCCCGCCAAGAACGTCAGCGGCATGAAGATCGTCGTAATGACCGTCAGCGTCTTCATGATACCGTTCATCCGGTTCGTATTCAAGGAGACGTAACTGTCGCGGATGTCGGCCGTCATCTCCCGGTTCGATTCGATCATCTCCGACAGCTTGAGCAGATGGTCGTGGACGTCGGCGAAGTACGCCCGATGCTCGCCGCCCATCCCTTGGATTCTTTCGCTGTTCAGAATGCGATACAACAGCTCCCGCATCGGAAACACCGCCCGCCGCAGCTGCAACAAATCGGAGCGGATGTCGAACACTTGATCCATAATCGTATCGGTCAAGTCCGAGGACTTCCGCTGATCCATATCGAAGAGGGCGTCCTCAATGCGATAGACGGACGGGAAATACTGATCGACGATCTTGTCCACGACCGAGTACAACGCGAAGAGCGGCCCTTTCTTCCCCGCCTCGTCGAACGAATCCCACTTGGCGAACGCCTCGTCCAGCTCCTGCAGCGGCGTCAGATGGAACGTCACGATATACCGCTCCGAGAGGAAGACGTCCAGTTCGTCCGCCTCGAGCGTCGTCGGGTGAAGCGTATGGAAGACGAGAAAATGGAACGCCTCGTAATGGTCCAGCTTCGGTCGCTGCAGCAGCTGCAGGCAGTCCTCGATGGCGAGCGGGTGGAACCGGAACCTCGTTTCGAGCAGCAAAATCTCCTCTTCCGTCGGTTCCGAGAAGTCGACCCAATACCATTCGATGTCGTCCCGATCGAGCGAAGCGATCGGGACGCCGCGAAGGGTTTCTCCGTGTTTCGTTACGGCGATCGTCTGAATCATGTTGTCCTCCGCCTTCCTATGCCGTCGCGTCGCGATCCGCCAGCGGCAGGCGGATCGTGAACGTCGTGCCGATCCCCACCTTGCTCCTGACGGAGATGTACCCTCCATGCTCGTTAATCAGCTTCTGACTGATCGACAATCCGAGTCCCGTCCCCTTCGACTTCGTCGAGAAGAACGGTTGGAACAATCGCACCAAGTGCTCGTCGGTGATGCCGCCGCCCGTGTCGGTCACGTCCACGAGACCGAATTCGCCCCGCGGGTAGACGGCGATCGCGAGCGTGCCGCCTCCCTCCTCCATCGCTTCGATGCCGTTGCGGACGACGTTGACCAATACCTGAATAATTTTATCCTTCTCGAGGAGCGCCATGAGCGGCATCTCTTCCGCCTGCAGCTGAAGCTGGTGGCCGTTCCTCGTAATTTCCGATTCCGTCAGCTGTACGGCCGCCTGAACGCACTCTTGGATGGAGACGAGGCTCGGACGATGCGCCGACGGCTTCGAGAACTGCAGAAATTCGACCGTTAAATCGCTCATGCGCTTGATTTCGTGCATGATGATGTCGTAATACTCGGACACGTTATATCCGTTCTGCTTCGAAACCTGGAGAAACCCCTTCACCGTCGTCAACGGGTTGCGGATTTCGTGCGCCATGCCCGCGGCCAGCTCCCCGACGGCCATCAAGCGTTCGTTATGCAGCCAATGCGCCTCGCGCTCCAGCCACAGCCGCCGTTTCGTCTCGAGCATGCGCTGCTGTACGAGCGCGATGAAGGCGCTCGGGTCCTTCGCCTCGTCGGGGTAGATGGCGTAACCGTACGAGAGCCGAATGTCCGACAGCTCTTGGATTTGCGTCTCGAGCGTCTTCTCCAGCCTCGCCGGCAAGTTTTCGGGCATCGGGAAGACGACCGCGAATTCGTCCGAACCGTATCGCCCCATCAACAGAGCATCGGGGAAATACGCCCGGAGCAGGTTCGCTACGTTCCTGAGCGTGCCGTCCACCGTATGGAAGCCTTGCTCGGTGTTCAACGACTTCACGTCGTCGCAATCGATCAAGATGAAGCACACCCGATTGCCTTCGGCCAGCACCGGCTGCAGTCTCGCTTGGAACGTTTGGAAGTTGAGCAGCCCCGTCAACAGGTCGTGCTGCGTCAAATACGTGTATTCCGTCATTAGCGCTTTCCGTTCGCGTTCCTTGCGAATGAACGAATCCGCGCCCCATAAGACGAGCAGCATGCCGCTCGCGAAGACGACGGCTTCCCATAATCGCCCTTCCCGCGGAGCGCCGTTCAAGACGGCCCCGACGAGCGGCGAGCCGGCGACCAGGGCCGCCGTCCACGCCCAGGCGGAGGAACGCCGCTTGGCGACGGCCGCGACGGCGGCGGAGCCGAGACCGACGACCGCCGTCTCCAGGGCGACGCGCGCGTCCAAGCCTACGCCTGGCAGCGCCCAGCCGAGAAGCAGCTGGAAGCCGGCCGCGATCGCGGCCGCCCGCGGAGAACCGTGAAGAGCGGCGATCGCGACGGGCACGAGATGAAACCCTCGAGAGCCGTCCCCCGCCCCTTCTTGGTTGAACGCGAGCAGCGCCGCCGCGACGACGCCGTAATACAAGCCGAACGATATGTACGTTCGCCACGACGCCATCGACTGCGGCGTCAGCCGAAACAACAACGATCCGATATACAAGCCGGAAATCAACAACGAAGCGTTAACGACCAGTTCCCGAACCACAGCACACCGCCCCATCTATCGTAGGAGTGTTAAGTTAGGTTACGTATTCGCTTCCGCATCGGCGATTTCCTCCCGCGATTCTCGGAATCACCTCGAAAATAAGAGGTGCGCGAACGCCGCCGCGTTGGCGGCGCATAGGACGAGCGCGCCCAACAAGCCCGGCTGGCGTTCCTTGACGCAAGACAGCCCGAACAGAATCGTGTGGAGCTCACAAGATCTCGACCAGGGTGGGAAAAGGAAGCAGTTCGCGATTGCCCGCGATATGGAACATCAGGTCGGTCGGCAGCATCTCCGGCTGGAAGTTGACGAGCGCGATATACACGCCTGGCGCGAACAAGTGAATGAACCGCACGAAATTCGCGTACACCATGCGCGTGTAAATTTCTTCCGACGTGTGGAACAGCGTCCATAACGTCGTCGGGCATAAAATCGCGAAGGGCGCGTTCCCCGACAACACGATGACGCCGCCGTCGATGATCGCGCCCGAAGCCCGATCCGGTCGTTCGGTGACCGACAGCGTCGGAATGAGCGAATGGGCTCGTCCTCCAGCAGCTGCTGGAGGACGAGCGTATTCGCGATCCTGATCCCTTCTAGCCTAAGCTTCACTTCTTCGACGAGCTTTTCGTTCGCAAGATCGGATAAATAAATGACAGCGGCTTTCGTTTGGTAAAACTCGTGCAATAGAACGTATTCGGTAACTAAATTCTCGGAGCGGATGATCTTGCGGACGAGCGAGACGTTCGTCTCGAGCGATTCGACGAATCCTTCGTGCGGACCTCGAATGACGAGCTCCGTCTTGGCGTCTCCGACGGCCCGATGCTCGACCTTCGTGTCCTGCACCAGGACGGCTCGCCTCACGCCCGGGGTCAGAATGGCGACCGCCCCGTCCAATATGGCTCTCTTTATGCTCGCTTGCGATGTCGCCGTCGCCGTTGCGCGGCGCGCCGAACAGCGATTGCAGCGCGGCGGCATCCTTCGCCGGATCGCCGGTCAAGTCGGGCGGATCTTCGGGCAGACCTTCAGGCGGGTCCCGAAGCCGAGCCGAGTCGAGCTGCGGCGTCCGACGCTCCCCCAAGCTGAAGCGATCGGTCCCGGCGGACGGATCGAACATCGCCCGCTTGACTTGCTTGAAGAAGGAGTGCATTTTCTTCCGCTTCATAACAACCGCCAACTTTGTCTTTTTCGGGTAGCGTTCCCAGTCCGGACCGAACCTTATTCGTCAGTCCTGCGCGGCAGCCGATTCGGGCAGCAGCTGGCGAAATTGCTTCTGGCGCGATTCGTTCGCCAGATCGCCGTTCGAGCCGATCTGTACGATCGCGGAGGCTGAAGCCGCCATGACGTCGACGCGCCCTACGACGATTCGCGACCGTTCGGGGACGAAGCGGACATCGGCGGGATACAACGCGGGCGGCTCGGGGATCGCCGCGCGGAACAGCGGGTATCGTTCGAAGCTCCCTTCGTCGCCCCGATAGATCGGGTACTCCCGCTTGACGGCGATCGCGCGGGCGCGGCTGTCGCCGATGCGGCCGTCGCCGATCAAGACGATGCTCGCGGAGGAGACGCTCGCGACGAACAGCTCCCCGACGACGGAATCCCTCGGCCGTCCGTTCACGGCGCCGACGGTTCTCCCGCGTCTTCTTCCCCCGTCTCTCCTTCCGCCTCGTACGCCGTCTCCGGCGGCAGCGGCTGCAGCGGCCCGACGATGACCGATTCGGGCGGCGTATCGAAAATACTGGAATTGCGAATCGTTTGGACGTCGCCGACGAGCAGCACCGAGGCGCTCGCCAAGCCGACGACGCGAATCGAACCGACGGACACCCCTCGGTTCGCGACGGTCATGCGAATCATGAGCCTTTCTCCTCCTCATCGAGCGGGGGCGGACGCTTGCCCGCGACGAAGTTCCGGATCGCCGTATCGACGTCGCGGATCGTAAGCCGCGTTACGGACGCTTCGTACGCGGCCGGCTCCCGGGTAGCGTCGTATTCCGATAATTTCATATAATGAGCGATCCGGACGTCGACCTGCGCGCGAAGATCCGCGACGACGCGATCGATCTCCTCCGGATCGATATCGTATTCCGCGGCCTCGCATAATCGGATCAAAAGCGGGGGAACCGCTTCGTCCAAGTGGCGGTGCACCGCGTCGCGAATGCCGAGGAAGGGCGACGGCGGCGACGGCTCCGCGCCCGTCACGATCGTCGGTTCGGGAACGGCCGCTTCGCCCAGCGACCAGATCGGCTCCCCCGCGGCGTCCTCCGGACGGACGCCGATATGAAGCGTGCCTTGCAGCGTATCGATCTTCAGCTGATCGAATCGATATTCGATGCGCTCGATCGTCGGCGCCGGCCTCCGTTTCAACCGATCGATTTCGTCCTCCAGTCGCTCCAGTCGTTCCGTCAGCCGGCATACCCGATCGTTCAGTTCCACATTTTCGGCGTGCAGCCTTGCCAGCTGCTCCGCCCACTGTTTGGCATCCACGGTAACGCCCCCTCCTCCGTCCCCCTATGTATATGCAGGAGGAATGCGGGATAATCGGCTTACCGCGCCGCCGGCGCGGGCGACGGCAAGGGCACGATCGGCCCCGTTTGGGTGCCGAGCGGCTCCGGCGCGGGTTCGGTGAACCCGCCCGTGTTGTATAGATTCGACAACGAACTGATTTGCCCCGACGTTCCGATCTGAATCACCGAAGAGTTGGAGACGTTCTCGACGCGAAGCTGGTGGATGACGATGCTCTGATGTACCGACCAATTCATGCGCCGACCACCCCGCCTTGATCGCCGCTGCTGTTCGAATCGGCGATGTCCGCATCGTTCGTATTCGTGCTGCTGATCAATTGCCGCGTGCCCGACAAGTCGCCCGTGACGAACGACCCTGCGCCGGCGAACGTCTTCGACGTGCTGCTGGGGCTCATTTGATACGTGTCCCCGAAGTTTACGATCGAGCTCGGACCGACGGTCACTATTTTCACGTTGCCTACAATCGATGGCATGGGTCGACCCCTCCCCGCCGGAATATATCGCATCATATGTGGGGAACCGCCCAGAGGTGCCTCCCGTCGGTTCGCTTGCGGCATTCACGGAAATCGGGTCACCGACCCGTCGCCGCCTCCATATACTGAACCATCGAAATCGAGCGGCGGCCGAAGGAGGAACGGATCATGAGCGACGGCCAATGGAACAAGGAAAGCTGGGACACGTTCAAGAAGTGGATGCAGGACAGCCTGTCGTTCGGCGCCCCGCAGGACGACTTCCGCTGGGTGACCGACTACGTGGACGGCATTTTGAAGGAGGCGCTCGCCGCGCCGGAACGACAGCAAGAGAAGGTTTCGGCCAAGGAGTCCCGTTCTTCCTCCGCCGCCGGCCGGCCGCTCTCGTACGAGCTGTTCCAGACGCATCGTCATATTATCGTTCGGTTCGTCGTGCCCGAGCGGATCAAGGCGCGGCAGCTGCGCGTCTACGCGGCCGTTCAGCGGCTGCGGGTCGAAGGGCTGCCGAACGGCGGGAAACAGACGGTGGCGCTGCCCGCCCTCGTGTACGCGGACACGGCCCGCGCTCTGTTCAAGGACGGGGTGCTGCAGATCAAACTGATGAAACGGCCTTCGAACGAACGGTTCGAGGAAGTGTTCGTTCGGTTCGAATGAAAACTTACGTACCGATGACGAACGGGCTTGTCCGATCCCTAATGTTTTTGACGACGCTCATCGCTACGATATAGCCGGTCTTCGGATTTCGGTCGGACGGCGTATTTCGAATCTCTAGTCGGATGCGTCCGAACAATCCTTGGGCCGCGATTTCATGGGTGTTATGTTCGATGGTCGGATCGGCGAACACCTTCACCTTCGTCGCGTCGAAGCCGATGCCGGCCAAGCTGAGCGCGGCGGAGACGTTGACGCTTTCCGGAAACCGCTTCGCCGCGTCCCGGGCCGCTCCTTCGAACGCAAGGTACGGTTCGGACAAGCCGGCAAGATCCACTTGCCGCTCTATGACCGTGCCGTACCATGCCTTCGGCGGCTTTCGCGTCGTGAGCGTCACCTCTTCCATCGGTCCGACGCTGCCGGCCGCGATTCGATCCAGCCCTCCGATCGCGGCGGACGGTACAATGATTTTTCGCCCCGCCTCGGCCGCCTTCGCGACGAGCCGGCGAAGCAGCTCGTCCTCCGCCAAAGCGCCGACGCTGACGATCATAAAGTCGGCTCCGCTGCGCAGCGCCGCTTCCCCGTACATCCGCACCGCCTCGTGCCCTGCGCACTCTACGACCACGTCATGACTTCGGAGGAAGAACGTATCCGGATCGTCGATGAAGTCGAACGGGTGATTCCTTCCGTTTTCTACGTACTTCCTCTTATCCCTGACAAGGACGGAAGCGACGGACGCGTCTCCGGCCTTCCCCGCGCGAACGGCCTCCGCGACATCCTCTCCGATCGTGCCGTACCCGATAATGCCTATGCGGTTCATCCGCGATCGCCTCCCTTATTCCTATCTTTAAGAATATTGTATTTGGTATACCAAATACCAAGCCCATATGCTATACTCTAGCTATTCCGACGAGGAGGGATCCTTATGCCGACGGTGCGTTTTATTACTTCCGGGAAGTCTATCGAGGTCGATCGGGACGCCAACCTGCTGCGCGCCTCCATCCGATACGAGGGGGCCATTCCCTATAAGTGCGGGGGCGGACTCTGCGGAACCTGCAAGGTATTCGTCGTGGAAGGCCGCGAGACCTTAAGCAAAGTAATGAAGAAGGAAATCGACCGCCTCGGCCGGGAGAGTATCGAGCAAGGCTTCCGGCTCGCCTGCCAGACGTTCGTCGACGGCGACGCAACGATCGCATGGGGCGAAGAGGCGAGGCAACGGGCGAGCGACGCCGCACAGGTCGGATAATCCGAAAGAAGAGCAAGGCCCTCGGGTGTAAGGAACCAGGGGGCCTTGGCGCGGCGCTCCCCTCGCATCCTACGCTCCCCCCCCTCCGAAAAAAAGGCAAGCCAGCGGACCAAAGCCGCGCGCTTGCCTCCTTTGGAATTACCCCGCCTTTACGACTTTGCTCTCCTCGTCGATATCGAGCTCCAAGATTTCTTTCAAAATCTCCTCCGGCGTGTCGAACTTCGGGAACACCTTCAATGGAATGCTATTGTCGGGAAACACCTCGCCTACGCCTTGGATCACGATGCGCGCATTCTCGGGATGCTTGATTTTACAAATGGTGAACGTCGTCTTCTTCTTGCCGAAGAAGTAGTATTCGTAATCGGCTATCTTCTCGAGACAAGGATTGTCGACGACGGTTCGATATCGATCGGTCGTGGACAGCAAGATGAATTCGCTCATTTCGTTCTCCTCCTTTACGGTGCGTCGGATATTATAGATCTTGTTTAATTTCGATATCGTCGGAAATATAGAGCTGGCATGCCAACCGGTAACCGGCGATCAGCTTGTCGCCCAACATCTTCCGTTCCTTCCAATTCGGTTCCGTCAGCCGGTCGCCTCCGGCGACGACCTCGACGGCGCACTTCGTGCACTTGCCCATTCCGCATCCGTAGTTGAGATATGGGAACTTCTTGACCCCGGCCAACACGACCAGGTTGCTGTCGGCGTTCACCTCCTGCCGGTACACTTGACCGTTCCGGTGTAACGTCACATACGGCATTCGACCAAACCCTCCGTCTCCGGCGAACCCTATCGGGTTACTTCTTATTCAATGCTTCCAAATACGCCTTTTTGGATTGATCCAGATGGATTTTCGTGAGATTCTCCGCAAGCTCCGCCTCGCCGTCCCGCACCGCTCTCGCGAGATCCCGATGCTCCTCCGTCGCTTTCCGCAGCCGGCCGGGAAGCTCGTACCCGACGTTCGCGAACGCGCGGATATAATCGGACAAGCCGTCCAGCATTTGCGTCAGCCGCGGACTGCGCGCCGCGCGGCATATGATTTCGTGGATGACGAAGTGCACCTTGCGGCATTCCTCGAGGCCGTCGTCCGACGCAAGCGCCGTATCCAGCTCCGCGATTACCCGGGACAGCTCTTCGCGTTCGCCGGGCTCTGCCTTCTGCGCCGCCAGCTTCATCGTCAAGCTCTCCAGCGAGGCCAGAATCGTAAAGATTTCCACGATTTCCTCCGTGGAAAGCTTGGATACGACGACGCCTTTGCGCGGCATCGTCTTCACGAAGCCTTGAGATTCCAATCGGAAGAGCGCCTCCCGAATCGGCGTTCGGCTGACGTTCAGCCGGTCCGCGAGCTCCCGTTCGACGATGCGCTCTCCGGATTTATAAACGCCTTGAACGATAGCTTGCTTAATATATTGGTACACTTTGTCGCGGATCGGACTAAGTTCTTCGTCTCTCCATACGAGCTGCTGCGAATCCGGCATTTGGTATACCCCCGAAAAGAGTGTTTATCTCAGTGTAAATCATCGATTAGCCGGGTTCAACACTCATGGAAAAGGGGGCTCCCCGCGGTTATTTTTTGATATCCGCCTGCGTCGCGACCTCGTATTCGGGGCCGAGCGCCTCTTGCAGCGCGCGCAGGGCGGCCATGCCGACGACCGTGTCCTGCTCGCCGTTCCCGCCGCTGACGCCGACTCCGCCGACGACCTCTCCGTTGACGACGATCGGGAAGCCGCCGACGAAGATCGCGAACTTCCCGGGCATCATGGCGTGGATGCCGAACGCTTCCCCGGTCGTGGTCGCCGGACCGCCCGGCTGATTGAACAGATGCGTGGAGCGCTTGTGCCCGCTCGCGGTGAACGCCTTCGCGGCGGCGATCTCCGGTCCGGTAATCCGTGCGCCGTTCATCCGCTCCATCGCGACGACGTATCCTCCGTCGTCGACGATGCAGATCGTCTCGAGCGCCTTCGCCTCCGCCGCGGCGCGCTTCGCCGCTTCGATCATCGCTTTCGCTTCTTCCAGCTCCAGCTTTAGAACCGATCTCATTCGTTCCCCCTCCTACCTTGCTTGCCGCCGACGAACGGAATGCTGTCAGCGGCGTGCCGCGACCGGCATTGCGCCGTGGTATACCGTCTTTACCTGCGTAAAAAAATCAAGCGCCGCGCGGCCCGACTCGCGGAAGGTAGCGGTGCTGGACATCTTTATGCCGCCGAACGGGGCGTTATAAGCGTTGCCCGTCGTAGGGCGGTTGATTTTCACCATTCCGGATTGACTGTGTTCGACGAAATACCGCATCCGCGCTTCGTCCGTCGTGCAGATCGAAGCGGACAGACCGTATTCGACGTCATTGGCGATCCGGACCGCGTCTTCGAAACCGTTCGCCCGGATGACCGCGATGACCGGTCCGAAAATCTCCTCCCGGGCGATGCGCATCGCCGGCTTCACGCCGGTAAACACGGCCGGCGTTACGTAATAGCCGAATGCGTATTCCCCTTCGGTCAGCCGTTCGCCGCCGCAGACAAGCTTGGCTCCCTCTTCCTCGCCGAACGCTACGTAGCTCAGCACGGTATCGAGCTGATTCGCGTTCGCCAGCGGTCCTACCTCGGTACCGGTCGTCAGCCCGTTGCCGATCTTCAACGTTCTCGCCTTCGCGACCAGCTTCTCGACGAACGCGTCGTGCACCGCGTCCAAGACGATGACGCGGCTCGTGCCCGTGCACGCCTGGCCCGTCAATTCGAAGCCGCCCTTGACGGCGAGCTCCGCGGCGTATTCGAGGTCGGCATCCTCCAGCACGACGAGCGGATTTTTGCCGCCGAGCTCGAGCTGGACGCGCGTGGATAGCCGCACCGATCGATGAATGGCTTCGCCGGCGGACGTCGATCCCGTGAATGTGACCGCCTTCACCGCCGGATGCGCGACGAGCGGCGCGCCCGTCTTCGAAGCCGGGCCGGTGACGAAGTTCAGCACGCCTGGCGGAAGTCCGGCTTCCTGCAGCGCTTCGACGAGCCGGAACGCGATCAGCGGCGTATCCGACGCGGGCTTAAAGACGACCGTGTTGCCGGTGACGAGCGCCGGGGCGATTTTCCGCGCAGGAATCGAGATCGGGAAATTCCATGGCGTAATGACCGTCACGACGCCCAACGGCTCTTTCTTCGTATAGACGAACGTCGTCGGATCGTCCGAAGGCAGCGTATCGCCGGACACATTCAGCCCTTCGTAAGCGTAATACCGCAGCGTCTGCGCCGAGCGCTTCACCTCCATCCGGCTGCTCGCAAGCGGCTTCCCCTCTTCTCTCGTCAACTCCGCCGCATACGCTTCAAGATTCGCCTCCAGCAAGTCCGCCGCCCTGTTCATCATCTCGGCGCGCTTGCTCGGGGCGACCGCCTTCCACGACTCGAACGCGTTCTCGGCCGCTTCGATCGCGGCGACCGCGTCCTCCGCGATCGAAGCTTGGAATCGGCCGACCACGTCGGAGACGTCCGCCGGATTGACGCTGTCGAAGGCGAGACCGCCGGCCGAGGCGACCCACTCTCCATTAATGAGGTTTTTGTACGTGCGCACGGACGTATCGACCTTCATCTCGGTTGGTCCTCCTTTCGCCATTCAAAGTTCCGGGCTTATTTGCCGACGAATTCCCGGGAAATCGCCGCGATGTACATTCTCCGCATCTTGGTCGCTTCTTCGACGATCTGGATGCAGCGCTGCTGCTCTTCGGCCGTCTTCGCATATTCAAGCACGATCTGATACCCTCGTTCGCCGTGAATTTCATCGGAGACGATATGGAGATCGAAAAATTCCACTTCCTCGTCCGTAAAGCCGTATTTTTCGCGCAGCGTCGGCGTCTGACGGCGGTAGATCGCAGGCACCTGCGACTCCAATCCGACGACGAGCGCGGCTGTCGCGTACAAGTAATTTTCTTTAAATGCCATTCGGTAACACCATGATTGGAGACCGATCGTCTCCGGGAGCAGATCCTTCATACCGACGATGCGCTCCCGCGTCGTCCCGCACGCTTCGCCGAAGCGGATGAGCAGATCCGTGTGACGATCGCCGCCGAGCTCCTCCTCCCACATGTTTTGAAGCAAGAAGTCTCTGGCGTCCTCATGAGGGCAATTCGCGTAGATGTAAGCCAAATATTCCGCGAAGGGACCGACATACGCGTAATGCTGCTCAACCCACCGGGCGAAATGTTCCTTCTGCAGCTCTCCGTTCGCCCACATCGTCGTGAAAGGCGCCTTCGCTACGGCATTTCCTTCGATGGCTTGCTCCAGTGCGCGGCGAAATTCCTCTTTGTTCATGAATTGCGGCTTCGTTGCGATAAGTGTCATCGGGAATACGCTCCTCTCGAAAATGGAATCGATTAATTAAGAATATTGAAATTTGGTATATTGTATACCATTTATTGAATGAGGTATAAAGCGATCATGCTTAAGAGCAGAAAGACCGAAGCGAACGGAAGATTCCAGTTCGATACTCGGTACGTGCTGCGATCGACCAGGCTCGACATAATGGCGATCGTAGCGTTGTATGGCCCTACGAGGAACGATCCGGCTGCTCCGAGCAGCATCGCCACGGCGATCGGCTCGACGGGAATGCCGAGCGTATCCGGTCGGAGCGAGCCCGCCGCAACCGCCAACGCGACCGCCGGATGTATGCCGACGAACGCCAGGACGAAAGGCAGCAACGGAATCAAACAAAGAAACAGCTCCGGTCCGACGAGGTCCTTGAATTCGTTCAGCCGAAGGCTGACGACGCGATCGGCTCCCGTCGCTTGGAGAGCCGCAATCATGAACCCGGCGCTTAAGAAGACGAAAAACTGATCCTTCATCTTCATGAGCTGATCCGGCAACGCTTCTCTTCCGCGAGCCGCGAACTCGCGCGCCTTCCCGATGAGTGCCGCCCATGCGAACGCGAACGGGATAACGGCAAGCGTCACGAGCACGAGAAAGCTCAAGTCGGTATAGCGTTCTAAGGTGGATATGACCAGATTGAACGCGAAGATGACGATAAGAACTTGAACCGGGTGCTTCCCTCTCGTCTTTTCGGTGTCGCCTTCCGCTCCGCTTTCGCGGGCGGCCGCCATTTTTTGCAAGACCTCCCGTCCGATTTGCCGTCTTCTGCGGTTCGAGAGCCAAAGCCCCGTCACCCCGTCCAACACGAGCCCTAGGACGCTTAAAGGAATGACGATCGGCAATAAGGCGGACCACCTTGCCCCCGTCATCTCGACGACCAAACCCACCATCGGGGTTACCGGCGTCCAGACGAGCGGCATGGCGAAGCCATGGGTCACGGCCCGACTGAGAAATCGATCCTTATACGCGATGGGATACAGATCGACGGAGGAACGAATCGTGTGATACACCATCGGCAACGCCGCCACGCTCATGAACGAGCTGAACGAGTACGACATCGCGGACGTGATCGCATACAGCGCGCCGGAATGACGAACGCGGCTTCGAATGATCGTCCGCACCCGGTCGGCGTATCGTCCGAGCTGAATCGGAATCGCGACGAACGGCATGAGCGCGAATAGGCTTAAGATGTCCAACATGCTTCCGAACGATAGCAGATAGCTGTCCCAAGAAGCGCCGTGCGCCGCGAGCAACGCGCAACCGATCGCTAAGAACGACCCGCCGAGGATCCGAACGGACGGCTTGATGGAGAAGACGACGACGACGACGATAAGTGCGCATATTGCGGAGACGACCCCATCGAGGGGCAGCCGCGGAAACAAGGTTCGGCACAGATAAGCGGCGATCGCGGCGAGGAACAGCGCCGACTTCATAGCTACAACACTTCCCGTACCGCCTCGGCCAACCGAACCAACGCGGTTTCGACGATTTCCTCGCCGATGGCGCGACTCGCTTGGGTGGCGTCTCCGATGCACCCGTTGAGGGTCATCTCTTCGTAATAATAGAAGCCTTGCAGCGGACTGCCCGGGCGCAGCTTGCGCCAGCGTCCTTCTTGGATGTCGCCCTTCTCCAAGCGATCTTCCCGCACGAGGCGTGGCGCCAAGTAGAGCGCTTCGGACACTTCCCGCTCGCAGCTGTGTCCGTACAGCTTCGAAGAAAGCGTGCGATCCATCACGTCTTTGGCGGAGGCTGTCGTCTTTGCGTAGTAGAAGCGTACGCCAAGTTCTTGCGTAATCGTCTCGGCTGCGACCGCGAGCGTGTTTTGATTGCCGCCGTGCGCATTCAGCACGAGCACGTTTCCAATGCCGTGCCGCTTCAGCGAATGTACCATGTCCCGGAGCACGGCGATCAGCGTAGACGGCTGGAGCGAGATCGTTCCGGGAAAATGAAGGTGATGGGGCGAGACTCCCATATTGATCGTAGGCGTGACGATCGCGACCGGAAACAGCTTCGCAGCGAGCCGTACCGCCATCTCCTCCGCCAACACCGCATCGCAGCTCTCGTTCATGTGAGGGCCGTGCTGCTCATGAGCGCCGAGCGGGATGACCGCGATTCGAACCGTTCGCAATGCCTCTTTCACCTCTAGCCAAGTCATTTCCGTCAACCGATACGCCGTCGTCATGTCGCATAACTCCTTTCGTCCAAAGAACGATGACGCCTTAGGTTTCGAAATGATTTTTCTTGAGAGCGTAATGTCCCGCGACCGTTACGATGCCGTACAGCAGCACGGACAGCAGCGCGAGCATCATAATGCTGACCATTACGAGGTCCATCTGGAACACCTGGCCGCCGTAGATGATCAAATACCCGAGCCCCGCCTTCGACGACAGAAATTCGCCCATCACGACCCCGACCAGCGTAAGACCGACATTCACTTTCAGCGTCGCAATCACGTTCGGCACGCTTGCGGGCAGCAAAACCATCCGCAGCATCTGGTATCGACTCGCGCCGAGCGACTCCATCAGCTTCAGCTTCGTTCGGCTGATCTCCTTAAAGCCGCTTTCGATCATCATGATCGTGACGATGATGGAAATCGCGATCGCCATGCCGTATACGGAAAACCGATCGCCAAGCCAGATATAAAAGATCGGGCCGAGGGCGACCTTCGGGAGCGCGTTCAGCACGACGACGTACGGCTCCAAAACTTTGGAAGCGAATGTCGACCACCAAAAGACGACCGCGATCGCCAACCCGAGAACCATCGAAACGGCGATGCCGATCAACGTCTCCAGGCTCGTCACCCATGTATGATGGAACAGCGAGCCCTCGAACGCTAACTCCTGGAACGAACTCATTAGTCTCGTCGGCTGACTCGTCAGCATCGGATCGACCCAACGCCGCTCCGCAGCCAGCTCCCATAACGCCAACAGTACGGCGAATACGGCCAATCGAGCGAGACGGATCGCCCTTTGATTGCGCTTCTGCGTTCGGAGATACGCTTCATATTGCGGCGATGCGGACGGCTTCCGGACGGCTTCGGCGGTAACGTTCGGCTCGCTAACCGGCAGAGACGACATGACCCTCCAGCTCCCTCCATATATCGTTGAAATATTGGTTGTACCGGGCCGCGCTCCGTTTCCGCCAAGGTGGCAGGTCTTCGCCCTCGTCGAACCGGATCGAATAAATCGAAGATATCGTACTTGGGCGCTTCGACATGACCATCACGCGATCCCCCATCCCGATCGCTTCCGAAATATCGTGAGTGACGAGCACGGCCGTCTTTCCCTGATCTTTGATAATGTTGAAGATTTCATCGGACAGCGTCAGGCGGGTTTGATAATCCAACGCCGAGAACGGTTCGTCGAGCAGCAGGATGTCCGGCTCCGTCACGAGGGTGCGGATGAGCGCGACCCGCTGGCGCATTCCGCCCGACAGCTGGGCGGGATTGTGGCGGGCGAAGCCGCCGAGCCCATACCGATTGAGCAGCTCAAGCGCCTTCCGTTCGGCCTTCTTAAGGTCCATCCGACGTACCTCCGCTCCGACGAGCAAGTTGCTCAACACGTCTCGCCACTCGAACAGATGGTCGTGCTGCAGCATGTAACCGACCTTCGGCGATACGCCGGATACCTCCGCCCCGTCGATCAGCACCTTCCCCTTCGTCGGCCGGATCATGCCGGAGACGAGGGAGAGCAGCGTGCTTTTCCCGCAGCCGCTCGGTCCCACGATGCTAATGAATTCCCCGGCTTCGACGTACAATTGAATATCCCGCAGCGCTTCCGTCTCCTGCTTCGTCGTGAAATATTGTAAACTGATGTCCCGCAGCTCGATTTGCGCCATCGAATCACTCCTTCATAGCGTTTACGAACGTCATGTCGACGACTTCGCCCATGTCCGCAATTTTTTCCTCCGGCTTCAGAACGCCGTTCTCGATTAGGACGCTCTGGAGCGTCTCGAACGCTTCCGGCGTCAGCTCCGGCTTCGCCGGCCAAGTGTCCTGGGCCATGTACCGTTCGACGGATTGGAGGATCAAATCCTCGGGCGTCCCTTCGAAGAATGGCATCAGCGCCGCGGAGATGTCTTCCTTGGAAGCCGTTTTCAGCCAAGCCGCGCCTTTCGCCACCGCATTGACGAAGCCTTGAACGACCTCGGGATTGTCTTTGATATAATCGGACGTCGCCACGTAGGACGTCTCCGGGAAGGCACCGAACGACTCACCCATAGAGGCGACGTAGTACGCTTTTCCTTCCTTCTCCAACGTGGAGGCGACCGGCTCGAACAGCTGGATGTAATCGCCTTGGCCGCTGGCGAAGGCTCCCGCCATCGCCGGGGAAGCCACGTTCGTAATGACTTCGGCGGCGACGCTCTCCTGGATCAGCTTCGAATTCATGACCATCTGCGGCGCGCTTCCCGGGCGCCAGCCCAAGACCGATTTCCCTTCCAGATCGCTCCACTCGAAGGAATCCTGCTTTTCGCGAGAGAGCAAGAAGGAACCGTCCTTCATCGTCAGCTGATGGAAAATTTTCAGCGTCTTATCGCCCTTTTGGTTATAGATATAGATTGCCGTCTCCGGACCGACGAGCGAAATATCCGCGATGCCCGCAATAAGCGCGGCAGCCCCTTTATCCGAGCCTTGCGCCGTATTCATGTCGACGACGATGCCTTCTTCCTCGAAGAAGCCCTGCGACATCGCCGCATAGTGCGGCGCGTAGAAGATGGAGCGGATGACCTCCGAGAAGCGTACGGTCACCGGCTCCTTCGGCGCCTCCGCCGTCGGCTCTTCTGCGGGCGTTTCCGCGGGCGCTTCGGCCGGTTCGGCCGCGGGCGGTTGACTTGAGCTCGTCGTCGGCTCCGTACTCGCACAGGCGGTCAATACAAGCAGCGTTGCCGACAGGATAGCGATTGCGGTTCGAATTCTCTTCCCCATGGTTCTCTTCCTCCCAATATTTGTTTATATGTACACGGCTCGACTGACGCCGGAGACGAGATGCGTCTCCGCTATCGCCTTGCCATACTCCACCATCTTGGCATGACCGACGTTCCGAAGCGGCACGGCCGTCATGCGCTCCCGCAACAAGATCACCTCCGTCTTCGGCAGCAGCATCTCCAAGGCGTAGGCCAGCGGCAGCCCATTCTCCCAGATTTCTACGGAATGGGGGTTACCTACGATGAATGTCAGACCTCTTAGCCGAGCCAGCTTTACAAACTCGTGATCTTCCCGAACCCGGCTAATGCTGACGATGATCGTGTCGGTTTCCGGGTACATCGCGAGCGCCGATTCCAGATGCTCCAAGGAAAAGCCGGTGTGCGGGAAAAAATGAAGCACATGCTTCACCGGACTGTCCGGCGTCCCGCTCAGCAGCTTTGCCGGATTGGAGATCGTCGCTTCTTCCAATGCCGTCTCTCCCCTGATCACCCGTTCGGCCTCCAGCAGATCGCGATCGATCTCCCGGCCCATCCACTCCCCGATCCGGTTCAAAATATCTCCGGCCGTCCGAACCTCCTCGAACGCCACCCCTTTATGAAGCACATTGCCGGGGATGCCGCCGAACGAGGTGTCGGTCTTCAACTTCCGATGCCCGTGAAGGAAAGTGAGACCGGGATGCAAACCGTGAAACGCCTCGTGCATTTCGATAATGGACAGACCGTACAACGGCAAATAATCGGCGAACGGCACGCCTCCCGAATTAGCCGCTTCCGCAACCGGATGATGTACGACCAGCACATCCAACCGAAGCGCGGAGGCCAACTCGATCATCGACTCCGTAAGCGTCATTCCGACGCCGATCCGCGATACCCGCTTCTGCTTGTCGCCGAAGATGAGGCCGGGAATTTCAATGACGCTCTTGCCCGGAATGTTCGACGTTTTCGTCACGACATACGGATTCGATCCCGAGGTAACCTCGTTCCAATCCATCACCATCCTTCCTCCGGAAATGTGATTTAGCGCCTGCAAGACGCTTGTTACATCGGTTTCCGACCGTTCGACGGTCATTCGCTCTCACCTCTCGTCGGTAAGGCAACAAAGAATGCAAAAAAACCGCACAATCATGAGCATACATGGGCCATGAATGCCCCAGATATGTCACAATCAGCGGTTTTAAAGCTCTCCTGCCGGAGTTCTCTATTACCTGCTATGGTTTATTGCGCGGCTACGGCTGAGATCCCGTCTCTTCTCTTTTAAGAAGGATGAAACCCCCGCAATCGCCAACGTCGGTTCCCTACTCGCAAGGCAACAATCACCCTGTTGGTAGATAATATAACGTAATGTTCTCAGGTAGTCAAGCTATTTGTATTGTTTTCTCAAAAATATGTTATATTATTTTACATAAACATCTCATTATTTTATCGTCATTCGATGGATTCTTTAAACATAATGATCGTTCCGGATATTTCAGACCTCGGATCGTAATCCTTTAACACCGAGAGCACCTCGAGTCCCAACTGCCGTTCGATTTGATCCTTCAGCATCCGTTTGTTCGCCTCCATGACGAGCATATCCACGCTTGCCGTGAGACTGCGATGCTCGGCGTCGAGTATTTTCAGAGCAGGAATCCGCTTATGCGTAGCGAAAATATACACTTTGTCGCCGACAATCTCGATACGTTGAGATTTAATGCCGATGCCGAAAATTTCTTGATTAATGGAGTTGTATATTTTTACGATCTCTTGCTTCAACACGCCCGCCCCGTATTTCGGCTTCATCGCGAATCCCCCTCGGCAACTTATTTTCCAAAATGTTCTACATCATGTCGCATGAATCCTTTACTCACATGCAATGTTAAATAAAAAAGAACCGTCAGGCTTTCGCCCAACGGCTCTATGCGTTCTCTTTCACTTATGCCAAATGCCCGTTCGACTCTTCGACCTCTCCCGCAGCGACCTCGCTAACCGCTTCGCCGTAGCGGCGAATCAGCTCCGACGTAGATAGTGCGATCATTTTGGGAATCAGCATCTCCGAGCGTTCTCCGAGCCGATCCTTGCCTTGGGGATGAATAACGGAAAGAAGACATTTCAAGTACAGTCTCGTCGCGGAGGCGAACAAGCCCTTCGGCAGCTCCACGACCGTAAATCCGAATTGTTCCACACCCCGATTCACCATCGACGTGCCGACGACCGCCTTGATGCTCGGGGCATCGCTGCGTTGGAGCACCGAGGCGGCCAATTGCGGCATCGTGCGCTCCATCGCCCGAATGAGCTGGATCGCCAGCTGCAGCGGGGAGCGCGCCTTGCGGCCGAAGTCGTACAGCAGTTCGTTGTTCATATGCAGCTCGACGATCTTATCGCCGGATTGCAGCGTCTCCCCTTCGGGCAGCGGAACCGTCTGACCGTGGTACGACGTCACCCGATAGAAGAGAAAGCTCTTCGAATCGCCGGGTATCGCGGACTCCAGCCGGAACAACGCGTGGAATACCCGTTCCCAGAGCAGCCATGCGCCGACGATCGTCTTGCGGATCGGCCCGGTTTCCCGCTTCGCCTTCGTCCTGGCCTTCGCGGTCGATTGGATCAGCTCGTCCACCCGGGCGAACGAGAAGCCTCGCTCGAGCGCGGCGGGGATAAACCGCTCCAGCGCTTCGATCGTATTGCGCGGCGCCTCCGGATCCGCTCCGAACGTATTGCCGCAATCATGCAGCAAATACACCTGTCCGCCCCTTAGCATCTTCAACATCCGGTTTTCGATCTTCTTCGCGCCGGTCGAAGCCCGCCAATCGCGCGGCATCGCCGACCAAAGCACGACCTGCATGCGGCTGCGGCTCGCGAAGTCGAACAAATTCATAATGCCCCACGGGGGCCGATAAAACTTAGGCTTCTCGCCCGTCATGCGCTCGATCGCCTCCGACGTCATCCGCACATGCCGCGCGACCGATTTCGGCCGCATCACCCAATTGCTCCGATGCGAATAATTATGAATGCCGATGGAATGGCCATCGCGATGCATTCGCTCGACGATGTCGGGATTCGCCTCCGCATGCTTGCCGACGACGAAGAACGTCGCTTTCACGTCGTGTTTCTTCAGCAGATCGAGCAAGAGAGGCGTGTGCACCGGGTCCGGCCCGTCGTCGAACGTCAGACTGATTTCTTTATCGGACAAACCTCGCTTAAACACGCGAAAGCCGAACAAACGGCTGATAATCCCCGGAAGAAACGCGTAAAACGTAAAAAAGTAAAATAAGTACAATATAATATTGCCCACCCACGTTCCCCCTAGCCGAACTCTCCCTTGACCGCGGTCTCGTTAGCGTAACTCAACCGCATGAAGATTATTATAACATCAGACAAAAACAACCTGTAGTGTTTTACCTGATGTTGCGTCAAAGTTCGGACTGCCGGACGGCGCCCCTACTCCGGGAGCGCCGCCAGCGCGTCCATAACGGCCTTGAAGACGGCCGTCGCCCGGTTCGCGGAACCGAGCGGACGGCTCTCCGCCAGCACCGCGACCGCATACCGAGGCCGATCGACCGGCCCGTAGCCCGCGAACCACTGGTGCACGACGTCCCGGCCGCCTACCGTCGCCTCCGCGGTGCCGGACTTGCCCGCGAGCGGCCACGACGCGTTCCGGAGCGATGCGCCCGTGCCGCCTTGCACGACGCCCTCGAGCATGCCGTGCACGAGGCGCGTCGTTCGGGGCGAAATCGCGGCTTCGCCGCCCGGCAGCGCCTTCGCGGCGTATCGCTCCACGGCGTGGCCGTCCGCGTAGCGCAGCTCCGCCGCCGCCCGCGGCGAAGCCGGCGCGCCGCCCCGGGCCAGCGTCGCCATCCAATTCGCGGCGGCGAGCGGCGTCCAACGCGCGTCGCGCTGCCCGATCGCGGTCTGCGCGAGGATGCCGCCGTCGGCGTCGGAAGGGGCCGCGGCGAACAGACGGTTCTCTTGCTCTTCAGGCAGCTGCGTCAGCGGTCGGCCATCCACGTCGGAGACGTCCTTCCAACCGACGGTCCCGCTCACGCCGAGCGCGGTTGCGTACCGCTGAAGCGTCTCCCCACCCAGTCGCTCGCCCACCTCCGCGAAGGCGATGTTGCACGACGCCGCGAGCGCTTCGGCGAACGTGATATGCCCATGCCCGCCTTCTTTCCAGCAGGTTAGACCATAACGGCCGTACGTGCCGTCGCAATCGAACGTCTCGTCGGGCCGGACGACGCCTTCCTCCAGCGCCACCGCGGCCACGAACGACTTCATGATCGAGCCCGGCGCGACGGCGCGGATCGCTCGATTGGCCCAGTCGTCTCCCTGCGGAGACAGGTGCTCGTCTTCGTATGCCGGGCGGCTCGCCATCGCGACGATGTCCGACGTCGCCGCGTCCAATACGACCACGGCGCCTTTATCCAATCCGGCGGCGTCCGCCGCGGCTTCGACCGCCCGCTGCGCCGCCGCGTCCACGGTCGTGATCAATCGCAGCGGATAATACGGGTTGGACGAGCCGACCGTCTTCATGCCGAGTCCGTCGAGTCCCTCGCCATGGCCGTCGATGTACGACACGATCCGCGACTCCCCCGCGCCGTGCAGCAACCGGTCGAACGCGAGCTCCAAGCCCGCGGCGCCGATCGGCGTGGACAACGAAAGCTGGCCGTCGGCGAGCTGCTTCTCGTACAATGCCGTCATCCGCTCCGGCTGCTCGGCGACGAAGCCGACGAGATGCGCCGCGATACGCCGCTCCGGATACCGCTTCACCGCGGAAGCGACCGTCGCCCCGGAAAGTCGAAGCCGGCGAATCGCCTCGGCCTGCTCCCGCGTCAGCGCCGCGGGCGACGCTCCCCTGTCGCGGGCGCCCGGATTCCACCACGTCGGCCGCTCCGCCTTCCGCCATTCGTCCAACAGCAGCATCGGGGAGACGTCCAAAACGCGCGCCAGCTGTCTCCGCTCGGATTCCGTCAGGCGATCCGCTCCCCCCGGCAGCAGCAGCAGTCCCTCCACCGTTACGCCGGTCAGCGGCTCGCCGGTTCGATCGGCGATATGCCCGCGTCCGGGATCCAAGGTGACGCCTTGCGCCCGCTGGCGGACGGACATCGCCGTCGCGTCCGTCGCGGCGCTCCCCCTAGGGGATGCGCCGCCCCAGGTTTGCAGCCAGAGCAGCCGTCCGGCGAGCAAGCCGATGCCGAGCGTGAACGCCAGTAAGACGTGAAATAACCGATGCAAGCGCATGGGGCGCGACCTCCGAGGACATTTTCCAAATAAAATAGGACTTTATCCCCAGTATACGCATCGCCCCAGTCGCGCAAACGCCGCCCCTGCGAACGCAAGGGCGGCGTGGGACGCCGGGTTGAAATTACAATCGGAACTTATTGAGCGTGTCGCGAAGACGCTTCGACACGTCTTCGAGGCGGCCCGCCAATCCGACGAGCGACTCGCCGACCTGCAGCTGATCCGAGCTCAAGCTGGCGACTTCCTCGGACGTGGCCGACGACTCCTCGGCGACCGCGCTGACGCTCGACATCGCTTCGGACAACGTCCGCTGCGTCGTCTCGAGCTGCAGCACCGCGTCGGACACCGCGTCGAGCTGCGTCGTGAACTCGAACATCCGGTCGTTCACCGACAAGAAAATTTCGTTCGACTGCTTCACCGAAGCGATCTGCTCTTGGAACAGCGGATACGCCCGTCCCATCAGACCGACCGTCTCCTCGATTTCCGAGCGAATCCGGTCCGTAATCGTGCCGACCGTCTCGATCGATTGCTTCGATTGATCCGCGAGCTTGCGAATTTCGTCCGCGACCACCATGAAGCCTCGTCCGGCTTCTCCGGCGCGCGCCGCCTCGATCGTCGCGTTCAGCGACAAAATATTCGTCTGCTTCGTAATGTTGTTCAACAACACCAATATATCGCGGATCGACGCCGTGCTCTTCTGCAGCTCTTCCACCTTGCTTACCATCGATACTGTCAACTGCTCGGTTTCCGCCGTTTTCTCGCTCAGCTCGCGCATGTACTCCGCGCCTTGGCGGCTCGACTCGCGAATGTCCGCCGCGGCGGAAGCCATATGCTCGTTCGCTTGGACGGTAATCGTCATCTTGCTGCCCATGTCGTTCGTCACGTCCGTGACCTTCTCGGCTTCGACCGCCACGTTAGAGGCGCCGATGGCGATCTGCTCTGTCGCTATGGCGATCTCCTTCGCCGACGTCGCCGTCCGGCGGGACGCTTCGCCGAGCTCCTCCGCCGTGCTCATCACGTCCCGCACCGAAGCGTGCGAGTCCTCGACGAGCGCGCGGATGTTCGACAGCATCTCGTTAAAGCCGGTCGCGAGCGTACCGATTTCGTCTCTGCGTTTCGCGTACGGGGACTGCACCGCCAAGTCGCCGCCTTCGGCCTGCTTCATCAGCCCGCTCATGCGCCGAAGCGGCGTGCCGATGCGGCGGGCGACCATGAACCCGATCACGATCGCGGCGACGATACCGGCGGCGAGCATACCGATCGTCACGTTCCAGATCGTCTGAGTGCCTGCGACCAGCGGGGCGAACGGCTGAACGCCGACCAATCGCCATCCGCCGTTCAACTGGCTGTGCACGACGAGCGTCTGCTCGCCGTCGATCATCTCCTCCGAAGCCCCGCTTTCGCCTTCGAGCGAAATGCCGAACGGCGTTCCGACCTCGGCTTTGTCGTCCGAAGACACCACGTTGCCGGAAGCGTCCAACACGTACATCCGGCCCCCTTCGCCGAGCGCGCCTTGGACGACCTCTTGCAGCCGGCTCTCCCGAAGCTCCATCAAGTAGACGTAGCTGACGTTGAACGTGCCTTGATCCTTAATTACCCGAGCGTACCCGAACGCGACCGACGACAGCGTGCCGGACGGCCCTTTGGCCGTCGCAGGGATCCAGACTCCCTTACCGTCGTTCTTAATAGCCTCCTGATACCATGGGAGTTCGGAAACGTCCCCCGGCGCCGAACCGCCGATCGACATCGTGGGCAGCGCATCGTCCATGGATAACAGATGGACGGACGCGATCGAGTTATCGGAGAACGTATATGTATTCAATCTCGTTTCCATATCGCGTCGGACTTCCAGCTGCCTCATAATATCGTCCGGATACAGCCGGTAAGACGAGGACAGATCCGCGATTTCGGGAAGGAGCATGATCTCGAGGGCGGTGTCTTCATATTGCTGCAGCACCAGTTCCATCTTGTCCGCGGCTTGAATCGCGGTCAACCGTTTCGCGTCTTCGACTTGCGTCTCGATCAACTGTCGAGAGCGGTCATAGGAAAGAAACCCTACGCTGGATACGGATACAACGATGACCAGGAAAAAATAAAGAAACAGCTGCATCCCGATCGAACGAGTCGGATCGATGCGAATATCCGACCGTTCGGCCGGTCCGGCACCCCTCCGTTCGTTCGACTTGCTCTTCGCAAGGAAAGTTAGCATTTTAGGCCTGTTCTTCATTAGTTCCACCCTTTCGGAGTATGCCGAAGGTCACCCTTCGAGTTGTATCGACTATATTCGACACCATCGTCTGGAAACCCTCCCGCCTCCGAAAAATTGTGAAAATTAACGCAAAAAAAGAAGCAAGCGCCGCTTGCTTCTACGATTTTTTGCTTTTTTCGATGTTCTTGAGATGCTCTTGATACGTCTTTCCGAAATAATGTTCGCCGGTTCCGTCCTTCTTCGTGACGTAAAACAAATATTCGGACGCCTCCGGGTAAAGGGCGGCTTCGATCGACGCCAGCCCCGGGCTCGCGATCGGACCCGGCGGCAAGCCCGCGTTCAAGTACGTATTGTACGGACTCTCGATTTGCAAGTCCTTCTCGAGCAGCCGTTCCTTCTGTTCGTCGAACAAATATTGTACGGTCGCGTCGATCTGCAGCGGCATATTCGCCGCGATTCGATTGTAGATGACGCCCGCCACCAACGCGCGTTCCGGATCCGCCACGACCTCACGCTCGACGAGCGACGCGATCGTCATCAGTTCGTGGAACGTCACTCCGTTTTTCTCGAGCTGCGACTCCCAGCCTTCCGGGAGCGCGGCCAGTTTCCGGTCTAGCTCCCCAGCGATGCGCCGCAGCGCGTCGAACGCCGTCACGTCCTTCGGGAATTCATACGTTTCCGGAAACAAATAACCCTCGAGCGGGAACCGGTACAGCTCGCTCTGCGGAATTTGCCCCGCTCGCATCGGCGCCTCTCCGGACGAGACGGCCGCGAAGACGCCCGGATCGTTCGCCACCTCGAGCAGCGCTTCCTCCGAGAAGCCCGCCTCGACGAGCGCCGCGATCGCCTGCCTCACCGTGAAGCCTTCCGGGATCGTCACCCGGATCGTCTCTTCCGCGACGGTGTCCCCGGCGTTCAGCCGCGCGATAATGTCCCGAATATCGGTCCCCGGCGTCATCGCGTACGTGCCTGCCTGGAAGCCGGTGCCGATGTTCTTATACTTCAAGTAAGCGGAAAAAATAAGAGCGTTCCGAATCAATCCGTGTTCTTCCAAAATATTCGCGATTTCCGCCGAGGACGTGCCCGCCGGGATCGTGAACTCGACCTCCGACGCCGACGCCGCGGGCTTCAGCTGCTCCATGACGTAATACCCAAGCCCCGCCGCCGCCCCGACCGCGATCACGACGAGGAGCAGCAAGACCTTAAGTAGCTTCCACATACGTTTCTATAGTCCCCCCTGAAAACAGGAAAAAGAGCGACGGATTCGCCGCTCATCTTCCTTCCGATCTATTCTTTGGAAAACGAAATCGTCATCTCGTCGACGAGCTCGGAGACGTTCTCCCATTCCTCGTCGTCCTCGATCGTCTCGATCTCGAACTCGCCTTCGCCCGCCGGCGTCACCCGGAAGACCGACGTCTCGTCGTCCGCGTCGTCGGCGGCGTCCTCGGGACGAAGCACGACGTAAGAGCGATCGCCGAGATCGAATTCTAACACGATCTTATGCACTCGCTCGCCTTCCGCGTCGTCGTCCTCGAACAGGACGATGTCGTCGCCGTACGTCTCCCGCAGCCGATTCGCGCGAACGACGTTGTCTAGCTTATATTCGGACATGGTTGCCTCCTAGGATTCTGCGCCTTCCATTTCCTCAAGCAGCGTATTGAACGTCTCTTCGACCAAGTTCCATTCTTCTTCGTCGTCGATCGTGTACAGCTTCAGCTCGTCGCCTTCTTCTTCGTAGCGGAACGCGTACACTTCGTCGGTGTCCTCTTCGCCGCCTTCGAGCGGAACGACCATCATGTACTTGTGATCCGAGCCGTCGACCTCGAACTTCATAATGACTTCGAATTCTTCCTCGTTGCCTTCTTCGTCCGGAATATAAATGATTTCCGGCTCTAGCGCTTCCGCGTCGTCATGCTCGTGCTTAAGATCTGCCATTCCAGTCACCTCTTCAGCGTTTTTGTCGGATCCATGCTCGCCTCGTTAGCGTCTCCGGGAATCCATGTAATTTTGCAAAATGAGCGCCGCCGCCATCTTATCGATGACTTCCTTGCGCTTCTTCCGGCTGACGTCCGCTTCGATCAAGGTCCGCTGCGCGGACATCGTCGTCAGCCGTTCGTCCCACATCGTAACGGGCAAGCCGGCCGTCTCGCCAAGGACGCGCGCGAACGCTTCGGCGAGCTCGCCTCGCGGACCGATCGTGCCGTTCATGTTCTTCGGCAGCCCGACGACCAGCTCGGTCACGCCGTACTCCTTCGCCAGCTTCGCGATGTCGTTCAGCACCCGTTCGTCGCCGGAGTTGCGGAGCGTGGTCACTCCTTGCGCCGTGAGGAACAGTTCGTCGCTGACGGCGACGCCGATCTGGCGGTCGCCGTAATCGATGCCCATGATGCGCATCAGCGGTGATGGCCGACGTAAAACCGAACGAGCTCTTCGATGAGTTCGTCGCGTTCCCGCTTGCGGATCAAGCTCCGGGCGTTGTCGTGACGCGGTATATACGCCGGGTCGCCGGATAATAAATATCCAACGATTTGGTTGATCGGGTTGTACCCTTTCTCTTGCAGCGCGTCGTAGACGGCGAGCAGCACTTCTTGGGCAGACGCCTCTTGCGCGTCGGGCTGGCGTTCGTACTTCATCGTTTTGTCCATGGAATTCATACCGGCACCCCCGTTTGCAATTGGAATTGTTTATTATATTCTGTGCGCGAAGCGGAAATCCTTTTTCGACAAGCCTTACGATTGCAATTGTTTTGCCAGCAGGTCCTCCGCCGACTTGAGCGCCTCCGGCAGCTTGGACGCGTCCTTCCCGCCGGCTTGCGCCATGTCGGGACGGCCGCCGCCGCCGCCGCCGCAAATCGCGGCCGCTTCTTTCACAATCGCGCCTGCCGAGAAGCCCCGTTTCACAAGATCGGGAGTGACGGCCGCGACCAAGTTCACCTTGCCGTCGTTCGCGGCGCCGAGCAGGATGACGACGGAGCCGAGCTTCGCCTTCATCGTGTCCGCGATGCCGCGCAGCGTATCCATGTCCGCGCCGTTCACCGCGGCCGCGAGCAGAGGCACGTCGCCGACGCGGCGCACTTGGCTCTCGAGGCTGCCCGCCTCGAGGGACCCGATCTTGCCGCGAAGCGCGTCGATTTCCTTCTGCGCGTCGCGGAGCTGGCCTTGCAGCGCCTCGATGCGCTTCGGCAGCTCGGCCGGGCTCGCCTTCACGAGCGCCGCGCCGTCCCGCAGCAGCTGAAGCTGGCTGTCGAGGTACAAGTACGCGCCCTTGCCGGTCACCGCTTCGATCCGGCGGATGCCGGAGCCGATGCCGCTCTCGCTGACGATCTTAAACAGCCCGATCTGCGACGTGCTCTCGACGTGGCAGCCGCCGCACAGCTCGATGCTGTAATCGCCGACTTGCACGACGCGAACGACGTCGCCGTACTTCTCGCCGAACAGCGCCATGGCGCCCATCGCCTTAGCGATCGCGATCGGCTTCTGCTCGATGACGAGCGCCGTGCCCTTCCAAATCTGCTCGTTCACCTTGCGCTCGATGACGGCCAGCTCTTCCGCCGTGACCGCCGCGATGTGCGAGAAGTCGAACCGGAGCCGGTCCGGCTGCACGAGCGAGCCGGCCTGATTGACGTGTTCGCCGAGCACTTCCTTAAGCGCCTTATGCAGCAGGTGCGTCGCGGTATGATTTTTGATCGTATCTTCCCGGTCCGAGCTCGCGACGGCCGCTTGCAGCTCGTCGCCGACGCGGAGGACGCCCCGTTCGATCGTCGCGTAGTGGACGTGTTGCCCGTGCGGCGCCTTGGACACTTCCTCCACTTGCACGGCGACGTCCTTGCCGGTCAGCGTGCCCTTGTCGGCCACCTGACCGCCGCTTTCCGCGTAGAACGGCGTCCGGTCGAGCAAGACGGCGACTGTCTCGCCGGCGCCGGCCATCTCGACCAGCTCGTCGCCCTGGACGATTCCGATCACTTTAGCAGACGTTACCAAGTCAGTATATCCAACAAACTCGCTTTTAACCGTGAAGTCGGCGAGCGCGCCGCCCTGCACCTTCATGCTGCCGGTCTCTTGGCGAGCCGCCCGCGCGCGCTGGCGCTGTTCGTCCATCGCCCGGTCGAAGCCTTCGCGGTCGACGCCGAGCCCTTGCTCCGCGGCGAAGTCTTCGGTCAGGTCGAACGGGAAGCCGTACGTGTCGTACAGCTTGAACGCTTCCGCGCCGTCGAGCGTCTTGCGGCCGGCGCCCTTCGCCGATTCGACCAACGTCGTCAGGATCGCGAGGCCTTCCGTCAGCGTCTCATGGAACCGTTCTTCTTCCATGCGGATGACCTTTTCGATAAACTCGCGCTTCTCGACGACTTCCGTGTAATACATGCCCATTACGTCGCCGACGATTTTCGTGAGGCGGTACATGAACGGCTTCTCGACGCCAAGCGTCGCTTTGCCGTAGCGGACCGCGCGGCGGAGCAAGCGGCGAATGACGTAGCCCCGGCCTTCGTTGCCCGGCAGGACGCCGTCGCCGACGGAGAATACGACCGTGCGGATATGGTCCGCGACGACCTTCAGCGCGACGTCGACGTCGGTGTTGACGCCGTATCGGACGCCGGCGATCTCGCACGTCGCGTCGATGATCGGACGGAACAGGTCCGTGTCGAAGTTCGAGTCGACGTCTTGGAGAATGGAGGCGAACCGCTCGAGGCCCGCGCCGGTATCGATGTTTTTGTTCGGGAGCGGCGTGTAGGAGCCGTCCTTGTTATGGTTGAACTGCGAGAAGACGAGGTTCCATACTTCGAGGAAGCGCTCGTTTTCCCCGCCGGGCACGCATTCCGGATCGGACAGGTCGCCGTATTTCTCGCCGCGGTCGTAGAAAATCTCGGTGCAAGGACCGCAAGGGCCTTCGCCGATGTCCCAGAAGTTGTCTTCGAGCTTGTAGATGCGCTCGGCCGGGATGCCCATCTTCTCGTTCCAGATTCGGAACGCTTCGTCGTCCTCGGGATGGATGGTGACCGAGAGGCGATCCTTGTCGAAGCCGATCCACTCGGGCGACGTGAGGAATTCCCACGCCCACGTAATCGTCTCTTCTTTAAAGTAGTCGCCGATCGAGAAGTTGCCGAGCATCTCGAAGAACGTGTGATGACGGCGCGTCTTGCCGACGTTCTCGATGTCGTTCGTGCGGATGCACTTCTGCGCGTTCGCGATGCGCGGGTTTTCCGGCACGACGCGGCCGTCGAAGTAAGCCTTAAGCGGCGCCATGCCCGCGTTGATCCACAGCAGCGTCGGATCGTTATGCGGCACGAGCGGCGCGCTCGGCTCGACCTTATGCCCTTTGCTCTCGAAAAATTGCAGCCACTTGCTTCGAATTTCGCTTGCTTTCATGACATACACGCCCTCCGATAGAATGTGAATGCAACAAAAAATCGCCCCTGAATTCAGGGACGATAATGTTCGTTATCGCGGTACCACCCTGGTTGATCCCGTTCCGCTCGCATCCGGCCGTGTGGCCGCTGGCGCGCTTGCGCGGGAAACCCTCGCATGAGAAGATAACGGCTCTCGACCGGCGAAGTTCGTTCGCGCTCCGAAATTAGCGTTCGGCCGTTCGCCCTGTCCGGCAGGCTCTCTCAGCCGAAGCGCGGCGGATATCCGCGTTCGAAGCCTGTTCTCTGATCCGCGGCGAGGCGGCGTACTCGATTTCATCGTCGTTTTCGACATATGTTGGATAAATTATAGCGCCTCGCCGCGCGAAAAGTCAATTCGTCCCGGCAAATCGGGCTTTGGGTCGAAAATATGCGCCACCTTAGCCGCGTCCCTCGTCCCGATTGCCGTCAATGCGCCTCAGTTTCGCTCAACTGCTTAAAATTTGACCCCTTTCTCGCGAACTGCTCAAATTTTGACACCATTTTGGCGCTCGGGCCCATGTTCCAGCTTTTCCATGCCCCGTCGTTCGCCGACACTGAGCCTCGGCCCCGCACAACTGCTCAAAATTTGATCCCTTTCTCGCGAACTGCTCAAATTATGACACCATTTCGGCGCTCGAGCCCATGTTCCAGCTTGTTCATGCCCCGTCGTTCGCCGACACTGAGGCTCGGCCCCGCTCAACTGCTCAAAATTTGATCCCTTTCCCGCAAACTGCTCAAATTTTGAAACCATTTCGGCGCTCGAGTCCATGTTCACAGCTTGACCAGGCCGTTCCCAGCCTCGTTCTCTCACTAAAAACCAGTTCCTCGGCCAAGCTGTGTGACTTCGTATGCTCTCGTGACCTTCGCATGGGGATTCACGGGACGAATCAAGCTGCGTGTCGTCAGCTCATGAATCGCCCTCCGCACCGTATTCGGACTCTTGCCCAGATGCGCGATGATGTCTTTAGGAGCTGCTACGCCCCCCTGTCGCTTAATGAAGCGCAGCACCTCCTTCGCCTCCAACGAAAGGTCCTCTGCCTGCCACCGACCTTCCTGTCCCCATACGATTTGCCGCAGCAGCTGCTGCGCTTGCCTTGAACGGTATTTGATCACGTCCGAGGAGAAATGCAGCACCGTCCATCCGTCGGCCGTCAAATGTAAGTCCCTTAACACGTTGTCGGCATGATCCCACCGCTCGATGTCGCGTATATGCGGGTTGAACCCGTCGGCCTCCAGCGCCAATCGGATCCCCTGCGGTTTGTAGGCATGGTCGATGTACCGTCTGCCATCGTTGTAGTCCCGAACTTCGTATTCGGGATGAAGATCGTCAAGCGTTCCGAACGCGGGCCACCATACCTTCTCCAACAACGCCTTTTCCAAATAGGAATGACCGTCCTCCAGCCGCCTCAGCCGATCCCCGTTTCGCGACTGCTTGTGGCGCTCCAACCAAAGCCGATGCGCCTCGATAAAACCTTTGTCCATCCGCCCTTCCCCCTCTGTCACGATCCGCCCGGCGCGAAACACAAAACACGCCGCCCGCCCGAAAGGGCGAACGGCGTGTGCTTCACGCGAGATTTCATATTGCCATCATTATAACGCGCATGCAGCGCGCTTGACAAAAAAAAATCCGCATAGTAAATTATAATCATCCCTTTGATAATGATTTTCATTATCTCTGATTTCGAAACCGATCGTTGCAAACCTCGCAAAGACCCCCGAAGCCGTCGCGGCCTCGGGGGTTTTTGCGACCGCGGGCTGCGCGACCGGATGGTCAGCGGGAAACGGAGGAAGAACCGTTGCAGGAATGCTGCAGAATACAGCGCGAACCAGCAGGAACCGAGCAATACGGCTATCCACATATCTAGGCGCAACGCGCCCTCATCGCTGCCCCCGGCCCCTACGTCACCGGCTTCCGGTTTTTGTAATACAACCGCACATGGTGGTAGATGACCTTCCCGACCGCGAACGTCGGCACCGCGAGGATGAGTCCGACGACGCCGCCGAGCTCCCCGCCGACCAGCAGCGCGAAAATAATTAAGAGCGGGTGCATATGCAGCGAGCGTCCGACGACCTGCGGCGACACGATGTTGCTCTCGATGAGCTGGCAGGCGAAATTGACGACGATGACGAGCATCACCATCTTCAGCGACACGGTCGACGCTACGACCAGCGCCGGCGCCGCGCCGATGAACGGGCCCAAGTACGGGATAATGTTGAACAACGCGACGAGCGCCGCCAGCAGCAGCGGATACGGCACGCCGATCAGCCAATAGCCGACGTACGCCAATACGCCGATGATGACGCACACGATCAGCTGGCCGCGGATGTAATTGCCGAGCGCCTTGTCGATGTCGGTGACGAGGCGGATCGTGCGGCGTTTGTGGTTCGTAGGTACGAACGTAAGCACCGTCTTCTCGATCAGCTGGAAATCCTTCAACATATAAAACGCCAAAAAAGGGATCACGAACGCGACGAACAACGCGCCGACCGTCGCCCCGAGGCGGCCGATCACGTCCGCGATCGACGCCGCCAGCTGCTGCTCCGCCTCGTACAACGCGTTGTTGATCCCCATCCGCACGCCCTCCGGCAGGAAGTCGTTCCGGTTCATCTCGACGATCATGCTCTGCGCGCGCATCGTGAACTCCGGCAGATGCTCGTTCAGCTCGTTCAGCTGCTTCACGAACATCGGAATGACGTTCATGAGCACGACGGTCACCGACAAAATAAACACCGCGTAGATGAGCAGCACCGCGATCGTCCGCGGCACCTTGCGGCGGTTTAAAGCCCCGACGATCGGGTTCAGCACGTACGATACGATCAACGCGACGACGAACGGCAGCAGCACCGTCTTCAGAAAGCCGAACACCGCCGCGATCGCCGGACCGATCAGAAGAATCATGTAGACGACGCCAAGCGATAACAGCGCGAAGACGAGCGCGGCGAACCATTTGCTTCTGACCCATTGCTCCACCGCCAGACGCCCCCCACTTGTCCGAAAGTTGGTTTGGGTAAAGTATATGTAGGGGCAGACGAAAAAAAACCTCCCGCGGCAAGCCGGGAGGCTTGTCCGCGAGAGGCGGGAACGGCAGACGAGCGCCGCCGTCAGTTCGCGTGAACTTCGGGCATCTCTTCTTCCGGGAAAAACAAATCGTCCAGCGAGCTGAGCGTGCCGTCCTCTTCCACTTGGTAGACGGACATCTTCTCGCCGTTCACGGTCAGTTCGATGAAGCAACCCCAACAATAAAATTGATGGGAGCCGATCTTCCCGATATCTTTCGAATTGCAATTCGGACAACGCATCATATGGATACCACCTTCTGCCAACAAAGTATTGATTCTATTTATTCCCAACGGGACATGGATTTAATCGTTCCGAAACGTTCGTTGGAAAAAGGATTCGCAAGCGAAGCGCGCGGCCTTGCTCACTTATACGTAAGTCGTTTTGCGAGCGTTGCGATTTTTTCCGCGGCAAATGTTACAGAATTGAGGCAATTGCCCATGCCGAAACTGAACCGAACCGCGGAGCGGAGCCGCTCGTCCGGAACCCCCATCGCGCGAAGCACGTGGGACGGCTGGAGCGACCCCGACGAACAGGCGGACCCGCTCGCCGCCGCGACCCCTTCGAGGTCGAGGTTCATCAGGAGCGATTCGGAGCTCGCCCCCGGGAAGCTGACGTTCAGCACATGCGGAAGGGATTCGGACGGGTGTCCGTTCACGACGAAGCCGCCGTCCGGGAGCAGCCGCTCGAACGTCTCCAGCATCGCGTCGCGAAGCGCCGCGAGCTCGTCCCGGCGCCGCGGCAAATCGCCCAGCGCCAGCTCGGCCGCCTTGGCGAAGCCGACGGCGCCGGCGACGTTCTCGGTGCCGGCGCGGCGGCTCCGCTCCTGCGAGCCGCCGAACGCGCGAGCATGCAGCTTCACGCGCCGATTCGCATACAGCAGGCCGACGCCTTTGGGACCGTTGATTTTATGCGCGGAGAAGCTCATCAGGTCGACCGGCAGCCGCGACAGCTCGATAGACTGCGTGCCGAGCGCCTGCACGGCGTCGACATGAAACACGGCCCCTCGCTCTCGCGCGAGGGCGCCGATCGTTTCGATCGGCTGCAGCGTGCCGACCTCGTTATTGGCGTACATGACCGACACGAGCGCGGTCTTCTCGTCGATGGCGGCGGACAGCGCGTCGAGGTCGACCCGCCCCGTCTCGTCGACGGGCGCGTACACGACCTCGAATCCGAGACGTTCCAGCTCCGCCGCCGCATGCAGCACGGCATGATGCTCCACTGCCGTCGTCACCACGCGGCGGCGGTCCGGAGCGGCCGCGAGGGCGGCGCCGAGGAGCGCCAGATTATCGCTCTCCGTGCCGCCGCTCGTAAAGACGAGCTCGGTCGGGGAGCACCCGAGCCGAGCCGCAAGAGCATCTCGCGCCGCGGTCAAGCCCGCCTTGGCCTCGCGGCCGAAACGGTGTACGCTCGACGGGTTGCCGAACGACGACATGAAATAAGGCAACATCGCCTCCAGCACCTCGGGGTGCATCGGCGTCGTCGCCGCGTGATCGAGATAGATCGGTTGTTGGTTCGTCGTCATGTCGGTCCGGATCACCTTCGTCTAAATATAGAACATGTAGCTCGGAGCGGCTTGTCCCTCATCGTCCTTGTAGGAGATGAGGCCCGCCAGCGTCGTCGAATCGAGCACCGAAGCGATCGAATCGCGAATGCGAATCCACAGGTCGCGCTTCGCGGGATCGTCTTCTTCCGTGAAATCCACGGGCGAGATCGGTCCTTCGAGCAGCCGAATGACGCGGCCCGCGGTCACGTCTTCCGGCGGCTCGGACAAGACGTAGCCGCCGTAGGCGCCGCGGACGCTCTTCACGAGGCCCGCGTTGCGCAGCGGCGCGACGAGCTGCTCCAAATAATGTTCGGACAAGCCGTGCTTCTCGGCGATCGACTTCAGCGATGTCGGCCCCTCGCCGTATCGAACCGCCAATTCCATCATGATCGTAAGACCGTAGCGGCCTTTCGTCGATATTTTCAAAGGGTTCCCCCCATTTATTCGCGCGAAAAAAACGCTTCGTTCATTAGAATTGACGGAAAATCCGCAATCCAAACTATGCCGATAACGATTATATGTTATCACATGGGAGAGGGTTTGGTAAGGAAAACCTTTATATTTTCATAAAATTGTCGAACCTTTTCTATATTCATCAAACAAGTTAGCAAGTTTACGAAAGCGTCTATTCTTTCTTTTCATCGCGCGTATGTTACAATACATTCAATTCGAAACTCATTAGAAAAAGCAGGTGAAATCACATGACTTCCAATAAAAAATCCCCTTCCGAAACCCGCGTCGTCGTCGGCATGTCCGGCGGCGTGGACAGCTCCGTGACGGCGCTGCTGCTGAAGCGGCAAGGGTACGACGTCATCGGCATCTTTATGAAAAACTGGGACGACACCGACGAGTTCGGCGTCTGCACTGCCGAGGAAGACGCGGAAGACGTGCGGCGCGTCTGCGCGCAAATCGGCATCCCGTCGTACACAGTCAACTTCGAGAAGGAATATTACGATAAAGTGTTTCAATATTTTCTGGACGAGTACCGGGCCGGCCGCACGCCGAATCCCGACGTCATGTGCAATCGCGAAATCAAGTTCGGCGAATTTCTGTCGAAGGCGATCGAGCTCGGCGCCGATTATGTCGCGACCGGACATTACGCGCGCGTCGTCGAAGCGGACGGCGAGTTCAAGCTGCTGCGCGGCGTCGACCGGAACAAGGACCAAACGTATTTCTTGAACGCGCTGAACCAACGCCAGCTGTCCAAGGCGATGTTCCCGATCGGCGGCTATACGAAGCCTGAAATTCGCGCCATCGCGGAAGAAGCGGGCCTCGCTACGGCCAAGAAGAAGGACAGCACCGGCGTCTGCTTCATCGGCGAGAAGAACTTCAAGGAGTTTCTTAGCGGGTATTTGCCGGCGCGCGGCGGCGAAATCCGCACGTTCGACGGCGAAGTGAAGGGCCGGCACGACGGCCTGATGTACTATACGCTCGGCCAACGCCAAGGGCTCGGCATCGGCGGCAGCGGCACGGGCGAGCCATGGTTCGTCGCGGACAAGGATCTTGAGCGCAATATCCTGTACGTAGTGCAAGGCGAGTCGGATCCTCGGCTATATTCGCACCGCCTCGAAGCGACGGGCGTCCGCTGGATCGCGGGGCGGCCTCCGGCGGACGGAACGTTCTCCGTCGCCGCGAAGTTCCGCTACCGCCAGCCGGATCAAGCGGTGCGCGTGACGATGACCGGCGCGGACAGCTGCGTCGTCGAATTCGAGACGCCGCAGAAGGCGATTACGCCGGGCCAGGCGGTCGTGTTCTACGACGGCGAGACATGCCTCGGCGGCGGCACGATCGACCGAGTGCTGAAGGAAAGCGGCGAGTCGCTGCTCATGGGCGCGGGGCTGAGGAACGCATGACGGACATCCTTACCTCAGAGACGCCGGTGCGCATCCCGGTTCCGATCGTGCCGCCCTACGACGCGAAGCTGCTCTTCGAGCGGTACGAGCAGGTCGGCAACCGCGCGCGGCTCGTCCGCCTCGAGCCGGAGCGGATGCGCTTCGTCCGCGCGGTTCGCGCCGGCGGCGGGGCGCTGCCGGTCGCCGTCGAGTTCGGCGGCGACGTGGAGTCGCCTACCGCCTCCGCGGCGATGCCGGCGGGCACGCCGCCGGCCGTCGCCGCGGAGGCGGCGCGCGCGGTCGCGCATATGATCGGCGCCAGCGTCGATCTCGCCTCCTTCTACGCGGCGCTCGGCGGCGACGCCCGCTTCGCGGCGTTGTTCGACCGGCTGCGCGGCTCGAAGCTGCTGCTCGATCCCGACCCGTTCGAATGCATGATGAAGACGATCATTACGCAGCAGCTGAACCTGTCGTTCGCGGGCACCTTGATCGAACGGCTGGCCGTGCTCGCCGGCGAGACGCTCGAGCATGAGGGGAAGCCGCTGCTCGTGTTCCCCGACGCGGAGGCGGTCGCGCGGCTGTCGTACGACGAGCTGCGCGCGCTGTCGTTCTCGCAGCGCAAGGCCGAGTACGTCATCGATACGGCGCGCGCCGTCGTCGACGGACGGATCGATTGGGCGCGCGTGGAGCGCATGAGCGATGACGAAGCGATGCGCGACCTGACGCAGCTGCGCGGCATCGGACGTTGGAGCGTCGAATGCCTGCTCATCTTCGCGTACGGGCGGCCCGATCTGCTGCCCGCCGCCGACATCGGCCTGCGCAATGCCGTCCGCAACGTCCACGGCCTCGACGCGCAGCCGTCCGCGGCGGACATCGACGCGATCGGCGCGGCATGGGCGCCGTGGCGCACCTACGCGACGTATTACTTGTGGGAGTCGCTTCGACTCAAATAAAAATCCGGATGGCGCCGCGGCCTGTGTTTCGGCCGCGGCGCATCCGGATTTTTTAGGAAGGATTTACTTTTGCGGCAGCGTCAAGAGCACCGGTTCGTACTTATGGTTAAGTCCGAAATCGCCGACGAACCCCCACGTCCAGATCTCGCCCGTCGCGGTCGCGGCGATCGCATGGTTTTGTCCGAGCGCCACGGATACGACGTCGGTCAGTCCCCCGATTTGTTCCGGCTCGTACGCATTGCCCTCAGGCAGTTCCGGATTCACCCCGATTTCCATGCCCAGTCTCCATACGGTGCCGTCTGTCTTGACAATGAGCGTTTTATACGAAGCCGTTTCGATCGCCGCGACGTCTGTCAAGTTCGGAATTAGCTTCGGCTTGGATACATCGCGGGAGGCGGTACGGGAACCGTCATTCGCGGTTTCCGCGGCACATAGACATAACGTCATGTATGACGATCAGGGCAAGGTGTGGTATTGGGGAGGCCTCGACAAGTACGTCGACGGAGACAGGATCCTTGAAGATTTCAAACCGAAACTCGTAAGCGGGCTGGAGGATGTCGCCTCCGCTCATGCCGGATATACGACGGATCTCCTCATTAAAAAAGACGGAACCGTGTGGGAATGGGGGTACAAATACACAGCGGCAGATGCCAAGAACGGCGACTTTTCGTTCGTTCCCCCCCGAAAGATCGCCGGACTGGAACGGATCGTCGCCGTTTCTTCCATCTCGAGCGTGGGCGGCGCGATCGACGAAGACGAATCCGTCTGGATATGGCATATCGTGCCGGCCGGTCCGGAGTTGATGCCAACGAAGCCGATGAAGCTGAAGGACATCCAAGCGGTCGATCTATCGGTCGACGACAACGTTCATATTTTGAAAGCGGACGGCACCGTATGGAAGTGGGAAGCCTACGTCGGCAGCAACGGCAACGGCTCCTATGCCCGGCCGAATACGTCCGATTCCGTGACCAAAGTGGAGGGCTTGCGCGATATCGCCGCCATTTCGCACACGACGGGCAGCGGCAAAACTTATTTTGCGATCAAGGAAAACGGTACCGTTTACGGTTGGGGACGGAACGATCACGGCAATCTCGGACGATCGGATTACTTGCCGGTTTCGAAACCTGCCGTCATCCCGGAACTGAAGGACGCGGCGTCCATCGTCACGGGGGGCGGCAAGACGCTGATCCTAAAGAAGGACGGAACGGTGTGGACGCTCGGATTGAAAATCGGTCAATATTTACCTACCCTGTATACCGATAAACCGAAGAAGGTCGAGGGGTTGGAAAACGTCGTCTCCATCGCATTAGGCGGCGATCATGCGCTCGCCGCAACGAAGGACGGGAGCCTCTGGTCCTGGGGTTACTGGGGAACGAGCAATAAGGAAAAGCCGGTGCTCGTCTTCTCGGCCGACCGCCTCCGTCCTGCGGAATAAACGAAGAAATGCCGTCGGTTTCCCAAAGGAAGCCGACGGCATTTCCATAGTACGAGATGCGCGCGTTACGACTCCGCCGCCGCGCTCGCCTCGAGACGAGCGGCTTCGACCTCCGCCTCCGCCGTTTCCTTCGAGCCGGCGTCGGCCTCGCCGCGGACAAGCCTGAAGTCGATATGCTCGCACTTGCCTACGAGGCAATCCCGTTGCACGCTCTCGATTCGCACCTGCTTCGTTCCGATCCCGGGAATGTCCAATTGTACGATGGAATCGGCATGATACGCGAGAATCGGGTGAAGCATCCTCTCGTCGACGACGATCGGTACGTTCTCCTCCCCGCTTCCGTATACGATGCCTGGGACTTTCCCGTCTGCTCTTAGCTGTCTCAATTGGCCTTTGGTCTTGGTGACCCTTCGTTCCGCTTGCAGCGCCAGCGCCATAAGTACGATCCCTCCGCGAAGATGAAATTGGATATTACCCTATTAATCTACCATATTTCGGAGGCGCTTTCATCCTCGTCCGCGCCGGCGCTGCTGATTTTCCCGCATCTTCGCTTCCGTCCCTTGCGTCGACGCCTCGAAAAACACCTCGTTCCGGATCGGTCCCGGCAAATACTGCTGTTCGACATAATGTCCCGGGAAATGATGCGGGTACTTATACCCGACATGACCGAGCTGCTGCGAACCCTTATAGTGTCCGTCCCGCAAATGCATCGGCACCTCCGCCGCCCCGAGCCGGTCGAACGCCTTGTATACCCGCTCCATCGCGAGACCGATCGAATCGGACTTCGGACTTTCCACCGCGAACAAAATCGCCTGCGAGATGTTATACCGCGCCTCGGGCCAGCCGATCTTATGATACGCGTCCATCGCGGACACCGCCTGCGTCATCGCCTGCGGATTCGCGAGCCCGATGTCCTCGCTGCAGGCGACGATGAGCCTGCGCAGGAACACCATCGGGTCCATGCCGAGCTTCTCGACCGCGTAGAGAAACCAAAACAGCGCCGCGTCGGACGAACCGCGTACGCTCTTATGGAACGCGGATAATACGTCGTACTGCGTCGACTCGTCCGCCGCCACCGTCGGCTGGCGGATCGATTCTTCGGCGGCGGCGAGCGTCACATGAATCGTGCCGTCGCGATCCGCGGGCGTCGTCAGCGCCGCCAGCTCGAGCGCGTTGAGCGCGCGCCGCAGGTCGCCCCCGGCGACCGTCGCGATGTGCAGCAGCGCGTCGTCGTCCGCGCGGATCGTCAGCGCGCCGAGTCCCCGCTCGCGATCGAGAAGCGCCCGGCGCATCGCCTCGAGCGCATGGTCCGGCGTCAGCTTCTCGAGCCGGAACAGCGTCGAACGCGATAGAAGCGCCCCGTTGATCGAGTGGAACGGATTTTCCGTCGTCGCCCCGATGAACACGATCGTGCCCGCCTCGACCGCCGGCAGCAGCGCATCCTGCTGCGACGTCTTGAAGCGATGCACCTCGTCCAGGAACAGGATCGTCTTGCGATCGTATAACGATCGGAGCTCCTTCGCCCGCTCGATCGTCTCCCGCACGTCCTTCACCGACGCGTCGACCGCGTTCAAGCGAACGAACTCGCCGTCCGTCCGGTTCGCGATGATCGTCGCGAGCGTCGTCTTGCCCGTCCCCGGCGGTCCGAACAAAATAATCGACGTCACCTGATCCGCCTCGACCGCCCGGCGAAGCAACTTCCCCGGACCTACAATATGTTCTTGCCCGATATATTCGTCGATCGAACGCGCCCGCATCCGCTCCGCAAGCGGCTGCCGTCCCGGCGCCGCGCCCGATTCCGCTCGATATGTAAATAGATCCATCTGTACCTCATCTCCCTCCCCCCATTATAACGCAAAAAGACCCGCGCAGCCCAAACGCGGGTCCCGGCAAACGATTACGGGGCGAGCAAAACCTCGACGTTCCGCTTCGCGTTCTTGTCCAAAAACCAGGTGAACGTCAACTGCAGCTTGCCTTCGTTCCTGCCTACGACCTCAAGGCCGTCCCAGTTCATAAAATCGAAGTCGTTCGGACCGACTCTCTGCAGCTCTTCCAGCATGGCGAGCTGTTCTTCCGTCGCGACCTTGTCGATCAGCCGCGTCGTCTCGTTCGTCTTCCGATCGATTGCCGTCAGCCATCCGGTCGTGTGCGGGCGGACGATCATATACTCTCCGTCGTACCATTCGACTTGAAACACCTCGTCTTCATAGCCGGTCAACGCCTTCAAGTCATGCGCGGCCACCGTCGCCCCGGCCGCGTCCACCTCGTACAGCGTCGCTCCGTCCATGAGCAACGCATGGCCGTCGGGCGGCGTCGAGACGTTGCGGATCGGATGGACGCCCCAATAATGCGTCTTCGTCTCCAACGTCATCTTGCCCGACGCAACGACGAAACGATATACGTCGTTGTTGATGCCCGGTTCGCCATAGTTGTCTATCGCCGCGACGACGTCCGTCGACGGCGACAACGTCTCGATCGACAGTTCGACGTAGCGCTGAAGCTCGAATTCGGTATCCGCGACAAGCGCGGCGGCCTGTCCGTTCTCGCTGGCGTACAGCTCGCCGGTCGTCCGATGAAGCCAGTAGCCTCGAGTCCCCTTCTCCGCGAACGAATACAAATTTTCGAACTGCAGCTCCACCCGGCGGTCGTCCGACTTCCACTGCACGTTCGCGCCGAGCGCTTCGCTGACGAAGCGAACCGGCACGAACACGACGCCGTTCACGTTTTTCGGCATGGCGGTAAGGGCGTACGGCTTGCCGTTGACCGTCGCCTGCCGGCTGCCGAGCGTCATCTCGATGCGAACCCCGGGGCGGTTGACCAAAATTTTCTTCCCTTCCGCGATCCATGTCGTTCGGCTGTTCAGCAGCGCACCGGTTTCTCGCAGCGGCAAATAGACGGCTCCGCCCTCGAGCAGCGGCTCATGCTTCAGCTCGGCCGTCCCCTGATTCAAGGTCACGCTTACGATCGACGCCAACGCCGCTTGCGCTTTTTGTCCCCCCGCCGATACGGCGGTCATCGCCATACACGCGGCCAACGCCGCGAAGGCGATCGTTTTCGTTAGGTTCGTTCTCATCTGCGCTTCCTTTCTCGCTTGATTCTCTCGTACTCCTTAGACGAGAGAACCATGTCGAAAGTTGCGAGAGTAGGAAGCGGCAATTCCTTCCTTACGCTTTGGCGAAATACACGATTTGACCGAACCGGACGTGATGCGGAACGCCGTTCACATCGATCTGCACATGATCGACGGCGACCCCGGCCAGCGTGCCGACAAGCGGTCCGCCGACCGTCTCCAGCCGAACCTTCTGATCCGCATGCATCAGCAGATGATCCATGAACACGGGTTCGGTCACTACCCAATACGTGGGTCGCAGCGCTTGCATCAGATGCGGCAGCTCGGGGGTATACATATACTTTCCGGGCGGCACCGCCGTCGCGGATGCCATCGGCATCGTCGGTCTCCCAGCTCCGTAATACACGACAATCACTTCCTTAGGCGAGATACCTATAGGTATGGGAAGTTCGCCCGTTCGGGCACGGCATTCGCCTACGCGGGTTACTTCAGCGCATCGAACGGCACGGGGAAGACGCAATACGCCTGTTTCCGGCCGGGCGGATGATGCTGTAACGCAAGGACACGGAAAAAGGCGCCCCGCGAATCGCCCGCGGAGCGCCTCTTCTTCCTCTTCGATTACACTTCGATGCCGTGCTTCTTCAGCAGGTCGTTCACGATGACGCTCACCATGAAGAGCCCCGCCACCGGCGGAACGAACGCGTTGCTCGCCGGCGGCTGCTGCGCCTTCCGGATTTCCGGCGCGTTCTCCGGCACGATGCGCTGCGTCACGTCCTCCCGCGGCTTCTTCGGCGTCTCCGTCGAGAAGACGACCTTCACGCCCTTCGTGACGCCCGCTTCCCGCAGCTTGCGGCGCACGACGCGCGCCAGCGGATCGGTGTGCGTCTTCGAGATGTCGACGACCTGGAACTTCGTCGGGTCCATCTTATTCGCCGCGCCCATGCTCGAGATGACGGGGATGCCGCGCGCCTTGCATTGAAGAATGAGATGCACCTTGTACATGATCGTATCGGAGGCGTCCAATACATAATCGAGCGGATACTCGAACAGCTTCTCGTACGTCTCCTCCGTATAGAACATGCGCAGGGCGATCGCGTCGCATTCCGGGTTGATCAGCTTGATGCGCTCTCGCATCAGCTCGGCTTTCGGCTGCCCGACGGTCGTCGTGAGCGCGTGGATCTGGCGGTTGATGTTCGTCACGTCGACGACGTCCTTATCGATCATAATAATCCGCCCGACGCCGGTGCGCGCGAGCGCCTCCGCCGCGATCGAGCCGACGCCGCCGATGCCGAGCACCGCCACGGTGCTGTTCTTCAGCGCCAGAATGCCTTCCGGCCCGACCGCCAACTCCGTGCGGGAAAATTGGTTCAACATTGCGCGGGGTCCCCCCTTATTGCTTCACCGGCTCCGGCTTCTGCTGCGGCGCTACGCGAATCGACAGCTGCTGCAGCTGCTTGTCGTCGACCTCGGACGGCGCGCCCGACAACAGGTCCGATGCGCTCGCCGTCTTCGGGAACGCGATCGTCTCGCGCAAATTCGTGCGCCCCGTTAACAGCATAACCAATCGGTCGAAGCCGAATGCCATGCCGCCGTGAGGCGGGGTGCCGTAATCGAACGCGTCGAGGAAGAAGCCGAACTTCTCGCGCGCTTCTTCCATCGTGAGACCGAGCGCCGAGAACATCTTCTCTTGCACGTCGCGCTTGTAAATCCGCATCGAGCCGCCGCCGACTTCGTAACCGTTCAGGACAAGATCGTACGCTTGCGCGCGGATCGCGCCCGGGTTCGTCTCGAACAGCGGCAGGTCTTCGTCGTGCGGACGCGTGAACGGATGATGCTCCGCCACCCAGCGCCCCGCTTCCTCGTCCCAGCCGAGCAGCGGGAAGTCGACGACCCATGCGAAGCGGAACTCGCTCTCGTTAATAAGGCCGAGGTCGCGGCCGAGCTTCAGGCGCAAATTGCCGAGCACGTCGTGCACGACCTTCGCCTTGTCGGCGCTGAACAGCAGCACGTCGCCCTCTTCGGCGCCGAGACGCTCGGTCAATGCCGCGATCTCCTCCGGGCTCAGGAACTTCACGATCGGCCCCTTCCATTCGCCGTCCTTCACGACGATGTACGCGAGCCCCTTGCCGCCGTAGCGAGCCGCGAACGGCGTCAAGTCGTCGAGCTCCTTGCGGCTCCACGTCGCGCAGCCCTTCGCGTTGATCGCCTTCACCATGCCGCCGCCCGCCACGACCGACGCGAACACCTTCACGCCGGACGACGACACGACGTCGGATACGTCGACGAGCTCGAGACCGAAGCGCAGGTCCGGCTTATCCGAGCCGTACTTGCCCATCGCCTCGGCGTACGGCAGACGTTGGAACGGCGTCGGCACGTCCACGCCGACCGTCTCTTTGAACAGCTTCGCGGTGAGCTCTTCCATGATCGTCAACAGCTGGTCCTGCGACAGGAACGACGTCTCGATGTCCACCTGCGTGAACTCCGGCTGCCGATCCGCCCGAAGGTCCTCGTCGCGGAAGCAGCGCGCGATTTGATAGTAGCGCTCCATGCCGCCGACCATCAGCAGCTGCTTGAAAATTTGCGGCGACTGCGGCAGCGCGAAAAACTCGCCCGGATGGACGCGGCTCGGCACCAAGTAATCGCGCGCGCCTTCCGGCGTGCTCTTCGTTAGGATCGGCGTCTCGACCTCGATGAACTCGTTCGCGTCCAGGAAGTCGCGGAACACCTTCGCCGCTTTCGAGCGGAGCATGAGCGTGCGCTGCATCTCCGGCCGGCGCAGGTCGAGGTAGCGGTACTTCAGCCGCACGGACTCGTCGACTTCGACGCCGTCTTCGATGAAGAACGGAGGCGTCTTCGCGCCGTTGAACACTTCGATCTCCGTCACTTGCACTTCGATCTCGCCCGTCGGCAAGTTCGGGTTCACCGTCGACGGATCCCGTTCGACGACCTTGCCCTTCACCGCAACGACGTATTCGTTCCGGCACTTGTCCGCCGTCTCGAGCGCTTGGCCCGAGAACGCCGGATTGAAGACGATCTGCATCAGCCCGCTCCGATCCCTCAAGTCGATGAACAAGACGCCCCCAAGGTCCCGGCGGCGCTGCACCCAACCGTTCAGCACGACCGTCTCGCCGACGTTCGCTTTCGTCAACGTTCCGCATTTAGAGTCACGCAACATCATGTGTACCTACCCCTTTGTCCTTTAGAAAATGATTACTTCAAGCTGTCGAACAAGCTCGTCAGCGCAACCGTCCGCTGCTCGCCCGTCGCGAGCGATTTCAATACGATCTCCTCGCGCTCCAACTCGTCGTCTCCGAGGATCGCCGCGTATTTCGCGGCCAGCCGATCCGCCGACTTCAGCTGCGCTTTCATCTTGCGGCCGCCGTAATCTTTCTCGGCGACGATGCCCCGCGCGCGCGCCTCGTTCAGCAGCGGCACGATCCGCGCCTCCGCCGCCTCGCCGAGCGCTACGAAGTACACGTCCGGCGCCACCGACGCCGGCAGCTCCACGCCCTGCTTCTCCAACACCAGAAGCACGCGTTCGAGGCCGAGTCCGAAGCCGACGCCGGTCTGCTCGGGTCCGCCGATGTCGGACACGAGCCCGTTATACCGGCCGCCTCCGCCGATCGTGTCGATCGATCCGATGCCAGCCGCCTTGAACTCGAACGCCGTATGCGTGTAGTAGTCCAAGCCGCGCACGAGCCGCGGATTGATCGCGTACGGGATAGCCATCGCGTCGAGATGCGACTTCACCTTCTCGAAGTGCGCGGCGCTGTCGTCGTCCAAGTTGTCGAGCAGCGAAGGCGCGCCTTCGAAGTGCGCTTGGTCCACCTTGCAATCGAGCACCCGCAGCGGATTTCGGTCCATGCGGGAACGGCAATCCTTGCACAGAACGTCCCGCTTCGGCTCGAGGAACGCGAGCAGCTTCTCTCGGAACGCCGCTCGCGTCTCCGGCGTGCCGACGGAGTTGATCTCGAGCGTGAAGCCCGTAAGGCCGATCTCGGTGTAGAACTGGCTGCCGAGCGCGATGACCTCCGCGTCCAGACTCGGATCGCTCGAGCCGAACGCCTCGATGCCGAATTGGTGGAACTGCCGGTACCGTCCGGCTTGCGGCTGCTCGTAGCGGAACATCGGTCCGATATAATACAGCTTCGTAATATCGGGATCCCCGTACAGCTTGTTTTCGACGTAGGCGCGAACGACGCCCGCCGTCCCTTCCGGCCGCAGCGTCATGCTGCGGTCGCCCTTGTCCATGAACGTGTACATCTCTTTCTCGACGACGTCCGTCGTCTCGCCGACGCCGCGCTGGAACAGTTCGGTCGACTCGAAGATCGGCGTCCGGATTTCCCGGTACACGAATCGGCGGCACACCTCACGCGCCTTCCCCTCGACGAACTGCCAGCGCTCGACCGCGCCCGGCAAAAAATCTTGCGTTCCTTTCGGTTTCTGAAACGACATCTCATTCGACCCTCATTTCTTCTTGGACAAATAAAAAAACTCCCGCCCCCGACAAATATCGCTGTCAGGGACGAGAGATTCATGACGGAATCGCCCGCGGTACCACCCACATTCCGAAGGCCGCGCCTTCGCTCTAACGATTAACGCTCGTTCCACGCATAGGGCTACTGAGTCCGCCGCGGTCGTCGCGCCGCCGTTCGCCGTATGTTCTCGAGGAGGTCTTTCGTCCGTTCGTCGCAAAGACGCTTGCAGCCTAAGGCGTCTCTCTCTGGGTGCGAGCGGGAATCGGACTACTTTATCCCGTCACCGAATCAACGTCGTGCAATTGAAACTTTTTCACAATTTTACTTACATCACGCCCGAATGTCAAGTTCGTCTCCGAAAAAACAAAGTACCTGCGGCGAGATCGCCGCAGGCAATAGTGAAAATATATGTCAAAAAAGGGGGTCGAGATCATTGTATGCGATCAACATTAAGCGGACATGAAAGCTACATTACAGGATGGTTACATTTTGGGAAACGTTTCCAAACCCTCCTCGTCAATTGACGCTCGAAGCCGCCACGCGGAAGCCGAGCGCCGTCGCCACGTCCCGGAACACCATGTACGATTCGCCGACCGTCAGGGCGTTCGCGTTCTTGATGCCGGAGATCGTCACGTCCTTCAATACTCCGCGCGCTTTCAGCGCGGCGAGCGCGCCGTTCGGCTGGAACTCGATCCCCATCGCCGTCGCGGCGATCAACGCCGCGTTCTCGAGCGTAAGCGGCGAAGCGCGAAGCTGCTTCTCCAGCGTCTGATCCGCCGGATACCATTGCGAAGGATGCGTCGGCATCTTGTCGCCGAAATAATCGCGCGAGCCGGCGTATAACAGCCCGTACTCGACCGGGTTCGCCTGTTCGTCGAGACGGAAGTCGTTGTCGTACTTCCCGGACACGAGCCCGAACGACAGCACCGTCTTGAGTCCCGAATACGTCCGGTGCTTCTCGTAAGATTGCAGCGGCAGCGTATACGGCTTCAGATCCATCCCTTGCGCGTTCAGACGGCTTTGCAGCGTCGCGATCGCCGTCTTATCCTTCGCCATCGCCCGGAACGTGATGCCGCGCTCCTTCGCGACCTTGACCGCCGCGCCCGCCGCCTCGCCGGTCGCCATCCCGACGGGGATCGTCCGCGCGCTGCCGTGCGGCAGCGTATCGAACGAAGCGGCGCGACCGACGACGAGCAGACCGTCCACTTTCTGCGGCACGATGCTCCGGAACGGCACCGCGTATTTGATCGGCTTGAACAAAATGTTGCCGCTGTCGCTCGCCGACGTCGGCTGCAGATCGATCGGGTACGACCCGAAGGCGATGCGGTCCCACTTGTCTTTGTTTTCGAGCAAGTCGATGATATTAAGCCGGTACTCGCCCAGCATATGCCGCGACTCCCGAATATACGGCTCGGGAGCGGTGCCGCCTAACGTCAGCTTCGACAGCTCCGGGAATCGGCTCTGCATGTACTTCACGACGAGCGGCAGCTCCCTCTTGCCCGCCTCGATGCCCGCCTGCACCGAAGCCGGATCGAGCGGGTCGACGTCGAACAGAAGAAGCGCGTTCACGAGCGCCGTATTGTCGTTCTGCCTCCCGATATTGAGGCCGCGCATCTTCACCTGCGGCTGGCTCGGCACGTATTGGTAAAACTCTAAATACCCCCATGCCGACATCGTCGTCGTGCCGTAGCCTTTCTTCCCGCGGAGCCGTTCGCGAATGCCGCTCCATACGGCCGGCGTTACGCCGTTCAGTCGGTAGACGAGCGTCACCGCCATCCGGGCGTCGGCTTGGCCGATGTCTTCCCGGCCGAACGTGAACGGCACGCCCGCGGCCGCGAACACGTCGCCGTCCTGCGTCGCGTCGATGACCGCGTTCGCGCGGACGAACAGCTCCGTCCCGTCCTTCGTGGTCAAATCCATGCCCACGACCGTCTTCGTCTGACCGAACGACTCCACGACCGGCTTCATCTCCCGAACCGGCATCAGAACGTCGATATTCGGTTCCGCGTCGACGAGCCGCTGGAACGCGTTCGCCGCCGTCTTCACGTCGAAGGAATCGCCCTCGACCATCTTGTACCACTCGCTGAAGATGCCTTTGTTTAAAATCGAACCGTCCGGCGAATACCGGTTCAGGTCGATCGTATTCAGCCAGCCGAGCGTCATCAGGCCGCCCAGCGTCGTGCGATTCCGCCCGTCCGTCAGAAGCACCGTCAACCCGTTGCGCGCCGCCGACAACGCGGCCGCGATCCCTTCCGGGTCCGTGCCCGCCACGATCACGTCGTACTCCGTCTTGACGCCCGCGAGCTGCGCGGGCACTTGCATCGGAACCGGCCCGACCGCTTGTCCGGAAAACCATTCCGCGTGCTGCGACAGCGTTCCCGCCGACGCGACGCCCGCTCCGCCGGCGAAGACGCCTCCGGCCGCGACGAACGCGGCCATCGCGGTTGCGGCCGCGTTCCGTAACCATGTTCGAATCATAGCTTCATACTCTCCTTGCCGTAAGCCCGCTGCAGCAGGTCCAGCTTCTTCTCGGTATACTCCCGGAACGCTTGGTTATAGTGGTACGGCTCCTTCGGATTCGGAAAGCGCTCGACCGAATCCCGTCCCTCCGTCTCGTCCGGATAGACGACCTTGCTCACGGCGCCGCAGCCGAGGCCGACGACCGTCTGCCGCTCCTCCATCATCAGGATGTTATAGAGGCTCTCTTTCCCTTGCAAGCTGTAACCGACGTTTTCCAAGTTTCCGAGAATATTTTTTTGCCGGTACAAATAGTACGGCGCATAGCCGTGCTTCGCCGTCCACTCGATCGCTTCCTCCATCATCGCGCGGATCTCGTCGCGTTCGGCGACCTCGTACTTGTCCCGGTTCTTCGTCATCTTAGACGCGCGTTTGAACGATAAAGTGTGCACCGTCAAAGACTCGGGCAGCAATTTTTCCGTTTCGTCGAGCGTATGGCGCAGCTCCTTCAGCCCTTCGTTCGGCAGCCCGATGATCAAATCCATATTGATGTTGTCGAGGCCCATCGAACGCGACAGCAGAAACTTCTCGACCGTCTCTTCGACCGTATGATGCCTGCCGATCGTATCCAGCGTCTGCTGCGTGAAGCTTTGCGGATTGATCGAAATCCGATCTACGTTCCACTTCCGCATCACCTGCAGCTTCTCCGGCGTAATCGTGTCCGGACGTCCCGCTTCGACCGTCAGCTCCCGCACGCGGTCCATGCCCGGGAACGATGCATGCAGCGTCTCGAACAACGCGTCCATCTGCTCCGCCTCGATGCTAGTCGGCGTGCCGCCGCCCCAGTAAATCGTCGTAATGCCGAGGCCGGCGGCTTTCAGCCAGCGCCCCGTCTCGCGGATCTCGTAATGCAGCCCTTCGAGGAACGCCTCCACCGAGCCGTTGTTGCCGCGGATGTCGTACGCCGGGAACGTGCAGTACGCGCACTTCGTCGGGCAGAACGGAATGCCGATATAGACGCTGACTTCCTTCTCGTTGATCGTATATAAGTCCGGAATCACCTTCAGCTGCCGGACGGCGACTTCCGACAACAAGGACGCCTTCTCCGTCGTCACGAAGTATTCATCCTGCAAAATGCGCTGCGCTTCCTCCGCCTCGTACTGCAGCAGCAAATTATGCATCAACTTCGTAGGCCGCACGCCCGTCAACGTCCCCCACGGCTGCGCGAGCCCTGTCGCCTGCTCCAATACCTTCACGAGCCCCGCGCCAAGCGCGCGCTTAAGAGACCTTCTCGGGTCGTCGCCCGTCCGGCTCGACAGCGTCCGCTCGTAGCTCCCGTCCCAGCTTTGTCCGCCTGTTGAGGGAGACACCGTCGCTTCCGCGGATACGCGGATGCGATCGTTCGCATCGTCCGTCTCGAGCCCGATGCGTATCGTCAAGTCCGGTTCGCCGTCCTCGAACGTTCGGTCCTCGAACCGTACGTCCGCTTCGTCGTAAAACAATTTGCACAAATGAAATAAATCCATATCGAAATCGGCGAAGCCGACGCGTTCGATGCGAATTCTCACGTTCCATGCCTCCTAATGCGCGTTGCGTGTCACGTGGATAAGGATACCATAGTCTTACGATTTATGTACACGTTGGTTCCCGCTTCGTCCGCCTCCGGGCCGAAACCCAGGCTCCGCCGCGAACTCCGCCGTCAGGTCCGCCGACGTCGGCGCCCCCCCTTTCGGCTCGACGCCGTCCTGCCCCCGTTCCGGGTCTCCCGCATGCAGCGCTTGCTGCCGAATCGTCATACGCATTTGCTTTTCCCGCTCCCCTCCGTCACTAGGTCCTCCTTCCAGTTTCCCCACTCCCGGAGAGGATTAGTCCCGTCCCGCATCCCGCGTCCCAAATCCCGGCTCTTGTTCGGCCGTCCCCAGCTGCGCGTTTTCCCGACTCTTATTTCGATCTCGCCTGTCTCCGCTGACTCTCCCATCTTCCTGTTCTGCCGTTCCTGGCTCCGCTGCCCCTTTCCCCCTACATCGACATTCTCATAACCGCCTTCCCTTTCCATCAGCAGTTTCCATTTACTGGTCCGTGACAAGGTCCAGTCTCTTCTCCTGTCCCTTTCACACCTGATTTCCCTTACTCAGAAAAAAGATTTTGATTTCCGTTGTAATGCGAACGTATGTTTGCTAAACTTAAAAAAGGAGGGATGCTTGAGTGAATACAGACCTGCATGCATACTTTTTTCAGCGAAGGTGGCCGAACGGTTTCGAGTGTCCGAATTGCGGATTTGGTATGTTTTACACCATATGGACGAGACGTTTGCCTTTGTACCAGTGCGGTCTATGTAAGCATCAGACGACCGTGACCGCGGGTACGGTCATGCATCGCAGTCGCACTTCCCTCGAGAAGTGGGCCTCCGCGATGGATCTGCTTGCCTCCGAAGCCGGAGTCAACGCGGTCGAACTGGCCGCCTTCATCGGCGTCGCCCATTCGACCGCCTGGGCCATCCTGCGGAAACTGCGAGCCGCGATCGCGGAGATCGAAGCCTCTAAGCTTCTGCGCGGCTTCGTTCAAGCGGCCGTGTGTTGGCTCGCTCCCGGATATTTGTTCCTGTCCACCTCCCATAAGCGATACCGCAAGGAGAGGATCGTACTGATCGGCAGCTCCGTCGACGATGGCGGCCTGCCGCATGCCTTAAAGCTGACGCTAATCGACGACGAACTCCTCGAGCCCGGCACCAAAGAGTTGGCGAGAGAAGGAATCCCGGCCGCATTCGGCAGTATCGCCGTTCCTTTTGCGGATACCGCCCTGCTGATCGGCAAGCGGCTCGTCCAAAGCGCCCTTCCGACTCGATTCAAAGAAGCTGAACGCTGGCTGCTTCGTAAGTTCCACGGAATCGGAACGAAATACTTACAAAGCTATCTACACGAATACTGCTTCCGTTGGAATATGGCCGCTAGGGGAGGATGTCCAAGGATCGAGTGGGCACGCCTTTTCTTTCGTACGCCAGCAGTAGTCTAATCGAATGACGATTTTCGATGCTACGATCTTGGCAGCGCTATCCTTGAGCGAAAGAAGGTGTACGGAAGTACTTCTGAGTCAAGGAAATCAAGTGTGAAAGAGTTGCAGGTGGAGATGCCTGCTCCTTCGGTAGCTCCACGTGCGACTGTGGCGGGAAGCGTGGAACCGGACGAGAGCGGAGACCCGAGCAGAGATGAAACAGGACCGGTGCGAAGATCGAATCAGGGATGAAGGCGGAACCGGGCGGTGACCTGATCTGAGATGAGGTAGAAACCGTGAGAAAACCGGGCTTGCATGTAGTAGAACGGAGCAGAGTCGTAGCGTTGACCGGATCCGTAAAAGCGAATGGTTTGGGCTGTAGGGCTTCTGACTTAAGCGAATCAGGTATGAAAGGGGAATCATCAAAAAGACGCCTCCCCCAACGAATCGGAGTAGACGTCTAAAAACCGCTAAGCTTTGCTGTCGAGCCATAAGGTCACAGGGCCCCAATTGACGAGCGACACTTCCATCATTTCGCCGAAGCGGCCGGTCTCGACGGCGAGCCCTCTCTCCCGCAGCAGAGCGTTATAGCGCTCATATAGCGCGAGCGCGGCGTCGGGCCGGGCTGCGGCCATGAAATTCGGTCGCCGCCCCTTGCGGGCATCGCCGTACAGCGTGAACTGCGAAACGGAAAGCACGGAACCGCCGACCTCCGCGATCGACAAGTTCATCTTGCCATCTTCGTCCTCGAAGATGCGGAGTCCCGCCGTCTTCTCCGCCAAATAGACGGCATCCGCCTCGGTGTCATCGTGGGTGACGCCGAGCAGAACGACGAGACCGCCGTCGATCGCGCCGACCGTCTCTCCGCCGACGCGGACGCTGGCGGCTTTGCTTCTTTGTAACAATGCGCGCATAGTTCGTTTCTCCTACTGCATGATGCGCTGTACGGAATAGACATCGCGTACGCGCTTGATTTTCTCGACGACCGACTGAAGATGCTCCGTATTCCGGATCAGTATCGTCATATGGATCATCGCTACTTTGTTTTTGTCCGAACGGCCGGAAACCGCGGACATGTTCGTCTTGCTCTCGGAGACGGCCTGCAGCACTTCGTTCAACAGCCCTCGGCGATCGTGGCCCGTGATCTCGATATCGACGCTGTAATTCGCTTCCGCCGCGGCGATCCACTCGACCTCGATGACCCGATTCGCATCGTCCCCGTTCTCGTCCGAGACGACTACGTTCGGACAGTCGCTCCGATGGACCGACACGCCGCGTCCGCGCGTGATATAACCGATGATATCGTCTCCCGGCACCGGATTGCAGCAGCGGGCGAAGCGGACGAGCAGGTTGTCGACGCCCTTGACGCGGACGCCTTGCGTCGATCGCGGACGCTTATGCGCCGCCGACGCCGGCTTCAGCTCGCGCACTTCGTTCGTCAGCTGCAGCTGCGCCGCTTCCTCGTTCTCCTTGCGCTGCTTCTCCGTAAGCCGCGTGACGATCTGAGCGGCGGTAATGCCGCTGAACCCGATCGCCGACAGCATGTCTTCGACGTCGTTGAAGTTAAACTTCTTCGCCGCTTCCAGAAGCTTTTCTTCGGACAAGACGTCCTGCGGATCGAAGCCGAGCCGCTTGACTTCGCGCTCGATCGCTTCGCGGCCCTTTTCGACGTTTTCCTCCCGCTTCTCCTTCTTGAACCATTGCTTGATCTTGCTTCGGGCGTGAGACGACTGCGCGATTTTCAGCCAATCCTGGCTTGGCCCGTAAGAGTGCTTGGAGGTCAAAATTTCGACGATATCGCCGGTATGAAGCTTGTGGTCGAGCGGCACGATGCGGCCGTTCACCTTCGAACCGATCGTCCGATTGCCGATTTCGGTATGAATGCGATACGCGAAATCGAGCGGCACGGAGCCGGAAGGCAGCTCGATGACTTCGCCCTTCGGCGTAAAGACGTATACGAGGTCGGTGAAGAAGTCCATCCGAAGGGATTCCATGAACTCTGCGGCGTCTTTCGCTTCTTGTTGCAGCTCGAGAATTTCCCGGAAGAACGTCATTTTTTCCTCGAAAGTGCCGATATTCGCCGCCTGCGAGGTACCGTCCTTGCTCTCCTTGTACGCCCAGTGGGCGGCGATCCCGAACTCGGACGTGCGATGCATCTCGAGCGTTCGAATCTGTACCTCGGTCGGCTCGCCCTTCGGTCCGATGACCGTCGTATGGAGCGACTGGTACATATTCGGTTTCGGCATCGCGATATAATCCTTGAACCGACCCGGCATCGGCTTCCACAGCGTATGAATGATGCCCAGCGTCGCGTAGCAGTCCTTCACGTTCTCTACGATGATGCGTATCGCGAGCAAGTCGTAAATTTCGTTAAACTGCTTGTTGCGGCTGACCATTTTCTTATAAATGCTATAAATGTGCTTCGGTCGACCGCTAATATCCGCATCGATGCCCATCTCGGTCAGTTTCTCCCGGATTTTGTCCATGACCTCTTCGATGTGGCGTTCGCGCTCGGCTCTCTTCTTCTGCATCAGATTGACGATGCGGTAGTATTGCTGCGGGTTCAGGTAGCGAAGGGAGATGTCCTCCATCTCCCAGCGAATGGCGGCCATCCCGAGTCGGTGGGCGATCGGACAAAAAATTTCAAGCGTCTCTTCGGATATCCGGCGCTGCGCCTCTTCCGATTGATGCTTCAGCGTTCGCATATTATGCAGGCGGTCGGCAAGCTTAATAAGAATGACCCGAATGTCCTGGGCCATGGCGACGAACATCTTGCGGTAATTTTCGTTCTGCTGCTCTTCCTTCGATTTGAAGCGGATCTTCTCCAGTTTGGTAAGTCCGTCGACAAGCTCCGCGCAGGTTTTGCCGAATCTCGCCTCGAGATCCTGCGTCGTGACGTTGGTGTCTTCCACGACGTCGTGAAGCAAACCCACGATGACCGTGGTCGCGTCCATCTGCATGTTCACCAAGATGTCGGCTACCGCCAGCGGATGAAGGATATATGGTTCCCCGGATTTACGGGTCTGGCCTTGATGCGCGGCTTCCGCGTAATCGTACGCTTCCCGGATCCGCGTCAGGTCGGCTTCTTTGATGTATGAAGATGCCTTCTCGAGCAGCTGCTCGATCCCCGTGGGCTGCCGTTCTTCCATAGACGCTTTAAACCCCTAAAATCATGAATTTTGCTTATCATTATCCCCTTGTTCCGGGGTTCCGTCAAGGTAACGAGGCGTTTCTGAAAATTGACCGCTGACAAGCGAGGGAAGTTTTGCTAGGATAACCGTTAGGTCGAATCGTTCGGAAATTCGTCGAAACGTGTCGCCCTACATTCGAAAAGGAGACGATATCGCTCATGTCCGCCGAATCGCGCACGCTTGGAGTCAACGAAAAACCATCTCTTCTCGCCGGCCTTCCGCTTTCCCTCCAGCATCTGTTCGCCATGTTCGGGTCGACCGTTCTGGTGCCCGTGCTGTTTAACGTGGATCCGGCCACGATCTTGTTGATGAACGGGATCGGCACGCTGTTTTACCTTATTCTGTGCAAGGGCAAAATTCCCGCATACCTAGGCTCGAGCTTCGCCTTCTTGTCTCCGGTGTTCGTCGTCATGGGCCTATCCGGCGGCAGCTACGCGAAGGCGTTAGGCGGCTTCATCGTGGTGGGCGCGATCTTCACGATCGTGGCGCTGCTCGTCTCCGCGGCCGGGACGAAGTGGATCGACGTCGTCTTCCCGCCCGCCGCCATGGGCGCGATCGTCGCTATCATCGGCCTGGAGTTGGCTCCGGTAGCCGCCGGAATGGCCGGCTGGATCCCGTCCGAAGCCGCGCCTTTCGATCCGAAGGCCGTTACGGTTTCGATCGTCACGCTGCTCGTCGCTCTCATCGGTTCGGTCGCGTTCCGCGGCTTCTTGAAGATTATCCCGATTCTTATTAGCATCGTCGTCGGTTATGCGCTGTCCGCTCTGCTCGGTATCGTCACCTTCGAGAAGGTCGCCGAAGCCGACTGGCTGCGCCTCCCGACGTTCACCGCGCCGGAGTGGGACGCCGCCAGCATCGCGATCATCGCGCCGGCCGCGCTCGTCGTCATCGCCGAGCATATCGGCCACTTGATCGTTACCGGCAACATCGTCGGCAAGGATCTTACGAAGGAGCCCGGCCTCGGACGCTCGCTGCTCGGGAACGGCGTCTCGACGCTCGTCTCCGGCTTCGTCGGGTCCACGCCGAACACGACCTACGGCGAAAATATCGGCGTCTTGGCGCTGACTCGCGTCTACTCCGTCTGGGTCATCGGCGGCGCGGCGGTCATCGCGGTCGCGCTGTCGTTCGTCGGCAAGCTCGCCGCGTTGATCATGACCATCCCGGACCCGGTCATGGGCGGCGTCTCCGTGCTGCTCTTCGGCGTCATCGCCGCTTCGGGCATCCGAATGCTGGTCGAAGCGAAGGTCGATTATTCGAAGGCGTCGAACATGATCTTGTCCGCCGTCGTGCTTATTATCGGCATTAGCGGCGCTACGTTCTCCGTCGGCAACTTCTCGCTCAAGGGTATGGCGCTGGCGACCGTCGCGGCGATTGTGCTCAGCCTGTTCTTCAAGCTCCTTGAGGTGCTAAAGCTTCGAAGCGAATAAAATCGGGATGGAATGGAAAAAGGGCAGTCTCGGAAGGATTCGTTCCTTCGAGACTGCCCTTTTCTGTCCGGTTTAATACGTAATCAACGATACGACGTCGATGCCGTTCATCTTCTGCCGTCCGGTCAAATACGACAGCTCGATGAGGAACGCCGCGCCGACGACGTCGCCGCCCAGCTTCTGCACGAGATTGATGCACGTGGCGATCGTACCGCCGGTCGCGAGCAGGTCGTCCGCGATCAGTACTTTCTGGCCGGGACGAATCGCGTCTTTATGAACCGCCAAGCTGTCCTTGCCGTATTCCAGATCGTAACTCGCTTCGATCGTCTCGTACGGCAGCTTGCCGGATTTGCGAATCGGCACGAAGCCGACGCCGAGAGCGTACGCGAGCGGCGCGCCGACCACGAAGCCGCGCGCCTCCGGCCCGCAAATGACGTCGATTTGCTTGTCCTTCACGAGCTGACGGATCTGATCGATCGCCTCGCGATAGACGTTCCCGTCCCCTAGCAGCGTCGTAATGTCCTTGAAGCGAATGCCCGGTTGCGGCCAATCCTCGATGACTCGAATATGATCTTTGAAATTTACGCTCATCCTACTGCCTCCGTCTTTCTGAGTTCAATGTCGTCGCGACGGAAGGGCGCTTGCGCGAGCAGACGTGCTTGCAGCGTTTCCGTCGTCATTCTCTTCCATTCCTGTCTCGCGGTTTCGGCTCGCAGCGCCATCGCGAAGGACGCCGATTCCGATAAATCCCGTTTCGCCGGGGAGCGCGCGATCCGAACCGTGCCCGGAGCGCCGCCTTCCTCGACGAAGCCCAGCTCTCGGAAGACGCGGATCGCGAGCCGCGCCGCTTCGAGGCCGAGGCCGACCCGTCTCGCGACCGCTCCGATCCAATCTTCTTCGGGAGATTCGCCGAGCTCCCTCATACAGACGTACGCGCGCTTCATCGTCTCCCGATCGATGGTCGGCGCGCCGTCCAAAGCTAAGGCGTACGTGCGGCAAAGCGAAACATCCTGTTTTAGTATAAGATGAAACCTCTCGAATGGGAAAGGGCAATTTACGAACCATAGATCCGTCGCCCCTTCGAAAGGCGCATCGAACGCGTTGACGTTAACCGGAACGACAACCCTGTCCCCTTCCGTCGTCAACCGATAGACCGGGACGGTCTTCCACCAAGCGGCGAGGGCGGCCGGCGGTTCGTCATAAGGCCCTAGCAAGAACGCAGGGCGCCAATCGTCCGATCGCGCCGCTTCCCAACGCTCGCGGAATGCGGAAGCGGTCGCAGCGGAGCGCCAATCGAACAGCTGGATATGCGGTACGGCGACGTCCTTCACGATGATTTGCGGCGTCTTGCGGCCGTTCCATTCGTTCACGGACAGCTCCCCGACCAGCGACAGCCGGGATCCGAGCGCCACGCGGCGTACGGTCTCCCCGATGCCGAAGCCGACCGCTTCGATTTTGTTCCCGCTTCCCTCGAGTCGAAACTTCGCATGTCGCTTGTCTTTGCCGATGACGGTCGCTTCCCCGACGATTGCCTGGGAAATCGAAAACTTCGGCGCGGGATGCCCCATGCCGTATGGAGCCAGCTTCTCCAGCTCCTGAATCGCGTCGATCGTAATGTCGGACAAGTCGAGTTCCGCGTCGACGAGCGTTACCGGCGTCTTCAGCTCCTCCGTTAATCGAGAGGAAGCCTCGTTTCGGAACGCCTCGACGAAGGCGTCCAGGTTGTCGCCCCGGATCGAAAGTCCGGCGGCGGAAGCATGTCCGCCGAAGTGCAAAAACAGCGACTCGCAAGTTTTCAGCGCGTCGTACAGATGGAAGCCAGGGATCGCTCGAGCGGAACCCTTGCCGACGCCCGATTCGGCGTCCATGGCGATGACGACCGTCGGCCGGTAATACGCCTCCACAAGCCTGGAAGCGACGATGCCGATAATGCCCGGATTCCACCGGTCCGAAGCGACGACGATGCCGTCCCCGGGTCCGCCGTCGCGCTCTACGAGCTCGATCGCTTCCGCGGCCGCTTCCTCCACCATGCGCTGCCGCTCCCGGTTCAGAGCGTCCATCCGACGCGCGATCGCATCCGCTTCGACCGGATCGTCGGCGATGAGCAGCTTCACCGCTTCGTCGGCGTCGGCGAGCCGGCCCGCGGCGTTGATCCGAGGCGCCAAGCCGAACCCGATCGTGTTCGAAGACACTTCCTGGCGTTCGACGCCCGCCACGCGGAACAGTGCCGCGAAGCCGATCGGCGGCTCGTTCCGCAGCTGCCGGAGCCCCAGCTTCACGATCGAACGGTTTTCTCCGACAAGCGGCATCACGTCCGCGATCGTACCGAGCGCCGCCCAAGCGGCGAGCTCTTCCGGCACGCGGCCGAGCAACGCGTGCGCGAGCTTGAACGCGACGCCGACCCCGGCGAGCCCCTTGAACGGATAAGCGCAGTCTTCGCGCTTCGGGTTTACGACGGCCAGCGCGTCCGGCAGCGTCTCCGGCGGCTCGTGATGATCGGTAACGATCAGATCGAGGCCGAGACGCCGGGCCGCGGCGGCTTGCTCCACGGCGGTAATGCCGGTGTCCACCGTGACGACGAGCTTGACGCCGTCGCGACTGGCTTCCTCCAAATAATGCGTATGTAATCCGTATCCGTCGCGTAGGCGATGCGGAACGCGATAATCGAATTCCGCCTCCAGCATCCGAAAGAGACGAACGAGCAGCGACGTACTGCTGACGCCATCGGCGTCGTAATCGCCGTAAATCAGAATCTTATCTCGGTCTCGAATCGCGCGTCGAATGCGCTCGGCAGCTTCCGACATGCCCGCGAGCAGCGACGGGTCGTGAAACGTAAATTCGTCGGAAAGAAAAAATGCCGCCTCCTCCGCCGTGTGGCCTCTAGCGGCCAACAAGGCGGCAAGCAGCGGACGAATGCCGAATCGCTCCGATAATTCTCGAACGTACGCGGGGTCGGGCGAACCGACCGACCAACGCGTCTTCGGTGAGAGCATAGTCGCTCCTCCTTGCAATTGTCTATCGATTAATGCAGCAGCGACGGATAATCGTCCTGCGCGGCGTCCCCGTCGATCTTATAAGGGAACCCCGGGTCGTACGGATTTACGTGTACGAACACGTCGGATACGTGGCTGAACTTGTTCATCAGCTCGTGTTTGACCGCTTTCGCGATATCGTGACCCTCGAGCACCGTAATTCTCGGGTTTACGCTGATTTTCGCGTCTACGATAACGTAGTGGCCATGTTCGCGCGCGCGAAGCTCGTCGACCGTGATGACGCCTTTCACGTTTTGTGCGGCGGTCACGAGCTCTTCCGCATCCTCCGCGTGCAAGACGTGATCCAGCGTGTTGTGAATCGATTCCATGATCAGCTTGTAGCCCATGCGAAGCACGAGCGCCGCGACCAACAATCCGGCGACCGGATCGGCGTAGGCGAGCCAGCCGATGCCGTACATGCCTCCGAGCACCGCGCCGGCGACGCCGATCAGCGCCGCGCCCGACGCCATGACGTCGCTGCGGTGATCCCAGGCGGTTGCGATGAGCGCTTGGGAATTCAACTGCTTCCCGAGCCGGAATTTATACCGGAATAAAATTTCTTTCACGACGATCGCGACGGCCAACGCCCAGATGGCGTATGATTCCGGTATCGGAATCGGACCCTCGCTGAAGAAGATCGTCACAACGGCCGTTCTCGCTACCTCGAAACCGACGAGCAAGAGCAATACCGACACGATGATCGCCGCAATCGATTCCGCCTTGCCGTGCCCGTACGGGTGGTCCTTATCCGGCGGGCGCTTCGCGGCGCGAAGTCCGATCAGCACGGCGAACGAACCGGCAACGTCGGAAGCGGAGTTGGCGGCGTCGGCGATCAACGCTTGACTGCCGGATAGGAACCCGACGACGCCTTTCATGACGGCTAACGCCAAATTTCCGAAGATGCCGAGCCAAGCGGCGAATTCCGCCTTGGCGAAACGTTGCTGCGTCATTTCGACCTCCCGAGGCTCCCTTTTTTCAATACGTACCAAATCGGCGACGCGATCCCTATGGAAGAATATGCGCCGGCCACGAGTCCGATGATGATCGCGAGCGAAAACAGGCGGATCGACTCGCTGCCGAAGATGAACAACGCGACGGCGGCGACGAGCACCGTCACGACGGTATTGATCGATCGGGTGAACGTCTGCCAGATACTGTTATTGACGACGAGCGCGAGGTCGCCGTCCGACTTCAGCTTCGCGAAGCGGAGGTTCTCTCGGATTCGGTCGAAAATGACGATCGTATCGTTAATCGAATACCCGATAATCGTCAAGACCGCGACGATGAACGTGAGATTCACTTCCAACCGGAAAATGGCGAAGATCGTGATTACGATGAACGCGTCGTGGAGAAGCGCGACGATGCCGGCGATGGCGAATCGCCATTCGAACCGGATGCTCACGTACAAGATGATGCCGACGCTCGCGACCAGCACCGCGATGATCGCGTGCCGCAGCTGCTCGCGCGCGAGCTCCGGATCGACGGAATTCACTTCTCGCGACACTTGATCGCCGAATTGGGCTTTGAACAGGCCTTCGACTTTCTCCACTTCTTGCTGCGTCAGCGTCTCCGGGAAGCGGATCGTCACGCGGTCCCCGTCTCCGCCGATCGTCGGATGCACGCCTTCGAAGCCGGCTTCGGCGACGATGCGTTCCGCCTGCTCGGCCGTAATCGGCTTGCCGACCTCGACGTCCATGTTCGTGCCCGCCCGGAAATCGACGCCGTAATTAAGCCCTGCGGCAGCGAGCATGACGATGCCGATGACGGTCAACGCGATCGAAAAAATAAAAAATTTCTTTCGATGCTTGATGAAGTCCAGATGGATCTTATAACGCACTGATTTCGTCCTCCTTCACGCCGAAATATTTCGGATGTTCGACCGCTCTGCTCCGCACGAGGAGGCTAAGCAGCAAGCGCGAGAAGAAGACGTTCGTTATGATACTCGCCACGATGCTCGCGATGAGGATGACGCCGAAGCCCTTCACCGAGCTCGAGCCGAGGAACAGGATGACCGCTGCGGCGATGATCGTCGTCAGGTTCGCGTCCATAATCGTTCGGAAGCTGTTCTTCGAGCCGGCTCGAAGCGCCGACGAAACCTTCTTGCCGCTTCGGATTTCGTCCTTGATCCGCTCGTACGTAATGATGTTCGCGTCGACCGCCATCCCGATGCCGAGCACGAACGCCGCGATGCCCGGGAGCGTCAAGGTTACGCCCATTAAGCGGAAAGCCAGCAGCAGCAGCCACGTGAACGCAAGGATCGAAATCGACGCGAGCAGTCCCGGAATGCGATATACGACTACCATGAACAATAGGATGACGATCAAGCCGACGACGCCGGCAAGCAACGTCTGTTCCAGCGATTGCTGTCCGAGCGTCGCGCCGACGCTCTGCGTGTACTTTTCCGTCAACTTCAAAGGAAGCGCGCCTAAATTAATGACGTCGGCGATCTCCTTGGCTTCGTTAAACGTATAACGGCCTGTAATCGAGGCTTGCCCATTGGCGATCACGCTTTGCACGATCGGCGCGGAAAGCTCCTTCTCGTCCAGATAGATCGCCAGAGGTTGTCCCAGCAGCTTCTCCGTCACTTGGCGAAACTTCTCGGCGTTCTTGACTTGAAGTTGAATGTATGGCTGCCCGGCTTGGTCGAATTGCACCGAAGCGCCGCCTTGAACGAAGTCGCTGCCGAGCATCTCCTTCGTGCCGTCCGGTCCGCGGAACGTCAATTCGGCCGGCTTGTTCAGAATTTCCCGAACTTCCGCCTCGTTCGTCACGCCCGCGATCTTGACGCGAATGCGGTCCGTGCCCTCGGGCGTAATCTCCGGCTCGGTCGTGCCGAGCTTATTCACTCGCTCCTCCAGGCTGCGCGCCGTCTCGCGAAGCGAGTCCTGCGTCACTTCCGTCCCTTCTTCCAACGGCGAAGCGACATACAAAATCTCGAACCCGCCCTTCAAATCGAGCCCCAGCTTGATGCTCTGCGCGATCGGCAGGCTCGTCCCCGCGACGACGCCGAGCGTAACGAGCACGATCAGGATAAATGCCGTAAGTCGTTTCTTATCCATGGCAGCCTATCTTGCTCCCTTCCCTGTGTCCAATAGTCTCATTATACCCACCGTCAAAAAGCGAGTCAAAAAACCCTTACACGACAAAAGGCGCAGCCGAAGCCGCGCCTCCGGGCCCGGGCCGCGCTACGGCCGGGGCTCTCTCTCCGCTTGTTTCCACACGCTGAGCGTCATCCAGTTCATCAGCCCCGTCGCCCGAAGCGACATAATGTCGTTCACGAGCCGATGCAGCGGCGGCAATTCCTTGTATTTGGAGCTGACGCAATCCCATACGTCCTTGCCGGTGACGCTCTCGTAGCCGAGCATGTGGAACTCGTCCGCCTTGCTGTTGCAAATCTCCTCGATCATTGCGTTCAGGGCTTCCTCGCTCATCGGCTCAACGCCGGTCTCGTCGTCCCGCTCCCATTCGGTCATGCGCCAACGTCCCTCCGTAGAATCGAATATCCTTATCATAGCACAAATCGAAACGTCGTGGGCGGGTCGTCCATATTCGGACGCATGTCGGAGGGACACGCCTCATAACCTTGTAAGGAACGCTTGTATAAGCGGCAGCTTTTCTATCGGGAAAGGGCGCGTGTTTCCATGACCAAGCAATCCTTCATTCGCGGCACGATGATCTTGCTCGCCGCCGGACTCCTCAACCGAATTCTCGGCTTCGTTCCCCGCATTACGCTGCCGCGCGTCGTCGGCGCGGAGGGCGTCGGTCTGTACCAGCTCGGCTATCCGTTGCTCGTCGTTCTGCTGACGGTCATCACCGGCGGCATTCCGCTCGCCGTCGCCAAGCTCGTCGCCGCGGCGGAATCGGAAGGCAACGAGCGCAAAGCCAAAGACGTGCTCCGCCTGTCGCTCGTCTTCGCCGTATCGCTCGCCGTCGTGTTTACGGGCGCGCTCCTGCTCGGCGCCCAGTGGCTGTCGCAGGAGCTGCTGAACGACGAGCGCGTGTACTACACCCTTCTCGCCATGAGCCCGATGCTGCTCGTCGTCGGCGTATCGGCCGTGTTCCGCGGCTACTTCCAAGGCCGGCAAAACATGGTGCCGACGGCCCTCTCGCAAACCGCGGAGACGGTCGCGCGCATCGTCGCGATGCTCGTCTTCGCTTACGCATTGCTGCCTTACGGGGTCGCGATGGCCGCGGCGGGGGCGATGTTCGGCGTCACCGTGGGGGAAGTGTGCGGACTCGCCGTCATCGTATACCAATATTTCCGCACTCGCTCCGCTTACAAAGCATTCCACACCGCTGCGATCGGCGTCTCCGGCGCGCCGAGAAGGCTGGCCGCGTCCTTCAAAGAGATGCTGCGCATCGCCATCCCGGTGACGGGCAGCCGCATGGTCGGGTCGGCCTCGTATTTCCTCGAATCCGTCATGACGGTCAAGGCGCTCGCGATCGCCGGTGTGGCCGTCGCGGCCGCGACGACGCAATACGGCTCGCTGCAGGGCATGGTCATCCCGGTGCTGCTGCTCCCCGGCGTGCTGACGTATTCCTTATCGGTGTCGCTCGTCCCGACGCTCGCCGAAGCGGCCGCGCGCGGCGACACGAGGCTGATTCACAAGCGGCTGCATCAAAGCTTGCGTCTCGCGCTCGTGAGCGGCGCGCCGTTCGCCGTGCTTATGTATGTATTAGCCGAGCCGATCTGCTTCTTCCTGTACAACGACGCCGAAGTCGGCGGCATGCTCAAACTCATGGCGCCGGTCGCCGTCTTCTTATATTTTCAAGGACCGCTGCAGGCGACGCTGCAGGCGTTGGACCGGCCGGGCACCGCGCTGCTCAATACGTTCTACGGCGCGGCGATCAAGCTGACGCTGATCTACCTTCTCGCGACCCGGCCGGAATTCGGCATCTACGGCGTGCTCGCCGCCATCAACGTGAACATCGCGCTCGTTACGATCTTGCATTGGAACAGCGTCGTGCGGCTGGTGAAATATTATTTTCCGCTGGGGGACGTGTTGAAGACGGCCGTCGCGGCGGGAGCGTCCGGCTGGGCCGCGCATGCGATCTTCCTCGGGGAATGGCACCCGTCTCCGCTGCTTCGATTTCTGTCCGCCGGGGTCGGCGCCGTCGCTCTGTACCTCGTCTTCGTCGTGCTGCTGAAGCTCGTCGACAAGGACGACGTCGGACGGCTTCCGTTCCCTCGCCGAAAGTAACCTTTATTTCTTATCGATAAACCAACGGCCGCGATGATCGATCGTGCAGAGGAACACGTCCTTGGCGTCCTTGACGCCGCGCGACTCCAGCTCGCGTTTGAGCCAAAACCGGGTTTGTCCGATTTTTTCGAGCCCTTCCTTCTGGACTTTCCCGTCCATGATGAGCGGAACCGGCGGCCCGACGAACCGGAAGTCCGGCGGCGCCTTCCCGTCCTTTTCGTCGGACGTTTTCCTCATATCGTATTCGTCCTTCGTCATCAACGTGAGCCGCCCGGTCGGCTCGAGCACCGCGAATTCGACGTCGGCGACGTTCATCACGTTCTTCTCGCGCAGCTGCAGCATCAAGTCGTCAAGACTGTAGCGCTGCTTCTTCATTTCTTCTCGGTCGAGCTTGCCGTTCGAGATGAGCGGGCTCGCCTTCCCCTCGAAGAGGAGACGCAGCCGCCGGCTCTTGAGCGTGGCGAAGGCGATGGCGATCTGCAGCAGCGCGAGCAGCAGCATCGGGCCGATGCCCTCCCAGAGCGGGCGCTCGGGACTTTCGACGACGATGACGGCGAGCTCGGTGATCATGATCGAGATGACCAAGTCGAAGACGGACAGCTTCCCGATTTCTCGCTTCCCCATCATTCGGATCGCAAGGTAGATGACGAAATAGATCAACACCGTCCGAGAAAAGATCGTGACCGCCTCCATGCGTCTCCCTCCTTGAAATCTCTGCTGCGGCGAAGCGTGCATTGGGTATTGTCACCGCCGTCGCGAGGGCGCATGCAATCGCGAGCGACGTAAGTTTTGGAAGCTTGGTCTATTTCGGGCGGCTTGGCCATATGGTGTATTAGGGTGTATTCGACGCAAGACGGAACTCGAATAAAATCGTTGGCGGAGGTCGATGACGAATGAATCCGATGAAAAGCGTGTCTTCCGGCGTGAAGGCGGGCTCCCCCGTCCTCCGGGGGCTGATGGTTTCGCTCGCGTGCATGGCGGCGGCCACGGTGGTGGCGTCCGCGATCTACAAGTTTACCGGCGCGAAGGAAGGCACGATGGAGACGTCCGTGTACATCATTCACAGCCTCTCCCTCTTTATCGGAGGCTTGGTCACAGGGAATCGCGCGGGCCGCAAGGGTTGGTATTACGGCGGCATGATGGGCGTGCTGTACAGCGCGATCGTCGTCCTCGTCGGCTTTCTGAGCTACGACGCGGCGTTCACGGTCTACACGCTCGTGCTGCTGCTCCTCTCGTTCGCGGCCGGCGCGTTGGGCGGCATGATCGGGGTCAACTTAAGAAGATAAGCGCGCGCTACGAAAAAGGATGCAAAAAACCGCCCCGAGTTTCGACTCGGGGCGGTTTCGATATTCATCGTTATGGAGCTTACGCGCTCGTTACGACGGTGTCGATCGCGCTGCGATTGAACGTCAATCTCGTTGTGTCGTTCACGAGCAGCACCATCGTATCGTCCGTCAGCTCGACGATCTTGCCGTGCATGCCGCCGACCGTAACGACCTTGTCGCCCTTCTTCACGTTCGCGAGCATCATGTTGCGCGTCTTGGCGCGCTTCTGCTGCGGACGGATGAGCAGGAAATAGAAGATGGCGAACATGAGCACGAACGGGAGCAGCGACATCAAGATATTTCCTTGTCCTGCCGGTTCCCCTGTCAACAAAAACATATGTACAATTCCTCCTTCTATGTCGTCGGGTTAAAATCCCCGAGCGTTCTCGGCGTTGAGACCGTAGCGGTCGAAGAACTCTTCCTTGAAATCCCCGAGCCGGTCTTCGGCGATCGCCTGGCGCACCTGACGCATAAGGTCGATCAAGAAATAAAGATTGTGATACGTCGTAAGACGGATGCCGAACGTCTCGTCCGCCTTGATCAGATGGCGAAGATACGCCCTGGAATAGTTACGGCACGTATAACACGAGCATGCCGGGTCGAGCGGACCGAAATCTCGTTCGAAGGCGGCGTTGCGAATGACGAGACGTCCCCGGCTCGTCATGGTCGTCCCGTTCCGGGCGATCCGCGTCGGCAAGACGCAGTCGAACATGTCGACGCCGCGCATCGAGCCTTCGATGAGCGCGTCCGGCGAACCGACGCCCATCAAATAGCGGGGCTTGTTCGTCGGCAGCAGCGGGGTCGTCACCTCCAGCATCTCGTACATCAGATGCTTCGGTTCTCCTACGCTCAGTCCACCAATAGCATACCCCGGGAAATCCATGGAAGTCAAATCCGCAGCGCTCTGCTTGCGATACTCGGGAACCATGCCCCCCTGCACGATCGCGAACAAGCCTTGGTCGTCCGGCCGCGCATGTGCCTTCAGGCATCGCTCCGCCCAGCGCGACGTCCGTTCGGTAGATTGCTTGACGTACGCTTCGTCGGCCGGCCACGGCGGACATTCGTCGAACGCCATCATGATATCGGGGCCGAGCGCGTTTTGGATTTCCATCGCCTTCTCCGGGCCGATAAACAGCTTGTCGCCGTTCAGATGCGAACGGAAGTGAACGCCTTCCTCGGTAATTTTCCGAAGCTCGCTTAGACTGAACACTTGGAAGCCGCCGCTGTCCGTCAGAATGGCGCGGTCCCAATTCATGAACTTATGCAGTCCGCCCGCTTCCTTGATCAGCTCATGGCCGGGACGGAGAAACAGGTGGTACGTATTGCTTAGGATGATGCCCGCGCCCATCTCTTTCACTTCTTCGGGGCTCATCGTCTTCACGGTCGCCTGCGTGCCCACGGGCATGAACGTCGGGGTGTCGAAGCTGCCGTGCGGCGTATGTACGCGTCCGAGCCTCGCTCCGGTTTGTTTGCAGGTTTTAATCAATTCGTACGTTATCGCAGCCATCGTCAGACCCCTACTTCCCTTCTAATCCCCTGCTTAAGATATGAACATCGCGTCGCCGAAGCTGAAGAAGCGATATTCCCGCTCCACCGCTTCCTTATAAGCGGCAAGCACCCGCTCCGTGCCCGCGAGCGCGCCGATCATCATGAGCAGCGTCGACTTCGGCAGGTGGAAGTTGGTGATCAGCGCGTCGACGACGCGGAATTCGTAGCCCGGATAGATGAAGATGCTCGTCCATCCGCGAATCCCGTCGCTTTCGCCTTCGCCGGCGAGAATGCGCGCGCCCGTCGTCTCGAGCGTGCGCGCGGACGTCGTCCCGACGGCCACGACGCGGCCGCCGTTCGCCTTCGTCTCCCGCACGAGCTTCGCGGTTTCCGCGGGCACTTCGTAATACTCTTCGTGCATCACGTGCTCGTCGACCGTCTCGACCGACACGGGCCGGAACGTTCCGAGGCCGACGTGGAGCGTGACGGGCGCGGTGCGGACGCCCTTCGCCCGAATCCGGTCGAGATACGACGCCGTGAAATGAAGCCCGGCCGTCGGCGCCGCCGCCGAGCCCGGATGCTTCGCGTATACGGTCTGGTAGCGGTCCTTGTCGTCCAAGCGTTCCTTAATGTACGGCGGCAGCGGCATCGTGCCGAGCCGTTCCAGCACTTCGAGGAAGATGCCTTCGTACCGGAAGGCGACGATGCGTCCGCCGCCTTCCGTCTCCGCTTCGACCGTCGCTTCGAGAAGCGGACGGTCCTCGCTTTCCCCGAATCGGATGACGGCGCCGGGCTTGAGGCGCTTGCCCGGACGCGCGAGCGTCTCCCACCGGTCGCCGCCCAGATCTTTCAGAAGCAGCAGCTCCGCCTTGGCGCCGGTATCGGACTTCCAGCCGTACAGCCGAGCTGGAAGCACCTTCGTATCGTTCATGACGAGCAGGTCGCCGGGGCGTAGAAAATCGATAAGATCGGAAAAGTGCTTGTGGCCGACCGCCCCCGTGCGCTTATCCAGCGTCATGAGCCGGGAGGCCGTGCGCTCCGCCAAAGGCGTCTGCGCGATTAACCGCTCCGGCAACTCGAAATCGAACTGATCTACGTTCACTGGGTTCATTCCTTCGTTACGCTTGCGTCTTTATAGTAGTATAACAAGATTTTCCTGTAGTCATACCCGATCTCGGCGAGCCCGAACGCCCCCCATTGGGACATGCCGAGGCCGTGCCCGAAGCCGGTGCCGTGGAAGCGGAACGCCGCGCCGCGCGTCGCTACGCGCGCCGTACCGTCGCCGTTCGAAATCAAATACGCTTCGGCCGACAGCGTCTTCTTCACGCCGTTCGCGCCGATCGCGGAGAGCGGCTGCGCGGCGGTCGACGACAGCTCCGTCCGCTTGCCGTCCGCGCCGAGCACGGTCACCGCGCCCGTCTGTTCGACCTCGAAGCGGCTGCTGGGCAGGCCGAACAGCGTCCGATATTGCTCGGGCCGCGTCACGGGAATGTCCTTCCCGTTAACGACGACCTCCGTCACGCGAGCGCTGGCCGCGCCGCGCTCGGTCACTTCGATCGAGGAAGGCGTCCCCAGGCCGGCGACGACGCCGGGCGCCACGCCGCTAGCGTTCATTTGCAGCTGCAGCCGCGAGGCGTCGATAGGCCCTCGGATCCACTGATAGGCGGTCGATTCGATGTCGCGGTCGATGACGGTGACGCCCGCTCCCTTGGAGAGCGAGGCGATCGACGGATTCGTGTCGTTGTTGACGAACGGCGCGGTCCGCACGTTCACCGCGTCCTCCGCGACGGTGCCGAGCGGGAAGCCTGCCTTGTTCGTCGCGCCGGTCAGCTTGACGAGGTCGGAGCGGATGTACCCGATGCGCTGGTCCGGCAGGACGACGCGGTACCATAGGAGCTTGTTCCGTTCGGCCGCGTCGTCCGGGCTCGGCGTCGAGGCGAGTCCCGGGATCGGGGCGCCCCACACCTCGAGCGGATCCGCGGTTCGGCCGCCGGCGTTGCTCGAGTAGAACGCGTCGAGCAGCGCGCCGCCCGGCAGCGTCAGCCGCTCGCCCGCCGTCGCCTCCGCCGCGGCGAGGATGACCGGAAACTCCCGTTCGATGCCGCGATACGCTTGGTCGGAGGTCGTATCCGTCACGTTCGCGACGCCGTACTTCCAGCCTTGCTTCAAGACGTACGTCCGGGCGGCGACCGCCTGCGCCTTCAGCGCCTCGACCGGCCACGAAGCGTCGAGCTCCGCGCCGACGACGGCGGCGACGTACGACTCTAGGCCGACGCGGTTCACGACGGCGAGCGCGCCGTTGTGCGCGAAGACGTCGATCGCGCCGCGGTACGACCTGGCGAACCGTTCCGCGACGCGCACCGCTCCGCCGTCCTTCGCCGGGGTCGCCGTCAGCTTGGCGCCGTCGCCGCCGACGGCGGCATGCCGCGTCGCGGGCGCGAGGCTTGCGTCGCCGACCCGGTCGCTCCGCAGCGCGACGTAGCGCACCGTCGCCGCGACCGGCACCGCCGCGAGACCCGGCTTCGCCGAGGCCGCCGCCGCGATTCGCTCTTGCAGCCCGGCGTCGTCCGCCGCGCCGCCGATCCACAGCTCGTAGCGGACGACGCCGCCCTCGCTCGTCAACGCCGGCACGGCGTAGACGCCCGCGTCCCACAGCGGCGCGGCGGCGGCCAGCGCCTCCGCCTCCGAAGCATGGGCGCTCGCCCGCGCGTAAAACGGGCCGCGCAGCGTCATCGACGCGCCGGCGAGCCGCGTCGCGACCGCGGCGTTGCCCGCGAGCGCCGTGCGCCCCGCCTCCGCCGCCGCCTTCGTCGCGTACGGCCCCGCCTCGACGGCGTACAGCGGCTTGCCGCCCTTCGTCCGCTCGAACACGGCGACCGGCTGGCCCGCCTTCTTCGCGTCGGCGGCGAACGCCGCGGCCTTCGCCGCCTCCGGCGTCTCGACGACGACGACGCGGTAGCCGTCCGTCGTCGCCCGCACCGCGGAAGCGTCCGCGGTGCGCAGCCAATCGACGCCGGCGGCCGCGTCCGACAACACGAGTCCGCCCTCCGCGGACAACGTGACCGCGCCGGTCGAAGCGTTGTAATTGTTCGTCTTCACGTAAAGCGCGACATGAACCTCCGTCTCTCCCCCGTCCGCGAACGCGGGAGCGGCCGGCAGCGCCGGGCCGGCGAGCAGCGCCGCCGAGACGACGGCCGCGAGCCAAAACTTGTGTTTCATCCTTCCGCCCCCTTCTTCGGCGGGTAGCCGAGATGGCGATACGCCGCCGGCGTCACGACGCGCCCGCGCGGCGTTCGCTGCAAGAAGCCGATCTGCAGCAAATACGGCTCGTACACGTCCTCGATCGTCCGGCTTTCTTCTCCGATCGACGCGGCGATCGTGTCGAGTCCGACCGGTCCCCCGTCGAAATTGACGATCATCGCCTTCAGCATCTTATGATCGATCTCGTCGAGGCCGAGCGCATCGATGCGAATCATCTGTAGTGCGGTATCGGCGAGCGCCTTCGTAATGACGCCGTCGCCCCTCACCTGCGCGACGTCGCGCACGCGCTTCAGCAGTCGGTTCGCGATCCGCGGCGTGCCGCGGGAGCGCATGCCGATTTCGGCCGCGGCGTCCGGGGCGATCTGCACGCCGAGAATTTCCGAGGCGCGGGATACGATGAACGTCAGTTCATCCACGTTATAATACTCCAGCCGGCTGACGACCCCGAACCGGTCGCGCAGCGGCGCGGACAGCATGCCCGCCCGCGTCGTCGCGCCGATCAAGGTGAACGCCGGCAGATCGAGACGGACCGAGCGGGCGCTCGGTCCCTTGCCGATAATGATGTCGAGCGCGAAATCTTCCATCGCCGGGTACAGCACTTCCTCCACCGTCCGATGCAGCTGGTGAATCTCGTCGATGAACAGCACGTCGCCCTCCTGCAGGTTCGTCAGGATCGCGGCGAGATCGCCGGGCCGCTCGATGGCGGGTCCCGACGTCGTCCGGATATTGACGCCGAGCTCGTTGGCGATAATGTTCGACAGCGTCGTCTTGCCGAGTCCCGGAGGCCCGTACAGCAGCACGTGGTCGAGGCTCTCCCGGCGAAGCTTGGCCGCTTCGATGTAAATTTTCAAGTTTTCCTTCACCTGGCCCTGCCCGATATATTCGGACAAGTACCGGGGGCGGAGGCTGTATTCCACTTGCGAGTCTTCCATCATCAAGTGGGCCGAGATGATGCGATCGTCCTCCATGGTTGCCCTCTCTTCCGTGTATTACGCCTGGTAGAGCGACTGCAGCGCAAGCTTGATCAGCTTGTCCGCGCCGTCGCCTTCGCCGGCCTTCGCCTTCACGTCGCGCCAAGCGCGTTCCGTCTCGGCGTCCGTATAGCCGAGCGCCATGAGCGCATCCTTCGCTTCCCGCCAGGCGACGGATATGCCGGCCGAACCCGCGCCGGTCGAAGCGGCCGCTTCCGCGCCCGCCGAGCCGGCCGCGCCTACGCCGAGCGCGACGGGGACGCCGATGCCGTCCAGCTTATCCTTCAAATCCAACACGATGCGCTGCGCCGTCTTCTTGCCGATGCCCGGCAGACGGGTCAGGAACGTCAGATCGTCGCTCTGAATGGCGGCGACGATCCGCTCGGGCGCGCCCCCCGACAAGACGCCGACCGCGACGCGCGGACCGATGCCCGTCACGTCGAGAAGCTTGCGGAATAACGCCTGCTCCTCTCGCGTGGCGAAGCCGAACAGCTGCACCGCGTCCTCGCGAACGTGATGATGGATGAACAACGTAACCGTCTGGTCCGCCTTGCCGGCGAACGCGTACGGGTTCGGACAAAAGACGCGATACCCGACGTCGTGCACGTCGAGCACGACGAAATCGGTATCGACGACGACGGGTTTGCCCCGTAAAAAATCGATCATGGCTTATGTACTCCGTTTCCGTTCAATCGATCGTGGAATGTGGACGTATGCGCGTGGCAGATGGCTACCGCGAGCGCGTCCGCGACGTCGTCCGGCTTCGGAATCGAGACGAGGTTCAGGAACATGCGCACCATCTCCTGCACCTGACGTTTCTCCGCCTTGCCGTATCCGACGACGGCTTGCTTCACTTGCAACGGCGTATATTCCGCGATCGGCAGCCCTCGCTGCACGGCCGCCAGGATAAGCACGCCCCGCGCTTGCCCGACGGACAGCGCCGTCGTCACGTTCTTGTTGAAAAACAGCTTCTCGATCGCGACGGCATCCGGCTTATACTTGTCTATGAGCTGGACCGCAGATTCATAGATTTGTTTCAATCGAACTCCTTGATCCGTATCCGCTTCGGTCGTAATGCAGCCGTACTGAATCGGCGACAGCTTGCTGCCGTTCTTATCGACGAACCCGAACCCGACGATGGCCAGGCCGGGGTCGATCCCCATGATACGCAAGAGTTCCTCTCTCCTTGTCCTGCAACCTTACGAACATATGTATTCCTAGAAGGTTATCATACCAAAAAAAAGACGAGAGCGTCCATCCTCTCGTCTTTCTCCGGTAATTCCGTTATGATCCTGCTCGGCGCGTTACGCTTCCGGCTTCATGACCTTCTCCGTCTCGTCGATCGCGAAATCGCTGAACGTCGACAAGACGCTGTTGTAATCCGCGAGATCCGTAATGCGGATCCCTTCGCGCAGCTGCGTGACGACCTCGCTCGGCAGCGCGCTCTCGAGATGTTCGACATCCAGTTGGAAAAAGGTCTTGACCGCCTTCGCTTCCCGCGGCGGACCCTCGTACAGCGTCAAGCTGCCCGCCGCGTCGACCCCGATGTAGGCGTTCCGCTTGCACGCCTCGGACAGATCGTCCACATGCTCGGTGAAGACGACCGCGCCGTCGTTCGCGGCGCCGAACTCCCACTCCGGGTGCGCCGACGCCAGCTCGGCGATCCGCTCCGGCGGCAGGACGCCGAGCGGCTGGTCCTCCTCGCCGCACACGTACAGCCGCCGCACCGTCACCGACGCCTCGCGCACGAGATCGCTCGGCGAAGCCGGCGCCTTCTCGCGGAACGAGAAGACGGACAGGCTGTCCCCGTTCCCCGGCGCCCCAAGCTTCGGACCGGCGTCCGCGTATATCCATGCGATTCCCGCGGCCAGCGCGAGCATGCCTAAGGCAAGCCAGCGGCGACCGACGCGGAATCGTTTTTTGAGCCGTTTTTTCATATGACCGAAGAAGCCCATTGAACTTACGTTCACCCCTGACGAATGCTGCGATCGGTTCTATTCCCTATTCTAGCCAGCGGCGGTAGGGACTATACGCCGAACGCTTCGTCGAGTCCTTCGTCGGATGGGCTTCTTCGGCTCCGGATCAGTCGTTCACCCAGGGCCTCGACTTCCGGCGCGACGACCGGCGGACGCCGCTCGCGCGCTTCAAGAACGAGCGGAGCAGATCGTCGCTGGAGGAGACGCACGCGTTCTTCTTGCGGGAGCGCGCTTTCTTCGCCTCGGCCTTCGCGGCAGGAGGAGCCGTCTCGGCCGTCCCGGCCGTCGGCGCCGCTTCGGGCGCTTGCCCTTGCGCCGCGCTCGCGTAGGCGCGTTCTTCGCCGCCGCGGAGCGGCAGCGCGTACGGCAGGCGCGAGACGGCCGGGCCGCCGCAGCCGCAATCGTGCGACGCCGGCGACGGGTGCCCCTGGAACGGCGGCGGGAACGGCGATGGGAACGGCGACGGGAACGGCTCCGGGATGGCGCCGTACGTCGCGAACGCCGACGGATCCGTCGGGCCGAAGGCGCCGTACGGCGGCGCGGCCGGCACGTGGCCGTAGCCGAACGGCCCCGGATAGAATGTCGGCGCGCCCGCGGGCACGACCGGCGTAGGCAGCGGCGCGAACGGATGCTCCGCCGCGGGGCCGTCGTTCATGCCGCTCCACTGCACGTGCAGCGGCGATTGGTCGCCGACGGCGGGCTCCGTCTTATAGTAAGACGGCAGCGACTCCGAGCCCGCGGGGGAGATCGTCGGCGACGCCGAATTCATCGCCGGCGCGGACGCCGCCGTCGGCGCGTTCGACGCCGTCGGCACCGACGGCATCGACGCGATCGGCGGGGCGGACGGCACGGTCGGCAAGGTCGACACGGTCGGCATGGACGCGGTCGTCGTCGGCAAGGTCGGTTCCGGCAGCTCCGCCGCCGGTTCGGCGGCGGCCTGCGCTTGCGTTTCTTGGCGGTGCCCCGCGAACGCCGCGGCGGCGTACGGCGCGATCGGCTCCGGCTGCCGCGCTCCGCCGGACGCCGACATGAATACCGGCCCCGTCGGGATTTTCACTTTCGCGCCTCGCGCAAGCGCCTCGGTTCCCCCGAGCTGCGGATTCGCCGCGAGAATACGCTCCCGCGCGACGCCGTATTTTTCCGACAGGGCGTTAATCGAATCTCCGTCTTTCGCGATATGGAGTTTCATAGGTCCCCTCCTGTTCCTAGTTGAGATGTAAGTATCCGAGCGACGCGCAGCGCCCGCGGGCGCTGTGCGTTCGCCTAGTGCACTACATCTTATGCAAGGAAAGGCGGTTTGACATCCGAAAAAACAATATTGGCGAGATTTCGGCGAAACGATATTACGACCCCGGCCGTTTGTTTTCCGATTTCAGCTTCTTCGCCAAGTCGTCCTGCACGGAGCGTTCCGACAACGGCACGCCCGATCGGTACGCCGCGCGACCGATCATATGGCCCGCGACGGGGGCCGTGGCGAATAGGAAGGCGATCGCGAGCAGCATCTTTGCGCTCGTCACCTGATGCTCGATGAGGAAATATAGAAAAGCCCCCAATAAAATGCTCATGACGCCCAACGTCGAACTTTTCGTCGCCGCGTGCGAGCGCGTGTACACGTCGGGCATCCGAATGAGACCGAACGAGCTGACGGCGCACAACGCCGCGCCCAGTAAAATCAATGCCGCGATAAGCCATTCACCGATCAATCCCGCCGTCCCGCTCATATTCGATCGCCTCCCCTCTTTCGATATATTTGGAGAAAGCCACCGTACCGAGAAACGCTACGATGCCGATGAGCAAAATAATGTCGGAGTACGACTCCGAACGGAGCATGATGGATACGATCGCCACGATCGAAAGCAGTTGAATGCCGATCATGTCGAGAGCGATGACGCGGTCCGGCATGGACGGGCCTCGAAGCACGCGGTAGATCGCTCCCAGCACCGACAACGAGATGATCGCCAGCGCGATCGTCAAAGCGGCGTCCAGCATTATCTCGTCACCTCCCGGATGGCCCTTTCGAACGAGCCTTTGATTTGTCGTTTCAATTCATCGGCGTCCCCGATGTCGATCGCATGAATGTACAGCGTATCTTGTCCGGGAGACACTTCCAGCGTGAGCGTCCCCGGCGTAAGCGTGATGAGGCACGCAAGGAGCGTCACTTCCCAATCCGAGCGGAGTTCGGTGCGATACGCGAACACGCCGGGCCGAACGGTCAACCTCGGACGCACGATATGCCCGATGACCGCGATATTGGATAACACCAGCTCCTTCAGGAATAGACCGAGCAATTTGACGATCGCCCACACCTTGCGCAAGTAAAACGGTTTTTTGAAAAATCGCCTGAGGGCGAAAAGAAACGCCATGCCGATGACGTACCCGACGACGAAACCGACGAACGTCATATCGTTCGCGAGCAGCATCCAGATGAGCGCGAGCAATCCGTTCAATACGATCTGAAAGGCCATATGTCTCTACTCCTTTAACACGGCTTCGATGTACAGCTCCGGCCTCGCCAACACTTCGCCCGCAAGCGAAACGTACGCGTTGACCCATTCCGCGCCGACGCCCAGCAAGACGACGACCGCAAGCAGCGAGGCGCAAGGCGCGAGCAATCCCGACGGAACGGCGGATGCGGGCTCGTCCGTCTTCTGCTCGCCCCAGAACGCCGACATGAACAGCCTCGTCAAGGACAACAACACCAGCAGGCTTGTAGCGAGGGCGACCGCGACGCCGATGTAGCGCCCGCCTTCCAGACCGCCTTGCACGATCAGGAGCTTTCCGACGAACCCGCTGAGCGGCGGCACGCCGGCGATCGCCATGCCCGTCGCGAAGAACATCCATCCGAGCGCCGGCGCCTTTTCGATCAGTCCTCCCATCCGCCCCGACTTCTCGGTACCCGCGAGCGTCATGAGCCAACCCCCGAGCAAAAAGACGAGCGCCTTGGCGACCATGTCGTGGAGCAAATAGAAGACGGCCCCTTCGAGCGCCGCTTCCGTCGCCGCCGACAAGCCGAAGCCGATCAATCCGACCGCGACGACGATGTTATAGATCAGAATTCTCGGCACGTCCCGGTAGGCGACTGCGCCAAGCGCCCCGAGCGTCATCGCCCCGATGCTCATCCATTCGATGAGCGGCTGCGTGAACCCTGGGTCGTACGCGAAGATCAACGTGAACGTCCGAACGATCGCGTAGACGCCGACCTTCGTGAGCAAGCCGCCGAACATGGCGGCGACGACCGAAGGCGGGGCCCCATAAGATCCAGGGAGCCAGAAAAATAGGAACAGGCCCGCTTTGAGCGAAAAGACGACGAGCAGCAGAGCGGCCACTACGTTAAGCCCTCCGCCCTGTCCGGTCTCGGCGACGCGAACCGCGAGCTGCGCCATATTCAGCGTGCCGAGAGCCGCGTACAAGTACGCCATCGATGCCACGAACAGGATGGAAGAGACGATGTTGATTAAGATGTATTTGATGGACTCCCGGAGCTGCCGCTTCTCCCCGCCGAGCACGATGAGCGCGTACGAAGAAATGAGCATCACTTCGAAACAGACGAATAGGTTGAATATATCTCCTGTCAAGAAAGATCCGATCACGCCTACGGTCAGAAACTGGGCGAACGCGTAGAAATGGTGCCTCTCGCGACCCTCCCCGATCGTTCGGAACGCATAGAACAAGCAAGCTGCCATAACGACGGCCGACGTTAACGCAAGAAGCGCTCCCAGCATATCGGCCACGAAGACGATCCCGAACGGCGGGAGCCATCCCCCCATGTACAGCGTTTGGATCCCGTCCGTACGTACCTGCTGCGCGAGATAAACGCACGCCGCCACGTTCAGAACCGCCGCGACGGCGCTGATCGTCCGCTGAGCTCGAACATTCGAGAAGAAGACGAGAACGACGCCGGCGAGCAGCGGAATGAGCAGCGGCAAGACGACCGCGTTATTCATCGTCATCCCCCCTTAATAGTTCCATATCGTCCGTCCGCAGTTCTTGGTAGGCGCGGTACGCCAGTACGAAGAAGAACGCCGTAACGCCGAAGCTGATGACGATGGACGTCAGAATGAGCGCTTGCGGGAGCGGATCCGTGTATGCGCCCGCCTCTTCCCCGAGCAAAGGCGCGGCGCCTCGCTTCAAGCCCGCCATCGTCATCAGCAGCAGATGCACCCCGTGACTCAAGATCGCCGTACCCAGCACGATGCGGAGCAGACTGCGGCTTAAGATCAGATACGTCCCGACGCTAAACAATGCGCCGATCAAGATCGACATGATGAATTCCATGTTAGCGATCCTCCCCGATCGACAGAATGATCGTCATCGTCACGCCGACGACGGCCAGGTAGACGCCGAGATCGAACAGCACGGCGGTGGCGAGCTCTTTCTTCCCTAAGAAGGGCAGCTCTTTATACGCGAACGTGTGGCTCAGGAACGGTTGATCGAACGCGAACGAGCCGACGCCGGTCAGCACGGCGACGAGCAAGCCGATCGCCGTCACGATGCGGAAGTCGACGGGTACGACGTTGCGCACCGTCTTCAAATCGAACGCGAGGGCGAGCAGCACGAGCGCGGATGCGGTAATGAGTCCCCCGATGAAGCCGCCGCCCGGATCGTTGTGTCCGGCGAAAAACAGATGCGCCGCGAAGGCCAATATGATGAAGACGACCAGCTTGGCCGTCGTCCTTAGGATGACGTCGTTAGCTTTCATTCGGCGAATCCCCCTTCCTGTCGACTTGCCGAGGCGCGCGCAGCTTGATCATCGCGTAGATGCCGAGCGACGCGATGCCGAGCACCATGATTTCCAGAAGCGTATCGAAGCCGCGGAAGTCGACGAGGATGACGTTGACGACGTTCTTCCCGCCGCCCAGATGATAACTTTCCTCGAGATAATAGTCCGCGATCGATTCGAACCCGCTCGTTCCGCTCGCCGCCAACGCCGCGATCGCGACGATCGCGCCGACGCCGACGGCGACGACCGCGTTCGTCAGCTTGATACGGCGCGTGGTCGTTTCCTTCCGAAGCTTCGGCAAGTGGTAAAAACATAGAAGAAACAAGGCGACCGACACCGTCTCGATGATCATCTGCGTGAGGGCGAGATCCGGCGCGCGGAACAAGACGAAAAACAACACCACCATATACCCGACCGCGCCGACCAGGATGATCATCGTCATGCGAGAGCGGGCGAACGGGACCGACAACGTCGCCAGCAGCGTCGCCGTCACGAGCATCGCCTCGTAGATGCCGATCGGCGCATATCCGGAGTAGCCCGGGTCTATCGCGCCGACGGCCCCCGTGCGGTAAAGCGCGTATCCGACGACAGCGATCAGAAACGTGAATATGTATAGAAGGTAATGGCGCACGGACCCCGTCATATACGCATTCGTCAATCGCGCCGAGCCGCGTTCGAGCCCTTCCAGAGCTCGATCGTACAGCGCGTTCAGCGACCAATGCCGAGGGAGCCTGCCGTAGACCCCCAGCCAGCGTCGCAATTGCCAAAACAGCAGCGAGCCGACGGCGACGACGCCGATCGTCATGAACAGCTCCGCCGTCCAGCCGTGCCAGAACGAAATATGAACATGGAAGTCGTCGCCCGGCGCGAGCAGCGACGGATAGATCGACGCCAGCGCCGGTTCGATCAAGGCATAGCTCGCGATGTCCGGAAACAACCCGAACGCGACGACAAGCGAAACCAGCGCGGCCGGCGGAAGCAGCAAGCCCAGCGGCGCTTCGTGCGGCTTCGACGGCAGCTGCTCCGGCTTCGCTTTCCCGAGGAACGTCTTCATGACGAAGACGGCGCTATAGACGAACGTGAAGACGCTCGCCGTCCAAGCGACGATCGGGAACAAGGCGCCCCACGCTTCCATCGAAAAGAAGTTCATCCGGGAAGCGTTCAGCACGCCCGTAAAGAACATCTCTTTACTGAGGAAGCCGTTGAACGGCGGCAAGCCGGCCATCGACCCCGCTCCGACGACGGCGAACGTGAACGTAATCGGCATGATCGCCGCCAATCCGCCGAGCTTGCGGATATCTCGGGTGCCCGTCTCGTGATCGACGATGCCGGCGACCATGAAGAGCGCGCCTTTGAACGTTGCATGGTTCACCAAGTGAAACACCGCAGCCGTCATCGCGAGCACGTACACGTCCGAAACCTTCCCTTCGAACGCAAGCGCCGCCGAACCGAGCCCGAGCAGGCACATGATCAAACCGAGCTGGCTCACCGTGGAAAACGCTAAAATCGCTTTAAGGTCGGTTTGCTTAACCGCTTGGAAGGAGCCCCAGAACAACGTCGCGACACCGAACGCCGACACCAGCCAGAACCACTCCGACGTACCGCCGAACAAGGGCGTCAACCGAGCGACCAGGTAAAGGCCGGCTTTGACCATCGTCGCCGAGTGCAAATACGCGCTGACCGGCGTCGGCGCCTCCATCGCGTCCGGCAGCCAGATATGGAACGGGAACTGCGCCGACTTCGCGAACGCGCCGACCAGCACGAGCGCCATGGCCCAGTAGAAGAGCGGCTGCGCGGCGAGGGCGCCGACTTGGGGAATCGTGTCCCTAATGCTGTATGTACCCGTCATGACGTAAAGCAATACGAATCCCGCAAGCATCGCGAATCCGCCAAGCACCGTAATCATCATCGATTTGAGCGCGCCGTACCGCGACCGCTCCCGATGATGCCAGAACGCGATTAATAAGAACGAGGACAAGCTCGTCAGCTCCCAGAACGCATACAACGCGATCAGGTTGTCCGACAGCACGACGCCGAGCATCGCTCCCATGAACAACAGCAAATAGACGTAAAAGCGGCCGATCCGTTCCTTCGTCTTGGACAAGTAGAAGATCGAATACAACGTAACTAAACTGCCTATGCCCGTAATGAGCAGGACGAACAGCAGGCTGAGTCCGTCCAGATGAAACGAAAGATCGATCCCTAACGACGGAATCCAAGGAAGCCGAGCCTCCTCGTCGACCCCGGAGCGGACGCCCGGGAACCGAGATAGCCAATAAGCGAACAAGGCGGCGGGCAACGGCAGAACGAACCATCCGGTATGTACGCGCGGGAACCACCGATGAAGCAGCGGAACGATCGCCGCGTAGGCGAAAGGCGCCGCCACGGCCAGATGCATGAAAGACAACCGCGTTTCCTCCCTTTTCTATAGCGATTATTCGCGCATGGATGTATAAATCGCAGCGCGATAGTTCAACTTGTATAAAAAGACATTCCCATAATACCATTAATCGAGGTGTGGTTTCATGCTTGCGAAGAAGGTTGTCGTCTGCGCGTTGCTGTTCGCTGCGCTGCTTGCCTGCGGGAGGCTTGCGGAACGGGAGGTTCTGGAGCGCCGAACGGCCGCGCCGTCGGCCTACCGAACGTTGGAGCAAGGCCTCGCGATCGTTCGGGCGAACGCTTACCCGGCGTTTCGCTCTCGCGAATACGTGAAGATCATCCGCCAATTGGAACGCCTCGATCGGCAAGAGCGTTCGCCGTAACCCTCTCCGTCCGACTTCCCATAACGTAAATAAAGCCGCTGCGGAACGCATCCGCAGCGGCTTTCTTGTACACGATCTTTTTATTCGAATACTTTCACGCCGTCGACCGTTACGATCTTTCGGAACTCCTGCAGCAGCGCCGTCGTGATCGGGCCGGCTTTCCCCCCCCCGATGACGCGGCCGTCGACCTCGCGCACCGCGATGATCTCGGCCGCCGTACCCGTGAAAAACACTTCGTCCGCAACGTACACGTCGTGCAGCGTGAACGGCTCTTCCTTCAGCGTCAGGCCCGTCTTCGCGCACAGCTCCATGACCGCCGCCCGCGTAATGCCCTCGAGCGCGCCGATGTACGCCGGAGGCGTGAACACGACGCCGTTCTTCACGAGGAAGATGTTATCGGCCGAGCCTTCCGCCACGTAGCCTTGCGAGTTGAGCATGATCGCTTCGCCGACGCCGGCGAGGTTCGCTTGAATTTTCACCAAGATGTTATTCAAATAGTTGAGCGACTTGATCTTCGGATTCAGCGCGTCCGGCACGTTGCGCCGGGTCGACACCGATACGGTGCTTAGGCCGTTGCGGTACGCCTCTTCCGGATAGATCGAGAGCTTCTCGACGATGATGATGACGTTCGCCTTCGGCGAGCGGCGCGGGTCGAGACCGAGATCGCCCGGCCCGCGAGAGACGACGAGACGGATGTACCCGTCGCGCAGCTCGTTGCGGCGGATCGTCTCGATCAACGTATCCTGCATCTCCTGCATCGACAGCGGGATGTTCAGCATGATCGATTTCGCAGAGTCGTATAAGCGCATCAAGTGTTCCTTGCACTTGAAGATATTGCCGTCGTAAATGCGGATTCCTTCGAAAATGCCGTCGCCGTACAAGAAACCGTGATCGTACACCGAAACGGTCGCGTTCTCTTTCGTTACGTATTCGCCGTTCAAATAGATGACTTGTGCCATGAGAAGTCGTCGCACCTCCGCGATTTAAGCTTTTTCTTCTGGAAATCCGTACGTGGGGTAAGACCCCAACACGCGCACGGCGCAGCCGACGGCGCGAATTTCTTCGACGGCGCCTCGAAGGAGCACCGATTCCATCGAAGCGTCCACGTCTACGTAGAAGTAGTATGTACCGAGCTGCCGCTTCGTCGGCCGGGACTCGATCTTCGTCAGGTTGAGCCGCCGCCACGCGAAGGCGGACAGCAGCTGATGCAAGCCGCCGGGGAAATCCTCGCCGGGCATGAGCAGCAGCGTCGTCTTCCGCGCCTGTTCGCCGCGCCCTTCGGGCCGGAGCGGATCCATCGGCTCCTTGCCGGCCAGCACGAACCTTGTGAAGTTGTTCTTATGGTCTTGTATGGCCGGGGCGAGCAGCTTCAGCCCGTAACGCGCCCCTGCCGTCGCCGGACCGATCGCGGCCGTGAACGGGTCTCCCCGTTCGCCGACCAGCCTCGCGCCCTCCGCCGTCGACCCGACCGCCTCGAGCTCCGCCTCCGGCAGATGCTCGTTCAAGAAGCGCCGGCATTGCGCGAACGCCACCTGATGCGAGAGCACCTTGCGGATGCGCCTCCACTCGCCGTCGAACTGCGGCAAGCTCATCAGGTTGACATGTATAGGATACACCCATTCGGTTTGGATCGGCAAATCCGCCTCGTTCACGAGCCAGTCGATATGCAGGCTCACGGAGCCTTCGAACGTATTCTCCACCGGTACGACGCTGAACGCCGTCCGGCCGGACAACGTCGACTCGAACACGTCCGCGATTCCTTTGCACGGCACGAGCCGCCAGTCCGTTCCTTGCAGCAGCCAGGAAGCCGCTTCTTCGGAGTAGGTGCTAGGTCCAAGCACCGCCACGGATCGATTCATCGCGCCAGTCCCCCTTCCGCGAGCGCGTCCTGCAGCCGGTCCGACGCCGCTTCGACGACGAGCCCTTCCGCGGACGGCGCCAGCCAGCGCAGCTCCACGTCCCGGCCGTCGCCGGACGCCGACATCGCCTCGCGCAGGAACGTCTCCAGCTCCGTCTTACGGCTGCGATCCGACGTCTCGTCCACGAAGGCGATCGCCGTCGGACCCGCGCCGGAGAGCGCGGCGCCGAGCGCGCCGTGCGCGGACGCCTCGCTCAGCACGCGGGAGAGGCCCGGCACGAGCGGCGCCCGGTACGGCTGATGCAGCCGGTCTTGCATGGCGTGCCGCACGACGTCGAGCTTGCCCGTCGCGAACGCCGCCGTCAGCAGCGCCGCGCGGGACAGATTGAAGACGGCGTCCGCGCGGCTGTACGTCTCCGGCAGCGCCGCGCGCGCCTTCGAGGTCAGCAGCTCGTACGTCGGAATCGCGACGAGCGTCGCGAGCGCCGCCGGCGCCTCGAGGCGGATGTGGGCGGCGCGCTCGCCGTCCCAGATCGCCGACACGATGCCGCCGTAAATCGCCGGCCCCACGTTGTCCGGATGCCCTTCGATCTCCGTCGCGATGCGAAACAGCTCGTCCCGCGGCAGCGGCTCGCCGATCAGCGCGTTCGCCGCGCCGAGCGCGCCGACGATCGCCGCGGCGCTGCTGCCGAGGCCGCGCGCCAGCGGGATGTCGCCCGCGAAGGCGATCTCCAGCTCCGGCACGCGGACGCCGGCTTCGTCGAACACGCGCTGCGCGATGCCGTACAAGAGGTTCGACTTGTCCGCCGGCAGCCCTTCCGTGCCATTCCCGAGCAAGGCGATGCTCGTTTCGTCGGCGGGCGCCATCTCGATCCAAGCATACAGCGACAACGCGATCCCGAGCGCGTCGAAGCCCGGGCCGAGGTTGGCCGACGTCGCGGGCACCTTCGCCCGTACGCGCCGCCGGCCGCCGGTCATGCCGCTAGCCACGGGCCGCTTCCGCCGATGCGATGGCGGCGAGCACGGCGTCTTCCGTCGCCGGAATGACGCTAGGTGCGGCCGCGACCGTCTTGATCGCGATATTCGGGTCCTTGAGGCCATGACCGGTCAGTACGCAGACGACTTGGCTGCCGGCCGGAAGCGAGCCTTCTCGGCGGCGCTTCATGACGCCCGCGATCGAAGCCGCGGACGCCGGCTCGGCGAAGACGCCTTCCTTCGCCGCGATCGTCCGGTACGCCTCGAGGATCTCTTCGTCGGTTACCGCCCATACGCCGCCTTCGGATTCCGTATGCGCCGCTACGGCCAAATCCCAGCTCGCCGGGTTGCCGATGCGGATCGCCGTCGCCACCGTCTCCGGATTCGGGAACGGCTTGCCGGCGACGAGCGGGCTCGCGCCGGCCGCCTGGAAGCCGATCATCTTCGGCACGGACGTCGAGCGGCCCGCCTCCCGGTACTCCTTGAAGCCCTTCCAGTACGCGGAGATGTTGCCCGCGTTCCCGACCGGAATGGCGAGGTAATCCGGAGCTTTGCCGAGCGCGTCGACGATTTCGAACGCCGCCGTCTTCTGTCCTTCGAGTCGGTACGGATTCACCGAGTTGACGAGCGTGATCGGATGCTTCGACGTAACGTCGCGCACGATGTCGAGCGCTTGGTCGAAGTTGCCGTCGATCGCGAGCACCGTCGCGCCGTAAGCGTACGCCTGCGCAAGCTTGCCGAGCGCGATGTTGCCGTTCGGGATGAGCACGACGCAGGCGAGTCCGCCGCGCGCCGCGTAAGCCGCCGCCGCCGCCGACGTGTTGCCCGTCGACGCGCACATGATCGTGCGGCTGCCTTCCTCCATCGCCTTCGCGACGGCCATAACCATGCCGCGGTCCTTGAACGACCCCGTCGGGTTCATGCCCTCGAATTTAAAATACAAATCGAGCTGCAGCTCCTCGGACAGCCGGTCCGCCCGGATTAGCGGCGTATTGCCCTCATGCAGCGTCAACGCCGGCGTGTTCTCGTTCACCGGCAGCAAGTCGCGATATCGATCGATCAGTCCCATATATCTCATACGTTCGTAGGCCTCCCCGCCCGCTTAAGGCGCGCGCGCCGAGTCGTCTTACCCGACGACCCGGTATACGCTTTTGATTTTATTGACGACGTCCATCGAATCCAGCTCGTCGATGACGCGATTCATGCCGGAAAGATTCGTATCGTGCGTAATGATGATGATTTCGGCTTTCGGGTTTTCTTGATTCGGCTGTTGCAGCACCGACTCGAGGCTCACCTCGTGCTTCGCGAATACTTGCGTGATCTGCGCGAGCACGCCGGCTTTGTCCTCCACGTGCAGGAGCAGGAAAAACTTGCCGAAGATGCGGTCGTCCGACTGCAGCTTCTTCTCCTTGTACGCCTTGCTCAGCCCTTGGCCGTTCACCTTCAGGCGCATGTTCTTCACGACAGCCACGAGGTCCGCGACGACCGACGTCGCCGTCGGCATGCTGCCCGCGCCGGGGCCGTAGAACATCGTCTCGCCGACCGCTTCGCCGTATACGTACACCGCGTTATAAACGCCGTTGACCGATGCGAGCGGATGCGATTTCCGGACCATCGCCGGCTGGACGCTGACGGATACGGAATCGCCGTCCCGCTCCGCGACGCCGAGCAGCTTCAGCTCGTAACCGAGACGCTTGCCGTACAAGATGTCCTCCTTCGTGACGGAGCTGATGCCCTTGGCGGACACGTCGCCGAGCGCCACGTTCATGCGGAAGCCGAGCGTCGCGAGGATCGCCATCTTGCGCGCGGCGTCCAGCCCCTCGACGTCCGACGTCGGATCGGCCTCGGCATAGCCGAGCGCCTGCGCTTCCTTAAGCACGTCTTCGTAGGAAGCTCCTTCCCCGCTCATCTTCGTCAGAATGAAGTTCGTCGTGCCGTTCACGATGCCGAACATGCGCGTGATGCGGTCGGACGAGAAGCTCTCCGACAGCGCGCGAATGATCGGGATGCCGCCGGCGACGCTCGCCTCGTAGAAGATGTCGCAGCCGTGCTCCTGCGCGATCGCGAGCAGCTCCGCGCCGTGCAGCGCCATCAAATCCTTGTTCGCCGTCACGATATGCTTGCCGCTGCGAAGCGCCTTCTCCATCAAACCCTTCGTCTGAACGACGCCGCCCATCACTTCGACGACGACGTCGATGTCGGCTGCGCCGACGATGTCTTCCGCGTTCTGCGTCAGCAGCTCGGACGGGAGCGCGATGTCTCTGGCTTTCTCCTTGTCCTGCACGAGCACCCTGCGAATTTCGATGCGGGACCCCGTTTGCCGGGACAGATCGTCCTGGTGATCGTTCAAGATGCGCACGACGCCCGATCCGACCGTGCCGAGCCCCATGAGCCCGATGCGTATGGTTTCCATAGTAATCCTCCTTCGTATCGCGAGACGAGTCGTTCCGCCCGCTTCCTTCCGTTCAACCTTGACCGATGACGACGGCCTTCCGCACCCCGTCCGCCGAGCGGACCCCCGCGACGAGCGCGTCGAGCGCCTCCGGTTCCGCTCCCGTCTCGACCGTCAGCACGACGTTCGCGACGCCTTGCAGCGGGATCGTCTGGTGGATCGTCAGCACATTGCCCTCGTAAGCGGCTACCATCGAGAGCACGCGGGACAAGACGCCGGAACGATGCTCGAGATCGATCGAGATCGTCACGATGCGCTCCCGTTCGAAGCGGCTGAGCGGGAAGATGCCGTCCCTGTACTTATAGTAAGCGCTGCGGCTGAGGCCCACCTGCTCGGTCGCTTCGTGCACGGTGGCGGCCAGTCCTCTGGCGAGCAGATCCTTGACCTGCAGCGTCTTGACCAGCGCTTCGGGCAAGATGTCGTCGCGCACGACGTAGAACGTCGCGGGCCGTTCCGGTTTCGCCGGCCTCGACTCCTTCGACTCCGTTCCCAACGCTCCATACCGTCCTCTCGGAGTAGACTGTTGTTTGCCCATAGTGGACATTATAACCGAGAGCGGCGAGCGGGGCAATAGGTTAACATGGCGAAAAAGAAAAGGCCGCCGCTCTTCTCGCGCGGCGACCGTCTCTACTCATGCTCGACGAATTCGAACTCGAAATCTCCGATCCGTACATAGTGCCCGTCCTCCGCGCCGCGCTTGCGCAGCTCGCGGTCGACGCCCATGCGCCGCATGATCGTCGCGAATCGCTGCACCGCGTCGTGAGACTCGAACTTCGTTCGCTTCGCGAGCCGTTCGATCGCTTCGCCTTCCACGATGAAGACGTCGTTCTCCCGGCGAATCTTGAAGCTTTCGTCCGCGCGGTCGTTCTCGAGCGTATATACCTTCCGCTCTTCCTTCTCCGGCGTCTCCTCGACGAGCGGCGCGGCCGGAATCGACTCCACCATCTCCGCCAACTGGAAGACGAGCTCCCGAATGCCTTGGCGCGTCGCCGCCGAGATCGGGAAAATCCGCATGTCTCCGTGTCCGTTCTCCGCCAGCTTCGCGCGGAATTCCTCGAGGAACAGCTCCGCTTCCGGCACGTCCATCTTATTGGCGACGACGATCTGCGGTCGCTCCTCCAACTTCGCGTTGTACAGCTTCAGCTCTTGGTTGATCGCGACCCAATCCTCGTACGGATCCCGACCTTCGGAGCCTGACATGTCGACGACGTGCGCGATGACGCGCGTCCGCTCGACATGACGCAGAAACTCGTGCCCCAGCCCGACGCCTTCGTGCGCGCCTTCGATGAGCCCCGGCAAGTCCGCCAATACGAACGACCGCCCTTCTTCGACGTCGACGACGCCGAGATTCGGGGTAATCGTCGTGAAGTGGTACGCGCCGATCTTCGGCTGCGCCGCGGACACGACGGAGAGCAGCGTCGACTTGCCGACGCTCGGGAACCCGACGAGCCCGACGTCGGCCATCACCTTCAGCTCGAGCACGACCCAGCGCTCCTGCCCCTCTTCGCCCTTCTCCGCGATATGCGGCGCCGGATTGTTCGCCGTGGCGAACCGCATGTTGCCGCGGCCCCCGCGTCCGCCCTTCGCGATGACGACCTCCTGGCCGTGGCGCGTCATGTCGGCGATGATTTCCTTGGTGTCGTCGTCGATGACGATCGTTCCCGGCGGCACGCGTACGATCATGTCTTCCGCGCCGGCTCCGTGCTGCGACTTATTCCGCCCCTTCTCGCCCCTCGGCGCCTTGAAGTGACGTTGGTACCGGAAGTCCATCAACGTCCGCAGTCCTTCGTCCACGCGGAAGACGACGTCCCCGCCGGGACCGCCGTCGCCCCCGGAAGGACCTCCTTCCGGTACGTACAACTCTCTGCGGAACGTCGCGACGCCGTCGCCGCCGTCCCCGCCTTTCACATACACTTTCGCAAAATCGACAAACATCGTTGTCCTCCTATTTTCCCAACGCGCTTGGAAGCCGGACCGTAACGGACGCCACGTCGGCGCCGAACGACGCTCGCAGCGAGCTTGCGGGCGCGAGCGGCCGCAGCTGCTTCCTTAGCTCGTTCACCGTACGCCGAAGCGCGCCCTCGGAATAAGCTCCTTGATATGTAAACATGATCGCCGCATCCGCCTGTTCGTTCGCGAAGGCGCAGGCGAGCGCGTTCTCCGTGCCCCGTTCGCCCTTCGCGGACGCCTCCTCGAAGCCGGCGATCAGCGACCTCACCGCAAGCTCGGCCGCGTCGGCGCCGGAACGCAGCTGGAACCGTTCGTCGATCGCAAGACGGAAGGCGAACGACCGCGCCCGGGCCCGTACCGTCAAGAGCGCTTCGACGAGTCCCGGCGATCCGAGCTTCGAGGTGCGGCTCTCTTCGGTCATCCTTTGTTTTAGCATTTCCACGCAGGCCGCTAATTTATCATATTTTCGCAATTGCATATATCCGACGATCATCTGAAGGTCGTTCAGCCAATCGTGTCTCGCGTGACTGAACGCGTCGATCCATAGCTGCCGCTGCTCGTCCAGCAGTCGGCTCTGCCGGTCTTGTTCCTCCGCGTGCTTCATCGCCAAAGCTCCTCGTCATCCCGATTGTTTCTCCCAGTATACCAAACTATTCCTCATCGGACAGTAAGAATCAGGAAATTCGAAACGAAGATCGAAACGCTTCCCGACAGCCTGCAAATCTTATCGGCGGCGAGCGAAAATGCCTTAACAGTAAGAAAACCCCGGCCGTTGGGCCGGGGTTCCATCGTATTTCTCTACAGGTCGAGGGAGCGATTAGCGCTCCACCGTCGCCGCTACCGGAGCGGTTTCGACCGGGTATACGCTGACCTTCTTGCGGTCGCGACCCCAGCGTTCGAACTTCACGACGCCGTCGATCTTGGCGAACAACGTGTCATCGGAGCCGATGCCGACGTTATTGCCCGGGTGAATCTTCGTGCCGCGTTGACGAACGAGAATGCTGCCGCCCGTCACCGTCTGGCCGTCCGCGCGCTTCACGCCGAGACGCTTCGCGATGCTGTCGCGACCGTTCTTCGTGGAGCCTACACCCTTCTTCGAAGCGAATAACTGAAGGTTCAATTTCAACATGGTGTCAACCTCCTTCATTCGTAATTTTGTTTGAGCCTTATATGTTTACCGTACGATTGTTCAATCGTCTGCAACATGACGACCATCGATTCCAACACCAGCTGCAGGGAAGCCGACTTCGGCTCCGGCAGTCCCTTCGGCACGGTTACGTCGAGCAGGCCCGATTCCATCAACGCCGATAATTCGACGCCGACGACCGCCTCCGCCGCGTTCACCGTTCCGACCGTCACCGCCGATACGCCCGCGCATACGATATCCTTGCCCGACTCCGCGAAGAGGGCATGCCCTTCGACCCGGAATCCGGTAATTCGTCTCGTATCGCGATCCCTGTCCACCCTCACGCGGATCAACGAGAAATCCTCTTAGCCTTGGATTTTCTCGATCGTAACCTTCGTGTACGGTTGGCGATGACCTTGCTTGCGGCGATAGTTCTTCTTCGCCTTGTACTTGAAGACGATGATCTTCTGACCGCGGCCGTTCTTCTCTACCTTGCCGGTAACCGAAGCGCCCGCTACGAGCGGCTCGCCGAGCTTGATTCCTTCGCCGTTGCCGACTGCCAGAACCTGATCGAACGTAACCGAATCGCCTTCGTTCGTGTCGAGCTTCTCGATGTAGATCACATCGCCCTCTTGCACTTTGTACTGCTTTCCGCCTGTTTCAATAATCGCGTACATCCTTGCACCTCCCTCGTATTGTAAGACTCGCCTCATCCCAGGTGGTTCGCCGCGAAAAGCGAACGCTTCGAGTACCCGACAAGCGCGGTGGTCGTCAGACGACGCACTTGAAGAGTATATCACAGGGCTAGTATCTACGTCAACGTAGAAGTCCTGATTTTTCCACGTCCCCCGCAAGCCTTGCACGGAACGAAGAACATCATGTCCTTCTGCTCCCGCACCTTCTTGCGCGTCATCTCCAGCAGCCCGAGCTTCGTCCAGCCGACGATGTGCGCTTTCGTGCGATCCTTCTGCACGGCGGTCTCGAGCGCGTCGATGATGCGCCGTCTGTTTTCCTCCAGCTCCATGTCGATGAAGTCGATGACGATAATGCCGCCGATATCGCGCAGCCGCAGCTGTCTCGCAATCTCTTCGGCCGCCTCCACGTTCGTCGTCAGCACCGTCTCTTCCAAATTCGTCGAGCCCGTGTATTTGCCGGTATTGACGTCGACGACGGTCAGCGCTTCGGTCTGGTCGATGACGACGTATCCGCCGCTGGCGAGCCACTGCTTCGGCTGCAGCGCCGCTTCCAGCTGCTCCTTCACGCCGTACGCCTCGATCGCGGATTTCTTCCCGTCGTGCAGACGGACTCGCTCCGTCAACTGCGGAGCGATGGAGCGGAGCATTCGCTTCGCTTCCTCCAGCAAGGCGGGTTGATCGACGACGATCTCGTCCATCTGCTCGGTGACGATATCGCGAATGAGGCGCGGCAGCAGCTCCACGTCGGCGTATACCTCGCTCGGCGCCGGGGCCCGCTTCGCCTTCTCCTCGATGCGCCGCCATCGCTCGCGCAGCATGTCCATGTCGCCGGCAAGCGCTTCGAAGCCTTCGCCGTTCGCCACGGTGCGCAGAATGACGCCTTCTTTGTCGCGGCACAGCCGCTCGCCGAGCGCCCGCAGCCGCTTGCGCTCATCTTCGTTGTCGATCTTCTTCGATAAGGCGATATATCCGGCTTCCGGCATGTACACGAGCCAGCGGCCCGTCAACGCGTAATGCGTCGTGACGCGGGCGCCCTTCGTGCCGACCGGCTCCCGAACGATCTGCACCAGCAGCTCGTCCCCCGCCCGCACAAGCGTATCGATCGACGGCTTCACCTTCGGCTGATGCTCCAGGTGAGCCGGCAGCAGATCGTCGATGTAGAGGAAGGCGTTCTTCTCGATGCCGATGTCCACGAACGCCGCCCCCATGCCCGGGAGCACGTTGACGACGCGGCCCTTATAGATGTTGCCGACGAGCTTGCGAACATTCGGCCGTTCCACGAAAAATTCGGTCAGCTTGCCGTCTTCTAGCAGCGCTACGGTCGTTTCGTCCCGGTGACCGTGAACCACGATTTGTTTCAAGGAACACGTTCCCACCTTTATGTTTTGCGAATATCCATTTTATTCTACATGAAAAGTTCGGTCACTGCACGGTTTTGCTCTTCCGTCGCGTAACGCGGCGCCCAGCGCTCCTCGGGCACGACCGCGAGCACGCGTCCCGCGCGAGTCGCCACCACGAACCGATGCAGCCGCTCGCGCCGCAGCAGCCGGGATACCGATTGCAGCGTGTCCTCGGGCTCGACGAAAATCGGGTGCTCCTCCGCGCCGCGCTTCGTCCACTCCCTCACTCTCGCAGCCCGTCCTAGAAGGAATCGCGTGAACCGATACGGCGCCGTTCGGTATTCATACCAATTCGCATAAAGCAGAAAACCGCCGATGACCGCGGCGCTCGTCATCGCGCCTTCCCCAAGCCGCGTCGAGGCGACGCCGACGAGCCCCGCGCTGGCGATCAGCGACCAGAACGTGGTCGCCTTCAGCGTCTTATAGAACGGCAGCGCGTACCCGACGGCTACGCGAAGCAGCTTGCCGCCGTCGAGCGGGAGAATCGGCGCGAGATTGAACAGCATCAGCGTCAGGTTCGCCTGCGCGAAATACGTCGTCCAGGCGTGGGTCCAGACGCCCGCCGCCGTCATGGCGTACGCGAAGCCGATCATCGCGAGATTCATCGCGGGACCGGCGATCGCGACGAGCGCCTCCTCCCGTGCGGGTATCGATCCGTCCTCGTCGGTGACCGCTACGCCGCCGAACGGCGTGAGCAGCACCTCGCGCACTCGCCAGCCGAGCTGCTTCGCCATCGCCGCATGTCCGATTTCGTGAATGAGCACGATGCCGAACAAGGTGACGATTTCGAGAAAGCGACCGGTCGCCGCCGACAACAGCAGCAAGAGGACGAACAGCGGATGAAGGCGGAAGCGGACGCCCAGCCATCGATCAAAGCGCGACGACATCGGCCGGATCGACGAAGCTGTTTCCTTTTTTCACGGCGAAGTACAACAAGCCCCCGGCTTCCCCCGGCCCCGACGAGCGAACCGCGCCGATGCTGTCGCCCGCCTCGACCCAATCGTCCTTCGCGACCTTAATTTCTCCGAGGTACCCGTATACCGTCTCCACGCCGTCCGGATGGCGCACGACGACCGTCTGTCCGGTCTCCTGCGTCTCCCCGGCGTAAATGACGAGTCCCTCGTCCATCGAGGCGACCATGGATGCCGACGCCCTCACGACGACGCCCGCCCCCGAGCGGATGCCGCCGAACGGCTCGACGACGCTGCCGGTCACCGGCGCGATATACGCGCGGCCGATCCCGGCGCCGACTTGCTCCGCTTCCGCTTGCTGACGATCCATCGCCGGAACGAACGACGGCAGCTCGCCGAATCGTTCCTCGTACCACGCGTACACGTCGTCCAGCCGCTGCTCTTCGGTCAGCGCCGCCCGGACGAACGCCTGTCCCTCGGCCACGACCGGATGCTCCCATTGAAACATCGCCCATACCGAAGCGAACAGCACGGCGGCGGCGACCGCTTGGAACTTGATCGTCCCGTCCACGCGGGAAGACGAAGTCCTCCAAGGATTCCCCCGGATGTGCCATGCGTATTCGGGATCTTCCTGCATCCGTCGCTCGTGCTCGAGCTTCTCCAGCCAGTCGGAATTTCGCCGGCCATCGCCGGGATCTTCCCCGTTCAGAATATGTTGAATGCGCTGCTGCCTTCTTTTACGCAGATCGTCCATGCCGTTCTCCCCCGTTTCCTTCCTCTCCCCAGCGGAAAAGACAAGTTGGTTTGTACTATATTTATGAGTTGTCCCACCCGGATATGAAAAAAACGCCCGAATCCCCTAGGGGACCCGGACGTTCTGCCGATTCGGTCAAGTCATCTCGTCGAGCGGTTGATCGGCATGCACGCGGATGCTGAGCGCGAGTCCGATCGACAACATGTTGATCAGGAGGGAGGAACCGCCGTAAGAGACGAACGGCAGCGTTATGCCCGTCAGCGGCAAGATGCCGAGAAACATGCCGATGTTCTGGAAGATTTGGAAGACGAACATCGAAACGATGCCGATGATGATGTAGGCTCCGCCCGCGTCGCCGCTCTGAATCGAAATCAAGATGAGCCGGTAGATGAGCAAGAAGTACAGCAGCAGGAGCACCGAAGCGCCCATGAAACCGAACTCCTCCCCGACCACGACGAAGATCGAATCGGAATACGTGTAAGGAATGAAATTGTTGTGCACGGACGTGCCCTGCAAGTACCCTTCGCCGAACAGCGCGCCGGACCCGATCGCCCGCACGGAATTGTCCACTTGGTACGTCTGGTCGTCCGATGCGTTCTCCGGATCGAGGAACGCGTCGATGCGGTCCATCCAATGGCCGGAGCCGTGCTCCTCGAGGAACGTCTCGATCGGATCGTGGTACGTCTCGATCAGGGACATCGCCCCCGCCACGGCGCCCGCGGCGAGCGCAAGGCCGAGCAGCACGTGAAGGTACTTGATGTTGGCGATCCACAGCATGCCGACGAGGATGACGACGTAGATGATCGCGTTGCCGAGGTCCGGCTGAATGACGACCCATACGAACGGAATGAACACGATCAGTCCGACGGGAACGACGTCCCGCCACAACTCCAGCGGCTCGCCCTGCTTGCGGGAGAGGAAATACGCGAGCATGACGATAATGGACAGCTTCGCGAATTCCGCCGGCTGCACGCTCTGTTCGATGCCCGGGATAATGAACCATCCGCGGGCGCCGTTAATGATCGCGCCGAAGAAATAAACCGCGGCGAGGCTGGCGACGCCGATGCCGTATATATAGATAGCGAACTTTAGAAGGATTCGGTAATTGAGCATCGCCGTTCCGAGCAGCACCAGCAAGCCGAGTCCGTAAAACTGCAGATGGCGCAGATGCATGCCTTCGAACGCCGGCTTGCTGTGCACGGCGCTGTAGACGATGAACGTGCTGAACGACATGAACGCGATCAGAATGGCGAAGATCGCCCAATCGACGCGCTTTAATTTCTTTAATAAGATCATCGGTTCCCGCTTTCGTTCTTCGCCTTAACCGGCGAAAAACTTCTTAATGCGTTGAAGGACGCCCAACTTTTGGTGAAGCGGCATGAGCGGCACCGTATCCCCGAGAATGCGGCGGGCGATGTTGCGGTACGCGATCGCGGCGCGCGAGTCGGGATTCATGACCGTCGGCTCCCCGTTGTTCGCCGCCTTAATGACGTAATCGTCGTCCGGCACGAGACCGAGCAAGTCGATCGCGAGCACCGCGCACACTTCGTCGATATCGAGCATGTCCCCGTTCTTCAACATATGGGGACGGATCCGATTGATGATCAGCTTCGCGTCGACCTTGTCCTTCTCGAGCAGTCCGATGATCCGATCCGCGTCGCGGACGGCGGACTTCTCCGGCGTCGTCACGACGATCGCCCGGTCCGCGCCGGCCACGGCGTTCTTGAAGCCCTGCTCGATGCCGGCCGGGCAGTCGATGATGACGTAATCGTGTTCCTTCTTCAATTCGAGCACGACGTCCCGCACCTGCTCCGGAGACACGGCGTTCTTGTCCTTCGTCTGCGCCGCGGGGATCAAGTACAGCTCATCGAAGCGCTTGTCTTTAATGAGCGCTTGATTCAGCCGGCAGCGCCCTTCGATGACGTCGACAAGATCGTAGATGATGCGGTTTTCCAGGCCCATGACGACGTCCAGGTTTCTCAGTCCGATATCGGTGTCGAGCATGCACACCTTCTTCCCGAGCAGCGCGAGCGCCGTGCCGACGTTCGCCGACGTGGTCGTCTTGCCGACGCCGCCCTTCCCCGATGTGACTACGATCGCCTCTCCCATGAGGATCACTCTCCTTCGCTAGTGCTTCAGTTGCGGCCGGATGCGGTGCAACTGGTGAATCTTCTCGATTTCCATGACGCCCTCGCGCAAATACGCGAATTCCATGAATGCCTCTTGGAAGCCCCATTCGTCCGGCGGCCGCGAGACGACCCCGGCGATGCGCAGCTGAGTCGGCCGCAAATACGAAGCGGCGATGATCGCGCCGTCGTCCCCGTCGACGCCGGCATGCGCGAGCCCGCGAAGCGAACCTAAAATCAGAATGTGTCCGGTCGACGTAATCGTGCCGCCCGGATTGACGTCTCCAAGCAGCAGCACGTCCCCGTCGTGATGCAGCGTCTGGCCGGAGCGGACGATGCCCGTAATCGTCTTCATCGCCGGCAAGAGAGGCAGAGCCGAGGACGACTCCTGCGAATCGCTGACGATCGACTGAACGAGTAAATTGCCGCGGAAGGCGAACGCCTCCTTCAGCGCGGCTTTCGTCTCGTCGGTCGACGGGCGCTTGCCTAGCCTGACGTGCACATGCACGATCGGGCCCGTCAGAAATTGACTGTGCGTATGCTCCAGCTTATGACTTAAGTCCGACAACACGTCCGGTAACGGAGCCGCGTCGTCGAGCACGAAAAGCAGGCCTTCTTTAACCCCTTTGATCGTAACGAGCGATTTTGTCGTGGACATATGAGACGGCGAGCCTCCCTTTCAACCTATACCATTTCTGCTTTCGTCTGCGAAACTCCTGCCCGGCTCGCTATTCATCGTCGGAATCCCGTTCCGACCTCGGAGCTTCGAGCCACTTTCGCGCAGGAATGTAGAGCGCTAAAGCAAGAAACAGGCTGATTAGGATGCTAGGGAGCATCCCGTGAACGAACATCCAACCGAAGTCGCTGTCCGTCACGCTGAAGAGCCGATAGATGGCATACGTCGAAGTCTCGTATAACAGCAAAGCGGATAATTGGATGAGAAATACGGAAAACAAGCTTACGAGATTCGGCCGAATCAGGAGGCCGGCCACGTAAGCCGCGAGCCCGTAAGCGAAGGCGTTCACGCCGATCATATGCCCGTAAAATTGAACGTCCTGCAGCAAGCCGAACGCAAGACCGTACGCCAAGCCGATATGGCGGTTCGTAAAGACGGATATATACACGGTCGATATAAGCACCAGCTTCGGATAAATCGACAGTTCGCTCCGCCACGTAAGCGGCGTAACCCAAGGCAGCAGCGAGCTCTCGAGCAGGAAGAAGAACAGCAGCGTCAACGTCAGCAGCATCCACTTGAGCGTCGAAGCGTTACTCAAGGCCCGGCACCTCGACGACGAACACTTCCCGCAGATGGCTGAATTGCGCGGCCGGCTCGATCGTAGCGGTGTGCGTCAATCCGAAATCGCCGACCTTCCGGTCGATGACGGTGCCGATGACGATGCCTTCCGGGAACAGCTCGCCGAGGCCGGACGTCACGATCACGTCGCCCTCTTTCAGCTCGTCGTTCTGGTCGATCTTCGTCATGAGCAGCGTCCCTTCCTCGGCATTGTAGTTCTCCACGATGCCGAACGACTCGCTCTCCCTGCCTTGCACGGTCGCGGCGAAGCCCCTGACGCCGCCCTCTTCGCCGTTCAGATCGGTGATGAGCTGCACGTTGGAAGTGAACGGCGTGACGCGGACGATGCGTCCGATCAAGCCGTCGACCGTCATGACCGCCATGTCCATCCGAATGCCGTCGCGCTCGCCGAGATTGATGCGGACGACGCGATTATACCGATCCGGACTTTCCGAGATGACCTCGGCGATCCGGTATGTATATTCATGCGACCGCTTCTGCCGTTCCGTGAATCCGAGCTCTTCCTTCAAGCGTTCGTTCTGCGCCTCGAGATCGTTCAGCCTTGCGGTGTCGCGGGCGTATTGCGAAAGCGTCAGGCGCAGCGCCTGGTTTTCCTCGTATACGGTCTTGAGGCGCCGAACGTCTTCGAAGAAGCCGGCGACCGAGCGAACCGGCTTATACACAAGTCCTTGCCCGAACGCCACCGTGTCGGCGACGAACTTTTCGGGCCAGGTGGCGCCCCCTCTCACGCTGAGGCTGAACCCCATGATCGCGATGAAAAACATAATCGCGGCAAGCAGTAAGAACAGCCGCTTATTCCCCATAAATTTAAACATCGTTCCCCATGCATCCCCTCACCGCTTGGCCGTGCGTCGCCAAGGAACGGCCGACGCCCTATCTGCGCGAACGGGAAGTCGGCCCCGACCTTGTTTTGAATAGATGAATGTTCTCGAGCGCCTTCCCGGTGCCGATCGCGACGCAATCGAGCGGATTCTCCGCGACGACGACCGGCATGCCCGTCTCCCTGGCGAGCAGCTTGTCGAGATTGCGAAGAAGCGCGCCGCCGCCCGTAAGCACGATGCCGCGGTCCATAATGTCGGCCGACAGCTCCGGCGGACACTTCTCTAGCGTCACCTTGACCGCGTCGACGATCGCCCCGACCGTGTCCGCCAGCGCTTCCGTCACCTCGTCGGCGGAGACGCTGATCGTCTTCGGCAATCCCGTCACGAGATCGCGGCCGCGAATTTCGATCGTCGGCGGCGGCTGCATCGGCAGTGCCGAGCCGATCTCCATTTTCATCTGTTCGGACGTCCGCTCCCCGATCATCAAGTTATAAGTTCGCTTAATGTACTGGATAATCGCGTCGTCCATCTCGTCGCCGGCGACGCGGATCGACCGGGACGTCACGATGCCGCCCAGCGAGATGACGGCGACCTCCGTCGTCCCCCCGCCGATGTCCACGACCATGCTGCCCGTGGGCTCCCATACCGGGAGGTTGGCGCCGATCGCCGCCGCGAACGGCTCCTCGATCGTGTACGCTTCCTTCGCGCCGGCTTGCCGCGTCGCGTCCTCCACGGCGCGCTTCTCCACCGCCGTAATGCCGGACGGCACGCAAACCATTACGGACGGATGGCGAGGGAACAGCGAGCGCTGCTTCTGCGCCTGGCGGATGAAATATTTAATCATCGTAGCCGTCGTGTCGAAGTCGGCGATGACGCCGTCCTTCATCGGACGCACGGCGCGAATGTTGCCGGGCGTCCGGCCGATCATGCGCTTCGCTTGCTCGCCGACGGCTTCGATCGTTTTCGTATCGGTGCGCAGGGCGACCACGGAGGGTTCCCTGACGACGATTCCTTTGCCTTTCACGTACACGAGCGTGTTCGCTGTCCCGAGATCGATCCCGAGATCCTTCGTGCTCAAACCGCCGAACATGTAGGTAACTCCCTTCTACTCCACCCGAAGTAAGACAATCTTTTTAATTATAACATTAGGGTGCCTAGGCTTTGCAAATGACCCAAGCCTCGCTACGCTCTGCGCATGTACTGTCGGATGTTCTCCGCCGATTTCGACCGCGGCCCCGCGGACGTCGAGTCGGACTTTCTCCGACTGCACTGCCCTTACGTCCTTCGCCGATGCCTCCTCCCTACAGGTCGCCTCGTTCCTTCATACTGACGTACCGACGGTCTCCGATGATCACATGGTCCAAGACTTCGATACCTATAATATGACCCGCCTCCGTCAACCGATTCGTCAATTGAATATCTTCGGGACTGGGCGTCGGGTCCCCGCTAGGATGGTTGTGCACGCAGATGACCGAAGCGGCGCTTCGCTTCACCGCCGCGCGGAACACCTCGCGCGGGTGCACGATCGCCGCGTTCAGGCTGCCGACCGACAGCGTCTCCCGTCCGACGACGCGGTTCTTCGTATTCAAGAACAACACGACGAAGTGCTCCTGCTGCAAGTACCGCAAGTCTTCCATCACCAGCGTCGACACGTCCGCCGGAGACCGGATGATCGGCGACGGCTCCAGCTCCGTGCGCGCCATGCGCCTCCCCAGCTCCAACGCCGCCAGCAGCTGCAGCGCCTTGGCGGGACCGACGCCGCGCCGCTCGCACAGCTGCTCGACGGTGCGGTCGGCCAGCCCCCGAAGGCCGCCGGATTCGGTCAAGAGCCGCTGCGCCAACGTCACGGCGGACTCGCTGCGCGTACCCGTCCGCAGCAAAATCGCGAGCAGCTCGCTGTTGCTCATGCCCGACGCTCCGTTCCGCAGCATTCGCTCCCGGGGCAGCTCGTCTTCCGGCACCTCCCGCAGCATCATCGTCTCCATCGTCCGCATCCCCTTCCCTCGCAAAAAAGTAACCAAATTATAAGAGAGGGAACGCCGAAGAACAATGGCGCGCGACGGATAACGGAAAAACTTTCCGTTATCCGCGCGCGCCGACGAAGCGCCTTACAATACGCGCCACCCGAAGTCGCGCTCCAACAAATCCGCCGCAAGCGACACCGGCAAGCCTACGACCGTAAAATAGTCTCCGTCCATCCGCTCGACGAGCGAAGCGCCGTAGCCTTGGATGGCGTACGCTCCCGCCTTGTCGCTCGGCTCGCCGGTAGCGATATAATTCCGGATGCGCCGCTCGTCCATCGGCTTCATCCAGACGCGCGTCATCCGATGCGCCACGGACCGGCCGCCCGTCGCCGCATTCACCAGCGCCAACCCGCTGTATACTTCATGCGGCCGTCCTTGCAACGATCTCAGCATGTCCGCCGCGTCCTCTTCGTCGCGAGGCTTCCCCAACACGCGTCCGCCGGATACGACGATCGTATCCGAGCCGACGACGATGCCGCCCGCCCCTTCGGGAAGACGCTCCAGCACGACCAACGCCTTGCGCAGCGACAGCTCCTCCACGATTTTCGCCGGCGTCCACCCGTCTTCGACGCTTTCGTCGGCGTCGCTCGGCACGACCTCCACCGGATAGCCGAGCAGCCGGATCAATTCCTGCCGTCTCGGCGAGGAGGAGGCCAAGATCAACGTTTTCCGTTCCGTCATCGATTCGTCCCGCCTCTCCTTATACTTTTCGATAAATCCAAAACGCGCCGGCCAATCCGAGAATGCTCGCCAAATTTAGTGTAACCGCGAATTTCATGTCGTATCGAACAACTTGCAAATCGGCCTTCGGCTCCCAGCGAATCTCCGCGGACTTCGTCAGGAACGACAGCCACGGCACGTCCGCGAGCAGCTGAGCCAAAATCGTGCCGGTCAACAAACCGACGACCAAAAACACGATCAAGGTGAGGTTGTTCTTCTTCATGCGTCACCGAACCTTCCGTCTCTATAGCGTCTATTATATCGCGATCCGGCGGCGCGAGAGAACAAAAAGCGACGAAGTATCGAGATAAATAGTACATCTTACCTGATTACAATCGATACTTAACCTATTAAAATAATTGGCAGGAGGGATTTTACTTGAAAAGATTCATAGCCGCTGTCGCGGTCGCCGCCAGCCTCTTCGCCTCTCCGTACATAGGACAGGCCGCCAAAGTCGTCGTCGATCCCGGCCATGGGGGAAGCGATCCCGGCGCCGTCGGTATTAACGGATTATACGAAAAATCGGTCAATAACGAAATCGCCTACCGATTGAGAGACATATTGATAGAAAAAGGGTACGAGGTCGTCATGACGCGAAACGCGGACAAGACGCTGTCGCTGCAAGCGCGCGTAGAGATCGCCCGCGCCGCCGACGCCGATCTGTTCGTCTCGGTTCACGCGAACGCGCACCCGTCCAAGGACGTCCGCGGCACGATGGTGCTCTATCACGACGCCGCGAAGCCGAACCCGGATTATCCCGCCAGCGACGAAATGAAGGCGTTAAGCCCCCAGAGCCGCCACCTCGCGCAGCTCGTCCAGTCGTCCGTGCTCGAGCAGGTGCCGAACACGGACCGCGGCCTGCTGCAGAGCTCCGCTTACGTCGTGCGCATGGGCAACATCCCGAGCGTGCTCGTCGAGACGGCGTTCCTCTCTAACGCGCAGGACGCCAAGCTGCTGGCTTCGTCCTCCATCCGGGCGAAATACGCGACGGGCATCGCGAACGGCATTGTGAAGTTCTTGCCGCCGACGTTCAGCGACATCGGCAAGCATTGGGCGAAGGATTCGATCATCCGCCTGAACGGACAAGGCATCGCCGACGGCTATAACGGAAAATTCAACCCGGATCAGCCGCTGACCCGCGCCGAACTGATGGCGTTCGCGGAGCGCGCGTTCGGATTCGCCGGAGCGAAATCCGAGGTGACGCTGGCCGAGTTCGACGGTTCGGACACGGTGACCGAAGCGGTCTACGACGAAGAAGACGCGTCCGCATCGCCGGCGGTTCCGGAAGAGACGCCCTCGTTCGGCGACCTGCCGGATTGGCATTGGTCGTACGCCGTCATGAAAGAAGCGGTGGAGAGCGGCATCCTCCGCGGCTACCCGGACGGAACGATCCGGCCGGATGCGCCGGTGTCCCGCGCGGAGGTCGCCGTCGTGCTCGATCGACTGATTGGCGCGTCGCAAACCGGCGGAAACCCGAGCTCCTCGTTCAAGGACGTCACCTCGAAAAACTGGGCGTATTCGTCCATCATGCGCCTCAGCAGCCTCGGCATCGTCAACGGAGTCGCCGAGCGATTGTACGGCCCCGACCGGAACGTGACGCGGGCCGAGATGGCGACGATGGTCGACCGCCAGCTGACGCGCGGCCATCTCGAACAATAAGCAGAGGATAAAGAAGGGGCTGTCCTTAGGGACAGCCCCTTCTTTATCCGCTCAAGCCGCTTACATCGTCGCGATCGTCATCAGCAGCTGCTTCTCGGCGATCACGTAATCCATCAACGCGCTCTGCGCGCTCCACAGATACGCGTGATCCGGATGCGCCGCGTATTCCTCGACGGCGACGATCGCGTTCCGCACGGCGTCGTCCATCCGCTTCAGCATCGGCTGCGCATCCGCCGGCAATCCTGCCGAAGCCGCCGGAGACAGCTTCGACAACGCCAGATGCTCCGTTTGGAGCTTCTCCAGCGTAGCCTTCTCGGGTGCGACCGGCTCGTCGCCTTCGAGGTGCACCATCGTCAAGTCGCCGATGATGCGCACCATGTCGCTTCCCTTAGTCACGTAGTCGCCCAGCGCTTCGGCCGAACCGTCGGCCCAGCGCACCTGCGCGACCTTCGGCAGCTCATAGGGCTTTACGTACACTTCGACGCCCTGCGCCTGCAGCTTCACGCCCGCCCGAAGCGCCGAGTCCCGATTGGACGAGACGCCGGCGTAAACGAAAAATCCGTCGCCTTCTTCGATCGTCGCGGCAAGCCCCTTGCTCTTCATATCCGCGGCAAGCGTGCGGGCCGCCTCGAGCGTCTCGAACTTGCCGTTCTGCAGCAGGAACATGCGGCGCTCCGGCAGTTGGACATCGGCGGTCGCCATCTCGGCGACGGCGCCGGCGTCGCCCGCAGTCGGCGCCTCGCTCCCGCCCGTCCCCCCGGTAGGGTCGCCGTCCGCCGGAGCGTCCGCGCCTTCCTCCTGGGCGGCGCCGGATTCGCCGACGCCCGGGAGCGCGGACGAAGGCGGATCGCCGACGAAGAAGTTCAAGACGAACGAACCGAACAACACTCCCGTCGCGATCGCCCCGACGACCGAAGCCGCGACCTTCCACCACGCCGGACCGTCTTGGGGCCGGCGGCGCGCCGCGGACGCCCTTGCGGCGCGAGGCGGCGGCTCGGAGACGCCGGGCCAATAGCCCGCTTCCCCGTCGACCTCCTCCTCCTCGTCTCGCGAGAGGCGCTCGTACAACCTCCGCGCTTCCTCGGGCGAGTACCGCGGCGGGGCCGCGCGGCCCCGCTCCCCGGAGCGCCCGCGAGGGCGCTCCGACGCGGGCTCCGGCTCGTACGCGTCGGTCTCCCGGATGAGCCGCTCCAGCTCGTCCGCCTCCGCGCTCGACGTATCGTTCCAAGCGCCGTAATCGTACGGATACTCGGCGTCGATCCGCCGCGCCGGAGGCGTCGAAGACGGCTTCGGCCGCTCTTCGAGCACGACCGGTTCATCGGATACCTGGAACTCGTAATGACGAAGCGGAATGACGTTGGAAGGCGGCTCCTTCGCCTCCCGCGCCGTTCCGTTCTCCGCATCCTTCTCCGGCTCTTCCGCGACGTTCGTCTCCGACGCGACGAGCTCCCGATGCCGATCGATCGGCGCTTCGCCGGCTTGTCCCGCCGCCGCGCGCCGCGTATTTTCAAAACGAAAAGTCATTCTCGCTTTACTCATAACGTCTCGCTCCCTTGTCCATTCTCCCTACCAACATATGATAGAGGGAGCGAGATTATGAGCTTTTCTTCGAACGAGAACGCGAAATTATTTCGCTTCGGCCCTTTTCCGCAGCGTGGCGGAAAGCTCCTTCGCGACTTTCCAGATGTCGCCCGCGCCCATCGTCAGCACGAGATCGCCCGGCGCGACGGTACGCTCCAAATGCTCGAGCACCTGCTCCTTCGTCGAAATATGCGTTACGTTCGCGTTGGAGTTTTCCCGGATGAGCTCCGTCAGGCGCGCCGCCGAAATCCCTTCGATCCGCTGTTCGCCGGCCGGCGAATAGATGTCGACGATAATGACCTCGTCGGCTTCGCCGAACGAACGGCTGAACGCGTCGAGCAAATAAAACGTCCGCGTATACCGCTGCGGCTGGAATACGGCCACGATCCGCTTGCCGGTCGCCTTCGCCGCGGCGATCGTCGCCACGATCTCCGTCGGGTGATGCGCGTAATCGTCGATGACGAGCACGTCGTTCACGTCGCCGAGCACCTGGAACCGCCGCTTCGCTCCGCTGAATTCGGTCAGCGCCGCCGCCGCTTCCGCGAACGGCACGCCCGCCTCGAGACAGACGATGAGCGTCGCCAGCGCGTTCAGCACGTTATGATGACCGGGCACGCTGAGCGTGACGCGGCCGAGCGCCGTTCCGCGGCGCAGCACCGTAAACTCCGCCTTCCGGTCCCCGAGCGAGATGTCCGTCGCCCGGAATTCCGCGTCCGGGTGCGTTCCGTACGTAACGAGCTCCGCCGACACGTCGGGCAACAGGCCCGCGAGTTCGGGATCGTCCAGACAGACGACCGCCTTCCCGCCTTCCTTCACTTGGCTGAGGAAGCGCGCGTAAGCGGCTTTCAGCTTGGCGAAGTCGCCGTCATAGTTTTCCAGATGGTCCGCTTCGATGTTGGTGACCACCGCGAGCGTCGGATAATATTGAAGGAACGATCCGTCGCTCTCGTCCGCTTCCGCGACGACGAAATCGCCCTTGCCCGCCTTCGCGTTGCTGCCGACGTTCATGATTTCCCCGCCGATGATGTAGGTCGGATCGACGCCGGTGCTCTCCATGACGAGCGCGATCATCGACGACGTCGTGGTCTTGCCATGCGCGCCGGCGACCGCGACGCCCTTCTTCGCGTTCAGGAGCCGCGCGAGCATCTGCGAGCGGTGAATGACGGGAATGTTAAGCGATTCCGCGGCGACCCTCTCCACGTTGTCCTTGGACAGCGCCGTAGAGTACACGACGAGATCCGCGCCTTGCACATGCCCGGCCTCGTGGCCGATGAACACCTTCGCGCCCTTCTGCGCCAGCTTCTCCGTCAATTCCTGCTCCGCGACGTCGGAACCCGACACGCGATAGCCCATTTCCAGCATGACTCTGGCGATGGCGCTCATCCCGTACCCGCCGATCCCGATGAAATGCACATGCTGCTCGGATGTACTCATGTGTCTCACCAACCTTTTTCGCTGTTCGGCAAATTCAAAACCCGGGAGCGGGCATCCGACAAAAAATACAACGAGCCCGATACCACGATCAAATCTTCCGGTCCGGCTTCCCGCACGGCGCGGTCAAGCGCCGCCTTCCAGTCCGGCTCCGCCGTGACGGAGAGCGCCGCGCCGGACGCGTCGCGCCACGCCGCAGCCGTCTCCGCGAGCTCGACGGCGGGCATTTTCTTGAAAAAATCCGGTTCCGTTACAATCAGTGTATCCACAATAGGTAGTATATGCCGTAAATATTCCGGATGATTCTTGTTCCGGAGCATCCCGAGCACAAATACGATCTTGCGATACGTATAGACGGACCGCAGCGTGTCCGCCAGCGTCTTCGCTCCGTCCGGGTTATGCGCCCCGTCCAACAGGATGCGCGGCTCGCGCGATACCATCTCGAGGCGCCCCTTCCAGGCCGTTCGGGCGAACGCCGCATACAGGTCCTCGTCGTCGACGATGATCGCGTAGTACTGGCGGAGCACCTCCAGCGTCATGAGGGCGAGCGCCGCGTTCGCCTGCTGATGCAGGCCGTCCATCGTAATCGCGACGTTCGGCAGCGCCCGGAACGGGCCTTCGAAGTCGAACGTCTGCCGCCCCTCCTGCACCTCGCGCGTTTCGTATCGGAACTGCTTCCCGACCTCGTACAGCGTCGCCTTCCGAGCCGCCGCCGTCTCTCGGACGACCGCCGCCGCTTCCTCGTTCATAGCGGTCGAGACGACCGGCACGCCCGGCTTGATGATGCCCGCCTTCTCCCGCGCGATGTCCGGAATCGTCTCCCCCAGCACGTCGGTGTGATCGAGCCCGACATTCGTAATGACGGACACGAGCGGCGCGACGACGTTCGTCGAATCGAGCCGTCCGCCCATGCCCGTCTCCCATACGACGAGGTCCGGGTACGCTTCCGTCGCGAAGTACACGATGGCGATCGCCGTGCTGAGCTCGAACATGCTGAGCGCGCCGTGCAGCGGCTCCAGCTCGTCGGCGAGCGGCTTGATCCGATTCGCGATGGAAAGCACCGACGCTTCCGGAATGTCTTCGCCGTTCACTTGAATGCGGTTCGTATATTTCTCGAGATAAGGCGACGTGAACGTCCCCACCTCGTATCCTGCGCTTTGCAGCGCCGCGGCGAGGAACGCGCAAGTCGAGCCCTTGCCGTTCGTTCCCGCCACATGGATGAATTTCAGCCGGCGATGCGGCGACTCCAGGCGCTCGAGCAGCGCCTCCATCCGCTCGAGCCCCGGCTTCATGCCGTGCAACGGCATTAGCTTCGTGATCCATTCCAACGCTTGACCGTAGCTATCGAACATCGCCGATTACCCCTTCAACTCGGCGATTCGCGCGAGCACCTTCTCGCGTTTGTCCGCGTAGTCGTTCATCTTCGCCTTCTCTTCCTCGATGACGGACGCCGGCGCCTTCGCGACGAAGCCCGGATTGGCAAGCTTCTTCTCGACGCGCTCGACTTCCGCATGCAAGGTCTTCAGCTCTTTCTCGAGCCGCGCGACCTCTTGCTCGATGTCGATCAGGCCCGCGAGCGGCAGGAACATCTCCGCGCCCGTCACGATCGCGCTCATCGCCTTCTCCGGAGCTTGCGCCTCTATCGCGATCGTTAAAGACGACGTGTTGCAGAACCGCTCGACGTAATGGCGGTTCGCCTCCAAGATGCGTTGCGTCTCTTCCGTCGCAGGCTTGACGATCATCTCGATCTTCTTGCTCGGCGGCACGTTCACCTCGGCGCGCACGTTGCGGATCGAGCGGATCATCGCCATGAGCAGCTCCATCTCGGCGACTTGCGACGGGGCTTCCCACTTCGCGTCCGGCTCGGGCCATGCGGCGAGCGTGATCGTCTCGCCGGCCTCCGCCCCGCGCGGTAGATGCGACCAGATTTCCTCGGTAATATACGGCATGAACGGGTGCAGCAGCCGCAGCGTCCGATCGAGCACGTACGCGAGCACCGTCTGCGTGCGGGCTTTCGATTCCGCGTCGCCGCCGTACAGCGACAGCTTCGCGAACTCGATGTACCAATCGCACAGATCGTCCCAGATGAAATCGTACAGCGCGCGGCCCGTCTCGCCGAATTCATAGGCGTCGAGGAGTCGCGTCACGTTCGCCGCGGCTTCGTTCAAGCGATGAAGAATCCACCGGTCCGCCGTGGACAGCTTCGCGATCGTCGCTTCGTCGAGCTCCTTCGCCTCGAAGCCCTCTAAGTTCATCAGCGCGAAGCGCGACGCGTTCCAGATCTTATTCGCGAAGTTGCGGGCCTGCTCCACGCGCTCGAAGCGGAAGCGCAAGTCTTGCCCCGGCGTAATGCCGGTCGACAGCATATACCGCATCGCGTCGGCGCCGTATTGGTCGATGACCTCGAGCGGATCCACGCCGTTGCCGAGCGACTTGGACATCTTCCGGCCCTCCGCGTCGCGCACGAGCCCGTGAATGAGCACGTCCTTGAACGGGTTCCGATCGGTGAATTCGAGCGCGGTAAAGATCATTCGGGCGACCCAGAAAAAGATAATGTCGTACCCCGTCACGAGCACGTCCGTCGGGTAATATTTCTTGAAATCCGGCGCGTCCTTCTCCGGCCAACCGAGCGTCGAGAACGGCCAGAGTCCCGAGGAAAACCACGTGTCGAGCACGTCGTTGTCCTGCTCGAGCTTCGTTCCGCCGCAATGAGAGCACGCGGACGGATCGTGCGATGCGACCGTCGGCTCGCCGCAGTCTTTGCAGTACCAGGCCGGAATGCGGTGTCCCCACCAGAGCTGGCGGGAGATGCACCAGTCGCGAATATTTTCGATCCAATTCAAATACGTCTTCTCGAAGCGGTCCGGCACGAAGTTGACGCCTTCGCCCGACTTCTGCTGCGCGATGGCGCGCTCCGCGAGCGGCTGCATCCGCACGAACCACTGCGTGGACAAATACGGCTCGACGACGGCGCCGGAGCGCTCGCTGTGACCGACCTGATGCGTATGCTCTTCGACCCGCAGCAGCACGCCGAGCTCCTTCATGTCCGCGACGATGGCCTTCCGGCATTCGAAACGGTCCATGCCGTTGTACTTGCCTGCGTTCGCGTTCATCTTGCCGGATTCGTCCATGACGAGAATTTGCGGCAGATCGTGACGCAGACCGACCTCGAAGTCGTTCGGGTCGTGCGCCGGCGTAATTTTGACCGCGCCGCTGCCGAACTCCTTCTCGACGTATTCGTCGCCGACGATCGGAATTTCCCGACCGAGAATCGGCAGCACGAGCGTCTTGCCGATGAGGTGCTTGTAGCGTTCGTCCTCCGGATGCACCGCCACCGCCGTATCGCCGAGCATCGTCTCCGGACGCGTCGTCGCGACCGTCAGATGCCCGGAGCCGTCCTTCAGGGGGTACTGCAAATGATAGAGGCCGCCTTGCACTTCCTTATACTCGACCTCGATATCCGACAACGCCGTCCGCGCCGCCGGATCCCAGTTGATGATTTTCTTGCCGCGGTAGATGAGTCCCTTCTCGTACAGGCGGACGAACACTTCCCGCACCGCGTTCGACAAGCCTTCGTCCAGCGTGAACCGCTCGCGGGAGTAGTCCAGCGACAACCCCATCTTGCTCCATTGATAACGGATCGTCTTCGCGGACTGCTCCTTCCACTTCCAAACTTCCTCGAGGAACTTCTCCCGCCCGAGGTCGTACCGAGTGACGCCTTCCTCGCGCAGCTTCGCCTCGACCTTCGCCTGCGTCGCGATGCCCGCATGGTCGGTGCCCGGCAGCCACAACGCGTCATAGCCTTGCATCCGCTTCGCGCGCACGAGGATGTCTTGCAGCGAGAAGTCGAGCGCGTGCCCGATATGCAGGACGCCCGTCACGTTCGGCGGCGGAATGACGATCGTATACGGCTTCGCATCCGGCCGTTTCCCCGCTTCGAAGTATCCTCTCTCGATCCATCGATCGTACCATTTGCTCTCCGCCGTCTTCGGATCGTACGTCGTCGGCATGCCTTGATTCGTCGTTTCGCTCATCCGTAAACTCCTCCTTGAATCGTACCCTTCCCGCGTCGAAATAAAAAAACCTTCCGCCCCTGATTTCTCAAGGACGAAAGGTTCGCTTCCGTGGTACCACCTTAATTCCGCGCCTGTCGCAGCCCATCCGGACGCGAAAGTCCGTATGTGCGTACGCGCCGGCACGGCGCTCTGCCCGCGATAACGGTCGGGGACCGGCCGGCACTTGCCGTATATCGGCGTCATGCAAGCGACTCCGGGGCGACTTCGGCAGCGCGCGGATCCCTGCGGAACCTTCCAGCGAATGCCGGCTCCGCTCTCTGAAGGGGGCTGACTGCGTACTCCTCCCGTTCCAAGTCATTCGGTTCATGTCATCTTCTTCGGGAATTGCTCATATATTCCATATGATACCCGCTAATCAAGCCGGAGTCAAATCGCGAGGAGCGCTCGCCGCGCGCGAAGGAAAGGGGGGACGCCCGTGCCTCGTTGGTGGTGGAAGGTGCGTTACGGCGTGAAGTCGGTCATGCTGCCGCTGATTTGCATCCAGTTCGTGCGAACGCTCATTTTGCCGAACCCGCTCGATGTCTTCATTTTATTCTTGTTTTTCCTGGCGTACCTGGGCTTCCTGCTTAACTTTTATTGATCCTTACGAACTTTGGAAAACGAAACGAAGCCCCCCGCCGCCGGCTCGAACGAGCGCGATGGCGAGGGGCTTCGTTTCGGTTCGCCTACGGAATGTAGACGATCTGCCCTTCTTGCAAATATTGGTCGTTGATGCGGTTATACAGCATCAGCTCGCGGACGTTCTTCTGGTACCGATCCGCGATCGTCTCGATCGTGTCTTCCTTCTGGGCGATGCACATGCGCACCTTGCGGAACGACGGCACGTCGGCGTTCGACTGCAGGAACAGCTTCTTCCACTCGAGGCGGTCCTTGCCCTCGGCGGTTTCGGCCGCCGCGCCCGACTGCGGTGGTGGTTCTTGCCGCTTCTCCGCTTCGGTCGTTTGGGCCGCTTGGGCCGCTCCCGCGCCGGCCATCGACATGATCGCGTTCACGCCGATCGGCGCTTGAGCGCTCTCGGGCGACTTGCCGGAGAAGGCGATCTTAATCTCCTGCTTCTCGGGCGCGGGCGCCTCTTCGAGCTCTTGTACGGCTTCCATTGCCTCTACGGCCTTGGGCTCCTCGTTCGGCTCGGCGTTCTCCGCGGCCGAGATCGTCGCCGGCGCTTCGGCCTGCGGCTCGTTCGGTTCCAGGGACGCCGCTTCGGGCTCGTTCGCCGCGGAGACCGCCGCCTCGTTCGGCGCCGAAAGCGGGATCGGCTCGGGCTCGGGCGCTTCCGCCGCGGCCGCCATAGAAGGCGCAGGCTCAGGCGCAGACGTTGGTGCCGGCGGGCTCGGCTCCACGCGGTGCGTAAAGACGACCTCCTCTTCTTCGCGCCAAGCGGGCTCGGGCGGGCTCGCCGTCTCGATGCCGCCGAGCGACAGAACGCCGGTCACGTTAAGGCTTCTCGGGGATAACAAGTCCACGTCGAAATTTTCGATCTCGACCCGGATGGCGTTCACGTTCTCCACTCGGCTGAGCGGCAGCGTGATTTCCACCGGGATGCGATGCGTCAGCCGCTCCTCCTCGTTCCGCGTCTCGCCCTCTCCCGCGTATGTACCCGACAACACCAAATACCCCTTCAATACCGCTTGTTCTCCTTGCGCGACAACACTGATTTCCGGCGTCAGCTCGATGCCGTTGATTTCCTTCACGCCGATCGTATTGTCAGGAAGATGAACGCGTTCGTAAATGTCGAACCGCAATCCGGATGCCTGTTGGGACAAGATGTTTCCTCCCTTCGCAAAATGACTCATCACTATGTATATGGGCCAAGCGATGCCGTCATGCCTGAAAAAAGAAGAAATCCCGACAATGCCGGACCGGCGGCTCAGTCATACAAAAAAAACCGGCGGGAGCTCCGCCGGTTGCCGCCTTCGTATCGCTATTCTTGTTTCAAAGCCTCGTAATGCGCTTCGATCGTACGTTCGATGTCTTCGTCCGAATGCGCCAGCGACACGAACATGCCTTCGAACTGCGACGGCGCGATGCTGACGCCGCGGTCGAGCAGTCGGCCGAACACGCGGGCGAACCGCTCGAGATCCGACGTCTTCGCCGTCTCGTAATCGACGACCTTCGCGTCCGTGAAGAACGGACATACCATCGAGCCGACGCGATTGATCGTGCTCGGGATGCCGAGCTCGCGGGCGTTGCGCGCGAGACCTTCCTCGAGACGCGCCGACTTCCGTTCCAGCTCCTCGTAGACGCCCGGCCGCCCCAACAGCCGCAGCGTCGTCAGTCCGGCCGCCATCGCCAGCGGATTGCCCGACAGCGTCCCCGCTTGATAGATCGGACCGCTCGGCGCGATCCTCTCCATAATGTCGCGGCGACCGCCGTATGCGCCGACCGGCAGGCCGCCGCCGATGACCTTCCCCATGCACGTCAAGTCCGGCGTAATGCCGTACAGCCCCTGTGCCGAGTTCAGATGCACGCGGAAGCCCGTCATGACCTCGTCGAAAATGAGCAGCGCCCCATACTGCGTCGTCATGGAGCGGATCTCCTCCAGAAAGCCCGGCAGCGGCGGTACGACGCCCATGTTGCCGCCGATCGGCTCGATGATGACGGCCGCGATCTGTTCGCCGTACTTCTCGAAGGCGAGCCGCAGCGACGCCGCGTCGTTATACGGCACGGTGATCGTATGCTCCGCCACGCCGGCCGGCACTCCCGGGCTGTCCGGCAGACCGAGCGTGGCGACGCCGGAGCCGGCCTTGATGAGCAGCGCGTCGGCATGGCCGTGGTAGCTGCCTTCGAACTTCACGATCTTCGAACGGTTCGTGTAGCCGCGGGCGAGTCGCAGCGCGCTCATCGTAGCCTCCGTTCCGGAGTTGACCATGCGCACGACCTCGACGGAAGGCATCCGTTCGCAGACGAGCTCGGCCATGGCCGTCTCGCGCTCCGTCGGCGCGCCGAAGCTCGTCCCGCGCTCCGCCGCCTCGCGAATCGCCGCGAGCACCTCGGGGTGGGCGTGTCCCAAGATCAGCGGCCCCCAGGAACCGACGTAATCGATGTATTCGTTGCCGTCGATGTCGTAGATGCGCGAACCTTCGCCTCGATCGACGAAGAACGGCGCGCCGCCGACCGATCGGAACGCGCGAACCGGGGAATTGACCCCGCCCGGGATGATTCGCTTCGCCGCTTCGAACGCCGCCTGCGACCGGGACGTACTTCTGGATTGACCGTTCATGCCGAAATCCTCCTATCCTTTCCTGAACCGCCTATGGTAAAATAATACCGACTTTCTAAACCAGAGGAGCATTTCCCATGTTATCTCTTTTGCACCAAGTGCCGCTGTTCAAACATCTCTCCGACGATCAGCTGACGCGCCTCTCCGAAATTTGCAGCCGCAAGGGCTTCAAGGCCGGGACGGTGTTGTTCCGCGAGAAGGAGCCGGGAGACGTCTTTTATATCATTGTATCCGGTTCGGTCAAGGTGTTCACGTCGAATTCGGTCGGCGAGGAGAAAATCTTATCCGTCTTTCAAGCGGGCGACAACTTCGGCGAGTTGTCTTTGATCGACGGCAAGCCGCGTTCGGCGAGCGCGCAGGTGCTCGAAGACAGCATGTTCCTCACGCTCCGGGGCAGCGACTTTATCCATCTGCTCCGATCGCTTCCCGACATGTCGCTCACGATTATGCAAGAGCTGTGCCGCCGCATCCGGGAGACGAACGATCACGTATACGACCTGACGTTCGTCGACGCTCGCACGCGCGTGCTGAAGAACCTGATCATCTTCGCCAACCGGAACGGCGTTCGAAGCGGCAACACGATTCAAATCCGTATCGCCTTGAACTACGACGAGCTGGCGAGGATGGCCGGCGTGACGAAGTCGGTGCTGATGGAGGTCATTCGCGATCTCGAACGCATCCACATTCTCAACGCCACGCCGCATGGCTTCTCGCTCGACTTGTCTAAGCTTCGCTCCGGCGGCGCGTGAACGCGAACGCCTGCTCCGCCGCTTGCTTGCCTTGATGGATGCAGTCGGGCAATCCGACGCCTTCGAATCCAGCCCCCGCCGCGAACACGCCGGGGGCTTTCTTCATGAGGGCGTCGCGCAGCGCCCGCACCTTGTCCAAGTGGCCGACCTCGTATTGCGGCATCGACTTCTCGAGGCGGGTGATGTCGAGAAACTCCGGCTCGACGTCGATGCCGATCAGCTCGGCCACCTCCCGCTTCACCGCGGCGCCGAGCGCCGCATCGTCCATCGTCCGCCATCGCTCGTCGTCGATGCGCCCGACGTAACACCGGATGAGAACGTTCTCCCGCGGCGCCGTGTGAAGCCACTTCTCAGACGTCCACGTGCAGGCCGTAATGAAGCGCCCTTCCGTGCGCGGAATGACGAAGCCGGCGCCGTCGAGCGGCACCCGGATCGCGTCCCGGCGGTACCCGAGCACGACGTTGGCGACCGACGCGTACGCCATGTCGCGGAACAAGGACGCCTCCGGCACGCCTTGGAGCAGCTCCCCGAGCGCCGAGACCGGCGTCGTGACCGCGACGGCGTCCGCGAGCAGCGCGTCCCCGTTCGCCAGCGTAACGACGGCGCCGCCGCCGCGCTCCGGCGTCACGGCGCGCACGGGCTCGCCGGTCAGCAGCACGGCGCCTTCCGCCTGCAGCGTCTCCGCCAGCCGCTCGACGAGCGCGGACAAGCCGCGGCGGTAGCTGAGGAACGCGCTGCCGCGGGCGTGCGGCGGGATATGGTCCTCGCCGGCGGCCCCGCTGCGCGTCGCGCCGGCGCCGCGGCCGAGCCCGATCATGAGGCTGCGGTACTTGCGCTCCGCCGCGCGGAACTGCGGGAACGTCGCGAGCAGACTGAGCTTGTCCGCGTCGCCGGCATAGATGCCGGAGAGCAGCGGTTCAGCTACGAAGTCTACGACTTGGTCGCCGAGCCGCCGGCGGAGAAATCCGCCGAGCGATTCGTCCGCGTCGCCCTGCGCCGCGGGCAGCACCCAGTCGAGCGCCGCGCGCAGCTTGCCGGATATACCGATCAAGCCGCTCGTAATGAATGGTTTCCACTCCGTGGGCACGCCGAGCACGAGGCCTGGCGGGATGCGGTGCAGCTTGCCGCCGCGCAGGATGTATGTCTTCTTCGTCGCCGGGTTCAGCGTGACGAGCTCCTCCGCGAGGCCGAGCTCGCGGGATAGGTCGATGATCGGGCGCTTGCGGGCGAGGAACGAATCCGGTCCTCGTTCGATCACGAAGCCGTCCCGCCGCATCGTTCGAATTTTCCCGCCGAGCCGTTCGCTCCCCTCGATCAACGTCACCTTGAGCCTGACCCCTTCGGCTTTCGCTTGCCGGATCGCATAGAACGCCGTCGTTAGACCCGTAATCCCGCCGCCGATGACGACGAGATGCGGATCCGCCTTCCCTCGCTCGTTCTCCATTACGACCCGACTCCCGCTCCGGCGACCTTCCCGCGAACGACGTCGGCGAGCGTCTCCATGTAGAGCGGCTCCGTATTCAGCATCTCCGTACGTTCCAGGTGGAGACCGAGCTTTCCGGCGAGCGCTTGCGCTTCGATATCGAGGTCGTACAGTACTTCCAGATGGTCGGAGACGAAGCCGATCGGACAGACGAGCGCGTAATCGACGCCCTCCTCCGAATGAAGCCGCTCCAGCTCTTCCAATACGTCCGGACCGAGCCACTTCTCGCCGGTCTGGCCGGCGCTCTGCCAAGCGAACTGCCAATCCGTCACGCCCGTCCGTTCCGCGACCGCGCGGGACGTCTCGAGCAGCTGCTCCGGATACGGATCGTTCATCTGCAAAATGCGCTCCGGCAGGCTGTGCGCCGTGAACAGCACCTTCACCTCTTCGGGGTCTACCTCCGTGAACTTCTTCAGCGCCCGCCGGACGCGATCCGCGATCGCCTCGATCAGCTTCGGGTGAAGATGATAGCTCTCCACGAACGACATCGCGACGCCGGCTTCCTCGGCGGCCGCTTGCGCGCGCTTCACGTATCCGCCCACGCTCATCGTGGAATAATGCGGCGCCAGCACGACGCCGACCGCCCGCGCGATGCCGTCGGCCGCCATGGCGCGAACGCCGTCCTCGATGAACGGAGCCGCATGCTTCAACCCTTGATAGCACACGAATTTCAAATCCGGATACTCCCGATCCAACGTCGCCTGCAGCGCCTCCACTTGGCGGTCCGTGTTGCGGCGGAGCGGGAAGAAGCCGCCCACGATTTTCTCGTAGCGGCGTACCAAGTCGTCCAGCTGCTCCGCCGTAGGCGGCTTGCCTCGGCGAATGTGCGTGTAATACGCCTCGACTTGGTCCAAGCTTTCCGGCGTGCCGTAGGACATGACGAGCACGCCGATCGCGTCCGATCCGTACTTGCGTTGGTCTTCCATAGTCAGATGCTCCTTTGTCGTTCGGAATACCGATGAACGAAATCGGTTAACGACTTCAGCTTCTCGAGAGACGCTTCCGGGAACAGGCCGTGGCCCAAGTTGAAAATATACCCCGGCGCTTCCATCCCTTCGTCCAGAATCGCCGCCGCCTGCGCTTCGATGACGTCTTGCGACGCCGTCAGCACGTACGGGTCCAGATTGCCCTGCACGGCGAACCGATCGCCGAGGCGACGGCGCCCTTCGCGGACGGACACGCGCCAATCGAGACCGATCACATCGGCTTCGACGCCGCCGAGCAGCGGCAGCAGCTCGCCGGACGCGACGCCCGGGAAGTAAATTTTCGGGTGCGGGATGTCCGACAGCTCGCGGAAGATGCGTTCGATGACCGGCAGCACGTACGCGCGGAAGTCGCGCGGCGAGAGCGCCCCGACCCAGCTGTCGAACAGCTGGACCGCCTTCGAGCCGTTCTCGAACTGCGCACGCACGTAGGCGACGATCATATCGCCGAGCTTGTTCATGAGCGCGTGCCAGACGTCGGGCTCGTTGTACATCATCGTTTTCGTTAAAATATAGCTCTTCGACGGCCGACCTTCGATCAAGTAGCTCGCGATCGTGAAGGGCGACCCCGCGAACGTGATGAGCGGCACCTTCAGCTCCCGATCCAAAATCCGAATCGTCTTCAGAATATGGGATAAGTCGCCTTCGACGTCGATCGGCCGGAGCGCCTCGACGTCCGCGCGAGTGCGCACCGGGTTATGGATGACCGGCCCGATGTTTTTGACGATGTCGAAGTCGATGCCGATCGAAGCGACCGGGTTCATGATGTCCGAGTACAGAATGGCCGCGTCGACGCCGAGCTTCTTGACGGGCATCAACGTTACTTCCGCCGCCAGCTCCGGCTGCTCGCAAATTTCCAGCAAGGAGTACTTCTCTTTGATTTTCCGATATTCCGGATCGTACCGTCCCGCCTGGCGCATGTACCAGACCGGAACCCGCTCCGTCGTCTCCCCGCGGCACGCCCGCAGGAACAAATCGTTATATGCGCTCATCGGATCAAACTTCCTTCAGCCATCTCGCCGCGTCCTTGGCGTGATAGGTAATGATGATGTCGGCGCCCGCCCGTTTCATGCCGGTGAGCGTCTCCAGGACGATCGCTTTCTCGTCGATCCAGCCGTTCGCGGCGGCCGCCTTCGTCATGCTGTACTCCGCGCTCGTGTTATACGCGACGAGCGGCAGCTCGAACTGCTCGCGCAGCGCCCGAATGACGTCGAGGTACGCGAGCGCCGGCTTTACCATCAGGAAGTCCGCGCCTTCGATGACGTCGGACTCGGCTTCGCGAATGCCCTCGCGCACGTTCGCGGGGTCCATCTGATACGTCTTGCGGTCGCCGAACTGCGGCGCCGAATGGGCCGCGTCCCGGAACGGACCGTAGAAGGCGGACGCGTATTTCACGGAGTACGACATGATCGGCACGTGCGACAAGCCGCTCTCGTCGAGACCGCTGCGGATCGCCGCCACGAAGCCGTCCATCATGTTCGACGGCGCGATAATGTCGGCGCCCGCCTTCGCTTGGGAGACGGCCGTCTTCACGTGCAGCTCGAGCGACGGGTCGTTCGCGATTTCCGCTCGGTTCGTATGCTTGTTATGCTCTACGATGCCGCAGTGGCCGTGGCTCGTATATTGGCATACGCACGTGTCCGCGACGATCAGGAGCTCCGGATCGAGCTGCTTCAGCCGGCGAATGGCTTGCTGGACGATGCCGTTGTCGTCGTACGCGGACGAGGCGACCTCGTCCTTGGCGTCCGGCACCCCGAACAGCAGGACGGAGCGAATGCCGAGCTGTCGCAGCTCGGCGACCTCCGCTTCCAATAAGTCGAGCGAGTAGTGGAACACCCCCGGCATCGACGGAATTTCGTGTTTGACGTTCGCGCCGGTCGTGACGAACAGCGGGTAGATCAGCTGCTCCGCCGAAATCCGCGTCTCCCGCACCAGCGCGCGAATCGCCGCGCTTCCTCTTAATCTTCTATGTCGAACGCGATCGTAACTCATTTACGCGTCTCCTCCGTTCTTGATGTGATGAGCGACCAACGCGCCGATCAAGCCGTCGATGGTCGCCTCCGCCGCTTCGGCGGCGACGTCGATGCCCGATCGCCTCGCTGTGTCCGCCGTGACGGGACCGATACAAAACGCCGGCACCCCGGCGAGCGCCTCCTCCGGGCGTTCCCAACCGCTCTTGCGCAGCAGCTCCAGCGTATTCGTCACCGTGGACGAGCTCGTGAACGTGACGGCGCCCAGCTTGCCTTCCTTCAGCAGCTCGAGCGCCTCCTCCGTCCCTTCGTCGGACAGCAGCGTCTCGTAGACCGCTAGATCGTCCACGATCGCCCCGGCGGCGCGGAGCGTCTCCGGCAGCCTCTCTCCGGCGACGCGGGCGCGGGCGAGCAGTACACGATCGCCCGGCTTCGTCAGCGACGCCAACGTCTTGCCGAGCTCGTCTCCCGTGTACGCGGACGGCAGCGCCTCCGCGAGCACGCCTCGTCCCTTCAGCGCTTCCGCCGTCTTCGGCCCGACGGCGCCGATGCGCGCCCGCGCGAACCGCCGGACGTCGACGCCCGCCGCGACGCATGCGTCGAAGAAGAAGCGGACGCCGTTCGCGCTCGTGAAGACGAGCCAATCGTACGCCTCTGGCGACGCGAGCGGCCCGGCCGTGGCGTCCGCGGGTAGCGGCACGGTGCGAATGACCGGCCACTCGAACGCTTCGCCGCCGAGGTCGTCGATGCGTCCGGCCAGCTCGCTGGCCTGCTCCCGGGCGCGCGTCACGAGCACGCGCAGCCCGAACAGCGGCCGCTTCTCGAACCAGGCGATCCGCTCCCTCAGCTTCACGACGTCCCCGACGATAATGACGGCGGGCGACGAGAAGCCGCTCTCCGCCACTTTGACGGGAATGTTCTCGAGCGTCCCGACGAGCGTCCGCTGTTCCATCCACGTGCCCCATCGGATGAGGGCGACGGGCGTCTCCGGATTTTTACCGCCGCGAATGAGCGCCTCGGAAATATTGCCGATATTGGCGACGCCCATAAGAAACACCAACGTCCCGGACGCCTTCGCCAGATGATCCCAATCGACGTGGCCGTACGTCTTGTTCGGGTACTCATGGCCTGTGACGATGCTGAACGACGATGTGAAGTCGCGGTGCGTCACCGGTATGCCGGCGTACGCGGGCACGGCGATCGAAGAGGTGACCCCCGGAACGATCTCGAATTCGATGCCGTTCTCCGCCAGCTTCTCCGCCTCTTCACCGACGCGCCCGAAGACGGATGGGTCGCCTCCCTTCAGCCTCGTCACGACGCGGCCGGACGAAGCCAAGTCGACGAGCAGCTGATTGATTTCTTCTTGCTTCAACATATGCTTGTCCGGCAGCTTGCCGACGAACACCTTCTCGGCGCCCGGCTTCATATGCCGCAGCAGCCTGGGGCTCGCCAGCCGGTCGTAGACGACGACGTCCGCTCTGGCGATCGCCTCCATGCCCCGCACCGTGATCAGCTTCGGGTCTCCCGGGCCCGCGCCGACGAGAAACACTTTCCCCGCCCGATTCTCCCCCACGTGTCTATTCCTCCCTTGCTTCCTCCAGGATGCGAGCCGCGCCTCGCGCGAGCAGCGTCTCGCCTACGGCCGTCCCGAGCTTCTCCGGTTCGCGGCCGATCGCCGTCTCCCGCAGCAGCGTCGAACCGTCCGGAGTGCCGACGAAGCCCGTCAACGTCACGTCGCCCGCGTCGTCGATCGTCGCGTACGCGCCGATCGGCACTTGGCAGCCGCCGTTCAGCCGGCCGAGGAACGCCCGCTCCGCCGCGACCGCGACGGCCGTACGTTCGTGATGGAACAGCTTCAGCAGCGCGAGCAGCTCCTCGTCCCCTTCGCGGCACTCTAGCGCAAGCGCCCCCTGACCGACCGCCGGGACGCAGACGCCGGCCGGCACCGCCTCCGTGATGCGGTCTTCCCAGCCCATCCGCCTTAGGCCGGCCGACGCGAGCAGAATCGCGTCGAACTCTCCGGTCTCGAGCCGCTTGAGACGCGAGTCGATATTGCCGCGGAGCGGCTCGACGACGAGGTCGGGCCGGCGAAACTTCATTTGGCTGCTCCGCCGAAGGCTGCTCGTGCCGAGTCTCGCCCCTTGCGGCAGCGTCTCGAGCGTCCAGCCCGCCTTCGCGATGAACGCGTCCCGCGGGTCCTCCCGCTCGGGCACGCAGCCGACGATCAATCCTTCCGGAAGCGCGGCAGGCATGTCCTTCATACTATGTACGGCGAAGTCGATCTCCTTGTCCATCAACGCTTGTTCGATCTCTTTCACGAACAAGCCTTTGCCGCCGACCTTCGACAGCGTCACGTCGAGGATGCGGTCCCCCTTCGTGACGATCTTGCGAACCTCGAACTCGCAAGGCATGCCGTGCCGGCGTCCGAGGTCCCGAAGCGCGTCGAGCACTTGATTCGTTTGCGTCAGCGCCAGCGCGCTTTGCCGCGAGCCGACGATCCATTTCCGTATGCTAGTCATAGGTCCCTGCCTTCCGTGCGTCGCTTATGTATTTTGCAGCTTGCTTTGCAGCAGCTTCATGCAATCCGCTTCCACTTCCGCCGGCGACGCGCCCGCGCGCAGCCGTTCCAGCGCGTCCGTCTCGAGCAGCTCTCCAAGGGCGAGCAGCTTCCTTTCGGCGTCCGCCTCGCTCGAGAGCGCGCGGCTGCGCAACCGATCGAGCATCTCCGTGTAAGCCTCGTACTCCGGGCCGTACGTTCGCTCCCACTCCCGCGCGATCCGCCTCGCAAGCTTCGGGCTCGCGCCGCCCGTCGCGACCGCCAGAACCAATCGTCCGCGCCGTACGACCGAAGGCACCAAGAAGTCGCCTTGATCGGCGCCGTACGCGGCGTTCAATAACACGCCTTCCCGTCTCGCTTCCTCGCGGACCGCCGCATTCGCGCCTTCGTCGTTCGTCGCCGCGAACGCGAGCGCCGCTCCCGCCAGGTCGCCGGGACGGAACCGCCGCCGATGCCAGACGAGCTTGCCGTCTCGCTCCGCGGCCTCGAGCGCCGGCACGCCGTCCGGCGAGACGACGACGACGCGGGCGCCGCAATCGAGCAGCCCCGCGATCTTGCGCCAGCCGATCGGCCCGCCGCCGACGACGACGCACGTGGCGTCCGTCACGTCCGCCATGATCGGATAATACTTCGGGTGCTTATCCAACCGCGCGCCCTCCCTTACATCCAAGGATGAAATTCGGAAAAATCGTTCGCCACCGCGAAATTCAGCAACAGCCATAGGAACGTGCTGACGTTCCACCAAGCGATCCGAAGTCCCGACCGGCGCAGCCGGAATTTCATGACGAACTGCCACCCGTACAAGAGCAGGATCGACGCGGTCGCGTACAGCTTCGCGTCCGTAAATAAAGCCGTTACCGGACTGTCGAAGGAGAGCCATACCGCGCCGAGCGACAACGACAGGATGAGCGTCGGAGTGCCGACCAGCGCCGCTTGAAGCGCATGCCGCTCCAACGACTCCAGACTCGGCAGCCGCCGCAGCGCGTTCGTCCATCGCTTCTGCTTCAGCCGAAGATGCAGGAACAAGTAGAACCCCGAGAGAATGGCGGACACCGCGAACGCCGCGTAGCTGGCGATCGCCAGCGCCACGTGGAGCGAGAGGACCCCCGTCGACAGCTCGCGGGTCAGCGGAACGACGCCGGGATCGGTCAGCAAGTTCAAGACGAGCACGGTGAAGCCGAACACGTTCACGAAGAAGACGACGAACTGGAGCTTGAAGAACCGGCTGGCCGCCAGCGAGACGGTCACCAAGAGCCATGAGAAGAAAAACATCGTCTCGAACCTCGTAAACATCGGAATGTACCGGTGCTCGTACATGCGAACGAAGAAGAAGAACGTCTGCAGCACCCAGACAAAAACAAGGAGCCCTTCGCCCATCCGCTTCGCGCCGTCGTTGCGCGCAACGGCGTCCGCGAAGTAAAACAGAAGGCTCAGGGCATATATATAAATAATGATATCGTACAGCCAAAACTTCGTAACCATGTAGCCCTGGACACCTCCCGCAGTCGCGACGACGCTAAAGCTTAAGCCAGCGACAAGCTGCCGTGCTGCAGCGGGAGTCGATCCTCCTTCGGCTCGCTCGGTTGTTTCTCGCCCTTCGGCGTCGGCGGAACGCGGGTCGCCTCTTCCAAGGCGAACAGCTTCGTGAAATACTCGAGCGCTTCGTCGCCGTGCCGGCTCGGCGCCAATTCCTTCACGCGTTGAATCGGCTCGTGCATCATCTGGTTCAGCATGCTCTTGGTCAGCTTATGAATGATCTTCAGCTCTCGTTCGGTCAGATCCGGCAGCTTATTGCGCATGCTGTCCATCGTCTCGAGGTGAATCTCCTTCGCCCTCTCCTGCAGCGCGCGAATGACCGGACCGACGCCGAGGGAACGATACCATTGGTCGAACGCGGACAGCTCCTCGTCGATCATCGATTCGATTCGGGTCGACTGCTGGCGGCGCAGCTCGAGGTTCGCTTCGACGATTCCTTCCAGATCGTCGATGTCGTATAAATATACATTCGGTACGTCGTGGATGTCGGGATCGAGATCCCGCGGTACCGCGATGTCGATCATGAACATCGGCCGCCCGGACCGCTCCCGCATCGCCGCTTCCATGTCTCGCTTGGACAAGATCGTGGCGTTCGAGCCCGTCGACGAGATGACGACGTCCGCTTCGGACAGCAGCGACGGCAGACGATCGAACGGGTACGCTTGTCCGCCGAACTTGCCGGCGAGCTCTACCGCCCGTTCGTACGTCCGGTTCGTCACCGCGATGCGCTCCGCGCCGCTGGCGGACAAGTGCTTCACGGTCAGCTCGCTCATCTTCCCGGCGCCGACGATCAGCACGCTCTTGTTCCGGTACGAGCCGAAAATGCTCTTGCCGAGCTCGATGGCGGCGTACGACACCGAGACGGCGTTCTCTCCGATGCCGGTCTCCGAGTGAGCCTTCTTCGCGACCGTCACGGCCTGCTTGAACAACATATTGAATAGAGTCCCCGTGGCGCGCTCCTGCTGCGCCAGAAGGAACGCGTCCCGCACTTGTCCCAGGATTTGCGTCTCGCCGAGCACCATCGAATCGAGTCCGCAGGCGACCCGGAACAGGTGCCGCTTGGCCTCATCGTCTTCGTAAGTATATAGATATGGAGCGAATTCGTCTTTAGCGATGCCGAACCACGAAGCCATGAAGTTGCGGACGTGCTGCGGGCAGAAGCTGTCGCGATCGACGACGGCGTACAATTCCGTACGGTTGCAAGTGGCGACGATGACACATTCGAGAACGCTCTTCCAGCTCTTCATCTCTCGAATCGCTTGAGGGAGCCGCTCCGGCGCGATCGTAAAGCGTTCCCGTACTTCCACGGGAGCCGTACGATAATTGAGTCCGACAACGACAATGTGCATCGTGTTCACCGCCTTCTTTATAATAATTCTAAACTAGAATATCATACATTGCATTATATCACAATTCGACAGAATTCGGTCCAAGCAAAAACGACTCAAAAATGACGAAATCATGAAAGTAGTGTTCCCGATTTTCAATGCACCGATACCAAGTTTCTCCGGTACTTACCGTCCCTCGCGCTCGAGCAGAGCGGCGATCTCTTCGTCGGCGAGCCGGATTCGTTCCGCCGCCGCGGCGTCCAGAGCGCCGTCCGCGTCGAACAGCTCCGCGTACGCGTCGTGCAGCTCGCTTAAGTACGGCGCGGCCGCGGCGAGCACCTCCGCCTCCTCGGCCTTCAGCTTCCGCTCGCCGCCGATCTGCAGCCGCACGAGAAGCTCCATCAAGACGCCGGCCGACCGAAGCTCCGGCACGCCGCTCCCGAGCGCGTCCGCGAACCGCGCGTGCGTATATTCGACCGAATAGGCCGCTTGCTTCAGGCCGTCGAGCTCTCCCGTCGTGCCGGCCGACGCGGCTTCCGCGGCATGGCCCGCGAGCAGCTCCACTTGAAATAAGGACGCCTCGTACAGCATCCGTCTCGCGTCCGCCTTCGGCTCCTCGGCGCCTCCGAACGCCGCGATCCATTGAAAGAACGTGACGAGCGCCATCCCGATCACGACGGACCACAACAACAGCTTCGGACCTTTCCGCACAGCCCCCGCCTCCTATGCTCGTACTCGTAACTTCTATGTACATCCTATGGGAGGCCGGACAAATAAATGACCATGGAACGGTTCGCTCCATGGTCTGATCGTTGTCCATATTCGTTTGCCTTGCCGCTTACTTCGCCGCGACCGCCGTCTTCATCGCCGGTTCCACGACTTGGAGTTCCCCGAGTCCGCGGATCAGCTTCTTCGCGTGCGTCGTCTCCGGCTTCAATACGTCTACCAGGTAGTCGATCGCGACTTGCGGATCGACGGTTTCGCCGCACGTATAGCAATCGATGGCGGCAAAGCCCTTCTCAGGATACGTATGGATCGAGAGGTGGCTCTCGGACAAGAGCACAAGCACCGTGGCGCCTTGGGGTTCGAATTGTTTGGCTTGGACCGACAGCACGCAAGCGCCGCTTGCTTCCGCCGCTTCAACCAATTGGGATTGTAACCATTCAGCGTTGTTGAGTTTCTCGAAGTCTACGCCCCAAGTGTCAACGGCAACATGTCTACCGAAAGTAGAGTATTCCATCTTTCGGGTTCCCCCTTCCTAGGAATAAAATGTGTAACCAAATTTCATCCGCTAGGACCTACGTCATTCACTGCTCTAGGGGATCAATCTCGCGATTATCCATGTCCTGAGTGAATCCTGGTTCCTATTAATTTTTTCAACGATGTTAAAAGTAACATCATTCGAACCGAAATGCAATACTTTTTTTAGGGAAAACGCCCGGCCAGCCAATTCTTAACATTTCCGAGGGGCTCCCCCCTTACCGTATGCGTTTCGCGGAAGGCGAGAGCTTGCTTCGCATAAAAAAAATCCGCTCCGAAGAGCGGATTTCCTTAGGATGCATATTATGCCTCCAACACGAACAATCGATGGGACAATCGCTTCAGCTCCGCGTCGATTCGGGCCACCTCCGCCGCATTCCCGAGGCCGTTGCGCCGGTCGAGCCATTCGTTGATCTCTAGGCGCAGCACCTGAATTTCCGCTTCGGCTCCGATGCCTTGGAACGTCCGCGCGAGCTCGCCGATCGTGTCCTTATGCTCGTACACGAGCCGTTCCCCGCGCTTCGTCAGCTCCGTAATGCGGACGACCGCGCCGGCGCGGTATCGATACTGGACCGTATAATATTCATAAATTCGATTGACGACCGCATCTCCCTTAAACTGGGATACGGCCTTGCGCATCGCGTTCGCGAGCTTCAGATCGGTGAATCGGCAATAGCCCTCGAGCACGTACTTGCCGAGCCTCCGTTCGAACGTCAGCGCAAGCGAATCCGTCCCGGAAGCGTTCTCGAACACGACCTCTTGGTCGCCGTTCTCCATCACTTTCACTTTAAACACAAGGTTATGATTCTGAAAAAGCAGCAGGAGTTGGGACAATTCGGCTTCATCCAAGACCAGACAGGTATTGACGTATTCAGTCGCTAACCGCTGAGCCATACCAAGATCTCCTCAATTCTTCAAGGTTAGGAAACGCAGGTTTCGGTCCCCGTGTATACATTATACACCAAAGGAGAATCGAAATGCCTGCCGCTCGTTCTTGAATTTCGGGCAAAAATCGAGAAAATCCGGGATATGGCGAAGAGAGGCCGGAAAATTCCATGACTTCCTCGCTTTCGTGCGGGGCGTTCTCTTCATCCCTCGTACGAATGGGGATTTCCGCGAACCGTTTCCAAAATAGGCTTGCGCGCGTTTGCGAAACCGTTTACAACTATATATTAACAGCCCAGTCCTTAGAAGAAAGGGTCGATGTCATGAAAACCTTCGGCTTCTTTAAATCCAAAAAATATTTCCAACGCGTCACGGTTTCGATCATACTGTCGATGACGCTGATCCTGACGGGCTTATCGGTAGCGAACACCTACATCTTGGAGCGATCGGTCAAGCGCGCGCAGGAGGATTCCAACCTGAAGGTGTTGACGCAAATCCAATATAATCTATCCTACATGCATGAAATCATCGCCCACCTCTCCTCGTTCTCGCTGAAGGACAATTATTTGATGCCCCTGATGTTCTCCGAACCGACCGAGATGGAATACATACGAGGATATCTGAAAATGCGCCAGCTTATGGAAGCGTCCTCCTTCCTTCAAGATATCGCGGTATATAACGCCGCCGAACGCGAGCTCTACGGTTCTTCCACTTCGTTCCTGATCGACGGCGGCATCACGAAATCGATGACGCTGGAATGGCTGCTTCATCCGCCTCGCCCGCATCCGATTATGCAGCTTATACCGGTCAGCATCGCCGAAGGCGACAGCCGAATCCACGCGTTCGCGTTCATCGTTACCGACGCGTACGTACCTTTCGACGAACATCGATCGGCCATCGTATTTTTCGTCGATTCCGATTGGGTGTTCGACAGCTTGGAGAACATGAACGGCATCGGCGGCGAGGACCGCGGGGACATCTATATCCGAACGTCCGACGGCACGCTCTTTTTCGGGGAGGGCCGAAGTGCCCCGGAGGGCCTGGACCATAACGAGATCGCCTCCCTAGTGGAACGGGATCGGGCATCCTTCGGGCGGCAATCCGGGTTCGTCGTAGGGAACACGGGGCAAGAAAAAAGCATGGTCACCTACATGGACGGCATCGGGGATTGGACGATTTTGTACCTGCAGCCTTACGAGAAGTTAATGAAGGAAGTGTCGGATGCCCGAGCGACCTCGCTCCTGATCTCGGGCGCCTTCCTGCTGCTGTCCGTCGCCCTCTCCGTCTGGCTGTCCTATAAGCTGTACGATCCGATCGAGACGATGCTCAGGCGTCTAAGACCCCATGTCATGGACGAAGCCGAAGCGGCTCCCGCAGTCGAAGGCACCGAGCTCGATCTCATGAGCGATAACGTCCTCCGCTTGTCCGAGAAGCTGCAAGAAATCAGCTCCGAACAAATCGTAAACAAATATTATCTACGGAAATTTCTCACCGACAGCCCGTTGTTTTCCCATCGCGACGCGCAGCGGCTCATCGAACGTCACGACCTTCGAATATCAATCCACGAGCCGATCTCGATCTGCGTGCTGCGCATCGACCGCTACGCGGCTTACGAACGCGGCGCCTCGGGCGCTTCCAAGAAGCTTTACGCTTTCGCGATCGTCAACATCGCGCAGGAGATCATGTCCCGCTCCTTCCGCAGCGAAACCGTCGACATGCAGGCGAACCACATCGCGATCGTCGTATCGGGAACGTCGGAGGACGGCGCGATCCCGCGGCTCCATGCGTCGATCCGGGATATTCAGACCACGATCGAGCAATATTACGGCATCTCGTTGTCCTGCGGCGTCGGCGGCCCCGTCTCCCAGTTTCCGCAGCTCTCCGCCGCCTACCATCAGGCGTACCAATTAAGCTTGTACTCGTTCGCATTCGGGTACCGCTCGATCGTCGCGCCGGGGGATATCCGGGATAACGCCGCCAATCCGATGAAATATTTGCCGAACGAGATCGAACGAAGATTGTCGGAGGCGCTGAAGAAGGGCCAGCTGACGGAAGCGGGCAGCGAGCTCGAGAAAGCTTTCTCCCTATTGATCAAATTCCAGTACGAGGACATGAGGCGAGCGATATCCGATCTGGCCTGGGTGCTCCAAAACACGGCGGCGGACATCGCGAACAACCGCATCGTCTCGCTCTCCGTCGACATGGATTCGATCCATAAAATCCCCAACGAACAAGAGACGCTCGAGGAGATGTACATGTCCTTCCTTGCGGTTTGCGCGAAAATATGCGAAGGGCAGCGGCCCGCAAGCGTCGAGCGGAACGAATGGATCGTCGAAACCGTGAAAGAATTGATCGAACAGAAGTTTCCCGACATCAACTTAAGTCAACAAACGATCGCCTCCACCGTCAAGCTGACGTCGGCCTATCTCGGGAAGCTGTTCAAGGAAAGCTCGGGCGTAACGGTAACGGAATATATCAACGACGTCCGGCTGCGCCACGCGCAGGAGCTGCTGCTTCGAACCGATCATCCGATCGCGAAAATCATGGAGAAGTGCGGGTACGCCAACCAAAGCTACTTCTTCAGACTGTTCAAGGGGAAGTTCGGCTGCACGCCGAAAGAGTTCCGAATCAAACGCGCCTTGTCTTAGCGCCATCGCCCCGGACCCGAAGCCGCCTCCGTTCTCGAATTTCGAGCGGAGGCGGCTTTTCGTATTGAGTTTCTATATAATTTCGAGGATTTTACACCTCCGGCAGGCAGTTTTTCGTTGTTAACACTATAGTGCTTCGCTCGAACGCCATGGCATGATGGGAGCAAGACACGGATGGAGGAGATCAAGATGAGAAAGACGGAGCCGTCTCGACTTAGCGCGAGCGGCGGAGGCGCCGCGGCCCGGCCGCGGACATCGGTCGGGAGCTGGATTCGAAACGAATTCAGACATATTCGAAAAAATAAAGAGCTATTGCTGCTTTCGTTGCCGGGTATCGTTTTTAAATTCGTCATCGCGTACCTGCCCATGGTCGGATTGATACTGGCCTTCAAATATTACAGGTACGATCAAGGCATTTTCGGAAGCAAGTGGGTCGGACTGCAAAATTTCGAGTTCCTGTTTAAAGCGCAAGACGCGATCCGTATCATTCGGAATACGCTGCTGTACAACTTTACTTACATCATTCTCGGCACGGTCGCCGCGCTGCTGCTCGCCCTGCTCATGAACGAATTGACGGGCCGCCTCATTAAGATTTACCAGACGACGTTGTTTTTGCCGTTTTTTATTTCTATGGTGCTGGTGGGCTATATCGGGAACGCCTTCCTCGATTTCGAGAACGGGTACCTGAATACGATTCTCGCATGGTTCGGACTGGAGCCCCGGAGCTGGTATTTGGAGACGACGCCTTGGATGTTCCTTCTGCCGTTAGTATCGCTGTGGAAGGGCATCGGGTTTTCTACGCTCGTGTATTACGCGGGCATTACGGGGATCAGTACCGAATACTACGAGGCTGCCAAGCTGGACGGCGCGACCCGGGTGCAGATGATGACGCGCATCACCCTGCCACTGCTTAAACCGCTGGTCGTCATTTTGTTCATTCTCGGGTTAGGCAACATCTTCCGCGGCGACTTCGGGCTCCATTACTTCCTGCCGAACAACGTCGGCATGAACTTCCCGACGACGGACGTCATCGATACGTACGTGTACCGGGCGCTGACGAAGCTGGCGGATATGAATTCCGCGGCGGCGGTCGGCTTCCTCCAGTCCGTCGTCGGCTTGATCACCGTCGTATCCGCCAACGCCCTCGTCCGGCGAATCGACAAAGACAGCGCTTTATTCTAGAACAAGGAGGCGAACCTCTATGATCGCGAAATCGAATCCGTTGCCCCATTTGTTCATTAACGTTTTCTTCATCGTCGTTTGCTTGTTCATCGCCTTGCCGTTCGTCTTGGTCATCTCGATCTCGCTCAGCTCGGAGACCAGCTTGCAGCAGCTCGGATACCGATTCATTCCGTCGGAATGGAGCTTCGAGGCGTATCGGATCGTGTTCGAAAAGCCCGGGACGCTGCTGCGCGGGTACGGCGTCACGTTTTTGATCACCGTGCTGGGCACGGCGCTTTCCTTGTTCATGACGGCGCTGATGGCATATCCGATCTCGCGGACGGATTTCCGGTACAACCGCCCGATCACGTTTTACGTGTTTTTCACGATGCTGTTCAACGGCGGACTCATCCCGTTCTACATTTTGATGACACAGTATTTACATTTGAAAAATACGCTCGCCGCCCTCATTATTCCGGCCGTGATGAGCCCGTTCAATATCATGATCATGAAAGGGTTCCTCGACAAAATTTCCAAGGAAATCATCGAATCCGCCAAGATGGACGGCGCGAAGGAGTTCCGCATTTTCCTTACGATCATTCTGCCGTTGTCTACGCCCGCTCTCGCCACCTTGGGCTTGTTCATCGCGTTCGGCTATTGGAACGAATGGTTTTACGCGATGCTCTTCCTGGACGGCGACAAGTACATCCCGCTGCAGCTGCTGCTCGTGCGCATCTTGTCCCAAGCCGAATTCCTCGCGAATTCGCCGATGGCGGAGGTGGCCGACAAGCTGCGCTTCGCCGAATTCCCGACATTGTCGGTGCGCATGGCGATGGCGATCGTCGCCGGCGGACCGATGCTGATCGTCTTCCCGTTCTTCCAGAAGTATTTCGTGAAGGGCATTACCGTCGGTTCTTTAAAGGGGTAACGGGCCGGGACGTCCGTCCGCGGTCGAGCCAATACGGAAGGGGGTGGTCGATTCGTCGGGACATCCGGTCAGTCATTCGCAGGAAAAGAGCAGCATTCATGGAATTATACAATTGGAGGGTTCAGAGATGCACAAAGCCAAGAAATTCGCGATGCTTCAGCTTTGCTTGTTATTATTCCTCGTCAGCGTATTAGCGGCCTGCAACAACAATGCCGGATCCGAAACCGCGGAAGAGACGCCTCCCCCCGCCGAAACGGAAACGAAGCAAGAGCCGACCGCGCAGGAGCCCGCCGAACCGGCGCTGCCCGAAGCGAAGCTGACGTTCCTGTATCCGGTCGCGGCGAACCCCGGCCCGGATCAGGACTTGGTCAACGACGAAATCAACAAATATATCAAAGAGAAAATTAACGCGACGGTCGAGTTAGTGCCTCTCACCTTCGACGAATACGAGCCGAAGCTGAACGCTATGCTGGCGGCCGGCGAAAACTTCGACATCGCATGGAGCTCCAAGGGCTGGTTGGGCAACTATCAGCCTTATATCGACCGCGGCGCCTATCTCGAGCTTACGGACGAGATGATCCAAGCGAACATGCCGGAAGCCCGCGCCAATATCCCCGATAAATTCTGGCCGGATATGTTTGCCGCGGACGGCAAGGTGTACGGCTTCCCGATTTATCAAGTCGCCGCCAAGCAGGTGAGCTTCGTCGTTCAGAAGCGATTCATCGACAAATACAATCTGGACGTAAGCGCGATCCAAACCTACAAAGACATCGAGCCGTTCCTAAAGACGCTCAAGGATAACGAACCCGACGTCATTCCGCTCGGTCTCGCGCAGAACTCCAACGGCTTCTTTACGGATCGTTCGATCGTCGGCGCGCCGGGCTTGCCGGTTTCTTATAAGAAAGACGATCCGGAATATAAACTCGCGACGACGATCGAATCGTACGAAGCGAAGGCGGACTATTACCGTACGGTTCGCGCTTGGTATCAAGCGGGATATATCAATAAAGACGCTCCGGTGCTCCAAAACATCAACGACTTGAAAAGCAAGGGCAATGTCGCGGTCGGCATCGAATTCACGTCGAAGCCGGGCGGCGAAATCGGCGAGAAAGCGATGAACGGCGGCAACGACGTCGTGTACGTCCCGATCGCAGACAGTTACTTCACCGGGATCGCCAGCGCGATGCACGTCATCAATAAAAACTCCAAACATCCGGAACGCGCGTTAATGCTGCTGAACTTGCTCAATACCGACAAAACCTTGTATAACCTGATCTGCAACGGGATCGAAGGGAAGCATTACAACAAGGTCGACGACCTGTACATCGAGCCGATCGAAGGCTCGGGTTACGCCCCCAACGGGGACTGGGTGTTCGGCAATCAATTCAACGCTTACTTGAAGCCGGGCCAAGCGCCCGACACATGGGAAAAGACGATCGAGCTGAACGACAACGCAGTCGTGCCGGCGAGCAACGGATTTTCCGTGAACGAGGAATCGATCAAGGCGGAAATCGCCAACATCAACGCGGTGAAGAACGAATACGGCTCCGCGCTTGAAACCGGCGCCGTGGATCCCGATCAAGTGCTGCCGGAATTTCTGGAGAAGCTGAAAGCCTCCGGAATCGAGAAGGTCGACGCCGAAGTGGCGAAGCAATGGGACCAATTCCTGAAGAGCAAAGGTCTGAAATAAACGGGAAAAGGGGCTTCCCCTCAAGCAGCGCTTCTGCTTGAAGGGAAGCCCCTTCGCGTATCTAGGAAAGCTTTCCCTCGATCCAGCTCCATAACTCGTCCTTACCGAGTCCCTCCTCGGAGGAGAAGACGACGAGCGGATGGTCCTTGGGCAGCTGCAGCTTCTCGCGAATGATCTTCACGTGCTGCGGGCGCTTGCCTTTCGGAATTTTGTCCGCCTTCGTCGTCACCACGCACGTCTCGAGGCCGATATGGTGCAGCCATTCGCTCATCATGACGTCTTCGGCCGACGGCGGGTGGCGGATGTCGATCAGATGCAACACGGCGCGCAAATTTTGCCGCTCCGTTAAATATTTCTCGATCATCTTGCCCCACTGCTTGCGCTGCTCCTGCGAGACGCGGGCGAAGCCGTAGCCGGGAAGGTCGACGAAGTACATCTCTTCGTTAATCAGGTAATAATTGAGCGTCTGCGTCTTGCCCGGCTGTCCGCTCGTGCGCGCCAGGTTTTTACGTTGAATGAGACGATTGATAAGGGATGACTTGCCCACGTTGGAGCGCCCTGCCAGAGCGATCTCCGGCAAGGCGCTGTCCGGGTATTGCTCCGGTTTTACGGCGCTGATGACAAACTCCGTCGTGCGAATTTTCACTGGTTCGGTTCCGACCTTTCCCCGATCCCCGTCAATGCTGCGGTACCTCGACCCCTTCTTCTTCGGGGCGAAGCTCCGCGGAAGAGGCGTTCTCGAGCGTGGCGAGCGCATGCGTAAGCACTTCGTCCATGTGCGACACCGGCACGAACTCGACTTCCTGCTTCACGCTGTCGGGGATCTCCCCCAAATCCTTCTCGTTGTCTTGGGGGAACAATATTTTTTTTATGCCGGCGCGATGCGCCGCGAGCGACTTCTCCTTCAGACCGCCGATCGGAAGCACGCGGCCGCGAAGCGTGATCTCGCCCGTCATCGCGACGTCCCGCCGCACCGGCTTCTCGGTCAACGCCGAGATGAGCGCCGTCGCGATCGTAATGCCCGCGGACGGGCCGTCCTTCGGAATCGCGCCCTCGGGAATGTGAATATGAATATCCTTCTTCTCGTGGAAGTCCGGCGGAATGCCGAGCGGCTCGGACTTCGATCGCGCGTAGCTGAACGCCGCCTGAGCCGACTCCTTCATGACGTCGCCGAGCTTGCCGGTGAGCGTCAGCTTGCCGCTGCCCGGCAGCACCGTCACCTCGATATGCAGCGTGTCGCCGCCGACCTCGGTCCAAGCGAGGCCGCAGACGACGCCGACTTGGTCTTCCTCTTCGGCGAGGCCGAACCGGAACTTCGGCGGGCCGAGATACTCCGGCACGTCCGCGGCTTCGACGGTTACCTTCCGCTCCGGATCGGCCACGATCGTCTTCGCCGCCTTCCGGCATAACGACGCGATCTGCTGCTCCAAATTCCGGACGCCCGCTTCGCGCGTATATTCCCGCACGACGCGCTGGATCGCCTCGGTTTTGATTTCGAATTGCTCTTCCGTCAAACCGTGGTCCTTCCGCTGCTTGCTCACCAGATGCCGCTCCGCGATGTGCAGCTTCTCCAGCTCGGTGTATCCCGGGATGTACAGCACTTCCATCCGGTCGAGCAGCGGTCTCGGGATGTTATGCAGCGCGTTCGCCGTCGTCACGAACATCACCTTGGACAAATCGAACGGCGTCTCGATATAGTGGTCGCTGAACGTATTGTTCTGCTCCGGATCGAGCACCTCGAGCAGCGCGGACGCCGGATCCCCCCGGAAGTCCATCGCCATCTTGTCGATTTCGTCTAACAAGAATACTGGATTATTGCTGCCTGCGTTTTTCAAACCTTGGATGATCCGCCCCGGCATCGCGCCGACGTACGTGCGGCGATGGCCGCGGATCTCCGCTTCGTCGCGCACGCCGCCGAGCGAGATGCGGACGAACTTCCTCTCGAGCGACTTCGCGATCGAACGCCCCAGCGACGTCTTGCCGACGCCCGGCGGCCCGACCAGACAGAGGATCGGCCCCTTCAGCTTCTTCACGAGCTTCTGCACCGCGAGATACTCGAGCACGCGTTCCTTCGGCTTCTCCATCCCGTAATGGTCTTCGTCGAGGATCCGCTCCGCCTTCTCGAGGTCCAAGTCGTCCTCGGTCGTCATGTTCCAGGGGAGCGCCAGCAGCCAGTCGACGTACGCCCGAATGACGCCGCCTTCCGCCGACGTCGCCGGCATCTTCTCCAGACGATCGATTTCCTTCTCGACCTTCTCGGCCACCGCTTCCGGCACGTCCGTCTCCTTCAGCTTCGCCCGCAGCTCTTCGACTTCTCCCGCGCGGCCTTCCTTGTCGCCGAGCTCCTTCTGGATCGCCTTCATCTGCTCCCGCAGATAATATTCCTTCTGCGTCTTCTCCATCTGCTTCTTGACGCGCTGGTTGATCTTCCGTTCGAGCTCGAGCACTTCCCGCTCGTTGTTCAGGAAGCCCAGCAGCTTCTCCAGCCGCTGCCGCACGTCGATCGTCTCGAGGATGTCTTGCTTATCCTTGATCTTCAGCGACAAGTGACTGCAGATGACGTCGGCGAGCCTTCCCGGCTCGTCGATGTCCGTTACGGCGGCCAGCGTCTCGGGAGTGACCTTCTTCGAGAGGTTGATGTAGTGCTCGAACTGTGCAAGCACGGTCCGCATCAACGCGTCGATCTCGGAATCCGCCGTCTGCTGCTCCGGCATCTCCCGCACCGAAACCTCGTAATACTCCGCGTTGGGCACATATTCGACGATTTCCGCTCGGGTGACGCCTTCCACCAATACGCGGATCGTGCCGTTCGGCAGCTTCAGCATCTGCCGAACCTTCGAGACGGTGCCGATCTGATAAATATCGTCCTGCGACGGCTCCTCGATATTGATCTCGGACTGCGTGCACAACAAAATCATGTTGTCCTCGATCATCGCCTTCTCCAAGGCTTTCACCGATTTCTCCCGGCCGACGTCCAAGTGGAGCACCATGCTTGGGTATACCAAGAGCCCCCGTAAAGGCAGCAGCGGCAGGCGCCGTCCCTTCGGTTTATTCAAGCCCATCCTGTGGCACCTCCAAGAGACTCTTATCCGTTATCGCTTCACATCAGTAAAATGACTGTATTTCATTCTACCAAACCGCACATCAAATTACCAATTGACAAGCGCGCAGCAGGGAAGGCTCCGGATGGAACCCCGCCGGAGCCTTCCCTCGGGCGTCGCGCTTTATCCTCGCTTCTCCGAAGCGTCCGCATGGAGCACGGATACCGCGTGCGACGCCGACTCTCCCGCGAACGGCGGCAGCTTCGACGCGAACGTCTCCCGCTCGATGCCGAACAAGTCCGCGAACAGCTCGTCGACGTGCTCCAGCGGTACGACGGAGAGCCCGCCTCCGAGCCCTTCGAAAATCGCCTGCCAGTTCTCTTTCGGAATGTACACCCGCGTCGCACCGGCTTGGAACGCCGCCTCCGCCTTGGCGACGACGCCCCCGACCGGCTTCACCTTGCCGTGGATGCTCACCTCGCCGGTCATCGCGACGCGATTGTCGACCGGAACGCCGAGAATCGCCGAAGCGATCGCCGTCGCCATCGCCACCCCCGCGCTCGGCCCGTCGATCGGAACGCCGCCCGGGAAGTTGACGTGCAGGTCGTAATCGTGCGGACGAAGTCCGAATCGACGGAGCACCGTCATGACGTTCTCGACGGAGCCGCGCGCCATGCTCTTGCGCCGCAGCGTCTTCGAACCGCCCCCGAGCTCCTCCTCGTCGACGACGCCGGTAATGTTGATGCGGCCCGCCCCCGGGGATTCCGCGACGTTCGCCGTTACTTCGATCTCGAGCAGCGTCCCCATATTCGGACCGTACACCGCCAACCCGTTCACGAACCCGATCATCGGCTCGGCCGGGATTTTTTTCTCCGGGCGCGGCGTCATCTGACTGGAGCGCGCCACCCATTCCACGTCGGCGGCGGTCAACTCGCTTCGTCCTTCCGTCAAGGCGACGCCGGCGGCCAGCTGGACGATGTTGACCGCTTCGCGCCCGTTCGTCGCGAAGCGCTTCACGACGTCGATGGCGGCCGCATCCGGCTCCATGCCGACCTTCTTGATCGCGTTCTCCGTAATTTCCCCGACCTCCTCCGGAAGAAGCGGACGGAAGAAGATTTCCATGCAGCGCGACCGGAGCGCCGGAGGCAGCTCTTGCGGCGTGCGCGTCGTGGCGCCGACGAGCCGGAAGTCGGCGGGAAGACCGTTCTGGAAGATGTCGTGAATATAGCCGGGAATATGCGAATCTTCGGCGTTGTAATAAGCGCTCTCGAGGAATACCTTACGATCCTCCAACACCTTCAGCAATTTATTCAGCTGGATCGGATGCAGCTCGCCGATCTCGTCGATGAACAAGACGCCGCCGTGCGCCTTGCTGACCGCGCCGGGCTTCGGCTGCGGAATGCCCGCGACGCCCATGGCGCCTGCCCCCTGATAGATCGGATCATGGACGGAGCCGATGAGCGGATCCGCGATGCCGCGTTCGTCGAAGCGGGCCGTCGTCGCGTCGATCTCCGTAAATTTCGCCTCCTGGCGGAACGGCGAATCCGGATTTTTCTTCGCTTCTTCCAGAATGACCCGAGCGGCTGCGGTCTTCCCCACCCCCGGGGGACCATAGACGATTACGTGCTGCGGGTTCGGACCGCACAGCGCCGCCTTCAGCGCCCGCAGCCCCTCCTTCTGCCCGACGATATCGTTTATCGTCGTCGGCCGCGTCCGCTCCGCCAGCGGCTTCGTGAGCGAGATGCTGCGGAGCTTGCGCAGCTTCTCCATCTCCTTCTTCGACTCCCGATCGACGGCTACCTTGTTCGTCTGTTGATTGCGAAGCAAATTCCAAAAATATAAGCCGATGACCACGGCGAAGAACACCTGCACCAGTACCAAGACGAGGCTCAGCGTCACCGTACGTCCCTCCTCATGAAAAATCTGTTTTGTTACACCTAAGTATTACCTTCCAGAGGCCCCTTCATCCGGTCCTTTCGGACAGAAAAAGCCCCGAGTCCGCATGGACTCGGGGCAACTTCAAGCCGAATCGGCTCAGTTATGCGATTGATGCGTCTTCCGTCCCGGAATTTCCCCCGTACGGTTGAACGCTTCTACGATGACGTCGATCTCCTTCTTTAGCTCCGCGACAAGCTCCGCTTCCGGCACCTTGCGGATCATCTCGCCGTAGCGGAACAGCATCCCTTCGCCCCGTGCGCCGGCGATGCCGATGTCGGCCTCCCGCGCCTCGCCCGGGCCGTTCACCGCGCAGCCGAGCACGGATACCTTAATCGGAACTTTCACCTTCTCCAAATACGCTTCGACTTCGTTCGCCACCGCGAACAAATCGATGTCGAGACGGCCGCAAGTCGGGCAAGAAACGAGCGTCGCCGCGTTCGTAATGAGGCCGAACGTCTTCAGCAGCTCGCGGGCGACCTTCACTTCTTCGACCGGATCGGCGCTTAACGAGATCCGGATCGTCGATCCGATGCCCATGTTCAGCAGCACGCCGAGGCCCGCGGCGCTCTTCACCGTACCGGAGAACAGCGTGCCGGCTTCGGTAATGCCGAGATGCAGCGGATACGGAATCACTTGCGCCGCCTTCGTATACGCCGCGATCGCCATCGGTACGTCGGATGCCTTCAGCGAGACGATAATGTCGTGGAAATCCAATTCCTCGAGGATGCCGATGTGGAACAACGCGCTTTCCACCATCGCCTCGGGCGTCGGATACCCGTATTTATCAAGCAGATGCTTCTCGAGCGAGCCGGCGTTCACGCCGATCCGAATCGGGATGCCGCGCGCCTTGCACGCCGCGACGACCGCTTCCACGTTCTTCCGGCGGCCGATATTGCCCGGATTGATCCGCACCTTGTCGATGCCGTTCTCGATCGCCTTCAGCGCCAGTCGGTAATCGAAGTGAATGTCCGCCACAAGCGGAATGTGAATGCGCTTCTTGATTTCCTTGATCGCATCCGCCGCTTCTTCGTTGTTCACGGTGACGCGGACCAATTGGCAGCCGGCTTCCTCGAGCCGATGGATTTCCGCGACGGTCGCTTCCACGTTGGCCGTCTTCGTCGTGCACATGCTCTGAATGAGCACCTCGTCGCTGCCGCCGATCGTAAGACCGCCGACCTTTACCGGGCGCGTATCTTTGCGATGGTACATTGTCGGTTTCCCCTCCCAAGGATTCGAAACAAAGGAAGCACCCGCCTTAAATAGACGGATGCTGTCGAACGCTGAGGAACGCTTACGCGCTCTCTTCCTTTTTGTTCTTCTTGTTGTCCGTCTTCGCGAGCGTCAAGGTCGGTACGATCTTGTTCGCCACGACGTCCTTCGTGATCAAGCAATGATTGATATCCGTTCGCGACGGCACGTCGTACATCACGTCGAGCATAATGCTCTCGATGATGGCGCGAAGGCCGCGGGCGCCGGTGTTCCGCTTGATAGCTTCGGCCGCGATCGCGACGAGGGCGTCCTGCTCGAACTCCAGATGGACGTTATCCATCTCGAGCAGCTTCTGGTATTGCTTCACGAGCGCGTTCTTCGGCTCGGACAAGATGCGAACGAGCGCAGCCTCGTCGAGCGGCTCGAGCGACGTGATGACCGGCAGACGGCCGACGAACTCCGGAATGAGGCCGTATTTCAGCAAGTCTTCCGGCAGCACCATGGACAGGTATTCGCCTGCCTTGAGATCCGCCTTCATGCCGTCGGCGCCGAAGCCGATGACCTTCTTGCCGATCCGGCGCTTGATGATTTGCTCGAGGCCGTCGAACGCCCCGCCGCAGATGAACAGAATGTTCGTCGTATCGATCTGGATGAACTCTTGGTGCGGGTGCTTCCGTCCGCCTTGCGGAGGAACCGATGCCACCGTGCCTTCGAGAATCTTAAGGAGCGCTTGCTGCACGCCTTCGCCCGATACGTCGCGGGTGATCGACGGATTTTCCGATTTGCGGGCGACCTTGTCGATTTCGTCGATGTAGATGATGCCGCGCTCGGCCTTCTCTACGTCGTAGTCCGCCGCTTGGATGAGCTTCAGCAAGATGTTCTCGACGTCTTCCCCGACATAGCCGGCCTCGGTGAGCGAGGTGGCGTCGGCGATCGCGAACGGCACGTTCAAAATTTTGGCGAGCGTCTGCGCGAGCAGCGTCTTCCCGCTGCCCGTCGGTCCGACGAGCATGATGTTGCTCTTCGTCAACTCGACGTCTTCGTTCTTGCCTGTGGAGTTAATCCGCTTATAGTGATTGTACACGGCGACCGCGAGCGACTTCTTCGCTTGGTCTTGGCCGATGACGTACTGATCCAGAATTTCGCGGATCTGCAGCGGCTTCGGCACTTCCTTCAGATCGAGCTCTTCCTCGTGACCGAGCTCCTCTTCGACGATTTCCGTGCACAATTCGATGCATTCATCGCAAATATATACGCCAGGTCCGGCGACGAGCTTGCGCACCTGATCCTGCATTTTTCCGCAGAACGAACACTTTAACTGGCCCTTCTCTTCGTTGAACTTAAACATGGTCTTCCCTCCTTTATTTCAAGTCGCCCGGAGTGATCACCCTGTCGATCAATCCGTAAGCGAGCGCTTCGTCCGCACTCATGAAGAAGTCCCGATCGGTGTCGCGTTCGATTTTCTCGTACGGCTGACCCGTATGCTTCACGTAAATTTCGTTCAACTTGCGTTTCGTCTGGATAATCCAGTCGGCGTGGATCTTAATGTCCGTCGCTTGACCGCGCACGCCGCCGAGCGGCTGATGGATCATGACTTCGCTGTTCGGCAGCGCGAAGCGCTTGCCTTTGGCGCCGGCCGTGAGCAGAATCGACCCCATGCTCGCCGCCATGCCGACGCAAATCGTGGATACGTCCGGCTTGATGTATTGCATCGTGTCGTAAATGCCCATCCCCGCCGTCACCGAACCGCCCGGGGAGTTGATATACAGATGGATATCCTTCTCCGAGTCGTCAGCCGCCAAAAACAGCAATTGCGCGATGACGAGATTGGCCACGTCATCGTCGATGCCGCTCCCGAGGAAGATGATGCGATCCTTCAACAATCGCGAGTAAATATCGTACGAACGCTCGCCGCGGTTTGTTTGTTCCACAACAATCGGGACTAGATTCATGGTTACCAACCTCGCTTCATGACAGATGGGGTTAACGTTATTTTATCACTTTCCGGGTGCGGTGTCATTTTTGCGGCGACGGTCCAAGGGTAAAAAAGGGGCACGCTTCTGAACTCGAACGTGCCCTTCTTTTTATAGTTATCCTCGTTATGGCGTCGTTGCTCCGCTTACTTCGTCTTGCTGTTGTCGACCAAGAAATCGACCGCGCGCTTGATGGAAAGCTCTTCGCGGATATCGTCGATTCGGCCGTTCGCCGACAGGATGCCGCGGATTTCTTCGACCGAACGTTGGAACTGCTCGGCCATGCGCTCCAGCTCTTTTTCCAAATCTTCGTCGCCCGCTTCGAGACCTTCCGCTTTCGCGATCGCTTCGAGCACGAGGTTGTTGCGCACGCGCTTCTGTGCGTCCGGGAGCATCTGTTCTCTCAACGCGGCTTCGCTGGTGTTCGTGAACTGGAAGTACAATTCCAGCGTCATGCCTTGCGTACGAAGACGGCTTTCGAACTCTTTTACCATATTATTCAGTTCCGTCTCGACCATGACTGCCGGAACGTCTACGGTCGCGTTTTCCGAGGCTTGGTCTACGACGGATTGTTCCTGATGGATGCGGAACTCGCGTTCTTTGCGAGCTTTGATCTTGTCGGCCAAATCTTTCTTGAATTCTTCGAGCGTCTCGAATTCGGAGACGTCCTTCGCGAACTCGTCGTCGAGCTCCGGCAGATTTTTCCGCTTCAGGTCTTGCAGCTTCACCTTGAACGTAGCCGTTTGGCCCTTCAAGTTTTCCGCGTGGTAATCTTCCGGGAACGTAACCTGGATGTCCTTCTCTTCGCCCTTCGCCATGCCGACGACGCCTTCTTCGAAGCCCGGGATGAAGCTGCCCGAACCGAGCTCGAGCGAATGCTTCTCGCCCTTGCCGCCTTCGAACGGAACGCCGTCCGCGAAGCCTTCGAAATCGATGACGGCGACGTCGCCGTTCTGCGCGGCGCCTTCTTCCACCGGAACGATCTCCGCGTGGCGCTGCTGCAGACGGTTCAATTCCGCGTCGATCTCTTCGTCCGTCACGTCGTCGCTCTTCGCTTCGACTTCCAGACCCTTGTACTCGCCGAGCTTCACTTCCGGCTTCACTTGTACCTTCGCCGTCAGCTTCATCGGTTCGTTCTTCGCGAACTTCTCGATATCCACTTCCGGCCGATCGATCGGTTCGATGCCGGTTTCTTGAAGCGCATATGTATAGGCTTCCGGCAAAATTATATCAATCGCATCTTGGTACAGGCTTTCTACGCCGAACTTCGCTTCGAAAATTTGCCGCGGCACTTTCCCTTTGCGGAAGCCCGGGACGTTCACGCGGTTCGCGACTTTCTTGAACGCTTTGTTAATCGCTTCGTTGACTTGCTCCGCTTCAACTTCGATCGTCAGTACCCCGACGTTGCTTTCTAGCTTTTCCCAACTCGCCTTCATTCTATGCATCCTCCAAACTTTTCGCCCGAAAATATAACCATGCCATTATAACACATAACCTGTCCAATTCAAACGCGAACCCCGGAGACGTCTCGGAAGAACTTCGCAAGGGAGGCGTAAGCCCCTTCCCACGCCGGCAGCAACGAGTCCGTAATGCCGTAGCGGTCCTGCAATTCCTCCGCGGTTCCGCCGCCGTACATGGCGTGCGCCACGGCCGTATGCAGCGCCGAAGCCCAGACGTCGAGCCCCTGCTCGTCCATCTCGTGCATGCCGTTGTACAACGTCGTGCCGTAGACGTAGATCAGGAACTCTTCCCACGTCTGCTTCGCGAATATCGATATCGTCGGATCGTCGGTTTCCGCCATCTCGCGGACCCGATCGGCGACGAACGGCAGCGGCTCCGGAAATCGGTCCGGTCCGGCCGGCGTCCGTTCGATGTCGACGGTTACGATTTCCCCGAGCTTGCCGAACGTCGCTTCCCCCTCGATACCGAGCTTCGCCAGCGTCTGCAGCAGCTTGAAGGCGACGAACGGATGCACCTGCGGATCGGACAACTTCTTAAGAAGCGTCCCCGCCGCGCTTTCGTCGTCGAGCAACGCGAGCTGCTCCAGCGCGTGGAGCTGCGCTTCGAGCGAGCCGCGGGAGAGCGACTCCAACAGCCGCTTCGCGTATTGCTTGTCGCGAGCCGCCTTCTGGGACACGCGGCTTCGGAGCAGATCCGCCTCCGCGATCGGGTCCTCGTCGTCGCCATCCTCGTCCGCTCGGGCCGCGTCCGGGAATTCGGTCCGCAGCCACTCCAGCAGCGTGCTCCATTCCTCGTTCGTCCGGCCGTCGTCCGTTCGGCACGACACGAGAAATTCGAGCGTTCGAATGGCTTCCCCGTACGCTTCCTTCTCCAGCAGTTTCGTCAATTCGATCTGATAATAATCAATGGTTTTCGGGAAAAGGATCAGTTCCCCCCGCGATTTGCCGTCCATCGGTTCCCCCGGTATCAAAAAATGTTTCTACATTGTAACAGGTTTCACGGCGAAATACGAACGCGCGATGGAATTCGCAGCCACCCATTGCGCGGAGACGGCGGTCCGTGTTATAATTTCCGAGTCGCATTTTTTTGTGTCCCAGTAGCTCAGTAGGATAGAGCATACGCCTTCTAAGCGTACGGTCGGGGGTTCGAATCCCTCCTGGGACGCTCTTGTTCCATACGTTTAGCCCTCGGAGTCGCGGACTTCGGGGGCTTTTTTGCGTGCGAACGGGTAAACTTCCCTCCAAATCGAGATGTTCCCCCTCGAAATGTCGGGTCGACCGTAATCGTTTGGTTTCCGTTTCATGGCATCGGGAAGCGTCTCCGGACGAAAGCAGTGGGACGTATTCCGCTTCATTATGCAGCCCCTCAGTTTCCTAACTTTAAGCGGGATACGTACCCGCGTCTCGTCTCATCCTATAGAGGTACGTCGAACTTACATCCTTCTAAGGAGTGAATTGTACGTGACCCAGACAACGACGAAATCGAAGTCCACTTCCAGCAACGCCTCGAACATGCAGAAAGCCGCGCAGAACGCCGGCGTGGAAATTGGAGCGGCCGTCGTCGACGCGGCGATGAAGGTGGAAAGCGCGATGGCCGAGCAGGTAAAGCAAGGAGCCCAAGCGGTGCAGCAGATGGCGCAGCAAGGGTCCAAGCAGGCGCAGCAGACGCTCCAACAGTCGATGCAGCAAGGCTCCGCGTCTTCGAGTTCGATGACGTCCGCGAGCATGACGAGCTCGACGACTCCGACGACGGGGGCTTCGTCGACTTCCGCGTCTGCGTCGATGCAGCCGCCGCAAAACACGCAGATGACGGTCGAGCAAATTACGCAGCAGGCGCAGCAAGTCGTCGCGGAAGCCCAGCAGCTGGCGCAGCAAGCGATCCAGCATGCGCAAAGCGCGGTGCAAAAGGCGACGCAGGCGCAGCAAATCCAGACCGAAGCGCAGAAGGTGCAAGGCCTAAGCGCGCAGCAGCTCCAGGAAGCGCAATTGCAGCAGCAGATGCTGGATCAGCAGATGCAAGCCGTGCAGCAGAAGGCGCAGCAAGCGCAGCAGCTCGCTCAGAAGGCGCAGCAGGCGCAGCAGTTGAGCGCGTCGCAGCTCCAAGCGGCGCAGCAAGAGCTGCAGCAAGTCGAACAAACGCTGCACTAATTCGTACGCGAACGGACGAAGACGCCGTCAAGGGCGTCTTCCTAATTACATATACGAGGTGACCCCGAAATTATGGCGCTTTGGTTCCTCTACGCTCTGCTATCCGCCGTTACGGCGGCGCTCGTGGCGATTCTCGGGAAGATCGGCCTCGAGGAGCTGGACGCCAACGCGGCCACGGCGATTCGCGCGGTGATCATGGCGGTGTTCCTCGTCGGCGTCGTGGCCGTACAGAGCAAATGGTCCGCCGTCTTCGACATCCTGCACCAGCGCAGAGCGCTGACGTTCATCGCGCTCAGCGGCGCGGCCGGGGCGGCGTCCTGGCTGTTTTACTTCCTGGCCTTGAAGGTCGGCAGCGTCTCCCAGGTGGCGCCGATCGACAAGCTCAGCGTCGTATTCGCCGTCGTGCTCGCCTTCTTCTTGCTCGGCGAGCGCGTCACATGGTTGAACGGCGCCGGCGTCGGGCTCATCGCGATCGGCGCGATTCTCGTCGCGCTGAAGTGATTACGGCGCAGGCGGCGCGGGCGGCTCGGCCATACGGCGATGCACCCAATCGATCGGTACCGCGAGACCGATGCGCTGCTTCTTGCCGTCCCGTTCCATCGAGCTCGTCGCGTAGACGACGCCGATCACTTCCCCGTCTTCGGTAATGACCGGACTGCCGCTGTTCCCGCGGTACACGGGAGCGTCGATCGCCAGCATCGGCGGATCGCGGTCCGGGAGCAGCCCTCGCGTAACGCCTTCGTTCGCGATGCCGTTAAAGAACAGGGGATTGCCGATAATGTACACCGGCACGTCTTCCGCGCCGTCGTACGACGCCGCGAGCGGCAGCGCCGGGACGGCCTCCGCGTCGATGTCGACGAGCGCCAAGTCCACTTCGTCGTCCGACCATAACACCCGCCCTTGATAGACGCTGCCGTCCGAGAGATGAACGAGAGGCGTCTTGGACCCGTCCACCACGTGGCGGTTCGTCACGACGAGGCCGTCCTCCGACACGAAGAAGCCGGTTCCCTTCGAGCCGCCGGATCGGATCACGACTACGGACTCCTTATATTGCTGAATTTCGGCCGATTGCGACAGCTGCGCGGACACGGTCAAGAACCGGACCGCCGCGAGCGAAAACACTTGCGGCAGCAGCGTGATGACCTGCGCGCACACCATGAGCGCCAGCACGCCGGCGATGATCTTCTGGAAGCGCGGCGACCGGAAGAACGGAGGCGGCGCTTCCCCTTCCTCGTCCGCCGCCTCGAACAGATCGGTCAGTTCTTCTTCCGTGAATTCGCGTCCGTATTCCCGGTCTTCGTACCCGGTGAAGTCGGCCGAAACCTTGTCCTGTTCTATGTCTTCCTTCTTTTCATGTTCCGCCAACCTTCGCCGCCCCCTTCGGAAAATGCGCTCGGTCCGTCGTTGCGAACCTTTTCTACCATTATAACACGCAGTTTCGTCCTCCGGGTTTCGCTAGGTTTCCCTCGCGCGCGAAAGCGCGGCGAATCGGCCCGGCCCCGCCGGGCGTTCGCCGCGCATCATTAACCGCCGTAATAGAGCGTATCTTCGATCCGATCGCGAACGTCCCCGAACCGCAGCACCTGCTCCGCGAACGAGCGACGAGTCGTCTCGCCGTCCGAGCCCGCGCCGAACAGCCGATCCATCGCGCTAGGATACGCGTCGTGCAAATTGTTGTCGTACCAATCCAAGTCGTGATCGTCCCGCTTCTCGGCGACGTTCGTCAGCGCGAAGGATCCGTCCGCCCCTCGTTTGAACGCGGCGATCAGCGGCGCGTCGAAGCCGGCCGCCTTCACCTCGACTTCGGCGAACGTTTCGTCCCCGCTATATCCGAGTCGAACGAACGACGCATCCTGTATCTCGACCATACGCTTGTCACACCTCTCTTAGGCTTATCCTCCTATAGAATCCCGCAGGGACTTGCATCTTATCCTCGCTCCGCGCATACCTATAACCATAATCCGCTAATGGCACGCATGGAACCGCCCGATGCGTTCTTCGGTCCTTGAGGTCTTTACGTAAGGTAAACGAACAAAGCCATGACAGAAAAGGCCGAGAGGCCTTTTTCGCGTCGAAGGGGACCGTCGGCAGGCGCTTGCGAGATACCCAGGATGGAAAGGGATGAAATCAATGTGTGGAATCACGGGATGGGTCGACTGGAACAAACAATTGACCAATTATCCGACCATTCTTGAAAACATGACGGAAACGATGGGCGCCCGCGGTCCGGACGCCTCCGGCACGTGGATTTCGGGGCATTGCGCCCTCGGGCACCGCCGGCTGAGCATCATCGACCCGACGAACGGCGCGCAGCCGATGTATCGGAAATACGGCGGTCACACGTTCACGATCGTATATAACGGCGAGCTGTACAATACGCTCGAGCTTCGCAAGGATCTCGAAGCCCGGGGTCACGTCTTCAAGACGAATTGCGACACCGAAGTGCTCTTAGTTTCCTACATTGAATGGGGCCGAGGCGCGGTCGACCGACTGAACGGCATCTTCGCCTTCGCCGTCTGGAGCGAGCGCGACCAAAGTCTGTTCCTGTGCCGCGACCGCGTCGGCGTCAAACCCCTCTTCTACTCCCACGCGAACGGCGCCTTCCTGTTCGGCTCCGAGCCGAAAGCCATACTCGCGAACCCCGTCTTCCAGCCGGAGATCGGTCCGGACGGCCTCGCCGAAATTTTCGCCGTCGGTCCCGCTCGCACGCCAGGACACGGGGTATTCCGCGACATGAACGAACTGAAGCCGGGACACTTCCTCGTCTACGACCGCAACGGCATCCGCATGCAATGTTATTGGAAGGTCGAAGCGAGAGAGCATACGGACGATCTCGAGGCGACGGCGCAAACCGTCGGCGCGCTGCTGAAGGATACGGTCGAGCGGCAGCTCGTCTCCGACGTCCCGGTATGTACGCTGCTCTCCGGCGGTCTCGATTCCAGCGCGTTGACGTCGTTCGCGGCGAAATATTACGAAGCGAACGGGCTCGGCACGCTGCATACGTATTCGATCGACTACGTCGATAACGACAAGCACTTCAAATCGTCGGCGTTCACGCCGAACCCCGACCGGCCCTGGATCGAGAAGATGACGGAATACCTCTCTACCTCGCACCACTTCGTCGAATTCGACACGCCGGAGCTCGTCGCCACACTCGAGGACGTCGTGTTCGCGCGCGACATGCCGGGCATGGCCGACGTCGACGCGTCCCTGCTGCTGTTCTGCCGCGAAATCAAGAAGGGCGCGACGGTCGCGATTTCGGGCGAGGCGGCGGACGAAATTTTCGGCGGGTATCCTTGGTTTCATCGAGACGACGCTCTGAACGCGAATACGTTCCCGTGGTCGCTGTTCACCGGCGTGCGCGCGGAGCTGCTGAAGCCGGAGCTCTCCGAGTGGATCCGGCCCGTGGAATACGTCGAGGACCGATACGCCCAGGCGCTCTCCGAGGTGCCCCGTCTCCCGAACGAGAAGGATGGACGGCTCGGGCGGATGCGCGAGATGTCGTACCTCAACATTACGCGGTTCATGCCGACGCTGCTCGACCGCAAGGACCGAATGAGCATGGCGGCCGGTCTCGAGGTACGCGTGCCGTTCTGCGACCATCGGTTGATCGATTACGTATTCAACATTCCGTGGGAGATGAAGATGACGGGAGACAGGGAAAAGGGGATTCTGCGCAAGGCGCTCGAAGGCGCGCTCCCCGACGAGGTGCTCTACCGCAAGAAGAGCCCCTACCCGAAGACGCATAATCCGGCGTATTTAGCGGCCGTGCGGTCGTGGGTCGAATCGATCCTCGACGACAGCTCCTCCCCGATTCTGCAATTCATCGACGCCGGCAAGATTCGTCAGATGGCGAAGGGCGAGACGGACCAGTTCGACATTCCGTGGTTCGGGCAGCTCATGACGGGGCCGCAGCTGTTCGCGTACCTCGCGCAGGTCAATACGTGGCTGAAGACATACAAGGTTACGGTGCGATAATACGGAAAACGGCGGCAGGGGACTTTACTCCCCTGCCGCCGTTCTTTCGTTACGGCCGCAGCTTCTCGGCCAGCGCCCGAAGCGCTTGTCCGCGATGGCTCAGCCGATGCTTCTCTTCCGGGGTCGCTTCCCCGAACGTCTTCCCTAACGCCGGCGAGTAGAAGAGCGGATCGTACCCGAATCCGCCCGCGCCGCGCGCTTCGTCGAGGATGAAGCCCTCGCACGACCCTTCCGCGAACGTCGTCTCGTTCGTCTCGGGATCGTGCAGCGCAAGCGTGCAGACGAAGCGCGCCGCGCTCAGCGCGGCTGCCCCCGGCGCGACGCCTTCGCGCCGTTCGCCTCGCGCGGCGAGCTCGCGCAACAGCTTCTCGTTGTTCCGCGCGTCGTCCGCGTCCTCTCCGGCATAACGGGCGGAATAGACGCCCGGCGCGCCGTTCAGCGCATCGACGACGAGGCCCGAATCATCCGCGAGCGCCGGCCGCCCGAGCGCGGCCGCCGCCGAGCGCGCCTTCTTCTCCGCGTTCGCCGCGAAGGTCGCGCCGTCCTCTACGACGTCCGGCGCCGCGCTGTCCGGCATGTCGAGCAGCGACAGCACCTCGTAGCCGAGCGGCGCGAGCATCTCGCGGAATTCGGCCGCCTTCCCCTTGTTCCGAGTGGCGACGACGATCGTCTTACGCATGGGGCGACTCGCTCGCTTCCGGAATAGCGGCTCCGGCGGCGCCTAGCGCCTCTCGCTGCAACGCGCGCATCCGCCGGATGCCCTGCTCCGCCACGTCGAGCATCGCGTTCATCTCCTGCCTCGTGAAGGGCGCTTCCTCCCCCGTGCCCTGGACCTCGACCAGCTTCCCCGCGCCCGTCATGACGACGTTCATGTCGACGATCGCCTTGCTGTCTTCCTCGTAATTCAGGTCGAGCAGCACGTTGCCGTTCACGACTCCTACGCTGAGTGAAGCCAGATAATCCGTGATGGGATGCTTGCGCGTCTCCGGGATGTGGCCCGACGCCCGCAGCTTGTCCACCGCGAGGCAGAGCGCCACGAACGCGCCGGTGATCGACGTCGTACGCGTGCCGCCGTCCGCTTGGATGACGTCGCAATCGAGCGTGATCGTCCGTTCGCCGAGGGCATGCAGGTCGACGACCGACCGCAGCGCCCGGCCGATCAGGCGCTGAATCTCCATCGTTCGTCCCGTCAGCTTGCCCTTCGCCGATTCGCGCTGGTTGCGCGCCTGCGTCGCCCGCGGCAGCATGGCGTACTCCGCCGTCACCCAGCCGCGTCCCTGCCCCTTCATGAACGGAGGCACCTTCTCGTCGACGGTCGCGGTGCAGATGACCTTCGTCGCGCCGACCTCGATCAATACCGAGCCTTCCGCATATTTATTCACGCCTGTCGTCATCGTCGTCGGGCGTATTTCGTCCCACTGACGTCCGTCGGTTCGTATCATCTTGAGTTCGCTCCTTCTTGTGCTGCGCTTCGTCAGAATCCGCTTCTTCGGGTAGTGTACCAGATCGTTCCGGGAAAATCACTTTTCCAAGGCAGAAGCCGCTCCTCGCTGACGCGAGAAGCGGCTTCCTGCAAGTTTCTTTTTCTTCCGCCTGCGGAGGATTACAGCTCCAGCGGGTTGAGCGCCTTCGGGCGGGCGACCGGCTGCGCGCCGTAATCCGTGTCGTCGGTGGCGATCACTTGCGACGCCCCGTCGACCGTAATTTGCACGCTCTTCGCCGGCGTCGTCTCGGTGAGCGACAGCACGACCGCTTGCAGCCCTTCGACCGGAAGCTTCGCTCCGGAGCCCGCCAGCGCCGCGTCGAGATCGACGGCGACGTTGTCGCCCGTCAAGCTGACCGTGCTCTCCGCGCCTTCCGTCGGAAGGAAGACGGCTTCGAGCTTGCTCGTATCGAGCGGACCCTTGACAAGCTCGGCGACCGTCGCGCCTGCGACGTCGTCCGTCAGGTCGATGAGACGCGTGACCGGCACGTAGTACGTGAAGCTGTCCGCCGTCTGATTGAGGAAGTACAACGTGACCGGCGTCGCCCGGGAAAATTCCACCCCGGAAGCGCGCTCGATGTTGATCCCGAATTTCCGCGAGAGCGGCGCGTCGAGCGGCGTGTTCGCGACCGGCATCTCTTTAAGCGCCTTGCCGTCGACCCATAGCTGCACGTATTCGACGGACGGATAACTCGTCATCGCCCATGTGACGCCCTCGAGAATTTGACGCTCGTCCGCTTCGTCGTACGCGAGGAACGCCTCGTTGAAGTCGATCGTCGCCGTCTTCGTCGTCGTGTCGATGTCGAGCGAGACGATTTCCGTGCCTTCGGGCAGAAGCGCGGAGAAGCCTTCCGGCATCAGGTCTTCGCCCGGGCCGCCTTTCACCATGTATTGGAGCGTCCGCTTCGCCACGTCCGGCGTATCGAACGGCAGCTTCACGCTGAGCGGGGCGACGTAGCCGTCCGCGTCGCGGGCGAACAGCGTCGCGTTGAACGAGTTCGACGCTTCGGCCGACGCGGCGACCGCCGCCCCTTCGGCTTCGCCCGTAAGGTCTTGCGGCGGGTCGATCGGCGCCGATCCGGTCGAGCCGGACAGCGAGCAACCCGATAAGATGCCGACGGAAGCAATGATGCTGATCCAGCCAACTTTTTTATTACGATTCATGGTTCATGAGCCTCCCCAATGAGTTTGTACTATGTATACGAGCCTCCCCCGGTTTTATAACTACTTTTTGTCCCACTCGAAAAAAGAGTTGACGAGCCCTCCCGAGGGCATAATACGGTCCGATAGGTTTATTGGCGCAAAGGGGTCGGATACCGAATGAAGTACAGCTTGGACAGCGCGAAGGTCGCGTCGGCGACGCGGGAGTGGTTGAAGAAACGGAACGTTCGCACGGAGGAAATCGCGGAGCTCGTCATGTTTCTGCAGAGCCAATACATTCCGGATTTGACGTTAGAGGATTGCAAGGAAAGCGTAGAACGGGTGCTCGAGAAGCGCGAAGTGCAGAACGCGATCCTCACGGGCATTCAATTGGACATCCTGTGCGAGCGCGGGGAACTGTTCGCGCCGCTGCAGGAGATGGTGAAGAACGACGAGGGGTTATACGGCGTGGACGAAATTCTGGCGATGTCGATCGTGAACATCTACGGCACGATCGGGTATACGAATTTCGGGTATATCGACAAGCTGAAGCCCGGCATTCTGGAACGGCTGAACGATAAGCACGACGGCTACATTCACACATTCCTGGACGATATCGTCGGGGCGATCGCCGCGGCGGCGTCCAGCCGCATCGCGCACACGCGCACGGCGGTGCTTCCGCCTCAAGACGAGGCGGAGTCGCCGGCGCGGTAAGCGATCCCGCGCTCAGCCTCCGAGCGCGGCGAAGGACGCGACGCCCCGCTCCTCGATCCGCGAGACGCGGCCCTGATTTTCTAAATAGACGAGATGCGCGATCGTCTCGGACAAGGCGAACCGCAGTTGATGGACGGACAGCTTGTCCCCGAACGTCGCGCGGCACAATTCGTAGCCGGTCATCCGGACCGTCAGCAGCGCCTCCATCTTCCGGAGGCGCTCCTCGTGATGCGTCCGAATCGCCCGCGCGCGGTCGCCGTAATGCGCGAACGGCTCGCGGTGGCCCGGGAACGCGGCCGCGACGGGCAACCGTTCGACTTCTTCCAGGGACGCTAAGTAGATCGCCAGCGGATCCGCGTCGCCGAACGGAAGCAGCGAGACGTTCGGCGAAATGCCGGGCAGCACATGATCGCCGCAAAACAATCGTCCCTCGGCTTCGTTCCAGAAGCTCAGATGCCCGCCCGCGTGTCCGGGCGTATGGAGCGCCTCGTATTCCGCGTCGCCCAGCCGGACGCGATCCCCGTACCGAATCGTCTCGATCCGGTCCGGCTGCGGAGATACCATCGGGGCGAAACCGTCGAGGTGCTCTCGCATCGCGGGGGACGCCGCCTCCGGATAGCCATGGCGGGCGAACAGCGCGAGCGTCGCTTCCCCGGTTCGCTCGCGTTCGGCCGCTCCCCATAAGCGCTCCGCCGACGCCTTGGCGACGCCGGACATCAAGACGGGCGCTCCGGAGCGCGCCTGCATCCACCCCGCCAATCCGTAATGGTCAGGGTGATGGTGCGTCAAGACGATCGCGCGGACGCGCTCCCAGCGAAAGCCGACGGCGTCGAGCGCTTCCGCCCAACGCGCTTCCGCGGCTGCGGTGCGCAGCCCCGGGTCGATGATGTCGACGTCGCCGTTCGAACCGACGACGACGTACGCGTTCACCCATAATAATGGAAACGGAAGCGGCACCTTCACCTGCCAGATGCCGTCTCCGCGGTCGATGATCGTATTCATGCCCTAGCGCTCCCCTCGTTGTCCCCTGCCGTAAGCAACGCAAGAGAATCGTACGTATCATTGTACTAAGACGCCCCCGAAAATTCAAAAACCTTCCGTCCGTTTCCCCCGGGGGGGGAAGGCGGACGGAAGGTCAAGAAGAGGGTTCCGTATGGAAAGAAGTCGAACGTCAAATGTTCAGTTCCCCGAGCCTGATCAGCTCCACAACCGCTTGAGAACGGCCTTTGACATTCAGCTTCTGCAT
>NZ_JAPSKE010000051.1 GCF_031177825.1 Paenibacillus sp. | reverse complement strand
CAAGATCCGAGAGCATCTTCCGCACTGATTCCATCCGCAAGCCCTTACCCTTGCCCGTTCCCGCCGCCGCTTCGGACGTCCCGTCTCGAGCGGTCGGCGCCGCGAACGTCCCCGCGCAAAAAAAAAGAGCACCGGCTCCCCGGTGCATCCCATCGTTAAAACTCCATTATGCGCTGCTTAAGCTCGTTCAGCTTAATCCGCTTCAAAACCTCGCGAATATGCGCCGCGGCCGAATGCAGCATCTCTCGGCGAATCAGCTTCTGCTTAATCAAGGCGACCGTAGCGTACTTGCTGTTGCTCGTCACGGGGTCTTGGAAATAAACCTTGCCTTGGGTTTCGTCGAACGAAGCGACTCGGTTCAAGTTCACGAGATTCGTCTTGTCCAACATGTCGAATCCTTGAGCCGCCAAATGTTCTTCCAGCTCGGACAGCGTCGAGATGTGGCGGTACTTCGCTTGTTCGACGTGGTATACGATCTTGCGCCCTTCGATCTCCATGTAGTCCACGTCGAGCAGGCTGATGCAGGCTAGTTCCGTCGAACCGTCGGCGCACAGCTTAAGCACTGTCATCATCATCAATCATCACTCTTTTCATTGGAAGCTTGTCAAAAGTCCTATGACTGAAGTATACCATAAAGTTCCATAGTATGGAAATAGCAACTTCAGGAAAAGTACTCCTATTTTCAAGCGTCTTTCATAGAAAAGAGTAGGAATCCACTCCTATTTCAGTAGGATTGGTGGGGCCAAACCGTTACGGCGCCGTCTCCAGGAATTGCAGCTTCTCGTTCCGCTCGATGGCGGTCCGCATCGCGTATTCGCTCTCGAACAGGGCGACGTAGTTGTCATTTTTGTCATGACAGAGAAGCGAGTTGACCCGGAACTTGGTAGGATCGACATGCTCCCCTACGACCCACCGGGCGAATTGGAACGGCTGCCGCTGCAGGGCCACGTCAACTCCGTATTCATGCTTCATCCGGTATTCGAACACCTCGAACTGCAGCTGTCCGACGACGCCTAGTATCGTATCCTCGAAGCCGATCGTCCGGAATACCTGAATGGTGCCTTCCTCCGTCAACTGATCGATGCCCTTCTGATACTGCTTATGCTTGAGCGCATTCTTCACGATGACCTTCGAGAAAATTTCGGGCGAGAACACCGGCAGCTCGTTGAACGCGATGTCGCTCTTCTCGGCGAGCGTGTCGCCGATTCGGAAGATGCCCGGGTCGAACAGACCGATGATGTCCCCCGGATACGCGTCCTCGACGATATCCCGGTCTTGCGCGAGGAACTGTTGCGGCTGAGACAGCTTGATCTCCTTGCCGACGCGTACGTGCTTCACGGACATGCCGCGTTCGAACTTCCCGGAGACGATGCGCAGGAACGCGATGCGGTCCCGGTGCGCCGGGTTCATGTTCGCTTGAATCTTAAAGACGTATCCGGAAAACTTCGGCTCCTCCGGCGTCACGACGCCCGTCTCGCTCTTGCGAGGCGTCGGAGGCGGCGCGAGCTTCAAGAAGTTGTCGAGGAACGTCTGCACTCCGAAGTTGTTGACCGCGCTGCCGAAGAACACCGGCGTCAGCTCCCCGCGGGATACCTTCTCCATGTCGAAGGCGTCGCCCGCGACTTCGAGCAGCTCGAGTTCCTCGCGGAGCTGCTTGTATAGATGCTCGCCCGCCACCTTCTCTACGAGCGGATCGTCGTAGCCTTCCACGTCCTCGACGGAGATCGTCGAATGATCGTCGCCGTTGAACAGCTCGATCCGGGACTGCCGGCGGTCATAGACGCCCTTGAGCCCGCGGCCTTGGCCGATCGGCCAGTTCATCGGGTAAGAGCGGATGCCGAGCACTTCCTCGAGCTCCTCCATCAGGTCGAACGGGTCCCGTCCTTCGCGGTCGAGCTTATTAATGAAGGTGAAGATCGGAATGCCGCGCATGCGGCAAACCTGGAACAGCTTCTTCGTTTGCGCCTCGACGCCCTTCGCGGAGTCGATCAGCATGACCGCGCTGTCGGCCGCCGTCAGCGTCCGGTACGTGTCTTCGCTGAAGTCTTGGTGACCCGGCGTATCGAGGATATTGATCCGCTTGCCCGAATAATCGAATTGCATGACGCTGGACGTAACCGAGATGCCCCGTTGCTTCTCGATTTCCATCCAGTCGGACGTCGCGAACTTGGCCGCCTTCCGTCCCTTCACCGTGCCGGCGAGTCGAATGGCGCCGCCGAACAAGAGCAGCTTCTCGGTTAACGTCGTCTTCCCCGCGTCCGGGTGGGAGATGATGGCGAACGTGCGCCGCTTCTCCACTTCTTTATTGATTTGTTCCGTAGTCATAGTTGCGATGATCCTTCCTGGTCAAGTCGACGCCGAGATATCGCTGCTGAGGCGAATGGCCTGGTCGTCGTCGCGCTGCCCGTTCACCGGCCACCATCGGTGGCCTTCTCGCTCCAGCAGCGCCGCGGCCGCCTCCGGTCCCCACGAGCCCGCCGGATACGTCTGCAAGTCTTCGTTCGATTCGCGCCATGCCGCCGCGATACGGTCGACGAACCGCCAAGCGGCCGCCACCTCGTCCCAGCGGGTGAAATACGTCGAGTCTCCGCGCACCGCGTCGTGGATGAGCCGCTCGTACGCTTCGGGCGTATTGATGCCGACGCCGTTCGATTGGCAGAAATCCATCGCTACCGGAACGATCCGCTCCTCCGAACCGGGCGCCTTCGCGTTGAACTTAATGTAGACGCCTTCCATCGGATTGACCCGGAAGACGAGCAGGTTCGTCTGCAGCTGATGCTTGCTCGCCAGATAGACGTTCTCCGGCACGTTCTTGAACTCGACGACGACTTCGGTCGCCTTGGCCGGCAACCTCTTCCCCGTACGCACGTAGAACGGCACGCCCGCCCAACGGAAGTTATCAACGAAAATCTTCGCCGCGAAATACGTCTCCGTCGAAGAATTCGCCGGTACCTTGTCCTCTTCCAGGTAGCCGCGCAGCGCCTTCCCCTTCGACTCCCCGGCGACGTATTGACCGCGCACGACGTTCCGGCGGACGTCTTCGGCGTCCTTATACAGGCGCATGCTCTTCAGCACCTTCACCTTCTCGTCCCGCACCGCTTCGGGATGCAGCACGCTCGGCGGCTCCATCGCCATCATCGTCACCATCTGCAGCATATGGTTTTGCCCCATATCCCGCAGCGCTCCCGCCGTGTCGTAGTACCCGCCGCGCTCTTCGACCCCGACCGTCTCGCTGAGCGTAATCTGGATGTTCGAGATGTAGCGGTTATTCCACAGCGGCTCGAAGAACGCGTTCGTGAAGCGAATCACTTCGATGTTCTGGACCATCTCTTTGCCGAGGTAATGGTCGATCCGGTAGATGTCTTCTTCCGGGAACACGCGACGAAGCTCTTCGTTCAGCTTCTCGGCCGACTCCAAGTCGTAGCCGAAAGGCTTCTCGATGACAAGGCGGTGCCATCCGGCCGAATCCAACAGCCCGCCGCTCTTCAGGTTCAGCGACACGTCGCCGAACAGCTCGGGCGCGAGCGCCAGGTAGAACAGCCGATTGCCCCCGACCGCGAACGTCTCGTCCAATTGTCCGGCGAGAGCGTTCAGACGGCGGAAGCCGTCCAGGTCGTGAATGTCCAGCGACATGTAACGGAAGTGGGAAGCGAACGCGTCCCAATCGTCGTCTTCTCCCGGTTGATGACGGGCGAATTCGCGGATCGATTCAAGGACGTCTTCTTGGAATTGCTCGTCGGTTCTCGGGCGGCGGGCGACGCCGACGACGGCGAACCGGTCGCTCAGCTTTCCTTCCCTATATAAACTATAGAACGCCGGGAACAGCTTGCGCCGGGCCAAGTCGCCGGTCGCTCCGAACAGGACGATTACGGCTCCATCCGGTGATAAGTTCATGCGGCCTCATTCTTTCTTATGTAAATTTTGGCCGTGGGAACACGGCAATATTCCCAGTTTATCAAACACCGCGGGAAAATGCTACGAAACTCGTCCGCCCCGGAAAAATGGGCGCCGTCGGTGCATCTCGATGCGGGCGCGAACCGGAACGGGCGAATACAGTATGGTATATGCCCCTTGGGAGGTGAATCCGGCATGCATGTAGAATATCCGGTTCGCGAAGAACATGTACGCATCTTTCTGAATCGCCCGGTCGGCGTCGTACTAATGGACGGCACGCGTCACTACGGCATCTTGACCGGCTGCGAGAAGGGCTGTCTCCATTTGAACGGCGGGCCGGCCGAGGCGAAGGCGAAGGCGAAGCGCCGGAAGCTGGCCAACAAAGCGACCGTTCAGGCCAAGGTCGGCAAGGGCAAGAGCAAGCGCGCGTCCTCGAACGCCGCGCTCCCGCCGTCCCCGTTCACGCCTGCGGTTCCGTACGGACCTTATAACCCGTATGGGCCGATCGTCCCGCCCGGACCCGGACTGGCGCTCGACCTCGCGACGATCGCGCTGTTGTTCGCGCTGCTGCCGTAACGCGCGAAGAAGCGGTCGGTTACCCGATCCGCTTCTCCATTACATAACTCTGAATGCCCGATTCGTACCATACCGGAGCCATGCCGTGCTTCCGATAGAAGCGGATGCCTCGCGCGTTGTCGTCGTTGACGTACAACCGCATCACCCGGCAGCCCCGGTCGACGCCGTGCTTCTCCGCGCGCCGGAGCAGCTCTCCGCCGGCTCCGCTCCCTTGGAAGGCGCGGTCCATCGCCAGCATGTCGACGAACAGCTCGTCGCCGCGAACGACCGCCGTAAGGAACCCGGCGGCGGGGGCGTACGGCTTCCCGTCGGGCACCCAGACGAACGTCGTGCCTCGGTCCACCCGCCTGAGAATCTCCCGTTTCGACCAGCGCGGACGCAGATGCGGAGGATTCAAAGGAATCAGTTCTTGCCGGATCAGACGCAAAATGGGGTTGTCGTCCGACGCCGGCCTTCTGCCGCGAATCATAAGCCACCGTCCTTCCGACGAACACCGTATTGCTAACTACGGTATTCGCGGAAGGCGCGGTCGGATTGGACATCTGTCTCCCCCGGCGCCGAATCAGTCCGCCAGTCCGTTTTTATGCGCGTAGATCGCCGCCTGCGTGCGGTCCTCCACGCCTAACTTCCCTAGGATGTTCGTCACATGGAACTTAACGGTCTTAATGCCGATGTACAGCTCGTCCGCAAGCTCTTGATTGGAGCGGCCCTTGGCGATCAGCTTCAGCACTTCCATCTCCCGCTCGGTCAAGTCGTGATGCGGCAGCGCTTCGGCCTTCGGTTGGCGGAACCGGTTCATCATCTTCGACGCGACCTGCGACTCCAGCACCGGTTGCCCGTTCGCCGCGGCGCGGATCGCGGCGGCGATCTCCGTCGCCCGCGACGTCTTCAGCAAGTAGCTGAACGCCCCGGCTTCGATGACCGGGTACAGCTTCTCGTCGTCGAGGTAGCTCGTCAGCACGATCACCTTGCATTCCGGAAACTTCTCCATCATCCGGCGCGTCGTCTCGATGCCGTCCATCTCTTCCATGACGAGATCCATCAAGACGACGTCCGGGCGGTATTGCTCCGCTAAGCGGAGCCCTTCCTTGCCGCTCGACGCTTCCCCGACCACTTCGATGCCGTCCTCGGTGCCGAGCACGGCCGCAAGGCCGATGCGCACCATCTCATGGTCGTCCACCAGCAATACTTTCACGTTACTCGTCATCATCGTTCGCTCCTTCTTCCTCGTCGACCGGTACCGGCACGCGAATTTCGATCCTCGTCCCTTTGCCCGGCGCGGTAACGATATTCATGAACCCGCCGATTTCGTTAACGCGCTCGGCCATGGACATGAGTCCGTAGGACGCCTGCTTCTTCTTGTCCAATTCGAAGCCGATCCCGTTGTCTCGGATGCTGAGCCGCACCCCGTCGACCCGGCGCAGCAGCTTCATCTCGAGCCGCTCGGCGCGGGAATGGCGCAGCGTATTGGATATAGCCTCCTGCGCGATGCGGAACAGTTGATCCTCCACGCCCTTGGCCAGGCGGATGTCCTCGTCCATCTCCCACTGAATGGCCACCGGCATCTTCGTCGACAGCTCCTGCAGCAGCTCGCGCAGTGCGACGGCGAATGGCTTGCCTTCGAGATGGACCGGCCGCAGGTGAAGCAGCAGCGCGCGCATCTCCGACTGCGCCACGGACGACATCTCTTCGATGAGCGCCACCTGCCGCTTAGCCTTCTCCAGATCCTTCTCGAGCGTGCGGCCGAGCGCCGTCGCCGTCATCGAGATGGCGAACAGCTGCTGGGAGACGGCGTCATGCAGGTCTCTGGCGAGGCGCTGGCGCTCTTCCACGACGGCGGACAGCCGCGCCTTCTCGGCCAGCTCCGCGTTGTTCGTCGACAAGCGCTGGAGCGACGTCACCTGCTCCTCCCACTTGCCGCTGATCGCGCCCAGCCGCTCCGCCAACCTGCCGATCTCGTCCTCGCCGAGATGAGGCATCGGCCGCGACAGATGCCCTTTCTCCAAATAAAGCATCGCCTCTTCCAGCGTTTCGATTCTGCGCTTCAACCGAATGCTCTGCCAATACCCGTACGCGGCGCCGACCGCGGAGACGAACAGAATCGTGATCCCCGTAAACCGGAGGCCGCTCTGCCAGTCGGTCGGACGCAGCAAGGCGAAGCTCTGGACCGACAACGTCACGACTAGAAATAAAGCAAGGCCGAGCATAATCCCCTCGGCCATCGTTCTCCACATCAAACTCGTCAATTTCGGAATCATGCCCGGCTCCTCCCGTTCACAGCACTTTCACGTCGACGTCGGCCACCGCATACGAAATATGCAGCTGCACCCGGTGCTCCGCGACGTCGAAGTTCGGCGAACGCCAGACGAGCCGGTTCATGATACCCGCGCCGCGTTCGCCCGCCACGTGAATTTCGCCGATGGCGACCTGCGCGTCTACGGTAAGTCCGACGTCCTCCGGGACGACGATGTCGATGTCTCCGATGACGCCTTGCAGCTGCAGATCGACGACCGGCTCTTCGAAGATCGCGTTCGTCATATCGATCTGGATTTCCGCGATGGCGACCGACAGCTGCGCCGATCGAACCGTCCACGGTTCCCCGCGCCCCCAGCGGATGTTGGCGACGATATGCTGCTTGACGAAAGACGTATCGAACGAGTTCGGCGCCGCGCCCGGCGCTTCTCCGGATTTCCGCTTGGATTGACGGAAGAACCAAACCCCTAAGAGGATCGCGACGATGACTAAGAAGCCCAGATGATTGGCGAGCAGGACGAGCGCCGCGACGCCGAGCAGAAGATAACCGGATAAGTCCTTCCGTTCTTCGTCCGAGGCGGCTCGAACGATCGCGAAGCCGAAGAGGCCGAGCACCAACGCCCCGGCAGTGACGAAATCGAACAGATGGCCGATGACGAGATACAATCCCGCGCCGATAAACAAGAAGGCTGTATTGCGTTTGCCGTGTTCCATTGGTGCCGCCTCCTTTCCCCTTCGGGAGCCGTGCCGATGCCGTCCGCGAACGAGCCATAGGGGGGTCCGGGGTGATCCGGACGCCCCTATGGCTCGCGTTCGTCGTTATTGACCGGCGCTTTCGGACAATTTCTTCTTCAAGTCTTCGAGCTGCGCGTCCACGCGCTCGTTCTTCGCGGGATCCGCCGTTACCGCCGTTCCGTACGGGAACCGAGACACTTCCGCTTCCGCTTCCATCTGCAGAATCTTCTCTTCCATTCGGTGGAAGCCGCGAGCCGCGCCGCCGTTCTCGATCACGTTGGCGGACGAAACCGTTGCCGTCTGCTTCTTGATGCGGGCGAGATGCGCGCGCTGCACGAGCTCGTTGCGCTTGTTGCGCATCTTATAGAACTCTTCTTTCATCTGGTGAAGCTGCGACGTCAATTCCGCGGCATGCGTCTTCGTCTGTTCGTACAACGCTTCCGTTTCTTCGACCTTCGCGGCGTACTTCAGGTTTTCCTCGAGGGCGGCGCGCGCCGTCTCTTCCCGTCCCGCGCGGAGCTCTTCCTCGGCCTTCGCCATCAACGCGTCGCCTGCGCGCTTCGCCTCGTCCAGGCGCTGCTTCAGCTTGCGTTCGCTTGCGATTTGCTTCGCTACCGTCACTTCGGCCTTCGCGATCTCTTCTTCCATATCGCGCAAGTATTGATTTAACATTACTACCGGGTCCTCTACTTTGTCCAGTACATCGTGAATCGAGGCTACCGTCATGTCTTTAATCCGTTGAAATACTCCCATCCTAATCGTCTCCTTTAGTTTCGTTTTCTAATTTGGCGAGCTTCGCTTTCAGTTGTTCGATTTCCTTGGCCATGGCCTTCTTCTCGATATCTTCCATCAGGTCGTCGATGCTGGGCGCCTTCGCCGGTTCGTTCGGCGGATAGTACCCTTGCGACGTCGTCCCGTAATGGGGCGGTTGATGCGGCGGAGGCGGCGGAGGCGGCGGCGTTCCCCAAGGCTGCTGCTTCGGCGCGTCGTCCCAGTTCGAGGCGCCGTACGAGCCGCTTCCCCCGAAGTGGGAGCCGTACCCGCCGAGATGCGAGCCATGTCCTCCGAAGTGAGGTCCGTACGTCGGATCCTTCGGCATGACCATCGCCGCGATAATGTAGATCGGGATGGGCGCGCCGCCGGAGAAGACTGCGGTAATCACGAGAACGATCCGGATGATCGTGGCGTCGATGCCCGTCGCTTCGGCGAGTCCGCCGCAGACGCCGAAGAGCTTCTTGTCTCGGCTGGATCGGTACACGCGTCTCATGATTTGCCGTCTCCTCCTTCCAGCTTCCGCTTCAGCTGCGCGAGCGCCTGCTCGATCTTGTCTTCGCCGAACGCGATCGCCTGCGCCGTACGATCCGCGAAGCCGCCGCGCACATCCATCAGGGAACGCGCTTCGAGCTCCATGTCCGTGATGCGGTCCTCGAGGCGATGGAACCAATTGCCGCCTTGCGAGGCGTAGCGGTGCGTCCGTTCGTGCATCCGCTGCTGCAGCCGGAGCGTCTCGATCCGAGCTAAGTAATACTGACGCTTGTGGTACACTTCCTGATACTCCCGCTTAAGCTCTGCGAGGCGGCTCTCCAGCTCGTCCGCGGAGCGCCGGCTTTGCTCGTACAGATCGCGATAGCCGTCGCGCTTCTCTTCCTCCAACGCCTTCTCCGCGAGCGCCGCCCGAGCGACGCCGTCTTCGCCGGCTTTCACCGCGAGTACCGCTTGTTCTTCCCGTCTCCGGGCCAGCGAGTCGGATTGTAAGTACTGCGCTCGCACGCTTGCCGTATGGGCCGCGCATTGTCGATGCAGCGCCTCGGTTTCTTTGATCGCGTCCGCCATCTCCCTGAGGAACGCGTCGATGACGCGAAGCGGGTCTTGCGCGTGTTCCAATCGATCGTTCAAGGTGGCGACCGTCAAGTCGCGAACTCTTCTAGTGATGCTCATCTCTCGTCCTCCTCTTTCGGTGCTTGCGATTATTCGTATATTTTCCGGCGCTTTAACATCGTCCATCCGAACCAAATGAGCGCGATCGGGGCAAGGAACGCTATAATGCCCCACAGCTTGCCGGCCAAGGCGAGCAAGCCGATCGTCAGCACGATCCAACCGATCGTCTGGCGTCCGTGCCGGATGCCGTAGTAGCCGAGGCCGAGCATCGCGAGCGGGATCAGCCAGCCGAATACGTCGAATCCGATCCGATTCAGCAAGATCAAAGCGCCGACGGCGATCAGCGCGACCGCTAGCCCCGTATTCCGATTCCATTTCATCTTCCGTTTCATCTCCGTTCCGTGAAGGCGATTTGTTTTTGTTTCATGTCTTTATTCTAGGGAAAATGCCGTTTCGTCAAAACGGACCGCTGACGGTAATTCGAACTGGACCCGAGGCGGGGTCGATGACCGACCTGCGAAAATGATCGAATCGTCCCGATGCGGGGGACTATGAGGGACGTCGAGAGCGCGACGGCTCCGATTCCGCGCCGTTCGGCCCTCCGCATCCCCGACTAGCGTCCCAAACGGCCGCGAAGCCGATCGGACCGACTTCCTACTCGCACGCTTGGGAGGAATGCGGACCTCGCGGCCGCGCGCCGTTTGGGAACATTTACAACTAAATCGCGCAGGCCGGTCTATGCTATGATTTCACCATACATAGAAGCTTGTACTACTACTTTTACATACGCTGGAGGAATTCGACACATGAACCGCAAATGGATCGCATCGACGCTGGCCGGCGCCCTGCTCCTCGGCTCCGCTCCTTTCCTGTCCCCGTCCGCCGCTTACGCCGCGCAAGTCGGAGAAATCGAAAGTTCCGTCTCCTTCCGCGTCGGACCGAATACGGACGACCGCCGCATCCGTTATTTGAAGGAAGGCGAAACCGTCGCCATCCTGGAGAAGGTGAACGCGTATTGGTATAAGGTGAAAGATCAGAACGGCACGATCGGATATACGAGTACGAACGCGAAGTACATAAGCGTCACGGAGACGAAGGAAGCGCCGCCTCAGCAACAGCGAAATACGGGTACGATCGTAGCGTCGGTCTCGATGCGCGAAGGCCCGTCCACCTCGGACGACCGCATCCGGTACGCGCAGAAGGGCGAGGTCGTTACGATTATAAGCAAACCGAACAGCTACTGGTACGAAATTAAGGACAAGTACGGCAACGTCGGCTATATCAGCACGAGCTCGAAATACATATCAACCGAATACGAAGCCCCAGCTCCCGTAAATCCCGTACCGGCTCCCCCGTCCGCTCCCCCCGCGCCTGCGGACGACACGGGCGTCATCGTATCCAGCGTCTCGCTTCGCGAAGGACCGGGCACCTCGTACGACCGCATCCGTTATGCGGCCAAAGGCGAAACCGTCACGATTCTCGCCAAGCCGAGCAACAGCTGGTATAAAGTGAGAGATAAATTCGGCAACGTCGGATTCGTCAGCACCAGCTCCCAGTACATTAACGCGAACTACAAGCCGCCGGTCATCGCTCCGGGCGACGTTCCCGCCGCCGTGCAAGACATTATCCAAGCGGGAAAACGATACTTGGGCACGCCTTACGAATACGGCTCCGATCGGTATACGACCGACACGTTCGATTGTTCGGATTTCGTTCGCACCGCCTTCCTCGAAGGCGCCGGCATTACGTTGCCGAGCGACTCCCGCGGGCAAGGCGACTATGTCAAAGCGCTCGGAAGGACGAGCACCGATTGGCGGGATCTGAAGCCGGGCGACATCCTGTTCTTCATGAGCTACGAAGGCTCCTCCAAATCGGATTACGACGGCGTGGACCGATCGGAAGAACGCATTACGCATGACGCGATCTACCTCGGCAACGGGCAAATCTTACATACATATTCTAAGGATTCCGGCGGCGTACGCATCGACTCGATCGGCGACAACCACTGGGAGTACCGATTGTTATTCGGCGGCAGCGCCCTCTAAGCGCTCCTATATGAACATAAAGAAACCGTCAAGCGGAATACGCGCTTGACGGTTTCTTCGTTTACGGGGAAGGACTTTCGCTCATTTTTGGGCGGAGACGGGAGGCGCCACCGTGATAATCGTCCATACGCTCATGCCATGCGCCTCATATGTTGTAGTAACTTCTCGGATCGATTCGCCGAAGCGACGGTTCGAAATAAGGAGGAGGGGATTCCATGACGGCAGTAACCGGCTACACGACGACGGGCGTGATCCTCGTGCTCTTCATCCTTCTGGTGATCGTCTCTCGCGTATGGGTGCTTTAATCTAAAACGACGACAGCTACACGCTTAGGAAGGAGGCAGATGCAATGACGGCAGTTGGCTACGGTTGGACGTCCACGGGCGCGATTCTCGTGCTCTTCATCCTTCTCGTCATCATCTCCCGCGCTGGCTACTTCGGCGTGTAAGGACGGGATAACGTTGCAAGCCGTCGGGGCCTTCGGGCTTCGGCGGCTTTTCCGGTTCGTGCAAGTCACGGAATAAATCGAGCCTCCGGGAAGCAAGCTGAGGTGAAGGATTATTCCAAGCGAGGGAGAGTTTTCATGGATTCGGTTACGACGGCGCGCGCGTTATTCGGCTCGTCCATGGCATTCCACATCATCTTCGCGACGCTCGGCGTCGGCATTCCGGCGATGATCGTCATTGCGGAAGTGTTGTATCAATGGAAGAAAGATCGCGACTATGCGCTTCTTGCACGTCGTTGGACCAAGGGCTTCGCGATCGTGTTGGGCGTCGCGATCCCGTCGGGCACGACGGTCGGCGTCATGATATCGCTGCTTTGGCCCGGTTATATGGAGATCGTGCAGCAAGTCATCGCCTTGCCTTTCCAGGTAGAAATATTCGCCTTCTTCTTGGAATCGTTGTTTATGGCGATTTATGTGTATGCGGCCGATCGACTTACGCCCTTCCTACGCATCGTAAGCGTAACGTTGGTCGCGTTCGGCGCCAGCGCTTCGGCGGTGCTTATCACGGACGCGCATGCATGGATGAATACACCTCGAGGTTTTCGTATCGACGAGGCCGGCAACGTCGTGGACGTCGACATGTGGGCGGCGATATTCAATCCGTCCATCTTCATCACGGCTCAACACGTATTGGCATCGGCTTATATGACCGGCGCCTTCGCGATCGTCTCCGTGGCGGCCTACAAACTTCTCCGTCGCGGGAAGAGCGATCAAGAATACGCCTACCATCGCAAAGCGCTTACGATCGGTCTCTTGTTCGGCGGCGTCATGTCGCTTACGACCGCGGTCAATGGCCACGGAACGGCCCAATATCTGCATGAATATTTACCCGAGAAGCTTGCGGCGGCCGAAGGCTTGTTCGAGACGACCGCGCGCGCCCCGCTCGCGATCGGCGGGTACGTCGATCCCGTCACGGAGCGCGTCGTGCATGGAATCGAAATTCCATGGGCTCTGAGCTTCCTGGCGGGCAACTCCTTCGATACGGTCGTTCGAGGGTTGCACGACTTTCCTCGCGAAAATTGGCCGCCCCTATACATACATACGCTGTTTAATCTCATGGTTTTTATCGGAGGAGCCCTTATCGCGATGGCGCTCGGGGTGTTGTTTTGGAAGTACGTCTTGAAGCGCCCTTATCCGAGATGGCAGCTGGCGGTACTCCTTGCCGCATTCCCTTTATCCATGCTTGGAATCGAAACCGGTTGGGTATTCAGTTGTTCCGGGCGCCAACCTTGGGTGATTTACGGCGTCATGCGCACCGAGGAAGCGGCGCTGCACGCCGAAAGCATGGGATTCCTCTTGTTTCTGTTCCTCTCGATTTATGTCGTGCTTCTCGCGGCGACGATCGCGGTTATGCACATATACTTTCGACGCCACCCCGTGCAGAGGGAGTTGGACGCGGACGGGCGGTCCGCAGGCGGAACCGCCGCAGAAAGCGGGGCGAGATGAATGGCTGATGCCGAACTGGGCATTTTGATTTTATGGGTGTTTTTGTTCGTCTATTCCATCGCAGGTTCGATCGATTTCGGCGCGGGCTTCTGGTCGATGGTATTCGGCACTAAGAGAGATACGAAAGCGGCGGATATCGCCAACCGTTTCCTGTCGCCTTCGTGGAAAGTGACGAACGTCTTCCTCGTCTTATTCGTGGTCGCTTTCGTCGGATTTTTCCCTTTCGCGACCTCGACGCTCGGGGCGCTGCTTGTGCTCCCTGCGGGACTCGCTCTCGCGCTGCTCGTGCTGCGCAGCGCATTCTTGGTTTACGCTTACTCCACGCATCAGTACAGCGGCTTGCTTCCCGTCGTTTCCGGCGTTACGGGATTGCTTATCCCAGGCTTGCTCGTTTCGGCGTTGCCGCTAACGCTGGGCGGCTTCCTCGGGACGACGCCCGAAGGCGAGTCGAGTTTGCTGTTCGGCAAGCTGTTAACGAGCCCGACCCTATACGCGCACCTTGGGTTCGGATTGTCGACGGAGCTGTTCTTGTCCGCGCTGTTTCTGGCCGACTATTCCCGCGAAGGCGATGACGAACGTTCGTTCCGAGCGTATCGGAACGCCGCCATCGCGCTCGGTCCGACGACGCTCGCCATGGGTATCCTAACGAGCGTAACGTTCGTGCCCGAAGCGCAATGGATCGCCCGCGGGATCGCCGAGCAATGGGGTTGGTTCGTGTTGTCCGTCGCCTCGTTCGCGATCGGATATTCCGCTTTATGGTGGAAGGATCCGCGCGGTCGAATCGGCTTCGCTCGCATCGCGGTGCTCGCGATCGTGGCGCAGTACGCTTTCGCCAGCATCGGGTACGGACGCGCGCATATGCCGTATCTGGTTTACCCGATTCTGACGTTCGAAGAAGGCTTCACATCGCCTCAAATGTTTAACGCGCTGCTCGTAGGTTATGCGGTAGGCATTGGAGTGTTGGTGCCGATCTTCGTCTGGTTCTGGCGGCTGTTTCTGAAGGATAAGACGTACCTGCGCCAGGGAGGCGGCGAATCGTGATTTTCCGTTAATCCGTAAGTTGACCTGCCGCCATGACCGCCGCGCCTACCGCAAGCGCTTCTTCGCCGAGCTTCCCGCGGCTGAAGGTCACCTGATAAGCGGGGTAGTAATAGGTGTTGCGGATAGCGACCTGTGTCGCGGTTTCGAAATACATGTTTTGCGTATTGAACATCGGACCGCCTAAGATCACCTTCTCCGGATGAAGCATATTCAACATATTCGCGAGGCCGATGCCGAAATACGTCGCCGATTGCATGAACAACTCCTGCGTCAGCGGATCGCCGCCGTGAATCGCTTCGACCAAATGCTCGAATTTGAGCTGTTCGGGTCGATCGACAAGGGCCCGCAGGGCGCTCTCCCGCCCTTGCTTTAAGCGGGACACCGCCGCTTGTTCCAACGCGAAGATACTCGCGTACGACTCGAGACAGCCGTAGTTGCCGTCCGGCTCGCGGTGAGGTACGCCGTCGGTCTGAATGATCATCTGTCCTACGGCGCCCTCCATGTCGACCGCGCCATAGACCAGCTTCCCGTTCGAAAGCATCGCGGATCGGAGACCGATCCCCCCATGAATATACAGGACATGCTCGCCGCGTTCCTCCGGTGCGTCCGTCCAGTATTCCCCGAGCAGCGCGGCATTCGCTCCGTTATCCAGCGTACAGGGCACGCCCATTCGGCTAGAAATCATCCGACAGACGGGCACGTCGTTCCAACCCGTAGAAGGGAAATACAACGGATTCGTAATCACGCCCTTCTGTCGATCGAGCGGCCCTACGCCGCCGACGCCGACGCCGAACAGCCGCGCTTTCGGAATACCGTGAATGTCGAGCATATGTTCCATCGCTTCCGTCATATGCTGGATCAGCACTTCCGGCGTAGACGTCGCCGTCATCTTCCATACCCTGGAGTCAAGCTTGCGGAAGCTTAGATCGCAGAGCACCAATCTAGAATGAATCCGGGAAATATCCAGTCCGAAAACGTAGCCCTGTTCCGCCCGCAATCGATATAGAATCGGCCGTCGGCCGCCGGTCGATTCGCCGAAGCCGACCTCTTCGATCCAGCCGTCCGCCGTCATATCCTCCAAAAGCCGCGTCAGCGTGCTTCCCTTCATCTCGCTCTGTTCTTGAAGCAGCTGCTTCGAGACCGTCCCGTATTTGCGGACAAGCCCGTAGATCGTCTTCGCCTTCGCATTGCCGATTCGATCCTTAATGGCGATCATCCCGTTCGCCCTCCCTCTCGCTGCCTGAATGCAAAAAAACTCCGAAGGGAGAACTCCTTCAGAGTTGACTAAATCGTTGTCGTTATTTAGGAAAAAGATGATACCGGCGAGAGGACTCGAACCTCCACGGTTTCCCACTCGATTTTGAGTCGAGCGCGTCTGCCATTCCGCCACGCCGGCATATTTAGGGTTTATGATACCGATGAGAGGACTCGAACCTCCACGGTTTCCCACTCGATTTTGAGTCGAGCGCGTCTGCCATTCCGCCACATCGGCACATAAACAAGAAAAAAATGGCGTGCCCTAAGAGATTCGAACTCCTGACCTTTTGATTCGTAGTCAAACGCTCTATCCGGCTGAGCTAAGGGCACATATTTAAAACATGTGGTGCCGAGGACGAGACTTGAACTCGTACGGTAGTCACCTACCGCAGGATTTTAAGTCCTGTGCGTCTGCCGATTCCGCCACCCCGGCGAATGGAATGTTGGAGGCGCCACCCAGACTCGAACTGGGGGTAGAGCTTTTGCAGAGCTCTGCCTTACCACTTGGCTATGGCGCCGA
>NZ_JAPSKE010000032.1 GCF_031177825.1 Paenibacillus sp. | reverse complement strand
GACGATGGGTTCGTCTCTTCGACGTGGCCGTGCGGTACCGACCGGACGCTGCGTTCCATGCTGATCCCTCCGTCTTATGTCCGCGCTCCGGTATAAATATGGATCGCGTCTCTTAAAAATTCGGCCGTTCCCGGCTGTTTCGCGTCATAGTATGCCCGGAACCGCTCGTCGTCAACGTACATCTGGGCGAGGCCGGCATGCGCTTCCTTGCTGTACTGCGGCCAATAAAACAGGAGCCAACGCTTGTGCAGCTCGGCCGCCCGCTGCGCGAGCTCCCCGGCCGGATCGCCCTGTCGGAACGCTTCCGCGAGCGTCTCCGTCACCTCTTCCGCAAGACGCGTGACTTCTTCGTATTCCGCTTGCGTCATATTCGCCAGCTTCGCGTTCGACTTGGCGACGACGTCGTCGCCGTACTTCTCCCGCGCCTCGGCGCCGTAGTTCTTCTCGTTGTCTTCGATCAGCTGCTTCTTGAACCCTTCGAACTTCTCTTCGTTCGTCATCTCGATGCTCCCTTCGGCCGCCGCGATCGTCTTCTCCACGTTCGCGATAAGCAGATCTAATTGCCGCCGCTTGGCGAGGAGCTGCTCCCGGTGCGTCCGAAGCGCCTCCGAGCCGTCGAAGGACGGCGAGGTCATGATTCTCTTGATCCGATCCAGATCGAGCCCCAGCTCCCTATAAAACAAGATTTGCTGTAGCCGGTCGACCTCCTCCGAACCGTAGATCCGATACCCCGACGAATTCGTGCGGGCGGGCTTCAAGAGACCGATCTCGTCGTAAAACCGCAGCGTTCTCGGGCTGACGCCGGCGAGCCGGCCCAGCTTTTGCACCGTGTATTCCATCGCGCTCCCCCCTCCTTGCGACTTGCAACCTCAGGGTACACCTTTACGTTACGTCAAGGTCAAGCGTTTTATAATAAAGAATCGTCGCGTCCAACGTTCCGTCGGCGGATCTCGCGAAGGACGGAATGCGTCCGGCTTGTACATACCCCATGGATGCGTACAACCGGTTCGACGGATCCCCCTCCCGCGTATCGAGCACGAGCAAGCTTCGCCCCTCCGCTTTCGCTCGGGCTTCGGCCGTCTCCATAAGCAAGCGGGCGACGCCGCGACGCCGCGCGTTCGGGGCGACCATCAGCTTCGCGATCTCGGCTCGATGCGACCCGTTGGCCTTCGCGCAAAGGTGCAGCTGCACCGTGCCGATCGTCTCCTCGCCGAGACGCGCGATCCACAAGACGGTGTCGTCGCCCGCGACGCCGCCCCAGTAGCGATCCGCTTCTTCTTCGGACAGCGGCGGCAAGAAGCCGATCGACGCCCCGTCTCCCACGACGTCGATCAAGAGCCTGCGCAGCTGTTCCGCAACGCGTCCTTCGACGCAGCGGATTTCGGCGACGACGACCGAGGGATCCGGCGGCGAGGGGGCGGCCTTTTCATAAAATTGCATATGCGTCTTCTCTTCCCGGTAATACGTTAATCGATCGTTCAACGTCCCGGTATGGAACTCGAACCGATGGCCGTCGGGATCCTGGAAGTACACGGAACGCCGATCTCGCTCGTCCCTCTCCCGGCCTGGAAGGATCTCGACGTCGAGCGCCCGAAGCCGCGCCGCGAACGCGTCGAAGTCCGCTTCCGCCACGGCGAAGGCGCAATGCGTATACGTGCTCCCCGCCCCGGAGCGGTCGACGTCCTCCTGATTGAGAGCCACCCAGAGTCCGGCCAGATCGAAGTACGCGAGCCTCCGCCCGCGGATCAGCAGCTTCGCGCCGAAGACGTCTCGATAGAATTGTATCGACCGCTCGAGATCGGATACGGAAAAGCACAAATGGTTCAGGCCTTGCACATTCATGTCTGGATTCGCTCCTACCGCGGCTAGGCTCCGCATATAAATTTGTATCGAGAATAAGGAAGGCGGATGTACGCATGTTTATCGAAACGGAAAAGGGAGTGCGGATTCGCGTTCACGATTTGAATCCGGGAAGCGGGAGCCGCCCGGTCATGTTCGTTCACGGCTGGCCGCTGAATCATCGGATGTACGAGTATCAATTCAACGTCTTGCCGGCTTACGGGTTTCGCTGCGTCGGCATCGACTTGAGAGGATTCGGCGAGTCCGACAAGCCGTGGCACGGCTATACGTACGACCGGTTGGGCGACGACGTCGCCGCGGTCGCGGAGGCGCTCGACTTGCAGGATGCCGCGCTGGTCGGCTTTTCGATCGGGGGACCGATCTCGATCCGCTACTTGGCGCGTCACCCGGCGCATCAGGGGAGTCGCATCCGCAAGCTGGTCTTGATCGACCCGGCCGCGCCGGCCTTCGCTCGCAAGCCCGACAATCCGTACGGCATGCCGGTCGAACAGATCGACGACCTCATTCGGCAGACGGCGGCGGACCGACCGAAGATGCTTCAGGATGTAAGCCTCCAGTTTTTCAATCGGAACGTCGGGCCGGGAATGCTGAACTGGTTCGTCTCCATGGGCATGCAAGCGGCTTCCTATGCTACGATCCAATTCCTCGTCGCGCTCCGAGACGAAGACGTGACGAACGACCTGCGCGCGATCCGCGTGCCGACGTCGATCTTCCACGGCGTGCACGACAAGATCGTCGCCTACCCGGTCGCGCAGCGGCTGCAGCAGAACCTCCCGGGATCGACCTTGCAGCCGCTGTATAACAGCGGGCACGGCTCCGTCGTCGACGAGATGGAGGCGATGAACGCGGCGCTGCTGTCCGCGCTGCGATAACGGCTCAGATCGACAGCAGCTCGCGAAGCTCCGCCTCCGACAAGGAGCCGAACGCCGCCGGCCCCGCTTGCACGACGTCGTCGATCAGATGCTTCTTCCGCTGCTGCAGCTCGTAGATTTTCTCCTCCAACGTATCTCCGGCGACGAGCCGAATGACTTGCACGACGTTCGTCTGCCCGATCCGGTGCGCTCGGTCGGCGGCCTGCTGCTCCACGGCGGGATTCCACCACAGATCGTACAGAATTACGGTATCGGCTCCCGTCAGGTTCAGTCCCGTCCCGCCCGCCTTCAGCGAGATCAAGAACAAATTCCGTTCCCCGTCGTTGAACCGATCGCACAGCTCGACGCGTTCCGCGGCGGGCGTGTCGCCGTCCAAGTAAAAATACGGCACGCCCTGCCGCCCGAGCTCCCGTCCGATCAAATCCAGCATGCCCGTGAATTGAGAGAACACGAGCATTCGCTTCCCCGCGCCTCGTCCTTCCTCGAGCAAATCCATCAGCGATTCGAATTTTCCCGAGCTGCCTTCATACCCTTCGACGAACAGCGCCGGATGGCAGCAAATTTGGCGAAGCCGCGTGAGGCCCGCCAAAATACGCATGCGGCTCTTGTGGAAGCTGTCGACGTCGAGATGCTTCAGCGTCTCCTGGCGAAGCTTCGCGAGGTAAGCGGCGTACAGTCGCTTCTGCTCCGGGAACAGCTCCGAAGCGTGCAGCGTCTCGATCTTCTCCGGCAGCTCGCCGAGCACGTCGGATTTGAGACGGCGCAGCAGGAACGGACGTACCCGCTTCGCGACGCTGCTTCGGGACATATCCCGGAACAGCCTCCGCTCGGGGAACAGCGTCGGGAAGACGACGTCGAAGATCGACCATAGCTCTTCGATGCCGTTCTCGATCGGCGTGCCGGTCAGCGCGAACCGATGGCTCGCCTGCAGCCGTTTCACGGCGTGGGCCGTCTGGGTGGCATAGTTTTTGAACGCTTGGGCTTCGTCCAAGAACACGGTATGGAACCGTCGTCTGGCGTACGACGCGATATCGCGCCGCAGCAGCGGATACGACGTGATGACGACGTCGGCGTCGCGCGCGAGGCGGAGTTTCTTGGCGCGTTCTTCCTGATCGCCGTCGACGAGCGCGACCTTCACGTCCGGCGCGAATTTGTGGAACTCGTTCCTCCAATTGTACGTGAGCGACGCCGGCGCGACGACGATCGCGGGTTCTCGCCGCTCCCGGATGTCCGGCAGGACGGAGACGAGGAAGGCGATGCTCTGCAGCGTCTTCCCGAGCCCCATGTCGTCGGCCAGGACGCCGCCGAAGCGGTAATGAGCCAGCAGCTTCATCCAACGGAAGCCGTGCTTCTGGTACTCCCGCAGCACGGCGTCGAGCGATGGCGGCACCGGGAACTCGAGGTTGTCGGGATATCGCATATTCTCGAGCACCTGCCGGAACGACTTCCCGAGCTTCACGGCGCGGCTCTCGTGCTCCGCGAGGTCCATGAAGTACAGTCCCCGGGAGACGGGGATGCGCGCCGTCGCCCCGCTCAGCTCCGCCGGGGTAAGGCCGGTCTCCTTCAGGAACCGCGCCAGCTGTTGAAACTCCTCGCGCTCGAGCGGCAGCAGAGCGCCGGAGGGGAGCCGGTAATATTTCTTCTTCTCGTCGATCGCCCGCACGAGCTGCCGGATGTCCGACTCCGGGATGCCGGCGAGGTCGAACTTGATCTCGAGCCAGTCGACCCTCTCGTCGACGTCGACCTTCGCGACGGGCGCCTTCGGACTCGGGGCGATTCGGGCTTTCACGGCGGTGGTCGCGAAGATGTCCGCCAGCCGTTCGAGCTTCGGGACGAGCTCGTAGAGAAACTCGAACTCGTCCGCTTCGTCGGTCAGGAAATAGCCGCTCTCCGTCTGCACGAACCCGCCGGCGTCCATCAAATCCAGGATGCGCCGCTCCTTCTCCCCGTCGCGCAGCAGGATGCGGCCGGTCTTCGCCGTGCTGGCGCGCGCCTCCACCGGGTTGACGACGAGATCGCCGTATTGGAACTCCACGCCCGCCAGCAGCCGATCCCTGACGCGGTCGAGGTAAATTCGGGCTTTCAACGGCGTCTGCACGATCCGGTCCGACACCGCCTTCGCGACGCGCACTTCGCCGAGCGCGAGCAAGCCCGGGACGACCTCGCGCAGGAACGTCTCCATCCGTTCGGAGGGAATGCGGATGCGCGGCTCGCGCAACGACGTCAGGAGCCGCTGCAGCTCCGCCAGCCGTCTGCAGGACGCCGCCGGCAGTTTGATCAGCTTGCCGCCGTGCAGGGCGAGACCGTACGCCTCCATGACGAGGACGCCGTCCAGCCCGCCCGCGTCCAGCCGGAACGCGTCGTCTCCGCCATCGCCGAACGCGGCGGCTACGTCCGCGTCGAATTCGAACCGAAGCGGCAGCGGCTCCTCCGCCGTCCGGAGGCCGCTCCATCGCTCGCCTTCGGCTTCGAGCGCGACGGAAGGCGCCGCGGCGAGCAGCGGCTCCAGCGCTTCCCAGGCGTACGGCGGCACGGGGAGCTCCCGGTCCGCGGCGGATCGCCGGGCGGCCGGCAAAGCCGCCGCTCCCGCCGCGCGGTACGCCTCCTCCGAGCGCTTCGCCCGGACGAGCTCGCGCAGCGCCGCTTCGTCGGCGGGCGCGAACCGATGCGCCTGCGGATCGTACGCGAAGCGGGCGGTGAACGCGTACGTCTCCCCGCGGTCATAGGCGTCCAGGAAGTCCCGAATGCGAGGAACGACGTACGTCTTCCCCGGGCCGAGCTTCATCTCGACGGCGAACAATCGATTCCCGTCCGCATACTCGCGCGCCTTGACGGTCCACTCGACGCCGAGCGTCTCCTTCCGCGCGCCGAGCGCGGTCCGGCGGACGCCGTCTCGCGGCGGGCCCGACGCGAAGAGCGCCAGCAGTCCGTCCGCGGCGCGCTGCTCCGCGGACGGACTCGGCCGATACGACGACCGGAGTTCGCTGCGGAGTTCGTAGATTTGTAGAAGAGCAGCCGCGATATGCTCGCAGGGCTCCTCGTATCGAAGGAACGGCTCGCAGTCGCAGTTCGCGACCGGCGAACCGTCCGATCCGAACGACACGGACACGCGGCGGACGCCGCCGCTTCCGGCGACCTCGGCGTCGAAGCCCGCCGCGTCCGGGTCGTCGCGGTCGAGGCGCGCGCGTCCCGCGGCGTAGATCGCTTCTCCGTCTTCGTACGCGAACCGGCCGCACAGACGCTTGATCGATTGTAAGGTGAACGGCTGGGCGGTCATGGAAGTCCCTCTCGGTTTCGTAAATAGATACTCCCATTATCAAGCATCCCGAACGATCGACGCAAGCTTCGGTTATGCCTCGCTTCTTCGTTTCAGCAGCGCGTCCGCGACCTGCCGGAAGATGTCCTGCAGTTCCTCGTGCACCGCGCGAACCGCGTCGGCCGTGGACGCGCCGAGACGGCTCTCGTCGACGGAAGCGCGAAGCCCGTTCACGAAATCGAACGAAGCCGCGTACAGCTTCTCCGCCGGCAGTCGGGACGGCTCCTCCTTCCCTTCTTCGAAGCGGCAGCTAGACAACCGAACGAGGCCGGCTTGGAACGTTCCGGTGCTTGGGGCGACGGCGAGCAGAAACAACAGGTCCGCGTCCGGCAGCGGGACGTACACCGGACGCCTCTCGGTTACGACGAGGTTGTAGCCGAGCCGTAATGTTTCTAGCGGTTTGGTCGAGCGGGGTCATGGGCGGAGTCTCCTTTTCGTCTCTAGCAATCTATTAAGGTTCATACTCCATCCCTATGCGAGAAAAAGAAAAACGATGCCCCTCGGGACATCGTTCCGTATGCCGCTTACCCCGCGGCCGTCTGCGCCGACGCCGCTTGTCCGCGGGGCGCCTCCTGCGTCTGCAGCGTCCCGTCGCGGGCGAGCGCCCGAAGGAACGCGTCCGCCACCGCCGAATCGAACTGCGTGCCGCTGTGGCGCCGAAGCTCCTCGGCCGCGGTCTCTACGGCAAGCTTCTGCCGGTACGAGCGGTTCGTCGTCATCGCGTCGAATGCGTCCGCCGCCGCCAAGATGCGCGCGCCGAGCGGGATGGCGTCCCCGCGCAAGCCGTGCGGATACCCCTTGCCGTCGATGCGTTCGTGATGGTGCCGCACCATATCGGCGATGCCGAGCTCCTGCAGCCGGGCGATATTTTTAATGATGTTGTAGCCGGCCTCCGGATGCAGCTTCATAATCTCGTATTCTTCCTCGGTCAATCGCGATTCCTTGCTTAAGATATGCTCCGGCGTGCCGATCTTGCCGATGTCGTGAATGAGTCCCGCCAAGTAGACGGCTTCCGTCTGCGCCGCGGGCAGCTTCAGCTCCTCGGCGATGCGCTTGGCGTAGCCCGCGACGTTGCGCGAATGGAACGCCGTATACGGGTCGCGCGTATCGATGCTCTTCGCGAACGACAGCATCGTGTCCATGAACAGCTCCTCGTACTGCCGCTTCTGGCTGTAGTGCCGGAAGGACGTCGAGGCCATCCGCCTCGCCAAGCACGAAATCGCGAGGAAGGCGGCCGCGGATACGGCGCCGCCGGCTTCCCCTTCCGCGACGAACGCGATCAACGCGCACGACAGCGCGTTGGCGGCGACGAACGCCGCGACGGGGATGCGGATCAAGCCGAGGTAGATCGCCGGGATGGCGAACAACGTCAGCAGCGCGGGATCGCGCCAGATCAAGTTCACGGCGGCGGAAGCCGCCGAGACGAGCGCGAAGGCGGTCCAAAACCAAATCGCGCGAGGAAGATTGACAGGGCAATACGCCTGACCTTGCATGCAACGCTGAATCGATTCTCGTTCCTCCAGCTCCACTCCGAACACCAGCCTCTCTTTCTATTTCATTCCATTATAAGAGAATCTAACGACCCGCGCCATCAGACCTATATCGAAAAGGAAAGGTCCAAGCCGCTCCGCCGAAACGGAACGCCTTGGACCTCGTACGAACTACCTCTTATGCCGCTTCCCCTATCGCTCGATTGACGGCCGCTCGATGCTTCCATACGAATGCGCAAGCTTCTTCCGCCGTCAGCTTCGTCTCCCCGTCGTCGCAATACGTCTCGCCCTTGCCGTGAATCGTCCAGGCGCCGTCCGGATACCGCATAAGCGTCCAGCTCCCGCCCCGCTCCCGGTCCGCGAAGACGAAATACCGCTTGCCCCCCGTATCGTCCCAAGCCGCCCACTCCTCGAACGCGTTCATAAACGATCCCGCGTCTCTCTTGCTTCGAATTTGCGCCATTCGCAGATCCTCCCCGATTTCGGTTTCCCATCCGCTTCCATTGTACCGAATCGGGGCCGAGCTGTCGTTAACGTCGTAAATCGTCGTCTTCCTTCGAGATCGTCCGCGCCGCCGTCAAGCATTCGCGAAGCGTCTTCGGGCGTCTCGTCGTAATGGCGTCGACGCCCATCGCGGCGAACCGACGCATCTCCTCCGGCTCGTTCACCGTGTACACCCAAACCGACAGTCCCGCCGCCTGCGCCGAGCGAACGACCGTCTCCGAGCACGTCGCCTTGTTCAGGTTGATCCCTCGATACCCGAGCCGGACCGCCGTCTCGCAGACCGCCTCGGCGTACGCTTGTTCTTCCCCGGCGGGAGGCGCGGCCGTCGGCGCGTTCCACAGCGCCGGCACGTCAGGGTGCCGCTCGGGCATGCCCGCGGAGCAGCCCGTGACGAACGCCAGCTCTTCCGCCCCGTACATGCGCACGAGCGCCAACGCCGGGTCGATCGCTTCCAGGCTCTTCAGATCGAGGTTCAGCCGGATCCGATGCATGGCCGCATGGCGCAGCACGTCGTCGAGCCTCGCCAGCTCATGCTCCCCGTGTCGCGGCGCGACGCGCGCGCGAAGCCCAGGCTCGTTCAGCTCCGCGAACCCATGCGACTTCAGCTCCGGCTTGTCGTCGTGCAGCAGCAGAAGCGTGCCGTCGCGCGCCGTCAGCACGTCGACTTCGACGATGTCGGCGCCGGAAGCGACGCCTTCCAAATAAGACGCCCACGTGTTGTCCGGCGCATCCCCGCAGCCGGTGTGCGCCCCGATCCACGTCCGATTCATGCCGTCTCGCTCCTTTGCCCTTGCGATTCCCGTTCGGAGCCGAGCGGCGCCTGCCCTTGCGCGTTCCCGCAATCCCGCTCCTGTTCTCGCCTCCGCTCCGTCCATTCGTGATCCTTCTTCTCGATAAAGCCCCCGACTCGGACGAGCACGAAGGCGGCGGCGACGGTAAAGCAGACGATGCCGTAGAAGCCCGCGCCGATGCCGATCCCGACGCCGCCCGCGAACAGGATCATGGCCGCCGACGTCAGCCCCTTCACCTCGAAGCCCGTCTTCATGATCAACCCGGCTCCTAGGAAGCCGAGTCCCGTGACGATCTGCGCCGCGAGCCGCATCGGATCCATCATCGTCCGATCGTGCATATGCCCGTAATAGGACACGCTCTGGATCGAAACGATCGTGATCAACGCCGACGCCACCGTCACGAACATATACGTCTTCACCCCGGCCGGTTTATGCTTATGCGTCCGGTCGAAGCCGATCAACAGTCCCAGCAGTCCGCTGACGAGGATTCGGATGTAGATCTCGTAATCGCCGAACCACGCCCCCGTCGTCATGACCGCATCATCCTTGCGTTATCGCTCATCCCGATTCCTCCCTTGATCCGGAACGGCCGCGCAGGAACTCCGTTCGACGATCCCGCAATCCACGATGCATCGCTCGTCGACGTCCCCGTCGACGATGCCCAGCATGCGCAGCAGCGTCGTCACCGCTCGCGCGCCGAGGTCAGCCGGCCGAAGATCCATGCTCGTCAGCGCAGGCGTCGACCGCGTCAGCATCGAATCGTCGCCGCAGATGACGAAGACGGAGACGTCGTTCGGGACGTCGAGGCCAAGCTCCTTCAGCGCGTGCAGGCAGCCGAACGCCGTCCGGTCGTCGTCCGCGATGAAGGCGGTCGCCCGTCCGTCCGAAGCTTCGATCACCCGCTTGGTTTCCTCGTAGCCGTAGTTGGAATACCGTTCGTCGGACAGCTCCGGCTTGTGGAACATCATCCACGGCTCGATCCGGACGCCTCGGCCCGCCATCGCTTCGAGGAAGCTCTCTCGGCGGTCGGCCGCCACCGTCGTCGAGACGCCCGCGTTCAGGAAAGAGATCCCGCGGTGGCCGAGCGCGAACAAATAATCGCATATGTCGCGCACGATCTTTCGATTGTCGTTGTCGACCGTCGGCGTTGGCGTCGGAGCGTCCGCCGCCTGAACCCGGCCGATCGTCACGAACGGAATGCCCTCCCGCTGCATCAGCTCGATGCGATCGTCCGATTCCCGCGGGTCCATGACGACCGCGCCGTCGATCGGATAGCTGGCTAGGAACGGCGTCGCGATGTCCTGCGCCGGAATCATGTCCAGCAGCACGCGATAGCCGTACCGAGCCGCCTCGAGCACGACGCTGTTAATGAATTGCGTATGGAAAGCGCTGAAGAAGAACCGGCCGTGCGGGATCGTCAGCCCGATCGCCATCGTCCGCTTCGTCACTAAGCTCCGAGCGATTTGATTGGGTACGTAGTTCAGCTCTCGGGACGCGCGCAGCACGCGTTCCGTCACTTCCTTGCTGGTCGGGCGCTTCTGGCTGAACACGTTCGATACCGTCCCCTTGGACACCCGCGCCAGCTTCGCCACTTCATCGATTTTGCTCACGGCGCCGCTCTTCCTCTCAAGACGCCGTGCTCGCGGAACTCGCTTCGGAAGCCGTCAGCGCCGCGTTCAACCGTTCGACCAGCTCCACGAATTCCATCGGGTCGGACACCGTATACATCGGCGTCTCCGACGCGTCCGCAGGCACTTTCGGATACCTCGGCGTCCAATCCAGGTGTACGCTGATCATGCCCATCGCGTTCGCGCCTTTCACGTCCCGGCTTAAGTTATTGCCGAGCATCACGATGCGGCCTACGTCCCGCTCGCTTAAATCCATTGCCCCGATCGCCGCCTTGAACATGCGCGGGCTCGGCTTCGACGCCTTGATCGGCTCCGAATAAATCATCGTCTCGAAGCAGTCGTACACGCCGTTCATCGTAAGCAGGTTCACGAACGACTGCGCCCGCCCGTCCGCGACGAGGGCGAGCCGATAGCCCCGTTCCGCCAGCGTCTTCACCATGACGTCCGCGCCGGGAATGACCTTCCCTTCGATGACGATGTCGTGCTCGTCGCGAACCTCGGTGCCTTCGTCGATGATCGTGTCGCCGCAATCCAGAAACACGATCAATCGCTTTTCATCCTTCGTTCCGGATCCGTTCATGCGTTAACCCCCCGTAATGTAAGCTGTTCCGCGTAATGGCAAGCCGCGTGATGACCTTCTCCGATCTCTTGCAGCCGCGGCGCCTCCAGCGCGCAGCGTTCCGTCTTATAAGGACATCTCGGATGGAAGTGACAGCCGCTCGGCGGATTCGCCGGATTCGGCACCTCGCCTTCCAGAATGATGCGCTCCTTCTTCCGCTCCGGATCCGGCTGCGGCACGGCGGACATGAGCGCCTCCGAATACGGATGACGCGGCCGCGCGAACAACGACGCGACCGGAGCGAGCTCTACGATTTTCCCGAGATGCATGACGGCCACGCGGTCCGAGATGTTCTGCACGACCGACAGATCGTGAGAAATAAACACGTACGTGATGCCGAACTGCTCCTGGAGATCCTTCAACAAATTGATGATCTGCGCCTGAATCGAGACGTCGAGCGCGGACACCGCCTCGTCGCAGACGACGAGCCGCGGCCGCGAGACGAGCGCGCGGGCGATGGCGATCCGCTGCCGCTGACCGCCCGAGAACGCATGCGGGTACCGGCGCAAATAATTGACGTTCAGCCCCGTCTTCGCGGCGATGTCCGTCACTTTCTCTTCGACCTCCGCGCGGCTAAGCTTCCGCGAGGCGACGAGCGGCTCGGAGATAATGTCGAACACGCTCATCCGCGGACTGAGCGAAGAATACGGATCTTGGAAAATCATCTGGATGTCCTTGCGATATTTCTTCGCGTCCTTCCCCTTCAGTTTCAAGTAGTCGACGCGCTCGCCGCCTTCCGCGACGTAAAGCGCTTCGCCTTCGCTCGCTTCGATGCCGCGCACGATGCAGCGGCCGAGCGTCGTCTTGCCGCAGCCCGATTCCCCGACGACGCTTAACGTCTCCCCCTCGTGCAGCTCGAACGAAATCTCGTCCAGCACCCGGACGTACGACGGTTTCCGAAACAGCCCTCGGGCCTTGGACTCTACCCGGTAGTCCTTGCTGAGCCGTTTCACTTCCAAGATCGGTTGGACCATGGGCGTATCACACCTCGCTTTACTCCGAATATAGGAAGCATCTGACCGTATGCCGCTCCCCGACGTGCGTCTGCGGAACGGCGCGCGCGTTGCAAACGCCTTCGATTCGATCCTTGCACCGGTCGTAGAAGCCGCACATCGGCGGCATGTCGATCGGCAGCGGTACGGAGCCTTCGATCGAATCGAGCCGCTTCTTGGTTCCCCCGAGGCGCGGCATCGACTTCAGCAGCCCCTTCGTGTACGGATGCTTCGGGTTCGCGAACAGCTCCTTCACCGGCGCTTGCTCGACGATCTTCCCGAGGTACATGACCGCCACCTCGTCGCACATCTCCGCGATAATGCCGAGGTCGTGCGTCACCAATAAGATCGCCATGCCGAATTCGGCCTGCAGCGACTTCATCAGATCGAGCACCTGCGCCTGGATCGTCACGTCGAGCGCCGTCGTCGGCTCGTCGGCGATGAGCAGCTCCGGATTGCAGGATAAGGCCATCGAGATCATCGCCCGCTGCCGCATCCCTCCGGAAAATTCGTGCGGAAATTGATCGAACCGCTTCGCCTCGTCGGAGATGCCGACCTTGCTCAGCATCTCGAGGGCGATGCGCTTCGCGATCTTCTTGTCCTTCGTCCGATGCTGCCGGATCGCCTCGACGATCTGATTGCCGATCGTGTACATCGGCGAGAACGCCGTCATGGGCTCCTGGAAGATCATCGAAATTTGTCGTCCGCGGATCGAGCGGATGCGGCGGCCGGTCGGATCGAGCGAGACGATGTCCACGCCGTCGCCTTCCTTGTCGCCGGAACTTTCGCCCGGGGAGCGGAACCGGATGCTTCCCGTCGTCTCGCACTCCTTCGGGTTCAGCCCGAGAATCGCCCGGCTCGTCAGGCTCTTGCCGCAGCCGGATTCCCCGACGAGCCCGAGCGTCTGTCCCTTCTTAATGTCGAAGTCGACGCCGTCCACCGCGTGCATGACCCCGTTATCCATCTCGATGCGGATGCGCAGATCCCTCACCGACAGCAGCGGCGCGGCCGGAGCCGCCGATTCGCGAGTTGTCGTCATGCTCTCCCTCATTTCTTATAAGGATCGGCGGCGTCCCGCATGCCGTCGCCCAAGAAGTTAAACGTCAGCACCGTCGCGACGACGACGCCGAGCGGAATCAGCTTCCAAGGATACAACGCGACGTTCTCGATCTTCTGCGCCTCTTGGAGCAGTACGCCCCAGCTCGTCGCGGGCGACCGAATGCCGAGACCGAGGAAGCTCATCGCCGTCTCCCCGAGGATCATGCCGGGAATCGCCAGCGTCGTCGCGACGACGAGATAGCTGATGAAGCCTGGAACGAGGTGACGCACGATGATCTTCGTATCGCTGACGCCGGCGATCTTCGCCGACAAGACGTAATCCTCGTTCTTCAGCGAGATGAACTTCCCGCGTACGACCCGCGCGAGATCGGTCCATCCGATGAACGCGAGGATGATGACGATGTACAGGTACATCGTGACGACCGGAATGCGCGGCGGAATCGCGGCGGACAGCGCCATCCAGAGCGGCAGCGTCGGGAACGAGCGAATGACCTCGATGACGCGCTGGATGAACGAGTCGAGTCGCCCGCCGAAGTAACCGGAGACGCCTCCGATGAACAGCCCGAGCACGAAGCTGATGCCGACGCCGACGATCGGAATGCTGAGCGAAATTTGGCTGCCGAGCACGACGCGGGAGAACAGATCGCGCCCCATCCCGTCGGTGCCGAGCAGGAACAGCCGTCCCGGCTCCTCTACGCCGAACAGATGAATCGTCGTCGGGAACAAGCCTAGGAACTTGTATTCCTCTCCTCGCGCGAACAGCTTGATCGGGTAGCGCACTTCCTCGTTCGAAACGAACTTCTTGCGCATCGTCTCGGGATCGCGCTCCGACTTCAGCTCGTAGACGAACGGCTGCAGATGAAACTTTCCCTCCGCGTCGACGAAACGAGGCATCATCGGCGGCGCGTTCACGTACTTGCTGTCGTAGCTTTCCAGCCCGTACGGGGCGATAAATCTTGCGAATACGGCGACCGCATACAGCAAGCCGAGCACGATCAGGCTGATGCGGGCCAGCTTATGCTTCTTGAAACGCAGGTACATCAGCCGCCATTGCGAGCTGTAGTTGGCGTCCTTCGTCTTCGCGGGAGCCGCGGCTTCGGCGCGTCGTTTCCCAAAAACCGGTATCATACTCATCGCTACATTCCCCTGAATTCGGTTCGAATTTTTGGATCCAGCCACGCGAGAAGGATGTCGGAGATGAGCGTCCCGACGACGGTCAGGAGCGCCATGAACAACAGCCACGAGCCGGCCAAGTACATGTCTTGCCCGAGCAGCGCCTGGTACATGACCGGACCTTGGATCGGCAGGTTCAGCACGATCGCCGTAATCGTGGAACCGGTGAAGATCGACGTGAGCGACCAACCGAACGTGCTGACGATCGGATTGAGCGCCGCGCGCGTCGGATACTTGAACAAAATTTTCGTCTCGGACAGTCCTTTCGCCCGCGCCGTGACGACGTTGGGCTTATTCAATTCGTCCAGCATCTGCCCCCGCATGACGCGGATGAGGTCCGCGGTGCTCGCAAGGCCGATGACGATGACCGGGATCACCAAGTGCTTCGCCAGATCGACCATCTTGTCGTACGACCACGGGGCGTTCGCGTATTCGCTCGAGAACAAGCCGAGCAGCGGATCGCCGAACCAAGTGTACGACAGGTACATCAAGATGATCGCCATGAGGAAGTTCGGCGTCGCCATGCCGAGGAAGCTCAGTCCGGAGAAGAAATAATCTCCCGCCGAATACTGCTTGACGGCGCAATAAATACCGACCGGAATCGCGACGAGGTACTGGAACGCCATCGTAACGAGGGACACGACGAGCGTGAGACCCATATATTGACTGATGACGGCGGTGACCGGCTTGTTGTAATTGAAGGAAAATCCGAAGTCGCCGTGCAGCAAGATATTTTTTATCCACAGGAAGTACTGCTCGTAGAGCGGGCGATCGAGACCGAGCGTCGCGCGCATCTTATCCATGTCCTCCTGCGACATGACGTCGCCGGCGACGGACATCTTCGCCGCGTAGTTGGACACGTAATCGCCGGGCGGAAGCTGGATGATATAGAACACGATAATGGATATCAAGAAGACGACGGGAATGACCAGCACGATTCTTCTCAGCATGTATTGAAGCATCTCGCACACGTTCCTCTCCGTAACGGTTCGCGGGGCTCCCCGGGAAGGAAGCCGGCGAAGCTCGTCGCTTCGCCGCGTCCTCCCGCGCCCGACGCGGGGTTAAGGCTGAATGAAAAACTGAGCCGGGTGCGCGTGACCGAGGGAGCGGAATTCGTCCGCCCAGATCATATCGGTCGGTACGTTGCGGATCTTGTTAGATGCGACGACGAGGTTCGGCGTCGGTCCCGCGTATCCGATGACCCATTGATTTTTCTGGTGAATCTTGACGATGTCGGCCGCGAGCTTGTTAATCTCGTCCGTCGTCTTCGCCGCTTTGATTTGATCCCACAGCTTCATGATTTCGGCCACGTCGCCTTCCGGCGCCATCCCTTCCTTGCCGCCGGACTCCGCGTAACGGCCGTATTCGATCGACCACGGCGTCAGCACGCGAAGCGGCACGAGCGTATCCGGACGGAACGCGACGTTCGCGACCGAAATATTTTCCGTATGCAGCGGCACTTGGTTCGAGTACTTCATCTCCTGATGGGTCGCCTGGTCCACGATCTTGATGTCGGTCTTCAGGCCCATCTCCTCGTAATATTTCTTCAGCAGCTCCAGGAACGGCGCCGTATCCGTCGTCGAATCGATGACCGTCAGCGTCAGATCCGAGCCGTCCGGATGCGTCCGGAAGCCGTCGGCGCCCTTCTTCAGACCGAGCTCGTCGAGCAACTGATTCGCGCGGTCCGGCTCGTACGCCGCCCATTGGTCTCTCCAGCCGTCCTGATAGCCGACGAGTCCTTCCGGCACGGACGCCTGGATCGGCTCCGCGATGCCGTTCGTGTAAATTTCCGTAATTTCGACGCGGTTGACGCCGACCGAAAGCGCCTCCCGGAATTTCGCGTCTTGGAACAGCTTGCGCAGCTTCGGATCCGCGACCGTCTGGTTCACCTGAACGCCGGCGCTCGACCATGCGGCCGTCGACCACGGGATGACGCGGTAGCCGGCTTTCTGCTCGTTTTCCTTCAACACCGTAAAGTCCGCCGCCCCGAACCAAGTCAGATTATAATCGCCGGCGAGCGTGCCGAGAATTTTGTGGCTAGGATCTTGGATTTTCGTCGCCACGATGCGGTCGATGTACGGCAGCTGCTTGCCTTCTTCGTCGACCTTCCAGTAATACGGGTTGCGTTCCATGATGAACTGGTCGCTGTCCGGGTCGTTCTTCGCCACCCACGCGCGCAGCGTCGGAATTTCCGGGTTGATCCAGTAGTAGTACCCTGTGGCGACGAGGAACGATTGCACGTCTTCGAAGCCCCACTCCTTCGCGATCGCGAGCGCCTTCTCTTCGCCGACGAACTCCGGCAGAATCGTACGGTGGAAGTGCTCCGGCGCGAAAAACCACTTGTTGTCGATCGCGACGCGCTCGAGGAACTGCACGCTCGGATACTTGTGCGTCACCTTGAACGTGTAATCGTCGATCTTCGTCACTTCGGCGAGCGCCTTATCGCCCGTCGCCGGGTCGACGGAGTAATACGCGTCGTAGACTTTCTTGCCGAACGTCTCTTTCTTCAACATGTGCTCCCAGTAGAAAATGACGTCGTCGGCCGTGAACGGCTCCCCGTCCGACCATTTCATGCCTTCGCGGAGGTAAATCGTGAACTCCGTGGAGTTTTCGTTGACGTCGTAGCCTTTCGCCACGTTCGGCTCCACCTTGCTGCCGTCCTTGCTAAAGCGGAACAGCGATTCCTCCGTCGGCTGTCCGACGGTCCAGCGGTCGCCGGGACCGTTCCACGGCATCTTCCATTCGCCGCCGTACTGCCCGATTTCCTCGACGACCGGCTCCACCATGATGTCGGACTCGGCGGGCAGCCGCTCCGCCAGCGGCGGCAGCGATCCGCTCGCTACGAGCTCGGACAGCATCGGCGCTTCCTGAACGACGACGGTTTCGGCGGGCGCTTTCGTCGGCTCGGCCGTATCGTCTTTCTCGTCCGTCGTCTCGGACGGTTCCGGAGCGTCGCTCGGCGCCGCCTCGTCTTTCGTGCACGCCGCGAACAGAACGGCGAACAACAACATTATCATTGCGACCAGCAGCCTTGATTTGTTCAAGAGTACCCCTCCTATAGAATATCAACATGTCTTCCACTGCTATGTTTGCCAAGCCGACAAACCCGAACCGACCGTTCACCCCCAATACTTGTAACCGCTTGCAATTCGAGATCCCATGATGTTCAAAAAAGGTATGAAGTAGCGTTTAAACCGGTTTAAAACGACTACAATATTGCGGGTAAAGCGCTTAACCTGACAGTTGATAGCGCTTTACCCTTCATATCAGCATCATACATAGGAATCGGTAGGAGTTCAATAGGTGAGGAGTAAAAATTATGTAAATCTACATTCGCACTTAACGCGGCGTTAATATCGAACCGTTCTCGACTCCCCCGCGCCGAAACGAGTCAGTCGGCATACTCTTGCGCCGAGGTCCGCGGTCACGATGTCAAAGGCGGTTTCGGTGACCGAGCCTTCCTCCCGCTTCGGCGATTCGGGGAACTCCTGCAGCGTCCACGCATTCACGGCGGAAATATTCGGGATGCCGTCCCGCACGACGACCTGGTCGTGATGCACGTGGCCGAACCAACAACCGATCACGTCTCTTGCGCCTTGCGCCGCGAAGTCCGCATCGATTCGATAAGCGAATTCGCCTTCGCCTCCTTCCCCCCGGAACCGGCCGCCGTCGCGGAACGCCTTCACGATGTCCCATAGCGCCTCTCCGTTGCGCACCGGGTGGTCGACGCCGAACACGCCGTCCTGCAAAATCGCGACATGAGACATAATGATTACGCTCCAATCCGGACGGCCGCGCAGGTCGAACGCGCGCTGCGCGAGCCACTCCATCTGGCCCTGGGAAAACACGTAATGCCACTGCCCCAAATACGCGAGCTCCCCGCTCTCCTTCAGCCGGTACGGGTGGTCCATGCAGTCGAGCACGACGACGCGGACGCGCTTCGACGGGAAATCCGCGTAGAAGTAAAGCGAGTCCGGTCGAGCGTCGTCATATCGGGCGACCGCCTCCGAGGCGGCTCCCCAGATCGCCTTCGACTGCTGCGGAAACACGACATGTTCGGCCGCTCCGGTCTTCCGCTCGTGATCGTAAATCGAGTTGTCGTCGTGATTGCCTTTCGCCGTCAACACCGGAACGCCCGTGCGCGCGAGCGCCTCGGCCATCTCCCGCTGCGCCGCGACGACGTCCTCCTTCGGCCCGTTCGCGCTCGCGTCGCCGCCGTGCAGGACGAAGTCGAGGCGAAGCCTCGCCGCCAGCTCGCGAAGCGCCGCGGCGGCGCGCAGCTGGTTCCCGGACGCGCGATGGTGCAGATCCGTAATGAACGCGAACGACAGCGCCCCTTCCGTCCGGCTCGCTTCGACGGCTTCGGCGACGGCTTGAATTTCGCTTGCATACGACGACTCGGCGGGTATGGCTTCCCCCATTTTCAACACGCTCCTTTCATGCTCCTTCCCAGCTCTATGCGATTACATGCCCCACCCGCCGATCAAGACGATGCCCGAGAAGATCATGCAGGCCGAGACGATCCGCGCCGCTTCCTTCGGCTCGCGCAGCAGATAGATGCCGAACAGCGTACCGAAGACGGTGCCGATCTCGCGAAGCGGCGCCACGTACGTCAGCGGCGACAAGCTCATCGCGAATAGAAACAATAAATACGAGCCCGGCGACAGAATCGATCCGATCGCGAGCGTTACGCCGTGCTCCTTCATGACCGTCTTCCACCGAATGCGCCGGAACGGGACGAACGGGACGAGCCCGGCCATGAACCCGATGTTGGAGGCGGCGAGCAGCGCCAGCGGCGAGAACTGGCCGAGGTTCACCTTATCGACGAGGACGTACCCCATCGTACATAACCCCACCGCGAGCGTATACGCGATAACCTTCGGAGCGATCGGGGAGCGGCGGCGCGCGAACGCCAGGCCGCTCATCGCGAGAAAGCCGGATGCGATCAGCGTCAAGCCGGCCCACCCCCATGCCGTCAGCCGTTCGTTCAGCAGCAGCACGCTCATCAGCGGCAGGAGCATCGTCCCGATGCCGCGCATCATCGGGTACACCTGCGAGATGTCCCCGTGCGTCAACGATTTCGAGAGGAAGAACGCATAGAAGCCCTGCACGACCGTCGACAGCAGCAGCAGCCAATAGCTTTGCGGCGGCACCCCGGGCCTCGTCAGCTCCTCGAGGAGCCGAGGCAGCAGCAGCGCCGTCGTCGGTACGAAGATGCACAATAGAAATAAAGCCTTGTCGTCGCTCCGCTTGGCTAACAAGTTCCACAGAGCATGCGCGATGCCGGATGCCAGCACCAGCAGAACAGGTAAGATGATCCAATCCCCCCTCCAAATCCACAATAAAACACACATAAATACATATTTTTGCACTCGAATACAAATTACCACCGGATATACTTGTCTGTCAATCGGAAATCCTTCCAAGACTCGGAGGAAGGCGCGCTCGGGAAGCCCGCTTCGGCAACGGCGCGCCCGAGCGACCGCCGGAGACCGGCAAGCGCACCGGTGGTTGGGCTCAAGGTGCCCAACGGTTGAGCTCACGGTGCCCAACGGTTGTGCACTTCGTCGATGGACATTGGGACGGTCGAGCGTTTTGGGGAGGCGTTCCTCATTTTTTGGGGTGGCATGCCCTAATCATTGCGGAGGAACGCCTCGATTTATTGCTGCCTAGGGAGACAACCCCCGTGTTATTTGCGGAGGGGCGCCACGATTTACTGCTGTAGCAACAAAAAAACCTCCCGGCAACGGGAGGTTCGCGCGGCGTGCCGCGGTTTACATGTAAATCTCTACTCCTGCGGAGCGGTACTTGTCCGCCGTCTCCGGCGGCAGCTTCGAGTCGGTGACGACGCCGTCGATCTCGCCCAAGCCGCATACCGACGTTAGCGACACGGCATCGAACTTGCTGCTATCGGCCAGTACGACAACCTTCTTGGAGCGCGCCATCATCCGTTTCTTCAACTGAATTTCCCCGACGCCGTAATCGGTGACGCCGTCGGTCAAGGAAATGCCGCTGGCGCTCATGAAGAACGCGTCCGCGTGGAATTGCTCCACGAACGCCTCCGCGAAGCCGCCGACGACGCACATCTCCTCGTTCCTGACGACGCCCCCGATGAACAAAATCGTAAAGCCGGGTTTATCCATGACGAGCGAAGCGATCGGGAACGAATTCGTTATGAGCGTCAGCCGCTCGAAGCGCTGCTTCAGCGCCTTCGCGAATTCGGTGTTCGTCGTGCTGACGTCGAGGAACAGCGACTGCCCTTCCGCGACGAGCTCCGCCGCCTTCGCGGCGAGCTCCTGCTTCTCCGGGACGCGCTTTCGCTCCCGCACCGTGAAGGGCAGCTCCTGCCGATACTCGGCAGCCGGCAGCGTCGCCCCGCCGTGGACGCGGGCGAGGGCGCCTTCCTTTTCCAAAAATTCCAAATCTCTGCGGATCGTCTCGAAGGAGACGTCGAATCTTCGGATCAATTCCGTCGTCTTCACGGACTGCAGTTCGTGCAAGACGCGTAATATTTCGGCATGTCTTTCGTGCGCAAGCATCGGAACACCTCTACCTCGGCGAATCTGTTGTGTCAAAGTGTACCACATGCGCATGCGCAATCACAAAAATACACACATCCCCTGCACGCGCGATCCGCCCCTGCGTTACTCGACTCCTCGCGAGCCCGGCGCCGTCGCCAAATAGGTGCCGCCGATTTCGTTCGCGATGTCGCGCCACCGCTGCGGATGACTTGTATCCGTAATGCGCGGAATGCAACCCAGCCTCAAGTACGTCTTAATCGCCGGCAGACGGAAATCGTCCGTATGCAGCACCGCGCGGGACTTGCCTTCGTTCGCCATGGCGCGCAGCGCCGCCAGCGACGCTGCCGAACCGAGACCTCGGCCCGCGCAATCCGCCCTGACGGCCACCATGTGCAAGTACCCTGTCCTCTCGTCCAGCTCCTCCCGATGCCAGGCGGAGGCTGTCGCTACCGGGGAACCGCCGCCGGCTTCGCACACGAACCATATCCGGTCCGCGCGGTACGCCGGATCGTTGGACAATAACGCGAACCGGAGCGAATCGTTCTCGAAGGCTTCCATGGCGATCGACTCCCAGGCCTCCTCGTCCCCCGAACGGAACGTTCGAACTTCGTACCCGTTCGGAACCGCCGGCGCGGGAACCGACGACAAGTTTCTATGAACCATCGATAATTGCGGCATACTCAAAGCTGATTCCTCCCAAGAAAAGGTCCAGTTACAGCTCTATGCGCCGTTCCCGGGACGTATGCCTTCAAGGCCTTTCTTCCGCAAGCTTCTGGATCCCCCGTTCCCCGGTCCGACCGACAGCCGGAACCGCTCATTCCCTAGTTCGATTGGAGGAACCTCTCATGAAAAATGCCGTAACGACGAACGTTGCCGACAAGGAAATTACCCTCGTCCGAACGTTCGAAGCGCCGCGCGAGCTCGTATTCGAAGCGTTCACGAACTCAGTGCACTTATCCCGTTGGTGAGCGCCGTATCCGTACACGATCCCGACCTGTCGCATCGATCTAAGACCCGGCGGCGTCCCGGAGCATATCGGCACGCTCCTCTTCGCCGAGAACGACGGACGGACGACGCTGACGGTGCGCATTCAGACGGCGACGCCGGTCGATGCGAAGACGCTGCTCGAGATGGGAATGGCCGAAGGCTTGACGATGGGGCTGAATCCATTGGAGGTCGTATTGGCGACAATGCCAGGCTAACGGCAGCTACGCCTCTCGCTCCTCGAAGGCGACGAAGTCGGACGGATTCGCCCGAATCGCAAGGCCGATCCGGCCGGCCGCGTCCGCCGAGCAGCGAAGGAATTCCTCGTACAGCGCCCCGACGAATCCGGACAGGACCTCGTCCTTGTCCAGATCCCCGGGTGCGGCGTCGCCGATCCGATCGGCCAGCGCCGCTTTCGTCCGATCCAACAGCCTCGCCAATCCCGTCGCTCCGAATACATTCAATCCCCTATGCAGCTCCGCCCAAGCGTTCGGCTGCGCCGCGTAGTGAGCGGTCCGCCAATAAAATTGCTCCGCGGAATGTTTCGCATGATCCACATACACATGATACATAAACAGCGCCCGCTGTCCGGCCGTCAGGCTGCGGTACACTTCTTGTTTTATCGAATCCGGCTTCGCTCGGATGAGCGGCAAGACCGGAGCGAAGCAAGCCGCCCCCAGCTCCTCGTCCGCAAGGGCGTCGAATTCGCTTCGGCCCATTCGTCTCTTCATCGATTCCCCTCCTCCATGTCAGCTTATAACAAATTCCCAATTGAAAGTACATCTTTCCTAGAAAACGAAGCGGCGTCGTTACGCCGGAACGCAAGAAGCCGCCGATCCCGCGAGATCGGCGGCTTCTTCGATTATATTTTCAAGAGCAGCAGGTCGATGAACTCCTCTCGAGAGACGCCGCCGAGCAGCTTCTCGACGTCGACGCCCTCGAGCGCTTCCCGCAGCGACGCTTCCTCGTATTTCGCCTCGGTCAACGCCGCTTCCGCCTCGCCGACGTCCCCCGTTCCGAAGAAGTCGCCGTAAATCGCGCAGGACGAAATGCGCCCCTCCTCGACGAACAATCGGATATCGACGATACCCGACGGAAACTTATGCGCATGCTGCACGTTCGACTTCGGCGATCGTCCGTAATTCCACTCCCAACTCCGATACCGCGCGTCTGCGAGCTTCCGCACCGCCTCCCAATCGTCCGCGGTCATGTCCACGGTCGGCACCCGGTCGGGCTCGGTTCCGAAAATTTCCCGCAGCAGCGCGGCGCGGAACTGTTCCATCGTCATCGGCTCGGGCAGAAACTCGCTGATGTTGGCGACGCGGGAGCGGACCGACTTCGTGCTCTTCGACTCGAATTTCATCGGCTTCACGCGCAGCGCGGAGGCGACCCGCTCCATGTCGGAATCGAACAGCAGCGTGCCGTGGCTGTACATGCGGCCCTTCGCGGCGAATTGCGCGTTGCCGGAAATTTTCCGTTCCCCGACCAGTATATCGTTGCGACCGCTCAGCTCGGCATCGACGCCCATCCGCCGCAAGGCGTCCGTGACGGGCTTCGTGAACTTCGCGAAGTTTCGGAACGAATCGCCCTCGTCCTTCGTGATGAAGCTGAAATTCAGGTTGCCGAGATCGTGGTATACCGCGCCGCCGCCCGACAGCCGCCGGACGACGTGGATGCCGTTCGCTTCGACGTATTCGCGGTCGATTTCCTCGATCGTGTTTTGGTTTTTCCCGATAATGATCGAGGGCTCGTTCACGTAAAACAACAATATGCCGTCCTCCAGCGGGAGGTTTCGCAAGGCGTATTCTTCAAGGGCGAGGTTCATCGCCGGGTCGTGCATCCCCTCGTTCGATAAAAATAACATCGTTCCACCGCTTTCTGTACGGACTTCGTCTCGTGATGCTTCTTACGCGGTAAGTGTATCACAAAACAGGCCCGGACGCCGAAGCGATCCGAGCCTGTCAACAATGCTACCCTCGCCGGTCCGCCCGGCTGCGATACATGAGATACAAGAAATACGGCGTGCCGAGCAAGGAGACGACGAGACCGGACGGAATCTCCTTCGGCGCGAGCATCGTTCGCCCGACCGTATCGGCGGCGACGAGCAGCAAACCTCCGAGCAGCGCCGATAGGACGGCGGATTGACGCGAATGCTGTCCGACCATCAGGCGGACCGCATGCGGCGCGATCAAGCCGAGAAACCCGATCGTGCCGACGTTCGCGACGGCGACGCCCGAGATTGCGACGGCGAGGCCGGCGGCGGCGAGGCGCACGTTGCGGACCGGCAAGCCGAGCCCTGTCGCGCTGTCGTCTTGGAAGGCTAGCAGGTCGAGCCGCCGCCCCATCCACCATACGACCGCCAGCGCGATCGCGACGCAGACGCCGATCTGCCACAGCGAGCTCCACGTACGCGCATAGGTGCTGCCCGACAGCCAGACGAGCGCGGCGCTGGCGCCGAGCTTCGACTGAATGACGAGCACCTGCACGATCGCGCTGCAGACGGCGGACATGGCGACGCCGAGCAGAATGACCACCGTCGGACGGAGCGAGCGCCGCCACGCCAAGCCGAAGATCGCGGCCGCCGCGGCGGCCGCGCCCGCCATCGCGGCGAACGGCAGCAGCTGCGCGCTCGCCTCCGGGTAGACGACGATCAGGAGCAGCGCGCCGACGGCGGCGCCTTGCGTGACGCCGATGACCGAGGCATCCGCGAGCGGGTTGCGCACGGCGGTCTGCATAAGCAGACCGCTCAGCGCGAGCGCCATGCCCGCGGCGACGGCGACCAGCGTGCGCGGCAGCCGCAGCTGCAGCACGGCGAAGCTCGACGCGCCATCGCCTTGGCCGAAGACGGCGGCGACGACGTCGCCGAGCGGAAGGCGCGTGCCGCCGAACGCGAGGCTGCCGACCGTTCCGGCGAGCAGGAGCGCGCCGAATGCCAGCGCGAGCGCGCCGAACGGCGCGCGGCGGCGGCGGAAGCCGACGCTCATCGAAGACGATGCGCCGCCGCCCTCGGCCTTCAGCCGCCGAAGCACGAGATAGATGAGCCACGGGGCGCCGACGGCCGCGGTGACCGCGCCGGCCGGGAGCTCGCCCAGCGTGCTGCGGAACGCGCGCGCGACGATGTCCGCGCCCGTCACGAGCGCGGCGCCCCACAGCGCGGCGGCGGGAAGCAGCGCCCGATGGGCGTGCATGCCCATCAGCCGGACGAGATGGGGAGCGACGAGGCCGACGAAGCCGATCGGCCCGACGACGCTGACGACCGCCGCCGCCAGCAGCACCGCGAGGCCGGCGCCCGCAAGACGCATCGTGCCGGAACGCTGGCCCAGGCTGCGGGCGGATTCTTCGTCGAGCGCCAGCACGTCGAATTGGCGCGAGAAGAGCAGCGCCGCCGCCAATCCCCCGGCAACCCAGGGCCATGCATGCGTCACGCCGGTCCAATCGAGCTGCACGAGCGAGCCGGAGCCCCACATGAACAAGCTTTGCGTCGCGTTCTCGTAAAACAGTTGAATCGCCCCGGTGAACGAGGCGAGCACCATCGAGACGATCATGCCGGAGAGCGTCATCCGGATCGGCGGCGCCGAGCGGCCGCCCGCCATCGCGAACGCGAGCAGCGCCGCGCCCGCGCCTCCCGCCGCCGCGAAGAGCAGCGGCTGCGACTTCAGCGCCGCCGGGAAGAAGACGGTGCCGGCGACGACCAGGAAGAACGCGCCGGCGTTAATGCCGAGCGTCGACGCGGACGCGAGCGGATTGCGAGTCACCGTCTGGAGCAGCGCCCCGGCGACGGCGAGTCCCGCCCCGGCGACGATGCCGATGACGGCGCGCGGCATCCGGACGCCCCAGACGATCGTGTGCTCGAGGACGCCCGCGTCGCGCGCCGTCAACGCTTCGAATACGGTTCTCGCCGACAATCGAGCTTCGCCGACGGCAAGACTTACGAGCAAGAGCGCGGCCAGCGCGGCGGCGCCGCCGACGTACGCGAGCAAGAGGCGCCGCGCGGCCTCGCCGGTCCCGGAGGCCGGCTCTTTCTTCGCCGCGATCATTTCGTTAAGACTTCGACGGTACGATCCACGAACACTTTCGCCGAAACGGGGCCGCCGAACGGCCACGTCGAGCCGCCGAGCGGGTAGGCGCGCTCTTCCTTCACGAATTGCAGACCGGTCCACACTGGATTGTCTTTCAGCTTCGTCGCGAACACGTCGTCGTTATCCTGCACGATGTAGAGAAAGTTCGCCTGCTGCACCGCCGGCAGCGCTTCGACGGACGCGGTCGAGAAGCCGTACGCTTCGAACTTATCGGAGGACCACGCGTTCTTCAGCCCGATTTTCTCCAACGTCGCGATCGCCAAGCTGTTGCTCGTGAACAGCCGCAGATCCGCTGCGTTCTGATTGCTGTACGCTTGGGTCAGCACGATCTCCGCGCCGCTCTTCCCCGCTTGCTCCAGCTTCGTCTTGGCGTCGTCGTAGTGCTTCGCCAAATCCGCGAGCACCTTATCCGCTTCCTCGGCCTTGCCGACCGCCGCGGCGATCGTGCGGAACGTCTCCTCCATCTCGCCGTACTGGTCCACGCCGCTCGCTTCGTCCGGATACGGATTGAACAAGAGGGTCGGCGCGATCGCGTTCAGCTGATCGAGAATCTTCTCGTGCCGGAACGCGACGCCGACGATCAAGTCCGGCTGGAGCGCCGCGATCGCTTCGAGGTTCGGCTCCTGACGCGTGCCCACGTCCGCGACGTCGGCGTCGAGCGCCGCTTGGTCGCTCACGTTCCGCTTATAATTTTCGTTATCCGCGTTGCCGACCGGCTGCACGCCGACCGCGATCAAATCTTCGGCGTACGTCCATTCGAGCGTAACGACCTTCGTCGCCGGCTTCGGAAGCACGACCTCGCCCTTCGAATCTTCAAGCGCGATTGCCGCCGGCTCTTCCGCAGCCGGTTCCGCGGCAGGCGCTTCCTCCCCTGCAGGCGTCTCCGCCGCGACTTCGCCCGCCCCCGTCGTCGGGTCTCCGCCTTCCGTCGCCGCGTTGCCCCCGCCGCATCCCGCGATCGCAATGACGAAAATCAATAGGAATCCCAATGCTTTCGAGTACGATTTCATCTGATTGCCCTACCCCTTTTAATGTGAATGAATGGATAAAATGAAAGGTATGAAACCCCGCTTACGCTCCCGCGCCAGCCATGACGCGCGCCGGCTCCGGCCGCGCCTCCGCGTACGATTCCTTCGCCAGCGCGAACGGCAGACAGACCGGCATGCCCGATCTCGGATCGACGACGATCTCCGCGTCGACGCCGAACACTTCGCGCAGCATCGCCTGCGTAATAACGTCCGCCGGGGCGCCTTGCAGGACGATCCGGCCGCGTTGGATGGCGACGACGTGATCGGCGTACAGCGACGCATGGTTCAGGTCGTGCACCACCATGACGATCGTCCGCCCTTCCTCGCGGTTCAATCGCCGCAGCAGCTGCAGCACCTCCAACTGATGCGCCATGTCCAGGAACGTCGTCGGTTCGTCCAGGAACAGCAGCTCGGTCTCCTGCGCGATCGCCATCGCGATCCACGTACGCTGACGTTGCCCTCCGGACAGCTGGTCGACGGAGCGGTCCGCGAACGACTCCATGCCCGTCACCGCGAGCGCTCGCCGAATCGCCTTCTTGTCCTCGGCGTTCATCGCGCCGAGCCCGCGTTGGTGCGGGAACCGGCCGAACGAGACGAGCTCTTCGACCGTCAGCCCCTCGGGAGCGACCGGCTGCTGCGGCAAGATAGCCAACTGCCTGGCCACGTCCCGGGTCGAATGGCGTTCGATCGTCTTGCCGTCGAGCAGCACCCGTCCCGCCGAGGGCTTAAGAATGCGCGACATCGCCTTTAGAATCGTGGACTTCCCGCTGCCGTTCGCCCCGACCAGGGCGGTCACCCGCCCGTCCGGAAGCAGCAAGTTCAAATCCTCGACGATCGGCACGCCGCCGTATCCGATATGTAACCCTTCCGTCTGCATTCTGCTGTTCAACGCGCCGCCCCCCTAGAATGGGAAATACCTCTACGATATTGAAAATCATTATCATCGTAGATGATAAGCATTCTCATCCGATTTGTCAACGAAAACCTGCGCGGCGGACAGATCCGATCTCTAACGGTATAACGCCGTCCCCACGAACAATTGCGAGAATCGTTTAACCTCCCATGAAATGGATACAATGATGGCAAAGCCCGACATGGGGAGATGCTGATGATCCTTCTATCGAACGCTGCGCTGCTCACCGCCGCTCTCGTTACCGGGGCCGGGAAGCGATGGCGACAATACTACGACACCATCCTGTTCGTATCGCTCAGCAACCTCTTGTATAACTTCCTTTGTCATAACCGTTTGACATGGACGTTCCAGCCGGAATCGTTGTTATCGCACAAGGTGGCGGACCTCATCAACACGTTCGTTCTGCTTCCCTGCACTGCAATCCTATACTTACATCATTTCCCTTCCGCAGCGACGACCGCGAAAAAATCTGCGTATTACGCCGTATGGGTCGGCGCCTTCTCCGCGATGGAGTGGGTATGGCAGTGGAAAGGGGTCATCGTATACGACCACGAGTGGACCTATTATTGGTCCGTCGGATTTTACGTGGTCATGTTCGCCATACTCCGCTTGCACCATACGCGCCCTGAGAGAGCGTTGTTGTACTCGGCGATCGTCGTGTTGTTCCTGATCGGCAGGTTCCAGGTTCCGTTAGTCCCCTGAACGCACGAGACATCCCCGCGCCGCCGAAATCGGCAGGCAGCCGGGGATGTCTCTTCTTCTCGTTCCCGATTAGAATGCTATCGGCACTTCGACCAAGTCCTGCACGCTGCCGTCGTTGGCGCTGCGCGTATACACCAGAAGCGTGCCCGCGCTCGTCGCCGGGCGCCGATCGAACGCGATCGCCGCGTCGAAGCGGCCGAACGCCGGCGCTCCCTCCGACGCCGTCACGGCGCGTTCCTGCGTGACGACGCCGCCCGCCGCGTCGACGATGCGATAGAGCGCGCCGGCTTCGAACGCGCGGGCGACGCCCGACAGCCGCTCTCCGGGAGCGACGCGCGCGCCCGGAAGCGGCTGGAACACGGCGATATTCGTCGACGTCGGCAGCGTCACGACGAAGCGGAAGCCGGGATACACAACGTCCGGCGAAAACCCGGGGCGGTTCCGGTTCGCACGGATCAGCTCGTTCAGCGACCTGCCGAATCGGCGAGCGATGCCGTACAGCGTATCGCCCGACTCGACCTCGTAGACGAAGGCGGGGATGTAAATCAACTGCGCGACGCGGAGAATGTCCGGCCGCTCCATTCCGTTCAGCGCGGCCAGCAGTTCGACGCCGACCCCGAATCTCTCGGCGATGCGGAACAGCGTGTCGCCCTCGATCGCTTGATATTGAACCGCGCTTTGCTCGGACATGCCGGGCAAGCGAACGAGAAGCGCTTGGCCGGGATAGAGGCGATCGGGATCGATCACCGGGGGAAACCAACTATTGATCTGAATTAACGATGGCACGTTCGTTCCGAAGGCGTTCGCGATCGAGTACAGCGAATCGCCGGCGCGGACGGTATACAGCACATGCGTGCCCGGTGAGATGGGCATTCGAGAAACAACTCCTTCGACTCGGATGCTCCATCATATGCCTACCCTCGCAAGGCGTGATAGCCGCCCGCCGTTTCGCGTCGCGGCCGGCGTTGGGCCGGAGGCGCATACGCCTCCACCGCCAGAATCGACGGCAGAAGGAACGTTCGCGGCGCCAGTCGTTCCAGGCAGAACGCCTTCACGGCGTTCCCTTCCACCCCCAGCAGCTTGATTCTCCGCTTCGTCAATCCGTTCCTCCGGTCCGCATAGATGATCGTCACGACGCGCCCGATTCGCTTCTCCAGCTCGTTCCTCATGTGTATCGACCGCCTTCCGCGAATGTATGTTCTCATATTATACACCAAACATACGTTCCGCATACATCGATATTTCCAAGGCCTGCCTCACGGCGTACCGCCCTCGCCCTTCTTCTTGCGGCCCAGCTTGACCTCGAGGATGTTCTTCGTCCACCCTTGTTTCCGCAAGTACCAATAGATGCCGCCCATCAAGGCGAAAATGACGGTTAACGCCGCGGGATACCCCCATGGCCGCTCCGTCTCGGGCATCGAGTCGAAATTCATCCCCCAGATCGCTCCTAGCGCCGTCATCGGCGTCAATAGAACGGTGAACACCGTCAGCGTCTTCATAATGTCGTTCGCCCGGTAGTTGACCGTCACGTCGTCCAGCTTGAGCAGCGAATCGATCTCGGCCATATATTCCTCCTGCAGCATCCGAACCCGCTCCATGCGAACGCGAAGAGCGGCGAAGGACTCGCTGTGCGCCAGCTGCCGAGGGAACGTCTCCTCCGCGGCGAACCGGATCTCCTTCAGCGGAATGACCTGAGCGTTCCAATGAAGCAGCTTATATCTAAGGTCCATAATGTACTCGAAGAGATGGCCGTCGTTCGTCTCCCGCATCTTGGTCTTCGCCTGCGTCAGCTCCAGCTCGAAGGCGTCCATCCAATTGAAATAATGTTCTAGGATCCAGTTCAGGAGGAACAGCAAACCCTCGACCGGACTTCCGCAGGCGAGCAGCCGGTCCGCGAACCGCCTCTCGTCGATCGTCTCGCGAAGCAGCCGGGCCAAGCCGATCGTCGCCAACGCGTCGTTCGCGACTCGGTAATGGAACAGCCGCTTCTCCTCGGGATGCTGCGGGTCGGGAACGATCGCGACCGTGCCTTGCAATTCGTTGCCTTCCGCCTCGAACCAGACCGTGCGGATCGAATTATGCTTGCGCGCTTGCGCGCCTTCGGCCCAGCTCCGCAGCTCGGGGCGAGGCATCGCCTTCGCGGCGTCCTCCTCCCGGTTCGCGCGATACCACCACCAACTGTCGTCGGCGCTTCGCAGCGGTTCGTCATGTGTCGTAAGCGTCCCTCCTCTCTCTCTCGCTCATCCTGTTACTACCATTGCCATATCCGACCTCCGATAGACGAACGGGGCCAGCCGAGCGATGTCGAAAGAACGGGAACGCTGCGGTTGCTCGGGAAATATCCGCGCGAACACCGAAGACGCAACGACTCCCTCGGCATCGTGCGCCGAGGGAGCCTGTCGTTACCTCTATGGAATTGCGTAGCCTCTGGACGCATCGTCCAGCATCAGCACCCAATCTTCGTTGCGGCCGCTCGATGGCGGCCGCGCCTCCAGCTCCCCTTCGTTCGCCGACTCCCCGGCCGGCACCGTCGCTCCCGTTCTCGGGTCGAACCACGTCGCGACGACGCGCTCGCCCGAGATCGCTCCGAGGCGCACCCGGAACGGAAGTCCGTTCGGACTGTAAACGAAGGCGTACCCGTCGCCCCTACACGCGGCCAGGCGATTGGCGCCGTCGTAATTCGCCGCCAGTAGGCTCGGGTCGGGGACGCGGCTTGCGGCCGATCTCGACTCCATCAACGTTCGGACATGGCGCATCTGCGCCGCGCCGGGGCGGAGGAGGGCCTGCTTCCAATCCATAATGAAATAGTCCGCCGGCTCTCTCGTCATCGACCAGATCGAATGATGGCCGTACGTATGGCCGAACGCGCCCGAGAACAGCGCCCAATACGCCGCTTTCCGCACGTCCGCCGCATCGAAGTAACCGTTGGACGCCTTGAACCCGACCGGGTGATCCTCGAAACACGGCTCCCCGTCCAACGTCGGCTTCGTCTTGGAGAGCGCGTAGTCCTTCGCGACCATGTCGTAATTCGCCGTATGCAGGGCGCCGTGTCCCGATTGAATCATGTTAAAGTCGAGCCATTCCTCGTCATGGACGTACATCGAAGAGGAGCGGCCGCCGGCCGGATGGAACGTCATCGGGTGAAGCCCCTCGTCCGCCTCGCGGATCGCTTCCGCCATCGCGTGGACGACTTCGAAATGGTGCCGCGTCTCGAGCGGCCGGTCCCCGCCGAGCACCCAGACGACGTTCGCCTTAGACTTGTAGCGTTCGCCGATCCACAGGCCGAAAGCCCGCGCATTGTCTTTCGTAAAGACGACCGGCCCCTTGCCCCATGCGAGATTATACTTGTCGCCCCACGTCGGCAGCAAGGCGATGTAGATGCCGTACTCCGCCGCCTTGTCGACGATGAAGTCGACGTGGTCCCAATATCCGTACGTGCCGTCCTCGACGACGTCCGGCTGCGCAGGGTCGTATTCGCCGTTCGCGCCCCGCTTAAGAGGAAACCGCCCGTACGCGTTCGGCGTCGTTAATCCTTCCAGCTCCGCGAGCGCCACCGCCTGGACGACCGTAAAACCGCGCTCGGCGCGATTGCGCAGGTACAGCTCCGCTTCCTCCCGATCGAGCTTATGAAACAGCTCCCATGCCGTGTCGCCCAACCAGAAGAACGGGGTTCCGTCCTCCTTTTCCAAAAACCGCCTGTTCTCGCTAACCCTAAGCCGCTGCAGCTTCTTCTCCGTCATCTCGATCCCTCGCCATGAATTAGATTCAATATTGTACTCACATTGTATACAATTCATCGGCGATTGAAAACCTATACTTTCGGTTCGGCACTGTTTCTTATGGGTTCCTCTTCAACAGATCGACGATTTCGTCCAGCTTTCGCTCCACTCTCTCGTCATGCTTCCTCTTCCATGCGATGTAGACGATGCCGCTGACGAGCGCGACGACCACGAGCAGTATCAAACCGAAGTAGAAGCCTTGAATAAGTGCGGTAAAGAAAGAGAAGGACATCCCCTCCACGCCTCCCGTTTATACGTATTCCGTTAATCCTAGCTCCGCTTGCGTGCAGACTCCTTCGTTCAAAGCGCTCCGGCGCAGCGTCAAATACAGCTCCGCCTTCGTCGCGTTGACGTACGGCAGGACGAACAGCGTCCGATCTATATCCTTATCCCTTCTTGTTGGATTCTTCCAATTGTACGATCCCGTCGGGAAAAAGTTGCAGCTCCAAAAGCTCGCCGTCCTTCTCTTCGTATTCGACCGTCACGGTTCCGTTCGGGAACGGCACCGCGATCCGAGTACGAGAAGCGCCTTCCGTCTTCGGCGTCGTCTCCTCCCAGACGTGGCCGTCGTATTCGCCGGCCTTGGACAAGTACGATAGCGCTTCGGCATATGCGGCCCCCTCGTACTTCGCGCGCAGGTAGGAAGTCCATTGCCGCGCGTCCCAAGCCGGCACCGACTCGCGGACCGCTTCGGGCGTCATAGCGATGAGCGTCGCGACCATCTCCCCGTCCGCCTCCTGCAGCGCATACGGAAGCAGCCGATAAGGCGCCGGCGCTCCGAGCAGCGTATCCTTGTTTTTCTCCGCGATCATCTTGAACGCCTCCTCCGCCTTCGGTTCCGTCGAGAACCAAAAGTAGCGGAAGTCGCCGGCGTTCATCCGATTCGTCAGCGGGACCAAATACCGGCCGTCCTTCGAAACCCGCCAGACGGGGTCCGCCGGGAATCGAGTCGGATGTAGCAACAGGAAGACGTTGTTACCGTCTCCGCTCACCATCATCTCCAGTTCATGGGGCTCTCTTAGGTTCCCGCCCGACGTCAAGAGATGCGCCGTTCCTTCGCGACTGGAATAATACGACTCGCCCGTAGACGTCGACGTCTTCTTCAGGCTGTAGAACAGCCGGTCCGTTCGCAGCGTCTCCTCTAAGAAGGTGTGGGAGGAATTCCCCGATCGAATGACTCTCTCCTGCGACAGCGCCCATGTCACCTCCGCCGTGCCGCGCAGCATATCGGGCCCCTCTCCGTCCCCGAACCTGGGCATGGAGATCCTCAACCGGTTCGCGCCGGCATCGTTCCAGCCGTAGGTGATGTATCGCTGGTCCGAAAGAGAGTACGCCGCCGTGAAGTCGTTCCAGAAGGATAGCCCGGCGAGTTCCTTCGCCGGACCGTTCGTCAGCGTCAACGGGGCGTACAGCTGCCCGGAGGCGGCCGCGGCTCCCGTGAGCGGAGCGACGAGCAGCAGCGCGGCCCACGCCCATCCCGCGAACCGTTTCGGCCGTTCCAGGAGCTTAAGTCTCGGGAGCGGCGTATTATTGTCTCTGAGGAAGGTATGCATCCGAAGCATCAACTCATAGATCAAATACGTCGCTGCAGGCACGTAAATGATCAGGCAAAGCAAGTAGTCGTAAGGCTCGGGCGCAACCCGCGCGCTTCCGCAGAGCGCCGTAACGATGGCCGCGACGATCGCCAAGGGAAGCAGATTCCGGAAGGCATGGCGAAACACGCCCGGGGCGCTCGCCAGTGCATCGGACAAAGGGGCGTCCCTTAGAACGATCAAATACGGCGTCAGCGAATAGGCGAACAGAACGATCATGCCGATCAGGGCTAAGGGGAAAAAGACGGCGGCGCAAAAGAAAACGATCCACCCGGCGACAAGCTGAAACATCGTCCACCCTGCCATCCGAAAGAAAAAATGCCGCCCGGCGCGCAGCATATCGGCTTTCTCCCCGTGCATCGCGTGGCTTTGCAAGCCGGCCAAATAGGCGCCTCGGGCGAAGCTCTGCGCGAGCATCGCCGCGGCGGACAGGACGAACCCGACGACGCCGAAGCCCAGCCCTTCCGGGCGAATGAAGCTGAGCGGCATCTTCAATTCCTGCAGCGTCGGCATGCCGATCGGCAGCGTGAAGTGGAGCAGCGTCGGCTCCGGCTGGGTTGTTCCAGACGTCCACGGGGACGTGTACGGAAACACGCCGACGCCATAGTAAATCCCTACGGCGACAATCGCCGTCATCAGCGCTTCGGCCGCGATGGCGACGATGATCGACTTCATGATGGAAGACATTGTCCGTTCCCCCTTGGAAAATCCGTCTCGGCGTACTTCTTTAGCGCTTACGTTTCCAAGGGTTGGAAAGTTGCGGTTCGAATGAAAAAAAAGACGCCCGAATCGTCGGGCGCCTTCCGTAACTTGTCACGCGATGGGTTTGCCCCTCCCGTCCCGAACCGCATGCACTTGTACTCTAAGCTTGCCGTCCACCGTCGCCAAGACGACACGGCGGACGTCGTGAGGACGAAGCTCCCGCTCCAGCCATTCGCGGTCCTTGCCGATCTCTCGAAGCAGCGCATGCTCGATGTGGCCGTCCGCGATGATCGGCCTCGTCAAATTGAAGGGCGGCGCGGGGAGCTTCAGATCGGTCGGCGTCACGGGCCGATACTCCGGCTTTACGAACACCGACAGCATGCCGCCGGGCTCCCAGGCCGCGTAATCGACCTTCGCGATGTCCTCCACGTTCGATTTCCTCAGTTCGGCATACAGGAATTCTATTGGAAGCTTCACCTTCGCAAGGTTCCGATAATCCAACGCCCCATTCCGAATCAGAGGAACGGCGGCCGGGTCGAAAAACTGCTTCAACTTCGGCACCTTCAAGCTGAGCCAAATCGCGAGGATATACAACATCACGAGCGACACCGTCGTAATCATCGATCCCGTCAGTCCCAGCCGCTCGTCGGAAAGCGGGTGGGCGATAATGTTGCCCAACGTGAGCGCGATAATAAAATCAAGAAATCGGAGCTGCGAGATGGAACGCTGCCCCATCATCTTGGCGGCGAAAATCAAAAATACGAATCCGACGACGCTGCGCATAATCCATTCCAGGGCCGTCAACGACTCTTGGCTTTTGAAAAAGTCCACGCGAACGCTTCCTTCCGTCCCCAGCTTCCGGCAATAGGTTCCCCTATCTTGCTCCGGGACATTCAGCGGCCCGCGCCGACGCGCATGGCGCCGGAACGATCTCATCCCGGGCGGTATAGGTTCCTGACCCAGAAAGCAAACTACGTCTGAAGAAAAACAAGGGGGACTACGGATGTATTTTTATAAAGAAGACTTAATCAACATGATCGTTCCGGACAAGCCGGATCCGGAAGCGGCGAAGGTCATCCAGGAGATCTTGGGCGGCCGGTTCGGCGAAATGCGCACGATGATGCAGTTTTTTTTCCAGAGCAACAACTTCCGCGGCAACGCGACGCAATATCGCGACTTGATCCGCGGGGTGTTCTTGGAGGAACTGAGCCACGTCGAGCTGGTGCAGCACACCATTAATCAACTGCTCGCCGGGACCGGGGAGCAAGTTCCGGGCAACGCCGGCGTGGACGGCGCTCCGCTGAACGACGCCGTCAAGACCGCTAACCCGCATCACTTCATCGTCGGCGCGCAGAGCTCCCTGCCGGTCGACGCCGCCGGGCTCCCTTGGCAAGGCACTTACGTATATAACCACGGCAACTTGATCACGGACTTGCTCGATAACCTAGTGCTTGAATCCACGGGCGTGCTGCAGAAGTCGCGCATCTATGAGATGAGCACGAACAAGACGTTCCGGGAAACGTTGGCGTTCTTGATCGTACGGGATAACGCGCATCAGAACGCGTTCGCCAAGGCGCTCGAGACGCTCGGCGTTAACTGGGGCAAGTTGTTCCCGGTGCCGAATTACGATATCAACAAGTATCCGGAATGCCGCAAGTACGTGGAGATGGGCTTTCATAACGCGCAATTTAATTTCCGATTGGACCCGACGCGAATCGGCGAAATTTACAACGGCCCGTCGCCGAGTCGGAACGGCGGCGATCTGGCGGTCGTTCCGCCGCCGCAAGGACATCCCGTGCCGATCCTGCCGGAAGCGCCGAACGAACACAGCCCGGGCTTGTACGATCTGAACGCTTAGTCGTAAAAAAACAGCAAGCCCCCGGGGAACACCCGAGGGCTTGCTTGTTTATGCGCGATTATTTCGCTTGAATGTACCCTTCCGCCTTCAGCAGCTCGGCGATCAGCACGGCGCCGCCCGCCGCGCCGCGCAGCGTATTGTGGGACAAACCGACGAATTTATAGTCGTAGATCGTATCCTCGCGAAGGCGTCCCGCCGAGACGCCCATGCCACGCTCGATGTCGCGGTCCAGCTTCGTCTGCGGTCTGTTCTCTTCTTCGAAGTACGTGATGAATTGCTTCGGCGCGCTCGGCAGACCGAGCTCCTGCGGACGGCCCTGGAATTGCGACCAGCGGGCGAGAATTTCTTCTTTCGACGGCTTCTTCTCGAACGAGACGAATACCGTGGCCAGATGGCCGTCCGTGACCGGAACGCGAATGCACTGCGTCGTGATGAGCGGCGCGCTCGCTTTGACGATCTCCCCGTTCTCGATCCCGCCCCAGATGCGCAGCGGCTCCTGCTCGCTCTTCTCTTCCTCGCCGCCGATATACGGAATGACGTTATCGATCATCTCCGGCCAATCGGCGAAGTTCTTGCCCGCTCCGGAAATCGCTTGGTACGTGGACGCTACGACTTTCGTAGGTTTGAAGTCCATCAGCGCGTGCAGCGCCGGCACGTAGCTCTGGATCGAGCAGTTGGGCTTCACCGCAATAAATCCGGTCGACGTGCCGAGGCGCTTGCGCTGCGCCGCGATGACGTCGATATGACCCGGATTGATTTCCGGAACGACCATCGGGACGTCCGGCGTCCAGCGATGCGCCGAATTGTTGGAGATGACCGGCGTGCCGGTTTTCGCGTAAGCTTCCTCTAACGCCTGAATGTCCTTCTTCGGCATGTCGACGGCGCAGAAGACGAAATCGACTCCGGAAGCGACCTCTTCCACCTTGGACGCATCCTGAACGACGATGCTCTTCACGTCTTCCGGGATGGAACTCTTCAGCTTCCATCGGCCCTGAACCGCCTCTTCGTACGTCTTGCCGGCCGAGCCGGCGCTGGCCGCAATGGCGGTGACTTGAAACCAAGGATGTTGGTCGAGCAATTCTACGAACCGTTGGCCGACCATACCCGTGCCGCCGACGATGCCCGCTTTTAGTTTTTGCGTCATGAGAGATTCATATCCTTTCGATATTAATTGAGGTTTCTGCGTTTGTTTTGGTGTACCGTATGTTCGGTACGCCATGCGGTTGCCTGTACGACAAATAAAAAAATCCCACCCCCAAGACGGCAGACGTTCGTCTTAGGGACGAGATTCGGATTCTCGTGGTACCACCCCAAATTCGCCGACATGTCGCCATATCGGCCTCTTCAAGTACGGCATTCCTACGGAATGCTTATACTCTAGCTCTGTAACAGGAGCTCCTGGCGCACCATCCCCGAATCAAGGTTCCTGTGCGCTGCTCGGAGGTTTTCTTCAATAAAGAACTCTTTACTCCTTCTCAGCGCCCGGAGCTCTCTGCGAAAGAATTCATTATTTACTCGTCTCGTCATCGCATTTGAATATTGCGATTATATTATCAAATATCGTTCCCGAGGTAAATATATTTTCGAAAAATGTTCCATGGCTCTTTCCGGAAACGCGAAAGAAACCTCTCGATCGGAGAGGTTTCTTTCGCTCGTCTTACCACATGCGCACAATCGATTTCAAAGGATTTTTCCGAGTGGACGCCGCATACGCGATCGCGCCCCCAGCGACAGAACCCGCCGCAACCCAAGACCACAAAGCTGCTTTGCTCATCGCAGAAACCTCCCGTTGGTTGATTGACGCGCATTCGTTATGATTCGCGATCGGCATCGTTTTTATGCGTCGCGGAAGAACCCATACCCACTTGATTTCTAAGAACAAGTGTTCTATTATAAGAACACATATTCGCATAAAGAGGAATGCAACCATGAAACCGAATGAACAACCGAAGAAACCCGAATTTAAACTTGTACCTTGCGAATGCTGTCAATATCCGATTTCCGTGCCCGCGGAAGCGTCTGCCGTCGTCTGCCTCGCTTGTCCGCAGTGCGGGCATCGCGGGTGCGTCTGAACGAACGAGCAGGCAGGCGCCGGTCGGCCGGCGCCTGCGTACGTCACTGCTCGATTTCGCGCACCTGAATATCGTCCAGCGTAATCGTATGCGCTTCTCCGGGCGTCGCCGTACCGTCGAACGAGACGTTCCCGAGCAGGAAATTCAGCTTCAGCGGGCTCGCGCTCGACACCGCGAACGTCTTGGCGAAGACGGTCGGCTCCGCGGTTAACGGGAACGAGGCTTGCCCGCCGCTCGTATTGGTAAATTCGACAACGATCGGCCGATCGACGGTGGAAGACGCCGTGAATTTCAATTCGTACGCCTTGCCCGCCGACATCGGAATGCCTTCCTGGTACAGCTGGTTCGCCCAACTCTGCCAGCCGGCGCTGTGGACGTCGATCTTCCCTGCGCCGGCCTCCGCGCGGAGCGTAGCCGCCCCGCCCTCGCCGGACCAAGTGCTCCAACCCGCCGTTCCGTCGTCGAAGCTCCCGTTCGCCACGAGATTTCCGTCCGCGGCCAGAACCGCTTGCTTCGCCGTCGCCTCCGCGTAGCCCTCGGCCTTCACGGAAACCGTATAGTTGCCTGCTCCCGTGAAGTTGGACGACGCGAGCTCGAGCGTTCCTTTCGCGGCGGCATAGGCCGCCGGAGCGCCGTTCACGGCGACCGATCGAATCGCGCCGCGCCATGCCGCATCGTCTCCGAACGTCAGCTCGATCGGCTGTCCGACGCGGTTGTTCGTCGAATCTTGAATCAACGTCGGCGGCCGCGCGACCGGAGCGTCTTTGACTTCTAGCGTTATATTGTCGAGAGTGACGTCATGCGGCGTCGGGACGGCCGTCGTGCTTGCGATGAGGCCGAGTAGGAACTTCAGATCGACGGTGTCGTCCTGCGGCATACGGAACTCGAAGCGGAACGACTTCGGATCCGTCCCGACGTCGATCGTTCGATCGAAGTACCGACGGTAAGACGCGTTCTCCGCGATGACCTCGACCTTCCGGGCGACCGTCGCTCTGGCGTCGAAGGAAACCACGTAATCGAGGCCGCCTTTCATCGGAAGTCCGCCTTGAATGAACATCGCGCTCCAGGGGTTGACGCCTTGCGAGACGACGGTTACGTTCGCCTCCCCGTTCGCCGCCGCCGCGGACGCCGAGCCGCCGCTGTCGACGGCGGCTCCCCAGAACTGCAGGCCGGCCCCGAAGTCGCCGTTCCGAAGCGGATAGAACGCGGTATCCGACGGGAAGTATACGCTGGTGCGGAGTAGCTTCACGTTATCCAGCCGAACCGAACCGCTCTTGCCCCCGAGGAAGAAGACGAGCTGTTGGGCGCCGGGATCGCCGAACACCGCGACGTCGTCGAACGCGACCGCGATTTCCCGCTTCCGCTTGGGAGACTTTAACGAAACCGGGGTCGATGCAATCACCCCTCCGTCCGCGTCGACGAGGGCGACGACGAGCTCCCGCGCGTTCGACGCCTCGGCGTCGAACGTCAAGGCGTAATCATGTCCGTCCAACAGCGACAGCCCGCGCTGCAGGATCCGGACGTCACGATCCGCTTGCCCGCCTTTCGAGACGTCCACGACCAGTTCGCGCGCCTCGGGATCGACCGAAGCCGTAGCCGCCGCCTTCCCGACGGTCAGCACGTGCCAGAAGCTCATGCGATTCGGCTCGCCGAGGTCGAACGTACCGTTGTACACATGGTTGCCGTCGCCCAGGGGCGCCTTCGGCGAATCGTGATCGAACGGAATCCCTTCGATCTCGACGAGCCGCGCGCGGCCGATCCAGACGGGACGATCGTTCGTGCCTAGATTGAATTCGATGCGCGCCGCGTTGTCGGATTCCTGCTTCATTTGGAACGTCATTTCGTACGTTCGCAATTCGCCGTCCAACGCGGCCGTCAGCCCTTGGGAGTATCCGGCGTAGCCGCGGGACGCCCCGCCCGTCACGCGGACGTTCATGTTCCGCGTCGTATCCGTCTTCGCGTCGAACGTCAGCTTATAGAAGCGGCCCTTCGCGAGCGACACGATCGATTGCGGCTGAATCGAGTACGAGTTGACGCCTGCGCTTTGGATTGCGATCTTCGCGAAGTTGCCCCCGTCGATCGGTTCGATCGTCACGTCGGCCGACGCGCCGGGATCCTCGTACAGCGCCCAATGCGCCGTACCCGGAATGCCCATGCCCGGATCGCCCTCTTCGTTCATCGTGAAGTCGTTGTTGTACACCAAGTTGCCGTCCGAGAGCGGCAGCTTCGCGCCCGGCAAATACGCCTCCTTCGGAATCGAAGGCGGCACCGGCTCCCGGTACGGACGGCCGGTCAATTCGTACACCCGAACGTAGTCGATGACGAACGAACTCGGGAACGGCGTCTCCGCCGTCGGATCGCCGTCGAAGTTGCCGCCGACGGCCAGATTGATCAGCAGGTGGAACTTCTCGTCGAACGGCGCCGGGTAAGCGTTATTCGCCGGTTGACCGGCCGTGACGCTGTACCAATCGTTCTGCGTGTTGAACAAGACGCCGTCGACGTACCAGCGAATTTCGCCGGGCTCCCATTCGATCGCGTAGGTATGAAAGTCTTGAATCGTCGACCCGTTCGGAAGCTCGTATTCCTTGCCGGTGTACGTATTGTTCGGCCATTGCGAGCCGTAGTGGATCGTGCCGGCGACCGTTCGCGGCCGGCTGCCCCAGCCTTCCATGATATCGATTTCGCCGGAAGCGGCCCATCCGCCGTACCGGTAATCCTCCGGCAGCATCCAGATCGCCGGCCAGAGCCCCTTGCCCGTCGGCGCGCTCGCGCGAATTTCGAACTTTCCGTACGCCTTCGAGAACAAGCCCTTCGTCTTGATCCGAGCCGACGTGTATGAGAAGCCCTCGTACGCCTCCTTGCGAGCGGTGATCACGAGCTTGCCGTTCTCTTCCTTGACGTTGTCCGCCCGGTCCGTATAATATTGCAGCTCGTTGTTGCCCCAGCCCGGATTGCCGACGGACTCGCCGTTCGTCAAGTCGAACGTCCACTTCGACCGGTCGATCGCGCCGTCGTCGAATTCATCGCCCCACACCTGCGTCCAGAGCGGCTTCTCGGTCTTCCCTTTCTCCGCCGTCGCACTTGCGGGAAGCAGCGTCGACAACGCCAATCCGGCGGCCAGCGTGCAAGCCAGTCCTTGCATAAGGAATCGTCGCTTCATGGATTGAACACCTCGCTTCGTAAGAATGAACCGTCATCGCGGCGTTCCGCCGCTGCCCTTCATCGTCGCCTCCTCCATTGTCCCACGTGGGACATTTACAACGAAATTGTATCTTGCAACCACTTTCCCGTCAATCGATATTTTTGCAAAATCAGGAAACCGGCCGACATGATTGTCTCTCGATCAGCTCCGCTTGAAATCCGCGCCGTTCGCCCCCCGACTCCCGCCCTTCCAAAACGTCGATGACGGCATCCGTCAGCTGAACCGCCATCTCCACGCGCGGGACGCGCATCGTCGTCAGCGGCGGGTGCGTATACTGTCCGAGCAGCAGATCGTCGAAGCCGACGACGGACAACGCGCCGGGCACCGACACGCCCCTGTCCGCGCATGCCTTCAATGCGCCGTACGCCATCAGGTCGTTCGAACAAAAGACGGCGCTCGGCAGACCGCCGCCGGACGTCCATCGTTCGATCGCTTCCCGGCCGCTCGCTTCGATGAAGCGGCCATAATGGATGCGGTCGTCGCGCACGTTCAAGCCTCGGCCTCGCACCGCGTCGACGAAGCCCCTCAGCCGTTCGGCGGTGCAAGGGATCGCCATATCTCCGGTCACGATGCCGATGTCCGTATGACCGAGCCCAAGCAAATATTCGCCCGCCGCGTATGCGCTCGCGTAGTCGTCCAGCCGCGGAATCGGCACCCCATCGACGGGACTTCGGACATTGTTTTGGTCGAATACGCCGATGCGAAAGCCCGCCTCCGCGATCCGCTCGACCGTCCGCTGCATCTCGGACCAACTGACGAGCAACCCGGCGTCGATGCTTTTCTGCTTGTACAAGCTTAGGAGCGGCTCCACGTCGGATGCTTCTTCGATGGAAACGAGCGTCTTATACCCGCGCTCCGCCGAGCGGCTGATCATGGCGCCGATGACGGCTCCGAAGAATAAGTCGTCGGAGTACAACGTATAGCTCCGCCGGTCCTGTACGATGAACAACCCGATCGTATTCGACTTCTTCGAGGCCAGCCCCCGCGCCGCCGCGTTCGGCTCGTAATTGTGAGCCTCCATGATCGCCCGAATTTTCGCAGCCGTCTTCTCGCTCACGTTCGGCGCATCGTTCAGCACCCGCTGCACCGTCTTGCGGGAGACGCCCGCCAACCTCGCGATATCGAAAATATCCATGCTTTCCCGTTGCCCCCGCTTCCGCCGCACCTGCCGCGCCGATGTCGTTCCTCTTAGTCTAGTGAAGTCCCGTTTCGATTGCAATCGCATGGGCGTCGAACGATGCCGGAACGCTTCAGGAAAAACATGTTCGCCTGCTCCGGCACAATGTCGGATGAACTCCGACTATCCAGGTCGGATTTCCTGTTGACAAATCACCGCCGAATCGTTACCCATTAGGGTTCCTCTTCTCTTCCACGGTAAAACCCCCTCTATAATTCGCGTAAACCTCGTTAGAGAGAAATAGAGAAAACAAGCGCCTCGGCGAAAGCCGAAGCGCTTGTTTTCCTCTTATTGACCGATTACGTAAAATTCCGCGATGCTCCACCAACCGGACTGCGAACCGGTCGGTACGATGCGCACGTATCTGGCGGTTACGCTCGAGAAGCTTGCCGTAACGCTTCCCGCCCCCGTACCGTCCGCCGTGCCGGCCGTCGACCACGTCGCGCCGTCGGTCGACGTCTCGATCGTGTAATCGACGCTGAAGTTGTCCGGGTACGTTCCTTTATGGAAGTAGAGCCCCTCAATGTCGTATTCCGCCTTCATATCCACTTGGAAGGAAGAGGACGGCGAATGGCTCGTAGCGTACCACCGCGTGCTAGCGTTCCCGTCCAACGCATTCGATCCGATCGATCCGGAAGCCGTCCAGCCGGTCCTGGACAGCGCTCCCGCGGGCGGCGTCTCGAGCGTTCTAACGTTGATCGTCGCGCTCGCCGCGGATTCGTTGTTCGACGCGTCGACCGCCTTGACGTAGATGGAATACTGCGTATCGGCGATCAACCCGGTCGCGACGTACGTCGTTCCGGTCACGAGCGCCGGGTTGACCTTCGCCCCCCCGACGTACACGTCGTAGCCCGCGACGGCCGCATTATCCGTCGAGGCGTTCCAGCTAACGCTGATCGTCGTATCCGTACGCGCCGTAAACTTGAAGTTCGTCGGCGCGCTCGGCGGCGTCGTATCCCCCGGCGTGTACGTCGCCGTCGTTACCGTGACGGCGTTGCTGTCGCTCGATTCGTTGTTCGCCGCGTCGACCGCTCTTACCGTGAAGGTGTACGACGTCGCCGCGGTCAACCCCGTGACCGTGTACGTCGTGTCCGGGATCAGACTGTCGTTCGCCTTCGTCGTACCGTTGTACACATCGTATCCGGCGACGGCTACGTTATCGACGGATGCCGTCCAACTCAGCGACGCGGTCGTTTCCGTCGCGCCCGCGCCGGACAGCGTCGGCGCGCTCGGCGGCGTCGTATCCGGCGGCGCGAGCGTCGTGACCGACACGGCGGCGCTCGCGGCGGATTCGTTGCCGAACGCGTCGACGGCCGTTACGGTGAAGCTGTAGGACGTCAACGGGGTCAGCCCCGTAACCGTATAGCTCGTCGTAGGGATGGGACTCGGATTGAGTTTCGTCGTTCCTTCATAAACGTTATACCCGGCGACCTGAACGTTGTCCGTGGACGGCGTCCAGCTTAACGATACCGTCGTGTCCGTGACGCCGGCGCTCGCGACGTCGGCGGGAACGGTCGGCGGCACGGTATCGTTCGACGGCGCGTTCGTCGTGACGGAGACGGCGTTGCTCGACGCGGAGACGTTGCCCGCGCGGTCCTTTGCCTTCACGGTGAACGAATACGCCGTTAGCGGGTTCAGGTTATAAGCGACGTAGCTCGTGCTCGTCACCGGCAGCGCGTTCAGCTTCGTCGCGCCTGCGTAAATATCGTAGCCGACGACGCCGACGTTATCTGCCGCCGACGTCCAGTACAAGGAGACGGTCGTATCCGTCTGGCCCGCCGAGGTCAAGCCGGCCGGCGCGGATGGGGCGGTCGTATCGGCCGGCGGCGTACCGGATTCCAGCGCGCCGAGGTCGTATCCGGTGCCGATCGGGCGGGCGACGCCGAGCATATCGGTCGGCACGAGCGTCGGCAACGACGCGCCTGTGTTAATGGCGCCGGCGGCCGTGCTTGCGTTCAATGCATAGTTTCCGGCTCCCGGATTGACGTACCATGCCGAAGTCGCATTGACGATGTTGTTCGACTCCGTATAATTGCCGCCGTCCCGCTTCTTGAGCGCTTTGTCGGCGAGATTGTTGCGAATTTCGCCGTTGCTACCCGCCCAACGCGATTCGATGCCTCCGACGCTCACGTTCGGCGCGATGTTGATGAGCGTATTGTTGAGCACCTTGAAATCTATCGCTTTCGCCAAATAGATGCCCGCGTCGTCGGTGTTGTGGATGACGTTGTTGCGAATGATGCCGCCGTAATGCTCGACGTCGAGAACGCCGTTGCGGAAATACTGGGACCCCGTGAGGCCGCCTCCGAACGAAATCGCGATGTCGCTGCCTTTAATCAAGTTGTTTTCGAAGATCGTATCGATCGATCCGCCCTTCGCGAACATCGCGTAAGCGACCGAGCCGGAGCTCGGGTGATACGCGTTCAGAACGGTGTTCCCGCGTACGACCCAGCCTCTTGCGGCGATGATATCGACCGCTTCGACGACGCTTCGCTTGCCCCCGTTCGTGTAGCCAAGCGTGGAATTTTCGATGAGGCCGTAATCGGCGTACATCGCTCCGCTCGTAGATACGGCCCCGGTCACCTTGAACGCGCCCTCGCCCAGATCCCATGCGTACAGGTTATCCCCATGGAAGTAGTACGAGCCCGAATTGACTTGCACGGCATGGTAATTGAAATCCCGAATCGTCAGATCGCGAATCGTGACGTAGCTGGAATCGTTCACTCGAATGCTGATATCCACGTTGCTCGTAATGCCCGGTCCGACGATGACGGTGTCCGCGACATTCGAGGTCGCGCCTCGAATCGTGATGTGGTCTTTCCCATTAATATTGATCGACGACGTCTGCGAGTACGTCCCCGCCGCCAGCGTGATGACGCGGCCCGAAGGCGGCGCCGAATGGATCGCGTCCTGCAGATCGGCTAGCGACGTAACGGTCACGCTGTCCGGCACCGGATACGCGGTCGTCGCGACCGCGACGTTCGAGATGTCCGAGACGTTATTCACGTCGTCCGTCGTGCGCACCGCGAAATAATATGTCGTATTCGGCGTTAATTCATTCGCTTGGTACTTCATCGCGGTCCCTGCGGGAAGCTGCAGCAGCTCGTCGATCGCCTCCGTCGCGGAGTTCCAATTCGCCGCCGTGATCGGCGACGTCGAGTACCGCACCTCGTACGACTTCGCATGGCCCGTCGCGCCGTCGTCGCCGGGCGCCGTCCAGCCGAGGCGAACGCTCCTCGGACCCGTACGCTGCACCGCGAGATCGGCGATCGTCCCCGGCGCCGTCGCATCCGTGTTGTTGATCGTCGCCATGACGACGTTCGACAACGCCGAAACATTGTTCGCCGTATCCACCGTCTTCAAGGCGAAGTGATACGTCTGGTTCGTCGTCAGCCCGCCGACCGTGAACTGCTCTTGCCCGCCGGCCGGCTTCGGCAGCGGCACGCCCGCCGCCGGCGTCGCCGAGTTCCACGTCGATTCCGTGATAGCGAACGGCGCGTATCGCAGCAAGTATTGCTTCGCTTGCCCGCTCGTGCCGTTATCGCCCGGAGCCGTCCATGTGAGGTCGATGCTGTTGTACGTCATCGCGGCATTCGCCAGGTTCGTCACGGCCGCCGGCGGCGTGTTGTCGCCCGGGTCCGCATACGCTTCGAATTCGATCGGCGTCAATACGGTATGCGTCGTGTTATCCGTACGCACATGTCCGCTGCCCCATACTCTGGCGTATCGCGCGTTCACCGGAGTGCCGAGCGGGATCGTCAGACCGGCGGCCGACTCTTGATACTCCGGATCCGTCCCCGTGCCGAGCCCGACGGAATTGTTGGCGTCATTATTGTAAACCGTCGTCGCGCCGGAAGCGAACGTCGCGCTGTTCGACAGCTGCACGATCACATCCTTATTCGTGCGGGCGATGCCGGATGCGCCCCAGTCGTTAACGAGTCGGAACGTATTCAGCGAATATGAGGCGCCCAAGTCGACTTGATAATACTGCGGGCCGCTCGTCGTCCGAATGCCGGCATAGGCGGAGCTGTTCGTCGAAACCCCGTCCGTAATGACGCTCAACGCGCCGCCGAACAGATCGGTCGTGCTGGCCGAGACCGACTTGTTGAGCGCGACGTTGACGCCGGCGGTCGTCGTCTGCGAGGCGACGTTCGACAGCGCGGAGACGTTGCCCGCGTCGTCCGTCGCCTTCATCGCGAAGTGATACGTCGTGTTCACGCTCAGACCGTACAGCGTGAAGCTTTGCGTCGTACCCGGCGCCGCCGGCAGCGGCTCTCCGGACACTTGCGTCGCGCTGTTCCAGTTCGCGTTCGTGATCGGCGACGTGCTGTACCGAATGTCGTAGCTCGTCGCGTTGCGAACCATGCCGTCGTCGCCGGTCGCCTTCCACGCTAGATCGATCGACTTATTCGTCGGGTTCGATGCGGCAAGGTCGGAGATCGTCGCGGGCGCCATCGTATCGGCGCCGTCGCGTACCAAGAGGAACGGCTGATTGACGGCGCTCTCCGAGCTTTCGAACGTCGCGACCCACCGGTGGTTCGAAACGTCGGCCAGTCGAAGCGTGACGACCTTGTCGCCGGCCAGCTGGCTGTTGACGAAATCCGTTACGTCCACTTCGATGACGCCGGTCTCGTTCGTAAGGAACGTGCCCAGGTTTATCTCATTGGAGATGTCCGGCTGCACCGTGCTCTTCGCCGTCGCTTCGGACCAGTTGTCGTCCAGCACGCCGAACACCGTCACCGGAATCGTCGGCTGCTGCGCGCTCCGGAGATTGATGTAGAGCTTCGCGTTCCACGTGGACGACGGTGTGAAATTCGCGAGATTGAATTTCAGGAAAGCATACAGATTTTCGTTGTTGGTGAGATGTTGTTTCACAAGCAACTGAGCCGCGTTGCCCCAGACCGAACCGCCGTAAATATACGTATCGTCGGTCGCATTGAATTCCGTCGTACTGCTGGTCGTCGTCGTCACGGCGAGCGAGTTCGACAGCGCCGATTCTTGGCTCATGTCGTCTTTCGCTTTGATGGCGAAGTGATACGTGCCGCCGGCCGGAATGCCGTAATACGTATACGTCTGGGTCGTGCCCGCGACCGCGGGGACCGGCTCGTTCTTCAGCTGGATCGCCGAGCCCCAGTTCGCGGCCGTGATCGGAGCCGTGCTGTAGCGTAGGTCGTACGAGAACGCCGTTCCCGTATTGCCGTCGTCGCCCGGGGCGGTCCACGTCAGCGTCGCCTTGCGCATCGAGACGTCTACCGCGCCGAGCGTAATCGTCGCCGGCGGAATCGTCTCGTCGGGGCGGAACTCCACCGCGCCGATGTCGAAGGCGGAACCGTACGGTCTGGCATCGCCGTAGAAGTCCGTCGGCACTTCGGTCGGCAGGGACGTTCCCGCGTTAATCGCCGCCGTCGCTTTCAACGGATTCAGACGATAGTTCCGATTTGCCGCGTCGACCATGAAGTCGATCGTCGCGTTCGTCAGGTTGGTAGCCGCCGTATGCGTGCCGCCGTCCCGGTTTTTGATACTGCCGTTCATCAAGTTGTTGTACACCAATCCGTTGCTCTGAACGTAGCGGGACTCGATCGCGCCAACGCCCGAGCCGACATTGAAAATCGTATTGTTGTATACTTTATAATCCTTGGCCGAGTTCATATAGATGGCGGCATCCGTCGTCTTGATGATGACGTTGTTGCGAACGATGCCGTCGTAATGCTCGTAGGCGCCGTTCCCGTGACGGAAGTACAGCGATCCCGTGCCGCCGCCGCCGAACGAAATCGCCGTGAAGTTGTTGCGGAATTCGTTGTTTTCGATAACCGTCCCGCGGGCGCCGCCCTTCGCGAAGACGGCGTACGCGACGCCGTTGCCGACGCTCTTGTACGTGTTTTCGAAGAAATTGTTTTGAATCTTCCAGTGCCAGCCGGCGATAATGTCGATCGCCTCGACGGCGTTGTTGTTGCCGGCCGTCGTATAACCGAGACGGGAATTTTTGATCGCGCCGTAATCCGAATACGCAGCTCCTTCCGTCCACGGCTGAGCCGTCACCTTGAAGCCGCCTTCGCCGTGATCCCACGCGACGATGTTATCCGCCGTGAAATAGTTGGAGCCGTAGTTGATTTTCACGCCGTGATATTTCGTATCCTGCATCCTCAAGTTCTTAATGGTTAAGTAGTGGGAATCGTTGACGTCGAAAATTTGCCCGAGCGAACTCGACATCCCCGGCCCCTTCAGAACGGTAGCTTCCGGGTTGGACGTCGCGCCTTGGATCGTAATATTGTCTTTCCCGTTGATAGAAATCTGGGAACTGACATTGTACACGCCTGCGGCGAGCGTAATGACGCGCCCCGATTGCGGCGCCGCATGGATCGCGCTCTGCAGCGCGGCGAGCGTGCTGACCGTGACCGCGTCCGGCGAAGGAGGCGTCGTCGTCGCGCTGGCGACGTTGGAAATCGCCGACACGTTCCCGGCCGCGTCCTTCGTCTTCACGGCGAAATAATACGTCGTGTTCGCGTTCAGCTCGTTCGCGTCGTACGTCATCGTCGTCCCGGGATCGAGCTGCAGCAGCTCTTCGATCGCCTCCGTCGCGGTGCCCCAGTCGGCCGCCGTAATCGGGGACGTGGAATATCGCACCTCGTACGACGCGGCTCGACCCGCGTTCCCGTCGTCGCCCGGCGCCGTCCACGACAGTTGGATGCTCTTGCTGTTCGCGCGAGAGGTCGCGAGGTTCGCGATCGCCGCGGGCGGGACGTTGTCCGTCGCCGGCGTCGTAATCGCGACTACGTTCGACATCGCGGAGACGTTCGCTTCATCCTTCGCCTTCATCGCGAAGTAATACGTCGTATTCGGCTGCAGTCCGCCGAAGCCGAACGTCTGCGTCGTCCCCGCGACCGCGGGCGCAGGCGCTCCGGCCATCGGCGTCGCCGCGCCGAAATTGGCGGACGTGATCTGCGACGTCGAATAGCGGAAGTCGTACTCCAGCGCCGTGCCCGTCGCGCCGTCGTTGCCCGGCGCCGTCCATTGCAGCTGGACGCTCTTCCAGCCGACGCTCGGCGCGGTCAGGTTCGTCACCGCGGACGGCGCCGCGACATCCTTCGACTTCGCGAACGCCTGAATTTCTACCGGCGTATTGACCGTGTGCGTCGTCCCGTTCATCCGCGTGTGTCCATTGCCCCAGAACCGTACGTATCGCGCCGTTACAGGCGTCGTCAACGGAATGTGCCAGCCCCCGCCGTCGACCGGTTCGACATACGTCGGATCGGCGCCGGCGCCGAGGCCGAGGGTGTTGTCCGCGTCGTTGTTGAAGATCGTCGTCACGCCGCTCGTGAACGCGGCGTCCGCCGCCAGCTGGACGACGTAATCATGCCCGTAGCGGTAAGAGTTGGTATCGGTGCCCCAGTCGTTGCGCAGGTTCAAGCCGACGATGTCGTAGCTGTCCGCCAGATCGATCTGCACGTATTTCGGTCCCCCGCTCGTCGAGATCAAGGCGTAATCGTCCCGCGTCAAGTTGCCGTTCGTGACATTGGACAGCGTACCGCCGGTTGCGGTGCCGTTCGACGTCACCGTCTTGTTCAAGGCGGCGTTCACCGAAGTAACCAGCGTCGCCTCGACCGCGTTGGACAGCGCCGACGCATCGACGAGACCGTTCACGGTCTTGATCGCGAAGTAGAGCTTTTTATTGATGGGAAGTCCTTGAAGGTTCATCTGCTGCGTCGCATGGGCCGCGGCGACCGAAGGCTCGCCGACGACCCGCTTGACGATCGAGCCGTTATTCCAGTTCGACTCGGTAATCGGCGCTTCGGCATAACGAATGTCGTATCCGGTAATGCCGCTCGGTCCCGGACTTACCCAAGACAGCTTCACGGAATGGTTGGAGATGTCGCTTACGGAGAGCGAGGAGATGGCGGGCAAAGCATGGTTCAGGCCGGGCAGCTGCGCGTACACTTCGACTTCCACCGGCGTGTTCACCGCGTTGTACGCGCTCGTCTGCGTCCGCGTATGGCCGTTCGCCCAATAGCGAACGTACTGCGCCGTCACCGGGCTGCCGAGCGTCACGGTCAGTCCCGCTCCGGACGAAGGCTCGGTGTATTCCGCGTCGGAGCCTGCGCCTTGACCGGCGCTGTTGTCCGCGTCATTGTTATACACCGTCGTCACGCCGCTCGCGAACGCGGGATCGTTCGACAATTGCACGATGATATCCTTGCCGATGCGCGGGCTGTCGGGATTGTAATCGTTCAGAAGGTTCAATTTCGTAATCGAGTGCGGTTCCCCCAGATTCAACTGGACGTACTTGGCGCCTGAGCTCGTCGAAATCAGCGCGTACTCCGATGTCGTACGGACCCCGTCCGTCAAAATCGTCAGCCGCTTCCCGTTTTGGGTCGCGAGCCCGTTCGTCGTCACGTCGACGACGCCTCGAGCTACGTTGACTTCGACCGAAGCCGCCGACGCCGTCCCCGAGGGCGGCGCGAAATAGCCGAGGCTGGCCATCATCGCGGCGACGGTCAATGTTGTAAGCGTTTTCCTAACTCTCACTAAATACACCGCCTTCATAGTAAATTAAGAAGCAATTGCCGCATTTCTAAGAAGTACGAGCAATTCCACCTCCTTCACTAGGAAAATAGGCGTTCGCGAAGCTGCGTCTGAAGTTGCACCTTAAGTATAGGGGCAAGCGCATCCGCTGTTTATGAGGCAAGAATGAATTATACTGGGACGGAATTGTCCGGGTGATCCGAGAGTTCCGACGGCTCGATTCCGCCAACAGCCTCGCCAACAGCCTCGCCAAGGGCTGGAGCGGATTTTCCCGGCACGGTACGAGTACCCAAGGAATCCTGGGAATTCGTACATATACTGCATGCAGACCCCACGTTGTCGAGAGGGAGTGATTACCAGAATGGATATGAAGAAAATGGGATTCGCCGATAAAGCGATCTTCATTCTTGGACTAACCTTATGCGGCGTTATCGCGTTCGTGCTCGTCGTCGGCGTCATCGTCGCGCTGTTGAAGCTGTTTATGGACGGGAAGTTGGACGCCATTCCGATTCGATCCTCCCCCTTGCTCGAAGCGACGGGCGACGGAGACGAACCGCCGCTGCTCGAGACGCAAGATCAAGGGAAAGACGAGGCGAGCGGGTAATTTTGTCGAAGGAAAGAGGAGGCGGTAAGCATGTCGAAGGAACGGGACGCCTTCGCGAAGCTGGTCGGCCGGATGAAGCGGGAGTTTCGGCGCTTCGCTGGCAGCTATGCTTCAGCCGTGAAGAACGGCGCGGAAGTCGCCGGCCGACGGATGCTGGAAGCGGCGGAGGAGAAAGATCAGCCGCCGGAGAAGCTCGCAGGCAAGCTGCTGGACGCCGTCAAGCTGGGCGCGCAGCACGCCGGCGAACAGCTCATCTCCGCAGGACTGGAGGCGTTCGAGCGGTCGCAGGAACGGTCGAAATCCCGAAAATAAAGCAGCGAAACAAGGCTGACCTCAAGGTCCTCTCGGACCCGAGGGCAGCCTTCTTCGCGTTATCCCCCCGTCTCCCGCCGCAATCGATGTCGGACGAGATCCGGGTTGTAATATTCCAGCATCTGAATGCCTGGCTCCCGATCGAAATAAATCAAATATTTCTTATACGGCACCTGACTCCGCAGCTCGGGCAGCTGCAGCCGAAGCGGACGGCGGAACAGATCGACGGCGTCCGCCGCATCGATCCGTCCGGCCTCGACGACCTTGCGGAACGACCGCAAGGCGTTCGAGCCGATCGTCTTTCCGATCCCCTCCTGCCGATCCGCTATCTTCTCGAACAGCGGGGCCGGCAGATGCTTCGACGAGACGAGCGCGACATTGTGCGATGCGATATATCCGCTCTTCTCCCCCGTTAGGACGGATTCGCGAATATACGTTTCTTTATCCCAACGCTCCTGGCGAAGGACGGTAACGACGAGCTTCTCGTTCAACAACGTCTCCAGCAGCTCGGTCGTCCGTCCGTCCGTCACCAGAAGCAACCCGAACAGCAGCTCGTGTAAGAGCTCCAGCGCCGTCTTCTCGGATCGAGAGTCCGAGTCGACCGAAGCGAAATCCGTCATACCCTCTCCTCCATTAGCCGATTGAATAATGTTGTCGATCCGCGGCTCGCCCGGCCAAGCTTTGACGATCCGCCTTCCCTGCGGCGTTCAACGGGATGTCGCGGATCGGATGAATGGCGGCGGGCACCTTGTAAGCGGCAAGCCGACTTTTGCAATGAGCCAATAACCGCTCCGCCGCCGCTTCGTCCTTTTCCTCCGTCGGCTCGCGGAGGCGGACGAAGGCGATCGGCTGCTCCGTTCGCGCCGGATGCGTCACGCCGACGACGACGGCTTCCTCCACGTCCGGACGTTCGAGCAGCACGTCCTCCACCTCTTCGGGAAACACGCGATAACCGCCGCAATTGATCGCGCCGTCGATTCTTCCCGTCACGTACAAATTCCCGTCCTCGTCGAAGCGGCCCGCATCCCCCGTTCTGACGAAATCGCCCTCGAACGCTTGCGCCGTCGCGTCCGGATCCTTGTAATATCCTTTCATTCGATACCGCGACTTGACCCAAATCTCGCCCGTCGTTCCGACGGGCGCTTCCGCGCCGCGTTCATCTCGAATGTTCACCTTCGTAAAGAAGAGCGGACGTCCGCAGGACCCGGCCTTCCCTTCCCATTCCTCGCGATCGATCATCGCGATCGCGCCTAATTCGCTAGTCCCATACAAATCCGTTACCCGCACGCGCGGCAATCGTTCCTCGAGCCGCCGCCTCATCGCTTCGGTCAGCGGCGCTCCCGTGGACAGCAGACGGCTCGCGCAAGCCGGGAAAGCCCCTCCGCCGGACTCGATTCGATTCAGCCAAAGATGGAGGTCGCTCGGACCGAGGCTGACGAGGCTCGCCCGATGCCGCTCGGTCAAGCGCGTCCAGACGTCCGGGTCGACGCGCCGGGACAGCACGACGGTGTTGCCTTCCTGCAGCAGATGGCAAGCCGCCGTCAGGTGGGCGCGGAAGAACAGCGGCCTGCACAGCAGATGCGCCGTCGGCGTCCGCAGCAGGTCGGGAAGCGGCGCCCCCGTGTCGAACGCCGGCATCGGGACGACCGCCCCCTTCGGCTTTCCGGTCGTGCCCGATGTGAAGAACACGATCTCGCCCGCACTCTCGCCGCGCCGCGTCGGCGTCGCTTGCGGAACCGACTCCATAGCCGGCGGGTCGTCTTCGATAAACCATACCCGCATCCGTCCCTCGAGCTCTGGCGACGCGAGCCCCGCGGTTTCGCGGGAGGTCACGAGCGCCATCGCGTCCGTCGCGGCGGCCAGAGCGGAGAACTCCCGCTTCGAGAACTCGGTATTGACGAAGAGCGGCACGACCCTCGCCCGGACCGATGCGAGCAACACTTCGACGAACTCGACGCGATTCGGAAGAGAAACGAGGATTTCCCGCCCCGGAGCCGCCCCGGCTTCCCGGAACGCCGCGGCCCAACGCTCGGCGCGTTCGTGTAGGGCGCCGTACGTCAGCGTCTTCTCCTCGTCGACGACCGCGAGTCGCGCCGGTGCCTTCGCCGCGACATAGGCGACTGCCTTGGATACGTCCTCCACGATGATGCCTCCTCCCCCGTCACGACTTGTCGTTATGCGCCATGATACAGACCCGAGTCGAGAAGCCCCTTCCAGAACGCATGAAATTCTTCGATATCGATCTGCTGCTTCGCGTCGGACAGCGCCGCCGGCGGATTCGGATGCACCTCGACCATGATGCCGTGCGCGCCGGCGGCGAGCGCGGCCTTCGCGCAGGACAGCAGGATATCCTTCCTGCCGGTAGAATGGCTGACGTCCACGAGAACAGGAAGGTGTGTCTCCTGCTTCAAGATCGGAACGGCCGAGATGTCGAGCGTATTGCGAGTCCACGTCTCGAACGTGCGAATCCCGCGCTCGATCAACATGACGCGGTCGTTGCCGCCCTTGAGAATATACTCCGCCGCCAAAATCAACTCTTCGAGCGTCGCGGACGGCCCCCGCTTCAAGAGTACAGGCACTTTCGTCTGGCCGACGGCCTTCAGCAGATCGAAGTTTTGCATGTTGCGCGCCCCGATTTGGAAAATATCGACGTAATTCGCAGCCGTCTCGATTTGCGTCGGGCTCATGATCTCGCTGATCGTGACGAGTCCGACCTCGTCCGCTACGTCCTTCATGATGCGAAGGCCCTCAAGCCCCAGCCCTTGGAAATCGTACGGAGACGTCCTCGGCTTGAACGCTCCCCCCCGCAGGATCGTCGCGCCCGACTTCTTCAATGCGTCCGCAACCGTGTGCAGCTGCTCTCTCGATTCGATCGAACAAGGTCCGGCGACCAGCACATGCGAAGAGCCCCCGACCTCAACGTCCTTGACGCGAATGACCGTGTCCTCGCTATGCCGGATGCGGCTTGCGAGGAGCTGCGACTTCGCCTTTTGCCATTTATCGCTCATGACGAGCACTCCCTTCTCTTTCCAGTTCGGACAACAGTTCGATCGCTCGTTCATGCGACTTATCGCGGGACAACGCTTCTCTGAGCGCGGCGACCGCTTGCTTCGTCTTTCCCAGCTTGACGTAACATTCCCCGAGCGACGCCCAGACGTCCGCTTCGTCCATCTTGCGGTCGATGCAGTACTGAAACTCTTCCGCGGCCGCCGCCGGGTCGCCGCCCAACGATTCCGGCGTATATAGCAACCTTGCCCCGTTCACTCGCCTAGCGATCGGCAGCGACGGATCGAGCTCGAATGCTGCGGCGATCTCCTCCTCGAGCAAGGGCAGCAGCTTCATCTTCTCCAGCATGTCGGCCGTCTCGATCGAGCGGCCGTAGGCTGCCGCCAACCAAGCGTGCGCCTCGGCGCTTCGAGGAGCGACGGCCACGGCCTTCTTCAGCCATTCGCGCGACCGGTCGTATTGCCCGTCGGCCAACGCGCGTCGGCCGCGCCGCAGCAGCTCTTGGAGCGGCTCGGCCGGCGGTCGCGCCGGCGCGGCGCCGCGATCGAGCTTCCGAATATATACCGGCTTCGTAGACGGAGCGTTGTTCGTCAGCTCGCCGCGGTTCAGCAAGGCTGCGGCCTCGACGGTGACGCTCACCTGCAGCCGCGCCGACAAGCGGGACGAAACCTCATCCAACGCCCACTCGTCGGACCGATGCGAGTCGAGCAGGAAGTGAAGCCCTTCCTCCCGTTCCGCCGCCTGCCATGCATCCGGTACCGGAGACAACGAATAGACGGCCTCCTGGACGTCCAATGCGTCTAGCACGAGGTCGCCGAAGCGGAGGCGATCCTTGCCTCTGCCGTAATGCACGAGCTTGCTCCCGGTCCGTCCGCAAGGGCAAGCGGCCGGCTCGACCGAGACGATGTCCTCGTTGAAATAACGCAGCAGCGGAGAAGCTTGGTGGGACAACGTCGTCACCGCCGCGAATCCTCTCGCCCCCGGCTCGACGGGGCCGCCGCCGTCTTCTTGCAGCGTCTCCACGTAGAAATCCCGTTCCACGACGTGCATCGTTCCGAATTCGCACATGGCGGCGATATTCCCCGTTTCCGTCGATCCGTATAGATTGAACGCGGGGACGCCCCACAGCTTCTCCAGATGCTGCTTCCGTTTGTCGCCCGTCAGCTCCCCGGCGACGCAGATCGCCCGCAGCGCGGGAAAATCGTGAATCGGGTCCATCCCGACGAGCCGGGCCGTCTCGGCCAACAGCTCCATCTCGCGCGGAAGCCCCGCCAACACCGTAACGCGAAGCCGCTTCATGAGCGCCAGCACCCTTGGGTACGGCGTTACGACCGTCCGGCCGCTTGCGGGTACGACGCCCGCTCCCGTCTGCCAAGCCGCCGCCTGCATCAGGAACGCCGGCAGCGCCATCGCGTACGGGAACCGAATCAACACCAGATCGTCGGCGGTTAAGTTCACGCCGCACTCCGTCAACTGTCTTCCTCCGACCTCCAGATCGTCTCGAGTGAACCAGGAGGCGGAAGGCTCGCCCGTCGTTCCGGTCGATTCGTGGTACTGCGCCACGTCCTTCGGATCGACCGCCAGATGGCCGAACACGCCGACGGCCCGCAATTCCTCCTTCGTCGTGAACGGCAGCGTCCCGATGCGGTCCAATCCGATGCCTTGCAGTCGGATCCCTGACAGCTTCTCCCTGTACAGCGGGGATTTCGGAAGCCGCTGCAGCAAGCTTTGGAATTTTCGCTCCCGTTCCCCGTGGTTGTCGCTCATCGGTGCACCTCCTCTCCCCTCCGTCGGAATGTCTCAGCTTTGGAAAATGCGCGTCGCCTTCCCGAACGTCCGGGGGATATCGCGTCTGACGACGACGTTGCAATTCACGCCGATCCGTTCCGCCATATGCTCGCGAATGTTGTTCGCAAGTCGTTCGTCGCTGAGCGTCGTCCGGAACGGCTCCGCTTCGATCGTCAGCTCGCCTTGATTCATCTTGAGGTGATACCACATGCCGACGTCCGGCAGCTCCATCAAGAAGTGTTCGATGAGGAACGGAGAGTACTCCATGCCGCCGAGGCGCAGCATGCTCTCCATTCGGCCGCGCAAATGAAGAACGTCCATGGTGATCCCGCACGCGCATTGGGATTTCTGCAAATAGCCGATATCTCCGCTGCGGTAACGAACCATCGGCATGCCCTCGCGAAGCAGCGTCGTCACGACGATCTCGCCGGTCTTCCCGTACGGCAGCTTCTTCCCCGTGGACGGATCGACGATCTCGACCTTGACATGTCCCTCCGCCACGTGGTAGCCCCTATGCTCGCTGCATTCGATGCCGACGACTCCGCACTCGGTCGAGCCGTAGAAGAACGACACCTCGCAGCCCCACCATTGCTCCAGCCGTTCGCGGAACGTAGACGAACAGCCTTCGCCGGTCAGCCAAATTTTTTTCAGCCGGATATCCTCGCCCAACTTGATGCCGTACCGCTCGCTTTCCTCCGCCAGCAGCGCCGCATAGGATGGCGTCGTCGCGAGCACCGTAGCCTGATATTCCTTCATGAGTTCCAACGATTTGTCGACGGGAGCCATGTACCCGCCCTTCCCGAGCGACAGCACGGCCGTTCCGAACGCGAATTGGAACAATCGCTGCCACCCGAGCCCCGGAAGCGCGAATTCGTACGGCAGCGCGATCGCCGCGACGTCTTCGTCGGACTCCTTGAACAGCTCTAAATATTTGGGCAGCAGATCGTATACATACTGATCCGCAAGCGTGTAAGACGTGTAAATCGGCTTCCCCGAGGTTCCGCTCGTTAAGTGAACTTGCCCGATCTCCTTCGGCTCGACGCATAAGATCTTCGTTTTATCCCCGCGAATGACGTCCTTCCGCAGCATCGGCACGGAGGCGAGCTGCTCCAGACTGTCGATCTTCGGTTCCGAGAAGCCTGCCTCGATCAGGCTCTGGCGGTAAAACGCGTTGTTGTTCCAGACATGCGCCAACGTAGCGTTGATCGCTTGCAGGTGATAGTCGTCGATGGTTTCCCGCGGAAGCTTCTCGATCGTAACGCCCTTGTCGTCCAATCGTTTAAAAAAATCTTTGAACGCCTCCAGATGGGAGGTATGCTCGTCGACGGAAACCGTCATCTTATGAGATTGAAGCTTCATACGAATCCTCCGTTTCGCAAATAATTGATAATGCACGCGACCGATTCTTCGATCGTTTGCCGATCCGACGCGATGACGATCTCCGGCTTATCGGGCGCTTCGTACGGTGCGGAGACGCCGGTGAAATCCGCGATTTCGCCTGCTTTCGCCTTCTGATACAGCCCCTTCGGATCGCGCCTCTCGCATTCGTCGAGCGAACACATCACGTACACTTCGATGAAGTCCCCTTCGCGGAACATCGCGCGCGCCATCTCGCGGTCCGCCCGGTAGGGCGAGATGAACGCCGTCACCGTCACGATGCCCGCATCCACGAACAGCTTGGCGACTTCCGCGATTCTGCGAATGTTTTCTTTGCGATCTTCGGGACTGAAGCCCAAGTTCTTGTTCAGCCCGTGACGGATGTTATCGCCGTCCAATACGTAAGCGCGGCAGCGCAGGCGGTAGAGCTCCTTCTCCACCTCGTAGGCCAACGTGGACTTCCCCGATCCGGACAGACCCGTGAACCATAAGACGCAGCTTCCGTGATCGTTCATACGGCGGCGTTCTTCCCTTCCGATGTCGGACGGATGCCATGTTAGATGGCGTTTCGACACAAATACCCCTCCTTGGGCTCCTCCCGCCGCAGGTCATAAAAAAACGATTGATTCTCTCAATCGTAGGAAGATTGCCTATCGTATCCTATGCTTTTACTCTAGAAGGGAACGGAGAGCGAAATCAGCGGTCCGTATGCTCCTCTTTCGACTCTTCTTTTCCGCCCTCTACTTCCCGCGCGCCGCGAGCGTTCCTTTTATTCAGTTTCTTATCCGCTCTTGCGGCTTTTTTCTCTTCCTTGCTCCGTTTTTCTTTCGCCATACGTCTCTCCCTCCTTTCCCTAATTACTCTTTAAGAGATGCATAGAGTATCCGGCTTGACTCGGACAAAGGTACAATTTTCGAAAAGTGAGTAGATCATCCAACCGCCAAGCGCTTGGAGTACATATGGTAACAACTATGAAAAGACAGAAACGCGAGGAAGGAGGAGATTCCGTGTTACTGCACGGCTTGAAGGAAGATCCCGATTTTCGACATGTCGAATCGCGGCTCCTCGTCAGCTGCCCGGCCGGCGGAACCGACGAAGGCGGGTTATTCTATCTGGATTTCGACAAGAACGAGTTGAAAAAGTTGTACGCAGGCACTTGCTCGGGGATGGCCTGGGCCGGGGAACGATTAATCGTGGCGACCGACGACAATCATATTCTCGCCTTGGACCGTCGATTCCGGCTCGTGTCCAAGACGAAGTACGGGAAGCTCGATTTTCACGGCGTCTCGGGTTGGAGCGATTCGCATGTGTTGATCGTGGAGACGGCGACGAATACAGTCGGCTGCTACGAAGTCGAGACGTTCCGGCGAACGGGAGAAATCCGGTTTCATGCGTCCGACAAGGACGTCCACCATTTGAACGACGTCTGGCTAGAGGGACATACCTTATACGTCTCTATGTTTTCGCCCTACGACCGATGGTACTTGGACCCGACCGGCAAGCACGGCGCGATCGTCGCCGTCGACCTGACCGAATTCCGGCCCGACGGAAGCCTCGTCGTCGAACCGGCGGAACATATCGTGACCGGGGGACTCTATATGCCCCACACGGTGACGGTTCGGAACGGACGTCTGGCGTATTGCGATTCGATGACGTTCCGCGCCGTCGTCGAAGGAGACGGCGAGAACGAAACGGCGATTCAGCTGCCGGGCTTTACGCGCGGTCTCGCCTTCGCGGAACGCACGATCTTTATCGGACAGAGCCGAATGAGACATGTGCTGCGCATTCCCCACGAGTTTTCGAACTGCAGCTTGGACGGCGGGATTTACGTGTACCATCCCGAATACAGAATCTCCCGTTTCGTACCGCTACCGGCGCAACAGGTGTACCAGATTCTCGTCGTCGATGCGGAACCATCCCCGGGAGGTTGATCGAATATGACGAAAGACAGCTCCGTGAAGAAGCAATTGGAGGAAGCCAAGAAGCTGCATAGCCGAGGCGTAGACGGAGACAAGAAGGCGGTGAAGCAGGCGAACGAGATCCTTCGCAAGCTCCGGGAGCTCGAACCGAACAATGCGTTGATCGAAGCGTACTACGGCAGCTCGATGGCGTTGTTGGGGCGCGACGCCGCGCACCCGCTCGAGAAAGCCGAGAAGGCGCAGGAAGGCCTGGATGCGCTGCATCGAGCCGTAGCGATGGACCCGTCCCGCAAGGAGATTCGCCTGCTGCGCGCGCATGTTTGCCTGCGGCTGCCCGAGTCGTTCTTCCGCTGCTCCGGGACGGCGATTGAAGACTTCACCTACTTGCTCGAGAAAAAAGGCGATAAATTTACGCCCAAACAAGCTGAGGAGCTAAGGCAGCACCTAGCCACGGCCTACCGGAACGCCGGGAAACCGGCTCCATCCCATTAGCCCAGAAAGGAAGGAAACCATTGACCGATCCCACGCAAGCTCACGTCAACGACGCCGGCGTAACGCTCGAGTCGATCCTCCCGCTGTATCAGGACGGCCTGGCCGGCGACGAAGCCGCCGTGCTCGAAGCGCACCGCTTATTGGAGCGGCTGCGCGCGAAGCAGCCTGGCGATCCGCTCGCGGACGCGTACCATGGCAGCATTATGATTTTGATGGCCCGGGACAAGACGAAGCCGCTGGAGAAGCTGCGGTGGTCGAAGGCGGGCTTGAAGCTGCTCGATGCCGCGGTAAGCGCCAACCCGAACGATCACATGATCCGCGTCCTCCGCGGGAAGGCGTGCAATAAGCTGCCGGAGAAGCATTTCCGCCGGACGGCAACGGCGATCGAAGACTTCGCCTTCCTCGTCAATCGTCAGGAGCGGAACGAAGCCTCTCTCGCGGATAAGGAATTCTCGCAGCTGCTCTATGATCTTGGCGATGCCTACAGCCGAATCGGACGAAACCGGGATGCGACGGCAACCTGGCGAAAGCTGGAGAGTATGTCCCTCGATCCGGAACTTCGGCGCCTCGTAACGGAACGACTTCAGTCCCTCGCCGGCAGGCCGGAGGTAGAAGTCGTCCCCCAAGAGGGCGGCGCCTCTTCGATTTTGCTCGGCGTGGCCGCGCAAGCAACCGCAAGAGCCCTCCAAACTTGGGTGGAAAATAATCAACGAAAGAAAGTGGAAGAAGCCCGTCGGAAGGAAGAGCGCCGTCGGAAAGAGGAACAACGCCGGAAGGAAGAACAACGTCGGAGGAAGAGACGGAAGCGCCGCCGTTAGCCGCCGTCCGCAGATTTTAGGAAAGGAGGTGATATGCATGGCGAAGAAAAGCTCCTTCATGAAGAAAGCCTTGAAGCAAGTCCAGAGAGAGATGAAGCCGATCGTCGAAGCCGCCGTCAGAGCCGGCGTCGAACGGACCAGCAGCGAACTGAGAACCGTGGCCGGGAACGCCAATAACCAATCTTCCGCCCTCATGCTCGGGAAGTTCTCCGACGCTCTGAAGGCCGGTGTTTTTGCCGCCGGGCAAGAGCTTATGGACGGAGGATTGCGACGCCTGCAAACCGTCGACTCCGCAGACATTACATCGGGTTTTTACGACTGACGACTCCCGCAAGAAAGCCCTAAGCCGTTATCCGGCTTAGGGCTTTCTTATTGGTTATTCTTGCGCTTTCTTCGCTTCCTCCAACCAACGGATCGCCTGCTCGTGTCCCGGCTCGCGCGCGAGCGCCTCCTGCAGCGCGACGATCGCTTGCTCCGGTTCGTCCGATTTCAAATAACTTTCCCCTAGGAACACCCAGATATCCGCATCGTCCATGCCTTGCTCGATACAGTACCGGAACTCGTCCGCCGCCGCGGCCGGATCTCCGCCGAGCATATCCGGCGTATTCAGCAGCTTAGCCCCGTACATTCGCCTCGCGAGCGGCAGCGCCGGGTCGATGTCGAGAGCGATCGCGATCTCTTCTTCCAATAACGGCAGCAGCTTGATCTTATCCTTCAAGTTCCATGCTTCTTCGATCAGACGTCCGTACGCCGCAGCCAGCCATGCGTGCGCTTCCGCGCTGCGGGGAGCCAGCTCCACCGCCTTCTCGTACATCGTCCGCGCCTGTTCGTAATCGGCATTCTTGAACAAGTCGTATCCGCGGTCGAGCAGTTCGCGTACTTCCCGCTCTCGCTCCTGCATTTCGAAATCCATCTCTCTTCACCCTTCCTTCCAACGAGCCGAACGGAACGTCCGCAATCCCTCCATCTTGACAATACAATGCAATGGTAACGGATGCGGGACCGTCGCAACAATCGGCAGAAGCCCGGACTAGAGGAAAAGAGGCTGGAGTCGCATCTTTGAAAAGACAAAAAAACCTTTCCCATCGATGGGAAAGGTTTGTACATTTTCTTATTCGTGATTCGAAAATGGCGTGCCCTGAGAGATTCGAACTCCCGACCTTTTGATTCGTAGTCAAACGCTCTATCCGGCTGAGCTAAGGGCACAAACAATGGCGGAGCCGACGGGATTCGAACCCGCGGTCTCCTGCGTGACAGGCAGGCATGTTAGGCCTCTACACCACGGCTCCGCGATGAAAGTTGGTTGCGGGGGCAGGATTTGAACCTACGACCTTCGGGTTATGAGCCCGACGAGCTACCGGACTGCTCCACCCCGCGACGATATTGGTGACCCGTAGGGGATTCGAACCCCTGTTACCTCCGTGAAAGGGAGGTGTCTTAACCCCTTGACCAACGGGCCGGTATGTAAGTAGCGGCAGAGGGGATCGAACCCCCGACCTTACGGGTATGAACCGTACGCTCTAGCCAGCTGAGCTACGCCGCCATAATGGCTCCCCGAACAGGACTCGAACCTGTGACAACTCGATTAACAGTCGAGTGCTCTACCAACTGAGCTATCAGGGAATAATGGTGGACCCAAGCGGGATCGAACCGCTGACCTCCTGCTTGCAAGGCAGGCGCTCTCCCAGCTGAGCTATGGGCCCATATGTTTGATTCAAGGAGTCTTGCCCCTTGAAAACTGGATGCGAAACGATTGCACACTCCGAATATTTGGATAAGTCCTCGACCGATTAGTATTCGTCAGCTGCACGCATTGCTGCGCTTCCACCCCGAACCT